>NZ_JBFAPF010000001.1:0-199863 GCF_040675555.1 Kribbella sp. NPDC049584
AGGATCAAACTCTCCGTTGAAATCTATATGTCAACCACAACCCGAAGATCGCGGAAAACAGACTACATTGAGTGATCCTTTGAATCAGAAACAAAACCATTACTGGCTTGTCATCCGTATAAATTTCAAAGGAATCCGAACACAGACAACAAACAACCACCCACCAAAAACCTTCCAAGAAGGCCCCTGGCAGACAATCATCCGAAGCCCATGCACGGGGTTAATGCATCTTTCGGCATTGACTTTCGGCACGCTGTTGAGTTCTCAAGAATCGGGCGCACACCGCAGCTTGACCTTTCGGCCAGGCTTCCGGGGCAACCTGCGCTACCTTACCGGACCAGATCCACCGAGTCAAGACCCGATTTTTCTGACCTTCCACCCGCATCCAAGCTACCGCCCCGGATCAGACAACCCGGTTCGGCTCAGCTAGCCTTGGGGGGTTCGGAGCGACCGGCCGCTTTCGCGTCCCGCGCCTCGCTCCAACAAGAAGAACATTACGTGGCCTGCAGGTGGCCGGTCAAATCGGTTCCCGGTGTGCTGAATCACAGGCCTGTAATTTGCCTTCGACAACCCGGATGTGGGAGTGGAGGCCACCCCACACTCGAGCTCTCAGCCTTGGGCCGGCGACGCCAGAACCCCTGCAAATGAACGCTTCCCGCGCCGCAGCACCAGCACGCCGCCCGGCAGCAGGTCGTCCGTGCCAGGCACGTACTCCGCGTCCTTCACCTTCTCGTTGTTGAGGTACCCGCCGCCCTCGGCCACGGTCCGCCGTGCAGCCGACTTGCTGGCGACCAGGCCGGACTTCACCAGGAGGTCGCCGTACGTTGGCATCGGCTCGCCGGCGCCCAGCTCTACATGGGGTGCTTCTCGTAGTGCCGCGACCAGCGTCGAGCCGTCGAGCGACGCCAACTCCCCCTGGCCGAACAGCGCCTTCGAGGCCTCCTGCACGCGTCGCGTCTCCTCGGCGCCGTGCACCAGCGTGGTCACGTCCTCCGCGAGGACACGTTGGGCTTCACGGGCCTGCGGACGTTCTGCAGTCGCCTGCTCCAGTGCGGCGATCTCTTCCGGAGTACGGAAGGTGTAGAACCGCACCAGCTGCATGACGTCCCGGTCGTCGGTGTTGAACCAGAACTGGTAGAAGGCGTACGGCGATGTCAGCTCGCGGTCGAGCCACACTGTGCCCGACTCCGTCTTGCCGAACTTGGTCCCATCGGCCTTGGTCACCAGTGGGGTGGCCAGCGCATGCGCCTTCCCGCCCTCGCTGCGGCGGATGAGCTCCACCCCGGCAGTCAGGTTGCCCCACTGGTCACTGCCGCCGGTCTGGAGTGTGCAGTTGTACCGGCGGTAGAGCTCGAGGTAGTCCAGCGACTGCAGCAGCACGTAGCTGAACTCCGTGTAGCTGATCCCCTGCTCCAGCCGCGCCTTCACCACCTCGCGGCCGAGCATCCGGTTCACCGGGAAGTGCTTCCCGATGTCCCGCAGGAAGTCGAGCGTGTTGAGGTCCTTGGTCCAGTCGTAGTTGTTGACGATCCGGGCCGGGTTCGGCAGCGACTCGTCGAAGTCGACGAACTTCTCCACCTGGGCGCGGACCTTCTCGACCCACTCCTGGACGACGTCCTTCGGGTTCAGCACCCGCTCCGACGTCTCCTTCGGATCACCGATCAACCCGGTGGCGCCGCCGACGAGCCCGATCGGGTTGTGGCCGGCCAGCTGGAGTCTCCGCAGCGTCAGCAGCTGTAGCAGGTTCCCCATGTGCAGACTGGGCGCGGTGGGGTCGAAGCCGACATAGGAGGTGATCGGTCCCGCTGCCATCGAGGCCCGAAGGGCGTCCGGGTCAGTGGAGTGGGCAATCAGGCCACGGCTCTCCAGGTCATCCAGTACCTGGGTGCGGCGTTCGGTCACTTGGTCTCTCCTCGCGTACGTCGGTCACCTACTAGTGTCCTGTACTCGGGCGGACCGACGCTCAGGTGGGTTCCGGACGTGCCAGCACGTCACGCAGCTGCGGACGGAGCGCATGTCCGTCGGGCCCCTGCACCGTGACCGCGGTCGGGCGCTGCGGGTCGTGGGCGCCCGGGTCCTGGTTCGGCACGGGCAGACCGTGTGACAGCACCTGCTCCGCCGGAGTCAGCTGGCGGATGCCGATGGCCAGGACATGATCCGGGTGCGACTGCGCGAAGTCGCCGTACAGCTGTGGGTCGTGCTGGCCGTCGTCACCGATCAGCACCCAGCGCACCTTGGGGAACTCACGAGCCAGCCGGCGCAGTGCGGTCCGCTTGTGCTCCTGGCCGCTGCGGAACCAGCCGGTGTTCGTCGGCCCCCAGTCCGTCATCAGCAACGGCCCCGGCGGATACCCGTGCCGCGCGAGGAAGCGGGTCAGCGTCGGCGCGGTGTTCCACGCTCCCGTGGACAGGTAGAACATCGGCGCACCGGGGTGGTCCGCCAGCAGCTCGTCGTACAGCCCTGCCATCCCTGGTACGACGCGGCGCGCCTGCTCGTCGCGGACGAAGGTGTTCCACGCGGCGATCATCGGCCGCGGCAGCATCGTCAGGATGACCGTGTCGTCGATGTCGCTGACCAGTCCGAACGTCGCGTCGGGATCCGGTACGAAGATCCGCGCCCGGGCCTGGCGTTCGCCGTGGACGCCGAGCATGATCTCGTGCCAGCCCGCCGGCAGCACCTCCGGAACGGTCAGGTCGATGAACCCGCCGCGGTCGGTGACAGCGTCGTACGTCCGGCCGTTGATCGTGACCGAGACCAGCACCTTGGTCGCCGGCGCGGTGACGAAGACCCGCCAGCCGCGCACCACCTGGTCCTCGTCGTACCGCGGCTGGTTGCGTGGGTCCCGGCCGAGCACGACCCGCGCGAGCACGCGGACGAACTCCGTGTTGCCGTAGCCGACCTGCGGGATGATCCGCTCCTGCCAGCCACGACGCCGCAACACGGCCTGCACCCCGACGTTGAACCAGTCCTCGAGACGGGACGCATAGTGCGGACGGGCCATACCAGAAACCTACCCGGCGCATGGTCCCCTCGTCGTCCTCACTCGCGCGCGGCGGGGAGCTTTGACCCGCACTTCACGAACTGTCGGTGCGCTCTCCTACTGTCACTCCATGACCGGTCTCGGAATGTGCTTCCCGCGTACCTACCCAGCTGCTCTGGTCACCGACGTGGCTCGGCGTCTCGACCGCGGCGGGGCCGACGAGCTATGGATCATCGAAGACTGCTTCTTCACCGCCGGTCCGTCGCTGGTGTCGGCCGCGCTGACGTCGACCGAGCGGCTGACCGTCGGTCTCGGCATCGCGCCCGCGGTCGCCCGTACGGCGGCGGTGACGGCGATGGAGTTCGCCACGCTCGAGGCGCTCGGGCCGGGGAGGTTCCTGCCGGGCATCGGCCATGGCGTGCAGTCGTGGATGGAGCAGATGGGCGTCCGGCCGAAGTCGCCGCTGACAACTCTCGAGGAAGTCACCACGACAGTCACCCGGCTGCTCGCCGGCGAAGAGGTCAGCTTCGAGGGCAAGGCGGTCTACCTGAAGGACGTGAAGCTCGATGCGCCGCCGGTCACCCCGCCGCCGATCCTGCTCGGGGTAATGGGCCCGAAGTCGATGGCGCTGGCGGGGCGGGTCGCGGGCGGCGTCGTGCTCGCGGAGCCTGCGACTCCGGCGTACGTGCGTCAGTCGGTGGAGTACGCCGGATCGCCTGACGGGTTCGTGGTCGCGGTGTTCGCGGCGATGTGTGTGCGGGAGGATCGCAAGTCGGCGTACGAGTGGACCGCGCCGTGGCTGGGCTGGCGGATCGCCGATAGCCACCCGGGCGTGACTGCGTTGCCGTTCTTCGACGACATGAAGAAGTTGTACGACGACGCCGGTGTCGACGGGCTGGTGGGCATGCCGACGGACTGGTGGACGCAGATCGGTGCGATCGGGACCCTCGACGATGCCGCTGCGCATGTTGACGCGCTGGAGGCGGCTGGGGTGCATCACATCGGGCTGTTCCCGGACCCCGAGGTGGAGCATGGGCTTCCGCAGCTGGACTACGTGCTGGAGCTGGCGAGGCGTTAGGCCCGGCGCTTCGGGACGTGTGGGCGGTACGGCGACACCGTCGGGTCGCCCGGGATCCAGAAGCGCCAGGCGCGGTCAGCTGCCTCGCGGAGGCCCACGCGCGGGCCGGTGGACGGTTCGCCGTCGAAGCCGGGGCCTGGCAACAGTTGGATCGGTGAGTCCTTGGCGAGCAGGTCGGTGCCGTTGCCTTCGCCTCTGATGCCGAGGGCAACACACAGGCGGGCCGGGCCGCGGGCGAGGTCCCGGTCCGGGTCTGCCTTCGGGCGCTTGGCGACCGGGCCTTGCCTGACGGCTGCTTGGTTGAACGCGACCTTCTCGACGGCTGGTTGGCCGCGGCGGGCGCGGGCGAGTTCGACGCCTTCGACGATCTCGCCGGCGCGAAGGAGGACGGCCGAGGGTTTGCCGGGTGGGCCGACGACGACGTTCATGCAGAAGTGCATGCCGTAGGTGAAGTAGACGTACAGGAAGCCAGGTGGGCCGAACATGATCGCGTTGCGCGGGGTTTCGCCGCGGTAGGCGTGTGACCCCGGGTCGTTGGGCCCGTCGTACGCCTCGACCTCGGTGAGGCGGGCTACGACGGTGCCCTCGTCGGTGGTGCTGCTCACCAGCATGCCGAGCAACTTCGGCGCCACTTCCAGCACAGGACCATCAAGAACGGAACGGCGCACAGGCATGCCCAGCACCCTAAATGACTCAAGACCATCCGAGGGGTTGACCCCTGAGCTGGTCGGTTAGGCACCGAGATTCTCAGGGGTCAACCGACCAGGTCAGGGGTTGACCCCTCAGACGTACGCCAGCGGATGGGTGGTGCGCCGTGGGATGGGGCGGGGCGCGGGTGGGGTCGGGCGGGGGGTGGGATCGGTCGGGCGGGGGGTGGGGTTAGGTCAGGCGGGTGGTGTGTTGGGCGGCGCGGGTGCGGAGTTCGGTTAGTTGGGCTTCTACCTGGGGTTGGGCTGTGCCGCCTCGGGTGTTGCGGGAGTTGAGGGAGCCTTGGACGGTTAGGACGGAGCGGACCTCGGGGGTGAGGTGCGGGGAGATGGCGGCCAGGTCGTCGTCGGACAGGTCCCAGAGTTCGATGCCGCGTTTTTCGCAGGCCTGGACGCAGGCGCCGGCGAGCTCGTGGGCGACGCGGAACGGGACCTTCTGGCGGACCAGCCACTCGGCGATGTCGGTTGCCAGGGAGAAGCCCTGCGGTGCGAGCTCTTCGAGGCGGGCGGTGTTGAAGCGCAGCGTCCGGATCATCCCGGTGAACGCAGGCAGCAGGACCTCGAGCGTGTCGATCGAGTCGAAGACCGGCTCCTTGTCCTCCTGCAGGTCCCGGTTGTACGCGAGCGGCTGCGCCTTCAGCGTCGCCAGCAGACCACTGAGGTTCCCGATCAGACGGCCCGCCTTGCCGCGCGCCAGCTCGGCGATGTCCGGGTTCTTCTTCTGCGGCATGATGCTCGACCCGGTCGAGAACGCGTCGTCCAGCTCGACGAAGCCGAACTCCTTCGTCGCCCAGATGATCACCTCCTCGGCCTGCCGGGACAGGTCGACGCCGATCTGCGCGGTGATGAACGCGAACTCCGCGACGAAGTCCCGCGACGAGGTCCCGTCGATCGAGTTCGCCGACGAGTTCGTGAAGCCCAGCTCGTGAGCGACGAAGACCGGATCCAGCCCCAGCGAGCTTCCGGCCAGAGCTCCCGAGCCGTACGGCGAATCCGCAGCGACCCGCGCGTCCCAGTCGGCCAGCCGATCCAGGTCCCGGATCAGCGGCCAGGCATGCGCGAGCAGATGGTGGGACAGCAACACCGGCTGCGCGTGCTGCAGATGCGTCCGTCCGGGCATGGCAACGCCCAGGTGTTGAGCAGCCTGATCAGCGAGCGCGTTCACCTGCTCCAGCACGAGCCGGCCGATGATCCGTCCGTGCTCACGCAGGTAGCTCTTGAACAGCGTCGCGACCTGATCGTTCCGCGAGCGCCCGGCCCGCAGCCGACCACCGAGCTCAGCACCGAGCCGATCCAGCAGACCGTGCTCCAGCGCGGTGTGCACGTCTTCGTCAGCTTCCGCCGGCAGGAACTTCCCGGACAGAACATCCTCAAGCAGCCCGTCCAGACCGGCCAGCATCGCGGCCAGATCCTCGTCGGTCAGCAGGCCCGCGCGGTGCAGCACCTTGGCGTGCGCCTTCGACCCGGCGATGTCGTACGGCGCCAGCCGCCAGTCGAACTGCGTCGACTTGCTCAACGCCGCCAGCGCGTCTGCCGGTCCGCCGGCGAACCGGCCACCCCATAGTCCAGCTGTACTCAAGGCAATTCCTTACTTCGGTTCGCGGGCGGCAAGAGACAGGAAGCGGGCGGCGAGCGCCTCGCCGCCGACCGGGTTGCGGGACACGACCATGACGGTGTCGTCGCCGGCGATGGTGCCGAGTACGTCGTCCAGTCCCACGTGGTCGATCGCCGACGCGAAGTACTGGGCCGCACCCGGCGGGGTTCGCAGGATCACCAGGTTCGCACTGCCCTCCGCCGACACCAGCAGCTCGGACGCCACCCTGGCCAGACGCGCCTCGAAAGCGGCCGCCTCGCCGGCTCGCGGCGTACGGTCACCGCCTTCACCCGGTACGGCGTACACGAGCTGGCCGGTCGAGTCGCGAACCTTCACCGCACCGATCTCGACCAGGTCGCGCGACAGCGTCGCCTGCCCGACGACCAGTCCGGACGCAGCGAGCAGATCGGCCAGCTCGGTCTGCGACCGCACCGGCTGCCGACCGAGCAGATCGACGATCCGTTGCTGACGCGCGGTCTTGGTTGTCGGTACGGCGATGCTCATGCCCCGAAACTCCTCGCAAGCAGCCACGACAGCAGCGCCTTCTGCGCGTGCAGCCGGTTCTCGGCCTCGTCCCAGACGACCGACTGCGGGCCGTCGATGACAGCCGCGTCGATCTCCTTGCCACGGTACGCGGGCAGGCAGTGCAGCACGATCGCATCCGGCTTCGCCTTGGACAGCAGCTGCTCCGTCACGGCGTACGGCACGAACGGCGCCTCGCGCGAAGCCGCCTCGGCCTCCTGCCCCATCGACACCCAGGTGTCGGTGGCAAGCACATCCGCGCCGTCGGCCGCCGCGACCGCGTCCGCCGTCCACGCCACCGATCCCCCGGTCGACGCGGCGATCTCGCCGGCGCGCACCAGGATCGCGGGGTCCGGCTGGTACTCCGCCGGCGATCCCACGACGACGTGCATGCCCGCTGTCGCGCCGCCCAGCAGGTAGGAGTGGGCCATGTTGTTGGCGCCGTCCCCGAGGTAGACCAGCTTCAACCCAGCGGTCGAGCCTTTGTGCTGCCGCACGGTCTGCAGGTCGGCCAGGATCTGGCACGGGTGGAACTCGTCGGTCAGCGCGTTGATCACCGGCACCCGCGATGCCGCGGCCATCTCCTCGACGCGGCTCTGGCCGAACGTCCGCCAGACGATCGCCGCGACCTGCCGGTCGAGCACGCGTGCGGTGTCCGCGATCGGTTCGCCGCGGCCCATCTGCGATGTCTGCGCGTCGATGATCAGCGGTACGCCGCCAAGCTCGGAGATCCCGACCGCGAACGAGATCCGGGTCCGCGTCGACGTCTTGTCGAAGATCACCGCGACCGTCTTCGGGCCGCTCAACGGCTTGTGCCCGTGCCGGTCCCCCGCGAGCTGCGCGGCCAGCGTGAGTACTTCGTCCTGCTCGACCGGCGACAGATCGTCGTCCCGCAGGAAGTGCCGAACGGTGGACTCGGTCCGCTCGCCCCTCGCAGCCATCAGACCTCCACCTTGTCGAGCAGCCCGGGAAGGGCCGCGACGAAACTGTCCGCATCAGCCTTGCTCAGGATGTACGGCGGCGCCAGCCGCAACGCGTTCGGGATCGGATTGTTGATCACGAAACCGGCCTCCAGCGCCAGCGCCGCCACCTGGTCCGACACCGGCTCGGTCAACTCGATCGCCAGCAGCATCCCGCGCCCGCGGACGCCCGCGATCATCGGGTGGTCGAGGGCGATGATCGACGACGCGAGGTGGTTGCCAACGGCATTCACCTGCGCAAGCAGGCCGTCCCGCTCGATCACGGTCAGCACCGCGAGGCCCGCGATCGACGCGACCGGGTTGCCGCCGAACGTCGTCCCGTGGTTGCCGGGCTGCAGCAGGTCCGCGGCCGCGCCGAGACCGATGCAGGCGCCGATCGGAATTCCGGCGCCGAGGCCCTTCGCCACCGTCACGATGTCCGGCGTGATGCCCTCGGGCTCGAAAGCGAACCACGTCCCGGTCCGCCCGATCCCGGTCTGAATCTCGTCAAGCCACAACAGTGCGCCGTGCTCGGACGTGATGCTCCGCGCCGCCCGTAGGTATCCGGCTGGCGGTACGACGACGCCGTTCTCGCCCTGGATCGGCTCGAGGACAACAGCAGCCGTTTCGTCGTCGACCGCTGCGGCCAACGCCTCCGCATCGCCGTACGGGACGAACTCCACGTCGCCGGGCAGGGGCGCGAACGCTTCGCGGTACGCCGGTTTCCACGTGACCGCGAGCGCGCCCATGGACCGCCCGTGGAACGCGCCGACGGTCGAGACGATCTTGGTCCGGCCGGTCCGCCGGGTCATCTTGAACGCGGCCTCGTTCGCCTCGGTGCCCGAGTTGGTGAAGAACACCTTGCCCGGGGCATCGAAGAGACCGAGTAGTTTCTCGGCCAGCGCGATCTGCGGCGCGGAGGCGAAGAAGTTCGAGACGTGGCCGAGGGTGGCGAGCTGCGACGTCACCGCGGACACCACGAACGGATGCGCGTGACCGAGACAGTTCACCGCGAGGCCGCCGAGCAGGTCGAGGTACTTGTTGCCGTCGGCATCCCACAGGTACGCGCCCTCGCCGCGCACCAGCACGCGCTTCGGCGCCCCGAAGGTGTTCATCAGGGCACTCGAGTACCGATCAGTGAGCGCGGCCTGCGAGCCGTCGATCGTGACGAGTTCGGTCATGACGGGATCACCTGGGTTCCACTTCCGGCGTCGGTGAAGATCTCGAGGAGCAGCGAGTGCGGGACGCGACCGTCGATCACGGTCGCACGGGAGACGCCCGACTGGACCGCGCGCAGGCAGGCTTCCATCTTCGGCACCATGCCCGACGCCAGCGACGGCAGCAACTCGGCCAGTTCGGCCGCGTCGATCTGCGTGATGATCTCGTCGCTGTCCGGCCAGTTGCGGTAGAGCCCGGCGACATCGGTCAGTACGACGAGCTTCTCGGCGCCGAGCGCGACCGCGAGCGCGGCGGCCGCGGTGTCGGCGTTGACGTTGTGCGCCTGGCCGTCCTCGTCCGGCGCGATCGTCGACACCACCGGGATCCGGCCGGCGTCGATCAGGTCGACCACCGCCTCCGGACGTACTTCGACCACGTCGCCGACCAGCCCGATGTCGACGTGTTCGCCGTCCACCAACGCCGTACGACGCTCCGCGGTGAACAGGCCCGCGTCCTCGCCGGACATGCCGACCGCGAACGGGCCGTGCGCGTTCAGCAGACCGACCAGCTCGCGGCCGACCTTGCCGACGAGGACCATGCCGACGACGTCCATCGCCTCCGGTGTGGTGACCCGCAGCCCGCCGCGGAACTCGCTGTCGATACCGAGCCGGCCGAGCATGTCGCTGATCTGCGGTCCGCCGCCGTGGACGACGACGACCCGCACCCCGGCGTACCGGAGGAAGACGATGTCGGATGCGAACGCCTGCTTGAGCTTGTCGTCGACCATGGCGTTCCCGCCGTACTTCACAACGACGGTCTTGCCGTGGAACTCCTTGAGCCACGGCAGGGCTTCGGTCAGTACGGCGGCCTTCTCGACCGCATCTGCATGACTGTTCACGAGGAGTAGGCCGAGTTCTCTTCGACGTAGGCGTGGGACAGGTCGGTGGTCAGCACGGTCGCCGACGCGGGGCCGGCGTGCAGATCGATCAGTACGTCGATCTCCAGGCCGCTGAGGTCCGCCTCGGAGCGATCGACACCCTTGCCACCGGCAACACAAATGGCGGCGCCGTTCAGCGTGATGTCGAGCAACGACGGATCGAAGGCCGTGGGTGTGTTGCCGACCGCCATCGCGATCCGGCCCCAGTTCGGGTCGGACGCGAAGAACGCGGTCTTGCAGAGGTTGTCCTCAGCAACGATCTTGGCGGCGGCGAGCGCCTCGGCCTCGGTCGCGGCGCCCTGGACGGTGATGCTGACGTGCTTGGTGACGCCCTCGGCATCGGCCTGCAACTGCTTCACCAGGTCAGCAGCCAGCACGGTCAACGCCGCCTCGAAGGCCTCGCGCGTGACGTTCACACCGGATGCGCCCGAGCTGAGCAGGAGCACCGTGTCGTTGGTCGACGTTCCCCCGTCGACGTCGAGCCGGTTGAACGTCTTGGCGACCGCGTTGCGCAGCGCGTGATCGAGATGCGGGTGGTCGAGCACGGCGTCGGTGGTGATCACGCTCAGCATCGTCGCCATGTTCGGCGCGCACATCCCGGCGCCCTTCGCGAACCCACCGATGCTCCAGCCGTCCGGGTGCTTCAGCGCGGCCTGCTTCGGCACGTTGTCGGTCGTCATCACCGCGGTCGCCGCGGCGAGCCCGGCGGCGCCGTCATCGGCCAGCGCGGCAACTGCCTGGTCAATGCCGGGGAGGAGCGCATCCATCGGGAGGCGTTCGCCGATCAGGCCGGTCGAACAGACGCCTATCTCGGCGGCCCCGACACCCAGAACGGAAGCCAGCTTCTCGGCAGTCTTGTGCGTGTCCTGGAAACCTTCCGGGCCGGTGCACGCGTTCGCGCCGCCGGAGTTCAGTACGACGGCCTTGAGCTTCCCGGCGGTCAGGACCTGCTGGGACCAGAGCACCGGCGCGGCCTTCACCTTGTTCGTGGTGAAGACTCCGGCGGCGACGTCGTACGGGCCGTCGTTGACGACGACGGTGAGGTCCGGCGTACCGGCTGGTTTGATCCCGGCGATCACCCCGGCCGCGCGGAAGCCGGCCGGCGCGGTGACACCGGCGCTCCGATCGACTCCAAGATCAGGCGCAGCGTCCGGGGTGATATCGACGGTCACGGTGCGACTCCTACGAGGGGCAGGGCCAACGGCTCGTCGAGGCCGAGGGCCAGGTTCATGCACTGCACGGCTCCGCCGGCGGTGCCCTTGGTGAGGTTGTCCATCGCGGCCACGATGACGGCGCGGCCGGTGCGCTGGTCGAGGGTTACTTGCAACTGCACGGTGTTCGCGCCGAGGGTGGCCTGCGTCTGCGGCCACTGTCCCTCGGGCAGCAGGTGGATGAACGGCTCGTTGCGGTAGGCATCTTCATAGGCCTGCCGGAGCGCGGCCAGATCGGTGCCGTCGGCAATCGGTGCGCTGCAGGTGGCGAGGATGCCGCGGGCCATCGGTACGAGCACCGGCGTGAACGAGACGCTCACCGGCTGCTCGGCGTACGGCGAGAGGTTCTGCTCGATCTCCGGCGTATGACGGTGCACGCCGCCGACGCCGTACGCCGACGCGGAGCCCATCACCTCGGCGCCGAGCAGATGCGTCTTCGGTGCCTTGCCCGCGCCCGACGTACCGCTGACGGCGACGACCACCAGCTGGGTGGGGTCGACGAGGCCGTGCTGTACGGCGGGGAGCAGGGCGAGGGTGGAGACGGTGGGGTAACAACCCGGTACGGCGACCCGGTTCGACCCGCGGAGCTTGTCCCGCTGTCCGGGGAGCTCCGGGAGCCCGTACGGCCACGAGCCGGCATGCTCGCCGCCGTAGAACTCGACCCACACCTCGGCCTCGGTCAGCCGGAAGTCCGCGCCGCAGTCGATCACGGTGACGTCCTCGCCGAGCTGCTCGGCGATTCCGGCGGACTGTCCGTGCGGCAGGGCCAGGAACACCACGTCGTGACCGGCGAGATTCTCCGCCGTGGTCTCGACCAGGATGCGCCCGGCCAGCGGCACGAGGTGCGGGTGGTGCACTCCGAGCGCCGTACCGGCGTTCCCGCCGGCGGTCAGGGCGCCGATCTCCACCTCCGGGTGACTGCTCAGCAATCGGAGCAGCTCACCCCCGGCGTACCCACTGGCCCCGGCCACCGCCACCTTCACACTCATATGAATGAGTATGCCACGAACCGGATGAATATCCAACCGCTCCCACGCCCTCGTGAATGAAAGAAACCCGCCCCTCGCTCCGCTCGGGGCGGGGGAAGACATGGAGCCCGCCTCCGGGCGCGGGTCGGGTGGGCAGGTCGGCCGCGACCTCCGCGGGTCCGCAGCAGGACGCCGAGGTGCCCGGGGCGCCGGCCAACCGTGGGTTGTGACGTGTGTCATGTCACGGGGGGTGGAGTGGGGGGTGTCCAGGGGTGGGACGGCGGACTTTGGAGGGTGAGATGGCTCGGATCGGGTTGGAGCATCGGCGGGGATGGGTTGTGCGGCTGGCCGAGTGGGGTAGTCGGCGGAAGTACGGGACGGTGCTGGAGCCGGGGCAGGCGGCGTTGCACAATCGGCGGGTGCTGGTGTCGATGCTGCTGCTGGAGGGCTCTGCGGCTCGGTGGAACAAGTTGGACCCGGGGCTGAAGGCGCTCGCGGTGATGGTGACGTCGGCGCGGATCGGGTGCAGTTGGTGCATGGACTTCGGCTACTGGGAATTCCATCACCAGGGTGTCGACCAGGCGAAGCTGCGCGATGTGCCAGGGTGGCGGGACAGCGACGTCTACTCGGATCTGGAGCGCGCGGTGATGGACTACGCCGAGGCGATGACGGCGACCCCGCCGGAGGTCACCGATGAGCAGGTCGAGCGGTTGCGTGCGGACCTCACCGACGAGCAACTGGTCGAGCTCACCTCGATCATCTCGCTGGAGAACTACCGCTCCCGCACGAACGCCGCCCTCGGGCTGACCAGCCAGGGCTTCAAGGAGACCTGCGAACTGAGGCCGGTCAAATGACCGAGGAGCAACTGGCGAGCGAGTTCGCCGAGCATCGGTCCGTGCTGGTCGGCGCGGCGTACCGGGTCGTCGGCAGCGTGAGCGACGCCGAGGACGTCGTCCAGGAGGCGTGGCTGCGTTGGACCGGCGTCGACCACGACGAGGTGCGCGACACCCGCGCCTACCTGATCCGCATCACCACCCGTTTGGCCCTGAACCGGCTGCGCGAACAGAAGGCCCGGCGCGAGCAGTACGTCGGCCCCTGGCTGCCGGAACCCCTCGCGACGGACGACGACCCCGAGGCCGCGGTAGAACTGGCGGACTCGGTCAGCATGGCGATGCTCGTCGTACTCGAGACCCTGTCCCCGCTCGAGCGGGCCACGTTCGTACTGCGTGAGGTCTTCGATCTGCCGTACGACGAGATCGCGGACACGCTCGGTCGATCGGAGCCCGCCGTACGGCAGCTCGCCCACCGCGCCCGCGAGCACGTCCAGGCGCGGCAGCCGCGGCACCACGTCGACAAGGCACGCCATGACGAGGTGACGATGCGGTTCATGCAGGCGGCCGGCTCGGGCGACTTCGACCAGGTGGTTGCGTTGCTCGCGCCGGACGCCGTCCTGATCAGCGACGGCGGCGGCAAGAAGAAGGCGGCACTCCGGCCGATCCACGGTGCGGACAAGATCGCACGCTGGCTGTTCGCGGTGATCGCGGAGAACCCGGGCTTCGAGATCCGGATGGGCACGCTGAACGGCGAGATCGCCTACATCGCGTACGACGGCGAGGAGCCAGACACGGTGGCGTTCCTGAAGACCGAGGAAGGGCTGATCAACGAGCTGTACCTGATCCGGAACCCGGACAAGCTGGAGCACATCCACTGAGCCGTAGACTATCTGCAACTCAGTCGCAGATGGAGGTGCGGTGAAGTACCTGGTGATCGACTCGGACGAGGTGCTCGATCCGGGCTTGCGGGCAGACCTGCTGGACACCTGGGTCGCGGCGACGAACGCCGGCGGCGCGGTCGGCTACACGCCGCCCGCGCCGGTCGAGCGGATCGCCGAGAACCTGGACGGCGCACTCGGCCGGGTCGCGGCCGGGCTGGACCTGCTCGGTGTGCTGCACACGGGTGAGCGGTACGCCGGGATGGGCCTTCTCGTCAGCTCGGGCAGCACGCTGAACGCACACTGGCGCACCGTGTTGCGGGTGATGGTCCACCCGGACCACCAAGGCAACGGCGCCGGCCGCGTGCTGATGGAGGGTTTGCGCGGGTCGGCGGTCGACCTCGGCCTCGAGCAGCTCCAACTGACGATCCGCGACGGGCTCGGCCTGGAGAAGTTCTACGGTCCCCTCGGCTACCACGTCGTCGGCACGCACCCACGCGCGATCCGCATCGCGCCCGACGACTACCGCGACGAGATCATGCTGGTGCAGGACCTCTAACGGCGAGCGCGGGCAAGGGCGAGGAGGGTCCCGCCCAGGGCTGCGAGGAGCGCGCCGAGGGTGAGGACGATTGCCGGTGGGCCGCCGGTCGGTGGGAGTTCGTCGCGGCTGGTTGTGCGGACGTCTTCAGTGGGCTGGGCGCCGACGGTGACCTTGACCGGAGCGGCGGCATCGCCGATCTGGTAGGTCGCCTTCGCGGTGCCGGTGAAGGCTGCGGCCGGTTTGAGGGTAACCGTTCCGTCGCCGGCGACCGACCACGTGCCGGCGCCGTCGGTGACGTGCTTCGCGCAGGTGCCAGTGCTCGTGCGGAGGCAGACTGAGCTCGGTTCGATCGCGCCGCTGTCGTTGAGGAGCGGATTGACGGCGACCGGGTTTCCCGGCGTACCGGTCGCGGTGTCGGGCACAGCCTTGGCGAGCAACGGTCCGGCGACTGTCACGTCGAGCAACGCGGTGTCGGACGTGCCGTTCGCATCGGTGACGCGGTAGGCCAGCGATCGGGTCGTGCCGATGAAGTCCTTGACCGGGGTGAACGTGACGGCACCGTCTGCACCAACCTCATACAAGCCTTCGTGCGGCACCGTGACGGACTTCTTCTCTTTGCCGTCGGCCGGGTCGCGCAGTACGACGGACGCCGGTCGGAGCGGTGCGGACGGGTCGCCGGGCTTGTCGTTGTCGAGGACCGGCACCACAACCGCCGTACCGAAGGCTGTGTGGGCGTTGTCGTCAACGACGACCGGACGCACCGGCGCGACCGAGACGGTGATGGTTGCGCGGGCCGAGTTCTGGTTCGTGTCCTTCACGTCGTACGCCGTCGGTCGCGCGGTGCCTGTGAACGTCGCCACCGGACGGAACGTGACCTTGCCGCTGGCAACGACGTACGTACCCTGTCCGTCGACGGTCACCTGATCGACCAAGGCGCCATCAGCTCCGACCAGGAGCAGCGAGTCGGGGTCGAGGGTCGCGCCCGGGCCCGGTTTGTCGTTCGCGAGCGGGTCGATCGTCACGGCGACGTGCTGTTTGGTCCGCGCCCTATCCGGCATTGCGACCGGCCGATCCTGCACCGTAACCGTCAACGTGCCGGTACCCACCGTCCCGTTGCGGTCGGCAACCTGATACCCGACAGGAACCGCCACGCCGGCGAACCCGTCCACCGGCGCGAACTGGATCGCCCCGCTCGGCTGCACGGTGAACGTCCCCTCCCCCGGCACAACCAACGCGGCCACCGGATCCCCGGTCGCCGGATCGACAAGGTGTACGGCGCCCAACGGCGCACTCGCATCACCCGGCTTGTCGTTGGCAAGCACGTCGACCGTCACCGGTGTCCCGTACGGCGTCGTCGCCGCGTCGTCCGCGATCACCGGCGTAACCCCCGCGACCGTCACCGTGACCAACGCGCTCGCCGTGTTCCCGGTGGTGTCGCTGACCCGATACGCGACCGAGACGACACCGCGGTACGCCGGCTCAGGGTCGAACACGAGCTTCCCGGAGACGACCGTGAACACACCCTGCCCCGGGATCACAGCCTTGCCGCTCCACAAACCGCCGTACACCTGCAAGCTGGTCCGATCGAGCTGCGCACCCGTCCCCGGCTCGTCGTTCGCGAGCGGATCGACGGTGACTGTCACGTTCTGCTTGGTCTCTGAAGCGTCCGCCACCGCCGACGGCCCCTTGCCGACGGTCAACACCAGCAGACCTTCCGCGGTCGTCCCGTTGCCATCGGCAATCCGGTACGTCGTCGGCGTCGTCACGCCCTGGAAACCCTTCGCCGGCGTGAACGTGACCGACCCGTCGTCGCCGGCGCGGTAGCTCCCCTCGCCGGCCCGCGTCAGGTTCTTGCCGTAGTGCCCGGCTGCATCCTTCAGCATGAGACTCGACGGGACCAGCGGCGCCGACTGGTCGCCCGGCTTGTCGTTCGCCAGTACGTTGACCGCGACCACATGCCCGTACGGCGTGATCGCCGAGTCCCCGACCGCGACAGGCCGGATCGGCGTCACGGTCAGGCTCAACGTGGTGGCGGCGTAGTTGCCGTCCGAGTCCGCGACCCGGTAGCGGATCGCGGCGGCCTTGCCCTGGAACGCCGGCAGCGGATCGAACTCGATCGTGCCGCTCGGCTGCACGGCGTACGTCCCCTGCTTGTCAACCGTCAGCTTCTTGGCGTACCCGGTCGCGCCGAGCAGACCGACCGAACCGCGGTCGAGCGTCGCGTCCGTGCCCGGGACGTCGTTGGAGAGCACGTTCACCGTCACGGTCACGTTCTGCAGAGTCGACGCGGTGTCGGCGACGGCGAGGGGCGGCTTGCCGACCGTGACCGTCAACCGAGCCGTCGCCTTGGTGCCGTTGCTGTCGGCAACCTGGTACGTCAGCGGCGTACCAGGACCGCGGAAGGTCGCCGCCGGATCGAACCGGACCACTCCCCCGGCCGCCGTGTACTCACCCTCGTTCGGAATCCTCACCGATGCCTTGGGCAACCCGTCAGCAGGGTTGACCAGGAGCAGACTGCCAGGCACCAGCGGCGCCGACGGGTCGCCCGGCTTGTCGTTCGCCAACACCTTGACCGTGACGGTCTTCCCGTACGGCGTTCGCGCGGTGTCGTCGGCCGCGACCGGCGTGATCGGGGTGATCGTGACCGTGATCGTCGACCGCGCGGTCTGACCGAACCAGTCCGAGATCCGGTACGTCACCTTGGTCGCCGTACCGGTGAAGCCTGGCGTGGGGTCGACGGCGACCGTGCCGTCGGGATTGACCTGGTAGTCGGCCTGTCCCGGGACCTTGACCAGCTTCTTCAGCGAGCCATCTACTGGATCCACGAGCGTGAGGCTGAGCGGATCGAGCCCGGACCCAGGCCCCGCAGTGTCGTTACCCAACGGCTTCACCTGCAGCGGGAGGTTCTGCTTGCCGGTCGCGGTATCGGGCGCGGCGACCGGCGCGGGCGGCTTGGCGACCGTAACGGTCAACGCCGCCGAGGTCGTCGTACCGTTCACGTCCGAGACGCGGTAGGTGACCGGCGTTGCGGCGCCGGTGAACTTCGGCATTGGATCGACTACGACCTTGCCCTCCGGCGTGGTCGTGTACGTCGCCTGGCCGGCGATCACCACCGTTGCCTTCGGCTCCTTCGACGTCGGATCGATGAGCCGGACGCTGCCCGGCACCAGCGGCACGGACGGGTCGCCGGGGTCGTCGTTCGACAGCACCGGCACCGTCACGTCCGTGTCGTACGCCGTATTCGCGGTGTCGTCGGACGCATCGGGCTGCACCTTCGTGACCCGCACGGTCAGCGTCGACTTCCCCAGCGCGTCGTTGCTATCGGCAACCTGGTAGGGAATCGCGGTCGCCGTGCCGTTGAAGGTCGGCAACGGCTCGAACAGCACCTGACCGTCCGGCTTGACCGTGTACTTGCCCTGGCCGGTGATCACCAGACTCGTCAACGGATCCCCGTCGGACAGCGCCAGCAGCCGCACGCTCTCCGGCTTCAGCGCAGCACCGGTCGGACCGGGCTTGTCGTTGTCGAGGACCGCGATCACGACCGAGCGACCCTGCAACGTGGTGATCGTGTCCGGGTTCGCCACCGGCGGCCCAGGCGCGTCGACGGAAACGGTGAGTACGGCGCGCGCCGGCGTCCCGTTCATGTCGAGCACCTGGTAGGTCAACGGCGTACCGACGCCTTTGAACCCGTGCGTCGGCTGGAACGTCACCTCGCCGGCTGCGACCAGATAGGTGCCCTGCTGCGCGATCGTCACCTTGTCGACGAGCTGCCTGCTGACCGGGTCGACGAGTCGCAGCGTGCTCGGGACGAGAGGCGCGTCGGGCGAACCAGGCAGGTCGTTGTCGAGCACGGGTACGACGACATCGGTGTCGAACGCGGTCGAGATCGAGTCCCCGTTGGCCGTCGGCGTGACCGGCGTGACCGTCACCGTGAGCGTCGACTCGGCCGTCTGCTGGGTGCTGTCGGTGACGCGGTAGCCAATCGACGTACCGACGCCGATGAACTGCGGTTGCGGGACGAAGTCCACGCCGCCGTCGGGCTTCACCACGTACTCGCCCTCGCCGGCGATCACCACCTTCTTCTTGAAGGTCGCGTCCGCCGGATCACGCAGTACGACGGAGTCAGGCTCGAGCTGGACACCCGCCGCGGCGTGATCGTTGGCCAATGGTTTGACCGACACACTCACGTTCTGCGGGGTGGTCGCGGAGTCGGGCATCGCTATCGGTCGATCCGGGAGCGACACCGTCACGGTGAGCTCAGCGGTGGCGCTGATGCCGTTGCTGTCGGCAACGCGGTACGCGACCGGCTTGGCCGGACCCACGAATCCAGGGACGGGCTCGACGCGGATCGTCCCGTCCGACTTGGCGACGTACTTCGCCTGGCCGACCACGTTCACCATCTCGACACACTTGCCGCCGTCAACCAGACAGAGGGTCGCAGGTGCGAGCGGCGCCGACGGATCGCCCGGCTTGTCGTTGGCGAGCACCGGAACGATGACCGCCGTGTTGAACGCGGTCGTCGCGCTGTCGTCGGTCAGCACCGGCGGAGGCGGCGGTGTGATCGCGAACGGATAGTCCTCAACCTCACCGGCGTCCGCTGCGCCGGTCGGCTTCTCGATCCGTACGTCGTTGTAGCCGACCCGCACACGCGCGTACGATGCGCCCGCTTTGGGCGCGATCTCCGACCACCTCAGCGTGACGGTCGTCTGCTTCGCGGCGAATTGGGCACAGGCTCGCTCACCCGGCTCGAAGGTCCCGTTGACGTTCAGGTCGATCCACGCGCAGGCGCGACCGGCCTTCGACGTACCGGCGAGCTGCACGTCGGCGGAGTACGTCGTCTGGTTGGTACGAAGCGGCTTGAAGACGACGCCGTCATCGGCCTGATCAGGTGTTGCCGGTCCGGTCGTGCCGTTCGCAACGTCGGCGTTGTCCTCAGTGACGTCCTTGCCGAGCTGTACGTCGCTGAGCACCGACCAGGCGGCGCCGTACGACGCCGGTGCGTCTCCGAAGTCCTCGGGCGTCGACGCAACGATCGAGAACGCGTCACCGGAGGACGCATTGTTCATAGGCGGGAGCTTCGGGTGCTTCGTGAACTGCGCGGTGACGGCGAAGGTGAGCTTGTCGACGATGCCGTTCACCCGGACCGATCCGCACGCGGCGGTCGCGGAGGTATCGAGACCCGATGGCGACTTGGTGTTGACGCAGTTCGGACCGGCGTCGTGGTTGGCGGCGCTGATCGTGTCGCTGGTGACGGCGAGGTTGTTGCCTTGTCCAAGTTTCGTCAGGCTCAGGCCGGCGGTCGTCAGCTTCAGGACCG
The DNA here is from genome assembly GCF_040675555.1 of Kribbella sp. NPDC049584. Classification (NCBI taxonomy): domain Bacteria; kingdom Bacillati; phylum Actinomycetota; class Actinomycetes; order Propionibacteriales; family Kribbellaceae; genus Kribbella; species Kribbella sp. NPDC049584. Next base: position 19,684 of record NZ_JBFAPF010000001.1, read on the forward strand.
CGTGCAGCTCGGACTGGGCGATCGGCTTGCCGCTGTCGGTCCGCGTGGCGGAGCCTCCGATGCCGCCGAAGTGCAGGACCGGGTTGCGGACGGGCTGGGAGAACGCGATCGTCACCGTGCCGCGATCGCCGCAGCCGCCGGTGGACGCGCAGTCGCCGGTGTTCACGACGACGTCCTGCGCCGGGACGTTCTTGCCGATCGCGGGCTGATAGGTGGTCGGGCCGATGCCGCGGAAGCCCGCGGTAGTCGGATCGCCGAGCTCGGTCTTCCCGCTCGCCGTGATCGTCTGGCGCAACCCCGAACCGGGCATCACCGCGGTGGCAGCCGACGTGAACGGCGTGGCCGGCACCTCGTACGCAGTTGCGGTGACAGTGCCAGTGACAGTGCCCAGGCTCAACAGGCCGGTGGCAAGAAGAATGGCCCCCGGTCGGGTAGCCCGCATGTGTCCCGCCCTCCCGAGCAATCAGGGTGCCGAAGTGCATCGGCCGCGGGCGGGCGGACCTGCGTAGACGTAACGGTCTGCGCCGACACAATGTTACGGGAAGTTCACTCTCCGAGTTCGTACATCAGAACCTTGCCGATGCTGTGTCGGCGGACGGCGAGCCGGTCGAGAGCGGGCGACACCGGGCCGTTGCGCGTGTCGGCGTACAGCCAGCGGACGCCGAACTCGTTTCGCAGCTGTCGGAGTACTTCGCGAGTCGGTGCGGTGAGGGCTTGGTTGGTGAGGGCGACGCGGTCCGGCCAGGGCGACGGCTGCTCGGTGTAGCGGCGGCCGCCGTTGCCCTGCTTGGCCATCGCCTGGTTCGTATACGCCCAGCCTTCGATCAGGGTGCGCCGGCCGGCGATCCCGCTGACCAGGTACCCGCGCGCGTCGCAGCCCGGTGCCGTCGTACCGGCCGGACGGCACCAGGTGTTGGTCGCGACGACGTCGGCCGGCGCCGAGTTCTCGCCGAGCCACAGAGCTGCCTCGGCCTCATCCGGATAGACCCACCAGCGCGCGGCGCGGTAGGTCGGCGCCTTCTCGGTGTCTCCGCGTACGGCGCTCTGCAGGAAGGAACTGATCGGTGCCGTCGACAACAGCACGAGTACGACGAACATGCCGCCGCCGGCCTGCCGGAAGAACAATCGCCAGGCCGCGAGCAGTACGAGCGTGATGCCGAGGACCACCAGCAACATCCGCGTGCTCGACCACAGCTGCCGACCGGTCGACGCGGCCGGCACACCACGCGCCCAGACGAGCATGCCGGCGTACACGATCGAGAGTGCGAAGGCGGCGATCGCTATCGGCACCGGCCGACGAGCCGCGCGTGCACTGGACGCGGCGAACCATCCGGCGCCGGCCAGGCTGAACGGTGCGGCGGTGTAGACGAAGTACGACTCGCTGACCGACGGATGGTCGATCAGCAGGTAGCCGGCCCAGCCCGCGATCATCGCGCCGAGCAGGAACCACGCGACCGGGTCCTTGCGACCGACGACGCCGAACCCGGCCCAGGACATCGCCTGCAGAGTCAGCAGGAGACCGAGCAGCAGGCTGAGCGTGCCGATCACATGTCCGTGCGCGAGCGCTGGGAGGATCAGACCGCCGTCGCCTGGTTGTGTGGTGTCGCCGGTGGCCGCTGTGTAGACGGGCAGCGACTTCAGCACGGCGAGGAACTGCAGCCGCGATCCACTGGTACTTCCGGCAACGGTCAGGAAGGTCAGTGCACCTACCAGCAGCAGTGCGACCGTCGTGCCGACCAGGCGCCACGGCAGACGTCGCGTGGTGATCAGGAGGTACAAGGCGGCCAGGCCAAGTGCGGCGACGAGAAGAGGGAGCACGGTGGGCTTCGAACCACCGCCGACGATTGCGACCGGCACTATGAGCAGCCATAACCATCTAGTGCCGCCCTTGAACAGCAGCTCGATCAGGAAGACCGCTACCGCGACAGCGGCGACCATGCCGAACGTCTGCGACGGACTGAGCAGGCTGACTGGTGGTGCGAGGTTCACGCTCGTGTCGACGAGCAGGAACAGTTGCGGAGCCGCCAGTGCGAGAGCCGCGAGTACGCCGGTCCACCACGTGCGACTGACGATGCGGGCCAGCGTCGCGCAGACGAGCAGTGAGACGACCAGCCAGGGCAGGACCCAGAGCCGGAACAGCACGACCATCGGAGTCAGTCGGGTGGTGTCGACCGCGGCGGCCATGTCGGCGTTGGCGAACCAGTGGTACTCCAGTCGCTCCCCCACCACCTGCGGGATCTCGGGCGGCACCGTCCGGGTCAGCTCGTTCACCATCGACAGGTGGTAGAGAAAGTCCGGGTAGTACGCCTCGCCGTTCGGCGGCATCGGGTGATAAGCCATCACGCCGAACGTGGCCGCACCCATCATCACCGCGGCCGAGACAGCGAGACCCCAGGTCCAGGCGGCCGGTAGCGGTTTGGGATCGGCGATCCGCCAATGCCTGCGGCCGAAGATCGCGAAGCCGACCAGGACGATGGCCGGCCAGACGATCAACCAGCGTTGCCAGCCGACCGCGGTGAAGATCGCCCAGCCGATCAGCTGCCAGGTTGCACCGACGACCGAGCCGAGTCCGAGATCCTCGGCCCAGTTACCGGTACTGCGCCAGGCCGCGCGGAGCAGGAGCGTGCCGGGAAGCGCGATCGCCAACGCGAAGTACGCGGCGTACTTGATCAGCGGACCCGGTCCGACATCCCCCAGCGAAACGAACCCGACGGCTGCCACCACGATCGGCAGCAGCCACGGAAGCGACCTCTTCATCTGTCAGACGGGGCCTTGTGGTGCAGGGGCTCCTGATGGCCGTGGTCGCCGAGGCTGTCGTACCCGACGAGGAACTGCGGTCTGCGCTGACTCGACTGGAACAGGCGCGCGACGTACTCGCCGAGCAGCCCCAGACACAGCAACTGGATCGCGCCGATCACGCTGACCGCGAGCACGGTCGACGTCCAGCCCGGAATGCTCCGGCCGGTCAGCTTGATCACCAGCGCGCCGACGACGAACAACCCGGACATCGCGCCACCGAGCAGCCCCAGCCACGTCGCCAGCCGCAGCGGCGCCGCCGAGAACGCGGTCACGCTGTCGAACGCGAGCCGCAGCATCTTCGAGAAGTTGTACTTCGTCGTGCCGGCGGCCCGCTCGGCCCGGACATACCGCACCTCGGCGCTCGGGAAGCCGAGCCACGGGATCACCAGGCGGAAGACCCGCCCGTCGTCCGGCAGCGCGTTCACCGCATCGACCACCCGCCGCGTCACCAACCGGAAGTCGGCGGCGTCGAATGGGATGTCCTTGCCGACCAACCGGCACATCAGCCGGTAGTACAGCCGGGCGCTGGTCCGCTTCGCCCACGAGTCGCTCGAGCGGTCGGAGCGGACGCCGTACACAACGTCGACGTCCTGCTCGTTCACCGCTTGGAGGAACTCCGCGATGACCTCCGGCGGGTCCTGGAGGTCCGCGTCGATCGTGACGACGTACTGACCGCGGGCTCGACGGAAGCCGGCCGACTGCGCGGCTTGGTGACCGCTGTTGCGGAGCAGCCGGACCACCCGGAGCTGCGGCCAGTCCTCGGCGGCCGCGAGCAGCAGCGTCGCGGTCTTGTCCCGGCTGCCGTCGTCGACGACGAGCAGCTCGTAGGTGATCCCCAGACCGTCGAGCAGCGGGTGCATCCGCTCGAAGAAGATCGGCAGCACCTCCTCCTCGTCGTACATCGGTACGACGACGGAGAGCTCGGGATGGTCCCGCATCGGGTCACCTTTCGGGTCTGAGGTGGCTGACCTTAACAGCGTGCGGTCAGGGGGAAATCGCCACCGCGCCGGTTCGGCGGGGGTCGCCGACGGCGAGCAGGCCCTCGGTCGGGTCCCAGAATGCGGCCGCGACGCCACCGAAGTACATCGAATGGGGCGGCATCGGGCGGGTCGGGAGCGACGTCGAGCCGGAGACCGGGAGGTCGTCCTCGTAGTCGACGACGATGTCCTCGCGGACGCGGACGTGCAGGCGCGGGTGCTCCACAGCTTCACGCAGCGACAGGCCGCCGTGGGTATAGAGCGCGTAGACCTGGGCGAGCGCGGTCGGGATCCGGTCCGAGCCCGGTGAGCTGATCGCGAGGACGGCGCCGTCGCTCTCGCGGCGGGCCACGCTCGGCGCCATGTTCGAGGTGAGGCGGGTGCCCGGCGCGAGGCTGTGCGGGCCGCCGTGCAGGAGCTCCTGCTCACCGAGCGCGTTGTTGAGCCAGATGCCGGTGCCTGGGGTGAGTACGCCGGAGCCGTAGCCGGACGAGACCGTGATCGCGCAGGCATCACCCTCGTCGTCGACGACCGAAACCGTCGCCGTGCTGGGTGAGGTCAACGCGCGCAGGTCGCCTGCCGCGGCCAGGTCGAGGAGCTTCTGGCCTTCGAGCCGCCGAACATCTTCTTCGTCGAGCTCCGCGAGCCGGCGGCCGAGCACAGCGTGCTGCACCTCGACCAGTCGCTCCAGCTCGGACTGGTTCCAGCTGCCGTCGGCCGGTACGCCGTCGAGCAACGCGAGCATCGCGGCGGCCGCGACTCCCCCGACGGCCGGCGGCGGGTTGGTCGCGAGGCGCCATCCGTTCTGCTTGACGACGAGCGCCGGACGTACGACGGCCTCGTACGCCGCGAGGTCCTCGGCGGTGAGGATGCCGTCGTTCGCGGCCATGTCGTGGATGAGGAGTTGCGCGAGCCGGCCGGTGTACATCGTCTCGGCGCCCTCGCGGGCGATCAGCTCGAGGGCTTCGGCGAGCTCGGGGATCACGACCGTGCTGCCGGCCTTGATCACCTCGCCGTCCTCGTCGTGGACAACGCCATGGCTGGGTTGGTGCCAGCCGAAGATGATCTCGTGGGTGAAGCCCAGGTAGTACCCCGATGTGCGGCTGAGTGGGAAGCCGTTGCGGGCGACGTCGATCGCCGGCTGGACGACCTCGCGCCACGCCGCCTTCCCGGCCCGGCGGTGGGCCAGGTCGAGGGCCTTCATCCCGCCGGGGGTGGCGACGGAGCCGTGGCCGACGGTGGTCGTCGTGCCGCCGCCGTAGTCGGTGGTGATGTCCCAGACGCCTTGACCGAAGCGCTCGCTCGGCAGGCCGCGGCCGGGCATCTCGACCCAGCCGTCGATGGTGATCGCCTCACCACCCGCGACCTGCAACGTGACGAACCCGCCCGAGGCCGGCGACACCACGCCGATCTCGTTCACCATCGTGACCAGGGTGGCCGCGATGGCAGCATCCACCGCGTTGCCACCCTCGGCAGCCACCCGCACCCCAGCCTCGGCCGCCGCGGCGTTCGGCGCCGCAACCGCCACCCTGGGGTGATGGCCACTCATGACGTCAGCCGACCCGTTGGACGGCGTTGAAGCGGTCGACGGCCACTTGGACGGCGGCCTGGCGCGCGGCGGCGACCTCGCTCTCCTTGAGAGTCCGGTCAGGCGCCCGGAAGCGCAGCGCGAACGCGAGCGACTTCTTGCCTTCACCGATCTGCTCGCCGGTGTACACGTCGAACAGCCGGACCGACTCCAGCAGCTCGCCCGCCCCCTCGGCCAGCGCAGCCTGCACGTCCGCGGCGGGCACATCGGCCGCGACGATCAGCGCCACGTCCTCCTTGGCCACCGGGTACGACGAGAAGGGGTGCGCGGTGACCGACTCGGGTCCGGCCGCGATCAGCGCTTCGAGATCGAGCTCGACCGCACTCGACCGGGCCGGCAGGCCGAACGCCTGGCAGACCTTCGGGTGCAGCTCACCCGCGTGGCCGACGACCTTGCCATCCGGGCCGCCGATGGCGAACTGCGCGCATCGGCCGGGGTGCCACGGCGCGAGCTCGACGTTGGTCACGACCGGCTCGACGCCGACCGCCGACGCGATCAGCCGCGCGATCTGCACCGCGTCGGCCCAGCCGGCCGGACGGCCCTTGCCCCACCAACCGGTCGGGGTCCGCAACCCGGTCAGCACTACGCCGACATGCAGCGGCTGGTCCGGAAGCGCGTCGTACAGCGATTGGATCTCGGCGTCGCTCGGGCGGTGCGCGACCGACGGAAGCGGCGCCGGCTTCGTCTCCGCCTTCGGGAGGAAGACGAGGCCGGTCTGGAAGATCGCGAGGTCCGTTGCCCCGCGGCCGACGTTGCGCTCCGCGGTGCGGAGGAGCGTCGAGAGCAGCATGGTCTGCATCGACGGCTCTTCGTCTGAGATCGGGTTGACCAGCTTCACCGTCGTACGCCGTGGGTCGTCGGCGGGCAGACCCATCGCGTCGAAGTCCGCCTCGCCGGTGAACGGGTACGACACGACTTCCGTCAGGCCCGCACCCACCAGCGCGGTCGCCACCTTCCGCCGGCGCTTCTGCGAAACCGTCAGCCCCTGCCCACCGGGCGCGGCCGGCAGGATCGACGGCACATTGTCGAACCCGAACAACCGAATAGCCTCTTCGGCAAAGTCATTAGGATCCCGCAAATCCGGCCGCCACGACGGCGGGGTAACAGTCAGCAGATCATCACCCTCGACGTGCGTGGAGCCGATCGTGGTGGCGCCGACCCCGGGCAACGTCGGCGCGTGAACCCCGGCAGCCAAGGGGGCAGCAACTGCATCCGCCGGAGCGGCTTCCACCGTGCAGCCCACAGACTCCAGATGACGAACGGTCTCCTCGATGGTGATTGGGGCACCTGCCACCCGTGCTGCGTGGTCGGCTCGGATGGTTACCGGCTCGGGCAGTGCGTGGGTGTCTACGACGGTTTCTTCGGGGAGGATCGTGCCGCCCGCGTACTCGGCAAGGAGGTCGGCCACGCGTTGGGCGGCGTACCTCGGGAGCCGTGGGTCTACCTCGCGCTCGAACCGGCGGGATGCCTCCGACGACAGCTTGTGCCGGCGGGACGCGCGCGCGATGACGATCGGATCGAAATGCGCGGCCTCGATCACCACGTCGGTGGTCGCGTCGGAGATCTCCGTGGACGCACCGCCCATCACGCCGGCGACACCGATCGCGCCGGAATCGTCGGTGATCAGCAGGTCCTCGACGTCCAGCTCGCGGGTCTGGTCGTCGAGCGTCATCAGCTTCTCGCCGGCGTTCGCCCGGCGTACGACGATCTCGCCGGACAGCCGCGCCTTGTCGTAGGTGTGGATCGGCTGACCGAGCTCGAGCATCACGTAGTTCGCGACGTCGACCCCGATCGAGATCGGCCGCATCCCGGACGCGAGCAGCCGCTTCTGCATCCAGCGCGGCGACAACGCCTTGGCGTCGATCCGGGTCACCGTCCGCGTGACGAAGACGCTGCACGCCTCGGGGTCGTCGACCCGCACCGGGTAACCACCCGAGCCGGACCCGTCCAGCGTCAGCTCGGCAGGATCCTTGAGCGCAACGCCGTACGCCGTGGCTGCCTCGCGGGCGACGCCGCGGATCGACAGGCAGTACCCGCGATCAGGCGTCACCGCGATATCGAGCACGTCGTCCTTCAGCGCGAGCAGCTCGATCGCGTCATCACCCGGCGTGGCCTCGCCCGGCTCCAGCACGACGATGCCGTGCGTACCGTCGTCGCCCAGGCCGAGCTCCTGGCTCGAGCAGATCATCCCGTTGGAGACATGCCCGTACGTCTTCCGCGCGGAGATCGCGAACCCGCCGGGCAGCACCGCACCCGGCAGCACGACGACCACGAGATCGCCGACCGCGAAGTTGTTCGCACCGCAGACGACCCACTGCGGTTCGTCCTTGCCGATGTCGAGCGAGCACCAGCGGATCGTCTTGCCGTTCTTCTGCGGCTCGTCCTCGAAGGTCAGCACCTTGCCGACCACGAGCGGACCGGTCAGGTCGGACTCCTCGACGGTCTCGACCTCGAGGCCGGCCCGGATCAGCTTCTCCCCGACGTCGCGGCCGGTCACCCCGGCCGGGAGGTCGACGTACTCACGAAGCCATGACAGTGGGACCCGCATCAGATCTCCATCCCGAACTGGCGGCTGAACCGCACGTCACCCTCGACCATGTCCCGCATGTCCTCGACCCCGTTGCGGAACATCAGCGTCCGCTCCAGGCCCATGCCGAAGGCGAATCCGGAGTACCGATCCGTGTCGATGCCGTTGGCCTGCAGGACCCGCGGGTTCACCACGCCGCAGCCGCCCCACTCGATCCAGCCCTCGCTGCCACAGGTGCGGCACGGGCGGTCCGGGTTGCCGACGGACGCGCCGCGGCAGACGAAGCACTTCAGGTCGACCTCGGCCGACGGCTCGGTGAACGGGAAGAAGTTCGGCCGGAGCCGGGCTTCGAGGCCCTCGCCGAACATCGAGACGACGAAATGGTCGAGCGTGCCCTTGAGGTGCGCGAGCGTGATGCCTTCGTCCACGACCAGGCCCTCGACCTGGTTGAAGACCGGCGTGTGGGTCGCGTCGAGCTCGTCGGTGCGGAAGACGCGGCCCGGGCAGATCACGTAGATCGGGGGCTTGCGGCTCAGCATCGAGCGCGCCTGCACCGGCGAGGTGTGGGTGCGCAGGACCTTGCCGGAGCCGGCCGGCTCGACGAAGAACGTGTCCTGCATCTGCCGCGCCGGGTGGTCGGGCTGGAAGTTCAGCGCGTCGAAGTTGAGCCACTCGGCCTCGACCTCGGGACCCTCGGCGACGTCCCAGCCGAGCGCGGTGAAGACATCCGCGACCTGCTCGGAGATCAGCGAGAGCGGGTGCCGCGCGCCGAGCTCGGGGGTGTGCCACGGCAGCGTCACGTCGACACGCTCGGTGGCGAGCATCTGCTCCTCGTGCTCGGCCTCGAGGACGGCCAGCCGGGACGCGAAGCCCTCGTTGATCGCCTTCCGGGCCGCGCCGATCCGCTGACCGGCCTCCTTGCGGGCCTGCGGCGGCAGCGCGCCGATCTCCCGGTTGGCCAGCACGATCGGCGACTTGTCGCCGAGGTGCGTGGACTTGGCCTCCTGCAGGGCGGCCAGATCGGCCGCCTCGGTAAACGCCTTCAGCGCCTCGTCGCGGGTCCGCTCCACCTCTTCGGCATGCAGCGGCGTCACTTCGACCGGGTCGTAATCAGTGTTGGGACCGGACATGGCTCGCTCTCAATTCGGAACTTCTGCGAATTGCAGTCTAGAAACCCGAACCCCAAGAGCGTGAATCGGCTGTCCACAACCCTGTGGATCAGCCCAGCTTGTATCTCCCCCGGACGATCGCCCCGAGGACTGCCAGCGCGGCCAGCAGCGCGCCGACGCCGACCGGCAACAGGAAGATCGGGTACGCCGAAGGTCCCGCGGCACGGTCCTCCAGGATGAGGCAGACCGCCGCGGCGACGACGTACCCGAGAGCGAGCAACGTCGACACGACGCCGGCGGCCTGCGCCCATTTCAGGACGAACCGGTGCGATCTGCGCCATCCGACCGCGAACGTCACGAGGGCCACCGGGATCAGCACGAGCGTGCAGGAGAGCATCAGATTCACGACACCCTGCGCGTCACTCCCCTGCAGCATCCGCACATCGTGTCAGCGCGGAGTGTCAGCGCCCAGTGTCAGTGCACGGGGTTGTCCACCGGCGCGGGAGTGGAGTCCTGGACCTTGGACTCGCCGCGCGGCAGGAGGACCAGCGCGACCACAGCGCCCGCGATCGCGCCTCCTGCGCCGACGGTCATCGAGATCGACATCGCGTCGATGAAGGCGTGCTTCGCGGAGCCGAAGAAGTCCGGGCCGAGCGCGAGGGTGTCCGCGATCGACTTCCGGGCCGCTTCGGGCACAGAGTCCGGTAGCGCCGAGGAGTACGCCGCCGCGAGCACACTGCCCAGTACGGCGACCGACAGCGCCGCACCGGTCTGCTGCACGGTGTCGTTCATCGCCGAGCCGACTCCGCGGTGCTCGGCCGGAACGGCCTGCATCAACAGCGTGTACGCCGCCGGTCCGGCCAGGCCACCGCCGACGCCCATCACCAGCAGGCCGATGATCAACAGTCCGTACCCGCTCGAGTCGGACACCTGCGTCAGGATCCCGAAGCTGCCCGCGATGATCAGCAGCCCGAGGCAGATCAGCGTCCGGTCCGCGACCTTCTTGCCCAGCGCAGCGCCGAGGCCGTTGAACGCAGCCGCGGCAACGGCGTACGGAATCAGCGCCAGCCCGGCCTTCAACGGGCTGTACCCGAGCACGAACTGCAGGTACTGCGTCAGCGCCAGCAGCAACCCGCCCGCGGTGAACGACAACAGCACGATCGAGAAACTCGTCCCGCTGAACCGGCGATCCCGGAACAGCGCGAGCGGCACCATCGGGTGTTCGCTGCGCTTCTCCCAGAGCGCGAAGGCGGTCAACGCGACCACTCCGACCGCGAGACCACCGAGGACCCGGCCGGAGCCCCAGCCGTGCGCCGGGATCGACACGATCGCCCAGACGATCGACGCCATCCCGACGATCGTCAGCACCGCGCCGACCGGGTCGACGTCACGCGCCGGGCCCTTCGACTCCGGGATCAGCGCCAGCGTCCCGATGATCGCGAGCGCTGCGATCGGGACGTTCAGCAAGAAGATCGAGCCCCACCAGAAGTGGTTCAGCAACACTCCACCGACGGTCGGGCCGGCGACCACGCCGAGCATCGCGACCATCGACCAGCCGGCCATCGCCTTGCGCTGCTCCTCCGGCGGGAACACGGTGAACAGCAGCGACAGCGTGCTAGGCATCAGCAGCGATCCGCCGACGCCCATCAGGAAGCGGCAGGCGATCAGCTGCCACGGATTGTCGGCCAGGGTCGCCAGCAGCGAGGCCGCGCCGAAGACCACCAGACCCAGAAGCAGCATCTTCCGCCGGCCGAACCGGTCGGACAGGCTTCCGGCGGTCAGCAGCAGTCCGGCGAACGCCAGGATGTAGGCGTCGATCACCCACTGGATGTCCGCGGGCGTCGCGCCCAGATCGCGCATCAACGACGGGATCGCGAGGTTGAGGACGGTGTTGTCGACGACCAGGACCATCAGGCTCAGGCACAGGATCAGCAGGATCCACCAGCGACGCGGGTGACCGCTCGCGGCATTCTCGACCGACTCGGATGCGGACGACTCGAACGGTGTACTAGTCACTCGCACACTGTACGACAAACCCGTACGGTGTGCGAGTGCTTTGTAGGATGGGCGCATGAGGGAAACGATCTGGACCCGGCAACGGTCGGCTGCACCGGCGCGCGAGACGCTCAGCCGGGAGCAGATCGTGAAGACCGCGATGGAAGTGCTCGACAGTGAGGGTGTCGGCGGGCTGAGCATGCGCAAGCTGGCCGCCCGGCTCGGCGCCGGCGCGACGAGCCTCTACTGGCACGTGCCGACCAAGGACGATCTGGTCGACCTGCTCATCGACCAGGTCTGGGCCGAGATCGACGTGCCCGAGCCGGAGCTGGCCGGATGGCGGAGCGGGGCCCTGTTGTTCGGGCACAGCCTGCGGTCCGCCGTACTGCGGCATCCGTGGCTGCCCGAGGTGATGTACACGCGGCCGAGCATCGGGCCGAACGCGATGGCGCTCGGCGAGCGTGGTCTGGTGCTGTTCGGAGCGGCCGGGTTCGTCACACCGCACGAGGTCGATCTGGCCATGGGCAGCGTGATGTCGTACGTGCTCGGCACAGTCAGCGCCGAGGTCGCGACCCGCGAGATGGTGCGGAAATCCGGCCGCTCCGAGGAGAGCTGGGTGAGCGAGATGCTCGAGCAGGCGCAGTCCGTCGCGACCGACTACCCGCAGATGCAGGAGTCGGTACGCCGCCGTACGTCGGTCGACCTGGACGGCGAGCTCACCGAGAACTTCGTCTTCGGGCTCGACGCGCTGCTCGACGGCCTGCAGGCACGGGTCAAGAAGTAAGGCCGAACCACGGCTCCTTGGCGAGCTCCTCGTCCAGCACCTTCCGATCGCCCTCGTTCGCGACGAGCTTGGTCAGTTCTCTTGCTTTCTCCAACTCTGCGCGTGCGGCAGCTGTCTGACCGGTCGCCGCGAGAGCCCGAGCGAGGGCTTCACGGGCGAACGGCTCGTCCCAGTCGCCCATCTGCTCGCGGTGCGTCTCGATGAGTTCGAGACAGCGCCTCGCGTGCTGCAGTCCGACCTCGATGCGCCCGATCCGGAGCGCGACCCTTGCGATCAAGTGCTCGCCGCGGGCGTGATTGGCCTCGTTGCCCGCCTCCAACCAGTGCAGGCAGGCGGCGTAAGCGCCGTACAGCAACCGCTCCTGGTCTTCCAAGGGGCTCGTCTCGTCGATCTCTTCGAGCAGGTCCCAGGTCTCGTTGTTCAGCTCGACGCCGAAGTACCGGTGCAGCTCGCGGCCTTCCACCAACTCGGTCGCGACCTTCTCCATCAACTCCGGCCAGCTGGCCAGGCCGTGCTCCCGTGCGATCGTCAACTGCGCGTCCCGCAGCGTGAAGGTCGCCTCGTCGTACGCCGGGTGATGCGCGCGAGCCCGCTCGATCGCGTCGGGCCTGCCTTTGGCGACGGCCTTCCGGAGTTCCTTCGCCCGGGCGCGCAGCTGGCTGAGACTCGCCTTGGCGGGCAGCGGTGTAGTCGACATCAACGGTCCTTCCAGAACAGCCCGCTCCGCTGAATCAGGCCGTCCCGAAGGGTTCACCGGCCGACACAAGTACTACTCCACCATCCAGGTGCACTCGGTGCTTGCCGCGAAGAGGAGGCGCCCTGGCGCGCGCTGGCCCAACGCTGACACGCCCCACCCCGAACCGTCAATCAGGACGGCAAGTTGCCGCGCCAGAACCGTCCCGGCAGATCGAACGTCATCGGCGTTGGGCGCGGGCGGAGGCGTACAAGCAGACGGCGGCGGCGGTCGCGAGGTTGAGTGACTCCGCGCGGCCGTAGATCGGGACCTTGACCGAATGATCGACGATCGCGTTGATGCCGTCGGGCAGACCGTGCGCCTCGTTGCCGAACAGCCACACGGTCGGCTTCGCCAGCGTCCCGTCATCGATGCACGCGTCGAGGTCGGTGGCGCCGTACCCGTCGGCGGCGAGCACCTGCAGACCGTGGTCGCGCCAGGACTCGACGGCCTCGACGATGTCGACGTCGGTGCTGATCGGCACGTGGAAGATGCTGCCGACGCTGGCCCGGACCGCCTTCGGGTTGTGCGGGTCGACGGACTCGGCCGACAGTACGACGGCATCGGCGCCGGCCGCGTCCGCAGTACGGATCAGGGTGCCGACGTTGCCTGGATCGCGAACCTGTACGCCGGCCGCGATCAGCGTGCCGGTGGGCGCGAACGGGACGGTCACCAGCGAGCAGACGGCGACGACGCCCTGCGAGGTGACGGTTTCGCTCAACGCCTCGACGGCGGCACGGTTGACCTCGAACCACGGGACGCCGGCGGCCGCCGCCAGGTCGTGGAGGTCACGATGACGGGTGGCGATCTCAGGCTCGGCGTACACCTCGACGACGAGCTCGCGGTGCTCGAGTGCTTCCCGGACGGCCTGCGGGCCCTCGACCAGGAAACGGCCGGCCTTCCGCCGGAACGCACGAGTGGCGAGCCGCCGAGCCTGCTTGATGCGCGCTGATTGCGCGGTCAGCAGACCGGGACTCGCCACTGTGGTGTAAGGGTGTTGCTCAGGCCGCGGCGTCGGTCTTCGGCGCGTTCACGTCCGCCGGCAGGGCGGCCTTGGCCACCTGCACGAGCGCGGAGAACGCGGCCGGGTCGTTGACAGCCAGGTCGGCCAGGATCTTGCGGTCGACCTCGACCTCGGCGAGCCGCAGGCCCTGGATGAAGCGGTTGTAGGTCAGGTCCTCGGCCCGGACCGCGGCGTTGATCCGCTGGATCCACAGCTTGCGGAAGTCGCCCTTGCGCGCCTTGCGGTCACGGTAGGCGTAGACGAGCGAGTGGGTGACCTGCTCCTTGGCCTTGCGGTACAGCCGCGAGCGCTGGCCGCGGTAGCCGCTGGCCTGCTCAAGTACGGTACGACGCTTCTTGTGGGCGTTGACTGCCCGCTTCACGCGTGCCATGAGGTGTTACTCCTTGTATTTCTGCGCCGGAGAGAGGGTGGCCCACTCGGCGGGGATGTTCGGGGGGTTGAGGGTGATGCTCAGATGCCGAGAAGCTTCTTGGCCTTCTTCGCGAACGCGGGTGCAACCTCGACGGTGCCGCTCAGGCGCCGCTTGCGCTTGGACGTCTTCGCCTCGGCGAGGTGGCGGACACCGGTCTGCTCGCGGCGAACCTTGCCCGTTCCGGTGATCCGGACGCGCTTCTTCATCCCCGAGTGGGTCTTCATCTTCGGCATGGCTGTTGTGCTCCTGATTATTTTCGTTGACTCGAACTTCGGTGTGACCGGCTCCGGCCGCTGGGACTGACCTGGCCGCCGGAGCGTTTCGTCACTCCGGGTCGAGGTTGTCGGCCGGACCCTTCGGCTTCTTCGTGGCACCGGCGGCGCGTTCTGCCTCGTGGGCCTGGGCCTGCTCGGCGCGCTCCGCACGCTCCGCCTGCTCCTCGGCCTCCCGCTCGGCCTTGCGCTGCGCCTTCTCGGCTTCCACGTCCACGCGCGCCTCGGACTTCTTCTTGTGCGGTCCGAGCACCATGATCATGTTCCGGCCGTCCTGCCGCGGCGAGGACTCGACGAAGCCGAGCTCGTTCACGTCTTCGGCCAGCCGCTGCAGCAACCGGAACCCGAGCTCGGGCCGGGACTGCTCACGTCCGCGGAACATGATGGTGATCTTGACCTTGTCCCCGGCCTTCAGGAACCGGACCACGTGACCCTTCTTGGTCTCGTAGTCGTGCGGGTCGATCTTCGGCCGCAGCTTCATCTCTTTGATGATGGTGTTGGTCTGGTTCCGGCGGGACTCGCGCGCCTTCTGCGCGGTCTCGTACTTGTACTTGCCGAAATCCATCAACTTGCAGACCGGAGGCCGGGCGGTTGCCGCGACCTCGACCAGGTCGAGATCGGCCTCCTGGGCCAGCCGCAGTGCGTCTTCGATCCGGACGATGCCAACCTGCTCACCGTTCGGTCCGACCAGTCGCACCTCGGGAACGCGGATGCGCTCGTTGACGCGCAAATCAGTGGTGATGGGTCCTCCTGGGTTGAACTAGTACTTGTGCCACCTCGTTATCGCCGCGAGCCTCCCGGAAAACACGAAAGGCCCTCGTGCGATCACACGAAGGCCCAATTCCCAGATCGACGACGCCCCAACCCCTCCGGGTGGTACGCCGTACGATCGCTGTGATGCTCCGGATGTCCTCCAGAATTTCTCAGCGTTGACCGGGACCCGCCGACTGTTCATCGACTGGGTGGGAGGTGGCCCTCCGCTTAGACCAGAACCGCCGGCGGCCCTTGAATATTCCACTCAGGGGTCACCATCGGACCTGGTCGGTCGCCGTGCAAGAGTAACAGCATGACCGACGCAGATGCCACTCCACGTTCCGGCGCCGACCGTCCTGACACGGAACAGCCCGCCGCCGGACAGCCCGACCCGCTGTCGACCGCTTCCCGCGACATCGCCGAGGTCCCTGCCGTCGAGATCATCTCGACCGCCGCACTCCACCTGATGAGCGCCGCCGCCGTCAACCTCGGCCTGGCCGCCGATCTCCCCGACCACAAGGACCTCGACGAGGCCCGCTCGCTGATCGATTCCCTCGCCGGCCTGCTCGACGCGGCCGCGCCCAGCCTCGGCCACCACCACGCCGCGCCGCTGAAGGACGGTCTGCGCTCGCTCCAACTCGCCTTCCGCGAAGCCAGCAGCGTTCAGGACGAGGCCGGACAGGGCCCCGGCGAGAAGTACACGGGCGCCGTCTTCCCTGCCGCTACTCAGCGCTGAAGCTGGTGAAGAACGCGACGAGGCCGTCGGGAGCGCCCGGGGCGAAGCAGACGTCCATGTTCTGAGCCGATTCCCTCGCGGCCTCCTCGGCGCGGGGGAAGAGAGCTGATTCGTACGTGCCGAGGGCCGCCTCGGTGTCGTCGCCGTTTGCGATGAGGGCGGCTGCGAGCTCAGCGCCGTCCTGCATGGCCAGATTCGCGCCCTCGCCGGCGAACGGGGACATCAGGTGGGCGGCGTCACCGAGGAGCGTGACGCCAGGGACCCGCTTCCACTGATGACCAATCGGCAACGCGTGGATCGCGCGCGGGAACGGCTCGCCGTCGGAGTCCCGGATCAAACGGAGGAAGCGGTCGTCCCAGCCGTCGAACTCGGCCACGAGGTCGTCCCTGGTGATCCCGGACCACGGAGTATCGGTCCGCACAGCGACGTACACATGCAGGCGGTCGGGTTCCCGGTGGCCGAGGAACCCCCGGCCGTCGCCCAGCGCGAAGAGCGAGCCGCCACCCATGAGTTCGGCGCTCTCCAGGTGCCGTACGTCGGGATCGAGCAGATCGAGCTCCGCGAAGGACAGACCGGAGTACGCCGGAGTCGCGTCCGACACGAGCGACCTGACCTTCGACCAGGCGCCGTCCGCGCCGACCAGCAGGTCGGCGGTGAAGCTGGCGCCGTCGGCGAGCCGCACCTCGCGACCGTCGGACACCTCGACGACCTTCGAGCCCCAGCGGATCATGCCCTCCGGCAGGCTGCCGAGCAGCAGGTCGCGCAGGTCCCGACGATGCACCTCCGGGCGGCCGCTGCCCTCAGGTTCGTGGGCGAGTCGCAGTACCGCGTGCCGGTCATAGACCTTCATGGCCTCGCCGCCCGGCATCACCAGGCGCAGGAAGTCGTCGTACAGACCGGCTGCCTTGAGCGCTGCCTGGCCGGACTCCTCGTGGATGTCGAGCATGCCGCCCTGGGTGCGCGCGGTCGGTGAGGCTTCAGCTTCGTAGACGACGGCGTCGATGCCGTTGACGTGCAGGATGCGGGCCAGGGTCAAACCGCCCAGGCCGGCGCCGATGATCGCGATCATGCTGTCTCTCCTTCAGGTCGTGGAGTGGCCAGCACCCCGTTGATCAGCGCACGGATGCCCCACGAGCTCCGGTCCGGCCCCGCACCGCTGAGCAGGTCCTCCCCCAGTGCCGCGATCCGCGGATACGTCTCCGGCTTGACCGCCCGCAGTACGGCGGCCAGTGCGTCCCACGCTTCCGGGTCGTCGCCGCCCGCGTGCTCGGCGGCGGTCGAGGTGGCCAGCTGCAGCAGGAGGTCGATCCCCCACGACGCCTGCCCCGGCGGCACGCCACCCTCGTCGAGCAGGGCGAGAATCGACTCCACCAGACGGAGGTAGTTCGGCCCTGTCGGCCGCGCAGTCACGGCAGATCGCGCGAGGCTCGGATACTCGAACAGCACCAGCGTGTACGACGCCAGCACCGCCTCGAGCCGCTCTCGCCAATCGCCGCCCGCGTCGACCGGTGCCAGGTCCACCGCGCCGAGGAGCTCGTCGAGCACCGCGGCGTGCAGCTGGGCCGTGTTGCGGAAGTAGACATACAGCGAGGCCGGCCCGGTGTCGAGCTCCTTCGCCAGCCGCCGCATCGTCACGCGATCGAGTCCCTCGGCCCGCATCACGTCGACCGCGGACGCCACGATGCCGCGCCGCGTCAGCGCCTCCTTGGCCGGCCGCTCCCGCCTGCTCCTCGGTTCCTCCATGCGGCCAGCCTAACGAACATGTTCGTTACGAACAAGTTCGCTGAATCCGATGGTGCCGCACCGAGCAGCCGAGTACGGTCGGCAACCGTGTCTGCCGACGAGATGCCCGCCCCGGTCGCCAAGCTCGACGCCCAGCAGTTGCTGCTGGAGGTGAACGAGCGGTCCGGAGCCGGCTTGACCTTCCTCGGGCGGGCAGCCGCCGGCGAGGTCGGTGCCGGATTCGTGCGGTGGCCCGACGGGCGTGAAGGCGTCCTCACCCGCGGTTTCGGTTCGCTGGACGACCTCCGGCGTACGGCGAGAGTGCTCGACGCGGCGCGCTCGGACGGGTTACCGGTGCCGCAGTACCAGCTGCTGACCAAGGTGACCGACGGGGTCGCTATCGTCCAGGAGCGCCTGCCGGGTCGACCGCCCGAGGTGATCGACCGCGCTCTGCTCGAAACGATGATCGCGCTGACCGATCGCTTCGCCGGACAGGCCGCCGACCTTCCGGTCCCGTCGATGTACCTGCTCGAGAGCGGCCCCGGATTCTGCCTGCACGAATCTCTCCAGCGGTACGACGATCGCACGCGGCGGCTGCTCGATTGGGTCCGCGAGGTCGGCCGGGACGAGCCGAGCGGGATGACCGGCGACGACCTCGTCCACCTCGACTTCCACACCGGCAACGTTCTGGTCGACGAGCGCGGTGACCTGACCGGCGTCGTCGACTGGGACGGCGTCGGACGCGGCGACCGCCGGTTCGGCCTCGTCACGTTGCGGTTCGACGCGGAGTCGCGACTGCCGCTCGATTGGTACGACGAACTGCTCGACGACGTGCTCGATCCCGCCGTACTGCGGGTGTACTGGGCGCACATGAGCCTGCGCCTGGTCGATTGGTCGATCCGCCATCACACACCCGCCGACACCACCCGCTGGCTGGACTTCGCCGAGACGCGGATGAACTGATCGCAACCCGTTTCGGAGCAGACCGAAACCGTTCCGGAACGGCCCACTGCGGGCTGGATCCCTCCTACCTTCGATGGTGAGGCCGCCGACCGGCGGCCACCACTCGGAGGGGATGACACCATGCGCAAGATCGCGATGACTGCCGCCGGAATCGCCGCTGCTGTGATCGGTACGGGCGCGGCGCTCGCGCCGACCGCGAACGCGGCGACCACCGGCACGGCAACGGCCTGCCCGTCAGGCGCCGTCTGCCTGCGGGAGCCGAACGGCAGCATCCTGAGCAAGAACATCTGGTACAGCTACGGCGCGCACAACCTGTCGAACGTGATCGGCTACAAGGTGGCGATCAACAGCCAGACCGGCGGTGCGGGCTTCCAGATCTGCACGGGCTACAACGGCACCGGCTGCGGCCCGGTCTACCGCGACACCGGCGAGTACCTCCCGCACGACTTCACCCCGATCAACTCGATCGTGCTCGTGCGCTAGTCGCTCGACGGACGCGACGGACCCGAGCGGCCCGGCGAGGAGTCGGGCCGCTCGGTGCTGGTCAGGCGAACGCTTTGAGTTCGTAGATGCGGGCTGCCGGATCGGTGCCCTGGGTGGGCGAGGTGATGTTGAGCCGGAGGTAGCGGGCCGTCACCCCGGACAGGGTGTGGGTAGTGACGCCGGCGGTGTTGGCGGTGACCGTCGCCCGAGTCGTCCAGGTGGAGCCGTTGGTAGAGGTCTGCAGGGTGTACGCACGCGTGTTGTACGACGCAGACTCGCCGCCGGCCGACGCGTGCGAGATCTCCACGGAACCGACCGAGACGGCCGACCCCAGATCCACCTGGAGGAACTTCGAGGAAGCGAGCGAGCAGAACTTGTCGGAGTTCCCGCCCGACACGCTGCCGTTGACGGCCTTGGCCGGCGTCTCACTGCTGTTGCAGGATGCGGATCCGGTGGCGGCCTTGTTCAGGGCGAGGTCGACCGGCCCCGTGCTGCCGGCCATCGCCGAGGTCATCTCACGAGCCCACTGCCACGGCCCCGCCGTACCGCCCGGGTCGGAGTTGAAGTACTCCCAGCCGTCCACGCCACCGAAGGCCTGGTACTTCGCGACCAGCGAGCCGAGCGTGCTCTTCAACGTTGCCAGCGGCACGTATCCGGAGCAGTTGGCCGAGTTCGTGACCACACCGGCGACCACCTTGGACGCCGCGAACACGCCGCGGTTGATGATGGCGTCGTACCCGCTGGTGTTGGCCATCGAGCCCCAACCGCAGTAGAACTGCGCGTTGTAGAAGTCGATCTTCGAGCCCTCGTCCCGCTCGAGGGTCTCGTAGTTGAACCCGGACAGGTTGCCGCCGCCGCTCAGCGCGGGCGCGACCGGGGCCAGCGTGATGATGAATCCGGTGCCGAAGTCCGCGGTCAGCTGGTCGATCAGCCGGTTGATCCCGGCCTGCGACATGTTCTCCTCGACGTCCAGGTCGAGACCGTCGAGCCCGTACGTCGTGACGAGGTTCTTCAGCCGCGGGTAGTACGTGTCGAACTGGGTGTCGAGCCGCTGGAACGAACCTTGCGCCGCACCGCCGACGAACGCCGACACCTTCACCCCGGCGGCCTGCATCGCGTGCAGGTCGGCCCACATCTGGGTGAACTTCGCCGACTCCGGCGGATCGTCGTTCAGGTGGACGGCGGTTTCGTCGAGGTGGATCGCGCCGACCAGCACATTCGTCACGCCGGTGTTGTTGTCGGTGAGCGCCTTCGGCGACACGTAGACGCCGTTCACGTACTGCGTCTGGTAGTACACGACGACGCGTTTGCTGTCGGCCGTCGTACTCGCGTGGGCCGGGACGGCCCCGAGCGCGGCGGCCAGGACCGCCGCGACGGCGATTGCCTTACGCAACATTGCAACACACTCCTTCGAACCAAGTACTGCATGGGCGGTTACAGCTGGATCGAAGCAACGGCTATCCCTTGACGGCGCCTTCCTCGACGCCCTTGAAGAAGAACCGCTGCAGGGTCGCGAACACGATCACGATCGGGATGAACGCGATCATCGTGCCGGCGGCGATCAGGCGGGGGTTATTGCTGAAGGTTCCGGACAGGTACTGCAGGCCGACGGTCAGCGTGTACTTGTTCGGGTCGGTGAGCACGATCAACGGCCAGAGGAAGTCGTCCCACGCGCCGATGAACGCGAAGATCGCGATCACGCTGATCGTCCCGCGCACCGACGGCAGACCGACGTACACGAAGCGTTGCCAGGCGTTCGCGCCGTCGACGATCGCGGCCTGGTCGACCTCCAGCGGAAGGGCGCGGAACGCGTTATACATCAGCAGAACGTTGAGCGCGCCGATCATGCCGGGCAGCGCGACGCCGAACAGCGTGTTCGCCAGTCCGAACTCCCGCACCGTCACGTACTGCGAAATGATCGTGACCTCACCCGGCAGCACCAGTGTCGCCAGGAACAGCCCGAGCACGATCTTGCGGCCCCGGAACTGCAACCGCGAGATCGCGAACCCGGCCAGCGACGCTCCGATCACGTTGCCGCCGACAACCAGTACGGCGACCACCAGCGAGTTCCGCGCGTAGTCCCAGACCGGGATGGTGTCGGTGACCTCTTTGTAGTGGTCGAACGTCGGCTGGGCCGGCAGCAGCCGCGGGATCCGGGTGTAGATGTCCTCCCCGGATCCCTTCAGCGAGGTAGACAGCTGCCACAGGAACGGCCCGATCGTGATCAGCAGCACGAACGCCAGCAGCAGGTAGCGCACGACCTTCTCGCGCGGTGACACCGTGTTGAAGCCGAACGAACCGCGCCGCCGAGCAGGCGGCTTACCGGGCGCCTCGACAACGGCCGGCCGGGCTGGATCGGTGACAACGCTCATGCTTCGGCTCCTCGACGGTTCAGGCGAGCCAGGACGAGCATCGGTACGACGGTGACGAAGAACAGCACGATCGACAACGCCGACGCGTACCCGAGGTTGCCCTCGAAACCCTGGCTGTACTGCTGGATCAGCATCACGACCGAGTTGTCCCGGCCGCCCGGACCGCCCTTGCCGCCGCTGAGGATGAACAGCTCGGAGAACACCCGCAGCGCCGACACCGAGATCAGGATCGAGATCAGGATCATCGTCCCGCGGACGCCGGGGATCGTGATGTGGACGAACCGCCGCAGCGGCCCGGCACCGTCGACCGCGGCGGCCTCGTGCAGCTCACGTCCGACGTTCCCGAGGGCGGCCAGGTAGATGATCATGTAGTACCCGAGCCCCTTCCAGATCGTCAGACTGATTGCGCTCAGCAACAACAGCCACTGGTCGGATAGGAACGGCAACGGCCCCGAGATGAACCCGAGCTTCTCGGCCATCCCGTTGACCAGACCGCGGTCGTCGAGGATCCACTGCCAGATCAGCGCCACCACGACCGCAGACGCCACCACCGGTGTGTAGAACGCAGTACGGAAGAAGGTGATCCCGGGCAGCTTCTTCTCGACCAGCACGGCGAGCAGCAGCGGCAGGACCGTGAGGAACGGCAGGCAGACCACCATGTAGATGACGCTGTTGAGCAGCGCCCACCGCAACTGCTCGTCGTGCAGCAGGGTCTCGAAGTTCTTGAGGCCGACGAAGTGGCCGCCGCCGATCGGTCTGGCGTTCGTGAACGACAGGATGACGGTGTTGATCGACGGCCACAGGTTGAAGACGAGCAACCACGCGAGTGCTGGGATCACCAGCACCCACGGGGTGAACCAACGGTGATACCTCATTACTGGGTAAGAAGCTGGTTGGCCTTCGCCACCGCCGCGTCGAGGGCTGCCTGGGAGGTGATCTTGCCGGAGATCGCCAGCGAGATCTGCTGCCCGATGAAGTCGTTGGTCGCGCCACTGATCACCGGCGGCTGCAGGTTTTTGGCCTTGGCCAGCGACTGGAACGCGAGCACCTTCGCGTCGCTCTCCGGCGTACCGTCGGACTTCGAGAAGTACGGGTCCTGGGCGGAGGCCTTGGTGGACGGGAAGATGTTCACGATCTTCGCGAACGCGGCCTGGTTCTCGGCGTTGGTGACGAACCGGGCGAGCGCGATCGCGGCGGCCTGGTTCTTGGTCTTGGCCGACACCGACAGACCCTGCACGTACAGCGGCGGGGTGTCGAGTGCGGGCGACGGGACGACCTTGCCCTTCAGCGACGGGTTGTCCTTCTGGAAGTCCTGGATCGCGTTGCCGCCACCGGTCGTCCAGGCGACCTTGCCCTGGGTGAAGAGCTTCGAGTTGCCCAGGTACTCGTTGGTCAGGATATCGCGCGGCATATAGCCGGCCTTGTAGGCGTCGCGGTACTTGTCCAGCAGGGCAGCGGCCTCAGGAGTGTTGAAGACGAACTTCTTGCCGTCGTCGGACAGGATCTTGACGCCGGCGTTGGTGAAGTCGCCGATGCCCGGCAGGCGGCTCATCAGGTACTCCTTGCCGCCGGTCTTGTCGTGCATCGTCTTCGCGGCCGCGAGCAGCTCGTCGAAGGTCTTCGGCGGGTTCTTCACGTCCAGGCCGGCCGCGGCGAACTTCGTCGCGTTCCAGTAGTCGATGTCGGTGTTCAGGTACCACGGGTAGCCGAAGGTGCCGTTCATCCCCTGGTACTCGTACGCCTGGACGCCGCCCTCGACGTACTCGTCCTTGATCTTCGGGTCGGCGGCCGCGACGTCGAGCAGCATGTTCTGCTTGGCCAGGCTGAGCGCGAAGTCCGGGGGCAGGTTGGTGACGTCGGGCAGCTGGCCGGCCGAGGCCTGGCTCAGCACCTTCTTGTCGTACCCGTCGCCGGGCTGGTCGAGCCACGTCACGTGCGTGCCCGGGTACTTCGCCTCGAAGGCCTTGATCACGCCTTCGACGTACGACGTGAACTTCGGCTTCAGCGCCCACGTCTGGAAGCTGACCTCACCGGTCACCTGGGCGTTCGCGTCGACGGTCGGCTTGGCGCCACCGCTGCCGGAGTCCTCGGATCCGAGGCCGCAACCGGCCAGAGTGAGAGCGGCGGCGGCAAGACTTGCCACGAGCGCCGGACGGCGTCTACGCATGGGATCTCCTGGGTTTGATAAACCGGTATAGCTCCTGCACTATCGGGGATCGTAGAATCCGCTGTCAAGGGTGAGAGGGGATCCACGTGGCCAGACCGACGATCGCGGATATTGCGACCCGGGCGGGGGTGTCCAAGGGTGCGGTGTCGTTCGCGCTGAACGGGCGGCCGGGTGTCAGCGACGCGACCCGCGAGCGGATCCTGAAGATCGCCGAGCAGATGAGCTGGCGGCCGCACAGCGCGGCGCGGGCGCTCGGGGCCTCGCGCGTCGACTCGGTCGGGATGGTGATCGCGCGGCCGGCGCGGACCCTGGGGGTCGAGCCGTTCTTCGCGCACCTGCTCTCCGGCGTACAGTCCGGCCTGTCCGCGGAGTCGATCTCGCTGCAGCTGCTGATCGTCGAGGACACGGCCGCCGAGATCGAGGTGTACCGGCGCTGGACCTCCGAGCACCGCGTCGACGGCGTGATCCTGGTCGACCTGACGGTCAAGGACCCGCGGGTCGACGAGCTCAAGGCGCTCGAGCTGCCCGCCGTCGTCATCGGCGGCCGGGGCGGGAAGGGCGCGCTCGCGTCGGTCTGGGCCGACGACCGCGACGCGATGCTCTCGATCGTGGAATACCTGGCCGCGCTCGGCCATCGCCGGATCGCCCACGTCGCGGGTACGCCGATCTTCCAGCACACCCAGCGCCGCATCCGGGCGCTCCGCGACGCGGCTCCGCGCCTGGGGCTGGTGGACGCCCCGTCGTTGACCACGGACTTCAGCGACGCCGAGGGCGCCGCGATCACGCGCAGGCTGCTGTCCCAGTCGGAGCGGCCGACCGCGATCGTCTACGACAGCGACGTGATGGCGGTCGCCGGACTCGGCGTCGCGATGGAGATGGGCGTCTCGGTCCCCGGCGACCTGTCGATCGTCGCGTTCGACGACTCGATCCTGACCCAGCTCATGCACCCGGCGCTGACGGCCCTGTCCCGGGACACCTTCGAGTTCGGCCGCCAGGCCGCCGAGGTGCTGCTCGAGATCATCGCCGACCCTGCCCAGGTGATCAACCGCCGCACCGCCGACCCGGTCCTCACGGTCCGCGAGTCCACCGCTCCGCCCGGGCTGATGTTGCCCTCGCGCCCTAAACCGATTTAGCATCCTCGGCATGCCTTCGGTCCCCCGGTTCGGTGCCAACTACGTCCCCTCCAGCGGCTGGTTCTACAGCTGGCTGGACTACGACGGCGCCGCGGTACGGCGGGACTTCGCCGACCTGGCCGCGATCGGGCTGGACCACGTGCGGGTGTTCCCGGTCTGGCCGTGGATCCAGCCGAACCGGGCGATCATCCGCGAGCGCGCGATCGCCGACCTGCTCGACACGATCGACGCTGCCGCCGAGCACGGGCTGACCGTCGCGGTCGACCTGATCCAGGGGCACCTGTCGAGCTTCGACTTCCTCCCGTCGTGGGTGCTGACCTGGCACAAGAGCAGCCTGTTCGAGGATCCGACGGTCCGCGACGGTCTCACGGCGTACGTCGGCACCGTGGCGCGCGCCGTCGCGACGAAGCCGAACGTCTTCGCGATCACGCTCGGGAACGAGGTCAACAACCTCTGGCCGGACAGCCCGACCTCGCCCGAGGCCTCGACCGCTTGGGCACAGGACCTGCTGATCACGCTGAAGAAGGCGGCGCCAGATGTGCTCGCTTTGCACTCCGTGTTCGACGACGCCTGGTACAAGGCCGATCACCCCTTCCACCCCGTTGACGCCGTGGAGCTGGGTGACCTGAGTACTGTCCACTCGTGGGTTTTCAACGGGGTCTCACGAGTGGACGGTCCCCTCGGGCCGGCCACGCTCACTCACGCCGATTACCTGGTCGAGCTGGCTCACGCCACGGCGCTGGACCCGACGCGTCCCGTCTGGCTGCAGGAGATCGGCGTACCCGGGCCCGATATCCCCACGGACCTGCAGGCCGAGTTCACCCGTCGTACCGTCGAGATTGTGCTGCCGAACCCGGCTCTGTACGGCGTGACGTGGTGGTCGTCGCACGATATCGACCGGAGCCTCCTCGACTTCCCGGACCGCGAGTACGACCTGGGCCTGTTCACCGTCGACCACGAACGCAAGCCGGCCGCCCAAGCCCTCGCCCAAGTCATCGCCGACGTCAGAACCCATGGCCTTCCCGAGCAGCCGGCCGCGACGACGCTCACCGCACCGGTCAACCTTCGCACCGAGCCCCAGCGCCGGCCGGAAGTTGCCCCCGGCAGCGATTTCCACCTGCGCTGGGTCGAGGCCCGCGCAACCGGCCCAGTGCGGATCGCCCTGCCTAGCTAGTGAGTACCTGACGCAGCTCCTGGTTTCCCGGCGTTAGCGCTTGGCGATCAGTACGTCGATGCCGTCGAGGATCCGCGCGAGCCCGAACTCCAGGTCGTCGTCGAGGCCGTCCTCGTACTCCTGGTTGAGGTACACCGACGTCAGCGTCGGGTAGCCACCCTCCATCAACCGTGGCACCAGGAACCGCCCGACCTGCTCCGCTTGCACCGGTGCGTCCGCGCTCGAGCCGAGCTGCCGGGCAAGGCTGGCGTAGTTCCGCACGTATCCGCTGAGCAGCAGCAGACAGCCGAGGTTGTCGTGCTGGCTGAGCCCCGTCGTGGACAGAGCCGTGAGCATGGCCTCCACCCAGCGCAGCTGGTTCGGCGTCACCGGGGCGCCTCGGATCGGCACATCGAGCAGCCACGGCCGTTCGGCGTACAGCTTGACCTGGGCGTCCACCCAGGCGATCGCCGCCGGCCGCCAGCCTTCCGGTAGCTCGGGTGGGAGCCCGACCGCTTTGTCGTTCACCAGCACGATCAGTTCTTCTTTGGACCGCACGTAGCGGTACATCGCGTTCGTGGTGACGCCGAGGTGCGCCGCGATCCGCTGCAGCGAGATCGCCTCGAACCCGTCCCGGTCGCCGAACTCGATGCCGGTCGCGACGATCTGCTCGATCGACAGCGCCGGCTTCGGCCCGCGCCGCTGGACCGGCAGCACACCCCAGGACAGCGCGAGCCCCGGCGGCAGCTCCCCGTGGTCCTTGGTCATGCCTCCCATCCTGACGTACGACGGCCGTGGAGCGGGCCGATCCCAGAGCAGAGCGGTGGAAGAGGGGTGGAAGAGGGGTGTTAGCACCACCTCGGAACGGGTCCTGAGCACCGGGCGGACGAAACTGTGCAACCCCTACGCTTTTTCACATCGACCTCCTGGAAGGAACGCACCATGTACACGCTGCTCGAACCCCTCCTGACGCCCGACCAGATCCAGCTGACCGACGCCGACCGCCGCGCCGCCGTCGCCAAGCTCGACAGCGCCGTACGGCAGGCCGTGCTCACTCCGTCGCAGGCCGGCGATCGGCAGTTGCAGTTGCTCGCCGC
Organism: Kribbella sp. NPDC049584; assembly: GCF_040675555.1. Lineage (NCBI taxonomy): Bacteria > Bacillati > Actinomycetota > Actinomycetes > Propionibacteriales > Kribbellaceae > Kribbella > Kribbella sp. NPDC049584. The sequence continues at coordinate 46,483 of NZ_JBFAPF010000001.1, forward strand.
TCAGACCCGCGGCGAGCTCCGCAGGATCATGGCGGGCGTTGCCGACGCGACCCCGCCCCGCGGGCTGACCACGGCGCTGCGTGCGTTCGCCGGCGTGTGGCTGGTGACGTGTGTGGTGCAGTTCGTCATCTGGGTGGCGCTGGCGATGTTCGGTCACTTCGACGGACCGTGGTGGCTCTGGTCGGACCTCGGTCTCGGCGCAGTCGTCGCGATCCTCTGGTGGACGAACGAGTCGTACCACCGCAAGTCCGACGTACTGGTCGCGCCATGAGTGTGCAGCTCACGGACGTTCGCAAGGTGTATGGCACCGGGCCCGGCGCTGTCGAGGCGCTGGGCGGTGTCACCTACGGCTTCGAGGCCGGCACGTTCACCGCGGTGATGGGACCGTCCGGGTCCGGCAAAAGCACCTTGTTGCACTGTGCGGCCGGGCTCGACGTACCGACCTCTGGTGATGTCTCGCTGGTCGGGAGGTCGCTGCGCGGTCTGGATGAGACCGCGCTGACGGAGCTGCGGCGCGAGTCCGTGGCGTTCGTCTTCCAGTCGTTCAATCTGATGCCGGCTCTGACGGTGCGGCAGAACGTCGTACTGCCGCTGACGCTGGCCGGGAAGTCGCCGGACGATGCGTGGGTGACCGAGGTCATCCGGCGGGTCGGGCTCGATGCGCGGATGAAGAACAGGCCGAGTGAGTTGTCCGGTGCTCAGCAGCAGCGGGTCGCGATCGCGCGGGCGTTGGCCGGACGTACTGCGGTCACGTTCGCGGATGAGCCGACCGGCGCGCTCGATACGACCACCGCGCTCGAGGTGCTGACACTGCTTCGAGATCAGTCCCGCGAACTCGGTCAGACGACCGTGATGGTCACCCACGATCCGGTCGCGGCGTCGTACGCCGAACGCGTGGTCTTCCTCGTCGACGGCCGGATCGCTTCCGAAACCACCCATCCCACCGCCGAGTCAGTCGCCGCGGAACTCGCCCACCTGAGCCTCTCACCCAGGGAGAACTGACATGTTCCGTCTCGCCGCCACCACCCTGCGCTACCGCACCGCCGCCTTCCTCGCGATCTTCGTCGCAGTCCTCCTCGGCGGGGCTCTCCTGGCCGCCGCCGGGGGTCTCCTGGAAACCGGCTTGCGCCTCAACGCCCCACCCCAACGCCTCGCAGCCGCGCCAATCATCGTGGCCGGCGACCCGGCATACCACCCACCCAACGGCAGCGGCTCCGCCCCGTTCCCCGAACGCCACCGCGTAGACCCGACGCTCGTCGCCAAGCTCGCCAGCACACCCGGGGTCGCAAGGGCAATCGCCGACAGGTCATTCCCAGCCGCCGTCACAACGGCAGCTGGTCAGCCGGCAGCCGGCCAGGCAACTGCTGGTGAGCCCACCGCTGGTCAGCCGGCCAGCGGTGCGACTGCTGGTGCGCGCGATCCCGACGGCGGCCATACCAAACCGTTTGGTATGGAGCTGGCGGGGCACGGCTGGTCGGCGGCGGCGCTGACGCCCTACGAGTTGACCGGCGGGAGTGCTCCGCGGGCCGGGCAGGTTGTGCTGGATCGGCGGCTGGCTGGGGCTGCTGTGCCTGGGGATCGGGTGACTGTGGTTGTGGGGGGTGAGCCGCGGGGGTTTGTGCTGGCGGGGATTGCTGTGGCTCAGCGGGAGGTTGATGTGCCGGGGGTGTTCTTCGCGGATGCGGACGTGCCGGCTGGGGTGGATGCGATCGGGGTGTTCCCGGCGGACGGTACGTCGGCTCGCCAACTCGCAGAGCGGCTTGAGTTGCCGCCGGGCGTGAAGGCGTACACAGGGGACGACCGCGGTGTTGCGGAGTTTCAAGGGATTGCTACGAGTCTGCCTTTGATCATCATGTCCGGCGTCTTCGGTGGGATGGTGGCCGTGGTGATGGCGCTCGTGGTCTCGGCGACGATCGGGTTGTCGGTGCGGCAGCGGCGTCGTGAGCTGGCGTTGCTGCGGGCAAGCGGTGCGACACCGCGTCAGGTCGGCAAGATGGTGATCGCGGAAACCATGGTGGTCGGCGTACTCGGGCTCGTCCTCGGCCTGCTTTGCGGACGGCTTGCCGGCAACTGGATCTTCGGCATGCTCGCCGACGGCGGGATCGTGCCTCCCCAACTCCGGTACGACCAGGGCCCGCTCCCCTTCGCCGGCGCGGCCATCCTCACGTTCGCAGTACTGCGCATCACCGTCGGGTTCGCCGCGAACCGCGCTGCCCGGATCCGTCCGATCCAGGCCCTCGCGGAGGCCGCCGTACCGAATGTCGCACTCAGCCGCATCCGCGTCACCATCGGCCTGATCTTCGCCGGCGCTACGGTAGCGATCGCCATGTCCACACCGTTCATGGGTCCGACCAACGCAGCCGCGATCGGCGGGCCCGCCGGTCTCACCGGGTCGATCGCAGTCGCAATCCTCGCCCCACTCGTGATCCAGCGAGCGCTCGTCCCCCGCATCACCCGACTCGTCGAGAAGCGCGGTACGAGCGGAGTTCTCGCGGTCATCAACCTCCGCGTCCGGGCGGTGCAGTTCGGCGCGATCCTGATCCCGATCACGATCGCCACGGCAATTGCCATAGGCAACATCTACTCCCAGACGACGCAGCAGAAAGCAGCTGTCGAAGCCTTCACCAGCAACCTGGCCGGCGACGTCGTCATCACCGGCGGCATCCCCGCCTCCCTGACCAAGGCCGCCGGCGAACTCCCGGGCGTCACCGCATCGTCCGAACTCGTCCGCAGCAAAGGCTGGATCGAGGAGCCGTACGACGCCTCCCACACCAGCGACGCCTGGCCCCTGCTCGGCCTGAGCGGCCCTATCTACAAGGACAAAGTCACCAAGGGCTCGCTCGACGACCTGACCGGCAACACCATCGCCTTGCCGCCGGGTACGGCGAAGAAGCTCAAGGTGGACGTCGGTTCGGAGATCGGACTGCGGCTGGGCGACGACTCTCTCGTCAAGGTCAAGGTGGTCGCCCTCGCAGAAGGCCCGTCCAGCTACCAATCGCTCCTGCTCCCCGCGCAACTCTTGGCCGCCCACACCACGACCGGTCTGCCGAGCCAGCTGGTCCTGAAGACCACCGGCAAGCTCCACCTGGACCTCTCGAAATGGCCCGGTACGACGATCGGCGGCCGCGAACTGCTCGCCGACGGACTGGACACCGGCCTCGGCGTCGACGCCTGGATCGGATACCTGCTCGCCGCGATCGCAGTCGCCTACACCGCAATCGCTTCGGTCAACACGATCGCCGTCGCCGTACTCGACCGGCGCCGCGAGTTCGGCCTTCAGCGCCTGACCGGATCGACCCGCCGCGAGGTCTCGCGCATGCTCGGCCTCGAGGGTCTGCTCATCGCAGCACTCGGACTGGTGAGCGGTCTGATCACCGCAGCGTTCACCGTGCTCCCGATCGCGATGGCCACCCGAGGTTGGCCGATTCCGTCCGGGCCGGTCTGGGTCCTCATCGCCTGGATCGCGGTAGTCCTCCTGCTGGTGCTCCCGACCACTGCGATCACCGGTCGCCTCGCAATGCGCGCCAAGCCGATGGACGCGCTCAGCTCACCCGTCGGCTGATTCGATCCACCCGTAGCCGCCGTCTTCCAGACGAACGACCTGGAGGCCGGCGGCCAATCGGCGTACATCGTCGGTCTCGATCACGCCGGCGGCCGGACCGGCGATGTCCAGCACGATCGCCGCGGCACCTTCCTGGATCGCCGCGGTCGCCACCAACTGCGCCTGGGCCGGCATCGGCCGCGCCTCCGGGCTCCACCGGGCCAGGCTCTCGGTGCCGGTGAAGGCGAGCAGCGCGTTCCGCCCGTCTTGGCCCTGGAGCAGCGCGACCGCCATGTCCGAGGTCTTGTCGTGCGCCAGCCCGTTCTCGTCGTACTCGACCTCGCCGAGCATCGCCACGACGGGCACCAGCAACCGCGCCTTGGTCAGCGCGGCCAGCATCGCGCCGTCATCACCCTGCGCAAGCGCGGTCGCAAGCGCGGGATCCGCCGTACCGTCGTCGTTGTCGAAGCCGGTGAACGCCAGCCGCCGCTCTGGTTGCATGCCTGCATTCTTGCCGGACCCGGACCGCCACCACTAACCAACCCCACCCGCACCGGACCCGCCACGCTCACTTGGGCCGGGCTAGGGCTCTGGGCGGGAGCTTGATGAGTGGTGGGGGTCCGGTTCTCCAGGCCATCACAATCGCGCCGACCGGGTTGTCGCCGCGCTCACGCTCGAGCGCGAGCGCCGGTTGTGATGGCCTGGGGATCCGGGGCGCGGTTTCAGGGGTACGTCAGGGCACTTCCCCCCTTGGTTCCGGCGGGGACTGTGCGAGCCTGGGTATGTGCCTGATTTCAACGATTTGACGCTGCTGCCGTTCTGCGTAGGCCTCACGCTGCTCGGTCTGATCGGCTCGTGGTTCGCCTGGCGGCGACGCGGGGTGGCGGCCGGCACGCGCGGCGTGGCTTGGTCCCTGCTACCGGTCTCGCTGTACCTGACCGGTCTGCTGGAGCTGGTCTGGGACGTGGTCCGCTCGACGGTGAGCTGGGTCACGCACCTGATCTTCTCGCCGACGGTCTGGGCCGGGGTCGCGCTGTTCGGCGTCTCGGTGGTGCTCTACGTCGTGTCGGGTGTAGCCCGGGGTCGCGGAGGGAACCAGAAGGCGGAGAAGTCACAGAAGGCACAGAACAAGCCCGCCTCGCCCGCGGGTGAGCTGACCGCGACGGGTCCGCAACCCGCCTCGGCCACCACCGCCAAAGCTGCCAAGCCGTCAAAGGGGAAGGCGAAGCAGCAGGATTCGTCGGAGTTCGACGAGATCGAGGACATCCTGAAGCGCCATGGAATCAACTGACAAAGCCGCTGACCACGGCTCACCCCTGACCATCGACTCGCTGCTCGACAACGTCCAGGCCGGCTCGCCTCTACTGGGCCGGACCCGGCTGATCGGCATCGACGGCCCGGCCGGATCCGGCAAGACGACTGTCGCCGCCCACCTGCAGGCCCGGGCCGAGGCCCGCGACCTGAACACCTACGTCATCCACATGGACGACCTGTACGACGGCTGGACCGGAGCCGAGCGTGGATTCGGTCTGCTCCGCGACCACGTGCTGCAACGGCTCGCCGACGGCCGAGAGGGCCGCTACCGCCGCTATGACTGGTACGTCGGGGCGTACGCCGAGCTGCACGTCGTACCGAACACCGTGGATCTGCTCATCGTCGAGGGTGTCACTGCCTGCGACCGGGATGCGGCGCATTGGCAGTCGCTGCGGCTCTGGGTCGAGACGTCGAACGAGGTCCGCCTCGAGCGCGGCATCGAACGCGACGGCGAGCCGCTCCGTGACCACTGGCTCGAATGGATGCGCTGGGAGCGTGACCACTTCGCCGAGCAGGCCACTCGTTCGCGCGCGCATGTGATCGTCGACGGCGATCCGACCATCCCGTTCGACCCTGCGGTCGAGCTTGTCACGAAGTCGGTGGCGCTGCCTCCGCACGACTCGGCGGCTTCCTAGCGACGACTCGGCGGCTTCCGAGCGCTGATCAACCGCGCCTGCGGATGGTGGACCCACTCCCCCTCCGGCGCCTTCGCCAGGTAGCTCGCTCGCAGCTCCGCGATGTACTCGTCACCACGTGCCAACGCGGTCGCGCGCAACGGCCCGGAACGGTCGGCCGCGTCGAAGTACGCCGCTGCGCTGGGATGCACCATCGGGTACGACACCAGTTCGTCCCGCTCGATCACGGCACCATCGAGCGCCGGGATCAGCGCGTCCTCCCACGAGCGGTCGCGCCGCCCGTCGATCACCTCGTCCAGCAGCGCGAACGGGCCGGTCTCCTCCGCGAACTCAGGCCAGTAGACGACACAGAGCCTGCCGCCCGGGCGAAGCGCGTCGTACCAGGACCGGATCGCGGCGGGCGGATCAGGCAACTGCTGCAGCCCGAAAACAGAGACAACCGCCGCCGCACCCCAGTCCGGATCAAGCGCAGCCGCGTCCCCCTGAACCACCTCGACAACCGAACGCCCGTCAGCGCCAAGCCCATCCGCGCCAAGCCCATCCGCGCTCGGCCCACCCGCGCTCAGCCCACCCGCGCTCAGCCCACCCGCGCTCAGCCCACCCGCGCTCAGCCCACCCGCGCTCAGCCCACCCGCGCTCAGCCCACCCGCGCTCAGCCCACCCGCGCTCGGCCCAGCCGCGGGAACGCCGTCGACGGCAAGCCCGGCGGCGCGGAGGCGGGCCAGGCGGACCATTTCGGCGGATAGGTCGATGCCGACGATTCGCCGGTCGGGGAACCGGGGCGCCAGCAGTTCGAGCTCGGGGAAGGTTCCGCAGCAGGGGACGAGGACCGTACCAAACGGTATGGTATGGACGGCGTCGACCGCAGCCTGCACCCACGGAGCGAAGCGCGGCACGAAGTACTGCTCGTACCCCTCGGCCGCCTCGTCCCAGCTGCGGGCGAGCCTCGAGAGGCGGTCCGTCACGTCTGCAGACCGTCCCACGACCAGCGCGGGATCGTCAGGTCGTCGGCGATGTCGGCGGTGTTGTGGCGGTACATCGTGGTGAACGTCGCCCAGGCGAAATAGTCGTGCAGCACCTGCCGGAGCTTCGGGTCCGTCAGCTCCGCGTCGGTCATCGCCTCGTCGAAGCGCTCGATCGCGAGCCGGTTCATCTCGTCGTGCTCGCCGTTCCCGCTGTGCCGCCGCTCAACGTACGCCTCGTCGCCGTACACCCCGGTGTAGCCCTCCGGCCCGCCGAGCGCCTCGGCCCAGTACGCCGCCAACCGCTCGACGTGATCAGGCTCGACCTCACCGTGGAACGCATGGCTGACGACCTCGTCGGCCATCACCCGCTCGTGCCAGGCCCGCGCCAGCCGGAGCATGCCTTCGGACCCACCCGCCGCTTCGTAAACGGTCTCCATGGCGCTCAAGTCTGCTCCATCGAGGCGATCCGGTCACGTGCGTGCGCCCGCTCCGGTTCGGAACCCGCCAGTCGAAGGGCACGCTCGTAGGCCGCGGTTGCCTCGGGCAAGCGTCCGAGGCGGTGCAACAGATCGGCCCGGGCAAGGGCGAACGGGTGGTAGTCGCGCAGCCGTGGTTCGTCGGACAGCTCTTCGAGGAGCGCCAGGCCGGCCTCGGCGCCGTCGCGCATCGCGATCGCAGCGGCGCGGTTGAGCGCGACGACCGGCGACGGGTCGAGTTCCAGCAGTACGTCGTACAGCGCGACGATCTGCGCCCAATCGGTGTCCGCGAAGTCGGCCGCCTCGTCATGCAACGCGGCGATCGCGGCCTGCACGGCGTACGGTCCGGCGCCGCCGGTGAGGGCCGCGACGACCAGGTCGCGCCCCTCGGCGATCAGCTCCGCATCCCATCGAGCACGATCCTGGTCCTCGAGCAGCACGAGCGTTCCGTCCGGACCACTGCGGGCGTCGCGGCGGGCATGGACGAGCAGCATGAGGGCCAGCAGACCCGTCACCTCGCGCTCGGCGGGGAGCAGCCGGTGCAGGATCCGAGCCAGCCGGATCGCTTCCTCGGCGAGGTCGAGGCGCTGCAGATACGGCCCCGAGCTGGCGGCGTACCCCTCGGTGAAGACCGAATAGACGACCTGCAGTACGCCGGGCAGTCGCTCCGGCAACTCGTCCGGATCGGGTACGCGGAACGGGATCCGCGCATCACGGATCTTCTGCTTCGCCCGCACGATCCGCTTTGCCATCGTCGCGGTCGGCACAAGGAAGGCCCGCGCAACCTCCGGCGTGGTCAGACCGGCCAGGCAGCGCAGCGTCAGCGCACCACGATCCTCGGCCGCGAGCGCGGGGTGGGTGCAGGTGAAGAACAGCTGCAACCGTTCGTCCGGCAGTTCGTCCCCGGTCGCTTGCGGCGCGGCCCGGTCCATATCGACCTGCAATACGGCGAGCTTGGCGGCGTACACCTGATCGCGCCGGAGCCGGTCGACCGCCTTCCGCCGGGCGGTCGTCATCAGCCAACCACCCGGGTTCGGCGGTACGCCGTCGACCGGCCAACGCACCAGCGCCGCCTCGATCGCCTCCGACGTGACCTCCTCGGCCAGGTCGAGGTCCCCGAACCGCCGGGCGAGCGCGGCCAGCAGCCGCCCCCGCTCCTCGCGGAAGACCGCCTCGACCTGGTCCATCGTCAGAAGTCCGCGACCGGCCGAAGCACGACCGATCCGCCGGCTCGCGACCCCGGGCACTTCGCCGCCCAGTCGAGCGCGACGTCCAGATCCGGTACGTCGATCACGTAGAACCCGCCGAGAACCTCCCGGGTCTCCGCGAACGGGCCGTCGGTCACGGTCCGCTTGCCGTCGTTGGCCACCTGAACGCGGGTCGCGGTGACGAGATCTGCCAGCGATTCGGACGCGACCACGACGCCGGAGTCGGTGATCTCCTTGTCGAACCGCATCCAGTCCTCCGGCTCGCACCCGACCGGCGCGTTCTCCGTGTCGAGCTCGCCGGCGTTGATCAGCAGCATGTACTTCACGTCGTACCTCCTGGGAGCGTGTTTACAGCATGACCACGAACGGGTTCGCCCTCGATGGACAGGTCCGTCAGGATTGGACCATGAATGTTTTGCCATCGGGTGAGCAGTGGGTCCTCCGCGGCGGCGGGTACGAGGCGACGGTGGTGAGCGTCGGCGGCGGGCTGCGCGGGCTCACGTACGACGACCGCCCGGTCCTGCTCGGGTACGGCGAGGACGAGGCGGCACATGCGGGTATCGGGCAGCATCTGTTCCCGTGGCCGAACCGCATCACCGACGGGAAGTACACGTTCGAGGGCGCCGAGCAGCAGCTGTACCTGACCGAGCCGGCCCGCCAGAACGCCATCCACGGCCTCACCCGCTGGGCCAACTGGCTCCGGGTGGACGACGGCTCAGACCCCACCGCGCTGGTCGCCGGCCACCGTCTCCACGGCCAACCCGGCTACCCGCACCAGCTGGACCTGCGCCTCGACTACCGCCTGGCCGACGGGCTGACCGTCACCGCCACTGCAACCAACATCGGTAGGAGCGCGGCGCCCTACGGCTACGGAGCACATCCGTATCTCAGCGTTGGACGCTCGATCGACGACTGCGTACTCGAGTTCACGGCCTCCCAACGCCTAGAGGTGTCCGCAGACCGCATGCAGCCCGTCGGACTCACACCGGTCGCCGGCTCGGAGTACGACTTCAGCGGTGGACGGGTGATCGGAGCCACCTCGATCGACAACGCCTTCACCGGCTTGGACGGCACGTGGACGGTCTCGTTGACGGATCCCGACTCCGGCGCGAGGTCGGCACTGACCAGCGACACGCCCTGGATGCAGCTGTTCACGGGCGAAGCGGTCGGACGTACGGCGCTGGCGGTCGAGCCGATGACCTGTCCGCCGGACGCGTTCATCACCGGGCAGGACCTGGTCGTCCTGAAGCCCGGCGAGTCGCACACGACTAGTTTTTCGGTGGCCGTTTAGCGCCGGCGCCGTGGTCGCGAGCCACCGCCGCGAGCTCCTTCGCGGCGCGGCTCGCCCGCGCTCCCTCGGCGGCCTGGACCGCGAGGATGCCGATCCGGTTGCCGTCGGCATCGAACAGCTGCAACCACGCGTCCCCCGGCCGGAACCGCAGTCCGCTGATCTCCGACCAGGTCAGCATGTACGTCTTGAACACGTTCCGCACCCGGAGCCCGTCGGCGTACGCCGTCACGCGCAGCGTCGTCATCCGGTACAGGATCCAGAACACCGCGCCGAAGAACGCGATCAGCGTCAGCCGCTGGAACCAGCTGAACGAGTCCCTGGCGTCGGCCGGCAGCCGGATCCAGATCACCCCGAACACCGCCAGCAGCGACAGGCCCATCACCCCGGCCATCAGCGCGAGAATCCGCGGATGGAAGGTGAAGAGCCTGTCGGCGGACATGTCAGATCCGGCAGGCGTGGATGTCTGTGGTGAGGATGGCACGGGCGCCCACCTCCCACAGTTGGTCCATCAGGCGCTGTGCCTCGGCACGTTGCACCATCACGCGGACGGCGACCCAGCCCTGCCTGTGCAGCGGGGAGATCGTCGGCGACTCCAGGCCGGGCGCGACCGAGGTGGCCGCGTCGACGTCCTCGGCGCGGATGTCGTAGTCCATCATCACGTAGTTCCGGGCGATCAGGACGCCTTCGAGGCGGCGGATCAGCTGGTGCATCCCGTTCGGCGGGTTCTCGACGCCGTGCCGCTTGATCAGCACGGCCTCCGACTTCAGGATCGGCTCGCCGAACACCTCGAGTCCGGCCTGGCGCAGCGTCGTACCGGTCTCCACCACGTCGGCGATCACATCGGCGACACCGAGCTGGACGGCCGATTCGACCGCGCCGTCCAGGCGGACGACGGACGCGTCGACGCCGTTCTCGGCCAGGTGGTCCTGGAGCACCCCGGCGTACGACGTGGCGATGCGCTTCCCGGCCAGGTCCTTGATCGAGTCCGCGACCCCGGGCCGTCCGGCGAACCGGAACGTGGACGAGCCGAACCCGAGACCCATGATCACGTCGGCGTCGGCGTGTGAGTCGAGCACGAGGTCACGGCCGGAGATGCCGACGTCGAGGGTGCCCTCGCCGACATACACCGCGATGTCGCGCGGACGGAGGTAGTAGAACTCGACCTCGTTGGCCGAGTCGGTGAGCGTGAGGTCCTTGGTGCTCCGGCGCTGCTTGTAGCCGGCCTCGACGAGCATCTCGGTGGCGGCTTCGCTCAGCGAGCCCTTGTTCGGTACTGCGACGCGCAGCATGGCGACTGCCCTTTCTGGGGGTGTGAACCGGTGATCTGTGGGAGGCGACTCCTACAGATGTCGGTACACGTCCTCGAGGTCGAGGCCGAGGGCATGCATCATCACCTGAGCGTGGTAGAAGAGCTGTGACAGCTCCTCCGCGGCGCGCTCCTTGCCCTCGTACTCGGCTGCCATCCATGACTCGGCGGCCTCTTCGACCAGCTTCTTGCCGATCGCGTGCACGCCGGCATCCAGCGCCGCCACGGTCCCGGAACCCTCCGGCCGCGTCGCCGCCTTCTCACCCAGCTCGGCAAACAGCTCCTCAAAACTCTTCATCGCGCGCCCAGCCTACGGGGTCCGGCCGGCACCTACCGCCCCCAGGTCCGCCGATCGGACCGGCCCGGCCCTGGTGTGTGGGTTACTGGGCACATGGACGGAATGGACGGATTCGCACAGATCTCCGTGATGCTCGCCGTGGAAGACGCGCCGGCTGCCGCGTCCTGGTACGCCGAGGCGCTCGGCGCGGTCGAGCTCTGGAACCTCGGGAGCGTGATCGGGCTGAGCGTGAACGGCGCTCCGGTGTTCCTGGGTGAGCCGGGGAACAACATCTGGAAGACGCCTGCGGAGACCGGCGCTCCGACGGTGCGGGTCGAGATGTTCGTGGACGATCCGGACGGTTTCGTCCAGCGCGCCGTCGAGGCGGGGGCCGACGGGAGCTTCGACCCGGTCCGCAATCACGATGTTCCGTGGGGGACGCATCGGCAGGGCGCGTTCCTGGACCCGTTCGGCCACCTGTGGTTCGTCGGCGACAGGTCTCCGCTAGGACCCACCGACCGCGGCTGATCTGCTCCGCGGCGCCGGGTGCGCGTCCACTTACCAGTCGTACTGCTCGGACAGAACCCGCTCGCGTCGCCGAGAGATCCGGACCCGGCCGGCGAGGTGCTCGGGCCTGTGGCTGACGATAGCCGGGTGCAGAATCCCCGGAGAGTCCGCGAGCTCGGCGTCATCGTCGGCACCCTGCCCACCGGTCCGCTCAACGCGATCACTGACGTCCCCGGGGTCCGTGTCGGACAGACCACGCTCACCGGCGAGGGCCTGAACACCGGTGTCACCGCGATCGTCCCCGACGGGTACGCCGAGACTCTTCCGGCAGCTGTTGCTGTTGGCAACGGGTACGGCAAGCTCGTCGGCACGACCCAGGTCGACGAGCTCGGCGTCATCGAGACGCCTATCCTCCTCACCGGCACGCTGAGCACGTTCCGCGTCGCCGACGCCCTGATCACCTGGCTCCTCGACCGCAACCCTCGCGCCACGAGCTTGAACCCGATCGTCGGCGAAACCAACGACGGCTACCTCTCGGACATCCGCCGCCGCCCTATCAGTCCCGAGCATGTCCACGCCGCTCTGGACTCGGCCTCGTCATCCCTCCCCCTCGAAGGCTGCGTCGGCGCCGGCACGGGCACCACTGCCCTGGGTTTCAAAGCCGGCATAGGCACCGCGTCACGAACCCTCGCTCCGGCTGACGCCACTGCCGGGAACACGGTTGGAGTTCTGGTTCAGGCGAACTTCTCCGGCCTGCTGACTGTGCTCGGTCATCCGATCCCCGCAACGCCCATCGACGCGGACGGGAACAGCTGCATGATCGTGGTTGCGACCGATCTGCCGCTTGACGCCCGACAGTTGGGGCGGCTTGCACGGCGGGCGGTGTTCGCGATGGGGCGGGTCGGCTCGGACTTCGCGCCCGGGAGCGGCGACTACGCGATCGCCTTCACCACCAACCGCACGCCGGGTTACGCCGACGGCGACCTCCGCGGACCGTTCCAGGCCGTCACAGAATCAGTCGAGGAAGCGCTCCTCAACTCCCTCACGATGGCCCGAACCACCACAGGTCATCGCGACCGCACCGCCCACGCCGTACCCCACGAGCTCATCCGCGACCTGACATAGTCAGCTGCGAGATGCGTCGCGCGCGACCTTGCACAGTCGCGGTGACCTGACTTGCCACGATCAGCAGCCCGAAGGCGAGCACGGCGGCGACTGTGCGGATCGCGTGCGCGACCTGCCATCGATCGCGGACGCTCGCCCAGTCGGACGGCGGGCTCTGCACCGACCACGCGGACTGGTCGGAGTTGATCGGCAGGTTGATCGCGAACGTCGTCGCGAACACGATCACCAGCAACGCGACCGCCACCAGCACGACCCGCCGATCGTTGCCCCGAGCCCGGATCGCCAGCAGCACGGTGGTGATCATTGCCGGGATCAACGTTGCCGAGGCCAACTTGTCCAGCGAGTCCAGCTCCACCAACCGCGTCTGCGTGTAGACCGCCGCATCGAACCCGCGCAACGAATTCTCGAGCACCAGCACGCACACGAGAAATCCAGCGAACACGCCGCTGAACAGCAAGCTCGCTGACCGCACGAACCGCGTCATCAGTACGACACTCCGACCGGCTGGTCGATCGTCGCCGGGTCGTCGAGCACCGCAAGCATCAGATGCGCGACGTCGGCCCGCGAGACGGAGTACCCCCTGGTCACTGTGCCGCCGACGACCGTGCGGTAGTGACCGGTGAGCGGCTTGTTGGTGAGTTTCGGCGGGCGCACGATCGTCCAGTCCGTCGCACTGTTCATGATCGCCGCCTCCATCAGCCGCAGGTCGGCGTACACGTCGGCCGCGAACGCGTTGATCATCGGGTACACCACCCGGCGATTCAGAAAGCTCTCGTCATCGGGCACCGGTCCCAGCGGCGCAGCGCTGATCGCGACGAACCGCCGTACTCCGGAGGCCTCCATGGCCGTCAGGATCGACCGTGTGCTGTTCGACGCGACCGGCCCGTCCTTGCGTCCGCGGGCGCCCACTCCGGACACGACTGCCCCACTCCCGTCGAGCGCCTCGCGCAGCGGCTCGGCGGCGTCCAGGCCCGCCACCCGGACCACCTCGAGGGACGGATGCTCCACCTCGAACGCCGACGACTTCCGCACCACCGCGGTCACCTTGTGACCCGCATCGAGCGCCTGCCGTACGACGTGCCCGCCGATCGCACCCGTCGCACCGAACACCGTGATCCTCATCGCGCGTCTCCTTGCGCTATCGTGAATCTGATCTGTAACTCATATAGTACGGGAATCATAATATATGGAACAGACAGAACCGAGTGACGCACGCCACCACCGGCGTACCGGCAACGAGATCAAGGCCGCGCTCCGCGACCTGCGGATCCAGCTCGCCCTGCTCAACCACCAGGTCGGCGGCAAGCTGGCGCTGAAGGACGTCGACCTGGACTGCCTCGACGTGCTCGCCCGCAGCGGACCGCTGACGCCGAGTGCGCTGGCCCGGCAGGCAGGCCTGCATCCGGCCACGCTGACCGGCATCCTCGACCGGCTCGAGAAGGCCGGCTGGATCGCCCGGGACCGCGCGCGGGCGGACCGCCGCAGCGTCACGATCCGCGTGCTGCCGGATCGCGGGATGGAGGTGTTCCGGCTGTACCAGCCGATGATCGGCGCGATGGACGACGTACTGGCGGAGTACAACGAGCAGGAACTCGCACTGATCGCGGATTTCCTGCGTCGCAGCACCGAGGCCGGTCAGCGGGCCAACGGAGAGCTGGCTCAGGAGTAGAGGTCGTGGAGCGCACGTCCGAGGTCGGCGAGTTCGGCTCGCAGCTCCGCCGGCTCGAGCACCTCAACCGCGGCGCCGAACCGGCTCAGCGAGGCTGCCGCGTTTGCGACCGACTCGATCGGGATCGTCACCACGACGCTTCCGTCGGGCTCCGGTTCGGCGGCCGCCACCGCCTTGACCAGGCTCGGGAACGAGACGTCGTACATCCTTGCGGCCAGTCGCGCGGAGACGCGCACGACGGCCTCATCGGTGTACCGGACGCGGTCGAACCCTTGGAGGTGGTCCTGCCAGAACTGGGTCAGATTGAAGTCCGGGTCCCGCTCGAAGCTGTCCTCGGTCGACGTCAGCTCGAGGATGTTGGAGACCCGGTACGTCCGGAGGCCCCGAGACGTCGCGGCAACGACGTACCAACTGCCGTTCTTCAGGACGAGGCCGTGCGGCTCGAGGAGGCGCTCGACCTCGCGGGGTTCTTCCCAGCGGCGGTACAGGACCTTGACGCGGCGATCGTGGAGCACGGCGTCGGCGACGCCGGAGAGATGCGGTGAATCCTCGGCGTCCTGATACCAGGCGGGCAGGTCGAGGTAGAAGCGGTTCTTGAGCCGGCCGGCGCGGTCGCGTTGATCAGGTGCCAGGGCGGCGAGCAGTTTGAGCTCGGCCGCACTGGTCTCGGCGGTGAGCCCCAGCGCCGCGGCCGCGCCCGGCATACCCACCAGGAAGAGCGCGGCCGCTTCCTGCTCGGTCAGTCCGGTCAGCTTGGTGCG
Organism: Kribbella sp. NPDC049584; assembly: GCF_040675555.1. Classification (NCBI taxonomy): domain Bacteria; kingdom Bacillati; phylum Actinomycetota; class Actinomycetes; order Propionibacteriales; family Kribbellaceae; genus Kribbella; species Kribbella sp. NPDC049584. The sequence continues at coordinate 61,558 of NZ_JBFAPF010000001.1, forward strand.
GTACCCGTCGACGAGTCGATAACCGCCGGCGCGCCCCTGATCGGCGTACACCGGAACCCCGGCCGCCGCGAGCGCCTCGACGTCGCGGTAGATCGTCCGCAGCGACACCTCGAGCTCATCGGCGAGCTCACGCGCCGTCAGCTGCCGGCGCGTCTGCAGCAACAGCAGGATCGACAACAGCCGGCTCGAACGCATGCTGTTCAGGTTAGCCGCGAACACTGCCATGGACTGTCAGGTATGCCCTGGAAGCTTGGGGCATGACGACATGGGACAAGGTCACCGGCGACTTCGACTTCCTCAACGGGTACTTCGACGTCCACCACCGCACGCTGAAACAGGCCTTCGCCGACTGCGACGAGTGGCTCGAGTACGACGGGACCACGACCGCCCGCACGTACTTCGACGGACAGATCAGCATCGACGAGATGCGCTTCCCGACGAAGGGGTCGTACGGGTTGTCGCTGCGCGTGTTCGACTCGGAGGCGCGTCAATGGAGCATCTGGTGGGTCGACAGCCGGACGATGAAGCTCTACCCGCCCGTGCACGGCGGCTGGTCGGAGGACGGTACGTCGTGCCGGCTCGTCGGTGAGGACTCGCTCGACGGGTTCCCGATCCTGTGCAGCTACGAATGGTCGGACATCACCGAGAAGACGGCGCACTGGGAGCAGGCATACTCCAGCGATGGCGGCAAGACCTGGGAAACCAACTGGATCATGGACTTCACCCGGCGCGCCGATCCCCCGCCCGCGCTCGACGTACCGAAGCTCACCGACGACTTCGACTTCCTGGTCGGCCGCTGGTCGTTCCACAACCTCCGCCGCCGCCCGGTGCTCGGCGAACCGTTCGAATGGCACGAGTTCGACGCCGAACTCGAAGCTACGACGTACTTCGACGGCGCAATCAGCGTCGACGAGGGCTGGTATCCCACCGAAGGCTTCCGAGGTGCGACGTTCCGTCTCTATGACCCCACGTCACGCACCTGGGCAATCCACTGGATCAACAGCCAACGCGGCCACCTCGAAACCCCCGTCATCGGCTCCTTCAAGGGCGACACCGGCACCTTCGAAGGCCCCGACGAGTGGAACGGCCAAGCGATAGACGTCCGCTTCCTGTGGACCCGAGGCGTCGACAAGGCGTCGTGGGAACAGTCGTTCTCCACCGACGGCGGTCAGACCTGGATCCCTAACTGGCATATGAACCACACGCGGATCGTGTGAGGAAAGCCCCGGCGTACTGCGGGTGAAGTGCACCCCCCGCGTGCTACGCGGGCGCTACCTTCGTCGCTCCGCTCCTCACCGCACCCGCTCCGCACGCACCCCGCCCAGCCCCCGGCTACCGCCGGTGCATCCTTTCCGGCTTAGCGCCGGGGGTGCCCGGCTACCGCCGGGTGCGCCCGGCTGCCGCCGGGGAGTGCCGGCTTAGCGCCGGGAGTTGCGGGCTGCCGCCCGCAGGTCGCTCGCTGGCGCTCGCGGGTGACTGCCACGTGGCGGCGAGTGCCTGCGGTCGAGGTGGATCGGCTGACGAGCTGGTCTGGGAGTCCAGGCTGGTCCGGGTGCACGTGGACGGATGAGGGACGTCGTAGCCACGGGCGAGTGACTTCCCGACGCTGCTGTCGATGGGACGGCGACGCGGCGCGTGGGTGATTGGCAGGTGGCGATCACGTGGCCCGCCTGCCGTATGCGCTGCTGTCACCGCCAGCGGCAGCTGGCAGATCTACCGGCGATAAGCCGGGGGGGCGGGTGGGAGCGGGCGTAGCCGTTGCGTCGGAGGAGCGCAGCGACGACAAAGCAACTGCGTAGCACGCGTGGGTCGAACCACCTCTCTCCGATCACCACCCCCCACTCACCCACGGGCGCCGACCAAGCAGTCACCCGCGGGCGCCGGCCCGCGCGTGGGGGCTTATCCCAGCTGCCTGACGGCGGCGAGAGTCGACAGGGCGGCTTGGGTTGCCTCGTAGCCCTTGTCTTCTCGGCTGTCGGGTAGCCCGGCTCGGTCGAGTGCCTGGGGGTCGTTGTCGCAGGTGAGGACGCCGAAGCCGACGGGGACGCCGGTGGTGACGCCGACCTGCATGAGGCCCTCGGTGGCTGCCTGGCAGACGTACTCGAAGTGGGGGGTGTCGCCGCGAATCACTACGCCGAGCGCGACCACTGCGTCGTACCCGGACTTTGCCGCATGCAACGAAGCCACAGGAAGTTCGAAGGAACCGGGCACGCGGATGACCGTGTAGTCACTCACCCCGGAGTCCTCCAATGCCCGCACTGCCCCGGCCAACAGACCGTCGGTGACCTTCGGGTGCCACTGGGCCGCGACGATGGCGACGCGGGCGCCGTCTACCCGCGGGGCTTCGATGGTTGGTGCTCCACTGCCCGACATCAGCCGGCTCCGTTCTCTTCCGTGAGTACGCCGCCCGGCAGGTGATGCCCCATCCGGTCGCGCTTGGTTCGCAGGTACCGCAGGTTGTGCTCGGTCGGGTCGATCGAGATGCCGCGACGCTCGACCACGTCGATGCCGTAGCCCTGGACCCCCGCGAGCTTGTCGGGATTGTTGGTGAGCAGCCGAACGGAGGTCACGCCCAGATCAGCCAGGATCTGCGCCCCGGTGCCGTAATCGCGAGCATCCGCGGGCAGCCCGAGGTCCAGGTTCGCGTCGACCGTGTCCCGGCCGGCGTCCTGCAGTTCGTACGCCTGCAGCTTGTGCAGGAGCCCGATCCCGCGCCCCTCATGACCGCGCAGGTACACCACCACACCGCCCTCGGCAGCGACCTGTCGCATCGCCTCGTCCAACTGCGGCCCGCAGTCACACCGCAGCGACCCGAAGACGTCCCCGGTCAGACACTCCGAGTGCAGCCGCACCAGAGTCGGACCATCACCGATCGGGCCGCGCACCAACGCCAGCTGCTCCGACCCGTCCACCGTGTTCCGGTAGCCGTGGGCAACGAAATCGCCGTACTGCGTGGGCAGCGTGGTCGTCGCCACCCGCTGGATCTGAGACTCCGTACGACGCCGGTACCGGATCAGGTCGTCGATCGAGACCAGCACCAGCCCGTGCTCGTCGGCGAACGCCCGCAGTTCCGCGCCGCGCTTCATCGTCCCGTCGTCGTTCACCATCTCCGAGATGACCGCAGCCGGCGTCAGCCCAGCCAGCCGCGCCAGGTCGATCGACGCCTCGGTGTGACCGGGCCGCACGAGTACGCCGCCCTCCCGGCCGCGCAACGGGAACACATGCCCCGGCTGGACCAGGTCGTACGACTCCGAGGCCGAATCCGTCAGTACCCGGATCGTCCGGGCCCGGTCAGCTGCCGAGATGCCGGTGCTGATCCCGTCCCGCGCGTCGACCGAGATCGTGTACGCCGTCCGCATCCGCTCGCGGTTGTGCGGCGTCATCAACGGGATCCCGAGCCGATCGAGCTCCGAGCCCTCCATCGGCACGCACACCACGCCGGAGCTGTAGCGGATCAGGAACGCCAGCAACTCCGGCGTCGCCTTGGACGCGGCGAAGATCAGGTCGCCCTCGTTCTCGCGATCCTCGTCGTCGACCACGATCACCGGTCGCCCGGCGCGGATCTCGTCGATCGCATGCTCGATCGTGTCGAGTTTCAAGACGTTACCCATCTCAGCCCACCACCACTGGTTCCGGCGGAGCTACCCGCTCCCGGTTCTGGATCTTCCACCACGACGCGAACCCGATCACGCAGAACAGTCCGTACACCACGTACATCGTTGCCGACGGGTAGAACTTCGCCTGCACCAGCAGCGGTACGCCGACCACGTCGACCGCGACCCAGATCAGCCAGAACTCGACGAACCCGCGGGCCATCCCGTACGTCGCCAGGATCGAACCGGTCAGGATCCACGCGTCCCACTGCGGGCCCCACGAGCCGAGCTCACGCAGTACGAAGTACGAGATCGCGTACAGCACGATCGCGAGCCCGAGCAGCTCGACCCGCTCGCGCGTGGTCGCCCAGCGCGGCTGCACGCCCTTCGCGGCACCCTGGTGACGGGTCTGGTACCAGCGGTACCACCCGTACAGACTGATCAGCGCGAAGAACACCTGCCGGCCTGCTTGCCCCCAGAGATCCTTGTCCTGCGGGGTGTCGAAGATCCCGCCGACGAAGACCGTGAACAGCAGCACATTGCCGACGATGCCGACCGGCCACGCCGCGACCAGCCGGCGCATGCCGAACAGCGCGCTGGCCAGACCGAACACGTTGCCGACGATCTCCCGGACGAGCACCGGCGAGCCGGCGATCGTCACCTGGGAGTGCAACAGCCAGTCGATCGGGTTCACTTGTTGCCTCCAGCAATTAGTCTCTCGACGTACTTCGCGATCACGTCGACCTCGAGGTTGACCGTGTCGCCGACCTTGTTCCGCCCGAGAACGGTCAGCTCGAGCGTGGTCGGGATCAGGCTGATCCCGAACGTCCCGGACGCGTCGTCGACATCGGTCACGGTCAGCGAGACCCCGTCGACCGCGATCGAACCCTTCTCGGCGATGTACTTGAGGATCTGCGGCGTCGTCGCGATCCGGACGTCCTCCCAGTGCTCCCCCGGCGTGCGGCTCGCGATGGTGCCGGTGCCGTCGACATGACCCTGGACGATGTGGCCGCCCAGCCGCGCGTGTGCGGTGACGGCACGCTCCAGGTTGACCGACGAGCCCTTCTCGAGGCCGCCGAGGCTGGTGCGCTGCAACGTCTCGCGCATCACGTCCGCGGTGAACACACCGTCGCCGTACTCGACCACCGTCAGGCAACAGCCGTTGACCGCGATCGAGTCGCCGTGGCCGGCGTCCTCGGTCACCTTCGGCCCGCGGATCGTCAGCCTGGCTGAGTTGAATTCCTTCCCCACCCCACCGCCCCGGTCGCCGCCGTCGAGCAGGTCCAGGGACTCGACCGTGCCGAGTTCTTCGATGATGCCGGTGAACATCTACTTTCCTCCCAGAGGAACCAGGGTCAGCCGGACGTCGTCACCCAGTCGGCTGACGTCCGCTAGCTTGAACCGCCGAAGGTGGTCGATCGATTCCGCGCCGAGATCGCCGACCGCGGCGAACCCGGAACCGAGCACGGCCGGAGCGACGTACGCGATGATCTGGTCGACCAGACCGGCGCGCACGAAGGCGGCGGCCAGCGTCGGGCCGCCCTCGAGCCACAGGTGCCGGATCTGCCGGTCGTCAAGCTGCCGGAGTACCTCGGCGGGATCATGCGTCGGCAGCAGCAACGTTTCCGCGCGGTCGTTGCGGACCCGCGCGGTCGGCGGGATCTCGCGGTCGCCGACAACGACACGCAGCGGTTGCCGCGCCGCCGGTACGTCGTTCTCGTCGCGGACCGTGAGTTCGGGGTCGTCGTCCAGCACGGTCTGGGTGCCGACGGCAATCGCGTCACACTCGGCCCGATGCCGGTGTACGTCGGCGCGCGCGATCGGGCCGGTGATCCACTTGCTCGTCCGGTCCGGGGCCGCGGAGCGTCCGTCGAGCGTGGTCGCGAACTTCCACGTAACGAACGGGCGACCCGTCCGGACGCTGTGCAGCCAGACGTAGTTGACCGCCTCGGCCTCGTCCCGCAGTACGCCTTCGACGACCTGGATGCTCTTGCTTGCCAGCTTGTCGGCGCCGCCGGCCGCAGTACGGTTCGGGTCCGGTACGGCGTACACGACGCGCGCGATCCCGGCCTCGATCAGGGCGTCCGCGCAGGGGCCGGTCCGGCCGGTGTGGTTGCAGGGCTCGAGCGTGACGTACGCCGTACCGCCACGGGCTCGCGCTCCAGCCATTCGGAGCGCCTCGACCTCGGCATGCGGGCCGCCGGCAACGGCGTGGAAGCCCTCGCCGACGGGATGTCCGTCGGGGCCGGTGACGACACAGCCGACCACCGGGTTCGGATGGGTGCTGCCGACACCTTTCGCGGCCAGTTCGACCGCACGCCGCATCCACGCGACATCCATCGGCGAAGCGTTGCTCACTGCTCTTCGGTCCCTCGTCGTCACGGACGCGCTACCGGGGTCTCGTGACGACCGGCGACCACGCTCCGCCACCCGGGCTTCGCCGTGCGCCGCCAAACTCGCGCACGTCCCGACCGGACGTCAGAGCACACCCGCCGACCGCGTGCGCCTCCCATCCGGACTTTCACCGTCGGTCCCGGAATTCCACCAGGTCAACCAACTGCCGAACTGCAGCAGCCGGGTCGCGGACTATCACCGCCGGCTCGGAATTACACCGACCCCGGAGCACGCGAGTGGGTTCACTCGTGGTTCAAGTATGCCCCTCCCCACAACCCACACCACGACCCAGGTCACATCGTGGTCCTGCTTGTACCGCCGGCCCGGCCCGATCCGCCGGCCAAGCACCAGGACGCTCACGGGAGCCGGCGCACCGGCAGTTGCGGGAGCGGGCGAGGAGGCAGGAGCTCCACCCACCACCGGCGCCGCGACCGACCGCCGCCCGTCAGTGACGCCGCTCGCTGGCTCCCCGCCTTGGAGTGGGTGGCGGCGACGGTCGGCGGGTTGCCGGGCTCGGGGACGTCCCGGCCGGGGCGCTGGGTGTCGGACGGTTGGTGGGCGAGCGAGCCGGCGGAGGCCCAGCTCGGAGTGCTGGGTGCGGGCGGCGAGTGGTGGGCGTCCCGGGCCGGCTGGGGTCCAGTTCGGGTGCTGGCGTAGGCGAGGGTTGGTGCAGTTCACTGCCGCAAACCCGATCCGTTTGCGATTGCAAATATCAAGGCGATTCGGGCTGGGCAATGCCGTTCGCGAGTGTGAAGATGTTTGCAATCGCGATGCGATATGGCCGGTGGAAGGGGCAGATCGATGGACCAGACGGCGCACAACATGCAGCAGCAGATCGAGCTGTATGGCGAGCCGCTCGGGGAGACTGTGCGGCGCGTGTTGGCTCCGCTCGGGCTGACTCAAGGCGGGCTCGCGCAGGTGATCGGGCTGTCAGCGCCGATGCTGTCCCAGTTGGTGAGCGCCCAGCGGGTCAAGATCGGCAACCCGGCGGTGATGTCACGGCTGCGCGCCGCCTCAGAGCTTGCCGACCTGGTGATCACGCATGAGATCCAGGAGTTTGACATTCCGGACGCGGTGGACCGGATCCGGGCGACGAACGGCGCGCTCACCACCTCCGGACCGACCACGCAGTTGCCGGCTCAAGGCGGCACACCGCCGTACGCGACACCGCCAGGGCTCGGAGCTCAGCCGCCAGGTGTCGCCGGCGCGAATGTTGCGTCCGGCACGCAATCCGCCTGGCCCACCGCGGCCGCGATGCCACCCAACGACGGCGCCGTCCCGGCCCGGACCATCGTGCGAGCGATCCAGGACCTACTGCGCGAGGTCGCGTCGACCGACGAGGTCCAGCGAGCAGCCGCCGCCATAGCTCCGGAGTCGCCGGCCCTGGCCGAGTTACTCCTGGCCTACGGCACCGGCAGGACCGCGGACGCCGTGGCCCACTACGAACAACACCACGGCTGAGCAGGTGGTGGTGGTCGAGTCCGGCGTACCGGAGCAGGTGTTCACAGACGCGGACTCGCCACGGCGCGACGTCACAGGTGCTGTAAAAGGCCGGCCCTGGCGCAAATGGTTGCCGAGGGCCACTATGGAGACGGGCCCGGCAGCCGGGTCGACCATGGCTGGGGGATGGTTATGGTGAGAGATCCTCGGTTGATGATCTCGACGGCGCTCACCGTCGGGCTGACAGCGATGCTGGGCCTGACGGTGAGCACCGAGCCACCACCCGCCGCGACCGCGGCCGCACAAGTCACAGCGACAAGGCAGCCGGCCACGCAGGTAGCGAAGCCGAAGTGGGTCTATCTGACCTTCGACGACGGACCGAGCGCGCGCTATATACCGCGCAGATCCTGAAGATCCTTCAGGCCTACCACGTGCGGGCGACGTTCTTCGAGCTCGGCCAGAACGTCAAGCGGTACCCGGCCGTCACCCGGCGGGCCGACCAGCTCGGCCACAGCGTGCAGAACCACTCCTGGTCGCACCCGAACCTCACCAAGGTCAACTGGGCCACGTTCAAATATCAGGTCCGCACGACCGACCGTTACCTCCGGGCACAGACCGGTTACACCCCGCGGTGCCTGCGACCGCCGTACGGCGCGACGAACCGGGTGGTCGCGCAACGAGCTGCGATGCTCGGCAAGAAACTCACGCTGTGGACCGTCGACCCGGCCGATTGGAGCCGACCCGGTACGTCGATGATCGTGCGTCGGGTCCTGACGAAAGTGCGGAGCGGATCCGTGGTCCTGATGCACGACGGCGGCGGCAATCGGAGTCAGACCGTCGCCGCGCTCCCGAAGATCCTGAAGGTGCTCAAAGCGCGGGGATACCTCTTCTACCCGTTGTGGTGTCACTGACAGGCGTCCGCTATTCGTTACTCGTTGACGCGGCAGCGGCGTGGGCGCTGGCTTTCGGCGGGATCCTGCCCAGGGTGGACGGGAGGAGTGAGCCACCCACCGCCCTGGGGGACGCATGGATGTCCGCTTGACGCGCGCCGGGAACCGAATGATCGGTCTGGCGATGATGATGCTGGTGAGCGCGGTGATCGGCACGGTCGTGGTCGCGGCCGCGAAGTCACCCGCCAAACCAGCCACGCCCGAACCGCCTGCCGCGGCGCCGGCCGCCGCCAGGGCCACGCCGACCACGACTCCGCTACCTACCAAGTACGTCGTCCTGACGTTCGACGACGGCCCCGACGTCGAGTACACCCCGAAGGTGCTCGAGATCCTCGCGAAGTACGACGCGAAGGCGACGTTCTTCGAGGTCGGGCAGAACGTCCAGAAGCATCCCGAGTTGACCAAGCTCGTCCACGCCGCCGGCCACAGCGTGGAGAACCACACCTGGACACACGCTGATCTGCGGAAACTGAGCGCGACCGCATTCCGGCAGCAGATCATGTCGACGGACCAGGCGATCCGCGCACAGATCGGAAGTACGCCGGGCTGCCTCCGACCGCCGTACGGCGCGGTGAACGCGGCCGTCCAGCAACGGGCAAAGGCGCTGGGCAAGGATCTCGTCGTGTGGACTGTCGACTCGCGCGACTGGACCAAGCCAGGCACGACGGCCATCGTCCAGCGGGTGATCAAGAACGTCCGCAGCGGCTCGGTGATCCTGATGCACGACGGCGGCGGTAACCGCAGTCAGACCATCGCCGCGCTGCCGATCATCCTCAAGACCCTCAAGGCGCAGGGGTACGGCTTCCGCACCCTGACCTGCTAGCCCGACTCAGGGCCCTAGGCCAGGGCGCTCACCAGCGGTACGACGTCGGCGATCGACTCGACGATGCGGGTCGGGCGGTACGGGAACCGCTCGACCTCGTGCTCGCCGGTCGAACCGGACAGCACGAGCACGCTGCGCAGGCCCGCCTCGAGACCGCTGATGATGTCGGTGTCCATTCTGTCGCCGATCATGACGCTGGTTTCGGAGTGCGCCTCGATCCGGTTCAGCGCGCTGCGCATCATCAGCGGGTTCGGCTTGCCGACGAAGTACGGCTCGACACCGGTCGCCCGGGTGATCAGCGCGGCCACGGAGCCGGTCGCGGGCAGCGGGCCCTCCTGCGACGGGCCGGTCGGGTCCGGGTTGGTCGCGAGGAATCGCGCGCCGCCGGTGATCAGCCGGATCGCCTTGGTGATGGCTTCGAACGAGTACGTCCGGGTCTCGCCGAGGACGACGTAGTCGGGGTCGCGGTCGGTCAGCACGTACCCGATCTCGTGCAGCGCGGTCGTCAGGCCCGCCTCGCCGATCACGTACGCCGTGCCGCCCGGACGCTGGTCGTCCAGGAACTGGGCGGTGGCGAGCGCGCTGGTCCAGATCGCCGTCTCCGGGATGTCGATGCCCGCGGCAAGCAGGCGGGCATGGAGGTCGCGCGGCGTGAAGATCGAGTTGTTGGTGAGGACGAGGAACTTCTTCCCGGACGTCTGCAGCGCGGCGATGAACTCACCGGCTCCGGGGATCGCGCGCTCCTCGTGCACCAGCACGCCGTCCATGTCCGTCAGCCAGCTCTCGACCGGTTTGTGCTCGCTCACCGGCTCATCGTAGTGGCCGGACGGAAACTGTCGGTGGAGGCGGCAAGAATGCGGGCATGGAGTTGTCCGGGTACCGAGAGTTGTGGCGAGCACACGGCGTGGTGTCGCTGCTGGTGGCTTCGCTGCTCGCGCGGCTGCCGATGCTCGCGACGATGGTGCCGATCGCCTTCCTCGCTAAGGACGCCAGTGGCTCGTTCCGCTGGGCCGGTGTGGTGGCTGGGGCGTACTCGATCGGCACGGCGGTCGCCGGGCCGGTCTGGTCGCGGGCCGCGGATCGGCGCGGGCCTCGGGGCGTGTTGTTGGTGACCGGGATCGCGTGGAGTGTCGCGCTGCTCGCGATCGCCTTGTTGCCGGCCGGGTTGCATCGATTGCTGCCTGCGTTGGCGGTGGTCGCGGGTGCGCTGGTGCCGCCGGTGATGCAGACGTTGCGGGCGGCCTGGCCTCGGGTCGTGCAAGGCCCGGCGCTGCGGACGGCGTACTCCGTGGATGCGACGGCGCAGGAGTTGCTGTTCATGGTCGGGCCGATGCTCGGCGCGACTGCTGTGAGCGTGGCCAGTCCACGACTCGGCGTGCTCCTCGCGGCGGCCATGTCAGCGGTCTTCATCTGGTGGTATGCGCTTCGACAACCCAAGCCGGTCCCGCACGATCACCACACCAAGGTGACTGCGCGGCAGTTGCTCTGGCATCGGCACAGGTTGCCGTTGATCCTCGCGTTCGGCCTCTGGGTGACCTCGTTCAACGGGATCTCGCTGGGGATCGTCGCGTTTGCGGACGAGCACGGTCAACGGCTGATCGCCGGGATCTTCGAGGCCGTCTGGGCGTTCGGCAGCCTGGTCGGCGGCGCTGTCGCGGGTGCATTGCCCGGTCGGCGTACGTCGTACCTGTGGCGGCGGGCTGCTCTGGTGGCGGCGGGGATGCTGCTGTGCGTGTTCGCGACCTGGTCGTCGGTGTCGTTGGGGATCGCGTTGTTTGTGTCGGGGCTGACGTTGGCGCCGGCGATCGGCGCGCTGTATGAGCGGCTTGGTGCGTTGACGCCGGATGTGGCGCGGACCGAGGTGTTCGGCTGGATGGGCAGCGCGGCGATGGGCGGCGCGGCGATCGGGGCCGCTGTGTCGGGTGCGGTGATCGACGGGTTCGGCGTGCTGTACGTGTGGCTGCTGGCCGCCGTACTTGCCGGCGCGTCGGTGGTGTTGCTGCTGCGAGTGCCGCCGGGGCAGGCGGAGGAGTTGGAGCCGGAATCGCCGGCGCGGCAACGCTCGGAGGCGGGGTCAGAGGCCGAGTCGACGGCGCTGGTAGGGCCGGAGCTACCGGCCGGTGGATTGCTCCGCGAGGGTGCGTAGGTTGTCGACCATCACGTTGGGGTCGTCCGCCGCGTAGACGGCCGAGCCGGCCACGAACACGTCGGCACCGGCTTCGGCGCACCGCTCGATGGTGTCGGCCGAGACACCGCCGTCGATCTCGATCCACAGGTCCAGGCCGTGCTTGTCCAGCAGCTGGCGGGTGCGGCGAATCTTGGGCAGGCAGATGTCCAGGAACTTCTGGCCACCGAAGCCGGGCTCGACGGTCATGATCAGGATCATGTCGAGCTCGGGCAGCAGGTCCTCGTAGGGCTCGATCGGTGTCGCCGGCCTGAGCGCCATCGCGGCCCGCGCTCCCTTGGACCGGATCTCCCGCGCCGTCCGGATCGGCGCCCGGCAGGCCTCGATGTGGAACGTGACGCTCGCAGCGCCCGCCTCGACGTACCCGGGCGCCCAGCGGTCCGGGTCCTCGATCATCAGGTGACAGTCGAGCGGCAGATCGGTCGCCTTCGCCAGCGACTCGACGATCGGCATCCCGAGCGTCAGATTCGGCACGAAGTGGTTGTCCATCACGTCGACATGCAGCCAGTCCGCGTTCGACACCGCAGCGGCCTCGTCGGCCAGGTGGGCAAAATCGGCGGTCAGGATGCTGGGCGCGATCTGAATCCCCATGGGCGTCAATCTACCGAGACTCGACCCGGCTGCCGCAAGGTGGGCCGCACGACCCCTTGAACGGCGGCTGCACGGCGCACCCAACCGCGCACCCAACGGCGCACCCAACGGCCCACTCAACGGCCCACTGAACGGCCCATTGAAACGGCCCACTGAACGGCCTGGTCGACGGACTCGACGGTCGTGAGGTCGGTGGGAAGCGGTGGGCGGCGGATCACGACGACCGGGAGATGGAGCTCACGGGCGGCGTCGAGTTTGGCCGAGGTAGCCGGGCCGCCGCTGTCCTTGGTGACCACGACGTCGATGCGGTGCTCGCGGAGGAGAGCCAGCTCGTCAGCGAGGGTGAACGGACCGCGCGCGAGGATCAGCGTGCACCAGGTCGGGCGGGGTTCGGGCGGGTCGACGCAGCGGGCGAGCGTCCACAGGCCGGTGGTCGCGAAGGCGTCGAGACCTTGCCGTCCGATCGTGAGAAAGACGCGCTTGATCCTGAGATCCGGAAGCAGCTCGGCCGCGGCGGCCGCGGAGTCGGCCCAGTGCCAGTTGTCGCCAGGAGCAGGAGTCCAGCCCGGACGGCGAAGAACGACCAGCGGTACGCCGGTCTCGCGGCTCGCGGCGTCTGCGTGCGCAGTCATCGTCGCGGCGAACGGATGCGTAGCGTCGATCATCGCGTCGACCCGATGCTCGCGAAGCCAGTCCGCAAGCCCGTCGGCCCCGCCGAACCCACCCGTCCGGACCTCACCGACAGGCAGCCGCGCTTCAGTCGTGCGTCCGGCCAGCGACGAGACGACATCGAGACCCTCGGCGGTTAGCAGCTCGGCAAGGGTCCGCGCTTCACCAGTCCCGCCGAGGAGCAGGACCTTCATCGCGCCCGGTCTGCCGAGTAGAGATGGCTGTCGCGGAAGGTCGTTGCTGAGAGCACCTTTCCGGCGATGATGACGGCAGTACGACGAATGTTCGCGGACTTCACCTGGCCGGCAATATCGGCGAGGGTTCCGCGGAGGACCAGTTCGTCATCGCGGGACGCGCGGGCGACGACGGCTACCGGGCATTCGGGGCCGTAGTTCGGGATGAGTTCGTCGACCACCCGGTCGATCTGTTGGACCGCGAGATGGACGACGAGGGTCGCCCGGCTGGCACCGAGGCTCGGAAGGTCTTCGCCGGCGGGCATGGCGCTCGCGCTGCCGCCGATACGCGTCAGGATGACGGTTTGGCCGACCTCGGGGACGGTCAGCTCACGGGCGAGGGTTGCTGCCGCGGCGGCGTAGGCCGGCACGCCGGGCGTGACGTCGTACGGGATGTCCAGGATGTCGAGGCGGCGCATCTGTTCGGCCATTGCGCTGAAGACCGAGGGGTCGCCGGAGTGGAGGCGGGCGACGTCCTGGCCGGCGGTGTGGGCGGTGGCGAGTTCGGCGATGATCTCGTCGAGGGTCAGGTTCGCGGTGTCGATCTTGCGGGCGCCGGGTGGGCAGTGGTCCAGGAGCTCGACGGGGACGAGCGCGCCGGCGTACAAGCAGACCGGCGACGCCGCGATCAGGTCGCGCCCGCGCACGGTGATGAGATCGGCAGCACCCGGACCGGCCCCGATGAAGTGAACGGTCACTTCACCACGCTCCAGATCGTAACCGGCATGGCCGGGCGCCAGCCGGTCATGGTTCCCACGGCGGAGGCGCGTTGCACGGTGAGGCGGACCAGGTCGCCGCCGTAGGTCTTGTACCAGTCGGCGATGAGGGACTCGGTTTCGAGCGTGACACCATTTGTCACCAGGCGGCCGCCGGGTTTGAGGGCACTCCAGCAGGCGTCGAACATGCCGGCCGCGGTCGCTCCCCCGCCGATGAAGATCGCATCCGGCGCCTCGAGCCCGTCGAGGGCCGCGGGTGCGGCGCCTTCGACGACGGTGACTGCCGCACCCAGTGCGGCGGCATTGCGTTCCAGTCGCTTGGCCCGATCGGGGTCGCGTTCGATGGCGATCGCCCGGCAGGACTGGTGATGACGGGACCATTCGATCGCGATGCTGCCGGCGCCGCCACCGATGTCCCAGAGAAGTTGCCCGGGTACGGGTGCGAGTCGTGACAGCGCGACCGCGCGTACTTCGCGCTTGGTGAGCTGACCGTCGTTCTCGTAGGCGTCGTCGGGCAGGCCGGGTGCGGTCGAGAGGACGGGGCCTTCGCAGTCGACGGCGATCACGTTGAGGGCGTCGACGTCCTCAGACCACTCGGAGGCGCGCGATCGGCGTACGCGCTCGGTCGGTCCGCCGAGCTGTTCGAGGACGGTGAACTCGCTGGAGCCGTAGCCGCGGGCAACCAAGAGTTGGGCGACCTCGGCCGGAGTCTGCGCGCCTCGGCTGAGGATGAGCAGCTGCCGTCCGGGCTGGAGGTGCGGGTGGACGCGCTCGACCGGCTGATTGACCAGGCTCACCACCTGCACCTGATCCTGCGGCCAGCCAAGTCGCGCGCAAGCCAGCGAGACGCTCGACGGATGCGGGATGACCCGTACGGCGTCCGCGCCGAGCAGCCGCACCAGCGTCGTGCCGATGCCGTGGAACGTCGGATCGCCGCTTGCCAGCACACAGATCCGTTGCCCGGCGTACTGCGAAAGCAACCCGGGAAGCGCCTCGGACAGGGGCGAAGGCCAGGCAACGTGCAAGCCCTCCGGGACGAGGGCCAGTTGGCGGGTGCTGCCCATGACGACGTCGGCTGACTCGACGGCGGCGCGGGCCGCGGGTGACAAGCCTTGCCAGCCATCGGCACCGATGCCTACGACCGTGATCGGGTCAGGCATTGCCGAGAACCTTGGTGATCGTGATCTCGATGACCACGCGTTGCGGGTTCACCCGCGGTTCCTTGTAGCGCTTGGCGTAGCGGCGCTCGGCATCACGTACACGCTCCGGGTCGTCGCTCACGACAGCCCGCCCCTCCAGCGTGCTCCAGCGCCGCCCGTCCACCTGCGTCACCGCAACCGCAGCCTCCCCCAGCCGCCGGATCGCGCGCGCCTTGTACGACGTACCCGAGCAGATAACCCGCACGAGCCCCGCCTCGACGTCCAGCGTCGCCCCCACAGGCGTCGCGTGCACGCTCCCGTCCGCGCGAACGGTACTCAGCACACACAGATGCCGCTCAGCCCAGAACTCAGCCAGTCGCTCACTCAACACCCAGCGATCGTAGACAAGACGGCCCGCCCGGTGAGGTGCCGGGCGGGCCGTGGTGCGCTGGACCCCTCAGACCAGCGCGCTCTGTGTCAGCTGACGTCAGGTGACGTCAGCCGATGTCGCGGCGGCGGAAGGTGGCGAAGCCGGCCAGGGTGAGGGCGGCGGCGATCGCGGTCAGCCAGATGATCGGGGTGACGGAGAAGTCGCCGCCGGGCAGGCGTGGGGTGTGGCCGTACGGGCTGAGGTTGATCAGCCATTGCGGCAGGTTGAAGATCTCGCCGAACTGGCCGATCAGCAGGAAGACGCCGTACAGCGCCCAGCCGCCGGTGACGAGCTTCGGGGCGAAGCCGAACAGTACGACGACCAGCGCGGTTACCAGCCAGATCGCCGGCAGTTGTACGGCGGCCGCGGCGAGCATTCGCGGCACCTGGCGACCCATGTTGCCGAGCGACGCACCACTCGAGATCCCCGAGCCGAGTCCGGCGACCAGGATCAGTACGCCGGTCCCGAGCAGTGCCATCAGCACGTGGCTGCCGAGCCAGCGCGATCGGGTGACGTCGGTGGCCAACAGCGGCTCGGCGCGCAGCGCAGTCTCCTCAGAGCGGAGCCGGAGCGCCGCCTGGATGCCGAACGCCGACGCGAGCAGACCCATGACGCCCATCTCCGTCGCCAGGAACGCGTCGGTGATGCCCTCCACACCGCCGAGCTTCTGCACCATCTCCTTCGCGCTGTCACTGGTGACGAACCCGTCGACGTTGCTGGCGATGTTGCCCACCAGCAGGCCCAACAACAGGAACGCGAATCCCCAGGCATACAAGGAGCCTCGGTGCAGCCGCCAGGCGAGTGCGAGCGGCGACCGAAGTGACGCGGCTGCCCGCGGCGGACCGGGACGTGGTCGAACCAGTCCGGCTCCGAGGTCGCGCCGCCGGATCAGTGCGGTCGCAGCAGCGATCAGCACGATCAGGAACACCAGCGGGATCAGCAGTACGACGAACCGGTCACCGGCGTACGCACGGACCTGCTGCGACCACCCGATCGGGGACAGCCACGACACCCACTGGGTACTACCGTCCGCCGACGAATCACCGATCGCCCGCAGCACGTACGCGACGCCGAGAACGACCGCAGTCAGACCGTTCGCGGCCCGGGCGCTCTCGGTGACCTGTGCGGTCACAGCGCCCACACCGGCGAACGCCAGCCCGGCACCGGCCCACATCAGCCCGAACGCGAACGAGCCCTTTGAGTCCAGCCCGCTCCCCATCAAAGCGAGTGCAGTGAGCAGACCGAGGACGATGACAGTGCCTGCGGAGACGATCAGCGCTGCGGTCAAAGCGGCGTACCGGCCGAGCACTCCGGCGCTGAGCAACTCCAGTCGGCCGCTCTCCTCCTCGGTGCGGGTGTGCCGTACGACGAGCATGCCGGCGAGCAGTCCGACCAGCAGCGCACCGAATGCGGTGAGCTTGAACAGCGAGACCTCCCCGAGAGAGGACTCGTCGAAGATCCGTCCGTACAGCGACACCAGCGCGGGCGACGCGTTCGACGTACGCGCGGCCTGGACCAGCGCGTTCTGGTCGGAGTACAGGTCGATCGACGCCTTGGCCGACCCGGCCGCCGAGATGACGAACACGACGATCCAGATCGGGATCAGCAGCCGGTCCCGGCGCAGCGCCAGCCGCACCAGCGTCCCGGTGCCGACGAAGTCGTTCATCGCACGGCCGCCTCAGGCTCGGCCGGCACGTCGTCCTCGTAGTGGCGCAGGAACAGCTCCTCCAGCGTCGGAGGTTGCGCGACGAGACTCTTGATCCCGCTCGCGGACAACTGCCTCATCACCGCGTCGAGCTGTGCGGTGTCGACCTCGCACCGCACACGGTTGCCCTCGACATCCAGGTCGTGGACGCCGGGCAACTGCGCGAGCCCGTTCGGCGATCCGGCCAGCTCGGCGTGGATCGACGTACGCGTGAGGTGGCGGAGGTCGGACAGCGTGCCGGTCTCGACCACCTTGCCGCGGCGGATGATGCTGACCCGGTCGCACAGGGCCTCGACCTCGGACAGGATGTGGCTCGACAGCAGCACGGTGCGGTCCTCGCGCTTGTCCTCCTCGATGACCTGCCGGAACACCTCCTCCATCAGCGGATCCAGGCCGGAGGTCGGCTCGTCCAGGATCAGCAGCTCGACATTCGACGCGAGCGCCGCGACCAGCGCGACCTTCTGCCGGTTGCCCTTGGAGTAGGTCCGGCCCTTCTTGGTCGGGTCGAGATCGAACCGGCGCAGCAGGTCGTCGCGCTTCTTCTCGTCCAGCCCGCCGCGGAGCCGGCCGAGCAGGTCGATCACCTCACCACCGGTCAGGTTCGGCCACAGGTTGACGTCGCCGGGGACATACGCGAGCCGCCGGTGCAGCGTGGCGGCGTCGTGCCAGGGGTCGCCACCGAGCAGCGAGACATCACCGGCGTCACCCCGCAACAGGCCGAGCAGGACGCGGATGGTGGTGGACTTCCCGGCGCCGTTCGGGCCGAGGAATCCGTGCACCTCACCGGTCGCGACCTCCAGGTCGAGACCATCGAGCGCGTGCGTACTTCCGTACGACTTGTGCAGTCCGGAGACCACGATGGCTGATGTCATGATTCATAACGTACACTGCGTTCAGAAGGTTGTGAATCTTCCTAACGGCTTCCTGACAGCTTCCTGACAGCTCAGAAGGGATGATGGGGCGGTGAGTGCAGATCGAGACGACGACGCCGTCAAGCGGTACACTGAGCAGTTCGGCAACCTGCTCGCCGAGACAGGCTGGCCGCGGATGGCGGCCCGGGTGTTCGCCGCCATCCTGTCCAGCGTGTCCGGCCGGATGACTGCCGCCGAGCTGTCGGACCAACTGCAGGCCAGTCCCGCCGCGGTCTCCGGCGCGGTCAACTACCTGCTGCAGCTGCGCCTGGCCACCCGCGAGCGTGAGCCCGGCACTCGCCGCGATGTGTACGTCGTCCAGGACGACGCCTGGTACCAGACGATGATGAGCGAGGACGCCTCCCTCGCACGCTGGTCGGAGTCGCTCCGCAAGGTCCTCGACGCCTCCGGCGAGGGCTCCGACGCCCACCGCCGCATCCGCATCTCACTCGGCTTCATCGACTTCATCGGCGAGGAAGTCAAGGGCCTCAGCGAACGCTGGATCAAACGCAAAGCCGAACTGGACGCGGAAATCGACGCCGAGCTCGCATAATCTCCGGCGCCCGCCGACTGAGACGCCGTGTCCTGAGCCCTGAAGGCGCAACCTGAGACCTGTTATTTCGGGTCTCAGGTTGCGCTCCGAGGTCCCAGGTTGCAGCGCGGGTTGTCCACAGGGCGCGAATAGGCGGTACGGCGGGTGGGACGGCGAGGGCATGTTGGTGATGTGAATCCGAGATTGGAAGTGGTGGTGGGGGCGCGGGGTGGGTGGTTCTCGCGGGCGGACGCGGCGGAGGCGGGGTACAGTGCGGGCGAATTGCGGCTGCGCGTGCGGCAGGGGCGTTGGCTGCGGCTCTCGCGAGACGTGTACGTCGACCCGAGCAGCTGGCCCGCGAGCGAAGCATCCTGGGATCGCGCACGGCGCATGCACGTCCTGGCGACGCGCGCCGTCGTCACGCGGATGGGTCCGGACGCCGTGGTCAGCCACCAGTCGGCCGCCGTGCTGCACGGTCTTCCGACCTGGGGGCTGGATCTGAGTCAGGTTCATGTCACTCGACCGGCCAAGCGGACGCGCTCCGACAGCAGGGTGCTGGTTCATCGCTCGCCGATCGACACGGACGAGATCACGGAGGTCGACGGCATCCGGATCACCACCCCCGCGAGGACGGTCGCCGAGACGACCTGTACTTCGTCGTACGACGTCGGCGTGGTGCTGGCCGATGCCGCTGTGCACCGGCGCCTGGTCACACCGGCCGAGCTGATCGCGGCCGCTGACCGGCACAAGCATTGGCCCGGTGTACCGCGGGCCCGGGCAGCTGCGCTGTTCGCGGACGGGCTCAGCGAGTCAGTCGGTGAGTCGCGGCTCCGGGTGCTGATGGCGGACGAGGGGCTCCCACACCCGAGGCTTCAGGTGGAGATTCGCGATCAGGACGGCCGGCTGATCGGCCGGGTGGACTTCCTGCTGTTCGACGAGCTCATCGTCGAGTTCGACGGAGTGGAGAAGTACGGCGACAACGGGCAGGCCGTGGTTGCCGAGAAGTGGCGGGAGGACCGACTCCGGGCGCGGGGATACCAGATGGTCCGGGTGAGCTGGCGCGACCTCGACCACCCGCGCACCACAGCCGACCGCATCCGCGAGCAACTCCCGCGCGCTGCATGATGCCAATGGTGACCTGAGGCCTGATCCGGCAACTGGAGACCTGTTATTTCAGGTCCCGGGTTGCCAGATCAGGTCTCAGGTCATCATCACTGCTGGTCGTAGATGGTGAAGATCGTGCAGTAGATGGGTGGGGATTCCAGGCCGGGGTAGTAGAGGCGGCCGGCCTCGTCCGTGATTTTGAAGTACGCCGTTGAGGCGCCGACCTGAGCCGGGGCCTGCAGGCGCATAGCGACGATCACAGTCTCGCCCGGTGCGGCGTCGGGGACTCGGGAGCGGGAGGGCGAGCGGAGCCAGCCGGGCGCGCCCGCGGCGCCCTGGCGGGTCAGCCAGCGGTCCTGCCATGGGCGTTCGCCGCTGTTGCGGATCTCCCAGGTCTTCTCGAAGGGCTGATCGCGGCAGACCCGCGTGCCGTCCGGAATCGTCTCCCCGACCAACTCGGCGCGGTCGTCGGGGTGGTGGTCGATCGGCACGGAGCCACCGAGCAGCACCGGCTGGACGTGGCGGCGCATGTCCCGCTGCGACATGTCGCGGCCCGCGCGTACGGCGGCGTCGAGCTCCATCAACTGGTTCACCAGGGACTGGCCGGCGCCGAACGAGGCGTCGTACCACTCGGTCAGCTCGCGGCTGGGCTTGGTGTGGCCGCGCTCGACGCGGGACAGATGCCCCTTGTCCCAGCCGGACTCCGCAGCGGTGCGACTCAAGGGCATACCGGCCGCTTCCCGGAGCTCGCGCATCCGGGAGCCGATCACAAAGCGAGCCTGTGCTGGCCTCACGGCGGACTCCCCGGTCCTGCAAGACGGTCGTTGCCCACTGCGACAACACGGTAACCCTCTGATTCTCTGTAAATCAGTGCCACTTCGCCAGTCGCCCAGCGAAAAGGACCAACATCATGCGTACCGCCCTCCTGCGCATCACCCTCACCACCGTGCTGGCCACTGCCGCCGCCCTCGGCACCGGCACCCTGACGGCCAGCGCCGCCACCGGAACCGTGGTCACCGACAGCGGCCAAGGCGTCGCCATCCGGTCCGGGAACGCGACCAGCTTCGGCTCGGTCGGCACCCAGCCCAACGGACCCGTCGAGATCGACTGCCAGATCTACGGCGAGCCCGTCACCGGCAAGTACGGCCGGAGCCTGGTCTGGGACCACATCCCCGGCAAGGGCTACATCACCGACTCCTACGTCAACACCGGCAGCAGCGGCCTGATCGCTCCGCTCTGCACCAGCAACCCGCGCGCCGACAACGCGATCGCCTGGTACGCCGCCCGCAGCGGCTCGACCGCCTACCAGGGGTACTGCGAGATGGCCGCCGAGAACTCGTACGGCAAAACCGCGATCTGGGCCTCCGCCAAGGCCGACTGGAACGACGCCGTGGCCCGCGGGGTCGCGCATCGCGGCGACCTGAACCCGCCGAAGGGCGCCCTGGTGTTCTGGGACCTCGCCGCGCCGTACGGCCACGTCGGAGTCGCGAAGGGAGACGGCACCTTCTGGGCGACCAGCGTCAGCGGCGCGATCGGCACGCGCGCACTGCCCTACTTCAACAGCTACCTCGGTTGGGCCTGGCCCAACTTCTGATCGCGAGCACCCGGACGCGCGTTCCGCCCCTCACGCGTCCGGGTGCTCGACCCTGTCCAGCCAGTCCGACACCAACGCGCGATACACCGCCAGACCAGGCCCAGGCAGCAGGTGATCCTCCTGGTCCAGTACGGCGAAGGTCGCGCGTGGATAGTCCTCGAGAATCGACCACGCGTCGGCGTACCCGGCCGTTGTGTCCTGGCGTCCGGTCACGATCAGAGTCGGACGCTCGAAGCGGGCCGCGGGATCTTCACGCAAGGCGTACGTCGTGACGTCGCCCTGGATGCGACCGAGGAACGCCAGGTCGGCGGCGGCCTCTGCTGCGTCGTAGTACTGGTGCTGACGTTGCCGATCAGGCGACGGGACGAGGTGTTCGTCGGTCGGAAGCGTCCGTCGGGCGCGATCGATGACAATGCCAGGTGCCCTCAGCAACAACCCGAGAACGCGGGTCGGGTCGCGGCGAACGATGCCGCGGGCATGCAGGCCGCCGGCCGACGTACCGGCCAACGCGAACGGCTCACCGCCCGACAGATCGTCGACCAGCGCGGCGATCGCGTCGAGCATCCCGTCCTGGTCGGTGATCGACGGAACCGCCGGCGACTTCCCGGTGCCGGGCGGATCGACATAGATCCGCCGCCAGCCCGCTCGGTCCGTGAAGACCGGCTCATGGACGTCGCGACCTTCACCGGCATCGCCGCCCCAGCTGGGCAGGAAGAAGATCGGACGGCCCGCACCGAAAGACTCGTAGTACACATGCCGACCCTAGCGAGCGCGTCCGCGGCTCATCGAGGCTTTCTCTTGGCAGCAGAATCCGGTGCGCGTTCGCCGGATCCGCGCTCGATCAGCCCGCACGGCAGCACGATCCGCTGCGGCGGACGGGTGTCGGCGCCGGACGCGCGATCGAGCAGCAACCGGGCCGCGCTGCGACCGAGCTCGGCGATGTCGGAGGCAACGACCGTGACCGGGGTCGGCAGCATGTCGGCCAGCCGGAAGTCGTCGAACCCGACCACGGCCGGCTCACTCCTGAGTTCGCTGCCGAGCTCGCCGAGCGCCCGCAGTACGCCCTCGGTGAGGAAGTTCGTCGAGGCGAAGATCGCGGTCGGCGGATCCGGCCGCAGCATCACCTCGTGGGTCGCCTTCTCCGCGGCCTCCGCGTTGCCCTCAGGTAGCTGGATGACCAGCGACTCGTCGACCTCGATCCCCGCCGCCCGGTGCGCCCGCCGGAACCCGCGCAGCCGGCGTCCGATCGTGTAGTACGACGGGGCGAGGATGATCGCGATCCGCTCGTGCCCCTGCGCCAGCAAGTGCTCGGTCGCGAGCCGCCCGCCGCCCTCGTTGTCGACCATCACGATGTCGGCGTCGATCCCGGTCGCCGGGCGGTCGACGAACACCACCGGCACGCCCGCGCCTTCCAGGAACGCGTGATCGCCCTGGTCGGGCACGATCATCAGGCCCGCGACCTGCCGGCTGACCAGCTCCTGGATGGCACGCTTCTCGCCCTCCGGGTCCTCGTCGACACTTCCCAGCACGACGGCGAACCCGGACTGTCCCGCGATCTCGAGCGACGCCTTCGCGATCGTCGCGTAGAACGGGTTCGTCAGGTCGCCCAGCACCAGGGCCAGACTCGTCGACTTCTTCCCCGGCCGGAGCGCCCGGGCGACCTCGTTGCGCTGGAACCCGAGCTCGTCGATCGCGGCCCGGACCCGCTGTGCGGTCTCGTCCCGGACGCCGTGCCCGCCGTTCACCACCCGCGACACCGTGCCGAGCCCGACACCGGCCCGCCGGGCGACGTCGATCATCGTCGGCCGGGGTACCTCCGGCTTGGTTGGAAACGTTTCGGGCACGGGGTTGACTTCCTTTTCGCGACACGGCATCGTCAGCCAACAGTAAAACTTGGAAACGTTACCGTCCAGGAGGCTGGGTGAATTCCTCCCGAGCAGTGCGAGGGGAGCATGAGTAGAGTTTCTGCGGCCAAGACTTCGGCCCGCCGGCGGTCCGCCCGCGGTGGCATGAGCCGGAACGCCGGGTCCGACGTGAAGGCGGCGTACCTGTTCATCGCACCGGCGATGATCGGGTTCTTCGTCTTCGTCGGATACCCGCTGGTCCGGTCGTTCTACCTCGCGCTGACGAAGTACAACGGGCTGACCGACCCGGTCTTCGTTGGCCTGGGCAACTTTCGGCGGCTGTTCACGACCGACCCGGCGTTCTGGCCGGCGCTGCGGGCAACCGGGTACCTGGTGGTCCTGTATGTCCCGCTGTCGCTGATCCTCGGCCTGGCGCTGGCGATGTTCTGCAACCAGCGGTTCGCCGGGGTGCGCGTGGTCCGGACGCTCGCCTACCTACCGGTCGTCCTGCCGGCGATCGCGACGATCACGTTGTGGAAGTTCATCCTCGACCCGCAGGTCGGCCTGCTGAACACCGTCCTCGACCGGCTCGGGCTGCCGACGAGCTTGTGGTTGCAGAGCCCGAACACGTCGATGCCTTCGGTCGTCCTGGTGATGTTGTGGGGCGTCGGCGCGACGATGATCATCTTCCTGGCCGCGCTGCAATCGGTGCCGACCGAGCTGTACGAGGCCGCGCGGGTGGACGGCGCCGGTCCGTGGTCGGTGTTCTTCCGGATCACGCTGCCGATGATCAGCCCGATCATGCTGCTGCAGGTGATCCTGCAGACGACGGCCGCGCTGCAGACGTTCAACCAGCCGAAGATCCTGACCAACGGCGGGCCGGGATTCAGCACCAACGTGCTGATGCTGTCGATCTACAACAACGGCTTCCCGACCCTGGGCCGGATCCCGCAGCTCGGGTACGCCTCGGCGCAGGTGTGGGTGCTGTTCGTGATCATCATCGCCGTGATCGCCCTGACCGCGAAGTTCTCATCGCTCTGGACGTACAGTGACACTTCCGACTGACGCCGCCGAGGCGACCGCGCTGACGGCCGGCACCGAGCCGGCGACGAGGGCGCCCGCTCGCAAGAAACCACGCCTGATCGGTACGACGTCGTGGTACGTCGTCGCGATCTTCATCTGCGCGGTGATGATCGTGCCGCTGTTGTGGATGATCACGATCGGCCTGAAGAGCCGGACCGCGGTGTTCGACATCCCGCCGAAGTTGCTGCCGCACGAGTGGACCTGGAGCAACTTCGTCAACGGTCCGAAGGCGATCCACTTCCCGCGGCTGTTCCTCAACTCGATGATCATCACCGCGCTCAGTGTGTTCGGTGGCGTGCTGACCGCGATGATGGCCGGCTACGCGCTGGCGCGGTTGCGGTTCCCGGGTCGCAAGCTCTGGTTCTACCTGTTCGTCGGGAGCATGTTGCTGCCGGGTGTGGTCGGGCTGATCCCGTTGTTCCAGCTGTACAAGAGCATCGGCTGGTACGACACCTGGCTGCCGCTGATCGTGCCGGCGTTCCTGGGCGGGAACCCGCTGTTCATCTTCCTGGCCCGCCAGTACTTTCTCGCGATCCCCTATTCCATCGATGAAGCGGCCAAGATCGACGGCGCCGGACACCTGCGGATCTTCGTCAGCGTAATGCTGCCGCTGACCCGGCCGGCCTGGCTGACGATGGCGATCCTCGCGTTCCAGGCGTCCTGGAACGACTACCTGAATCCGCTGGTCTACCTGTACTCGTCCGGCAAGTGGCCGCTGTCGGTCGGTATGGCGGCGTTCGTCTCACCGTTCGCGGGGAAGACGCCGGACTGGAGCTACTACATGGCCACCAACCTGCTGTACATGCTGCCGCCGCTGATCATCTTCTTCGCCGCGCAGCGCTACTTCATCCAGGGCCTCGGCGCTCTCGGCAGCACGAACCAGAAATAGAGGGGATTTCCTGTGAAACCGACATTGGGTGTGACCGCCCTGGTCTGTGCCGGGTTGCTGGCGGCAACCGCCTGCAGCGGCTCGGACTCCGGCGGCGGCTCCAGCAGCGGACCGGTCACCGTGACCGTGATGACGTGGGAGTCGGCCGAGACCAACGCCGCCATCAAGAAGGCGCTGGCCGATTTCAAGGACGACAACATCACCGTCCAGCTGCTCGACACACCGAGCGGCCAGTACGGCGACAAGCTCGCCTCGCTGACCCAGGCGAAGAAGCTGCCGGACCTGTTCTGGTGCGGTAACGACACCGAGCAGCAGTACACCTCGCAAGGCCTGCTGGTCGACTGGGCAGACAAGATCAAGGACGGCGACGGCGACTTCAAGTCGGACAACTTCGTGTCGTCCGCGATGGACAACTGGAAGACCGCCGACGGCCAGATGGGCGGGCTGCCGTCACTGATGAACACGTACGGCGTCTGGTACAACGCCGACGCGTTCACCGCGGCCGGCCTGCCGTTGCCGAAGGCCGGCTGGACGTGGGACGAGATGTACGCCGACGCCGCGAAGCTCGCGAACAAGAACGGGGCGAAGTACGGACTGGTCGCCGATCAGCTGACCTCCGCGGACGGACCGTTCACGATGAGCATGTATGCCGTGTCCGCCGGCGGTGCGCCGTTCACCGACAACGTGAACCACCCGACGAAGGCCGAGGCCGACGACAAGTACACGGAAGGCGTCGAGAAGCTGGTCGCCGCGATCAAGAACGGATCGGTCGCGCCGCCCGGATACGACGCCTCGAACGTGCAGTCGTTGTTCGCGGCCGGCAAGGTGCCGATGACGTTCGGCGGGCAGTGGCTGGCGGCCGGATTCCAGACCGACAAGCCGAAGGTCAAGTACGGGTTCGCGCCGTTCCCGCAGGTGCAGACGCCGACCACGCTGTACGACTCGGTCGGCATCTGCACGCCGCAGTACACGAAGGACCAGGACTCGACGTTCAAGGTGCTCTCATACATCAACACCAAGGTGTGGGACGCCGTCCTGCCGGCTTCCCCGGTGGCACCGCCGGCGTACAAGCCCGCCCAGGCGAGCTACTTCGACGCGCTCACCAAGGCCCAGCAGACCACCGTCGCCGACACCGTGAAGGCTGACCTGGGCGCCGAGAAGACGGTCGGCGTCCGCTTCACCACCCAGTGGGCCCAGCAGGTCGGCGACCTCACCACCGCCAACTACCAGCCGATCCTCAGCGGCAAGAAGCCGATCAGCGACCTCCCGGCGTACATCGACAAGATCAACGGATTGATCAAGCAGGGTGGCTAGACGCTCAAAGAAGAAGCACTCGGAGTGATGGCAAACCCCCGGTCACCGACCGGGGGTTTCCCACGCCAGAAGGCCATCGAAGAAGAAACAAAGGAAAGAACAGAAATTCAGAGAAGTGCCAGCCTCTTCTCTAATCTTTTCCTTGTTCTTTCCTTTGTTCTTCTATGCCTGCTTCGTCACACTGCTTGCCAGAGGGACAAGGCGAAGCGGGCTTCGCTGTCGGTCCACCATGCGGCCGGGGTGAAGCCCGCTTTGTCGAGTTCGGCCTCGACGCCGGAGCGGTGGAACTTGGCGGAGATCTCGGTGCTGAGCTCCTCGCCCTCCTCGAACGTGACCTCGAGATGGATCTCCGGGATCAGCACCTGCATCGCGCGGGTGGCGCGCAGGTGCATCTCGATCCACTCGTTGTCGGCGTCCCAGATCGCCACGTGCTCGAACGCGTCGACGTCGAAGTCCGCGCCGAGCTGCCGGTTGATGACCCGCAGTACGTTCTTGTTGAACTCCGCGGTGACGCCGGCCGAGTCGTCGTACGCCGCGACCAGGGTGGCCGGATCCTTGACGAGATCGGTGCCGAGGAGCAACCACTCGCCGGCCTCGAGGACGTCGCGGATCGAGGTGTAGAACGCCTCGCGCTCGGCCGGGATCAGGTTGCCGATCGTCCCGCCGAGGAAGGCGACGATCCGCGGCGGCTCGCCGGGCAGCTTGTCCAGGTGCGCGGTGAAGTCGCCGACGACACCGCGGACGTCGATCGTCGGGTAGTCGACGTTGATGGCGTCGGAGGCCTCCCGGAGCGCGGACTCGGACACGTCGAGCGGTACGAAGCTGGTCAGCGTGCCACGATCACGCAGCCCGTCCAGCAGCAGCCGGGTCTTCTCCGACGATCCGGATCCGAGCTCGACCAGCGTGTGCGCCTTGGTGATCGCCGCGATCTCGCCGGCCCGGGCGCGGAGGATCTCCCGCTCGGCCCGGGTCGGGTAGTACTCCGGCAGGCGGGTGATCTCCTCGAACAGCTCACTCCCCCGCGCGTCGTAGAACCACTTCGGCGGCAACCACTTCGGCGTCGCCGACAGCCCCGCCCGAACGTCCTCCCGCAGCGCACGCGCCACGTAGTCCGGGGTCAGATGTACGTCGATGAGAGTCACTCTTGTCCTTCCATCGGGGTGATGTGCAAGGTCGTGGCGGTAGCCACCAGCAATGAGCGATCGGGTACTTCGGTCCACTGGTGGGGACCGAACTGCTCGGAGCTGACGGTCACTGAATCGGCCGTCCGGTGGACGTGCAGGGAGTGGGTCCACGTCGTTGCGATGAGTTGCTCGCCGTCGGTCAGCAGGACATTCAGCCGGGCACCGGGGGCCGCCGCTTCGACTTCTTGTACGACGGTTGCCACCGCGTCCGCCGGCGGAACACCTTCGGTGAGGCGGTTGGTGATGAGGGCCCACAGCAACGCCGAGTCGACCGACGCGTCGAGCTGGAGCAGGTCGGCGACGGGGAGGCGCTCGGCCAGCTTCAGGGTCGAGTCCGGCCAGCCCGGGATCCGTCCGTTGTGGCTGAACAGCCAGTTGCCGTGCATGAACGGCGCAACCGCTGCCTGCCCGTACGGCATGTTGACGGTCCCGTTCCGGATGGCGGCGATGACGGCGCCGGAGCGGATCGATCCGGCCAGACCGGGGAGATTCTCGTCGGTCCAGATCGGCACGCTCCGCCGGTACCGGACCGGTCCGCCGGACACGGCGACGTCACCTTCGGGGTACCAGCCCAGGCCGAAGCCGTCGGCGTTGACCGAGCCCCCGCCGCGCATGTCGGCGGGAGCCCAGCTCTGTTCGTAGATCGAATGGTCGGGGTCGAGGACGAGCGACGCGAGGGTGACCGGTGGGCCGAGGTAGGCCAGATGGCGGCACATCAGTCCTGCAGCTCCCCGGTGTGCAATTCCTCGGTGTGCAATTCTTCGGGCCGCGGGTCGCGGGCGCAGCGGAAGCCGGCGAAGATCTGCCGGCGGATCGGGTAGTCCCAGTTCCGGAAGGTGCCACGGGCAACGATCTCGTCGGTTCCGAACGAGCCGCCGCGGAGCACCTTGTAGTCCGGTCCGAAGAACACCAGCGAGTACTCGTCGTACGGCCACGCGCGGAAGCCGGGGTAGGGGTGGAAGTCGCTCGACGTCCACTCCCAGGTGTCGCCGATCAACTGCTCGACACCCAACGGCGACGCGCCCGCCGGATAGGCACCGACCGGTGCCGGCCTGAGGTGGCGCTGGCCGAGATTCGCATGCTGCGGGCCCGGTGACTCGTCGCCCCAGGGGAACCGCCGCGTCCGGCCGCTGGCCGGGTCGAACCGCGCCGCGAACTCCCACTCCTCCTCGGTCGGCAGCCGCTTCCCGGCCCACTTCGCGTACGCCTCGGCCTCGTAGAAGCAGACATGCATGACCGG
This sequence comes from Kribbella sp. NPDC049584, assembly GCF_040675555.1. NCBI lineage: Bacteria > Bacillati > Actinomycetota > Actinomycetes > Propionibacteriales > Kribbellaceae > Kribbella > Kribbella sp. NPDC049584. Next base: position 90,121 of record NZ_JBFAPF010000001.1, read on the forward strand.
CTCGTCCAACGGCAACTGCTCCTGATGCCCGAACCTGACCCGCGACCACTCCCCGCTGTCGTGGGACCAGAACCGTGGCGCGACCAGCGACGCCTTCTGCACGTGCTTCCATCCGGCGTCGGACCACCACCGCGGGTCCTGATACCCACCGGCGAGCACGAAGCCCAGGTAGTCGCCGTTCGTCACCGGGACCGTGTCGATCACGTACGGCGCAACGTGCACGGCGTGGGCCGGTCGCTCGTTGTCCAGCGCCCACGGCTCGATCGACGTACCCATCTCGAACACACCGCCCGGAACGAACACCTCCTTGCGGGGCAACTCACGTCCCGGCGGCGGCGGTGGTGCGTCGAGCACCGGTGCCCCGGCACGGAGCTGATGCGTCGCCAGCATCGTCTCGTCGTGCTGCTGCTCGTGCTGCGTGATCATGCCGAACGCGAACGCGTTGTCGACGAGCTCACGTCCGCCGTCGAACTTCACGTGGTCCAGCACGTCCATGACCTTGTCGCGTACTTCGGTCACGTACGCGCGGGTCTCGGACGGGCCGAGCAGCGGCAACGCCGGCCGCTCCGCGCGCGGGTGCTGGAACGCGTCGTACAGCTCGTCGATGTCCTGGCGCAGCGGCTCGCGGCCGCCGACGTCGCGGACCAGCCAGAGCTCCTCCTGATTGCCGATGTGCGCGTAGTCCCAGACCAGTGGGGACATCAGCTTGGAGTGCTGCCGGACCAGGTCGTCGGTGTCGACCGCGTCGGTCAGCTGCACCGTCCGCGACCGGGACCGCTCCAGCTGCTCCCCGACGAAGGCACGTAGGCCTTCCGGTGACAGGTCTGATAGTTGGTGATTCACGAAGCTCGCCTTCCGTGGGTGTCGTCGACGATGCGCTGCAGCCGGGTTGCGACGGCAGCGATGAGTTCGGGATCCGCACCGGTCCGGTCCAGCACCTCGGTGCCCAGGTCGACCACGTCTCGCGCGGCCTGCAGGACCAGCTTGTCCGCCAGCCCTTCACGGGCCGCCGGGAACCAGCGACCCGCTGCGGGCTCGGCCGCGGCCAGCACCTGGTCCATCGGTGCGGACATGAGTGCGGTGAGCAGTAGGGTCGGGGCGATCCACCCGTCCCCCGGCTGCGCGTCGAGGTACCGCACCTCGAGGTACCCGCGCGGTCGCACGGGCGGGAACAGCGTGGACAGGTGATAGTCCAGGTCGTCGTACGTCGGTCGGCCGCCGGGCACCTGTCCATCCGCCAGTCCGTCCGCCCAGTCGCCGAAGGTCAGGCCGGTCGGTGCGTCCCAGGTGTCGCCGCGCCGTAGGCACAGCACCGGCGCCTCCATCGCCGTCCGCGCCCACGCCGCAGCCGGCTCGCCGTCCAGCGGCGGCGGCTCGGTGAACGGGGCACAGGTCCCGAAGGTCGCCTCGGTCCGGGCAGAGGCCCACCCGGTGTCCGAACCGGCGCGACGGCGGGAGTTGGCGAAGAGACCGACGAGCGCGGGACCGAGATCGTGCAGAGCGCGCCAGCGCACCGCGGTCTCGTGCTGTTCGCCGGCGTCGAGACAGATCTGCAGACCCGCCGTGCTGCACATCATCCGCGGGCCGTGCGGTCCGAGCCGCTGGAATGCGTGTTCCATCGCCGCGTAGCGCGGGACGGTGAGGATGCGGCGGGGTGCGCGGAACGGGTCCAGGCCGTAGGCGCCGGGAATCAGGTCCGCGTCGAGGAGGAGCGCCGTGAGCTCGGCGGCGTCGGCGGCGGTGTCGTCGATCAACCGGGGAATCGATTCCGCCGCGGGTACTGAGATCTCGACCTGGCCGCCGGGCTCGACGGTGACCAGGGCGCCCCGGCTCAGCGGCAGTTGCGGACTGCCTCTCACCAGGGTCGCGGGGGCATGCAGCCCCAGGGCTTTGCTCAACCGGCCGGCGTCGAGGGGCCGGTGCGGATCATCCGCATGATGCACTGTCCACTCGAGCTCGACGCCGTACAGCCGAGGTGGACCGTGCTTGAAACAGACCATCGCGACGTACCCCTCCGCTTCGGCCCGGGAGCCGATCGGAGTCGTCGCCGGAGAACCACCGGGCGAGGTCACGTCAGCGAACCTAGCTCCGGACCCAGAACTGGACAACCGACAAGGAATTACCCATCGGTGACGTCTGCACTGCCTGTCGATTCATGCACAGCATGCTTCCCGAGCCCACCGACACTTTCCGGCCGGATCAGGACACCCAATTTCGCCCTGAGCGAAATCCCGTCGGAAGTGCCGCCATCGGGCTTGGTTAGGGTCTGGGTGTGACAGTTCTGACTCGGTGGCATGTCGGCCCCTGGACCACTCGCGGGACTCGGCCTGGGGAGCCGTTCGAGGCTGGGCGTAAGCGGACGCCGGACGAGTTGAATTTTGATGTGGTTGGGTTGGCGCGGATCCTGGGTCGTCGGTTGTCCGGGCGGGACGAGCTGCAGGTCCGGCTCTGGCAGAACGAACTCCGTCCGACGCACACGCGGCTGGTCGGAGTGCACACGCTGGCTGATCCGTCCAACGCTCGGCTGCTCGAGGACACCGCCCAGGAAGCCCTTGCTTGGCTGGGTGAGCGGGCGCCGGACGGGTACGAGTTCGTCCTGACCGATGCGATGGAGCTGCGGCCGGTGCTCGACCTCGACGCCGAGGTGGTCGCGGTCGAGGCGGTTGTCGAGCTCGCCGGTGTGGACCTTCCGGCGTCACGGCTCGCGACAGCTCACGTACGACGTGCCGCGTCGGGCAGCTGGTACGCCGGCGACGCCGTGTGCAACTGGTCCGGTCCACATGATTCGTCCGACGTCGCGGTCGCCGTCGTACAAGCGGCCCGCAACGCGTTGATCGACCAACTGCAGGCGGCTGGTCGCGATGACCTGGCCGCGACCTCGGCCCGTTGGCCGGACGTTCCGGTCGAGCGCTAAGCAGCGGTTTGCGGTGACTTGTCGGCGCTGGGCGACTGGTTCTTTCCGGAAAGGTGCCGGGTGAGGAAAGCCAGCTCGGCCCCGACGACCTGCTCGTGGGCGTCGAGGAACGGGGCGTAGTGGCCGCCGGGGACCTGGAGGAGTTCTGCGGTCGGGGTGCGCTCGGCTGCAGCGACAGCGGGGGCTGCAAGCGCGGACTGGTCGGCTTCGCAGACGACGTACAGGAGCGGGCAGCGGACGTTCGGGGCGTACTTGGTGGGGCGGTAGAGGGTGGCTGCGAAGACTGAGCGGGCGGCGAGTGTCTGTTGCCAGTCGCGGTAGCGGTTGTCGGGGTCCAGCGCCTCATCGGTCTGCTGGGCGTCGGGGGTGTTGAGCAGGGCGACTGTGCCGGGTGGGCCGGCCAGCGCTACCAGTCGAGGCTTGCGGCCGACCAGTGCGCCCAGGTTGTCGAGGATGGCGCGGCCTACCAGGCGGAGGGCGGCGCCAGGGGTTTGGTAGCGGGAGGCGTTCCGGGTGACGGTCGGACCGTCCACGTTCGGCGACTGGGCGATGGCGGCGGAGATGCCGAGGTCCTCCGAGGCGAGCTGAAGGATGTAGCCGCCCGGGAGGGAGAACGCCCAGATCGCCACCCGCTCGACGCCCGGAAGCGCGGCGGCGTAGGCGATCGCGGCCCGCCAATCATCGAGCTGGTCGGGGATCCGGGCGACCTGGCGCGGTTCGCCCGCGCTCTCGCCGAAGTTCCGGTGGTCGAAGGCCAGCACGCTGAATCCGGCTGCGTTGAACCGCTCCGCGAAGCGGTCCGTCCCCGGCTCCTTCGTCACTGCGAAGCCGCCGGTCATCACCACGCACCCACCGTTGGTCCCCGGGTAGTGCCAGGCCGCACACGCGACCCCACCGCTGATGAAGCTCACTTTCTCGCGCATGAGAAAAGTGAACCACGTGGTTCGCAAACTGTCCAGGAGACTCAGGGGGCCTGTTCTTCACGCTCCAGCGCGCGGGTCAGGGCCGCCAGCCCGGCCTCGATCCCGGCCGCGTCGCCGCTGGTCCGCCACTCGATCAGGAATCCGCGGAGGGTGCCGAGGACCAACTCGGCGACCTCCTGCCGGCGCTGCTCGGACCACGACTCCGGACACAGCGACAGCAGCGTCGGCATGTACTGGCGCGAGGCGGTCCGCGCGAGGTCGGCGTACCGCGGGGCGTCGTACATCGCGAGTCCGATCGCCTGGTCGAGGACCCACGACTCCTCGCCGATGAGCGTCGGCCACATGGAGCGCACCCGGTCCGCGAGCGAGCGGTCGCCGGGGCCTTCGGTTGCTGCTGCGAGTGCCCGGGTGATGCGTCGTTCGCGGAGCTGCAGGACCGCTTGGGTGAGCAGGTCCTCGGCGCCGTCGAAGTGGTACAGGAGCACTTTGTGCGTCGTACCCGCCGCCCGCGCCGCGCGCCGGAGCGAGAAGTCGACCAGGCCGTTCGTCCCCAGTTCGTCCGCGACCTTGTCCAGCAGTTCCCGGCGGCGCGCTTCCCCGCGCGGCGACTTCACCGATCGCCGATACCCCGTCCGTTCCTCAGTCACCCGGTCAGTATCTAGGTGAACGCTGCGACGAGATAGCCGACGCCGTACGGCGCGGCGTTGTAGGTCAGGTCCGGCGTGAGCGTCGCGCCTTCAAGAGCGCCGGCGAGCACTTGCCAGGGGGCGCGGCCGGCGGCCTGCAGCTCCGTCGCCAGGTCGGGGTCGAGGGCGGCGAGTACGTCGAGATCGCTGTGCTGCAAGGCGTTCGCGACGGTGGTGTCGAAGATCTCGGCGCGAGGGTGAAGGTGAACCGGCGAGTGCTCACTGCGCCGCGCCGAGCCATCACCCATCACCAGCAGACCGACCCGATCGTTGCCTGCAGCAATTTCCCGGCCCAGACCCAGGCACTCGTCGGGCGTCGCGGAGGTCGGTACGGCGACGTACGTGCGCGGCAACCCGGTCGCTTTCGACTGCTCCAGCAGCCACCCGCCGATCGCGAGCGACAGCGGGAGAACGGGGTCGCCGCTGCCGATCCGCACTCCGGGCGCCCCGTATGCCGCGAACGAGCCGCCCGCGGCGGCCGGGAACCGTACCAAACCGTATGGTACGGCGGGCGCCGCCGAGCCGATGACCACGATCGTGGATGCGGTGGAGAGGGCGTCGACCGCAGCCAGGCAGGCGGTGCGCAGGTCGTCGAGCTCGGGGGCTGCGCCGGAAGCGACTTCGGGCACGAGCAGCGGCGGATGCGGGCACACAGCAGCGGCGACAACGGGCACGACCTAGGCCTCCCGGCGATCAGCGGGCATGGGTCAGGCCTCTCGGGTGTAGCGGAAGAACAGGTAATCGTCCTCGGCTTGCAGGGTGGTCCGGAGTTTCATCTGGCGGGTGAGGGTCGTCGGAAGACCCGCTGTGATCCGCCCGGCACCCGGGCCTGCCAGGAGTGGGGCCAGGGCCAGACACAGCTCATCGACCAGGTCGGCCTCGGTGAGTGCACCCAGGAGGTGCGGCCCGCCCTCGCAAAGGATCTGCGGCATCTCCCGCGCCGCGAACTCGTCGACAACCGCCTGCAGGTCGACCTCACCGGCCCCCAGGACGATCAGGTCCGCGACCTCCCCCAGCGCCTCCCGCCGATCCGCCGGCGACGCCTCGTGCGTCACCACGATCGGCCGTACGGCGGACTGGAACACCGGGTTCACAGGGCTCAGCTCGAGCCGCGACGACACGATCGCCAGCGTCGGGTTCTCCGCGAGTCCCGCCGCCGTCCGCCACTCCCGCGCCGCCTTCGACAACTTCAGCGGGTTGTACCCCTCCTCGCGGATCGTCCCCGCGCCGACCAGCACCACGTCCGCCAGCCGCCGCACCATGCTGAACACCCGGCTGTCCGAGTCGCTCGACAGTGCCTTCGACTTCCCGTCGATCTCGACCGCGCCGTCCAGGCTGCTGACGAAGTTCGCCCGCAGGTGCGGCGCCGACCGGTCCTCGACCTCGTAGAGGGCGATCAGTTCCTCGTCGGACAGTTCCTCGAGTCCACGCATCAGGCCAGGCTCCTTCGGGTTCCGGCGGGCCGCGCACTGCCCCGCAGTACGGCGATGAAATCGAGCGCCTGGCGAGCAGCCGGTACGTCGTGCACGCGGAAGACCCGCGCGCCGAGCCAGGCCGAGACACTCAGCGCAGCGAGCGTCCCGTTGCCACGCTGCCCCGGCGGCAACTCCAGCGTCTCGCCGATGAAGTCCTTGTTCGACACCGCGACCAGGACCGGCCAGCCCGTGGCGGCGAGCTCGTCGAGGCGGCGGGTCAGCTCGAGCGACTGCAGCGTGTTCTTGCCGAAGTCGTGCGTCGGGTCGATCAGGATCCCGTCCGGCCGTACGCCGGCTGCGACCGCGCGATCGGCCAGCGCGGTCGTCGTACGGATCACGTCGGCGACCACGTCGTCGTACGCCATCCGGTGCGGGTCCGTGCGCGGCGAGAGACCGCCGACGTGGCTGCAGACCAGCCCGGTCCCGGCCTCCGCGGCGGCGTACACGAGCTCAGGATCGGCCCCCGCCCAGGTGTCGTTGAGCAGGTCCGCTCCGGCCTCGGCGACCCGGCGCGCGACTCCGCTGCGGTATGTGTCCACGCTGATCACCAGCGACGGGTGGCGCGCCCGGATACCGGCCACGAACTCCACGGTCCGGCGCAGCTCCTCGTCCTCGCTGACGGGTTCGCCGTACCCGGCCTTCACGCCACCGATATCGACCAGGTCGGCACCGTCCGCGACCGCCTGGTCGATGGCCTCGTACGCCGCATCCGTCGCGTACGTCGCACCGCGGTCGAAGAACGAGTCCGGCGTCCGATTGATGATCGCCATCAGCGCGAACTCGCCCACCGCGAACGACCGGTTGCCCAGCCGCAGTACCCCGTCGCGCTCGCCAGTCACGCGACCGACTGTAACCGGGGCCGTCGTTCACACGCCCCAGCAGGTGCCGCGATGGCCACATATCCTATAGGATTCCCCTCGACAGTCCCGCCCACCGCTGCAGATCGGGTCCCCGATGCCACGATTCACCGAGTTCGAGACGTACGACGTCCGCTTCCCCACGTCGCTGGACCTGGACGGCTCCGACGCGATGAACACCGACCCCGACTACTCCGCGGCGTACGTGATCCTGCGGACCGACGCCGGGGACGGGCTGGAGGGTCACGGCTTCGCGTTCACGATCGGCCGGGGCAACGACGTCGAGACCGCGGCGATCGAGGCGCTCCGCGACCACGTCCTCGGGCTCGACCTGGACGCGACGCTGAGCGATCTCGGCGGGTTCTGGAAGTCGCTCGTGCACGACTCGCAGCTGCGCTGGCTCGGCCCCGAGAAGGGCGTCATGCACATGGCGATCGGCGCGGTCGTCAACGCGGTCTGGGACCTGGCCGCCAAGCGCGCCGGCGTACCGCTGTGGAAGCTGCTGTCCGACCTGACCCCGGAGCAGATCGTCGACCTGGTCGACTTCCGCTACCTGACCGACGCGCTGACGCCGGACGAGGCGCTGGAGATCCTCCGGCAGGCGAAGCCCGGGCGCGCGGAGCGGGAGGCGGTACTGCGGGAGCGCGGCTACCCGGCGTACACGACGACCCCCGGCTGGCTCGGGTACGACGACGCGAAGCTGGTCCGGCTGTGTCACGAGGCGGTCGCCGACGGGTTCACCCAGATCAAGCTCAAGGTCGGCGCGAACCTCGACGACGACATCCGCCGGATGCAGCTGGCCCGCGAGGCGGTCGGGCCGGAGATCCGGATCGCGGTCGACGCCAACCAGCGCTGGGACGTCGCGGAGGCGATCCGCTGGGTCGAGGCGCTGGCGCCGTACGACGTGTACTGGGTCGAGGAGCCGACCAGCCCGGACGACATCCTCGGGCACGCGACGATCGCGCGGGCGATCGCGCCGATCAAGGTCGCGACCGGTGAGCACGTGCAGAACCGGGTGATCTTCAAGCAGCTGCTGCAGGCCGGGTCACTCTCGGTGCTGCAGCTCGACTCGGCCCGCGTCGCCGGCGTGAACGAGAACATCGCGAACCTGCTGCTCGCGGCGAAGTTCGGGGTACCGGTGTGTCCGCACGCCGGTGGGGTAGGACTGTGTGAGCTGGTCCAGCACCTGTCGATGTTCGACTACGTCGCGGTGAGCGGATCGATGCAGGACCGGGTGATCGAGTACGTCGACCACCTGCACGAGCACTTCCTGGACCCGGTGGTGATCCGGGACGGGCACTACGTGGCACCGGTACGGCCCGGGTTCGGCGCCGAGATGGACGCTGAGACGCTGACCGACTTCCGGTTCCCGGGTGGCAAGATCTGGACAGACCTGACAGAGGAGAAGAAGTGACGGACTTCGCCGGCCTTCGGGCCGTGGTGACCGGCGGTGCTTCGGGCATCGGCCTGGCGGCGGCCAAGCTGCTCGCGGCCCGCGGCGCCCAGGTGGTCGTGTTCGATCTGAAGCCCGAGGTCGACGCGCCGCTGACCGGGATCGCCGCGGATGTCACCGACGACGGCTCGATCCGGGACGCGGTCGCCGCCGCGGCGCTGCAGCTCGGCGGGATCGACATCGTGGTGAACAACGCCGGGATCGGCGCGCAGGGCACAGTCGCCGCGAACGACGACGACGAGTGGCACCGGGTGTTCGACGTGAACGTCGTCGGGATCGCCCGGGTGACCCGGGCGGCGCTGCCGCACCTGCGCAAGTCGGAGGCGGCCGCGATCGTCAACACCTGCTCGGTCGCCGCCACCGCCGGCCTGCCGAACCGCGCGCTGTACTCCGCGAGCAAGGGCGCCGTCCTCGCGCTGACGATGGCGATGGCCGCGGACCACGTCCGCGAAGGCATCCGCGTGAACTGCGTGAACCCGGGTACGGCGGACACTCCGTGGGTCGGCCGGCTGCTCGACGTCGCTTCCGACCCGGAGGCCGAGCGGGCCGCACTCGAGGCCCGGCAGCCGATGGGCCGGTTGGTGTCGGCGGACGAGGTCGCGAACGCGATCGCCTACCTGGCCAGCCCGCTGTCGGGTTCGACCACGGGTACGGCGCTGGCCGTCGACGGCGGCATGCAGAACCTGCGGCTGCCGGCGGTGCGCTGATGAAGCTCTTCCCGGACGACCAGCGCGTCGGGCTCGGCGGTGCGCCGCTGGGCAACCTGCTCGGCGAGGTCAGCGACGTCGAAGCCATCGCCACCGTGAACGCGGCGTGGGACGAGGGCTGGCGGTACTTCGACACCGCGCCGCACTACGGCCTCGGACTGGCCGAGGAGCGGCTCGGGGCCGGGCTGCGGGACAAGCCGCGCGACGCGTACGTGCTGTCGAGCAAGGTCGGGCGGATCATCTACCACGCCGACGAGGCGGCAACCGACGACGAGGGGTTCGCGGTCGACACCACCCGGCGCCGGCGGTGGGACTTCAGCCGGGACGGCGTCCTGCGGAGCATCGAGGACTCGCTGCAGCGGATCGGCACCGACCGGCTCGACGTCGTGTTCGTGCACGACCCGGACGATCACTACGAGGAGGCGGTCGCGACCGCGTTCCCGACGCTGATCGAGCTCCGCGAGCAGGGCGTGATCGGCGCGATCGGCTCCGGGATGAACCAGTCGGCGATGCTGACCCGGTTCGTGCAGGAGATCGACATCGACGTGATCATGCTGGCCGGTCGGTATACGTTGATCGACCCGGACGGGCTGGACGACGTACTGCCCGCCTGCCTGGAGCACGACGTACAGGTAGTTGCCGTTGGCATCTTCAACTCAGGCCTGCTGTCACAACCGCGCCCGGTGGCCGGGGCAACCTTCAACTACGAGCCTGCCGCGCAGTCCCTCCTCGACAAGGCCAACAAGCTCGCCGACCTCTGCGAGTCCCACGGCACCACGCTGCCCGCCGCGGCCCTCGCCTTCCCGCTGGCACACCCCGCAGTCGCCGGCATCGCCGTCGGCTGCCGCACCCCCGAAGAAGTCCACACCAACGCAGCCCTCACCCGCGCTGAAGTCCCGACCGCCCTATGGTCAGACCTGAAGTCAGCCGGCCTCCTCCGCGAGGACGCACCTACTCCGTAGGGGTCGTGCGGGAGGCCAGGTGGAGGGCTAGGCGTTCGTCTGGGTTGGTGAGGTCTACGCCTAGTAGGTGCTGGATCTTGGTGATGCGGGCGGCTGCGGTGTTGCGGTGGATGCCTAGTACTGCTGCGGTTTCGGCGACGGATGACTCTGTGTCGAGGTAAACGGCCAGTGTGGTGACCAGATCGCCGGGCTGGTCCTTGATGGGGGCCAGGAGAGCTTGGGCAGCGGGCTGGAAGGTGTCGGTGCGGGTCCAGGCCAGCAGCAGCTGAGCGAGCCCCAGCCGGTCAACGTGCAGGAAGCGACCAGTCTCCGCACGTCCGCGCGCCAGCCCGGCCGCATCACCGGCTTCGGCCAGCGTGGTGGCGATCCCGCTCGGACCAGCCTGCACGCGGCCGACACCGACGTACGCGTCAACGGTCTTCACCAAACGACGCTGCACCCGCCGGATCGTCGCAGCCTGCTCCTGCACCTCGGTCGCGGTCGGCTCGCTCACCGCGGTGATCCACGCCGACCACCCATCACCCTGCTCCACGACGACCGCCTGCAGACCCTCGGCGTCGAACGCCTCCACCACATCGGTACGCCGACCTGCGACATCCAGATGTCCGTCCGCGCCGATCCGGATGCCGGTGTGCCACCCGTCGAGCTGCCAGCCCAGATCCACCGCACGTCGACGCGTTGCCTCCGACGGCTCGCCCTGGAGCAGTTCACCGAGAAGCGACGTACGTTGGCGCGCATCCCGCTCCAACTCCAACCGCCGCAACGCCAATCGCTCCCCCACCGCCGGTGCAACCACACCCAGGACCTCAGGTACGGCGGCAACCTCGGCCGGCACCACAGCAGGCAAACGCGCCACCAACCAGCACACTGGCCCAACACCCAGCACTGCAACAGCTATCAGCACCGCACCACTCGCCAGGTCTACCCGGTACGGCGCAGCCCACCCCACCGGCACCCGAGGCAACGCAGCGACCAAAGCAGTCCGCTCGGCGGGGTCCAGCGGTTCACCGGCGAGTGTGCCGCCGTCGACACCTGCCAACGTGACGGGTCGTTCCAGGACGTTCGACGTGGTTCGCAGTACTGACGTCAGGTCACCGTTAGCCCGGCGCAGCGCTGCGACTGCTCGGAGCACCAGGTCCGTCCGCACGACCTCCGGCTCGGCCGTGACCCGTCGCAGGTGCTCATGTGCCGCCAGCGGATCCGGGGATCCCAGCACCGGCAGCTGCAACCGCTCTGCTAGCAGCTGAGCCCCACGTCCCAGTGGCTCGACACCGGCCAGCAACACCGCCCCCGCTCCGGCCGCCGATGCCCGGCTGATCAGGGCATCGATCCGCCAGTCGGTGTGATCACCCGCCAGCAGCACGACGAGCACCTGCCCATCCATCGCCTCGGGATGCACAGACACCTCCAGCGCCACCACAGACCCCGTCAGCCGGGGCCCAGGATCCGCACCGCCACCCAGCACCACGACATCCGACCAGCCGGGCGAAGTGAGCATGGCCGCCAGCGATGGAGACAGTCCCGGCCGCCCTGCAGTCATGATGCCTCCAGCAGCTGGGGTGCGCACGCGAGGCCGAAGGCTTGAGGGCCGACGTGGGTGAGGCGGTCGGGCCGGCGCCACCAGGTCGGTCCGGGCAATGCGAGTACCAGTACCTCGTCGCCGGTGCGGATGGCATCTACAGCGATCGGTTGCAGGGTGCGGCGGTCCAGCAGACACAGCAGGTCTGGTGTGGTGACCGCCGGGGTGCCGTCGACCAGCGCGAGAAGGTACTCGTTCTCGGTCTCGATCCGGATCACTGCCCGGCTGCTGGAATCCACCACGCAGACGCTGCCGCGACCAAACGCAGCGCCGCCGTCAGCGATCAGGTGCCGGGCAACCTGCTCCACCCGCCCGCTGGCGAGCAGCCGGCCGCCCAGACCGTCAGCGATGTCAGCTGGCGTAGCCCAAGGCTTCAAAGCAGCATGGGCTCGGCCGAGCGCCAGAGCCCGCGTCAAACTCCCCTGTACGGCGTCCGCCGCCGCAGCTTCGACCGGAGTGGGCGCCAGCGCCAGCACCGCCCAGCCACCGGTGTGCGCGACAAAGCTCCGCACCGCACGCTCCAGTCCGGCCGCGTCGACGTTGTCGACGACAATCACCTGACCGCTCGGCTCACTGAGTGCACAGGGCGTCAGTGAACGGCCCGCCACCGCCCACGAGAACTGGTCCAGCCGCGGCAGCGCTCGGCCCATCAGGTCGGCGTCGACCACCGGAAGGCCCAGATCCAGCGCAGCGATCAGCGGGGTCAGCCCGTTGAGCCCGCCGGCCTCCAGCGGCATCAGCCCGGTGACGTCCGCGCCGGTCCACCGGCTGACCGCGCGTACCGCGGTGTCGAACTCACCACCGCTGGGCAGCTTCTCCATCAGCACACTGGTCGCCCCGACCACGCCGATGGGACTCACCAGCGCATCTGGCACGTCGGCGGCGTCGCGCAGTACCAGCTCGCCGTCACCCAGCCGCCGGCGCAGCATGCGCCCGAACGACCCCGTGTCGCCGCCGCCACCCGAGCCCAGCAGGGTGACGCCGACAACCAGCGCTTCCAGGTCCTGCGCCTTGACGACAGTCGTCATAGGCCGATCCTTGCACGGGTGGCTTGGAATCTCGGCCCGCCGCGGAGGGGTCAGCACGGCGGGCCGAGGGTCAGGGCGTAGTGACGAGGTCGCCGCGCAGCTCGACCGGGTCGAACTCCACGTCGAGCCCGAAACAGGCGGGTCCGAAGACAGCGAGTGCCTCCGGCGTCCGCATCAGGTCAGGCGTCGAGATGCCGACCACGGTGACCCGCTGGCCGTACCGCAGTCCCTCTGTAGTGATCGGCTCCGCGGTGTCCGCCTCCAGTACGCAAATCAGGTCCGGCACCGTGCACACCACCTCGCCGTCGACCTCCGCGACCAGGTTCTCGTTCTGGAAGCGCAGCTCGAGCTCCGACGTCCCGTCGTACCCCGTGAACCGCGCCCGCCCGCGCGCGAAGCCCTCGAGCGTACGGCGTTCCACGTCGACCACCTTGCCGCGGAACAGCACCCGCAGGTGGCTGTAGAGCGTCGGCGCGAGCGCGGCCCGGATCGCCTCGACCGGATCCCGGTGCGCCGCCCGCGCCTCCCGGACCGCCCGACCGAGCGACAGTCCGAGCGACAGCGTCCGCGGTACGGCGGTGCGCTTCACCTCCGCGCCCGTCATCGAGTACTCCGCGATGTGCGCGACCCCGCCGAGCCGGATCGTGATCCCGCGTGCAAGCCACTCCATCTGCTTGTTGTCCGTACCGGTGTCGATCACCAGGGTCTCGTCGTGCTCGCCGGCGATCGCCATCGGCGACCCCGGTACGCCGTACACCGAGAACGTCTCCATCTGCAGTTCGGGAAACGCCCGGCCCATGCCGTCGGCATCGACCACCGGCAGACCGGTGCGGGCGGCAACGAGCAGCGGGATCATCGAGTTGATGCCGCCGCACTCGATCGGCATGGTGGCGTCGGCGGTCCGGCCGAGGTGCCTCTCGAGCGCGCGCAGGGCGCCGACCGGCTCGCTGCCGCGCGGGATCTTCTCGACGATCACGGTCGGCGCGCCCATCTGCGCGGTCGGGATGACGAACGCGTCGTCGTCCAGCTCGTCCGGGTCCAGGACCGTCACCGGCCCGTGTTCCCGGATCGCCTGCTCGACCAGCAGCCGCCCGATCAGCGGATCCCCGCCACCACCGGTCCCGAGGATCGCCGCACCCCGCGCGAGATCCCTCAGGTGCTCGATATCAAGTTGCCAGCTCATGTCCGTCCTCGCTTCGCTCCGGGCGGACATGAGGCACGAATCACACTGTGCTTTTTGATTCCCTCGCTCCGCTCGGTCATACGGTCTCCAGCGCGCGGATCGGGTCGAGGTCGTAGCCGAAGTACCGCGGGCCGACCAGCTCGATGCCTTCCGGGGAGTGCCAGCGTTCGTCGGCAGGCGCGGCGAGCACGCTGACGCGGTGGCCGTACCGCAGCGCCTCGGTGGTGATCGGCTCGCCGGTCTCGGTGTCGAGCACGATGATCAGGTCCGGCGTGGTGGCGACCGCCGTACCTTCCAACTCCGCGACCAGATGCTCGTTCTGGAAGCGCAGCACCATCACGCGACCGTGCGACGCGTCCAGCCCGTCGACGGTCGCGTCACCGCGGGCGAAGCCGGTCGTCGTACGGCGTTGGACGTCGACGACCTTGCCGACGTGCAGGAGCCGTCCGCCGAGCTCGGCGACCACCGCCGCGACCGGGTCGGCGTGCTCGCGCTGGGCCTGCTCGATCGCCCGGCCGATCGTGACGCACTTGCTCAGCGTCCCGGCCACGAACGCGCCGCGGATCTCGGCGCCGGTCATCGCGTACAGCGAGACGATCGCCGAGCAGCCCATGTCGATGGTCGCCGAACGGGCCAGTCGTTCGGCCCACTCGTTGGTGACCGTGTCGAAGACGCCGCGGTTGCCCTTCTCGTCGACGATCGACATCGGGGTCGCCTCGATCCCCGCTAGCGTCGGCAGCACCATCTGCAGCTCGGGGAACGCGCGGCCCATACCGTCGCCGTCGACCAGCGGCAGCCCGAGCTGCGCGGCGGCGATCACCGGGACGGTCGAGTTGACCCCGCCGGCCTCGATACAGGCGAGGTGCGTCGGCGTCTTCCCGACGTACTTCGCCAGGGTCTGCACCGCGACCGAGATCTGGTCCGCGGACGGCAGCTTCTCCACCATCACCGTCGGCGCGCCCATCATTGCCACCGGCAACACACAGGCATCGTCCGGAAGGTCGCCGACGGCAACGATCTCCACCGGCCCGTGCTCACGCACCGCCTGCTGCGCGAGCAGCTTCCCGATGTGCGGATCGCCTCCGCCCCCGGTGCCCAGCACGGCGGCACCGCGGGCCAGGGACCCCAGGTCCTCAGCACGAAGCTTCATCGCGACCACTCCACCCCGTATCCCAGGCCACCGAAGCCATACCAAACCGTTTGGTATGGCGGCATGCCGGCGTGCGTCATGAGGCCTCCCCGAGGCGGAGGTCGCCGACTGCCTTGCAGCGGATGCGGGTCGCGTTACCGGGCAGGTACGGGATCGGCACCTCGTCGAAGTCCACGATCCGCACGGCCGCAGGGTCGGCGCCGGCCGCGATCGCACGGTCGACCGCCTCCTGGCGCGCCTCGTCCACCACCGCGTCCCGGCGGCCGGGATCGATCGCATACACCCGGTCGACCTCGCCGCCGACCTGCGCGATCGCCGCCCCGATCGCGTTCGCGACCGCGAAGTGATCCGGCCGATGGACCGCGAGGCTGCCAGGCAGATCGTCCGGCAGCAGGATCGATCCGCCGCCGACCGCCACCACCGGCAGCGGGTCGGGCGACGTACGCATCCGCTCCACCGCGTCCGCGATGTCCGCCGCCACCCGAGCCAGAGCCGCCTTCACCAGCGTCGGATCCAGCTCGGAGACCGCCGCAGCGTCGCCGACCTCAGCCCGGCCGGCGGCGACCGCAATGTCTGTTGCCGTGAGCGTCTTGCCCCCGAAGACCAGAGCCTCGTCGGTCAAGCGGTATCCCACCGACCGCGGCCCGACCGTCACCACATCGTTGCCCGAGGCTACCAAGCTGCCACCACCGATCCCGATGCTGAGCACGTCGGGCATCCGGAAGTTGGTCCGCACCCCGGCCACGTCGACCTCGGTGGTTGCCTCGCGCGGGAAACCGTGCGTGAGTACGCCGACATCGCTCGTCGTACCGCCGACGTCGACGACCGCGCAGGTGTCGAGGCCGGACAGCAGCGCCGCACCGCGCATCGAGTTCGTCGGACCCGACGCGAACGTGGCGACCGGGTACCGGCGGGCGAAGTCGACGTCCATCAAGGTGCCGTCGTTCTGGCTCAGATACAGCGGCGCGGAGATGCCGTGGCCGGCGACCGCACCGGAGAGTCCGTCGACGATGCTCGCGGCCAGCTCGCGGAGCGCGGCGTTGATGATCGTCGCGTTCTCCCGCTCCAGCAGGCCGATCCGGCCGATCTCGTGCGACAGCGAGATCGCCACGTCGTCACCGAGCTCGGAGCGCAGGATCTCCGCCGCGCGCAGTTCGAACTCGTTGCTCACCGGCGAGAACACCGACGAGATCGCGACCGACCGGACGCCGTGCTTCATCATGTCGCCCGCATGCCGGCGCAGCTCGTCCTCGTCCAGCTCGGCGATGTGCCGGCCGTCGAACTCGTGCCCGCCGTGCGCCAGGTAGCTGCGCCCGCTGATCGCCTCGACCAGCCGCTCGGGCCAGTCGACCAGCGGCGGCAGCGACGCGGTGGCGGGCAGCCCGAGGCGGAGCGCCGCGGTCGGGGCCAGCCGCCTTGCCTCGACCAGCGCGTTGATGAAGTGCGTGGTGCCGATCATCACGGCCTGGACCTGCGCCGGGTCGAAGGATCGCTCCGCCTGCAGCCGGTCGAGGGTGTCGATGATGCCTGCCGTGACGTCCGCGCTGGTCGCC
This sequence comes from Kribbella sp. NPDC049584, assembly GCF_040675555.1. Taxonomy (NCBI): domain Bacteria; kingdom Bacillati; phylum Actinomycetota; class Actinomycetes; order Propionibacteriales; family Kribbellaceae; genus Kribbella; species Kribbella sp. NPDC049584. The sequence continues at coordinate 106,591 of NZ_JBFAPF010000001.1, forward strand.
GATTTGTTCGCGGCCAGCACGCTGACATCGCCACCGGTCCCGTCGAGCAGCACGGCGTCGGTGTTGGTGCCACCGACATCGATGCCGATACGCATTCAGATCCTCCCAGGTTCTACGACGGTGCTGATCTCGGTCGGCTCGCTGTCCATGGTCCGGCTGATCCCGACGCCGCGGATCAGGCCGAGCCTGCCCGCCACGACGTACGCCAGGAAGCCGACGACGAGTGAGTTGATGCTGGGCAGTCCCCAGCCGACGTACTTGCCGATCAGGGCGGCGCCGATCCAGATCACGATCGTGGCCGGTACCCAGGTCGGCGCGGTCGCGGGCAGCGTGCCCGCTGCTCGGGTCGCGTCCAGGTCGGGTCGCCAGCGCTTCACCACGAAGTACTCCGCGACCATGATCCCGGCGATCGGCGGGAACGCGACGCCGAGCACGGTCAGGAACTCGGTGAACTTGTCCAGGATCCCGCCGGCCGCGAGGACGCTGCCGAGGACGCCGACGACCAGCGTGACCACGGCCCGGTTGACGTGCCGGCCGAAGACGGTGCCGATGAAGTTCACGATGCCGAGGCCTGAGCTGTACAGGTTCCAGTCGTTGATCTTGATCGTGCCGAGGATGATCACGAGCGTTCCGACCCAGCCGACCGAGGAGGTGACGATCGTGATCACGTTCGCCGAACCGACCGCGTGGGCGAGCAGGACGCCGACCAGGCCGATCACGTACTCGCCGAGCGTGATGCCGAGGACGGTCTGCTTGACGACGTCGCCGACGCTGCGGTTGAAGCGGGTCATGTCCGGCGTGATCACCGCACCGACGATGAATCCGCCCGCGACGAGCGTCGTACCCTCCAGCAGGCTCAGATGCGGACCGGGCGGCGCGGCGTTCACCAGCGAGCCGAAGCTGTGGTCGGAGAGCTCGCTGATGATCGACCAGCCGACCAGGACCAGGAACGCCGGGACCGTCACGTACGCGACCCAGGCCATCGAGTGGAAGCCGCGCAGTACGACGAGCGTCACCGCGAGGCCGAAGACGAGCGACCAGCCCCAGGTCGGGAGTACGCCGATGAGCTGGCTGAGACCGGCCGCGGACACCGCGGACTGGATCCCGAACCACCCGATCAGGCTGATCCCGATCGCGAGCCCGATCAGCGACGAGCCGGCCTGGCCGAACCCGGTCCAGCGCGCGATCACCGACGTCTGCAGGCCCTCGCGGGCGCCGATGACGCCGATCAGGATCGCGACGAGTTCGAGGATCACCGCGCCGAGCGTGAGCGCCCAGAACGCGGTCCAGAAGCTCATCCCGAACCCGAGCGTCGCGCCGAGCAGGAACTGACTCAGCGCCGAGATCTGCCCGAACCGCTGCGTCGCCACCGACCACCAGGAGTACCGCGCGTCCTCCGGGACGCGGGCGAGCGCGTAATCGTCCGCACCTACAGATGTACCGGCCATCGAAACCTCCAGCCCTGGGATTTCACCGAACGTACGACTCCCGGCGGGCGGTCTCACCGTCCAGTGTGCACACTCGGCGGGTGCCGGCTGTGCAACCAGCCCAGCTCGCTACTCTTGTCGCGATGCCTGGTCGCACACACGAACGCGGAGCGCGACTGCTCCGTCTACTCGGCGTACTCACGGTAGTTGCCGGGGTCTTCGCGATGCACGGCCTCACCTCCCATCACGATGCGGCCATGGCTGCCGCTCAGCCGGCGATGGTCATGGAGCACACCCAGCCCGGCCTGCCGCACGTCGCGCCGACCGAGGAGATGCACGACATGGATGGTGCGTGTGTCGCAGTACTGACCGGGCTGGTGCTGCTGCTGGCGTTGTTGCTGGGATTGCGGAGCCTGCTCGTGTGGCGGGCGGTGTCTGTGCCGTCCGCGGCTGGGCGCCTGGTGCTGGGCGAACGCTCGCCGCCGCCGGTCAAGGCGTCGACGTTGGGTGTACTGCGGATATAGGCCGACGTGCGCCTGTTTCGCCGTACCCGTTTCGACACACACCCAAGGATTGTGATGACGCACGTCTACCGTACGACCGCGGCCTCGGCCGTGCTTCTCGTCGCCGTGTTCGGCGTGACCGGTTGCGGCTCGGACAACAGCCCGAGTACGCCGCCCTCCGCCTCCGCAGCCGCCTCGTTCAACGATGCCGACGCCACCTTCGCGCTGCAGATGATCCCGCATCACCAGCAGGCCGTGGAGATGTCCGACCTCGCGTTGCGCAAGGCAACGAACGCGGGGGTGAAGAACCTCGCGACCGCGATCAAGACTGCACAGGGCCCGGAGATCAAGCAGCTGTCCGGGTGGCTGACGACCTGGGGCAAGCCGGTCCCGACGCCAGGTACACACAGCGGGCATGCCATGGGCGGCATGATGAGCACCGAGGAGATGAGCGACCTCTCCGAAGCGTCCGGCGCTATGTTCGACCGGATGTGGACGCAGATGATGATCAAGCATCACCAGGGCGCGGTCGCCATGGCCGCGACCGAGCAGACCACCGGCAAGGACCCCGCCGCCATCGCCCTCGCCAAGAAGATCCAAACCGCCCAAACCACCGAGATCGCCACCATGACGCAGCTTCTCGGCCAACTGCCGGCGAGCTGACAGATCGCTGAGGACAGGAGGTAGTGGGCGACCGTGCACCCTCGAGATGAGCGGCCGAGCGCGCCTTGGCCTGACTACCTCCTGTCCTTACTGCCAGTGGATCTTCAGGTTGTCCCGGCGGCCGAGTTTCTCGATGCGTTCGGTGACCCGTGCGCTGAACTGGCGCAGCACGCCGGGGTCCTCCGCCTCGACCCGCAGCTCCAGCCGCGTCTGCACGGCGCGCAGCGTCCACGTCGCGCCGCCGAGGTCGACCACGAGCTCCCCCGGCGCTTTCGACAGCACCTTCATCCCACCCGGCTGATGCCCGAAATGCCCGCCCAGCCGCTCGACGTACCGCGCTGCCCGCTCGGTGTCGGCGTACCCCTCCATGACCGGCATACCCATGCCTCCTTTTTCAATACACTATGTCTCGAATACTAACAGCGTGTCCAGGTAGGATGAGGGCCGTGCCGAAGTTGTGGGACGACAGCATCGCGACGCATCGCCACGCCGTGCGGACGGCGACACTCGATGCGACCGCGGCGCTGGTGGCCGAGCGCGGGCTGACCGGCGTCACGATGTCCGAGGTCGCGAAGCGGGCCGGGGTCGGGCGGGCGACGCTCTACAAGTACTTCCCCGATGTCGAGTCGATCCTGACGGCATGGCATGACCGGCAGGTCGGCGATCATCTGCGACAGCTCACCGAGATCTGGACCGGCACCGGGCGACTCGAGGCGGTGCTGGAGGCGTATGCGTTCATTTGCCACGAGCATCCGCCGTCGGAGCCGGCCGCCTCACTGCACCGGTCGGAGCAGGTCGTGCGAGCGCAGGAGCACCTCGTCGAGTTTCTCGCCGGCCTGATGACCGACGTACGTGACGACGTTCCCCCGAAGGAGCTGGCGACGTACTGCGTGCATGCGCTGGGCGCGGCAGGCGCCGTACCGTCGAAGGCTGCGGTACGGCGCCTGGTGGCGGTCGTGCTGACCGGACTACGCGGCGAGGCGGGCCGGTGAGAGGTTGAGGCGGCGCAGCAGCTGGGCGTTCAGAGCCACGACGATCGTGGAGATCGACATCAGCAGCGCACCGACGGCCGGGGAGACGACGACGCCTGCGAAGGCGAGCACGCCGGCCGCGAGCGGGACCGTGATGACGTTGTAGCCGGTCGCCCAGATCAGGTTCTGCCACATCTTGCGGTAGCTGGCCTTGGACAGCTCGATCACCGAGAGCACGGCGCGCGGGTCGTCGGCGGCGAGGACGACGCCGGCGGATTCGATGGCGACGTCGGTGCCGGCGCCGATCGCGATGCCGACCTCGGCGCGAGCCAGGGCCGGAGCGTCGTTGACCCCGTCACCGACCATGGCGACCTTCAGCCCGCGGGCCTGCAATTCGGCGACCTTGGCGTCCTTGTCCTGCGGCAGGACCTCGGCGAACACCTCGTCGATCCCGAGCTCCTTCGCCACGGCATCGGCAACCTGATGCGCGTCCCCGGTGATCATCGCCACCTTCACTCCACGCCGATGCAACGCGTCCACCGCCTGCCGGGATTCGTCCCGCACCTCATCCTCAAGCGCGACAGCCCCGAGCACCTGCCCGTCTCTCACGACATGCAGCACCGCAGCGCCCCTGGCCTTCCAGTCCGCAACCTCCGAGTCCAACTCGCGAGGCTCCTCCAACCCGCTCTCCCGCAAGTACGCCGGTCCCCCGACGGCAACCTCCGAACCGTCAACAACCGCCTGTACACCTCGCCCGGTCAATGAGCGAAACTCCGACGCGACCATTCGTCCGCCGACTGGCACCCGATCGGCGTGTGCGCGGACGATTGCCTTTGCCAGCGGATGTTCGCTGTCCGCCTCGACTGCCGCAGCCAGGTTCAGCAGCTCATCGTGCGACACGGCTGCGACGGTAGCGACCCCGGTGACGGCCGGCTCGCCCTTGGTCAACGTGCCCGTCTTGTCGAACAGGACCGCGTCGATCGTCCGCATCCGTTCGAGTGCGAGGCGGTCCTTCACGAGTACGCCGGCCTTCGCCGCGCGCTCGGTGGAGATCGCGATCACCAGTGGGATCGCCAGGCCGAGTGCATGCGGGCAGGCGATCACCAGTACGGTCACCGTCCGCGTCACCGCCTCGTCGACCTTGCCGAGCAACGCCCACACCACGAACGTGATCAGCCCGGCGATCGACGCGAAGTAGAACAAGAACGCCGCCGCCCGATCAGCCAACGCCTGCGCACGCGACGACGACGCCTGCGCCTCGGCCACCAGCCGCTGGATCCCGGCCAGCGCAGTATCGTCACCGACCGCCGTGATCTCGATCCGCAGAGCGTTGTCGGTGGCAACGGTTCCCGCCACCACCGCGTCGCCGACGGCTCGCGACACCGGCCGCGACTCCCCGGTGATCATCGACTCGTCGACCTCGGCCTGCCCATCGACGACAGTCCCGTCGGCCGGCACCCGACCGCCGGACCGGACGAGTACGACGTCGCCCGCCTGCAACTCATGCAGCGAGACCTCGACGACCTCGCCGTCGATCACCTTCTCGGCCGTGTCCGGCAGCAAGGCCGCCAGCGCATCGAGCGCACCGGATGCGGCACCGAGCGCGCGCATCTCCAGCCAGTGGCCGAGCAACATGATCACGATCAGCAGCGCGAGCTCCCACCAGAAGTCAAGGTCGAACCCGCCGAGCTTCAGCGTCGTCACCCACGACGCCACGAACGCCACCGTGATCGCCATCGAGATCAGCAGCATCATCCCGGGCCGGCGGGACTTCAGCTCGCTCCAACCACCCGTCAGGAACGGCTGCCCGCCGTACACGAAGATCACCGTCCCGAGCACCGGCGCGATCACCCCCGAACCGGGGAAGTCCGGCCGCGTGTACCCCAGCAGATCCGCGAACATCGCGCTGAAGAAGACCACCGGCACCGCCAGCCCGAGACTGATCCAGAACCGGTCCTTGAACTGCGCCGCATGATCCCCATGCCCACCGTGCTGCCCGTGCCCCGCATGCTCCCCGTGTCCACTGTGCTCCGCGTGGCCCGCATACCCGCCGTGATCCATCTGCCCACCGTGCTCGTCCATGCCGCAGAACATACCCCTAGGGGGTATCAATCTTCAACCCTTTCCCGAAATCCGGCGGGCAGGTGGGCACAAAGGAACGCCCGGCCGGGTTAGCCGGCCGGGCGTTGGGTGGTGGCGGTCAGAGGGGCTCTATGTCCGTGAGGGTTTCCGGAGTCAGCTCCAGCCAGCGGGTGATGCCGATGTCGCGGAGGAACGGCACGTCGTGGCTGGCGATGACGAGGGCGCCGTTGTACGACGCCAACGCATCCTTGAGCTGGGCGACGCTGGACAGGTCGAGGTTGTTGGTGGGCTCGTCCAGCATCAGCAACTGGGGCGGGGGCTCGGCCAGCAACAGAGCCGCCAGCGTCGCCCGGAAGCGTTCGCCGCCGGACAGTGTGCTGACGAACTGGTCGGCCGCTCGACCACGGAACAGGAAGCGGGCCAGGCGGGAACGGCGTTCCTGGTTCTCCGTGCTCGGGGCCAACAGCGCCAGGTTGTCGACGACGGACAGGTCCTCGCGGAGCAGGTCGAGTCGCTGCGGCAGGTACCGGAACGGCACCGCCGGCAGCTCTCCCGACACGATCGACTGCAGCAGCGTCGTCTTGCCGGCGCCGTTGGGCCCGGTCAGCGCGATCCGCTCAGGCCCGCGGATCTCCAGGTCGACGTGCGCACCGGTTCGCAGTACGTGGTCCTCCAACCGCAGCACCACGCGACCAGCAGGTACGGCGGTCTTCGGCAGGTCCACCCGGATCGTGTCGTCGTCGTGGACCTTCTCCTCCGCGTCGGCCAACGCCTCCTGCGCGGAATCGAGCCGTTCGGACTGCATGCCGAGGTGCTTGCCGGCCGACACCTGCGCCGAACGTTTCAGCCCACCGGCGATGATCTTCGGGATCCCGCCCTGTTCGAAGGCCCGCTGCCCGCGGGCACGGCGCTGATCCATCTTCATCCGCGCCTCGACCAGGTCGCGCTTCTGCTTGCGTACGTCGGCCTCCGCCGCCCGCAGCATCCGCTCGGCCGCCTCTTGCTCGACCGCGACAGCCTCCTCGTACGCCGTCAGGTTGCCGCCGTACCAGGTGACCTCGCCCTTGCGGAGGTCACCGATCTGGTCGACCCGATCGAGCAGCTCCCGGTCGTGGCTGACGATCAGCAACGCCCCGCGGAACTGGTCGACGGCGTCGTACAGATGCCGGCGCGCCCGCAGGTCGAGGTTGTTCGTCGGCTCGTCGAGCAGCAGGACGTCGGGACGCCGGAGCAGCTCGGCCGCCAGGCCGAGCAGGATCGTCTCACCGCCGGACAGCTCGCCGACGCTGCGATCGAGGCCGATCGCACCGAGGCCGAGCTTGCCGAGCAGCGCCTCCGCGCGCTCGTCGACGTCCCAGTCGTCGCCGACGATCGTGAAGTTCTCCTCGGACGCGTCACCGGACTCGATCGCGACGATCGCCTTCCGGACGGCCTCGATGCCGAGCGCCTGGTCGACCCGCAGGGACGTGTCGAGGGTCAGGTCCTGCGGCAGGTACCCGAGCTCGCCGCTGACCCGGATCGCCCCGCGCTGCGGGGTGAGCCGGCCGGCGATCAGCCGGAGCAGCGTCGACTTGCCGGCGCCGTTACGGCCGACCAGACCGGAGCGGACCGGCCCGGCGACGAAGGTGAGGCCGTCGAACTGCACCTCGCCGTCAGGCCAGGCGAAGAAGAGGTCGGTGCAGGACAGGGAAAAACTCATAGGCGTTGCACTCCCAACGAGGTCTCGGACGAGACCGCGCACCAGACAGGTGGCGATCGATCGACTGAAGGAAAGACCTCGGAGTTACAACGCAGACCCCTGACGCCGGGAATGGGACGTCCGCCAGAATACGGGCCGGCGCACGGCCCATCAACTATTTTTCCGAACGCTTGCGCCAGGCAACGACCACCAGGTCCACCAGCGCGACCACGCCGAACGCCCCGAAGGTGATCACCCAGCCCGCCGGCAGATCGTAGGCGACCGACAGCACCACGGCCGCCGCGAACAACAGCACCCCGAACGCCGACAACACGATCCGCAGCGTCAAGGCGCTGCGCGGTGGCGGCGGTTCGAAGGCCATAGCTAGGGGGCCTTGCGCAGCCAGGTTTCGACGCCGGCGATGTGAGCGGTCATCCACGCGCGGGCTGCCTCGGCGTCGCCGATCTCGATCGCGTCGAGGATCGCGGCGTGCTCCGCCAGCGTGCGCTGGACAGCGCCGGCCTGGGTGACACCGCGCCAGATCCGGGCCCGCTGGGTGGCGCCGGAGATGCCGTCGAGCAGCGAGCAGACGACCTGGTTCCCGGTCGCCTCGGCGATCGCGCGATGGAACCGCAGGTCGTTCGCGACCAGTTCCTCGACGTCCGCGTCGGGTGTGAGGTCGCTGGTCAGCAGCCGTAGCTCGATCACCTGTTCCTGCTTGATCCGGGTGGCGGCCAGCGCGGCGACTCCCGGCTCGAGCAACCGCCGTACCTCGAAGAACTGCAGGACCGAGTCGTCGCGGTGCAGGTCGACCATGAAGTTGAGCGCGTCGAGCAGATGCGCCGAGTCGAGACTGCTGACATACGTGCCGTCGCCGTGCCGGACGTCCAGGACGTTGACCAGCGTGAGCGCCTTCACCGCCTCGCGCAGCGAGTTCCGCGACAGGCCGAGCCGCGCGGCCAGGTCCGCCTCTTTCGGCAGTCGATCCCCCGGACCCAGTTCCCCCGAGGTGATCATCTCTTTGATCTTGACGATCGCCTCATCCGTCAACGCCATCCAGTCAGTATGCCGCCCTACCATCCCCTCATGACCACCTCCGGTTACTCGGGAAAACCGCTGGCTGCCAAACTCGGCGTCAAGCCCGAGCACGTGGTCCTGCTCGACAACGCGCCGGACGGCTTCACGATCGAAGGACTGCCGGCCGGTACGACGGTCGCGCGCCGAGCAAGCGGTTCGTCGTACGACGTCGTGCTGATGTTCTGCCCGGACCGCTCGCGCCTCGCGAAGCGACTGCCGGTCCTGCTGGAGAAGACGGTGACGGCCGGCATGATCTGGGCCGCCTGGCCGAAGCGGTCGTCCGGGGTCGCGACCGACCTCGACGAGAACGGGATCCGCGAGCTGGCTCTCCCGCTCGGCGTCGTCGACGTCAAGGTCTGCGCGATCGACCCGACCTGGTCGGGTCTCAAGCTGGTCCGGAGGCTGACCAGCCGATGAAGGCCAATCATTCCCAGGTGGACTGATTCGGAGCGTGACGTTGGCCACACTTTTGCGCGCTTGTGATCATCACTGGCGGCGAGTGGACAACTGCATACAGTGGGCATCCACGCTCGACGGCCCCCTGACCCGGGCGTCGGGACGGGCGCCGGAAAGCCACATCTGCAAGGGGTCCCGGAGTCCCTGCCGTTGCTCTCCGCACCGACAGGTGGTGAGACGAGGGCGTGTGGCCTGAAACACCTTTGTGAGCAGTGTTTCAGGCGCCGGCCGATCGACTCGCCGGAGCCCGACCACTCGACACACTGGTCCGGTGGTCCCGGGCTGTGGAAGTGGTCCCGGTGCTATTAGCCTTTGCTTGGGACACCACCCATAACATCTGAATTAACCGTGCTACCGGACCCGAATCGGAAGAGGCGAACTGCCAAGTGGCCACCGAGCCATCAGACACCAACCCCCTAGCAGCCTTCGGTGCGAACGAATGGCTGGTCGACGAGCTGTACGAGAAGTACCAGCAGGACCCGAATTCGGTGGATCCGGCGTGGCTCGACTTCTTCAAGACGTACAACCCTGATGGCCCTGATGGCGATGCGAAGCCGGTGACGACTCCCCCGGCCGACGCTCCCAGTGCCGACGCTCCCAGGCCAGACGCGGTGTCCGACAACAAGACCCCCGAGGCGCCGAGCCGCGGTACGACGCCGACCGTGCCCGCCTCGAACGCTCCCGCCGCGGCCGCGGCGGCGCAGTCTCCCGCGACCCAGTCGCCTGCAACCCAGTCCCCCGCAACGCCGGCCCCTGCGCAGGCCGCCGCACCCCAGCAGGCAGCCCCTACCGGAGGCACGGTGAACCAGCCGACACCCGCACAGCCGGCGCAGCCCAAGGCAGGCCAGCCCACGGCCGAGCCCAAGGCGGCCGACGAGGCCGAGCGGAAGATCCTGCGCGGGGCCCCGGCCCGGACGGCGCAGAACATGGAGACCAGCCTCACGGTCCCCACCGCGACCAGCGTCCGCCAGGTCCCGGTCAAGCTGCTGATCGACAACCGCATCGTCATCAACAACCACCTGAAGCGCGCCCGCGGCGGCAAGGTGTCCTTCACGCACCTGATCGGCTGGGCGCTGGTCAAGGCGCTGAAGACGCTGCCGGAGATGAACGCGTCGTACGACGAGACCGACGGCAAGCCGACCCTGGTCAACCCGGCGCACATCAACCTCGGCCTGGCCATCGACATGCAGAAGCCGGACGGCACCCGGCAACTGCTGGTGCCGTCGATCAAGGCCGCCGAGACGATGACGTTCGCCGACTTCTGGATGGCCTACGAGGACATCGTCCGCCGGGCCCGCGACAACAAGCTCGCCCTGCCCGACTTCCAGGGCACGACGATCAGCCTGACCAACCCCGGCACGATCGGCACCCAGCACTCGGTGCCGCGGCTGATGACGGGCCAGGGCTGCATCATCGGCGTCGGCGCGATGGAGTACCCGCCGGAGTACCAGGGTGCGGCCGAGGAGACGATGGCCAAGCTCGCGGTCAGCAAGGTGATGACGCTGACCTCGACGTACGACCACCGGATCATCCAGGGCGCCCAGTCGGGTGAGTACCTGCGCCGGATCCACCAGCTGCTGCTCGGCCAGGAAGGTTTCTACGACGAGATCTTCCAGAGCCTGCGGATCCCCTACGAGCCGATCCGCTGGGCCGCCGACCTCCCGCACAGCCACGAGGAGGACATCAGCAAGCAGGCCCGCATCCTCGAGCTGATCCACGCGTTCCGGGTGCGCGGCCACATCATGGCCGACACCGACCCGCTGGAGTACAAGCAGCGCAGCCACCCCGACCTCGACGTCGCCACCCACGGCCTGACGCTGTGGGACCTGGACCGCGAGTTCGCCACCGGCTCGTTCGGCGGCGACCGGCGGTTCATGAAGCTGCGCGAGATCCTCGGCATCCTGCGCGACTCGTACTGCCGGACGACCGGTATCGAGTACATGCACATCCAGGACCCCGAGCAGCGCAAGTGGCTGCAGGAGCGGATCGAGCGGCCGCACACCAAGCCCCCGCGCGAGGAGCAGTTGCGGATCCTGGCCAAGCTGAACGAGGCCGAGGCGTTCGAGACCTTCCTGCAGACCAAGTACGTCGGTCAGCGGCGGTTCTCGCTCGAGGGCGGGGAGACCACGATCCCGCTGCTCGACGAGCTCTGTGAGGAGGCGGCCGGCGCCGGCCTGGAAGAGGTCGCGATCGGTATGGCCCACCGCGGCCGGCTGAACGTGCTGGCGAACATCGTCGGCAAGTCGTACGGCCAGATCTTCCGCGAGTTCGAGGGCAACATCGACCCGCGGACCGTGCAGGGCTCCGGTGACGTCAAGTACCACCTGGGCGCCGAAGGCGAGTTCGTCTCGGAGTTCGGCGACAAGATCAAGGTGTCGGTGGCGGCGAACCCGTCCCACCTGGAGACCGTCGACCCGGTGCTCGAGGGCATCGTCCGGGCCAAGCAGGACATCCTGGACCGCGGCGCGGCCTTCCCGGTGCTGCCGGTGCTCGTCCACGGTGACGCGGCCTTCGCCGGCCAGGGCGTCGTGGCCGAGACGCTGAACCTGTCCCAGCTGCGCGGTTACCGCACCGGCGGCACGATCCACGTGATCGTGAACAACCAGGTCGGCTTCACCACCTCGCCGGCCTCGTCCCGCTCGTCGATGTACTCCACCGACGTCGCCCGGATGGTGCAGGCGCCGATCTTCCACGTCAACGGCGACGACCCCGAGGCGTGCATCCGGGTCGCCGACCTGGCCTTCGAGTACCGGCAGGCGTTCAACAAGGACGTCGTCATCGACCTGGTCTGCTACCGCCGCCGCGGTCACAACGAGGGCGACGACCCGAGCTTCACCCAGCCGCTGATGTACGACCTGATCGAGCAGAAGCGCTCGGTCCGCAAGCTGTACACCGAGGCCCTGATCGGTCGTGGCGACATCACGATCGAAGAGGCCGAGCAGGCGATGATGGACTTCCAGCACCGGCTCGAGCGGGTGTTCGCGGAGGTCCGCGAGGCGAAGAGCCAGCCGGACACGCCGGCGCCGTACGTGACGGCTCCGGTCTACCCGGACAAGCCGGAGGGTCCGGACGCGACCGCGACCACGCCCGAGGTGCTGAAGAAGATCGCCGACGCGCACACCACGCTGCCGGCCGGCTTCACCGTGCACCCGAAGGTGATGCCGCAGCTGCAGCGCCGGGCGCACGCGATCACCGAGGGCCCGATCGACTGGGCCAGCGCAGAGATCACCGCCTTCGGCTCGCTGCTGCTCGAGGGCCGGCCGGTCCGGCTCGCCGGTCAGGACAGCCGCCGCGGGACGTTCGTGCAGCGGTTCGCCGCGATCATCGACCGGGTCAACGGCCAGGACTACGTCCCGCTGCAGAACCTGGACGAGGGTCAGGCGAACTTCTACGTCTACGACTCGCTGCTCAGCGAGTACGCCGCACTCGGCTTCGAGTACGGGTACTCCGTGGCGCGGCCGGAGGCGCTGACCCTGTGGGAGGCGCAGTTCGGCGACTTCGTCAACGGCGCGCAGTCGATCATCGACGAGTACATCTCGTCCGGTGAGGCGAAGTGGGGCCAGAAGTCCGGTGTCGTGCTGCTGCTGCCGCACGGCTACGAGGGCCAGGGCCCGGACCACACCTCGGCCCGGATCGAGCGGTTCCTCGCGCTGTGCGCGGAGAACGCGATGACCGTCGCCCAGCCGTCGACGCCCGCGTCGTACTTCCACCTGCTGCGCCGGCACACGCTCGGCGAGGAGCACAACCCGATGGTCGTGTTCACGCCGAAGCAGCTGCTGCGGCGCAAGGAGGCGGTGTCGCAGCCGGAGGAGCTGACCCACGGCACCTTCCGGCCGGTGATCAACGACGCGGAGGCCGAGGCGAACCCGGCGACCGTCGAGCGGGTCATCCTGGCCTCGGGCCGGATCGTGTACGACCTGCTGGCCGAGCGCAAGAAGGTCGAGCCGGACAAGATCAGCACGGCGGTAGTGCGGGTGGAGCAGCTGTACCCGCTGCCGGCCGAGGAGATCGTGGCCGAGCTGGCGAAGTACCCGAACGCGACCGAGATCCGCTGGGTGCAGGACGAGCCGGCGAACCAGGGTCCGTGGCCGTTCATGGCCCTGAACCTGACCGAGCACCTGGGCGGCAAGCCGTTCTACCGGGTGTCCCGGCCGGCGATGGCGGCCCCGGCGGTCGGCTCGCACGGTGTCCACGGCACCGAGCAGACGACGCTGCTGAAGCAGGCGTTCAGCTGACGTGTACTTCACCGACCGCGGGATCGAGGAGCTCGAGAAGCGGCGTGGCGAGGAGGATGTCACGCTGGCTTTCGTGGCCGAACGGCTGCGTGAGTTCGTCGATCTGAACCCCGAGTTCGAGACCCCGATCGAGCGCTTCGCCACCTGGCTGGCTCGGTTGGACGACGAAGACGAGTAGTTATTCTGAGCGAATGCCCTTCGCCTCGCATCCCGTATGCCGGGTTGCCGCGGCGGAGGGCATTCGTCCGTCCGGCCACTGGCCGCACACCATCCCCGCGGTCCACCAACTCCTGACCGACGGCCTCGACCTCGAGCCGGGCGTCACATTCCTGGTCGGTGAGAACGGCGCGGGCAAGTCCACGCTCGTCGAGGCGATCGCCGTCGCGTTCGGCCTGTCGCCCGAGGGCGGCTCGACCGGCGCCCGGCTGACCACCCGGGCGACCGAGTCACCGCTGGCCGACGACCTGCTGCTGACCCGCGGCGTCGGCGCGAAGCGGGCCGGCTTCTTCCTCCGCGCCGAGACGATGCACGGCTTCTACTCCTATCTGGAGCGCAACCCGAAGACGTCCGGCCCACCGGAACCGGTCTTCCACGAGATGAGCCACGGCGAGAGCTTCCTCAACCTCATCAGTGACAGGTTCAACCGGCCGGGGTTCTACTGCCTCGACGAGCCCGAGTCCGCGCTCTCCTTCTCCAGCAGCCTCGCCGTGATCGGCGTACTCAACCGTCTCGCCGAAGGCGGCTCACAGGTGCTGTGCGCGACCCACTCCCCGGTCATCGCCGCCCTGCCCGGCGCGACGATCCTCGAGGTCGGCGACTGGGGCATCCGCCGTACGACCTGGGAGGAGCTGAAACTCGTCCAGAACTGGAAGGCCTACCTGCAGGCACCGGAGAGGTACCTACGGCACATCATCCAGTCCACTTGACGTGTGCGAGGGCGTCAGCGACCAGTGCGGCGGTCTGTTGTGGTGCCTCGTCCGGAAGGAAGAACACTGCGCCGGGGATCGTCACCACGGTCACGTCGGCGGCCGCCTCGAGGGTGGCTCGCTCGGCGGTGCTGAGACTACCGTCCCCCTTCTCGGCGTGGACCACCCACACCGGGGAGCCTGACGCGGCCAGTTCGGCGGCATAATCACGGTCGGCGGCGAGGTAGTCGAAGTACGGGCCGAGGAGCCGAAGGGCGTCGCCGGCCCTGTTCTGCTTGAGGTCCTCGATCAGCTCCCGCTTGTGCGGCTCCGGTGTCTTGGCAGACCTCGCCATCAGCGGAAGCAGCTTGAACAGGACGGCCATCGGCCAGCTGCCCACCTTCTGCGACGCCGACACGACGGCGCGGAAGAATCCGGCTTCGTCCTCGGTCGTCAGGCTGATGCCCAGGAGCACGACCGGGCCATGGAAATGACCGCCGAGCAGCATCTCCACGGCAACCGTGGCGCCGTGCGAGAAGCCGACGACCACGTCGCACCGGTGCAGCTTGGCCAATTCGCCGGCCCTACGTGCCAGGCCCGGAACGGACACGTCACCTACGAGCGGGGCACCCGCCATGCCCGGCAGCGTGGTAGCCACCAGACGAACACCGGCCAGCGCCGGCTCAGCCATCACCAGGTCGAACGAGCGGGCCGCGTTGGCTCCGCCGGGTAACAGCAGCACCCCGCGCTCGGCATCGTCAGGACCCGCGGTCAACAACTCCCAGGCTTCCCTCATCGCTACCTCCCCCTGCCCTGAAGGTAGGACGCGGCGGAACCAGGCGAAACCCCCGGCACCTTACGGGCCCGTGACGCAGTCCCCGGGGATGCTCAGCCCGTGTGCGGCGGCCGGGTACGGCGGGGTGGGTCGGGGGCGAGGGAGCCGTCGGGGGCGATGTGCTCGAAGATCTGGTCGACCAGGTTGAGCACGTGCGGGTCGTCCACGGTGTAGATGTGCCGCCGGCCCTCGCGGCGGGCGGTGATGATCCCGGCCAGCCGGAGCTTGCCGAGGTGCTGGCTCGCGGTGGCGATACTCACGCCGACGCGCTCCGCCAGGGTGCCGACGTCGTACTCCCCCTGCGCGGCCAGCGACACCAGGTGCAGCCGGACGGGTGCGGAGAGCATGGCGAAGGTGCCCGCGGCGGAATCGAGCTGAGCCTTCGTCGGTTCAGGGTTGGTCATCGCGCAGTCATTGTGACCGGTAGACCGGTCCGCGGACAGCTCGCCGAGCCGTCGTGACGACGGTCTCATACTTTCGCAATTGCGAAAGTATCGAAACGGTGGCAGGCTGGAACCATGTTCCGAGCGCTCCGCCCCGTGCTGTTGCTGTTCCTGGTGGCGATCCCCGCGGTCGTCCTCCGGCTCACCGGCACCCATCCCCCGGCACTGGCCTCGATGCTGATCTTCGGCCTCGCCGTGGTCGCGGCGTCCTTCGTGCTGGCCTGGGCGGCCGAGGCGGCAGAGATGGACATCTCGGGCGGTCTGGCGATCGCACTCCTGGCGGTCATCGCAGTCCTGCCGGAGTACGCCGTCGATCTGTACTTCGCCCACACCGCCGGCTCCAATCCGGACTACGTGCAGTACGCCGCGGCCAACATGACCGGGTCGAACCGGCTGCTCCTCGGCCTCGGCTGGTCGAGCGTCGTGCTGATCAGCCTGTACGTCGCCTCGCGGCGCAGCGGGCAATCCGTCAAGGCGCTGGTGCTCGAGTCCGGGTACCGCCGGGAGCTCGGTTTCCTCGCGGTTGCCGGTCTGGTCGCGTTCGTGATCCCGGTGACCGGCCAGATCCACCTGGTGCTGGGGATCCTGCTGCTCGCCTTCTTCGCGTACTACCTGTACCGCGCGGCCACGTCGGAGCATGACGACGAGCCAGACCTGATCGGGCCGGCCGCGACGATGGGTGGGTTGCCTAAACTGCAGCGGCGGATCATCGTCGCCGCCATGTTCCTGGTCTCGGCCGGGATCATCCTGGCGGCCGCGGAGCCGTTCGCGGACTCACTCGTGCAGGGCGGCCGGGCGCTGGGGATCGACCAGTTCCTGCTGGTCCAGTGGCTGGCGCCGCTGGCGTCCGAGGCGCCGGAGTTCATCGTGGCGATCCTGTTCGCGTGGCGGGGCAAGGGCGCTGCGGCCCTGGGCCTGCTGATCTCCGCGAAGGTGAACCAGTGGACGCTGCTGATCGGCAGCCTCCCGATCGCGTACGGGATCGGTGGGGGCGGCGCGGCGCTGCACCTGGACGGGCGGCAGATCGAGGAGTTCCTCCTGACCGCCACGCAGACGTTGCTCGGGATCGCGATCCTGCTGAACCTGCGGTTCCCGCGCTGGGCGGCGTGGACGTTGCTGGGGCTGTTCGCGGTCCAGTTCGCCGTGCCGGGTCAGACGGGGCGGTACATGATCAGCGCGATCTACCTCGTGCTCGCGATCGGCGCGGCGATCCACAACCGCGACCAGGTCCTGCGGACCATCACCTCACCGTTCCGCCGGACGGAAAAGCCCGCCGACGCAGAGCGCGCCGACGAGCTCATCAACGTCTAGGGCGCCTCTCCCACTCCCACGCCGTAGCGTGGGAGTGGCGCGCCTAGCTGGCCTGCTGCTCTTCGATGATCGCGGGGCGGTTGCGGCGCTCCTGCGGGCCCGGGCGGCCGCGGCGGCGGCCGTAGAGGAACTTCTCGCCGGCAGCGGTGCCGGTGAACTTCGTCCGGCGGGCCCACTCCCGGCACTCCTCGATCACCGGGCAGGAGGTCAGACAGATCGCCTGCGCCTTCCGCTGCTCCCACTGGGTCGCGGTCTCGTCGTACGACGGCGCCTGTCCGACGCACGCGGCCTTCGTCATCCAGCGGTCTGCCGGGTCAACGATCACCGTCAAAGTAGGCCTCATGGGCTCATCGCTCCTCATCGATCGGGCGGATCGGTAGGAACAGACTGAACCTGTCGCGTTGCCCCGGTGCGACGGCCATGTTTCCGGCATGAAACGTCAGCTCCGGACGAGACGGATCTCGCGCAGATCGAAGTACGGATCGTGCTTGCCGACGCCGTCCGGCGCGAACCCGTGCCGCCGGTAGAAGCCGAGCGCCTGCACGTTTGCCTCGAAGACCCAGAGGAACGCGGGCTGTTTGCCGATGGCAACGTCCAGCAGGCGGGTCCCGAGACCGGTCTTCCAAAACGCCCGCCGGGTGTAGATCGCCTCCAGCTCGAACGGCACCGGCGCGTCCTCGTCGCGGCCCGGGCCGATCCCGACGAAACCGGCGACCCGGTCCTGGACCGGCGCGTCCGGATCCGGGTTCACGGCGATCCAGCGGCGCCGGCCCTCACCCAGGGGCGCGGTCCAGCGCTCGATCCGGCGTTCGAGGTTCGACGTACGCTCCAGGAGTACGTCGGCCGGCAGGAGCCCGGCGTACGCCTCCCGCCAGCAGAGCAGGTGACACCAGGCCGCGGCCTCGGCGTCGTCGAGCGTGACCGGCCGGATCTCGGGTTGCTGCACTCAGATAGTAAAGACGATCTTGCCGAAGACGTCGCCCGCGTTCATCTTCGCGAAGCCGTCGCGGGCGTCCGCGAGCGGAAAGATCGAGTCGATGTGCGGTGAGATCCCGGCGGTGGCCATGAACTGCAGCAGCTCGGCCAGCTCGGTGCGGGTGCCCATCGTGGAGCCCTGGACGCGCAGCTGGAGGAAGAAGATCCGGTTCAGCTCGGCGGACTTCGGCGCCTGGCCGCTGGTCGCGCCGGAGATCACCAGCGTGCCGCCCTGCTTCAGCGACTTGAGCGAGTGCGACCAGGTCGCCTGCCCGACCGTCTCCATCACCGCGTCGACCCGCTCGGGCATCCGCGCGCCGGACTCGAACGCCTCGTGGGCGCCGATGTCGATCGCCTTGGCCCGCTTCGCCTCGTCCCGGCTCGTTGCCCACACCCGCATCCCCGCGGCCCGCGCCAGCGTGATCAGCGAGGTCGCCACACCACCGCCCGCACCCTGCACGAGCACGGTGTCGCCCGGCTTCAGGCCCGACTGCGTGAACAACATCCGGTACGCCGTGAGCCACGCCGTCGGCAGGCAGGCCGCCTGCTCGAAGCTCAGCCCGGCCGGCTTCGGTACGACGTTCCGCGCGGGCACTGCGACCTTCTGGGCGAGCGTGCCCTGGTACCGCTCGCTCAGCAGCGACCGCTTCGGGTCGAGCGTCTCGTCGCCCTTCCACGCCGGGTCCGAGATCACCGCGTGCACGACGACCTCGTTCCCGTCCGGGTCCACGCCGGCCGCGTCACAGCCGAGGATCATCGGCAGGTTCTGCTCGGCCAGCCCGACACCCTTCAACGACCAGAGATCGTGATGGTTGAGCGCCGTCGCCTTCACATCGATGGTCACCCAACCCTCGGGGACCTCAGGCTCCGGCCGCTCGCCCACCTCCAACGCGGAGATCGGGTCGTCGGCGTCGAACTTGGCGGCATAGGCAGCAAGCATGCAGACCACCTTAGACGCCCGTCCTCCGCGCCACGGACCTGATCCTGGCGTGCCGGATCAGGCCTGACGGGCGACCCCGTCGGCCGTGGCAGCGGCGGCGACGGCGGCTGCGACCGCCGGGGCCACGCGCTCGTCGAACGGGGATGGGATGATGTAGTCGGGGCGCAGATCGTCGGCCGAGATCAGGCCGGCGAGGGCGTTGGCGGCGGCCAGTTTCATCCCCTCGGTGATCCGCGACGCGTTGGCGTCGAAGGCCCCGCGGAAGATGCCCGGGAAGGCCAGCACGTTGTTGATCTGGTTCGGGAAGTCCGAGCGCCCGGTTGCGACGACCGCGGCGTGCCGGTGGGCGATATCCGGGTGCACCTCGGGATTCGGGTTCGCCAGCGCGAAGATCATCGCATTCGGGGCCATCTTCGCGACGGCCTCCTCCGCCACGGTGCCGCCGGAGACGCCGAGGAAGAGGTCCGCCCCCTCGAGCGCGTCGACCAGCCGGCCGGACAGGCCGCCGGTGTTGGTGTCGCGGGCCAGCGACAGCTTCACCGGGTTGAGGTCGGCACGGTCCTCGTGCAGCACGCCCTTGCTGTCCACCACGGCGAGGTCGCCGACGCCGGCCTGCAGAAGGATCCGCGCACAGGCCACCCCGGCCGCACCGGCGCCGGAGATCACCACCCGGATGTCCTCGATCGACTTGCCAGTGACTCGTAGCGCGTTGCGAAGAGCGGCGAGTACGACGACCGCCGTACCGTGCTGGTCGTCGTGGAAGACCGGGATGTCGAGCCGCTCCTTGAGCCGGCGCTCGATCTCGAAGCAGCGCGGGGCGGAGATGTCCTCGAGGTTGATCCCGCCGAAGCTCGGCGCCATCCGCGCGACCGTCTCGACGAACTCGTCCACCTCGGTGCAGTCCAGCGCGATCGGCACCGAGTCGACGCCGCCGAACTCCTTGAACAGCAGCGCCTTGCCCTCCATCACCGGCAGCGACGCGGCCGGGCCGATGTCACCCAGCCCGAGGACGGCGGTGCCGTCGGTGACGACTGCCACCACGTTGGACTTCCACGTGTAGCGGCGTACCAGCGACGGGTCTTCGGCGATCGCGGTGCAGACCCGCGCGACGCCGGGCGTGTACGCCTTGGACAGATCATCGGCATCGCGGACGTGGATCGACGACGTCACCTCGATCTTGCCGCCGCGGTGCAGCTCGAAGACGGCATCACCGGCGAACGGATCGGAGATTTCGGGCGAAAAAGGCTGGGCGACCATGCGGGGACCCTTCAGGGAAGTGCGTGCGGAGTTGAGTGGGCGTTCGGTCGAACGGCGCTGTGCAAAGGGGGTCACCCGTGGGGCAACGAGTAAACCACAGAGGCCACTGGTCTGCTGTGAGGGGTCCCACATCCCCTCTCGTGTGCCAGGATTCGTGGATTCACAACCCCTGTCGAGGAGAACCTGCGATGAATTTCGTCCCCACTCTCCGCAAGACTCGAGCAGCTGTCGCGCTGGCGGCCGTCCTCGGACTGTCCCTGGCCGCCTGTGGCAGCGACTCCGGCGGCGGCAGTTCCGATGACAAGGCGAAGGCGGCCGGCATCACGCTGGTCAAGCCCGGCAAGCTCACCGTCTGCACGCACCTGCCGTACAAGCCCTTCCAGTACAAGGACGGCACCGACGTCGTCGGCTTCGACGTGGACCTGCTCAACCTGGTCGCCGACGACCTGGGCGTGAAGCAGGACGTGGTGAACATCGAGTGGGCCCAGGTGACGTCCGGCGCCGCGTTCCAGGCGAAGAAGTGCGACATGGGCATGGGCGCGATGACGATCACCAAGGAGCGTCAGGCCGCGATCAGCATCACCGACCCGTACATGGACGCCACCCAGGTGCTGATGGCCAAGAAGGACTCCGGCATCTCGGCGCTGGCCGACCTGCGCGGCAAGAAGCTCGGCGCGCAGGCCGACACCACCGGCAAGAAGTACGCCGACGAGAACGCCGCCGCGAACGGGTACACGGTGATCCCGTTCAACGACCTCGCGCTGCAGGAGAACAACGTCAAGTCCGGCCGGGTCGCCGCCGCGATCAACGACAACGGCGTGTTGTACGACTTCGTCAAGGACAACCCGGACATGGCCGTGGTCGCCGAGTTCAACACCGGTGAGCAGTACGGCTTCGGCGCGCTCAAGGACGGCAGCGGCCCGAAGCTGGTGTCGAAGTTCAACGAACTGCTGACCAAGGCGAAGTCCGACGGCAAGTACAACGAGATCTACAAGAAGTGGTTCGGGGTTGAGCCGAAGAAGTGAGTACCTCGCCAGAAATCGGGACCGAGACAACCGTTGAGCGGAAGGGGCTGAGCCCGCGCCGGCGGGCCCAGCGCTCCCGCTGGATCCAGTACGCCGTGCTCGTCGTGCTGGTCCTGGTCGCCGTGTTCGTCGCGAACTGGCACCAGATCGGCAGCGTGTTCTTCAAGCCGGAGTTCATCAAGTCCACGTTCACCGACGGCGTGCTCAAGGCCCTGGTGAAGACGCTCGAGTACACGGCCGGCGCCTTCGTGATCGGTCTGGCCGGCGGCACGCTGCTGGCGTTGATGAAACTCAGCCAGGTCGGCCCGTACCGGTGGATCGCGACGGCGTACATCGAGTTCTTCCGCGGACTGCCCGCGATCGTGGTGTTCATCGCGTTCAGCCTGCTGCCGCTGGCGTTCCCGGGCATGACGATCCCGTGGGATCCGTACGGCGTGGTGTGGCTGGCGCTCGGGATCGTGGCCTCGGCGTACATGGCCGAGGTGATCCGGGCCGGTATCCAGGCCGTTCCGAAGGGACAGGTCGAGGCGGCCCGGTCGCTCGGCATGCCGCCCGGGCTGGCGATGCGGAAGATCGTTCTGCCGCAGGCGTTCCGGATCGTGCTGCCGCCGTTGACGAACGACCTGATCCTGCTGGTGAAGGACTCGTCGCTGGTGTTCATGATCGGTGTCGCCGCGGACGGGTACGAGCTCACCGGTTTCGGCCGGGATCTGGCCAACACGTACTCGAACCTGACCCCGATCGTGGTCTGCGGGTTCTGCTACCTGGTGATCACGCTGCCACTGGGCATCCTGGCCCGCCGGCTGGAAGCACGAACTGCGAGGACGCGCTGATGGCACTGGTAGAGATCAAGAACCTGCACAAGTCGTTCGGCAGCAACCACGTCCTGCGCGGGATCGACTTCACCGTCGAGCAGGGCGAGGTGGTGTGTGTCATCGGGCCGTCCGGATCGGGCAAGTCGACGCTGCTCCGCTGCGTGAACCTGCTCGAGAAACCCCAGCAGGGACAGGTGATCGTCCGCGGTGAGGACATCACCGACCCGGACTGCCACCTGGACGCGGCCCGGCAGCAGATCGGGATGGTGTTCCAGCAGTTCAACCTGTTCCCGCACCTGTCCGTGCTGGCCAACTGCACCGTTGCCCAGCGCACCGTTCTGAAGCGCGGGCCGCAGGACGCGGACCGGATCGCCCGCGCCAACCTGGAGCGGGTCGGGCTGAGCGACAAGATCGACGCCTACCCGGCACAGCTGTCCGGCGGTCAGCAGCAACGTGTCGCGATCGCGCGGGCGCTGTCGATGGACCCGGCGCTGATGCTGTTCGACGAGCCGACGTCCGCACTGGACCCGGAGCTCGTCGGCGACGTCCTCACGGTCATGCGCAAACTCGCCCTGGACGGTATGACGATGCTCGTCGTCACGCACGAGATGGCCTTCGCCCGCGAGGTGGCCGACCGGGTCGTGTTCATGGACGCCGGCGTCATCGTCGAGCAGGGCCGGCCCGCGGACGTGATCGGAAGCCCCAAGGAGGAACGCACCCGGACCTTCCTCCGCCGCGTCCTCGACCCAACACACGTCGAGCCGACCTGATCGTCACGCTGCGTGCCCGGGTGATCGACGGGCCGCAGCGTCACGAGCGGTGACGACTACGAATAGGTCTCCTTTCCCGGTTGGTCCGTGCGCTGTCCACAGGTCGTTGTGTCAAGATGCGGACACATGGCACCGGGGCCGACCGGTGCCCGGGTTTGGAGGACCTAGATGTCTGTCCTGCGTAGGACGCTGGCCTTGTCCGGTGTCCTGGTTCTCGCCGCTGCCGGTTGCGGTTCGAACTCTCTCGAAGGTGGTTCGTCCACCTCACCGTCGAGCGCCCCCTCCAGCGCTCCCTCGAGCGGTCCGTCCAGCAGCGGCCCGGATCTGAGTGGTTCGCTGCCGCCGAAGATCAAGTCGGCCGGGAAGATCGTCGTCGGTGTGGACGCCAGCTACCCGCCGAACGAGTTCCTGCAGGGCGGCAAGACCGTCGTCGGCATGGACGTCGACCTGTTCAACGCGGTGGCGCAGAAGTTCGGCGTCACGGTCGACTGGCAGCCGGCCGGCTTCGACACGATCATCACCGGTGTCCAGAGCGGCAAGTACGACGTCGGCGTCTCGTCGTTCACGATCAACGACAAGCGCAAGGCGCAGGTCAACATGGTCAGCTACTTCAACGCCGGCACGCTGTGGGCGACCGCGAAGGGCAACCCGAAGGGCATCAAGGCCGACGACGCCTGCGGCAAGACCGTCGCGGTGCAGAAGGGCACGACGCAGCTCGAGGACGACATGCCGAAGCGGCAGGCCGCCTGCAAGGCCGCCGGCAAGCCGGAGATCAAGCTGGTCGTCCGGGAGAAGCAGGACCAGGCGACCGCTGACCTGGTCGGCGGCAAGGCCGATGCGATGCTGGCCGACTCCCCCGTCGTGCTGTACGCGATCAAGCAGACCAACGGTCAGCTCGAGCAGCTCGGCGACATCTACGACGCCGCGCCGTACGGGTACGTGATCCCGAAGGCGGAGACGGCGTTCGCGCAGTCGATCACCGAGGCGCTGAAGGCCCTGAACACCGAGGGCACCTACAAGAGCACACTGCAGAAGTGGAACAACGACTCGGGTGCGCTCACCGACTTCGCCGTGAACCCATGAGGATCCGATGAGCACCGACACGACTGAGACCCGGCCGACGGACGCGAGTCCTGATCGGCCGGGGGCGATCGACGCCGTACCGGTCCGGCATCCCGGCCGCTGGGTCGCGATCGCCGTGATCGCGATCCTGACCGCGATGCTGGTGCACCTGCTGGTGACCAACAAGGCCTTCGACTGGAGCTTCGTCTTCCAGGCGATGAACCAGCAGCCGGTGATCAACGGCTTCCTCAAGGGGACGTTGCTGGTCACCGTGCTGTCGATGATCGTCGGCGTCGGGGGCGGCGTGCTGCTGGCCGTGATGCGGCTGTCGGACAACCCGATCCTGGCCGGGGTGTCGTGGGTGTTCACCTGGTTCTTCCGGAGCATCCCGCGGTACATCCTGCTGTTCACGATGGGCACGCTGGGGATCCTGTTCCCGCAGGGCATCGCGTTCGGGATCCCGTTCGACTGGAAGATCATCGACTGGCTCGGGATGTCCGGTGACTGGCGGTTCTTCAACCTCGACGCCAACCAGGTGTTCACCGGGATCGTCGCCGGTGTGATCGGGCTCGGGCTGTCCGAGGCGGCGTACATGGCCGAGATCGCCCGCGCCGGCATCATGAGCGTCGACAAGGGCCAGGCCGAGGCGGCCGAGGCGCTGGGGATGAGCAGCGGCAAGGTGATGCGCCGGGTCGTGCTGCCGCAGGCGATGCGGGTGATCGTGCCGCCGACCGGCAACGAGACGATCGCGATGCTGAAGGACACCTCGCTGCTGCTCGCCGTACCGGTGATCGGCGAGCTGTTCTACCAGCTGCAGTCGATCGGCAGCACCTACTACAAGACGTTCCCGATCGCGGTCGCCGCGACGCTGTACTACCTGGCGGCGACCAGCGTGCTGATGGTCGGCCAGTACTTCCTGGAGCGGCACTTCGGTCGTGGCTTCGGGACCAAGGCACCGCGGGCAGCGCGGCCGGCCGGGGCGGGAGGCGCCTGATGCCACTGGTTCATGCCGTCAATGTGACCAAGTCCTTCCACCACAACGAAGTGCTGAAGGGCATCGACCTCGATGTCGATCGCGGCCAGGTCGTGTGTCTGCTCGGGCCGTCGGGTTCGGGCAAGACGACGTTCCTGCGCTGCATCAACCAGCTCGAGACGATCGACGGCGGCCGGATCTGGGTCGACGACGAACTGATGGGGTACGCCGACCGCGACGGGAAGCTGTACCGCCTGAAGAACAAGGAGATCGCGGCGCAGCGGCGCGAGATCGGGATGGTGTTCCAGCGGTTCAACCTGTTCCCGCACATGACCGCGCTGGAGAACATCGTCGAGGCGCCCACCCAGGTCAAGCGTGAGTCGAAGAAGACCGCACGGGAGCGGGCGATGAAGCTGCTCGACCGGGTCGGCCTCGCGGACCGCTGCAACGCCTACCCGGCGCAGCTGTCCGGCGGTCAGCAGCAGCGGGTGGCGATCGCGCGGGCACTGGCGATGCAGCCGAAGCTGATGCTGTTCGACGAGCCGACGTCGGCGCTCGACCCCGAGCTGGTCGGCGAGGTGCTCACGGTGATGCGGGAGCTCGCGCTCGACGGCATGACGATGATCGTGGTCACCCACGAGATGTCGTTCGCCCGCGACGTCGCCGACACGGTCGTGTTCATGGACGGCGGCGTGGTCGTCGAGGCCGGTCCGCCGAAGGACGTCATCGGCAACCCGCAGCACTCCCGCACGCAGACGTTCCTGTCCAGGCTCCGTTCGGAGCACGAACACCCCTGAGTTCCGGTACGGTCGGAGTACGACTCGCACAAGGTGCCGCGCACGGTCATGGGGCCCTCCCGGCCTGGACTGAGGAGCGCAGGGAGCGTAGCGACCGGAGCGACGAGGGAAGGCCGGGAGCCAAGGGCCCCATGACACGCCGGCGCCGAAGGCCCGGCCGAAAGCACAGGAGACGATGTGAGCAGCACGGGACGAGCCGCCGAGGTCCGCCTGAGTATCCCGGCGGACGGCGCCTACATCGCCGTACCGCGATCCGTCGTCGGTAACCTGGCTGCCCGCAACGACTTCACCCTGGACGCGATCGACGACCTGCGGATCGCCGTCGACGAGGCCTGCGCGCTGCTGCTGCCGGAGGCGGCCGACGGCGTGCTGGAATGCGTGTTCGAGATCGACCCGCCGCAGTTGACGGTGCGCGCGAGCGCCGTCGTGCCGGGCGGCTGGATGCCCGACACCGACTCGTTCGGCTGGACCGTCCTGACCGCGCTGGTCGAGTCCGCCGCGGCGGAGACGATCGACGGGCGGCTGACCATCACCGTGACGGCTACCGCCACCGCGACGGAGAGCCTGTGAGCAAGTGCAGCGAGCCGACGATGAGCACAGCACAGTGGCCTGTCTCCCCGCAGCCGAGCGCCGGCGAGGCGCGGGCGTGACAGACGAACAGATCCCGAGCGAGCCTCGGGAGTCCACGGATCTGCGTACCCGGACGGCGGCCTTCTTCCAGCGGATGGCCGCCACCGGGCCGGGCGACCCCGCGCACACCGCGGCGCGGGACGGCCTGGTCGCGCTGCACATGCCGCTGGTGGAGCATCTGGCCCGCCGGTTCCGCAACCGCGGCGAGCCGTACGACGACCTGGTCCAGGTGGCCACGATCGGCCTGATCAAAGCGATCGACCGTTTCGATTCGGATCGCGGGGTCGAGTTCTCGACGTACGCGACGCCGACGATCCTCGGTGAGATCAAGCGGTACTTCCGGGACAAGGGCTGGGCCATCCGGGTGCCGCGACGGTTGCAGGAGCTGCGGTTGTCACTGACCGCGGCCACGGCCGAGCTGACCCAGGAGCTCGGCCGGGCGCCGACCGTGGCGGAGCTGTCCGACCGGCTCGGGCTGTCGCCGGATCTGGTGATCGAGGGCCTCGAGTCCGCGAACGCCTACAACACCTTGTCCCTGGACGCTCCTGACCAGAACGAGACCGACGCGACCACGGTCCTGGACGGCCTGGGCGGCGAGGACGAGGCGCTGGAGAGCGTCGAGTACCGCGAGTCGCTCAAACCCTTGCTGGCACAGCTGGACACACGCGAGAAGCGGATCCTGACACTGCGGTTCTTTCGCGGTATGACGCAGTCCCAGATCGCCGAGGAGATCGGGATCTCGCAGATGCACGTCTCCCGGCTACTGGCCCGGACACTGACCGAACTCCGCGCCGGCCTGCTGAAGGAATAGCTGCCTAGAGCACCGGGTGATCGTTGGCCTCGCCACCAGCCAGGGCTTCGGTGGATGCCTTCTGGAACACGCAGATCAGTACGGCGAGGGCCGCGACGGCGAGCGCGACGGCGACGGCCTTGGTCGACCCACCCCAGAAGCTGTACGCCACCAGGAGCTGGATCAACTGGGTGAACACCGTCGGGCCACGACTCCAGCGCACGGCCTTCCACAGCCCGCGGGCGACGAAGCCCAGAGCCACGCCGTACACGAGGAAGAAGCCGGCCGTGGTCAGTCCGAGCACCAAGCGATCGCCATGAATCGTCAAGCCTTCGCCAATTCCGAGAACGATCAGTGCGAGGCCTTCCAAAGCGACCACTGCCGCGGCTAGCTTGAGCGGTCTCGGGACGGCGGCAGCTGGGGAGTCGGTCGGCACTTCGTCAGCTTAGTGCGGCCATGCTCTCGGGGGCTTCGCGGACCCAAGGCCCTACAGGGATTTGAGGGTTGTGCGTAACCAAAAGAAGGTTGGAACGGTTACCTGCAGTGAACGGGTGATTGCGGAAGAGCGGCTCCGTCCGATAACCGGATGGAGAGTACGCCGCTGCGCCAGTTCGGAGTGTTAAGGAAGCGTTGTGATCGGATCGACAACTCCATAACCCTTGTTTCGATCCGCCAAGATTGGGAACATGGTCTCGTTCGTGAATGCGTTCACAACGCATCGCACTAATAACCCCCCGTGCGAGACGAACCGACGAGTACAGCACCGCTGATTGGGCACAGACCTACCCGTCAGCTTACGTCAACTACTGAGAGAGATGGGATCCGCCATGGATTGGCGCCACCGGGCCGTATGCCTCGACGAGGACCCGGAACTGTTCTTCCCCATCGGCAACACCGGCCCCGCGATCATGCAGATCGAGGAAGCCAAGCAGGTGTGCCGACGTTGCGACGTGCGTGAGCAGTGCCTGGCATGGGCGCTGGAAGCCGGCCAGGACCACGGTGTCTGGGGCGGTCTGAGCGAGGACGAGCGCCGCGCTCTCAAGCGCCGCAACGCCCGCCAGCGCATCCGCACCGCCTGAGTAAGTCCTCTCGGGGCCCCGCGGAAATCCCGCGGGGCCTTTGTGTTTCACCAGCCCCTAGTCCTTGACCGGGATGTCCAAGGTGACCTGCGTGCCGGGTTTTCCGTCGTGGCGGTTGCCGAATTCGAGCGTCCCGTCCAGCTCCCCGATCACCAAGGTGCGGACGATGGACAGGCCCAGGTTGCCGGACAGCTCGGAGTCGAAGTTCGTCGGCAACCCTTTGCCGTCGTCGATGACGTTGATGTGCAGACGTCCGACCGATCGCTCGGCGGTGAGCTCGATCCTGCCGTTCGCCTCTCCCCCGTCCCGGGCGCCGAAGGCGTGCTCGACCGAGTTCTGCATCAGTTCGGTCAGCACCATCGCTAGCGGAGTGGCCACTTCGGAGTCCAGTACGCCGAACGTCCCGCTCCGTCGCGTCTCCACCGCGGTCGAGACCGTCGACACATCCGCGACCATCGCACCGACCCGGTCCGCGACGTCGTCGAAGTCCACGTGCTCGTCGAACGATTCCGACAGGGTCTCGTGGACGATCGCGATCGACCCGACCCGGCGGACCGCTTCGGCCAGCGCGGCCTGCCCTTCCGGGACGGTGATCCTTCGGGCCTGCATCCGCAGTAACGCGGCGACCGTCTGCAAGTTGTTCTTGACGCGATGATGAATCTCCCGGATGGTCGCCTCCTTGGTGACCAGCTCCCGCTCCCGGCTCCGCAGCTCCGTGACATCGCGGAGCAGGATCAGCGCCCCGACGTGGGCGCCGTCGGCCCGCAGCGGGATCGCCCGGAGGAACAGCGTGGCGTCGGAGTTCTCGATCTCGATCTCCTTGGCCGCGCGCCCGGTGACCACCGACGCGAGCACGTCGTCGACCTTGTGTCCGGAATGCAGCAACTCGGCGGTGACATCCTTCAGCCGGCTGCCGACCAGGTCGGTGACGAGCCCCATCCGCCGGTACGCCGACAACGCGTTCGGGCTCGCGAACGTCACCATGCCGTGCCGATCGACCCGGATGCAGCCGTCACCGACGCGTGGCGTGGTGGACAGCAGCCGCTCACCGCCGTACGGGAAGACGCCGTCGGTGATCATCCTGGCCAGGTCGGTCGCGCTCTGCAGGTAGGCGATCTCCAGCCGCGACGGCGTGCGGACGCCGAGCAGGTTGGTGTTGCGCGCGATCACCGCGATCACCCGGGTGCCCCGCCGTACCGGGATCGTCTCGACCCGCACGGGGACGTCGTCGCGCCACTCGGGATCGCCCTCACGGCAGATCCGGCCGCCGTCGTACGCCTGGTCGAGCAGGTGCCGGCGGCCGCGCGGGATGAAGCTGCCGACGATGTCGTCGAGGTACGCCGTCGGCCCTGTCGTCGGGCGCATCTGGGCGCCGGCCCAGAACCCGAGTCCCTCGGTGTCGGGCAGCCAGAGCACGAGGTCGGCGAACGACAGGTCGGCCAGCATCTGCCAGTCGGAGATCAGCAGCTGCAGGCGGTCCAGGTCGGCCTGGTCCAGGGTGGTGTGGTTTCGGGCCACATCGGTCAGAGACGGCACGAGTTCGATGCTACCGACGGTCGTGAGGGCGTGTGGACCAGCACTCGGAGTGGTCCGCTCGACAACGTGGTGTAGACAGGTGTTAGTTGATTCAGCACGGATGAAAGGATGCTCGGGTGGAGTCGACGTACTGGCAGGACGTGATGGCCGCGGACTACGCGGTCCCGCACGACCGTACGCTGACCGAGCTCACCGAGGAGCTTGTCCGCGGGCTGGCCAGCACCAACCCGCAGGTCCGTGACGCCCTGGCCTACCCGACGCTCGCCACCTGGCTGGAGCGCGGGGTGTACGACGACCTCCTGCCCGGGTTCGGCGACGGTCTCTGTGCCGGGCTGAACTACGGGCTCGGCGAGGACGGCACCGACACCGTGTTCCGCCGCTCCTTCACCGCGCTGACGCTGGCGGAGGTCATCCACCGCGACAACGCCGAGTTCCTCGTCCACGACGAGGTCGTGATGCGCTGGGGCGACCGGCTGGCGACGTGGCTGCTGCGCGAGCGCGACCTGCGCGGGTTCGTGAAGGACTGCGGCTGGGCGCACGCCGTTGCCCACGGCGCCGACGCGATCGGCGCGCTGGCCCGGTCCCGGCACTGCGACGCCGGCGTACTGCGGGCGTTGCTCGACGTGCTCGCGGACCGGATCGTCAAGGACACGCCGTACCGCTGGGTGCACGAGGAGCACGACCGAGTCGCGCATGCGGTGATGACGGTCCTGCACCGGAACATGCTGAGCAGCGACGAGCTCGAGCGCTGGCTGAAGCCGATCGCGGCGACCGCGGGCCAGCAGCCGTTGATGCACGAGACGCTGCCGGAGTGGCCGACGCCGGCGGTCTTCAATGCCCGCGGGGTCCTGCACGTCCTGCTGAGCCAGCTCGCGATCGGCGTGAAGGGGTTCCCGATCCCGGGCGACGACGAGCTCTTCGGCCGCCCGATCGAGGCCCGCGCCGATCTGCTGCTGATGCTGACCGAGGCCGTCCAGGCCTCGCAGCCTTACATCTACCGCCCGGCCACTAATCCGTCCTGAGCGCGACCGTCGCGACCACGGCCCGGTGGTCCGTCCCCTCGATCGGGTACGTCGTGAACCGCCCGGGCTCGAACTGCCGCGTCACCACCACATGATCGATCTGCGTTCGCAGTAACGCCGGCTGGTCGGCCGGCCACGTACCTTGCAGACCACCTCCGACGGTCGGTCCGACGCTGCGGCAGTAGCCGCCCAGAGCGTTGCGGAAGTCGGCGTGGTCGATGGTCGCGTTGAAGTCCCCTGCAACTATCGTCGGCGCGTCCTCGGCGCACCACCGGCGTACATGCAGGAGGTCGCTCTTCCAGGTGGTGACGGAGTCGGTCAGCGGCGGGAAGCCGTGGTACGCGATCAGCCGGACTGCACCGAGGTTGCCACCGGTCACGATGATGTTGCCGAATGTCGTCCCGGCCTCGGACGCGAACGTCACGTTCCCGAGCGAGGACGAGACCAGCACGCTCGTCGCGCTCGGGGCATCCTTGGTCGTCTGCACCGTATAGCCCTTGTACTGCTGGTCCTGCAGCTGCGCCCGGATCTCCTCGCGGACGTCGACCTGTGCCTCCGGCAACGAAACCAGGTCCGGCTTCCGGTCCCGGATCACCTGAGCCACATCCGCGGCGCGAGCACCGCCGCCGAGCACGTTCGCGACCATGATCGTGAGGACCCTGGCGCCGGCCGGAGCGGGCCGGGCGTCGGAGAACTGGCGCGGGGCGACCAGCGCGCCGCCGACCAGGGCGAGCGAGGCGACGAGTACTGCGGCGATGCGCCACCCCCGGCGTACCAGCATCAGGAGGGCCAGCAGCAGGACGACGACCAGTCCTTGCGGACGGAAGGCGGCCAGCTGCGCGAACGGGGTCACCTCGTCCAGACCGAACAGTTCGGGATACAGCGGCACGGCAACGATGACGAGGAACAGCACGGACAGCACGACTCGCCGGACGAACCATGCCTTTTCGTTATCCATGCACCAACCTGAAGGTCTAGTCGCTCGTGCTGACGAACGGTAGCGTGCTCCGTTGCGCCTGCTGTGTCCCGAGGAGGTTTGCAGTGTCTCGATTGTCCGCGGTCAGACCCGCGTACTGGATCTCCGGTGTGCTGCTGGTTGTGGCGGTCGTCGTACCGCTGCTCGTGCCGACGTACGCCAAAGCCGATCCCCACCTGTGGGGTTTCCCGTTCTTCTACTGGTACCAGCTGATGTGGGTCTTCCTGTCCGCGATCCTCGTCAGCATCAGCTACCGGCTGCTCCGCACCGAGGAGCGCAGGCGGCGGGCGGCACAGGGCCTTGGTGACCCTGAGGCCGCTGATGCCGCTGATGCTCCAGTGAAGGAGGGTGACCAGTGAACACAAGTGTCGACTGGGTGCAGCTGATCATCGTCATCGTCATCTTCGGCGGTGTGACCGTGATGGGCTTCATGGCGTCCCGCTGGCGCAGCGCCGGCCATCTGGACAACCTCGACGAGTGGGGTCTGGGCGGCCGGAGCTTCGGCACGTTCGTCACCTGGTTCCTGCTCGGCGGCGACCTGTACACGGCGTACACGTTCATCGCGGTGCCCGCGGCGATGTACGCGACCGGTGCGATCAGCGGCTTCTTCGCCGTTCCGTACACGATCGTCGCGTACCCGATCGTGTTCGTCTTCATGGCCCGGTTGTGGTCGGTCTCGCATCGCAACGGGTACGTGACCCCGGCCGACTTCGTCAGCGGCAGGTACGGCAGTAAGGCGCTCTCGCTGGCGGTGGCAGTCACCGGCATCCTCGCGCTGATGCCGTACATCGCGCTGCAGCTGGTCGGTATGCAGGCCGTGTTCGAGACGATGGGGCTCGGCGGCAACAACACGCTCGCCAAGGATCTCCCGCTGCTGATCGCGTTCGCCGTGCTGGCGGCGTACACGTACTCCTCCGGGCTGCGGGCGCCGGCGATGATCGCGTTCGTCAAGGACTTCCTGATCTACGTGGTGATCCTGGTCGCGATCTTCTACCTGCCGCACGTGCTCGGCGGCTGGGACTCGATCTTCGGTGCGGCCCAGGAGAAGATGGCCAAGCCCAACCCGGTGACGGGCAAGCCGACCGGATCGTTCATCCCCGGCAACGCGGGCTACGTGTCCTACTGGACGCTGGGTCTGGGTTCCGCGATGGCGCTGTTCATGTACCCGCACTCGGTGACGGCGGTGCTGTCGACGAAGACCCGCAACGTCGTACGGCGGAACGCGGCGATCCTCCCGGCGTACTCGCTGCTGCTGGGGCTGCTCGCTCTGCTCGGCTTCATGGCGATCAAGGCGAACGTGAACGTGAAGGGGCTGGACGGGCTGGCCAACCCGCAGCTGGCGATCCCGCGGCTGTTCGACCAGGAGTTCCCGTCGTGGTTCGCCGGGATCGCGTTCGCGGCGATCGCGGTCGGCGCGCTGGTGCCGGCGGCGATCATGTCGATCGCGGCGGCGAACCTGTTCACGCGCAACATCTATCGCGCGTTCATCAAGCCGTCGGCGTCGCCGTCGGAGGAGGCCAAGGTCTCCAAGCTGGCGTCGCTGCTGGTGAAGGTCGGCGCACTGGTGTTCGTGCTCGCGATGGACAAGACGATCGCGCTGAACCTGCAGCTCCTGGGCGGTATCTGGATCCTGCAGACGTTCCCGGCGATCGTGGTCGGTCTGTACACGCGCTGGTTCCACCGGTATGCG
Organism: Kribbella sp. NPDC049584; assembly: GCF_040675555.1. NCBI lineage: Bacteria > Bacillati > Actinomycetota > Actinomycetes > Propionibacteriales > Kribbellaceae > Kribbella > Kribbella sp. NPDC049584. The sequence continues at coordinate 139,514 of NZ_JBFAPF010000001.1, forward strand.
TTGCTGACCGGCTGGGCCGTGGCGATGGTGTTCGGCACGGTGTCGGCGTACAACGTGGTGAACCCGGCGACCAAGAAGCACTTCGGCGGATCGCTGGCGAACATCCCGTTCACCAACACACCGGCGTACATCGCGCTGACCGCGTTCGTGCTGAACGTGATCATCGTGATCGTGCTGACGTTCCTGTTCCGGGCACTGAAGGTGCCGGACGGTCAGGACACCACGCACCCGACGGACTACCTCGCCGACCGCGGCGACCCGGGTGTGAAGGACCTGCCGGAGATCCTCGACGACGGCGGAGCCGCAACCGCCAAGTCCTGAAGCAGTCCGGAGATGACGGCGGCCCTTCGGGGCCGCCGTCACCTTTTGCACCTTGGTCGACACGCTGCGCGGTCAGCTTGCCCGGTTTCGGGCCGCGCGTTCGGCAGAATCGCACACGTGCTGCTGGTCCTCCTCGTCATGGTGCTCGCTGCCGGGGCGGCGCTCGTGACCGGCGGCGGCTTCGGACGGCTCGCGAACAACACGCTGACCGGCGTGCACTGGCTGGCCGCGGCCGCGATCGGGCAACTGCTCGGATCGGCCTTCGGCGGCACGGTCTACCCGGTCGGGCTGATCGGCTCCGCTGTCTGCATCGCGGTCTTCCTCCGGCTCAATCTGCGCCATCCCGGCGTCGGCCTGCTGGCGTTGGGGTTCTTCAGCAATGCGCTCGTGGTCGCGCTGAACGGCGCCATGCCGGTGTCTCTCGCGGCGCTTTCACGTGCGGGCGTGGGCTCTGCGGTCGTCAACGATCCGCGGCACGAGTTGTCCGACGCCGCTACGCGTTTGCCTTGGCTCGGGGACGTCGTACCGGTGGCCCTTCCCGGGCTCGGTCAGGCCGTCAGTCCAGGCGACGTACTGATCGCCGCCGGCGCCGGTCTCCTGCTGTACGCCGGGATGGGCGCCTCCGGGCGGGTGCGCGCAACATCCGCCCCGGTCTGGGACGAGCTGGAACCCTGCGCCGGAACGCCCGCGCTGCTCAGGCTGTCGCCCGAGGCCTGCTCAGAAGCGGAAGCCGCGACCGATCACGCGCCTGAGTGACTCGACCACGACCGGGTCGTACTCCGCGCCGATGCCCAACCCGACCGACTCCATCGCCTTGTCCGGCGACTGCCCCGACCCTTCCCCCACCAGCTGTTCGTAGGCCAGGGCAACATTCACGATCCCGCTCTCGACCGGAATGTCGGCGTTGTTGGCCCGCCCCTGCCGGTACGGATCGTTGGAGTGCCTGACGATCTCCGCAACATGATCCAGCACCCCCGACCGCTCGATCACCGAAGCCCCGATCTCCGCAGCCCGCTGCCGCTCCTCCCGCGTCCGCAACAACGAAGCCCCACCCGGACTAGGATCCGCCAACGCCAACTGCCCCACCCCCGACAGCAACGCCGCATACTCCAACGCCTCCATCCTGGCCGGCGTCAACCCAAGATCATGCCCAATAGCCACCGCAAGCTGAGCCGTCCGCGCATTCTGCCCCGGACTACTGAACCCAGCAATCTCCGTACTCCGAGCCATCGACCGCACCGTCGTCCGATAAGTCCGCTGCGCCGAAGCAAACCGCCGAAACGCAACCTGCGTCAGGAACAACGGCACCACAACCAACGGCGGCCCCCACAGCCCCAGCAACGACGTACCGATCGCGAGCAGAATGCCGCTGATGCCCATCGCCATCCCGATACGCGCAGCGACCAACGCCTCGTCCCGCAACGCGGCCGGAAACGGCTGGTTGTATCGCTCGGTTGACTGCCCCGCGCCGACCAACGCGTCCATCACGACAGCCGAGAGGACCGCGAGCAGCATGGCACCGGTCAACGCCATCGCCGACACCCACGAACCGTCCCAGTACAGGTCAGCGGGTACGACCGCGGAGAAGACCGCAGCAGCCACCGCCACTGACAGCACCCGCCGTGAGGACACGACCATGTCCCACCGCAGGCCGGAAACGAGCCGGGGCAGAACGCCGGCCAGAGTGGCCAGGCCGGTGACGGCGATGATCTGCGCGACGTCCGGGGGAATCGCAACCTCTGGCGGACGAAGCAATGCGTATCCCAACGCAGCGCTGGTCGCGATTGGCGCTCGGTTGCGGCTTCGATCGACCCGGAACTGCACCATCTCGCCAATGGCGATCAACAGGCCGAACGTCAGCGCGTACGGCCACTCGGAGACGCCACGACGCACCGTTATGGCCAGGGCGATGACCCCCACGACGGCACCTGCGGCAAGCACGACCACGCCGCTGCCCAGACGCCGCCCGTCTGAGCCGTCTTGTGCGTTCAGGATCATCTAGGCGTCCGGCCCTGCCGCCGAGCCCGAGGCGCCACCGCCGCTCCCGAGACTGAGATCGTCATGGTCGATCGCGACCACCGCGCTGCCGTCCGGCGCCGGCTGCTCGGCCGCGGCAGCCTTCCAGCCGTCCTTCCGGATCACCTCGACGAAGGCGTCTACCAGATGCGGGTCGAAGTGCGTGTACCGGTCCTGCAGGAGGATCTGCAAGGTTTCGTCCACTTCCCGGGCCGGACGGTACGAGCGCGTCGACGTGAGGCAGTCGAAGGCGTCAACGATGCCGATGATGCGGGCGAAGTACGGAATGTTCGCGCCGGCAAGGCCGGCCGGGTATCCCGTCCCGTCGTACTTCTCGTGATGGTGCAGAACCGCGGACTTCACTTCCTCGAGGAACGGGATATTGCCGATCAATTCGACACCCCGCGCGGGGTGCAGCCTGATCGCGTCCATCTCGAAGTCCTCGAGCCGGCCCGGCTTCTGGATGATGCTCGTCGGCACGCCGACCTTGCCGACGTCGTGGAGCAGGCCCGCGTGTTCGAGCGCCTGCTGACGGTCGTCGCTCAGCCGTAAATGCCGGCCGAGCATACCGACGCCTTCACTGACGCGCTCGGAATGTCCTCGGGTGTAGAGATCCTTGGTCTCGATGACCTGGATGAAGGCCCGCATCGTCGCGGCCTGCGCGTTGCGTTCGGCTTCGTACAGGCTCAACGTCCAGCGCGCGACCAGCAGGGGCACGACGACCAGGAGCACAGCGACGATGCCGAGACCGCCGAGCCAGACCACCGCAAGCAGAACGCCGAGCAGGCCGTAGCCCATCATCGGCAGGACTGTGGGTGCGGCAACGTGGCGGAGGAAGTCGAGCGGTGAGGTAGCACCGCGATCCAGCCACAGCACCAAGCACATCAGCACTGCGCTGACCGCGAGCCAGGTGACAATTGCCGCCGTGGCCGCAACCAGGGCACGTCCGGGTGCGTCCAAAACGGCATTCCCGCGTACGCCACCGACGCGGAGGAAAACAAGGCCGGCTGCGCTGGCACACAGGACTGCCATCGCGCCGTTGAACACCCGCCGCATGAGGGGAAGGCGACGGTCTTGCGTAAGAGGCAACAGCACCGAGACGACGACGGCAGCGGCCGGGCCGGACAACAAGAAGAGTGCGATGCCTACCACATAGTCGAGGGAAGCGCGCACCGGTCCGACCTTGGATCGAAGCAGGGCTCCCAGCAGCAACAACAGGCCCAGAGCAATAGTGGCGGCGTCAGGCCTGGTATGAAACAGCGCGACAACGAGAGCCACGATGGCGATACCGGCGCTGAACGCCACCGTCATGCGCAGCGGCCAGCGGCTGTTCACCCGTGAACTCTAACCTTCACCACTCCCAGGCGTCACTACCAAACACGACACGTCACCTCCGATCAGCGGTCGCAGTCTTACGTCCCGGTGATCGGAAGGACGTAGGGGGGCAGACAGCACATCGCTGACTCTTCATCATTTTGCCTAAGCATGCGGGCCGCGAAACACTGTAGGCCAGACCGTGACTCGCCGCATGACAGGAGCGGATGAGCACCATATGAGAGACTGTGACTCTTTGCAGTTGTTTCAAGGAGGCTTAGAAATGGGTAAGACCGGCCGCAAGCGTCGCGCACGCAAGAAGAAGGGCGCGAACCACGGCAAGCGCCCGAACGCCTGATCCCAGGCGGCTACAGACAGCGAGGACCTCGGAGAAATCCGGGGTCTTTGCGATTTGGTCACAGCTTTACAGCAGACCACTTTTATCAGAGGTCCTGTATTCGGAGAGTCTCTGCCCGCATACTGAAGGCGATCTTTCAAACGATCGTTGGGTATTTGGCTCCCTCGTCCGGCACCGCTGTGGATAACGGCGACCGCTCGTCGGCGGATCGGCTTAGAGTTGGCTCCGGAGGTTTCCGGTACTGACCGTATCCCCCGCGGATCCGAGGTGTGAGGGAGGTGACCGCGCTGTCCGAGCCGTCGGTGCTCACGCTGAGCGAACTACTGCGCACCTTCCGCACCCGAGCCGGCCTGACGCAGGCGGCTCTCGCCGAGAAGGCAGGCCTCAGCGAACAGGCGATCAGCGTCCTCGAACGCGGCACCCGCAGCCGTCCCCGCATGGACACCATCAGCGGACTCAGCAAAGCGCTTGACCTCACACCGGCCGAGGCAGACCAGTTCCTGGCTGTTGCCCGCGGCAAAGGCACCCACCCCCGGCCACCCGCTACCACGTCCGATCCGGCGGCAGAGGCCGTTCCGACGCCGTGGCAACTACCGCCGGCGGCCCCGGACTTCACCGGCCGAGCTGCCCAGATCGACGCCATCCTCTCGGTGCTCCGCAGCCCGGAGGGCGCCGGACGCCCAGCGGTGGCGATCGTCACGGTCACCGGGATGGGCGGAATCGGCAAGACCACGCTGGCAGTCCAAGCCGCGCACAAGTTGGCCGACAGCTACCCGGACGGAAATCTCTATCTCAATCTGCGCGGCTACGGTCCCGGTCCGTCGATGACAACCTCCGATGCGCAGCGGCAACTGTTGCGCTCGCTCGGTTTGGCCAGTGATTCGATTCCCGACGATGTCGACGAAGCCGCCGCCCTGTTGCGATCCCAGCTCGCCGGCCGACGGGTTCTGCTGCTGCTCGACAATGCCACAGATGTCGCGCAGATCCTCCCGCTGCTTCCCGGTAGCGCGGGCGCGGCAGCGATCATTACCAGCCGTGGCTCACTGGTGAACCTGCCGGGCGCACGGCAGATCCGACTCGACGCGTTGTCGGAGTCGGAGGCCGTGGAGCTCATCACCGGCGTCATCGGACAGGACCGCGTTGCCGCCGAGCCGGAAGCGACCGAGACGCTCGCCAAGTACTCCGGCCGGCTGCCGCTCGCGATCCGGCTGATCGGTGGCCGGCTGGCGACCCGGCCGACCTGGCCGATCCGGCATTTCGTCGACCTGCTCGAGGACGAGGGCCGCCGGCTCGACAGCCTCGGCTCCGACGAGACCGGCGTGCGGGCCAGCATCGCGAGCTCTGTGCATTCCCTCGAAACCAGCGATCGCGACCTGGATCGCGAGGCCGCACAAGCCCTTCCGTTGTTGAGCATTCCGGACGGGGCCGACCTGCTGACCGCGGTCGTTGCCCGGCTGCTCGACCTCCCGGCACGCCGTACCGGCACGATCCTCGAGCGCCTCGTCGACCTCAGTCTGCTCGAGTCGGTCGCGCCCGAGCGCTACCGTTTCCACGACCTCATCCGTGCGTACGCCCGCGAGCTCGCCGAGCAGACGCTGACCGCGGCTGAACGCGACGAAGCTTTGGCCAGGGTGCTTCGTTTCTACATCGCCGTCGCCTGGGCCTGCCAGGCGATCACCCATCCGGGCAGCCCTCGGTTGCCCTTGGCCACGATTCACGACGACCACCTTCCGGTGTTCCGCGACGGCGAGGAGTCGTTGCGCTGGCTCGACGACGAGCAGCGCAACCTGATGGACCGGTTCCGGCAAGCGAACGAGACATCATTGTCCGGGTCGGCGCTTATTCCGGAGCTTGCGCTGGCGATGTTCGGTTATCACGAGGCCCGGCGCCGCTGGAACGAGATGAGCGAGCTCGGTGAGGGCGCGCTCGTCGCCACGCAGCACCGCCGGCTCGATGCGACGACGGCGTGGCTCCAACACGACAGCGCCATACCCGAGGCGGAGAACGGTGACGTCGCCACCGCGGTCGACAGGATCACCACGGCGCTGGCGATGTTTCGCAAGATCGGCGATCTCATCGGCGAGGCCCGATGCTGCTCGTCGCTCGCTTATCTGGTCGGTTTGCTCGGCCGGCTCGACGAAGCCTTGGAATACGCCGAGGAAGCCCTCCGGCTCAGCCGATTGATCAAGGACACCACGCTCGAGGGTGTCTCTCTCACGGCCGTCGGTGGACTGTACGACCGCAGCGGTGACTACGTCAGCGCGGATCAGGCGTTCGCCGATGCCGTGGCGCTGGCCGAGCAGACCGGCGATAGACGCTCGGCTTCCAAGCGCTACATCAACGCAGCGCTCTCCCATCTGCGGGTCGGCCGGTTCGAGGACGCCGCACTGACCGTTACCGAGAGCCTCCGGATCTCCGGCTTGCTCGGGGACCTGACCGCCCAGTCCGAGGCGCACCATCTGCTCGCCCTCGCCATTGCATCCCTGGGCGACTACGGGCAGGCGCGTGGTCATGTCGGAGCCGGACTGCAATTGGCACGTCGCCGCCGCGACGCAATTCGCGAAGGACGTCTGTACCTGGAACTCGCCAGAATTGATGCCGCCGACGGCAAGCGACGAGAGGCTATCGACAACCTGCGCCGAGCCATTGCCATCCTGAACGCGACTTCAGCGGTTCAGGCCGCCGATGCCCGGGCGCTCCTGGCGGAGCTGGAATCCGGCAGGCCGTTCACCTATACCTTCACGGCCCATTCCCTCTGACGAGTTCAGTCCGTGGTGGTGATGGTGGTTTCTATCTGGATTTGGGTTAGGCGGAGGAGGATTTTCTGGCGGAGGGCGTCGGGGGCGTGGTCGGAGCCGCAGGAGCGGTGGACCAGTTTCTTGACGCAGCGTTCCAGGTCGTATTCGTCCAGGCAGGGGGCGCACTCTTCGAGGTGCTGCCGGATCTCGTCGGAACTGGCGTCCTCGAGTTCGTTGTCGATGAAGACGTAGACCCGCTGCAGGATCTCTCCGCAGTCGACGTCGTGGTGCTCGCCGCAGCTCACGACTCCTCCTTCTCCGCATCCGCGTCGGTGCTCGCCGCGGTCGCGTCCGTACTCTCGTCCACACTGTCTGCCGCGGGCGGGATCAGGCCGCGATCCCGTGCGTAATCACCCAGCAGGTCACGCAGCTGGCGCCGGCCGCGGTGCAACCGCGACATGACGGTGCCGACCGGTGTGCCCATGATCTCGGCGATTTCCTTGTAGGCAAAGCCCTCGACATCGGCCAGGTACACAGCCAGCCGGAAGTCCTCCGGGATCGACTGCAGGGCCGACTTGATGTCGGAATCGGGCAGGTGCTCGAGAGCGACCGCCTCGGCCGACTTCAGCCCACCGGGAGTGTGCGACTCGGCAGCGGTGAGCTGCCAGTCCTCGATCTCCTCGGTCGGCGACTGCGTCGGCTGACGCTGGCGCTTCCGGTAACCGTTGATGAAGGTATTGGTCAGGATCCGGTACAGCCAGGCCTTCAGGTTGGTACCCGGCGTGAACTGGTGGAACGAGCTGTACGCCTTCGCGAAGGTGTCCTGCACCAGGTCCTCGGCGTCGGACGGATTACGGGTCATCCGCATCGCCGCGGCGTACATCTGGTCGAGGAACGGCAGGGCTTCGCGTTCGAACCGCGCGGTGCGCTGCTCGGGTGTCTCGGTCGTGGTGGGAGTCGGCATCGTGATCGAGAATACCGGTGACTTCCCAGTACTCCGCTCCGGAGCCACTCTCGTCGCCATCATGTTCGTCACAACGCACCCGGTCGCGGGGTCATTCCCGAGCGCCGACCGTTATCCGGACACCTCGCGGGTGACCCACTCGAACACGGCTTCGACCAGCAGGTCGTACGTCTCCTGCTGATCCAGCTCCGCCCGCTTCGGCACCTTGAACGCATGGTCCGCGTCCGGCACGACAGCCATTTCGGTCAGCGGCGGGAACTCCTCCGGCGTACCGAACGGATCCCGCTCCCCCTGGACCACGAGCGTCGGCAGCCCGGCCCGGTGGAGCTCGTCGACCCGCGACTTCTCCGGCTTCCCCGGGGCATGCAGCGGGAAAGACATCGCGAGTACGCCGGAAGCCCCCAGGCTGCTCGCCGTACGGCAGGCCACCCGGGCGCCGGCGCTCCGGCCGCCGATCACCAGCGGCGTACGCACCCGCAACTGCCCGATGATCGCGATCCAGGCTTCGTCGAGCACCTTCGGCGCCGGCGCGAGCTTGCGGCCGGCGCGACGCCAGGGCTGCTCGATCAGGAACACGTTCATGTCCTGCTTCGGCAGCCGGCCGGCCAGCGCGGCCAGGTCGCCCGACTCGATCCCGGCCCCGGCACCATGACCGAGAGCCAACGTCGCCACCGGCCGACGGGCCCGGTACGCGACGATCCGGGCCTCCCCGTGCGGCGTCCCCACAATGCGTTCGTCGGTCACCCGCCCCATCCTGTCATCAGCGACCGGATTCGGTGGACAGGAAACCCAGAACAGCCCAGAACAGCCGAGAACAGCCGGAAGAGCTCAGAACAGCGTGGTCTCCTCGGGCGCCTGTGGTTTGTCCAGTGGATCCACACCGTCCGGCGGCAGCGGATCGAGCAGATGGCGGCCGTTGTTCTTCACCGAGCTGACCGCCTTCGACACGGCGTACGCCTCGAGCCGGCCGGGTGCCGCGGGGACCAGGAGGTCGAGCAGCTCGTCGGGGTCGGACGACAGCGGATCGAGCCACGCGTCGTACCGCTCGCGCTCGACGAGGAGCGGCATCCGGTCGTGGATCCGGCCGAGGTCATCGGTCGCCGACGTGGTCAGGACCGTGCAGGTCCACAGCCAGGCGTCGTCGGAATCCGGGTCCTCGACGGACTTGTCCCGCCAGATCTCGTACAGCCCCGCCATCGACAGGATGCTGCCGTCCGGCGGATGGATGAAGTACGGCTGCTTCACCGGTTTGCCGTTGACCTTCTCCTCGGCGGTGTACCACTCGTAGTACCCGTCGGCGGGCAGGATGCAGCGCCGGGTCTGGAACGCCTTCTTGAACGCCGGCTTCTCCGCGACCGTCTCCATCCGGGCGTTGATCAGCCGGTTCCCGATCGAGGTGTCCTTGGCCCAGGACGGCACCAACCCCCACTTGACCGTGGTCAGCTTCCGGACCGTCTGGTCGGGGACCTCGCGGTTCTTCCGCTCGACCACCGCGACCACCTGGTTGGTCGGCGCGACGTTGTAGTTCTCGCCGAGCTCCTCGACGGACTCGCGCACGTTACCCGCCTCGATCTCGAACTCCTCGACGAGATCGGACGGGGCCCGGCCGGACGCGTATCTACCGCACATACCAGCAGCCTAGTGATCGACGGGGACAAAAACCCGTGTTCCATCACCAGATCTATATAGACGTGCCTATACTTATCGCATGACCACAGGCAACGACGCCGTGGGCGAGGCCCTGTTCGGGCTCGCCGCCGTGGCGATCAGGCGCCGGGACCGCACCCTGAGCCTGACCGCCATCTCCGTGCTGTCGACCCTGGAGCGCACCGGCCCGCGGCGCCTGACCGACCTGGCCGTCAGCGAGGAGATCACGCAGCCGTCGATGACGGCGCTCGTGAAGCAGCTGACGGACCTCGGCCTCGCCGAACGCCGGCGCTACCCCGGCGATGCCCGCGTGGTCCTGGTCGCCGTCACCGAGGCCGGGAGCCGGCAGCTCCGGGCGATCCGCGCAGCCGGGGCGTCGGCGCTGACCGAGCTGATCGGCAAGCTCGACGACCAGGACACCGAGACGCTCACCGCCGCCCTGCCCGCACTCCTGCGCCTGATGGAGCTCGCCGGCGAAAGTCAGGACAGCCGTACCCCGTTGCCGAAGAGGTGACCAGATGAACTACGACGCCGAAGAGCGGCGCATCCAGCTCCGCCAGGAAAAAGCTCCCGGGACACCGGCCATCGTGGTCGGGATCGACGGGTCGGCCACGAGTTGGGACGCGTTCGCCTGGGCCGCCGGAGAAGCCGTCCGCACCCACGGCCACCTCGTCGCGGTCTACGTCATGCCGTACGCCGAACCGACCGCGATCCTCGCCGCGCCGTACGCGTACGGCGCTGCCGCGAGCAGCAGGCAGGAGCTCGCCGACGAGATCAAGGCCGACGCGGTACGCCGGGCCGGCGAGGCCGGCGTACCGATCAGCTTCGTCAGCGAGTACGGCGACGCGATCGGCAGCCTGACCGAGATCGCGCGCACGGTCGACGCCCACCTCATCGTGGTCGGCCGGTCGGCAAAGCGATGGCACCGGCTGACTGGCTCGCTCGGCCACCGGCTCACCTGCCGCAAGGACGCACCGGTCGTCGTGGTGGTGCCCTGACGGGGGCCGGAGGGCCACCTCCGGTAGCGAGATACAGTTAGTTTTGCTAACGAAATCTAACCCGTGGGGAAGTGCCTTGTGAGTGCAGGCAACAGGTCGGCGTCCCGGTTCGCGGTCGAGAAGGATCACCCTCACTACAAGTGGGTGGCGCTGTCCAACACGACGCTCGGGGTGCTGATGGCAACCATCAACTCGTCGATCGTGATCATCTCGCTGCCGGACATCTTCCGGGGCATCAAGCTCGATCCGCTCCGTCCCGGCAACGTCAGTTATCTGCTCTGGATGCTGATGGGCTTCCTGGTCGTCACGGCGGTGCTCGTCGTGACGCTGGGCAGGCTCGGCGACATCTACGGCCGGGTGAAGATCTACAACCTCGGCTTCGCGGTGTTCACGGTCGGCTCGATCGCGTTGGTGTTCGACCCGCTGACCCAGAGCAGCGGCGCGCTCTGGCTGATTCTGTGGCGCATCGTCCAGGGCGTCGGCGCCGCCATGCTGTTCGCGAACTCGACGGCGATCCTGACCGACGCGTTCCCGGTCGACCGCCGGGGCTTCGCGCTCGGCATCAACCAGGTCGCCGCGATCGGCGGTTCGTTCATCGGGCTGATCGTCGGCGGCGTGTTGGCGCCGGTCGACTGGCGCTTGGTGTTCTTCGTCTCGGTTCCGTTCGGTCTGCTCGGCACGGTCTGGTCGTACCGCAGCCTGCGCGAGACCAGCACCCGATCGGCGGCGAAGATCGACTGGTGGGGCAATGCGCTGTTCGCAGTCAGCGTGACGGCGATCCTGGTGGCGATCACCTACGGCATCCAGCCGTACGGCGGGCACAACATGGGCTGGACCAGTCCGTGGGTGCTGAGCGGGCTGATCGGCGGCGTTGCCCTGCTGATCGCGTTCTGCCTGGTCGAGGCGCACACGGACGATCCGATGTTCGACATGTCGCTGTTCCGGATCAAGGCGTTCTCGACGGGCAACCTGGCCGGCCTGTTGGCGTCGATCAGCCGCGGCGGCCTGCAATTCATCCTGATCATCTGGTTGCAAGGCATCTGGCTCCCGCTGCACGGCTACAGCTTCTCGAGTACGCCGTTGTGGGCCGGCATCTATCTCCTTCCGCTGACGGTGGCGTTCCTGCTCGCGGGTCCGCTGTCGGGCTACTTCTCCGACCGGCTCGGCGCCCGCGCTCTGTCGACCGGCGGATTGTTGCTTGTGGCACTCAGCTTCCTCGGCTTCATGCTGCTGCCCACCGACTTCAGCTACTGGGCTTTCGCCGGTCTGCTGGTGCTGAACGGCGTCGGCTCCGGCCTGTTCTCCGCGCCGAACACCAGCGCGATCATGAGCAGCGTCCCGGCCAATCGCCGGGGTTCCGCATCGGGCATGATCGGCACGTTCCTCAACTCGGGTACGTCGCTGTCGATCGGCGTCTTCTTCACGCTGATGATCATCGGCCTCGCGCAGACCCTCCCTCGCACGCTGACCGAAGGCCTGCGATCCCATGGCGTCTCGCAAGCCGCAGCAGTGGCCATCGGCAACCAACCTCCGGTCGGCAGCCTCTTCGCCGCCTTCCTCGGCTACAACCCGATCGGCACGGCGCTCAGCGCACTCCCCACCTCAGCCGTCAAGGGCGCCGACGTAGGCACGCTCACCAGCAAGGCCTACTTCCCCCAGCTGATCTCCCAACCCTTCCACCACGGCCTGGTCATCGTCTTCTCCATCGCCATCGCCATGTCCCTGATCGCAGCCTGCGCCTCGTTGTTCCGCGGCCCGCGCTACATCCACGTCGAGCCAGAGGCGGTTGCCCAGCCGGCGACGGCCGCAGTACCCGAATGACAGCTGTACCGGAGTGAAACAGGCAAGCGACGGTGGATCGCCCACCCCGTGTTAGGCGATCCACCGTCGGACTGATGCGCCCGGCCGCCCCCCTGTTGGCGCCCGGACGCAGGTCTCAGGGTCTGGCGAGCTCGTCGAGCAACCTCCCGGCCATCTCGTCGGTGCCGGGCAGGCCTTCGATCCAGATCCGGGCGAGCTGGGGTACGTCGGTGTCCAGCCGCCACTGGGTGATCAGGGCTCGTACCGTCGCGACCTGCTCCGGCAGGTTCGGGTCGCGGCCGACGAGCGCCGCCGCGCGGCGTGAGCCGACGCGACCCAGTACGTCACCGCCGCAGAAGACGATCCGCAGGCATTCCGCGACGTCGACGAGCCGGAGCTCGCGGTCGAACGGCGACGTACCCGCGGGATTGAGCGGCTCGACAACCACCAGTGCATGGGTTTGCGGTACGGCAGTTCCACGGAACTCCGCCTCTCGGTAGAGCTCTCCCAGCCGGGACCGCAGGTGCGCCAGGCTGGACAGCCCGGTCAGCGGGTCCTCGCAGGACAGCGCGTGCAGGTAGACCAGCGAGGCCTCGGCCCAGCTGGAACTGAGTGCGCGTACCGCATCGAAAGCCGGCTCGCCCCCGGCGATCGAGCGGTACAACGCACTCAGCCCATCAAGTGCCTCCACCAGCGAGACTCCGTCGGTCGCCAACTGACGTCCGACCTCGTCCGATGCAGGCACGACATCGGCTCCGTCCGTCAGCGCCTCCGCGATTGCGAGGTAGGCGCTGTGGTCGGTGCCGTCTGTGCCGTGCGGCTCCCTCCTTCCGCACGGTTCCACCCCCGTGAAGTCCCCCGTGTCTTTTGACGACGCCTCCGGCCGGGTCCGGGCGGGCGACCCCGCCAGGTTCAGGGACTTGGCCGGACGCAGGTCGAACCGTCTGCGGAGATCCGCGAACAGCGACATGGCCCTCCTCGAAACAGCCCCGTCAGTCTCCCGACCGGTCGGCCGGAAGCGTCGTACGCCGAAGAGACAGACTCGTGAGCGGTTCATGACGCGGATTCGCAGAAGTTTTTTCGCGTAACTTCCGGCGGGGCATCTCGTCAGAGAAGGAGCACGGTTCCGTGTCAGGAAGGGTGCACCAAATAGTGCGCACAGCCCGTCTCTCGTGGGAGCCTTGTCTCCGGCAACTAAGTGACGGACCGTCACGTTGCCGAACAGACAGTCAGAACCCACGGGGAGATCGATGGACACGCCGCCAGGCCAGCCGGACGTAGCCGGCGACGCCGAACTGATCGCGCGCGTCCGCAACGGCGACCTGGAGGCGTACGGCGAGCTCTACGCGCGGCATCACCACGCGGCCGAGCGGATGGCCCGGCAGCTCGTCCCGGCCAACGACGCCGACGACCTGGCCAGCGACGCGTTCGCCAAGGTCCTGGACGCGCTGCGGGCCGGCGGTGGACCGGACATCTCCTTCCGCGCCTACCTCCTGACGACGGTACGGCGGGTGCACGTCGACCGGATCCGCTCCGGCAAGAAGGTGCAGTCCACCGACGACATCGCGTCGTACGAGCGGGAGCCGGAGACGTTCGACGACCCGACCGTCACCGGCTTCGAGAGCGGCGCCGCGGCTAAGGCGTTCGCCAGCCTGCCCGAGCGCTGGCAGGCCGTGCTCTGGCACACCGAGGTCGAGGGCGAGAAGCCGGCCGCGATCGCTCCCCTGCTCGGCCTGACCGCGAACGGCGTGTCCGCGCTGGCCTATCGGGCCCGTGAGGGTCTACGCCAGGCGTACCTGCAGCAGCACCTCGCCGACGTCGCCGGCGACCGTTGCCGTTGGACGACCGAGCGCCTCGGCGCCTACGTCCGCGGCGGCCTGACCAAGCGCGAGAACCGGAACGTCCGCGAGCACCTGGACGAGTGCGCGAAGTGCACCGCGGTGTACCTCGAGCTCGTCGAGGTCAACAGCGCTCTGCCGGCGCTGCTCGCCCCGGCCCTGCTGGGCACTGCGGGCCTCGGCTACCTGGCCGCTGCGTCCGGCGCGAAGGTCGGACTGGTCGGCTTCATCGTCACCGGTTGGAAGAAGGCCACCGAGAACAGCACCCGCACCGCGGTCGGCGCCGGTGCTGTGGTGGTCGTCGCGATCGCCGCCGTACTCGCGGCAATGGCGCTGACCGCCAACGACAAGCCTCAGGCGGCGATCGAGAAGCCGCCGACACAGCAGCCGACGCAGCCGCCCGGGCAGAAGCCGACGGTCCCGCCGGTCGTGCCGCCGTCGGTGAAACCCACCCAGCCGCCGGCGTCCAACCCGACGACGGCTCCGACCACTGCCCCGACGACAGCACCCACGACGGCCCCGACGCAACCCAGCCAGACCCCCACGCCGACCACACCGGTCCCGACGACGCCGAGTCCGACGCCTACAGTGCCGACGCCGACCACTCCGGTGCTCGACGAGGCGCTGGTGACGATCAGCATGCCGGGCGGCGGCGGTAGCCCGGCCAACCGGGAGACCGCGGGCGCGGCCAACGGGATCCGGTTCGTGATCACGATCAAGACCCCGGCCGCGAACGCGAACCCGGTGGTGATCGGCCTCAAGTACGGCGCCGAGCTCGAATGGCCCCTCACCGGCAACCCGCCGGGCTGGAGCTGCAACGCGACGGCCGGCACGTGTACGGCGAGCAACCCGGCGGCGCCGGCGCCGCTGCCCGTGACCTTCGACGCACCGACCGGCGGCACGGCCCCGGACCGTACGTTCACCGTCTCGGCCAAGACCGGCCGGCTGTACGACGACGACTCGGCGACCGTGCAGGCCCAGCCGAGCACCGACGAGAACCTGCTGAAGATCCTTGACGGCAAGGCCGACCCTGACGTCCACCACCGGATCATCACCGTTGCCCCGCGCACCGACCGCACGAAGGTGACGCTGAAGCTCAGCTACGGCTCCGAGCTCGAGTGGCCGATCGCCGCGAACCCGTCCGGCTGGAAGTGCTCCTCGTCGACCAAGACGTGTACGGCGCTGAACCCCGACCGTCCCGCGGCGCTGCCGGCGAACTTCGACGTACCCGATGACTCGTCGACCGCGGCGCGGACGTTCACAGTCGCCGCGACGGCGGACCTGGTCAGCGACACCGACTCCGAGGTACTGCCGGAGGTCCAGCAGGACGAGTCGCTGCTGCAGATCCTCACCCCGACGCCGCAGACCGACCCGAACCCGTTCGTCTACAACAGGTTCCTGCAGGTCAACGGCGCCACCGGGCGAAAGGTGACCCTGGACATCTCCTGGGGCAAGAACCTCACGCTGCTGCCGGTCTGGAGTCCGGGATGGACGTGTGACCGGACCACCGACATCCGGCGCGCGACCTGCTGGACGAACAACTACAAGAAGCCGCTCAACTCGGAGTGGAACGCCTGGTTCCCCGGCACCGGGTCGAACAACGCGATCACCGTGCACGCCCGGCTCGGCGGCCGCGAGGACACCGACAGCGTCCAGATCCCGCCGACGTCCTCACGTCGGTGAAACAGCTGCCGGTGAAACAGCTGCCGGTGAACAGTGCCGTCGGTGAACACTGCTGTCGGTGAAATGGGGTTGCTCGATCCCTTATTCTGGGTTTGTTCGCGCTGACGGAACCGAGTAGCGCCGTACACCACGTCCGAGAGAGTCGCCGGTAGCTGTGAAGGCGGCACGTGGAGCGGTGGCGAAGACACTCCCGAGCGGATGTTGTGCAAGAGGCCGGATCGCTGCGACATCCAGGGATCCGGTGAAGGTGTGGTGGCACCGCGAGATTCCCCTTCGCCCACACCTCCGGGGTTCGACACAGACCTGGAGGTGAAACAGCAATGCGCATTCTCAGCCATGAGATCCCCTCAGCAGTAGGCCAGTCCGTCACGGTGGCCGGCTGGGTGCACCGAAGACGACGGCTCGCAGCCGTCAGTTTCCTGATCCTGCGCGACCGGTCCGGCCTGGCCCAGATCGTCGTGAAGGCTCCTGAAGTACAGGCGCAGCTGGACGAGCTGGGTGAAGAGACGGTCATTCAGGTGACCGGGACGATCGCCGCCAACCCGCAGGCTCCCGGCGGCGCGGAGATCGTCGACCCGGTGATCGAGCCGTTGACCGAACCGGCCGCGACGCCGCCGATCGAGCTCTGGCGGCCGACGGTTGGCGCGGGGCTTCCCGTCGTACTGGACAACGCACCGGTCGCGCTCCGGCACCCGGTCGTCCGGGCCGGGTGGGAGATCGCCGCGGCGGCCATGCACGGGTTCCGCGAGGCGTTGAGCGGGCAGGACTTCACGGAGATCCAGACGCCGAAGATCGTCGGTACGGCGACCGAGTCCGGCGCGAACGTGTTCGCCTTGGACTACTTCGGCGGACCGGCGTACCTCGCGCAGTCGCCGCAGTTCTACAAGCAGCAGATGGTCGGGGTGTTCGAGCGGGTCTTCGAGGTCGGTCCGGTGTTCCGGGCCGAGCCGCACGACACGGTCCGGCACCTCGCGGAGTACGTGTCGCTCGACGCGGAGTTCGGGTTCATCAGCGACCACCGGGACGTGCTGGTCATGCTGCGCTCGGCGGTTGCCGGAATGCTTGCAGCAGTCGGTGAGCGGGCCACTGGTGCGTTGGAGCGGCTGGGCGTTGCGTTGCCGGAGATCCCGGTCGACGTACCGGTGGTGCACTTCACCGAGGCGCTGAAGATCGCCGGCGCGGACCCGGACGAGCCGGACCTGGCACCGGCCGACGAGCGTGCGATCGGCGAGTGGGCGCGGCGCGAACACGGCAGCGAGTTCGTCGCGGTCGAGGGCTATCCGATGGTGAAGCGGCCGTTCTACACGCATCCGCAGCCGTCGGACCCGCGGTGGTCGAACTCGTTCGACCTGCTGTTCCGCGGGGTCGAGCTGGTCACCGGTGGCCAGCGTCTGCACCGGCACTCCGACTACGTCGCGGCTCTCGAGGCACGTGGCGAGTCGGCGGACGCCCCGGCGTACAGCTCGTATCTGCAGGCGTTCAAGCACGGGATGCCTCCGCACGGCGGGTTCGCGATCGGGCTGGAGCGGTTCGTCGCGCGGTTGACCGGTGCGGAGAACGTCCGTGAGGTCACGCTGTTCCCCCGCGACCTGCACCGCCTCACGCCGTGATGCCCTGATGGACACCACCGAGTCGGTTGTCGCCGAGCTGAACGTTGCCCTAGGCACCGATTATCGGCTGGTCCGGCAACTGACCGGTGGGTTCCAGTCGGGCGCGTTCGAGCTGACCGGCGGCGTCGTCCTCAAGTGGACCGACGACCCCGGCTGGGCAGCACGGGTACGGCGGGCGGCCGAGCTCGTCCGTCGCGCCCGCGCGGTCGGCTATCCCACGCCCGCCTGGTTGGCCGTGGGCACGACGGCCGCGGGGTCGCCGTACCAGCTGCAGGAGTTCGTGTCCGGTACGCCGGTCCGCGACTACTCGGTGGTCGACCAGGCACTCGCCCGCGAGCTGATCGCCGTGTGCGAGCTGCAACGCGATCTGGTGCCGGAACCGGGTATCAGCTGGTCGGCGTGGTCCCGCGGCGTGGTCCTGGAGGGCTGGGACGGCATCTGGGAACGCGTCAGCAAGTACGGCGGTGAGACCGACGAGCTGCTCCGCCGCTATGAGTTGCTGTGCCGGCCGTACCGCGACGAGGTGCTGCCGGACAACGATTTCGTCCACGGCGATCTGAACCTCGGGAACCTGATCGTCGAGGACGGGCGGATCACCGGCATCGTCGACATCGAGGCGGCCGGCGCAGGCTCCCGCGCGTACGACCTGATCTCGCTCGCAACGTCGGCGGCGCGGGACGGCGCCGCACCCGGTGTGGACGAGCTGTTCGTGGAAGCGGCGCTGCGAGCCGCCGGACGGCCAACGGTCGCGCTGTGCGCGGGGGCGGCGTACGTCACCATCGCCGAGTTCGTCCGTGCCCGAGTGGGATCGGCCGAACTGATCGAGTACGGCGCTCGGAGGGTCCTCGACCTGCTCGGTGCCTGACCTTGGGCATGATGTGCGCATGACGAGTGAGGCCGAGCGGGCTGTGCTGGCGGCGATCGACGACGAGCGGATCGTCGCGGAGCTGCGGGAGTTGGTGCGGATTCCCAGCGTTGACGGGACCGCGGCCGAGAGCGTCGTACAGGCGTGGTGTGCTGAGCGGCTCGGGGCGCTCGGGGCATCGGTTGATCACTGGCGGCTGGATCTGGAGTGTTTGACGTCCGACCCGGACTTCCCGGGGATGGAGGTCGAGCGTGGCGAGGCGTGGGGTTGTGTCGGCGTGCTGGGTGGGGACGGGACGCCGGGGCTGATCTTCAACGGGCATGTGGATGTGGTGCCGGGTGATGCCTTCGACGCGCGGATCGAGGACGGCGTGATGTGGGGGCGCGGGACCTGCGACATGAAGGGCGGTGTCGCGGCGGTCCTCGGTGCGGTGGCGGCAATTGTTGCCTCCGGCATCCAGTTGCGCAAGCCGCTGGCCGTGCACACGGTGATCGGCGAGGAGGACGGCGGGCTCGGTGCGTTCGCGACGTTGCGTCGCGGTCATCGTGGCGAGGCGTGCCTGATCGCCGAGCCGACGGCCGGAGCGGTGATCCCCGCCAACGCAGGCTCGCTGACGTTCCGGCTGGAGGTACCAGGGCTGGCGACGCACGGCTCGACGCGCAGTCGCGGGGTGAGCGCGATCGAGAAGTTCACCGTGATCCAGACCGCGTTGCAGAAGCTGGAGGCCGCGCGCAATTCCGATCCGCATCCGCTGCTCGCGCACCTCGACCTCGCGAACCCGCTGTCGGTCGGCACGATCTCGGCCGGCGATTGGGCGAGCACCGTGCCCGACCGCCTGATCGCCGAGGGCAGGTACGGCGTACGCCTCGGTGAGCCGGTCGATGAGGCGCGCAAGGCTTTCGAGGACGCGGTCGCCGGTATCGAGGACGATTGGCTGCGCGATCACCCGGTGAAAGTGAGCTGGCCGGGCGGTGCGTTCGCGTCGGGGGTCCTGCCGGACGGTGAGCCGCTGCTCACCGATACCGTGCAGGCTGTGATCGACACGGGTAAGTCTGCCCCCGACGTCTGCGGCGCGCCGTACGGCTCGGATCTGCGGCTGTACGCCGGGGCGGGCATCCCGACGCTGCAGTACGGACCGGGTGATGTCCGGTATGCCCACGCCGCGGACGAGCACGTGGTGCTGGCCGACGTACTGCAGGCCGCCCGGACCTACGCCCTCCTCGCTGTTCGTCGCTGCGGCTGATCCACGGTGGCGCTGCTACGAGGACGGTCCCAGGAGCTCGGACGGCTCCTGGACGCGCTGCGCTCGGCCGGCAACGGTCGCGCTTCGCTTGCCGTTGTCAGCGGTGAACCTGGGATCGGCAAGTCTGCACTGCTGGCGGCCGCCATCGAGCAGGCCGAGCGGCAGGGCTTCCTGGTGGCCAGCGCGGCCGCACACCAGAACGACAACATCAGCCCGCTCGCGTCCCTCGCGCCTGCGCTGCGCGCCGGACCGGAGCCGCTGATCGGCACCGACGACTTCCTCGAACTGGCCTCACTCAACACCCAGCCACTCTGGCTGGCCGAGCGCCTCGCAGACCTCATCGGCCGCCGCCTGGCCGGCAGCCGCACGCTGATCGTGCTGGACGACGCACAGTGGTCAGATCCGCTCACTGCCTTCGTACTGCGGGTTGCAATCGCCCGCCTCTCGGCCGCGAAGCTGCTTTGGTTGCTCGGCAGCCGTCCAGGCACATTCACCGACCAACTGATCGAAGCGGTCGGCGACCAGGTCCCGGTCCACCACCTCCCGCTTCAGCCCCTGTCTGCGGACGCGATCCAGGACCTAGCCGCGGACCGGCTGAATCACTCGGTCGACCCAGCTCTCGCCGTCCAACTCGCGGGTGTGCAGGGCATTCCGTTCCTCGCCGAGCAACTCGTCGCCGGCCTGTACCTGAGCGATGCCGACGCCTCTGGTCCGCTTCCCACCGGTCTGGTCGAGGGCGTTCGCCGCCGGACCAGCGGCCTGTCCGAGCTGAGCCGCGACCTCGTGCGGACCGCCGCCGTCTTCGGCAGCGAGTTCCGCCTCGAGGACGTCGCCGTACTGATGGCTGCCCCGGTCGCACGGCTCGCAGCGCCGTTGGAGGAGGCGATCCAGGCCGGTCTGCTGACGGACTCCGGTTCCGTACTGCGGTTCCGCCACGAGCTACTGCGGTCCGCGGCACTGGCCGACGTACCGCCGTCGGCCCAGCGAGCGCTGCATGGCGCGATTGCGACCCAGCTCATGTCCGCGGGACGAGGTGCGGCTGCCGCGGCGCCGCATGTGCTCGCGGTCGCCCAGTCCGGTGATGTGGCTGCCATCTCGACACTGCGCGAGGCGGCGCGCGACCTGCTGACCACGATGTCGATCACAGCTGCCGAGATCATCCAGAACGCGTTCGAGCTGACGCGCCTGGACGATCCGCTGCGTGCCGAGGTCGGTGTGGAGGTGGTGAGCGTCCTGCTCGCCGCACGGCAGTACGACCGTGCGAAGGCGTTCGCCGACGACCTGCTCAGCGGTTCGGCGCTCTACCTCGGACCGATCACCCCTGAGCTGCAGACGACGGTCCGGCTACACCTCGCGCCGTACCAGTGGTCCAGCGGGCGTCTCGACGTACAGGAGCTCAGCGTCGCCGACCCGCGGCTGGAGGCCTACCGTGCGCTGGCCGGAGCAGAGGTTCCAGGGACCTCAGACGACCCGGTGGCGCAGGCGATCTTGCAGGTGGCTGCGGCCGAGCAGGCGCGCGCTGAAGGCAGGTACGCCGACGCCCGCGACCTGTACGCCGCGGCGCGGCAAGCGGAGGCCGGTCTGGGGAGCTTGCCCGACACGCTGGTTGAGATCGGTGAGCTGTACTGCCGGGCCGAGGCTGACGAGCTGCCAGCTGCTCTGGAGCGAGTGCGCGAGCTGATGACCGCAGGTGATTCTTCGTGGGCGCCGCAGCTCGCGGTGCTGCGCGCGCGACTCGAGTACGCCGCCGGCAACCTGCAGGAGGCGGAGAGCGCTGCCAATTCCGGTCTGCGCTGGATGGATCAGTTGCACGACAGGACCCTGGCTCCGGCAGCGGACCAGGTGCTCGCACTCGTCGCACTGGCTCGTGGTCACCTGACCCAGGCCAGGAAGCTGGCCGGGAGCGATCCGACCATCACCACGCTGCTGGCGATCGCAGACGGCGATGCGAAGGCGGTCCGCCGCCTGGCCGTCACCCCGCCGGACTTCCCCGACCGGATCACTCTGTTGCTGCAGGCCGATGCCACAGCTGAGTTGGCACGGCTCAGTCCGTCCGCAGCGAGCCGCGGGGCACTCGCGGTCGTGGCTGCGGGCAACGATGTCACTGAATTGCTGGAGGCTGTTGACGTGGTACGTACTGCGAACCGACCCCTGCTGCTCGCCCTGGCCGAAGAACGGTTGGGCCGAGCCGCTCTGGCGGCCGGTGATCGCCAGACTGGTGTCCCGGCGCTGGAGCGAGCGCTGGACAGTCTGACTGCTCTGGGCGCGACCGCACCGGCGGGGCGGATCCAGGCGGTGCTGCAGGCAGCCGGCGTACGGCGACGACGATGGGCCGCAGTACCGCCACGAGCGCAGGAGGGGTGGGAGTCGCTCACTCCGATGGAGCGCCGGGTCGCATTGCTGGTGGCGGAGGGGCACACGAACCGGTCTGCTGCCGAGGAGCTGGTGCTGTCGGCCAGCACGGTCGGGACGCACCTACGGGCTGTGTTCGCCAAGCTGGGGGTCAATTCGCGGGTCCAGCTGACCCGACTGGTGCTGGAGCGGTTCGGTCCTCCCCCAAACGCATGAGATTCGGGTGCACCGGGGGCCCTGAGCACGTGATCCGGCGCTGACAGATTCACCTGTTCACTCGATCCGGCAGGTAGGCGTTCAGCGGTTTCCTTCAACCAAGCAACCACGAAGGGAACCCCGAAATGAAACTCCGTCACCTGATCACAGTCGCCGCCGCAGCGGTTGTCACGCTGGCCGGCGTCACGACCGCGAGCGCCCAGACCGATCACAAGTCCAAGCCGACCATCGTCCTGCTGCACGGTGCGTTCGCTGATGCGGCGAGCTGGTCCGAGGTGGCCGGCCGGCTCCAGCGCGACGGGTACACCGTCGTCGCCCCTGCCGTACCGCTGCGTGGGGTCGCCTCGGACACGGCGTACCTGCAGGGCGTCCTGAACACGATCCCGGGTCCGAAGGTGCTCGTCGGGCACTCGTACGGCGGTGCGCTGGTCAGCGAGCTGGCCGGGACGAGTGGGGTGAAGTCGCTGGTGTACGTCGCCGCGTTCATCCCGGAGGCCGGTGAGACGATCGGGGCGCTGAACGCGAAGTATCCGGGGAGTGAGCTCGGACCGGATACGACCAGCACGATCGCCTACCCGGGCGGTGTGGACCTGCTGGTGAAGCCCGAAGCGTTCCACCAGGTGTTCTCTGCCGATCTGCCGGCGCGACAGGCCGCAGTCCTCGGTGCGTCCCAGCGGCCGATCAACGCCGCGGCGTTCGACGAAAAGGTCGCTTCGACGGCACCCGCCGCGCTTCCGAAGTACGCCGTGATCCCGACCGGCGACCACGCGATCGCACCGGCCGCTGAGCGCTTTATGGCCGAGCGCGCGCACGCCACGATCGTGGAGGTGCCGGGTGCCTCGCACCTGGTCGCTCTGTCCCACTCGAGCACGGTCACGCGCGTCATCGAGCAGGCAGCCAGCTGAGACAGCCGTTGGCCGGACCGCTTACCTCAGCGGTCCGGCCGCCTGGTCAGATGGCCTGGTAGAGCGTGGTCCAGAAGTCGCCTGCCAGCTGCACTGCGGACGGCACCGTCGTACCGACCTGCGTGAGCAGGATGCCGACGATCTGGTTGACCGGGTCGGCGTACGTCGAGGTACCGGCGCCACCGTCCCAGCCGAACTGACCGATCGGCGCGTAGTCGCCCCGGTACGTACGGACAGCCATCCCAAAGCCCCAGCCGCCCTGCTGTCCCTGGCCGAACGAGATGTGCACGTTGTCCCGGGCCAGCGTCTCGCGTGCGGCCAGCACCCCCGGTGTGAGGCTGTTGCTGGTCATCAGCTCCACTGCAGGCTTGGACAGGATCTGCTGGCCGTTGTGCACGCCGTGATTCAGCAGCATCCGGAAGTACGCGTGATAGTCGTCCGCGGTGGAGTTCAGCCCGCCGCCACCACCCTGGAAGGCCGGCGGAGCGCTGTGCCGGCCTCCCTCCGCCTCGTCCCACACCTGGAACTCGCCGGTCGCCGGGTCGGGCGCGTACAGCGGAGGCAGGCGGTCGATCTGGTCGGCCGGCACCCAGAACCCGGTGTCCTTCATCCCGAGCGGCTCGAAGATCCGCTCGCGCAGGAAGTCGTCGTACGACTGACCGGTGACCCTGGAGACGAGTACGCCGACCAGGTCGCTGCTGATCTGGTACTGCCACCGCTCGCCGGGCTGGTACATCAGCGGAAGTGTGCTGAGCCGGCGCATCCACTCGTCCTGCTCCGGCATCGGTACCGGTCCGTTCGGTGTGATGCCCTGCTCGAACAAGGCGGCCATGATCGGCGTACCGATCATCGTCATGTCCATGCCCAGCCCGAAGGTCGAGGTCAGCACGTCCCGGACCGTGATCGGCCGCTTCGCCGGCACGGTGTCGTCGACCGGGCTGTCGATCCGCTTCAGCACCTGACGGTTCGCGAGCTCGGGCAGCCACGGCTCGACGGGGTCGTCGAGCCGCAGCCGGCACTCGTCGAGCAGCACCATCGCGGCCGAGATCGAGACCGGCTTGGACGTCGACGCCATCCGGAAGATCGTGTCGCGCTGCATCGGGGCGCCGCCGTCGTGGCGCATGGTCCCGAGCGTCTCGACGTGCGGCTCGCCGTCGCCCCGGCTGACCAGGGCGACGACGCCGGGGATCTTCCCGGAGTCGACGTGCCGGGCGAGTACGTCGTGCAGCCGGAGCAGGCCCGCTTCGGTGAAGCCGTTGGGGGTGGACATCGTGGCGTACTCCTTCGATCGGGACGGGAGGTTCAGAGGCTGCGGGCGACGATGTCGCCGACGGTGGTGGTCGCGTGGATGGTCAGCTCGGCGCCGGCGCCTTCGGCGTTCTTGAGCGCGTTGTCGATCCGGCCGGTGGTGGTGCCGGCGTTCAGCGAGCCCGAGACACCGGCGGCGGCGCCGACCTCGATCTCGCCGACGTCGGTGCGCAGTTCGAGCGCGCCGGCGGCGGCCTCGGCGATCCGGATGTCGCCCTTGCTGGTCCGGATCTCCGCGGATCCGTTGAGGCGGCCGATCGAGACATCACCGGCGGTCAGGGTGAGGCGGGCGCTCGCAACGTCCTCGAGGTCGATCGAGCCGTGCGCGCTGTTGATCGCCACGTCGCCGAGACGCCCGGTGGACCGGAGCTCGGAGCTGGCGACCTTCACCTCGACCTGGGAACCGGCCGGCAGCTGGACGGTCACCCCGACCGATCCGGACGGACCGAAGTACTGGTTCTTGGCCGGGATCTCGATCCGCAGGACGCCGGCGTCGTACCCGACCTGGGCCGCCTCCGCCGCCTTCACGTCACGGCTCTTCGACGGGTCGGCGGGGACGACCTCGACCGCGGTCTCGGCCTGGTCGCCGGCGACGAACCGGATCCGGCCCGCGGGGATGTCGAGGACTGCGGAGATCGGCTCGGGGGTGTTGAAAGTAGGCATCGTCGTACCTTTCGATTCGGGAGAGCTTGTTCGATCGAGACAAGCTTCGAAGACCGCCCTGACACCGGGCAGCCGCCGGGCTGACACGGCGGAACAGCCGCTGTCAGCACCCGAACCGGCCGGCGACGGAAATCCCCCGAACTACAGCAAGCGTTCGAGCGCCGCGTGCCCAGCCGGTTTCCAGTGGGCCTTGCCGCCGGGGATGCCCTTCTCGCCGTTGATGCCCATCGCGATCAGGAACAGCGCACGGATCACACCCCACGCGCGAGCTCGCCGTACCGTCGCGTCGTCCGCGCCGTAGCGCTCGAAGAAGCGGTCGGCGGCGCCGTCCGGGAGCAGGATCCAGGCGGCGGCGAGGTCGTTGGCCGGGTCCCCTGCGCACAGCTCCTCGAAGTCGACGACGCCGGTCAGCGTGCCATCGCCAACGACCACGTTGGCAGGGTGCAGGTCACCGTGGATCCACAGCGGCGGCCCGCCCCACGCAGGCGCCGCCACCGCGTCCTCCCAGACCGTACGGAGTTCGTCGCGACGGCCGACGTACTCCTGGACCTCCGGGAAGCCCAGGCCGGGCGGCAGACCAGTCCGCGCACTGATCGGCGCCTCCGCAGGCGCCTCGGTGTGCAAAGCCAGCAGGAAATCGGCCAGTACATCGGCTGCGGCCGGGTCCGTGATCGGTGCGTGCTCCGCGGGTACTCCGTGAACCCAGGTGGTGATCAGCCACGGGTTGGGGAAGCGGTCCGACGGTTCACAGAGGCGGACCGGCGTGGGGACCGACAGCGGAAGGCGAGTGGCAAGCTCGGGCATCCAGCGGTGCTCCTTGCGGAGCAGCTCGGGCGATCCGTGGCCGCGGGGCATCCGGACGGCCAGGTCCTCGCCGAGGCGCCACATCTGGTTGCCCCAGCCGCCGACGACCTCCTGCAGCTCCAAGTCCGCCAGGTCCGGGTGCTGCTCTTTCAGGAGGGTCCGCACGAGTTCGTCGTCCATGGAGCGTCAGACGCGTCACACCGGCACCTGGTTGGGAATAGGTGCGGAAAGTGCCCAGTTGCGACAGTTATGCGCATTGATGTGTGGTCCGACGTCGTCTGCCCGTGGTGCTACATCGGCAAGCGTCGGCTCGAAGAGGCCCTGGCTGCCAGTGGCGACACCGCGACGGTCGTCTGGCACAGCTTCCAGCTCGACCCCTCGTCGACGAACGACGACCCGCGGGACCTGGCCACCCGGCTGAGTGAGAAGTACGGCCGCGGCCGCGACTGGGCCCTGCAGGCCAACGCACAGGTCACCGACATCGCCGCCGAGGTCGGTCTGGAGTACCACCTCGACCAGGCGAAGCCGGCCAACACCGTGGACGCGCACCGGTTGCTCCACCTCGCTCGCGAGCTCGAGGAGGCCGGCGAGGTGCCCGCGGAGACGCAGGGTCGCCTCAAGGAGCGCCTGCTCAAGGCGTACTTCACCGACGGCCTCCCGGTCGGTGACCACGCCACGCTGACCGAGCTGGCCACCGAGGCCGGTCTGCCCACGGAGCAGGTGCGTGAGGTCCTCGCGGGTACGGCGTACACCGACGACGTCGCGGCGGACCAGGCACAGGCCCTGGCGTACGGCGCGAACGGCGTGCCGTTCTTCGTCATCGACGAGAAGTACGGCGTGAGCGGGGCGCAGCCTGTGGAGGTCTTCCAGGAAGCGCTGCGCCGGGCGAACGCGGACCGGAAGCCGGTAACTCTCATCACCGCACCGGGCGCGACGACCGACGGTGACGCCGCGTGCGGCCCGGACGGCTGCCCGATCTGAGCATCCGCATCAGCGGTGGGTACCGGAAGTCGTACAAACCGTGGTGTATGAAGGAGGCATGACTGTCGTGCGCGCATTGGCCAGGCCGTTGCTGTCCGTAATTTTCGTCGCGCAGGGCGCGAACGCGATCCGCAACCCCGAGCCGCTGGTGCCGAAGGCGCAGCCGGTCACCGACCGGCTGGTGCCGATGGTGAAGCGGGTCGCGCCGGCGCAGGTCAGCGACCGGCTCCCTGACACGACCGCCAATCTGGTCCGGCTGAACGGCGCGGTCCACGTGCTCGGCGGCCTCGCCCTGGCGACCGGTAAGGGCCGTCGCCTCGGAGCGTCCCTGCTGGCGGCCTCGCTGGTGCCGACGACGCTCGCCGGACACCCGTTCTGGCTGGAGAAGGACAAGACCGTCCGCTACCAGCAGCGCATCCAGTTCATGAAGAACCTGGGCATCATGGGCGGTCTGCTGCTCGCCGCGGTCGACACCGAGGGCAAGCCGGGTGTCGCCTGGCGCGCCACACACGGTGCGAAGGCAGCCAAGCGCGAGACCAGGCGCGGCGCGAAGGCGGCCAAGCGGGAGACCAAGCGCGGCGCGAACGCCGCCAAGCGCGAGGCCAAGCAGCTGGCCCGCGAGGCGAAGCAGGCTGCTCGTCTCGCGAAGGCCGAACTCCACCTGGGCTGATTCGCCATGCCCTAGGCTCAGGGCTGTAGATACCCGAAATACCTGAGTCGAGGGAGTGGGATGAGCGAGTTGCAGGGCTGGCCGGCGCCGCGGGCCACCGGAGCCGTGAGCGGTACGGTCACGGTGCCGGGGTCGAAGTCCATCAGCAACCGTGCCCTCATCCTCGCCGCACTCGCCGACGGCCCGTCCCACCTGACCGGGCTGCTGGCGGCGCGGGACACCGCCCTCATGCGCTCCGCCTTGGTCTCGCTCGGCGTCGGCATCACCGAGAGCGGTGCGACGGTCACCGTCACCCCTGGCTCGCTCAAAGGCCCGGCCACCGTCGACTGTGGTCTTGCAGGCACCGTGATGCGGTTCGTGCCGCCGGTCGCCGCGCTGGCTGACGGTCTGGTCGCCTTCGACGGCGACGAGTACGCGCGGGAACGTCCGATGGGCGTGATCCTCGGCGCGCTGCGGACCCTCGGCGTACAGATCGAGGACGGTGGCACCGGGCGGATGCCGTACACCGTGTCGGGCACCGGTTCGGTGCGGGGCGGGAAGGTGACGCTGGACGCGTCCGGGTCGAGCCAGTTCGTTTCGGCGTTGCTGCTGGCCGGCGCGCGGTACGACGAGGGCGTCGACATCCGGCATGAGGGGAAGCCCGTGCCTTCCCAGCCGCACCTGGACATGTCGGTCGGTATGCTGCGCGAGCGCGGTGTCCAGGTCGACGACGCCGAGCCGAACCGGTGGGTCGTTGCCCCGGGCCCCATTCGCGCGCTGGACACGGCGATCGAGCCGGACCTGTCGAACGCGGCGCCGTTCCTGGCCGCGGCCGTCGTCACCGGCGGGACGGTGACCATGACCGGATGGCCGGCGCAGACCACGCAGCCGGGTGATCAGCTGCGCGAGATCTTCACCCGCTTCGGCGCGGAGGTGACTCGGTCGCCAGACGGCCTGACTGTCCGCGGCACCGGCCGGGTCGCGGCGGTCGACCTCGACCTGAGCGAGGTAGGCGAACTGTCGCCGGTGATTGCTGCCGTCGCGGCCTTCGCCGACGGTCCGTCGTACCTGCGGGGTATCGCGCACCTGCGCTTCCACGAGACCGACAGGCTGGCGGCGATCGAGACCGAGTTCAATGCGCTCGGTGGGGACGTCACGCAGCTCGAGGACGGGCTGGCGATCCGGCCGAAGACCTTGCACAGCGGGCTTTTCCACACCTACGCCGACCACCGGATGGCGCACGCCGCCGCCGTGCTCGGCCTGCTCGTCGACGGCCTCGAGATCGAGAACATCGGAACCACGGCGAAGACCCTGCCCGAGTTCCCCGCTCTGTGGTCGGAGCTCGTCAGCTGATGTCGCGGTACGACGAGGAGGCCAAGTACGACCGCCCCAAGCGCCGGACCCGGCCGCGGACCAAGGACCGACCCTCGTACGACGACGCCACCGAAGGCATCGTCATCACCCGCGACCGCGGCCGCTACACCACCTGGGTCGGTGACACGGCCACAGGTCACGAGGTCACCGCGATGAAGGCCCGCCAGCTCGGCCGCACCGGCGTGATCGTCGGCGACCGGGTCAAACTCGACGGCAATGCCACCGGCGACGAAGGCACGCTGGCCCGCATCGTCGAGGTCTTCCCCCGTACGACGCTGCTGCGCCGTTCCGCCGATGACGACGACCCGGTCGAGCGCCCCCTGGTCGCGAACGCGGACCAGCTGGTCATCGTCGTCGCCGTAGCGAACCCAGAACCGCGGACTGGTCTCATCGACCGTTTCCTGGTCGCCGCATACGACGCCGGCATGCGACCGCTGCTCTGCCTCACCAAAACCGACCTGGCCGACCCGGACCCGCTGCTGTCGATCTACCGCCCGCTCGGCGTCGAGTCGGTCGCCACGCACCAGGGCGGCGACCTGACCGAGCTCCGGGAGCAGCTGCACAACCGGACCAGCGTTCTGGTCGGCCACTCCGGTGTCGGCAAGTCCACTCTGGTCAACGGCGTGATCCCCGGCGCGGACCGCGCGACCGGCATCGTCAACGTGGTCACCGGTCGCGGACGCCACACCTCGACGAACACCGTCGTACTGCAGCTACCTGACGGCGGCTGGCTGATCGACACTCCGGGCATCCGGTCGTTCGGTCTGGCGCATGTGGATCCGGGCCGTCTGATCAACGCGTTCCCCGACCTGGCAGAGATCACCGCGGACTGCCCCCGCGGCTGCACGCACACGGCTGACGCACCGGACTGTGCGCTCGACGAAGCCATCCGCGAGGGCCGCGCAGACCCGGCCCGAGTGGATTCGTTCCGGCGCCTGCTGGCTTCTCGCGAAGGCCGCGAGCTCAGAGACGCGCCGGAGCCTACTTAGGCGGCAGCTGGCCTTCCCAGACCGCCCTCGCACCGGCGTCACCGGTACGCACCGTCTGCCAGATCACCAGCACCGCGATCACAACCACGGCCGCCTGCGTCACGAGCTCCAGCGGGCGGCTGCTCGTTGCCCTGTCACCCCTCACGCCGGCGAACAGCAGGAACGCTGCGACGGCGACGACCGCGAAGATTACGCAGTACCAGAACAGCAGATCGGCACGCTTCTCGTGCAGCTGGATCGCCTTCGCCAGCGTCGGCACCGCATTCACGAACGCCTCGCCGCTCTTCTTCGCCACGTACGCGCACACCAACGTTCCGACTCCGAGCACCAGAGCCGGCCAGCGCAGCAGCCGGCGCCACTTCGGCACCACGGCGAAGGCGATCAGGGTCAGCGCGGCCACCGGCAGCAGCACGACCGTCAGATGGATCACGAGCACGTGCAGCGGCAGGTCCCCGAAGCGCTCGAACATGGACAGCCTCCATGGCAGTCGTAACGACGTGGTCAGACCCTAATGGCACGTTCGACGAGGCTGTTCGGTTCAATTCGGGCCGCAACCGATCCGCAACAGTTCCCGGACGGCTGGACCACGCGAGCGGTGCTCAGGCTAGCCTTCCGGCATGCCTTCGCACACGGATGACCTGCGGCTCGCCCACATCCTGGCCGACGACGCGGACTCGACCACGATGGACCGCTACAAGGCGCTCGACCTGCACGTGGCCACCAAGCCCGACCTCACCCCGGTGAGCGAATCGGACAAGAAGGTGGAAGATGTGATGCGCAAGACGCTCGCCCGGGCCCGTCCGCGGGACGCGTTCGTGGGCGAGGAGGACGGCACGAGCGGCTGGGGCGTCCGCCGCTGGGTGGTCGACCCGATCGACGGCACCAAGAACTACATCCGCGGCGTCCCGGTCTGGGCGACGCTCATCAGCCTGATGATCGAGGACCAGGTCGTCGTCGGTGTGGTCTCCGCCCCGGCGCTCGGCAAGCGCTGGTGGGCGTCGTACGGCGACGGCGCCTGGACCGGCCGCGCGCTGCACTCGTCGCAGCCGTGCCGGGTCAGCGACGTGAGCAGGATCGAGGACGCCTCGCTGTCGTACGCGTCGCTCAAGGGCTGGGAGAAGCTCGGCAAGAAGAACCAGTGGGCCGACCTGATGGACTCGGTCTGGCGGACCCGCGCGTACGGCGACTTCTGGTCGTACATGCTGGTCGCCGAGGGCGCGGTCGACATCGCCGCGGAGCCGGAGCTCAACCTTTACGACATGGCCGCGCTGGCCATCATCGTCGACGAGGCCGGCGGCAGGTTCACCTCGGTCGACGGCGCCCCGGGCCCCAACGGCCCCAACGCGGTCGCCACCAACGGCCGCCTGCACGACGAAG
Source organism: Kribbella sp. NPDC049584 (assembly GCF_040675555.1). NCBI lineage: Bacteria > Bacillati > Actinomycetota > Actinomycetes > Propionibacteriales > Kribbellaceae > Kribbella > Kribbella sp. NPDC049584. The sequence goes on from NZ_JBFAPF010000001.1 coordinate 170,527, forward strand.
TACTCAAGCGCCTCGAATGATCCTGCGCTGCAGGAACTCCGCCTCCACCGGGTTGCTGGTGAACGCCAACGCCTCCTCGTACGCCGCCCGCGCCTCCTGTGTTCTCCCGGTGCGCCAGAGCAACTCCGCGCGGGTGGACGCCAGATACGGGTACGTCGCCAACGCCGGGTCGTCCGGCAGTTGGCGCAGCGCCGCATCCGGCCCGGCCACGTAGCTGAGCGCCACCACCCGGTTCAAGGCGACCACCGGCGACGGCCAACGAGCCAGCAAGACGTCGTAGAGCCCGAGGATCTCGCCCCAGTCGGTGTCCTCCCACCGCCCCGCCTCCGCATGGACAGCGGCAATCGCGGCCATCACCGCGAACCGCCCGACGGTCGCACCCGTGTCCTGCCGACCGGCGAGGGCCTCCGGCACCAACTCCAGCCCTTCGGCGATCAGTCCCTGATCCCATCGTGATCTGTCCTGATCCTCCATCAGCACCAAGCGGCCGGCCTCGACCCGCGCTGCCTCCCGCGCCTGCGTGAGCAACAGGAGCGCGAGCAGACCCGCAGTCTCCGCGTTGTCCGGCAGCAGCATCCGCATCATCCGCGCCAGGTCGATCCCCCGCCGGGCAAGGTCCGGCCGGCTCAGCTCGTCGCCGTCCACTGCTGTGTGACCTGCCGTGTACACGAGGTGCACCACGTCGAGCACGGCCTCGATACGCTCCGGCAACTCGTCGGCACGCGGGATGCGGTAGGGGATGCCGGTCCGCGAGATCTTCTGTTTGGCGCGCGTGATGCGGGCCTGCATCGTGGCTTCCTTCACCAGGAACGCCCGCGCGATCTCCGCCGACGACAACCCGCACACCAGCCGCAGCGTCAGCGCGACCTGCGCCTCCTGGGCCAGTGCCGGGTGGCAGCACGTGAACACCAACCGCAGCCGGTCATCGGGAAACGTCCCGTCCGGAACGTCCTCGACCGGCACCAGCAACGGCAGCTTCCGGCGAGCCACATCAGCTCGCCGCCGAAGCTCCAACGCCCGCCGCGTGGCGACGGTCGTCAACCACGCGCCGGGCTTCCGCGGCACACCCTGTTCCCGCCAGTGCACCAGCGCCTTCGCGTACGCGTCCTGCACGCAGTCCTCGGCCAGCTCGAGGTCCGCGGCGACGCGTGCGGTCGCGGCGAGCACGGAGGCCCACTCGGTCGAGTGCGCCTCCGCGACCGCCTGCGCTGTCTCTCGGGCGTCCAGGTCAGCCACCGTTGACCAGCGGGCGGACCTCGACACCACCCATCGGCGACGGCACCTGCTTGGCGATCGCGAGCGCCTCGTCCAGGTCGGCCGCCTCGATGATGTAGTACCCGCCCATCACTTCCTTGGTCTCGGCGAAGACGCCGTCGGTGACGACGTACCCGCCGTTGCCGTCCGCGCGGATCGAGGTCGCGGTCTCACTCCCGTCGAGCTGCCCGCCGCCGAGGATCGCGGAACCATTGGCCTCGGCAAACACTTGATGGTTCTTGTGGTTCTGCTCCATCACCGACCCGTCGTCCGCGGCCCACTTCGCCTCGTCGTCGTAGATCATCACCAGGTACTTGCCCACTCGGGGTCACCTCTCTCGTCCGCTGCCGGTTACAGCATCTACCACTCCGATGCGCGACCCGGGCCGGAATCGACACGACCTGCCGCGAATTTCGTGAGCACGTATGGTGGCCGGTATGCCCTTGACGTACCCCATCGCGGAGCAGACGCTCGACAACGGCCTCCGGGTCGTCGTGAGCTCGGACCGCGCCGTCCCGATCGTCGCCGTGAACCTCTGGTACGACGTCGGATCGCGCCATGAACCACCGGGTCTGACCGGCTTCGCGCACCTCTTCGAGCACCTGATGTTCCAGGGGTCGCGCAATGTCGCGTCCGGTCAGCACTTCAGCCTGCTGGAGACCGCCGGCGCCAGCCTGAACGCGAGCACGTTCTTCGATCGCACCAACTACTTCGAGTCGCTGCCCAGCGGCGGTCTCGACCTCGCGCTCTGGCTCGAGGCGGACCGGATGGGCTACCTGCTCGACGCGGTCAACCAGGAGAACCTGGACAACCAGCGCGACGTGGTGAAGGAAGAGAAGCGGCAGAGCTACGACAACCGGCCGTACGGCGATTCGTACGAGCGGCTCGTCCGGCTCGCGTTCCCCGAGGGCCACCCGTACGCGCATATGACGATCGGATCGATGGCCGACCTCGACGCGGCGTCGCTCGAGGACGTGCACGCGTTCTTCCGCAAGTACTACGGCCCGAACAACGCCGTCCTGACGATCGTCGGCGACGTGTCCGAGGACGACGCGTTCGACGCCGCCAAGCGGTACTTCGGCCACCTGCCCGCGATCCCCACGCCGCCGCCGGCGCCGGACGGGACGATCGGGCCGATGACCGACGTACAGCGCGACGACGTGGAGTCCGACGTACCGTCCGACCTGATCACGATGATGTTCCGGCTGCCCGTGGACGGTACTCCGGAGCTCGACGCGGCCGGGCTCGCGCTCGACATCCTCGCGGCCGGGCAGAGCGGCCGGCTGAACCGGCGGCTCGTCCGCGACGAGCAGATCGCGCAGTCGGTGTCCGGTGGCGCGCTGCCGCTGATCGGCGGTGTCTCGTTCGGGACGCTGACCGGGATCGCGTCGGACGGCGTCGACCTGCAGAAGGTCGAGGACGCACTGCTCGAGGAGATCGAGAAGCTGGCCACCGAGGGCGTCTCCTCGGAAGAGCTGGCCACCGTGCAGGCGCAGGCCGAGCGGGACTGGCTGGAGCAGCTGGCGACGTGCGCCGGCCGGGCCGACGAAATCTCGCACCACGCGTTGCTGTTCGGCGATGCGAACCGGATCAACACCCGCATCGACCAGGTCCAGGCCGTGACCGTCGAGCAGGTGCAGGCGGCCGCCGCCAAGTGGATCCGTGCGGCCGGACGGGTGCAGGTCAGCTACCGCCGTCAGGAGGCCGAATCAGAGATGGCAGAGACGGCAGGAGAGCAGGAATGAGCCAGGTTCTGACCACCCCACCGGCTGTCGGCGCACCGCGGCCGTGGAGGTTCCCCGAGGCCGTGACCACGCGGACCAGCGTCGGTACACCGGTGCACGTCTTCGACCGCCCCGGGCAGTACGTCGCCACCGTGCGCGTCACGATCGCGATGCCGCTGATCGCCGAGCCGCGTGAGCTCGAAGGCGTCGCGACGATCATGTCGCGGACGCTCGACGAGGGCACTGAACTGCATTCGGCCAACGAGTTCGCTGCCGCGTTGGAGCGGCACGGAGCGGCGTACGGCGTGGATGTCAGCTCGGATGCGCTGCACGTCGAGATCTCCGTACCGGTGTCGCATCTGGCGCCGGCCGTCGCGCTGCTCGCCGAGGCGATCACCCGGCCCGCGTTCAACCAGGCCGACGTCGGACGGCACGTGACGATCCGGCTCGGTGAGATCAACCAAGAGCGCGCCAACGCCGGCTATCGGGCGCGTGAGGCGTTCGCGTCGCACCTGTTCGACTCGTCGACCCGTCGTTCCCGCCCGACCGCTGGTACGCCCGACACGATCCGGCCGCTGACCAACGTCGAGGTCGCCGACTTCTACCGCCGGAACATCGGGCCGGAGCGGGCGGAGATCCTCTTCGCCGGCGACGCGACCGGTGTCGACGCGGCCGCGATCATCGACGAGGCCTTCGCCGGCTGGACGTCCGGCGCGGGGCCGGCAGGCGAGACCCCGGAGCCGATCTACATCCCGGGCAACCGGGTCGTGCTCGTCAACCGGCCGGGTTCGGTGCAGAGCCAGCTGCTGATCGGGTGCAAGGGGCCTGACCGGCGCGATCCGTTGTGGGGCTCGGCCGCGGTCGCGAACCACGTGGTCGGCGGGACGATCACCTCCCGCGTGGACACAGTGCTGCGCGAGGAGAAGGGCTACACATACGGCACGCGGACCAGCTTCGCGGCGCCGCGCAAGGGCGGGACGTTCAGCCTCGGCGGCGCCGTCCGCACCGAGGTGACCGGCGCCGCGATCGGTGACGCGCTGCGCATCCTGCGCGAGGCCCGCGACGGACTCACCGAGCAGGAGGTCCAGGAGGCGAAGGACAGCCTGATCCGCACCGCTCCGCTGCGCTACGAGCAGGCCGATTCGGTCGCCCAGCAGGTCGGCAGCAACATCGCGAACGGCGTACCGATCGACTTCGCGGACACCTATCTGAGTCAGATCGCGGCGACCACCGCTGCCGAGGCGACCGACGCCTACCGCCGGTACGTCGGGACCGATGGCCTGCTGGTTGTCGTCGTCGGCGAAGCCAAGGACGTGCGGCCACAGCTCGAGGGCCTCGACCTCGGCGACCTGATCGACCTGAGCTGACGGGTCACCTGTTCCTCCGCGCGGCGCTCGTCCGGGCGGAGGAACAGCCTCGCCCGATCAGCTGCTGATGTAGTTGGAGAGCTGTTCCTTCTCGAACTCGAGTTCGCCGATCCGGGACTTGACCACGTCGCCGATGCTGACCAGCCCGGCAAGCTTGCCGTCGACAACGACCGGGACGTGCCGGATCCGGCGGTCCGTCATCAGTCGCATCAGGTTGTCGATCAGGTCGTCCGGCGTACAGGTGTGTACCTCGGCCGTCATGATCGCGCTCACGCGCACGTCGCCCGCGTCCGGCGTACCGTTCCAGAGCCGCACCACGTCACGCTCCGACACGATCCCGGACACCGTCGACCCGTCCGCACTGACCACCACCGCGCCGATGTTCTTCTCGGCCAGCAGGGCGAGCAGCTCGGTGACAGTGGCGTCTGGGGAGATGGTGACGACCTGGTTGCCCTTACCACGCAGTACGTCGTTGATCTTCACGGAGCCTCCTGCAGATCGAGGACCAATACCCCAAGGTAACGGCATTCGCCCCATCACACCCAGTGACAACGAAGGACATGTGGGTGCAGTCGACTCCGGGATGTTCTTCCTTCGGATCTGCTCTGCGGAAACTGCGCGCCAAGTCGGACCGGGCCGGCCGTAGGATCGGCGGGTTCGGGGTGACGGAGGGGGCGTTGTGGGGTTCCGGCAGGATCTGGCCGTACTGCGGCATCGGGATGTGCGGCTGTTCATCTCCGCGCGGTTCATCTCGATCCTCGGGTCGACGATCGCGCCCGTGGCGCTGGTGTTCGCAGTACTCGATGTATCCGACTCCGCGAGCGCGGTCGGCGTCGTACTCGCGGCGCGCAGCATCCCCAACATCGTCTTCCTGCTGATCGGCGGCGTCATCTCCGACCGGCTCCCGCGCCACCTTGTGCTGGTCGTCGCCAACACGGTCAGCGGACTCACGCAGGCTCTCGCCGCGACGCTCGTCCTCTCCGGGCACGCGACGATCTGGCAACTCGCCGCGATCGAGGCGGTCAACGGGATCGCGGCCGCGTTCGTGATGCCCGCGATGACCGGCATCCTCCCGTCGATCGTGGACCGCGGCGAACTCCCCCAGGCGAACGCGATCGCCGGCTTCGCCCGGTCGAGCGCGATGATCGGCGGCGGCGCGGTCGCCGGCGTGATCGTCGGGCTGACCGGTCCAGGGGTCGGGCTCGCGGTCGATGCCGCGACGTTCCTGATCGCCGCCGCGCTGCTGTCCCGCCTGACGATCCCGCGGATCGAGCGCGCGGCCACCTCGATGCTGACCGACCTGCGCGACGGCTGGAGCGAGTTCGTCTCCAGGCAGTGGGTCTGGGTGATCGTGCTCGCGTTCGGCCTGCTGAACCTGATCTTCACCGCGTGCTACCAGACGCTCGGCCCGGTGATCGCGGACCGCACGTTCGGGCGGACCGGCTGGGGCGTCGTCAGCGCGTGCTTCGGCGCCGGACTGGTTGCCAGCGGCATCATCATGCTCCGCCTCAAACCCCGCTACCCGCTGCGCACGGGCATGCTCGGCATGCTGCTGACGGTCCCGGTCATGCTCTGCCTGGCGCTCTTCCCATACACCTGGGCGATGGGAATCGCGGCGTTCCTCCTCGGCGTCGCCTTCGACATCTTCGGCATCGGCTGGGAGACGGCCCTCGGCCAGCACGTCCCGATCGACAAGCTCTCCCGCGTCTCGTCGTACGACATGCTCGGCTCGTTCATCGCCGGCCCCGTGGGTCAGCTCACTGTCGGGTACGTCGCCGCGGTGGTCAGCGTCAAAGCCGTCGAACTGTACGGCGCCGCCCTCTTCGTCCTGATCACCGTACTCACGCTGGTCGTCCCTTCCGTCTGGAACCTGCGTAGGCTGGATGTGTGAGCTCAATCGTTCCGGGTCCGCAGAAGAAGCTCGAGCAGGAGATCGACGCGGCTCGCTCCGGCGCCAAGCCGTTGCAGGCGGGCGACCTGAACGCGTCCGCCCCGCCACAGGAAGAGCTGGTCGGGCTGGACGACTGGCCCGAGTCGCTGCGCGCGACCGTCGAAGCAGAACACGATCGTGTCACCGCGCTGGCAACCAACCGCCGCAGAAGCGCCGACGGCGTACTCCCCGAGGTCGTCCAGCGCCTGGACGAACTCCTCGATCAACTCGCCGACCGCCTCCAGGCCGACAGACCACGCCGCTTCGGCAAGTCCTCTTCTTCTGATGATGTCGCACTGGACGACATCGCCGAACTGCTGGGGATCCCGTCCGACGAGGTCCCCACGTCAACCGGCCGAGGCGAACACCGCGCGGCCCTCCGCACCATCAAACAACTCCGCTCCCAACTCAAAGAGCTGGAAACCACCAAGGAGCACTCGAAGCTCACCCGCCTGGTCACCTTCGTGGTCCGCCTGGCAGTAGTCACCGACAGCGCCCCCGAATCAACCGCACCCCTCGCCCCGATCGCCCTGGCCCGCTACGCCAACTCCTCCCCAGACCCCCAGTGGAACTGGCCCTTCGACCAAAAACTCGCCTCCTGGAAACAAACCCACACCACCCTCACCACCAACTGAGGGTCAGAACCAGCCCGGCTCTCGGAGCAGACCGACTGGACTCCGCGCCGGCGCACCCGAGCACCAGCACACTCTGCGCGCCCCGGCGGAGCCGGATAAAAGGCAGCCGCCGCGAAGCGGTGTCCGTTTCGCGGCGGCTGTCATGCGGGGGGTCAGCCCTTGATTGCTCCGCCCAGGGCGAAGGCGCCGCCTAGTTTGCGGGACAGGAGGAGGTAGAGGAGTAGGACGGGAGTCGTGTAGATGAGGGAGTACGCCGCCAGCTGTCCGTAGTTCGGTTCGCCGTACTGGCCGAAGAACGTGAAGATGCTGACCGAGGCCGGCAGCCGCTCGGGCGACAGCAGCAGCATGAACGGGACGAAGAAGTTGCCCCACATACCGATGAACGTGAAGATCAGCACGACCGCGATCCCCGGCCACATCAGCGGCAGTACGATCGCCCACAGCGCCCGCATGTTTCCGGCGCCATCAACCCACGCCGCTTCCTCCAGCGAAATCGGCACACCGTCCATGAACGTCTTGGTCAGCCAGATCGCGAACGGCAACGCCGCCGTCGCCATGAACATGATCGTGCCGCCCAGGGTGTCCACCAGGTTCAGCTGCACGAACAGCCCGTACACCGGCACCATGACCGCGGTGATCGGCAACCCCGTGCAGAACAACACGGTCAGCAGGAACGGCCGGTTGAAGCGGGTCCTGAAACGCGACAACGGATAAGCCGCCAGCACCGCACACACCATCGTCAGCAACGCCGCGCCACCGCACAGGATGATCCCGTTCAGAACAGGCCGGTACGTCGTGTCGGTGTTCAGCACCGCCCTGAAGTTCCCGAACGTGGGATGCGTCGGGAACTCGACGCGCAGCCCCGCCGTCCGGTTGATCGATGCGAACAGCACCCACAGCAACGGCAGGACGAACAGTACGCCGATGGCCAGCAGCACCAGGTTCGACGCGAGCTTGCTCATCCGGTCGCGGGCAATCATGCTGCCTCCGAGTTCAGGCCACGCAGGTAGATCAGTGAGAAGACCGCACCGATCGCCAGCATCACCAACGCGATCGCCGTACCGTAGCCGATCTGGGAGAAGCTGAACGCCTGCTCGTACATGTACAGCGGCAGCGTCTGACTCTTGGTCCCCGGGCCGCCGCGGGTCATTGCGTAGATGAGGCCGAACACGCTCAGCGTCTGCAGCGTGATCAGCATCAGGTTGGTCATGATCGCGCGGGTGATCATCGGCAGCGTGACGAAGATCAGTCGCCGCCATCCGCCGGCGCCGTCCATCTCCGCGGACTCCTCGATCTCCTTGGGGATCTCGCTGAGCGCGGCGGAGTAGACCAGCATCGAGAACGCCGTACCGCGCCAGATGTTGGCCAGCGACACCGCGATGATCGGCGCCGCGTACAGCCAGTCCTGTCCGGGCAGGCCGACCGCGTGCAGCATCACGTTCAGCGTGCCGTCGTCGTTGAAGAACGCACTCAGCAGGTACGCCGCGACGACCTCGGGCAGCACCCACGCGCCGATGACCGCCGTACCGACGAAGTTGCGAACGACCTTCGTCGACCGGCGCATCAGCAGCGAAAGGCCGAGACCGAGTGTGTTCTGGCCGATGATCGCGGAGATCAGCGTGAACACCAGCGTCAGCCAGATCGAGTTCGTGAACGCGCCGCTGGAGAACGCCTTGCGGAAGTTGTCCAGGCCGACGAACTTCACGTTCGCCGCGCCGGTACCGGTGAGCGCCATGTTCGTGAACGCGGCGTACACGCAGTAGATGATCGGGCCGGCCAGGAAGACCAGCATCAGTCCGATGGCCGGCGACAGCGGCAGCATCCGGACGAGTTTGGCCCCCCGCGGCCGCCGGCTGGGGGTACCAGCGGCGGCCGTGGAGGTAGGAGCGACAGTCGTCGTCACAGGGGAGAATCCTCCGAGCTACTGGCCAGTGCTCTTCGTCGTCGTACTGTCCTTGCCGCCGACGATGCCCTCGACCGCCTGGTCGTAGTTCTTCGCGGCCGCGTCAGGCTGGGACTGCCCGGTCATCACCGATTCCATCGCTGTGATGATCTCGTTGGAGACCTTCGGGTACTCCGGCAGCGCCGGCCGGTACACGGTGACCGAGACCAGGTCGGTGAAGAACTGGGTGCTCGCCGAGGAGGACTTGTACGCCGCGTCGGCGGCAACGTCCTTGCGGACCGCGATCTGCGCGCCGTCGGTGGCGTACTTCGCCGCGTTCTTCTGGGTCTGCAGGGTCTTGATGAAGTCCCAGGCCGCGTCGGGGTTCTTCGACTTGGCCGGGATCGCCCAGGTCCAGCCGCCGGAGAGGCTGACCTTGCCCTTGCCGCCGCCGTCCTGCGTCGGCATCGCGGTCTGGCCGAGCACCGTGCTCCACTGCGGCCACGGCTTGGCGCCGGACTTCAGCCAGTTGCCGTAGATCCAGGAGCCGTCCAGGTCGATCGCCAGCTTCTGCTGCGGCAGCAGCTCGGTGCCGACCTTGCTGCCCATGTTCGGGCTGAGCGCGTCCTTCGGCGACGGCGCAAGGCCCTCGGAGAAGACCGTCTTGACGAAGTTCAGCGAGTCCTTGAAGCCCTGGCTGCCGACGACCCACTTCTTCTGGTCGTAGTTGTACAGGGTGTCCTTGGTGCCGTAGAGCAGCATCTCGAAGCCCTGCATGGCCGAGGCCTCACCCATCGGCTTGCCGGAGTACATGTTGAACGGGATCACGCCCGGCACCTTCTGCTTGATGGTGCGCGCCGCGCTGAGCACGTCGTCCCACGTCTTCGGATGCCAGTCGGCGGGCAGGCCGGCCTTCGCGAAGATCTGCTTGTTGTACCAGAGCGCCCGGGTGTCGGTGCCGTCCGGTACGCCGTACGTCTTGCCGTCCTGGCCCCGTGCCGCGCCCTTGGCGGTGTCCTCGAACTGGCTCCACTGGTCCCACTTGCCGATGTAGTCGTCCAGCGGCTTCAGGTACCCCGCGGTGATGTCGGAGTTGATCAGGAAGGTGTCCTCGTAGACGATGTCCGGCGCCGTGTTCGGCGACCGCATCATCAACTGGATCTTGGTGTAGTAGTCGTTCTCGCTGGCAACGACCGGAACGATCTCGACCTGGGATCCCGGGTGCGCGGCTTCGTACTCGGTCTTGACGCCGGTGAGGAAGTTCTTCATCACCACGCCCGGACCCCACTGCTGGTACGCGATCTTGATGTGCGCGGGTCCGGAGCTCTGCGAGCTGCCGGCCTCCGGCTGTTTGGTCGTCGAGCCTTGACTACAGGCTGAGACCCCCAGCAGCAGCGCGCCCGCGGCGGCCGCTGCCATGAAACGTTTCCTTGTCACCATCAGGTCCACCTTCGGGCAATCGTTGTCATCCCGGTACCACGGCCCAAACCCTGCGGGCTTTCCCGCGACCGTAGGAGCCCCGAGCAACCGAAGTCAATGCTTGACAGACAACGTTGTCGCACCAGTCAGGCAGGAACGCGGTGACCGTGGTGTAACGATCCGGTCACCGCGCTGTCATACGTTCACTTTGTCAGGCTGCGACGGCGGAGGCCTCATGTCGAGCCGGTACGGCGCGTCCCCGCGTGCGGAGCGAGCCGAGCGCGCACAACGCCAATCCGCCCGCCAACCAGCAGGCCAGTACGACGAGTGGTCTGGCGGCGCCGGCGCCGTCGAAGAAGCTCACGGACCGTAGCGCCGTACCCGCGGCTCCGGGCGGCAGCAACTGCCCGAGCGTGCTCCAGCCGCTCGGCAGCATCTCCGGTGCGCTCGTCATCCCGGAGAGTGGATTGCCGAGCAGCATCATCGTCGCGCCGCCGAGCGCGAGGCCCGCCGTGCCGATCAGCCATTCGAGTCCGAGCAGCGTGACACTGATCGCACCGATCGACATGGCGATCACGCCCGCGTTGCCGAGGTAGCTGCCCTCGAACGAACCGAGCCAGAACTGCAGTACGGCGGCGAGCGCGAGCCCACCGGTGACCGCGAACGCGAGAGCGCCGATCACGCGCTTCACCCCGGGCCCGACCAACTGGGTCAGAGCAGCGGCCGCGATGATCCCGCCGAGCACGAGCGGCAGCGCCCCCGCGGCCAACCCGGCGCCTCGGGGATCGTCCTTCGGCAGCGGGACGATATCGGTGACCTTCGCCCGGGTGTCCAGCTGATCGGCCAGTTGCGTCAGGAGTTGCGCCACGACCGGTCCGCCCGCTGACGCGGTGAGCACCTCGGGTTGCGCCGAGTCCAGCACGATCGCGCCGTACACGTCCCGGTTTTCGATCTGCTGCACGGCCGTCTGCCGGTCCGGCACGGCGGTGATGTCGAAGCCGCCCGGTATCGCCTGGTCGAGCCGGGTCCTGACCTGCTCGACGGCCGGCGTCGGACCGGAAACCGCGATCGGGACGTTCCGCGGTTCGGAGCGCGCGGACGGCCAGGCGAAGGCGATCAGGAACACCGTGAGGACCGCGGTCAACAGCACGATGACGGCGATCAGGGGCGGCCGGCGACGTTCGGCCGCGTGCGCCTGAGTGGTCATGGCGGGAACTCCCTCGACGAAGAAAACCGAATGTCCGTTCTTTATAGATTCCTGAAGGCTCGGCGACTTGTCAAGAACGGACATTCGTTTTATGTTGCGAGCGTGCCGAAGGTCACCGAGGAGCACCGCCTGGCTCGCCGCGAGCAGATCGTCGCGGCGGCCCGCGTCTGCATGAACGCGCAGGGTTTCCACAAGACGACGATGGCCGACGTGATCCGCGAGTCCGAGCTGTCCGCGGGCGCCGTGTACGGCTACTTCAAGAGCAAGGAGGAGATCGTCGCGGCGATCGCCGAGGACGCGCTCAGCACGGTCGACGAGCTCTTCGAGAACCTGCTCGCCTCCGACGAGCCGCTGACTCCGCTGGCCGCACTGGAAGCCACCGTCGACCAGGTGGTCCGGGTCGCGGGTGCGCCCGCCGGCGACGTCACCCGGATCGCCGTCCAGGCCTGGGCCGAGGCCCTCCGCAACGAGGACATCCGCCAGATCGCGAAGGGCAAGTACTGCATGCTCCGCAACCATTTCCTGGTGATCGCGCGCCGCGCGCAGGCCGACGGCACCCTCGACCCGGAGGTCGATCCCGAGCACGTCGCCCAGGTCATGTTCAGCATGATCCCCGGCTTCGTCCTGCAGCGGCTGCTGATCGGCGACATCACCCCGGCCACCTACAAGGCCGGGCTTCGCGCGCTGCTGCGTTCATAGCGCACTCATCAGGGGTGGAGTTTCACCCACCCCGTACGGTGGTCCAGCACCATGGGGCGGTACGCCGTTGCTCCGTAGCGTCGACGGCATGAGAAAGCCGAAGCAGGAAGCAGTCGACGGGACCGGATACTCGGTCGTCCTGCAGGACGTACGACGGGTCTACGGCCGTGGCGGGAACACCGTCACCGCCCTCAACGGGATCTCGATGAAATTTGCCCCAGGCACCTTCACCGCGGTGATGGGTCCGTCGGGTTCGGGCAAGAGCACGTTCCTGCACTGTGCGGCCGGGCTCGACCGGCCGACGTCGGGCACGGTGCTGATCGACGGCCTGCCGCTGGCCGGGCTGAGCGAGCGCAAACTGACCGAGCTCCGCCGCGAGCGGATCGGGTTCGTGTTCCAGTCCTTCAACCTGCTGCCCGCGCTGACCGTCTGGCAGAACGTCTGCCTGCCGCAGGAGCTCGACGGCCGGCGCGTGAACAAGGCCGCGGTCCGCCAAGTCCTGGAGCGGGTCGGTCTCGCCGATCGGTCCAAGCACCGCCCCGGAGAGCTGTCCGGTGGCCAGCAGCAGCGGGTCGCGATTGCCCGCGCACTCGTTGCCCGTCCGGCCGTGATCTTCGCCGACGAGCCGACCGGCGCACTGGACACGCAGACCGCGGCCGACGTACTCGAGCTGCTCCGCGAGCCGGTTCGCACACAGGGACAAACAGTCGTGATGGTCACCCACGATCCGGTCGCGGCGTCGTACGCCGATCAGGTCGTCTTCCTGGCCGACGGCGTCCTGGCCGGCAGCCTGACCGCGCCGACGGCCGAACAGGTCGCCGACCGGATGACCCACCTCGGCGCGCGGTCGAACCTGCAGGTGGTGGCGGGATGATGCGCCAAGCCATCCGCACCTTGCGCCACCGCAAGAGCGGATTCATCGCCACCTTCGTCGCGGTCGTCTTCGGTACGGCGATCGTCATGGCCTGCGGCGGCCTGCTGGAAACCGGCATCCGCTCCAACGTCGAACCCCAGCGCCTGGCCGGCACCGCACTGGTTGTCACCGGCAAACAGTCCCACCTACGCCCCGGCGAAGAAGACGCCACTCCCCTGCCCGAACGCGTCGGAGTCCCGGTAGACGCACTGGCGAAAATCCGTTCCACAGAAGGCGTCTCCTCCGCCATCGGCGACTACACCTTCCCCGCGGTCGGTCCGTCGGTTGCCGAGGGCCACAACTGGTCCAGCGCCTCCCTGGCGCCCTACCACCTCAGCACCGGGCACGCGCCACGTTCCGGTCAGGTCGTCGTTTCGTCCGGCAAGCCAGGCGATCGCGTCAACTTGATCATCAACGGCGACCCGAAGATCTTCACCGTCAGCGGAATCGCCCCCACGGCAACCGGCAACGCGTTCTTCTCCGACCACGACGCAGCCCAGCTGGTCCGCAACCCGGAACGCTTCGCCGACGTCGGCGTACTGGTTGCCCCCGGCACCAACCTCGACGATGTGAAGGACCGACTGAAGGCCATCGACAGCAACCTCACAGTCCGTGAAGGCATCGACCGCGGCCTGGCCGAGCACCCCGACGCCGAGTCCCACAAGACAGCTCTCATCGCGGTCGCCGGCTCGTTCGGCGGCATCGCAACCATGACGATGATGTTCGTCGTCGCCTCGACCCTGGCCCTGGCCGCTCAGCACCGCGAGCGTGAGTTCGCGCTCCTCCGCGGTATCGGTACGACGCCTGGGCAGGTCCGCCGGATGATCCTCGGCGAAGCGCTCATGGTCTCGCTGCCGGCGGTGGCGGTAGGCGTCATCCCGGGCACCTTCCTCGGACGGTTCCTCTTCGACCAGCTCAGCACTCATGGCGTTGCGTCCTCGGTGATCGAGTTCTCGCAAGGCTGGATCCCGTTCGCGGCCGGCGCCGGTGCCGCAGTCCTCGCAGCGATCGGAGCGGGATTGATCGCGGCCCGGAAGTCCGCGAAGATCCGTCCGGTCGAGGCGCTGGTCGAGGCTTCGCTGCAGCGGAAGTGGTTCAGCTGGATGCGGCTGCTGTTCGGTCTGCTGTTCCTCGGCGGCGGACTCGCGCTGCTGATCGTCACCGCCACGGTGATGACCGGACCGCTCGCTGCTTCGACTGCGGGTCCGTCGATCCTCTGCTGGGCCATCGGTGTCGCACTGCTCGGCCCGTTCTGGACAAAGGCCGTGCTGGCGTTCTGGCGGTGGCCGGTGCAGGCACTGACTCGGGTCAACGGTCGCCTCGCGATCCGCAATCTCTCGGCTCGATCGGTCGCGATGTCGGCCGCCGTGATGCCGGTCATGCTTGCCGTCGGCATCTCGACTGCCAACCTGTACATGCAGACGACACAGGTCCACGCGTCCTCCGAGGCGTTCACGCGGGATCTGCGGGCGGACGCCGTACTGGTCTCGGATGCCGGTCTGTCGCCGGCACTGCTCCAGCAGGTCCGCGCCGTACCGGGCGTCGCGAGTGCGTCGGCGTACGTCCGGAGCATCGGCGCCGTCGACGACCCGCGCAAGGCTCCGTTCGACGAGGACGGTGCGCCGGTGATCGGCGTGGACGCCCAGGGCGCGGACGGTACGGCGCCCGTCCGGCTCACGAACGGATCGCTCGCGGGCCTGACCGGTTCGACTGTTGCGATCCCGGACTACATGGCCACGAAAACGGGCCGCGGGGTCGGGTCCGAGATCACGATGACGTTGGGCGACGGAACCCCGGTGAAGCTGCGCGTGGTCGCGACGTTCGCGGCGGAACGCGGGTACGAGACGATCACCATGCCCGCATCGTTGGTCGCCGCTCACACCACGGACGGGTTGACCAAGCAGATCCTCGTGCGCGCCGCACCGGGTGCCGACGTACGACCGGGGCTGGCCAAGCTGGCGGCAGCTCATCCGACTGTCCAGGTCGCAGACCGCAGTACCTTGGTCGCCGCGAACGCGGAAGATCTGCAGACGCAGGCGTGGGTCAACTACATGCTCGTCGGAATGCTGATCGCCTACACCGCGGTCTCGGTCGTCAACACGCTCGTGTCGTCGACCCTGCGCCGGCGCCGTGAGTTCGCCCTGCAACGGTTGACCGGCTCGACCCGACTGCAGGTCCTGCGGATGTTGTGGACCGAGACCACCCTGGTCACCCTCGCCGGAGTCACGCTAGGCACCGCGGTAGCCCTCGCCTGCCTGCTCCCGTTCTCCGCGAAGGTCTCGACCAGCGCGCTCCCCACCGGACCACTGTGGATCTACGGAGTCATCGTCGCAGCCGCCACCATCCTCACCTTCGGCTCGACGCTGCTCCCGGCAACCACAACCCTCCGCCACGCCCCCACCCAACCGAGCTACAACGACTAGCGGCTACGCCGGATCTACCGGGCCGGCGTAGGTTCCGCGACCGGCTGAAGGGCGATCGTGGTGGCCTGGATGATGCCGGCGTTGGTGCGGATCCAGTGGGAGAGGACGACCTGGAGGTCTTCCAGGTCACGCTCCTCGAGGATCACGCCGGGGACCGGGACGCTGGCGCCGAGCTCCGCGAGGACCGGGCGGAGATGATGATCGGCGAGCAACTTGTGGCTCGGGGCCGCGGAGACGGTGACCGGTACGACGACGGCGCCGGCCAGCGCCCCGGGCCGCAGTACGTCGAGGAAGCTCTTCAGCAGGCCGGTGTAGCTGCCTTTGTAGACCGGGGTCGCGATCACGATCACCGAGGCCGACGACACCAGGTCGATGGCATTCTCCAACGCCGGATGATCCTTGGCGCGGTCACCTTCGAAGATCGCCGGCGCGAACGTCACCAGGTCGATCAGCTCGTCGATCCGGTACGGAGTACCGAGCTCGGAGGCCAGCAACTCCGCGACCGACGCCGCGGCGGCCGCCGTCCGCGAACCCGCCCGGGGATTGCCGACCACCGTGACCACGGACTGCGGCCAGACCGGCCCATCCTCTGACACGGCCTGGGGCACGACCTGCGATTCGAACGCGGCTGAGGGCATCTGACCCAACTCCTGAGGCATCGGCAGTGATACCTCGAGCGTAGTCAAAGTCGAGCGCGCTACTTGACTTTCTCAGGATCTGAACGCCCGCGCAGCTTCACGACCACGAACCACGCGACCGCGGCGACCGCACCGGCGATCACCAGCTTCTGGAACACCCCGACCGACGACTCGACCAGATGCCACCGCTCACCGAGCTGGTATCCGGCCACGATCAGCAACGAGTTCCACACCAGGCTCCCGGCGGCGGTCAGCGGCACGAACAGCGCAACCCGCATCCGCTCCACCCCGGCCGGCACCGAGATCAGGCTCCGCACGACCGGGACCAGCCGCCCGATCAGCACCGCCTTGGCACCATGTCGCAGGAACCACCCCTCGGCCTTGTCGACATCGGCCACCTTCACCAACGGCAGCTTCGCGGCGATCGCGCGCGTTCGATCGCGGCCGAGCACCCCGCCCACGCCGTACAAGGCGAGCGCGCCGACGACCGACCCCAGCGTGGTGAACACGATCGCGCTGATCAGGCCGAGATCACCCCGGGCCGCCGCGAAGCCCGCCAGCGGCAGGATCACCTCGCTCGGCAACGGCGGGAACAGATTCTCCAGCGCGACCGCCAGGCCCGCACCCGCCGGACCCATCCGCTCCATCAGCTCGATCGCCCACCCGGCCACTCCGCCGGTCGGCTCCTGCGTCGCCTGCAGCGCGGTCATCATCACCTGATTCGTCGTCATCATGGGTGCGACGCTAGGTCCGCGGACACGCCCCACACACTGGAGCCACCCACCGTACAGACCGGGGGAAAACCCCCGTTGTGCGAGCATTTGCCACCCATAGAAAGGTTTTGGATGACAGTCGAGCACGCCCCCCGGACCAGCACGTACCCGTCGCGCGAGGAGCTCGGCCGGGCCGCGGCCGGCGCCGCCGCCGAGCAGATCCGCAAGGCGATCGCGACCACCGGACGGGCGCGGATCATGCTCGCCGCCGCGCCGAGCCAGGCCGCGACCTTGGCCGCGCTCGCCGTGGAGCCTGACCTCGACTGGAGCCGCGTCGAGTGCTTCCACATGGACGAGTACGTCGACCTCTCGCCGGACGCCCCGCAGTCGTTCCGGAACTGGCTGCACCGGACCTTCCTCGATCAGGTGCCTCAGGCAACATTCCACCCGTTGGCGCCCGAGGCCGGCCCGGACAGCTACGCGGAACTGATGGGCGACGAGCCGTTCGACCTCGTCCTGTTCGGTCTCGGCGTCAACGGCCACCTCGCCTTCAACGACCCGCCCGCCGACTTCGACGACCCACGCGCCGCGAAGATCGTCGCGCTGGATGAAACCAGCCGCCGCCAACAGGTCGACGAAGGCAATTTCGCGACGATGGACGACGTACCCACCCACGCCGTCACGGTGACGATCCCCCGCCTGCTCAACGCGCACGCGCTGATCGGGTCGGTCCCCGGAGCGGTCAAACGACAGGCCGTCCGCGACACCCTCACGCAGCCGATCAGCCCCGACTACCCCGGCACGGCGCTGCGCACGCACGCCGCAGTACAACTCTTCCTCGACACCGAATCAGCCGGCACCGAGGTGTAGACCGCCGGAGGCATCCACTGAAAGTGAGAGATCGGGTTATATTCCTGGTATGGCAACTACGTTCGAGGTGTTGGCGGAGCCTCGGCGGCGGGACATTCTCGATCTGTTGCGCGCCGGTGAGCGGCCGGTGGGCGAGCTTGTCGACGCGCTGTCGCTCAGCCAGCCCGCGGTGTCGAAGCATCTGAAGGTACTGCGCGACGCCGGGCTGGTGGAGGTCCGTCATGACGCCCAACGCCGGTGGTACCGCCTCCGCCCAGCGCCGCTGGCCGAGGTCGACGCCTGGCTGGCGCCGTACCGCGACCTGTGGCGCGACCGCCTCGACGCCCTCGAGGCACACCTCGACCAGATGGACTAGCCCGCTACCGGTCTTGATCGTGGTGGAACGCGCGCAAGGGGCCAGTGATTGACTGTGCCGATGACAGAACTCGGGCGGGCGCGGGCCGCGCGCTGGTGGGTGCGGGGACGACGGATCGGGTCGATCGAGCGGGCCGGCGCGTTCATCGACGATGTCGGGTTCGCCTTGTTGTTTCCGGCGCCGCGTGCCGTCGTACCGTCACTGTGGGAGGCGGTCGCCGGCGAGGACGAGGAGCCGTTCAGTTCGGGGATGGGGAAGAACGAGCAACGGGTCTGGGCCTGGAAGGACGAACTGCCGCGCCGCGGCCTCGCCTGGTACGGCGCCTACCTCGGCGGCCGTGGAACCTTCCTGTCGCCGGACCTCCTCACGGCGCTCTACCCGGCCGCGGGCCACCCGAGTGACCACCAGTCGCTGGAGCTGTCGCCGGCCGCCCATGAGATCGCCGAGGCCATCGCCGACGAACCATTGCCGAGCGCAACGCTGCGGGCACTGATCGGCGATCGGAGCCGCTACCAGCGGGCGATCACCGAACTCCAGCGCAATCTGCTGGTCACCACGGCCGGCGTCCACGAGAGCGGTTCCGGCTGGCCCGCGGCGCTGATCGCCTTGACCTGCGAGCTGTTCGAGGTCGGCGGCGGCACCGACCACGCACTCGCGACCGAGCAGTTCCTGGCCACGATGCTGCAGACCACGCCAGGCGAACTCGGCCGCGCCTTCCGCTGGCCCGTGGCGCACGCACGAGCCCGCCTGGACGAGTTGGCCGAGAACGGCCGGGCGACGTCCGACGGCACCCGGTACTCGTTCAACCAGCCCTGAGATGATCCGAGGGGCACTCGGCTCCGGCCTAGTGCTCGGCAACGTCGAAGACGTTGCCTTCCGGGTCGGCGAGCGTGATCCAGTGGGTGCCGTACTCGGTGTGCTCGTCGACGCGCTTGGCGCCGAGTCCGACGAGGCGGTCGACCTCGGCGGCCCAGTCGGTGGCGGCGAGGTCGACATGCAGGCGGTTCTTGCCGTTGCGCGGCTCGGGGACCTGCAGGAACATCAGCGTCGGCCCGTCCGCGGCGCGGTTCACGGTCGCGAAGAACTCGTTGCCATCAGCATCGACCTCGGCGGAGAGCACGCCGGCCCAGAAGGCCGCCAGCGCTGCCGCGTCGGTGCAGTCGAAGGCGATGTTCTCGAGGGAAATAGACACAGTTCAGCCCTTCAGTGTTGGATTCTTTTCCCACCCCACCGCCCCGGTCACTGGGATCCGCTGGATCGGCCAGCAGACTTCGGTTCGGTAGTCGGCCGGATCGGGCACGTCGCCCGGGCCGATGGGATACAGCTCACGGATCGGGCCGGGTGCCACCTCGCAGTACTCCGCGACGTGGCTGCCGAGCCCGCCGTACGTGCGGTCGAAGTCGGTCATCGGACCGGCGTGGACCGCGATCGCGAAGTACCCGCCGGGCAGGTCGACGAGCTCGACCCCGTCGGCCGGCGCCTGGTCGGGCGCGACCGGGAGGAAGCTGACGACCTCCCCGACGTCGTCGGTGAAGAACTCGTCGCTGTACGTCGCTCCCGCGGTCGCGCGGATGTCGCCGGCCACCTCATCCAGCCGCCCGAACGCGAACTCGCACCACGGCCCGATCTCGTCGCGCACGACCTGACCACGGACGGCGTACGCACGGAACGACGGGATGAAGCGGTACTCGACGTCGAGCACAGGCTGCCCGGGCGTCAGCAGTTCGCGCAGTGACACGACCACGTCACGCGTGTGCTGGAGCTCCTGCTCCATCCGCTCGAGGTGCGTCCGGAGCCGCTCCTCCCGCGCCACTCCGTCACCCGCGTCGACCACTGCCTGTACGTCGGCCAGCGGCATCCGCAGCTCCCGCAGCCGCCGGATCAACTGCGCCGTGTCGACCTGCGCAGTGCTGTACCGCCGGTAGCCCGACGAAGCGTCGACCGAGACCGGGGCGAGCAGGCCGATCTCGTGGTAGTGGTGCAGAGTCTTCACACTCAGATGCGTCAGGCGGGAGAACTCCCCTACCGTCACCGTCGCCGTCATGCCCCAAGCTTCCACCCTCCGGTAACCGGAGAGTCAAACAAACCCCGCCCGCGACGCTTCGCGTCGCGGGCGGGGTGAAAAGCGGGGCGCAGTCGAGCCAGCACCAGCTCGGCTCAGGAGGCGGGGTCGGCTCGCAGTCGAGGTGGCCGGCCGGCCCGGGCTCAGCGAGCTGCGGGCCGGCCGGATGTGGCGTCAGCCGCGGTAGCGGGCGATTACCTTGGTGAAGTCCCAGGGGTTCTGGGAGATGCCGGAGCAGCTGTCGGCGCTGCCGCCGGTGCAGGGGCGGTCGCGGTTCGCGGACCAGAAGGTGAACCGCGCCAGGTGGTGCTGCGACGCATAGGACAGCATCGTCTCGAAGTCGGAGACGTTCACCCGCTCGGCGTTGTCGGTGATGCCGTTCATCGACGAGATGCCGATCTTCCGGTACGCCGCGTCGTCGCTCAGGCCGTACGCCGACTTCACCTGGTTCTTCAGGCCCTCGGCCGCCTGCACCGTCAGCGAGCCCATGTTGGTGGTGCCGCCGCCGAAATCGAACGGCATGATCACCCAGCCGTCGAGGTTCAGCCCGGAAGCCGCGCCGCGCCGGATCAGGTCCTGACCGTTCCCGTCCGGACCGGAGGTGGTCGTCCCGAAGGTCAGGTACGTCGCGATCCCGGGGTTGTTCTGCTCGATGATCTTCAGCGCGTCGATCACCTTCTGCCGCGGACCGGCCTGAGCGATCTCCTGGTCCTCGATGTCGATGTCGATCGCCTTCAGCGACAGCGCGTTGATCACCTTCTGGTACGCCGCCGCGAGCTCACTCGCCGACCCGCAGCTCTGACCGAGCTTGTTGCCCGACCAGCCGCCGATCGACACCACGACGTCACCGCCGTTCGACCTGATCGTGTTGATCGCCTGCTGGTCCACGCCACCGGTCAGCGGCCGCCCGCCGTCCCACTGCGGGTTGCAGTACCCGTTGGACAGGATGAAGGCCATCGTGAACCACTTCACCCCGGTCGCGTTCATCACGGTCGCCGGGTTCGGCGGGTCACCCCAGCCTTCGTACAGGTACGGCGCGGCCGCCATCGGCGCACCACCCGTCGGCGGAGGCCCGTCGTCGGCAGCCGGGGCGTTCCACTTCTGGTTCGCCGCTCCCGTGCAGCTCCACAGCTGCAGCGGCGTACCGTTCGCGGAGTTGTTGCCGGTGACATCGAGACACTTGTTCGCCTGCGGGTTCACGAGGTCCCGGCCGGACGTGTAGGTCCACTGCTGGGCCGCTGATCCGTTGCAGGTCCACAGCTGGACGCGAGCACCGTTGGCCACCGAGCCGCCCGACACATCTAGACACTTGCCGAGGGCACGCACTGTGCCATCGCTCGAGCGACTCCATTGCTGCGCGCCGGTCCCGTTGCAGTCGTACAGCTGGATCGGCGTACCGTCCGCACTGTTCGCCGCCGCCACGTCCACGCACTTGCCGGCCAACCCGGTGATCGCTCCGGTCGCCGCCTGCGCGGGCGTTGCCGTGATCAACAGACCAGCACCGAGCACCAGGGTCCCGGCTGCCGCCGCCACGCGCTTCATGACACGGTCCACTTCTGGTTCGCGGCACCGGTGCAGCTCCACAGCTGCAGCGGCGTGCCGTTCGCCGAGTTGTTGCCCGTGACATCGAGACACTTGTTCGCCTGTGGATTCACCAGATCTCTCCCGCTCGTGTAGGTCCATTGCTGGGCGGCGCTGCCGTTGCACGAATAGAGCTGCACCTTCGCCCCGTTGGCGACGGAGCCGGCGTTGACGTCGAGGCACTTGCCGAGGGCACGGATCGTTCCGTCACCGGGCCGGTCCCACTGCTGTGCCGTCGTACCGTTGCAGTCGTAGAGCTGCACCGCCGTACCGTCCGCGCTGTTGGCCCCGGCGACGTCCATGCACTTGCCGGCCAGGCCGGTGATCTGACCGCCACCGCCACCGCCACCACCTTGCGTGCCGGACCAGGTGAAGGTCGCCGAGGTCTTGGTCGGCAGCGTGTAGGTGAAGGACTGCGAACCCCAGTTCACCCGCACGGACTGGGAGCTGCCAGTGGTGTTGAACGCGATCAGTGCCTTCGAACCGTCCGGGTTCTTCCAGGCCACGTTCTTCACCGAGCTGTTCGCGGTGGAGTCGATCCGCAGTGCGCCCGGCTTCACGAACTTGGTCAGATGGCCCATCGTGTAGTACTCGACGGTCTTGGTGACCTGACCGCGCAGGCTGTCGTTGCGGTGCACGGTGACGAGTCCGGTGCAGACGTTGCAGCCGGCGCCGACGAAAGGCAGGTGGTCCTCGTCCAGAGCGATGCCCCACTTGACCCACGACTTGTCCCAGTTGCGGGTGTAGTCGATCAGGTTGTTCATGTCCTCGACCTGCTGGTTCGGGATCCAGGTGCCGCCCGAGTGCTCGGTCATGTACGCGTTCACGTTCGGGTACTGGTTGTGGATCTGCGTCTGCAGGTTCACGTCACCGCCGTACCCGTGCCAGGCGATGCCGCCGAAGTTCGGATCGTTGCGCAGCGCCGCGTCCGCGATCGGGACCGAACCGAGGTCGTTGTAGTTGCCCCAGTTGTAGTCGAGGATCAGCACCTTGGTCGTCAGCCCGGCGGCGTGCAGCGCCGGCATCAGGTTGTTCTTGGTGAACTCGAGCAACCCGGAGCCGTTCCAGTTCATCGACGCGTAGCCGGTGTTGTCGTTGCCGCAACAGGTCGGCTCGTTCTGCACCGAGACGTAGTCGATGTGGTTGCCCTGGGCCTCGTTCTGCTGCAGGTACTTGACGAAGTACTGCGCGTACATCGGGTAGTACTGCGCCTTCAGCCAGCCGCGGTGGACGAAGTCGTTGTTGTCCTTCATCCAGGCCGGCGCACTCCACGGTGAGCCCATCACCTTCACGGCCGGGTTGAGCTGCCGGGCCTGCTTGGTCAGCGGTACGACGTCCGCCAGGTCGTGCTGGATGCTGAAGTCGTTCAGGTCGCAGCACGTGTCGTCGTAGGAGTAGTTGAACCGGGCGAGGTCGGAGGCGCCCATCGGGTTGCGGATGAAGGCCAGGCCGATCCCGTCGACCGGGTCGAACAAGTCCTTCATCACCTGGTTGCGGGTCGCGGCCGAGATCGTGTTGCTGCTGTTCAGCAACCAGGCGGAGCTGTCGGCGAACGACGCGCCGCCGCCTTCGAAGGACTGGTACGTCGTGTTCTCGTTGACCGTGATCGTCTGGTTGGCCGATCCGCCGGCCGGGCCGAAGCTGACCGGGGTCTGCTGCTGCAGGCCGCGGGTGACGTTCTGGCCGGCGCTGTCGTTGGTGGTGGTCAGCCAGATGTTGACCTGCTCGCCGGCGGCCTGCGCCGGTGGAGCGGTGCCGATGCCGAGGCCGGCGGCGGCCGCGCAGAGCGCAGCGACCACGAGCGGCAGGAAGCGTTTCATGGGGCGGTTCTCCCTTTGTATAAAGGAGTTTGGGGCGGTGGAGTTGCCGGCGTCTGCCCGCGCCGCAACAGGTGGTCAGCAAGAGGTAACCATCCGTGCAAACCGGTGTCAACGCCGAACCCGAGACTTTTTTCAGATCTTTTATTTAGTCCCGGGGTTGACCTGAGAGCGTTCTCACGGCACGCTGCGGTCCAATTCCTGCCCTCATTCAGACGCCCCCGGAAATGAGGTACTCATGAAGCGTCCCCGCCTGCTCGCGTTCCTCGCGATCGGTGCCGCACTGGCCGGCACCGCACTCCTCCAGCCTGCTGCCACAGCGCATCAGCAGGCCGCCGCCGCAACCACGGCGACGGTCTGGGAGGACAACTTCGACGGTCCATCCGGCCAAGCCCCCAACCCTGCCAAGTGGCGGTACGACACCGGCGGCGGTGGCTGGGGCAACAGCGAACTCGAGTACTACACCAACAGCACTCGCAACTCCGCGCTCGACGGCAACGGCAATCTGGTCATCACCGCCCGCAAGGAGAGCGGCGGTTTCCAGTGCTGGTACGGCCCGTGCCAGTACACCTCGGCCCGGCTGCTCACCGCACAGACCTTCACCCAGACGTACGGCCGGTTCGAGGCGCGGATCAAGATCCCCCGTGGCCAAGGGCTCTGGCCGGCCTTCTGGATGCTGGGCGGCACCAACTGGCCGAACGACGGCGAGATCGACATCATGGAGAACATCGGCAAGGAGCCGGCCACCGTGCACGGCACGATCCACGGACCGGGCTACTCCGGCGCCGGCGGTATCGGTGCCGCGTACAACCATCCGAACGGCTGGTCGTTCGCCGACGACTTCCACACCTTCACCGTCGACTGGGCACCGGACTCGATCACCTGGTACGTCGACGGCGTCCAGTACGAGCGCCGGACCCCGGCGGACCTGAACGGCAACACCTGGGTCTTCAACCACCCGTTCTTCATGATCATGAACGTCGCGGTGGGCGGCGGCTGGCCGGGCAACCCGGACGGCTCCACGGTGATGCCGCAGACCATGACCGTCGACTACGTCCGCGTCTCCACCCTCGGCAGCTCCGGCGGCGGCGGCTCGCAGATCACCGGCCTGGCCGGTAAGTGCCTGGATGTCGCCGGCGCGAACTCCGCGGACGGCACGACGGTCCAGCTGTACGACTGCAACGGCACGAACGCCCAGCAGTGGAGCCGCCCTGGTGACGGCACGATCCGGGCCCTGGGCAAATGCCTCGACGTCGCGAACGCCGGCGTTGCCGATGGCACCAGAGTCCAACTGGCAACGTGCAACGGCAATGCGGCCCAGCAGTGGACCTACACCGGCGGGCACGATCTGGTGAATCCACACGCCAACAAGTGCCTCGATGTCACCGGCAACAACTCCGCCAACTCGACACCGACGCAGATCTGGACCTGCACCGGCGGAGCCAACCAGAAGTGGACCGTCTAATGCGGTAGCGCGCCACCGTCGCGCAGCAAACGCACTACGGGAAGGGTCGCGGCGCCGAGTGCTACGGCGTCGCGGCCCAGCTCGCACAGCACGATGGACACCTGCGCGTACGGCCGCCGGAGAGCGTGCTTGCCCACCTCGGCGCGCAGTTCGTCCAGGTGCTTCTCACCGAGCGCCAGACCGGCCCAGCCGCCGAGCACGATCCGCTCGGGGTTCACGAGGTTGACCAGGTTCGCGAATCCAGCCGCGAGGTAGCCGATCGTGTCCGCGACGATGGTTGCCGCCGGCTCCGAAGTCGACGAGAGCAGCTCGACGAAAGCGGTCTCCTCGTCCCCCTCGACCAGCCCGCCGGCCTCGCGATATCGATCGAGAACGCCTTCCGCGCCGACATAAGCCTCGAGGCAGCCGAGCGCGCCGCAGCGGCATTGGCGGCCGCCGTACACGATGGTCATGTGACCCCACTCGCCCGCACTGCTGCGGGTACCGCGGTAGCTGGATCCACCGGCTACCAGGGCGGAGCCGACGCCGGAGCCGACCAGTGCCACGACCGCATCGGTCGCGCCGCGGCCCGCGCCGAAGTACATCTCGGCCTGGCCGAGCATGTTCGCGCCGTTGTCGACATGCACGGGGATATCGGTGCCCTTAGCAAGCATCTCGGCGAGCGGAACGGCTTCCCAGCCGAGCGTCTGCGCGTCGACGACCGCGTTGTCCTCGACCACACCGGCGACCGCGACACCGAGTCCGAGCACCTGCTGAGGCTGGATGCCGGACGCCGTGATGACGCTCGAAAGCCCTTCCAGTACGTGCTTCACGACCTCCGCCGGGGTCGGCGTGCTGATCGGATGGTCGGCGCGGGCGAGCACGTTCATCGCCAGGTCGAACAGCTCCACCCGGACGCGCGTCTCGCCGACCTCGGCGCCCACGACGTACCGGAACGTCGGCGCGACCCGCAACAGCACACGCGGCCGGCCACCCTCGGACTCGACCGAGCCGGCTTCCTCGACCACGCCCTCGGCGATCAGCTCCGCGACCAGGTTGCTCACGCTCGCGGCGCTGAGCGACGTCCGCACGGTCAGCTCCTGGCGGCTCAGCGGGCCTTCGCGGTAGATGCTGGTGAGGATCACCGAGCGGTTGGACCGGCGCATGTCACGCACCGTGGTCCGGCGTACTTCCATCCTTACCTCACCCTGCCCGGCCCCGGGCGGGCCATTCGGTCCGAGTCCATCATGCCGCTCGGGCGCACGGAAGAGCTCCCTTCTTCCAGGTCGTGAACTAAGACCCGATTCGTTACCGCTCCGTGATTGACGGTGACTTACCGTCTCGGCTTTGATCTACGGAACCGCTTCCGAAACCGGTTCCGACCGGAAACCGCCCAGCACCCCCGACCGCCCGAGGGGAGATTCAGCGTGTCCATCACCATCGCCGATGTCGCGGCCCGCGCCGGTGTCAGCAAGACGACCGTGTCGCGCGTCCTCAACGGCAAGGGCGAGCTGGACCTGCGGACGGCCGAGCGGGTCCGGCAGGTGATCGAGGAGCTCGGGTACGTGCCGAGCGCCCGTGCCGTCGGCCTGGCCCGCGGCCGGACCCGGATCGTCGGAATGCTGGTCCCGTCGCTCACCTGGCCCTGGATGGGCGAGGTGTTGCAGGGCGCGGTCGACGTGGTCGAGAGCGAGGGGTACGGCCTGCTGCTGTTCACCTTCAACCGGGGTGCGGAATCCATGCAGCAGTTCGCCTCCCAGGTCTCGTCACAGTCGTTCGACGGCCTGCTGGTGATCGAGCCCGAAGGCACGCTCACCTTCATCGAGCAACTCCACGCGCGTGGTCTGCCGGTGGTCCTGATCGACGACCGCGACAAGCGCCCGCAGTTCCCGTCCGTCGCCACCACGAACTACGCCGGCGGCGAGTCCGCCGCCCGGCACCTGCTGGAGCTCGGTCGCCGCCGGCCACTGGTGATCACCGGCGTCGAGCGCTTCGGCTGTACCCACGAACGCCTGGACGGCTTCCGCGACACCTACGCGGCCGCCGGTATCGAGCTCGACCCGAGACTCGTGTTCGAAGGCGATTTCACCCACGAGAGCGGACGCCGCGGCGTCCAGTACGCGCTCGACGAACGACTCGACTTCGACGCGGTCTTCGCGCACAACGACCTGTCCGCGGGCGGCGCCATCCAGGCCGTCCGGGAGACCGGCCGGAACGTGCCGAACGACGTGTCGGTGGTCGGGTTCGACGACATCCCGTACGCCGAACACACCGAGCCGCCGCTGACCACGGTGCATCAGCCGATGCGCCAGATGGGTCAGGCCGCGGCCCGGATGCTGATGGGGTACTTCGGCGGCACGCCGCTGCCGGACACCCCGCACGTGCTGCCGACGACGCTGATCGTCCGCAGTTCAACCGCCCCGCGGCATCGATCATTGGCAACCTCGAGGACCAGACCCGCCCCGAAACACCGGTCCCACTAAGGCTCCGGCGGCGGGGCAGCTGCCCCTGTTCCGCCGCCGGCGTACTCCCCCGATATCTATCCGTTAAGGCGTCCGCTCTTCCCATGAGAGCGTTCTCACGCCACGATGCACCTGCTCACGCGGCTCAGGCGTGAGCATCCGCCAACAGATACACAGGAGGAACCGATGCGAGCACGACGTACCGTCGCGCTGGCCCTCACGGGCCTGCTCGCGGCAGCCACGCTGGCTGCCTGCAGTAACGGGGACGGGAAGACCGAGAACAGCGGGTCGAGCAGCGGCGCGACCGTGCTGAACATCGGCATGCCGAACGGGCCGCAGACCGAGAACCACAACCCGTTCCTCGGCTCCTCCGCCGGCGCCTCCTTGGGCTACCGCTGGATGATCTTCGAGCCGCTGGTGATGATCAACGGGATCAAGCCGACCGAGCCGGGCAAGCCGTGGCTGGCGACCGAGTGGAAGTGGGACGCCAACTACACCAAGCTCTCGCTGACGATCCGGGACGGCGTGAAGTTCTCCGACGGCCAGCCGATGACCGCCGACGACGTCGCGTACTCGTTCGAGCTGCGGAAGAAGTACGACGGCCTGAACCAGGACGCGATCCCGTACGGCACGATCACGGCGTCCGGCAACAAGGTAGACCTGACCTTCACCCGGTCGCAGTTCACCAACCAGAACAAGATCCTGACCGTCTTCGTGGTCCCGAAGCACCAGTGGTCCACGCTCAAGGACCCGACCCAGGACACGCTGAAGAACCCGATCGGCACCGGCCCGTACACGGTCAAGTCGTTCACCCCGCAGACCACCACGCTGACGCTGCGCGACTCGTACTGGCAGGACCTGCCGAAGGTCAAGGAGCTGCGGTACACGTCGTACAACGACAACAACGCGCAGACCACCGCGCTGGCCAACGGCTCGTCGGAGTGGAGCTTCGTCTTCGTCCCGAACGTGAAGGCCGTCTACCAGGACAAGGACCCGAAGAACCACAAGCTCTGGTTCCCGGCCAACCTCGGTATCCACGGTCTGTGGATCAACACCACCAAGAAGCCGTTCGACAACCCCGCCCTGCGGCGCGCGATGAACCTGGTGATCAACCGCGACGACATCTTCAACCAGGGCGAGGCCGGGTACTTCTACCCGAAGGTCGAGTCGATCACTGGTATCCCCACGCCGGCCGGTGACTCGTTCATCGCTCCGGAGTACAAGGACAAGAAGCACGCGGTCGATGTCGACGGTGCGAAGAAGGAGCTCGCCGACGCGGGCTTCAAGCTCGAGGGCGACGTGCTGAAGGACCCGACCGGCAAGCCGGTGACGATCACGCTGACCGACCCGGCCGGCTGGTCCGACTACATCACCGACCTGGAGATCATCAAGGACAACCTGTCCACGATCGGCATCAAGGCGACCGTCGACAAGGCCAACCAGGACGCGTGGTTCAAGAACATCGACGAGGGCAACTTCGACGCCGCGATGCACTGGACCAACGGCGGCGCGACGCCGTTCGACATCTACCAGAACATCATGGACGGCAAGATCCTGAAGCCGGTCGGCAAGGGCGGCGTGAGCGGCAACTACGGCCGGTTCAACAGCCCGGAGGCGACCAAGGCGCTGGACCAGTACGCCAACGCCGCGGACGACGCGACCCGGACCACCGCGCTGAACACGCTGCAGAAGATCATGGTCGAGCAGATGCCGATCATCCCCACCTCGGCGTCCAACGTCGGCGGTCTCTACAGCACGAAGAACTGGGTCGGCTGGCCCGACGAGCAGAACCAGTACGGGCCGGCGCAGCCGACCCAGCAGAACGCTCTGCAGATCATCCTCAACCTGAAGCCCGCCGGCAGCCAGTGACTCACGGACCGCGGGGGGCGGGCCCCGCCGGGGCCCCGGGGGCGGGTGGGGGGGGGTGTTTTAGTGACCCCGC
>NZ_JBFAPF010000001.1:199873-1330413 GCF_040675555.1 Kribbella sp. NPDC049584
CTTTTTGTTGTTGTCTTCGTGTCTTTCCGCGGTGTCCCCGCCCCCTCTCCCCCCCCCCGCCCGCGGCCCCCGCCCCCCCCCCCCCCCGCGGTTCCCTTGAGGGGAGACTTATGACGGTCACCGAGACCGAGGTCGTTCTGGAGGCCGAGGGCCTCACCAAGCACTTCCCGGTACGACGGGGCGTCCGCGACCTGCTGTCCCGCGAGCACAAGGTCGTGCACGCGGTCGACGACATCAAGCTCACGCTCCGCCGCGGCCGGGTGACCGCGCTGGTCGGCGAGTCCGGATCGGGCAAGTCGACGGTCGCGCGGCTGATGGCCCAGCTGTACGGGCGCACGGCCGGCGACATCCGGCTGCACGGCGAGACCGTGACGGTGCGCGGCGGCCGCAAGTTCCGGGCGTACGCGCGCCGCGTGCAGATGATCTTCCAGGACCCGTTCGCCTCGCTGAACCCGACGCACACGGTGCGGTACCACCTGACCCGATCGCTGCGCATTCACGGTCGCGAGGGCGAGCTCGAGCAGAACCTCCGCAACCTGCTGGAGCAGGTGCAACTGACGCCCCCGGAGCGCTACCTCGACAAGTTCCCGCACGAGCTGTCCGGTGGCCAACGGCAACGGGTCTCGATCGCCCGCGCGCTCGGCGCCGACCCCGAGGCGCTGCTCGCGGACGAGCCCGTCTCGATGCTCGACGTGTCGATCCGGCTCGGCGTACTGAACCTGTTGCGCGATCTGAAGGAACGGCTCAACCTCGCGATCCTCTACATCACCCATGACATCGCGTCGGCGCGCTACTTCGCCGACGAGACCTTGGTGATGTACGCCGGCCGCCTGGTCGAGGGCGGCGAATCGGAGACCGTCACGCAGAACCCGGCGCATCCGTACACGCAGCTGCTGATCGACAGCGCGCCCGACCCCGACCGACTCGGTGAGCTCAGTACGCCGGAGGACCAGGCCGGCGGCGAACCGCCCAGCCTGATCGCGCCGCCGACCGGCTGCCGGTTCCACCCGCGCTGCGTACACGCGATGCCGAAGTGTTCGACCGAGCTTCCACCCCGCTTCGACCTGCCCGTGCCCGGCCATTGGGCCGCGTGCTGGCTCTACGAGGAAGGGGCCGCACGATGAAGTTCCTTCTGCAACGGCTGGCGTTCTACGTCTTCACGGCCTGGGCCGCGCTGACGATCAACTTCTTCATCCCACGCCTGATCCCGGGCGACCCGGTCACCTCGCTGATCAACAAGTTCCAGGGCCAGATGAGCACCGAGGCGATCAACTCGCTGTACGTGCTGTTCGGCCTGGACAAGAACGCGTCGCTCTGGAGTCAGTACGTCGACTACTGGGGTCAGGTCTTGCACGGGGACCTCGGGCTGTCGTTCACGTTCTTCCCGACGCCGGTCGCCGACATCCTCAAGCAGAGCCTGCCGTGGACGATCGCGCTCGTCGGCATCACGACGTTCGCGAGCTTCATGATCGGTACGTCGCTCGGCGTCGTCGCCGGCTGGCGGCGGGGTTCGATCATGGACGGCTTGTTGCCGGTGACAACCTTCCTGTCGTCGATCCCGTATTTCTGGCTCGGTCTGCTGGCGATCACGCTGCTGGCCGGTCCGGACAGCTTCTTCCCGTCGTCCGGCGGGTACGAGCCCGGCCTGGTGCCCGGCTGGACCGGGTCGTTCATCGGCAGCGCGATCCAGCACAGTCTGCTGCCGGCGCTGACGATCCTGATCTCGTCGGTCAGCGGCTGGATCCTGACCATGCGGAACATGATGGTGACAGTGGCCTCGGAGGACTACATCACCGTCGCGCACGCGAAGGGCCTGTCCGAGCGGCGGGTGATGGTCAGCTACGCCGCCCGCAACGCCCTGCTGCCGAACGTGTCCGGCTTCGCGCTGTCGCTCGGCTTCATCGTCGGCGGCACGCTGCTGGTCGAGATCGTCTTCTCCTACCCGGGCATCGGCTACAACCTGTTCCAGGCGGTCGGCGCCAAGGACTATCCGCTGATGCAGGGCGTCTTCCTGGTCATCACGCTGTCAGTCCTGGTAGCCAACCTGCTGGCCGATGTCGCGTACCTGCTCCTCGACCCGCGTACCCGGAAGGAGGGCTGACCGTGTCCGCACCTACGAGCACCATCACTGCGGTCACGCCGGAAGGACCCGAGGTCGAGGCCGCACCGGCCAAACGCCGCCGGCTCCGGTTCGTCGCCAACCCGAAGGCCGCCACGGGTCTCGTCGTACTCGCGTTCTTCTGCGTGATCGCGATCATCGGCCCGTGGATCGCGCCGTACGATCCGTCGGCTCGCAGCAGCGACCTGATCCAGCCGCCGTCCGGCAAGCACTGGTTCGGTACGACGCACCTCGGCCAGGACATCTTCAGCCAGGTGCTCGTCGGCACGCGTGGAGTGATGTTCGTCGGTCTGCTGGCCGGCCTGGTCGCGACCGCGTTGTCGATCCTGATCGGCGTCAGCGCGGGCTTCCTCGGCGGCGCCGCGGACGACGGCCTGTCCGCCCTGTCGAACGTCTTCCTGGTGATCCCGGCCCTGCCGCTGATCATCATCGTTGCCTCGACCATCCCGTCGGCCGGCGACCTGATGGTTGCTCTGGTCATCGGTTTCACGTCGTGGGCCTGGGGAGCGCGAGTGCTTCGCGCGCAGACGTTGTCGCTGCGCCGGCGGGACTATGTGGAGGCTGCGCGGGCGACGGGTGAGAGCACCTGGCGGCTGATCACGTTCGAGATCATGCCGAACCTGACCGCGATCATCGCGTCCGGTTTCGTCGGTACGGTGATCTTCGCGGTGATGTCCGAGATCACGCTCGCGTTCATCGGCATCTCGACGATCTCCGATTGGAACTGGGGCACGATCCTGTTCTGGGCGCAATCCCAGCAGGCATTGGCCCAAGGCGCGTGGTGGTGGTTCGTCCCGGCCGGTCTCGCGATCGCGGTCCTCGGTACGGCGCTGTCGCTGATCAACTTCGGGATCGACGAATTCGTCAGCCCGCGGTTGCGGTCGAGCGGTCACACCAAGGTGAAGACCAAGGACGGGCATTCGGTGCGGATGCGGGTCGGGTTCACGCCGGTTCTGTCGTCGTCGCGCGAGCCGGTGACGCCCGTCGTACGGCGTCGTGCTGAGGAGGAGGTCGCGTGAAGGCGCCCGTGCTGGAGATCAAGAACTTCCATGTCGACTACGGCCTCGGCTCCGAGGCTGTGCAGGCTGTTCGCGACGTCACGCTGACGCTGCACCGCGGCGAGGTGCTCGGCCTGGCCGGCGAGAGCGGCAGCGGCAAGTCGACGCTGGCGTACGGCGTGACGCGACTGCTGCCGCCGCCCGGCGTGATCAGCGGCGGCTCGGTGATCTACCACCCGCCGACCGGCGACGCGTACGACGTGATGGCGCTGACCGACGCGGAACTGCGGAAGTTCCGCTGGGCCGAGACGTCGATCGTGTTCCAGGGCGCGATGAACTCGCTGAACCCGGTGCACAAGATCTCCACCCAGATGATCGACGTGATCAAGGCGCACGAGCCGCAACTGACTCCTTCGGCACGGGTCGCCCGGGCGCAGGAGATGCTCAAGCTCGTCGGGATCTCGGCCGACCGGATGGACGCGTACCCGCATCAGCTGTCCGGCGGCATGCGGCAGCGTGTGATGATCGGCATGGCGCTCGTCCTCGAGCCCCAGGTCGTGATCATGGACGAGCCGACCACCGCACTCGACGTGGTGATGCAGCGACAGATCCTCGCGCAACTGGTGGAACTGCGCGAACGCCTGGGCTTCTCGGTCCTCTTCATCACCCACGACCTCTCCTTGCTGGTCGAGTTCTCCGACCGGATCGCGATCATGTACGGCGGCCGCATCGTCGAGCAGGCTCGCTCCGTCGACCTTTACAAGGACTCGTTGCACCCGTACAGCGAAGGCCTGCTCAAGTCGTTCCCCGCGCTACGCGGCGAACGCCGGGAGCTCGCCGGAATCCCGGGCTCCCCGCCGGACCTCCGAGGAATGCCCTCAGGGTGTTCGTTCCATCCGCGTTGTCCGCAGGCCTTCGACCGCTGCTCCACGGAGATTCCCGTTCTCGGAATCCCGGCAGCACGCAACGACCCCAACCGATCCGTCGCCTGCTGGCTTCCCGGCCGCGTTCCGATCTCTGTCGAAAGGTGAACATGAGCACAACCTCTGTCTCGGGGGCGGCCGACCTGGTCGCGGGACTTCCGTCCGGATTCCGCTG
This sequence comes from Kribbella sp. NPDC049584, assembly GCF_040675555.1. NCBI lineage: Bacteria > Bacillati > Actinomycetota > Actinomycetes > Propionibacteriales > Kribbellaceae > Kribbella > Kribbella sp. NPDC049584. The sequence continues at coordinate 204,089 of NZ_JBFAPF010000001.1, forward strand.
GGGCGTCGCGACGTCGGCGTACCAGATCGAGGGCGCGATCACCGCGGACGGCCGCACGCCGTCGATCTGGGACACGTACTGCCGGGTTCCCGGTGCGATCGACAACGGCGACACCGGGGATGTTGCCTGCGACCACTATCACCGGATGCCGTCCGATGTTGCCCTGATCAAGGATCTCGGTCTCGACACGTACCGCTTCTCGGTCGCGTGGCCGCGGGTCCAGCCGCACGGCAAGGGTCCGGTGAACCCGGCCGGTCTGGGTTTCTACGACCGGCTGGTCGACGAGCTGCTTGCCCAGGGCATCGATCCGTGGGTCACGCTGTACCACTGGGACCTGCCGCAGGAGCTCGAGGACGCGGGCGGCTGGCCGGTGCGCGACACGGCGTACCGGTTCGCGGAGTACTCGATGCTGGTCTTCGACGCGTTGAAGGACCGGGTCGGCACCTGGACCACGCTGAACGAGCCGTGGTGCTCGGCGATGCTGGGGTACGCGTACGGCGCCCATGCTCCGGGCCGGCGCGAGTACCCGGCCGCGATTGCCGCCGTACATCATCTACTGCTCGGGCACGGGCTCGCGACGTCGCAGATGCGGGAGGCGGCGCCACGACCGCTGGATATCGGCATCACGTTGAACGTCGCGACGGCGTACCCGGCATCGGATGCCGAGCCGGACGTCGACGCGGCCCGGCGTGCGGACGGGATGGGCCGGCGGATCTACCTCGATCCGCTGGTGCACGGCCACTACCCCGCCGATGTCGTCGCCGATCTCGCCCACGAGGGTGTCGAGCTGCCGATCGTGGACGGCGACCTGGAGATCATCTCGGCGCCGATCGATGTGCTCGGCGTGAACTACTACTTCAGTCAGAAGTTCACCGGGTACGCCGAGGACGGCAGCACCGTCGACGCGAGCGGTCTCCCGATCAGCCGCGACGTACCACTCGGCAAACCGCGCACCGCGATGGACTGGGAGATCGTCCCGGAGGGCTTCACGGATCTGCTGCTGAGCATCGCCCGTGACTACCCCGGCCTCCCCATGGTCATCACCGAGAACGGGTCCGCTTTCGAGGACGTCCCCGACGCCAACGGTTTCGTCGACGACACCGACCGTACGGCGTACTTCACCTCCCACCTCACCGCCGTCGCCGACGCCATCGCCCAGGGCGCCGACATCCGCGGCTACCTCGCCTGGTCCCTGATGGACAACTTCGAATGGGCCTACGGCTACGTCAAACGCTTCGGCATCGTCCGCGTCGACTACAACACGCAGCAACGCACCCCCAAGGCCAGCGCCCTGTACCTGAAGGAACTGGCTGCCCGGTATCGCGATCGCTGAAACTGTGGAGTGGCGGCTCGTCATGACGGCCGCCACTCCGCTCCCGGGTCCTAACGGTTCAGGCCGGGGTCGGCGACGAGGGCTAGGAGCTGGGATTTGGTGATCGCACCGGCTGGACGCTCGGAGCCCGGGTAGAGAACTCGGACCGAAGCGAGATCGCCGTCGGACTGCTTGTAGGTTGCGCCCACGACGTACATCGGGCCGCCCTGGTACTTGCGGGAGCCCTCGGCGTATTCGGCGGTGCCGCCGTCAGGGAGCTTGGCAGGGGTGCAAGTGGGCATGGACAGCTGGGCGGCGCAGGTGCTGGCCAGCGGAGCTGCGTCGAGACCGATCTCGACTGTGGCCGTCACGGATGACTTGGTCCACTTGTCGACCACGGTGAGCTCACCCGGCGCATCCTCGACATGATCGGGCTGAAGCCGGCCGCCCAGCTTGCCTGCGGCAACAGTCTCGATCTGTGCGGGTGTCGGCGCGAAGTCCTGTAGCGCTGCCTCTTCGGCTTGCTGCGCACTGGTGAGCGGAGGCAGTTCCAGTGCCGGATCGGTGACGAAGGCAAACAGTTGCGCGTCGGTGATCGCCACCTCCGATACCGGGACCGTGGTGTTGTTCCGGAACACCGGATCGATCGCGACGTACACGAACTCGCCGTCCGGCCGCAGATAACTGAGCTCCAGCATCTTGCCCTGCCGGCCCAGCATCGCCGGACGGCCATTGGGCAGCGTCGCCGGGTGGCAGACGACCGGGTTGGCCGAGTACTCGAAGTAGGAGCCGCAGGTGTTGCCCGCGCTTTTGGCCGAACGCGACAGGCCGATCAGCAGCATGGCCTGGCCCTTCTCCCCCGGGATCTTCCAGCCGACCTTCTGCTGCGTCCCGTGGTGACCGATCTGCGGGTCGACCCCGAACGGCCCGGTGCCGAAGTCGAGGTGTTTCCCGCCAGGGTCGAAATGCTTGGTCAGCAAAACCTTCATCAGTCTGTCGAAACCCTGGATCTTCGCCGCCGCGGCGGCGTCCTGCGCGGCCGCTGCATCGACGGGCATACGGCGACCCGCTGCCGGAGCCTCGTCATGCGCCGCGTCGCGGACCACGCCCGTGACACCGACCGAAGCCGCCGCGACCAGTCCTGCCGCGGCCAGCGCGGTAACGCCGGTGAGCAATCGGTGCCTACGGAGGCGCCGGCGACCTCCCGCGAGGTCGTCGGCCAGAGAGCGCGGCAGCAGCTCGTCCTGCGCCGCGGCGGCCTCGGTGAGTCGATCCTGCAGCACCTTCTCGTCGATCATGCGCGGTTCCCTCCCACAGCCCGGAACTGGGCGATCAGTAGGTCGTTGAGCCGAGCGAGGGCTCGTGAGCTCTGGCTCTTCACGGTGCCGGGGCCACAGTTGAGATCCGCCGCCGTCTCCTCGATCGTCAAGCCGAGGAAGAACCGCAGGACAACCACGCGACGCTGCCCGGCCGGCAACGCGGCGAGCGCCTCCATGAGCGCCCGCCGGTCCTCCGGCGCGATCCCTTCGTCCGCCTCCGGATCCAGCCCGTCGAGTCCGACCTGCTCGCGGCGCCATGGCCGGCGGCTCTCGTCGATGCCCGAATTGACCAGGATCCGGCGGGTGTAGGCGTCGACGTTCCCGCTGCGCTGCACCCGGTTCCAGGCGACGTACAACTTCATCAACGCCGTCTGGACGAGATCCTCGGCCTTGTGCACGTCGCCGCAGAGCAAATAGGCGATCCGGCGCAGCTGGGTACGCCGCTGAGCGACGTACGCACTGAACTCCTCGTCCCGCGATGCTCTCGCCATTCCCCAGTCCCCTCACTCATTCCGTCACCGATGAGTACGGAGCTCCCGCCAGAACTGTTGTCATCCAGTCTGGTCCAGACAAGAATCATCACTCTACGTCACAGCAGGATGGCGTTGGTCGCGGAGCGCTGCCACCGCTCAGCCGGTGTGCAGCCGACGTTCAGCCGAGGCCGGGAGGATTCGGTGGTACCCCGATGCCGACTGTTGCCGCAGACTCGTCCAATGAGCCTTCCCGTGATCCCCGCACCGATATCCGAGACCACCGCCGACGGCACATTCACCATCACAACTGCCTCGGGCATCGACGCACCCCCACCCGAGCTCGCCGGACTCACGGCCCGCTTCACCGAGGACGTTCAACTCGACACAGGCCTCACTCTGACCGGCTCGTCGGGCATCACCGTGACGCTCGGCGCGGCGGACGAGGTCGCGCCCGTCGCCGGCCTTCGAGCTGACGGGGCAGAAGTCGACGAACGCCATGGCGTGGAGATCAGCAGCGAAGGCATCCGCGTATGGGGCCCGACGCCGGAGGCGGTTTATCGCGGTCTCACCACGCTCCGGCAGCTGATCTCTGCGTATCTGAAGGACGGCACCGCAGTCCTGCCTGTTGCCCGGATCGTCGATGGGCCGCGGTTTGGTTGGCGGGGGTTGTCGCTTGATGTGGTGCGGACGTTTCACGGGCCCGAGGACGTACGGCGGGTGATCGACATGCTCGCGTTGTACAAGCTCAATGTGCTGCATCTGCATCTGACGGACGATCAGGGGTGGCGGATTGAGGTGCCGGCGCGGCCGTTGTTGACCGAGGTGGGGGCGGCTGGGGCGATCGGGGATCGGCCGGGTGGTTACTACACGCGGGCGGAGCTTGCCGAGCTCGTGCAGTACGCCGCTGACCGGTACGTGACCGTCGTACCGGAGATCGACATGCCGGGGCACACGTCTGCGGTGTTCAAGGCTTATCCGTCGCTAGGACCCGACGAGATCCGTAGCGTCGACCTGGGCAACGGCGACAGTCTGCAGCTGAACACGCTCGACCCCGGTCGCGACGAGACGTGGGCGTTCGTCCAAGACGTGCTGGATGCTGTAATCCCGCAGTTCCCGCAGACCGCATACGTGCACATCGGTGGTGACGAGACGTGGGGCATGTCCGACGAGGACCACGTGGCGTTCGTCGAGAAGGCGGCCGCGCTCGTCCGCGCCCGCGGTAAGAAGGTTGTCGGGTGGCAAGAGATCGCCCGCGCCGACCTCGACTCCGCGGACGTCGTGCAGTACTGGCTGGACCTCGACGTCGACTCGATGGTCCAGAACCCCGACCTCCCGACGCCGCCCGAGGACCTGCTGCCGATCCTGGTCGAGGGTCTCCGCAAGGCGAAGTACGACGCCCCGAAGGCGCTCGAGCAGGGCACCAAGCTGATCGTCTCCCCGGTCACCTGGCTGTACTTCGACCGCCCGCACGCCGACGCATCCTCGGACCCGGACCAGGAGGAGGCCCGCAAGCGTCTCGGGCTGGAGTTCTACGGCGCCGCCTCGATCGAGCACGGCGTCTCGTGGGACCCCGTCGACAGCCTCCCCGGCGTCGACTCCGCCGACCAGATAGCCGGCATCGAGGCCGCAATCTGGTGCGAGTCGATCATCACCCCCGAGGACCTAGAACTCATGCTCCTGCCCCGCCTCCCCGGCGCAGCCGAGAAGGCGTGGTCCCGGCCGGGCACCGAGTGGGCCGACTACGCGAGCCGCCTCGGCCCGCAGTCCGCGAGCTGGCGCAACCGAGCCTGGACCTGGCTCCAGTCCACCGAAGTCGACTGGGCCTAGCCATCCGGGTCAAGGCGCGGACCTGCACCACTCACCAACCGCAGCCCAGGGCCGGCCCTGACCCGGCGCCAAGCGTGTCCGAGCGGATCCCGGGGTTCTTGGTGAGTGCCGCAGGTCCGACTCGTCCGTCGGTCGATGCCGGATCTGGCCATCCCAATCGGCTGCCCGCGGCTCAGCGCCGCGGGCAGGGCCGGGAGTACGGAGATTGTGATGGGCTGGCGATCCGCCCCCAGCCCGGGGACGTGGGTGGACCGTGGCCGGTCCACCCACTTCGTCAGCAGGTTGCGGTGGGTGCGGCCCAGTCGGCGCGGTCGTTGTAGCCGCCGTCGCCTGCGTCGCCGACGACCAGGTCGAGGACGCGTACGCCGGTCAGGTCCACGTCGAACTGCTTCGGGGTGAAGCGGTCGACGATGCCGCTGTCGAACAGGACCTTGCCGTCGCCGACGATCTGGAACGTAGACGTGCCGCCCGCCGTGTCGACGTTGCTGACCACGTCGTCGATACCCGCCACACCGGTCAGCCGCGAGCACGACTTGCCGAGGTAGTAGCGGATGAGCGACGGAGAGGCGACGCCGATACCGGTCGGGTACGTCGTGCCGGTGAGCTTGATCGGATTACCGCCGCCGACGCTCTCGTCGATGGTCGGCGACATCCACCCACTGGTCGCCGTGATCCAGTCGTGGTGCGACAGCGGCACGGTCCCGCTCGGCGGCGCCGGTGCAATCACGATTGACGACAGCGCGGTCGTCTGCTTTTGCACTCCATACAATACCGTTTGGTATGCCGTCTGCGCGGTGACGCTCGCCGTGCCGGGAGTCGTACCGGCAGGCAGCTTGACCGTGAAGGTGAAGTTCGCCTGCTCGCCACCAGCAAGGACCGCGGGTGCCTTGGACAACGGCTTGACGATCCACCCGTTGCCGCCGGCAACAATGACGGTCGGCTTGAACACCGGCGTCACGCCGTCGTTGCGGACGTTGACCTGAATCGTCAGCTCGTCGCCACCGGCAACTACCGGAGCAGCATCCTCCGGCTGAGGATCCGTCCCGACCTTCGTCACCTGCGGAATCCCGGCCGTCACATGCGGAACCCCCGGTACGCCGCGAGCCGGCTCGAGGCGGAACAGCGCCGTACCGTGCGCCGGAACCGCCGCGCTGATCACGCCGGCGCTCTCGGTCACCTTGTCGGTCCATGCGTTCTTCAGCGTGAACCGCGAGCCCTGCAGACCGACTGCCGACGCGGTCGTGGTCAGAGTCTTCGCGCTGTCGCCCCGGTTCAGCAGTACGACGGCGCGACTGCCGTCAGCGAGCCGCTTGACCCACGTCTCCGTCGTACCAGCCGGGCCGACCCGCACAGCCTGTACGGCGGCCTTGTCCTGGTTGATCGCGACAACGTCGGGATCGGTCAGCATCCCGATCGTCGTCGCGGACAGCTTCCGTACGTCGCTGCCGACGACCAGCGGAGCTGCCGCAACGGCCCACAGCGTGAGCTGGGTCCGGAACTCCTCGTCGGTCATTCCGAGCTCGGGGGCCAGATAGTCCGGGTCACCGAATGCGCCCGGCTTGACGACCTCCGGGTGTCGGGCGTTCGCGTCGTAGTTGCGCAGTACGTCCTTGAACTTGATGTCGCCCTGGAAGCCGACATCGGTGTATGTGCGCCACGACTGCGCGATCGCCGGCGCGTACGACCAGGAGTTGGTCGACTGCTGGGACTCCGGGTAGTTGCCCCAGTCCGGCGACGTGACCGGGTTGCAGAGGTTGAAGATCATCGGCCGGTGGCTCGCGTTGTTCCGCAGCGCCTGGGCGAACTCGGTGTAGACCGTCTTCGGGTCCAGGTTGGCCGCGATGCCACACAGGTAGTCGACCTTGACCGCGTCGAAGCCCCAGGCGGCGAAGGTGTCTGCGTCGTGCTGGTAGTAGCCGCCGCTGCCGAGACCGCATTTGCCCGGGATGTACGGACCGGCGTCGGTGTAGATGCCGGCCTTCAGGCCCTTGCTGTGGATGTAGTCGACGAGCGGCTTCAGACCGTTCGGGAACTTGGCCGGGTTCGGGACCAGGTCACCGGCCGCGCTGCGGGACTGGTCGGCTTGCCAGCCCCCGTCCAGCCAGACGATGTCGTAGCCGGCCTTCGCCAGCCCGCGGCTCACGAGTGAGTCCGCTACGGACTTGATCGTGTCCTCGGTGAAGTCACCGCCGAGACCGTAGTACGTGTTCCAGCCCATGTACGGCGTCGGGCTGAGCACCGTAGCTGGCGCAGTAGCTGCAACTGTGGCCTGAGCCGCCACAGCCGGGGTCGTGGTGGCCGCGAACGCGCCGGCCACCAGTGCCGCCGCGATCACCCCACCCAGGAATCGCCTCATCAGTTGTCCCCTTCAAGAGAAAGCACTGTCGTTGAGCGGAACGGGTCAGTCGAGTGCCTCGACGATCAGGCACTGCGAGTCGGCCGGGCCGTCGAACGCGACCCCGACCTGCAGCAGATAGCTGCCCGGGTGAGTCTCCGATCCCACCCGGTAGTTCTTCGCCGGATCCAGCCCGGCCAGCGGCACCCGCCGCGGCCGGGTCGGCAGCGTGCCACGCACGTTGCCGTCACCGGTCTCCCACAGGAACACCACGGACCGCTCGGTGCCGACGTACTGCACGCCGGCCGCCAGTCCATAGATCTTGCTATCGGCAATCAACTCTCGAAAGCCCTTGTACTGCTCGATATGACGAGTTGCCGTCTTCAACTGCTCGTCGGTCCACCGGGACAAGTCAGCGCCGATCCCGAGTACGCCGGCCATCGCGACATGGAACCGGAAGTCGAGGGACCGCTCGCGGCCGTCATGGGTGCCGATGGCATCTGTCACCCACGAACTCATCAGGTGCGGCGCGAACCCGGTCCGGAATCCCTCCTGAATCCTGCGCCGATCCAGCGGAGCCGTGTTGTCACTCGGCCACAAGGTGTCGACGCGCGAGGCCATCCCCAGATCGACCCGAGCCCCACCACCAGCGCACCCCTCGACGTACACCGACGGGTGCCGGTCCCTCAGCCGATCCAGAATCGCGTAGAGATTCGCCACCACCCGGCCGTCCAGATCGCGGCGTTGGTCCCCGGAGTCCAGCCGTGGCCGATTCGCGTCCCACTTCAGGTACTTGATGTCGTACGTCGACAGCAGCCGGTCCAGCGTGCTCCAGATGAACTCGCGGACATCGTCCCGGCTCAGATCGAGCAGCAACTGGTTCCGCACCAGCACCGGCTCCAAGCGATCCGTCCGCAAGATCCATTCGGGATGGTCCTGGGCCAGCTGTGCCTTCGGACTGACCGACTCCGGCTCGATCCACAAACCGAAATCGAGACCCAGTCCGCCCAGTCGGGTGATGAAACCGTCCAGTCCGGAGGGGAACTTCTGCGGGTCGACCTCCCAGTCACCGAGCCCACCTGTGTCGTCCGACCGCCCGACGAACCATCCGTCGTCCACCACGAACGTCTCGACGCCGATACTCGCGGCGCGCCGCGCCAGCTCGAGCTGATGCTCCGCCCGGATGTCGAACTCGGTCGCGAACCACGAGTTGTACAACACGTGCGGCAGCCGCTTCCGCGACGCCGCACGCTCATAGTCGTGGAAAGCGCGCGCGAGTCCGTCGGCGCCTTCAGCGCTACAGGCCCCGACAGCCTTCGGCGACTCCCACGTCTCCCCCGGCGCGAGCGCGATCCCCTGGCTCGACGACACGCGCCCCGCCTGGATTCGAAGCAGTCCGGTGGTGTCGACGTCCGCCGACATCTCCCACGACCCGGACCATGCAAGCTGTACGCCGTACGCCACATCGCTCTCGGTCGCGAGGAAGGGCGAGTACGAGTGCCCGGTGATCCCCTGCGCACTCCCGATCGTGAACCGGCCCCGCGGCAACGTCACCGAAGCCTGCTGGAACTCGCTGTTCCACTCGCCCCACAGGTACTTGATCGTGTTCCCGCCGGGCACCACGAACCCGGCCGAGTCGTGCCGATGCAACGTCAGCTCGTCGGCGCCGTCGTTCTGCACAGTGACCCACCGCTCCAGCACATCGCCCACCATCCGGTAGTGCAGGACGAGCCGGATGGTGTCGACGAACTCCAGCTCCAACCCGTCGTCCTCACGAGCCTCAACGAAGACAGGACGGAACTCGTCCGTTCCCCAAGGAGCGGAAACGACCAGGTCCACCGGCGCCGTGTACCTGACCCCGCGGACGGCGTACTCCAGCGGCTCGACATCCGCTCTGGGGACGAAGTGTTCTGTGCCGACGATCTCGACGGGTGCCAGACCCTCATGCGGGCCCCAGGCAACCAGCTGCGCCCACTGACCATGCGAGGGGACGCCGACGACGTACGACGTCGTCGTACCGCGGAGCGTCCACGTCCTCACTTCACGGCTCCGATCGCCAGCCCGCCCACGAAGTGCTTCTGGAACCGAAGGAACACTGCCACCGTCGGCACGGCCGCGATCACAGTGCCGGCGGCGATCACGTTCCACGACGACACGAACAGGCCCTGCAGGCCGAGCAGCGCCGGCGTGACCGGCATCTTCTCGCCGGACCGGATCACGGTGATCGACCACAGCAGATCGTTGAAGATCCACGTGAACGACAGCGCACCGAGCGCGGCCAGCGCCGGCCGCGTCAACGGCAGAATCACACTCGAGTAGATGCGCCCCGGTCCGGCGCCGTCGATCGTCGCCGCCTCCTGGATCTCGCGCGGCAGGTCCCGCATGAACCCGTGCAGCACGAACGTGTAGAACCCGAGCCCGAACCCGACATGGACGGCGATCAGCGCGATCAGCGTGTCGTAGTACCCGATCAACTCCACGAACCGGGAGATCGGGATCAGCAGGATCTGCGGCGGCAACAGGTTGCCCATCAACATCAGCAACAGGATCGTCCGCCGGAACGGGATCGAGTAACGCGCCAGCCCGTACGCCGCGATCGACGCCAGCCCGAGGCTGAGCAGCACCGCCGGGATCGTCACGAGCAGACTGTTGATCAGCGCCCGGAACTCATCCGCGTCCTCCCACGCCGACTTGTACGTCGAAAACGTGAACGAATGGGGCAGCGATCCCAGCCCGTTCGCCGCGACGTCGTCGAAGCTGCGGAACGAGATCACGATCACCCACAGGATCGGCGCGACCCACAGGAACGACACGATCGACATCGCCACGTGGTAACCCGTACGGCGAATCACGATTCCTCCCGGAAGGCGCGGATCAGGTAGCCGAGGATCACGGCCAGGGCGAGCAGGAAGATCACCACAGCGAGCGCCGACGCGTAGCCGAGCTGCGTGGACTGGAACGCGGTCGAGTACATGTACGTGCTGAGCAGCTCGGACGAGTGGTACGGCCCGCCCCTCGTCATCGACCAGACGATGTCGAAGGATCGCAGCGAGTCGATCACGATCACCGACAGGACGACGGAGTTCACGCCCTTGAGCTGCGGGATCGTCACGTACCGCGTGCGCTGCCAGGCGGATGCGCCGTCGACCTTCGCCGCTTCGTACAGCGCGGGATCGACCGCTTTCAGGCCGGCCAGGTACAAGACCATCACGTACCCGATCTGTCGCCAGAGCGCCGGCACGATCACGGCGTACAGCGCGGTGTCGGGGTCGGCGAGCCACGGGCGGACGAAGTTGCCCAGGCCAACGGTTCGGAACACCGTGTCGACAAGTCCATCCGGCTGGTAGAACACGCGCCAGATCAGCGCGGTGACAACCAGCGAGAACACGACCGGGGTGAACAGCGCGGCCCGATAGATCCCGACCCCACGGCGCTCGCGCTGCAGCAGCAACGCCATCCCGAAGCCGCCGATCACACTCAAACCACCGAACAACACCAGCCAGATCGCGGTGTTCTTCAACGCGGTCCGGAAGATCGGGTCCGAGACCATGTCGGAGAAGTTGCCGAATCCAACGAACCGCGGAGCCGACAACCCGTCCCAACTCGTCAACGCCAACCAGAACCCCTGCAACGCGGGCCAGAACACCCACACCGCTTCGATCAGGAACGGCACCAGCACGAACGCCAGGATCAACGGCGACACCCGTCGCGGACCTGACCGCTTGGTACGACGCGATCCGGCCGCCGGACCGTTTCCGGTCCGGCTCCGTGGTTCCACAGCTGTAGCGGTCACGCCTTGAAGACCTTCTGGGCTGCGGCTTGCCAGTCGGCGAGGATCTTGTCGATCTGGTCGGGCTTGTCGAGGAACTTGGTGAGGGCGGCGTCGGCGGTGGGCTGCAGTGCATCGCTCGAGTCGCGGTTGAAGAACTGCGTGATCTCCGCGGCGCCCTCGATCATCGCCTTACCCTTCTTCACCAGCGCGGTGTCGGCCGACTTCCCGTCCGGGTTCGCCGGAATCGCCGTACCGGAGGAGCTCTGCACGTAGATGTTCTGCGCCTCCGGCGTCGCCAGCCAGGCGAGGAACTTCTTCGTACCCTCCGGATCCTTCACCTTCTTCGAGGCGAAGTACCCGTCGGTCGGCGCCTCCTCGGCAACCGGTACGGCGGGATCGATGATCGGGAACTGGAAGAAGTCGATGTCGTCCAGCGCGTCCTTGGGAGCAGAGTCCGCGAAGAACGTCCCGATCAGGAACATGCCGGTCTTGCCCGCGAGCAGCGCCGACGTCGCCTCCTGGAACGGGAACGACTTGCCCTTCGGGTCGAAGTACGGCAGCACCTCGCGCCACTTGGTGAAGACCGCCTTCACCTTCGGATCGGTGAAGTCGCCCTCGCCGGCCAGCAGCTTGCGGTGGAACGGCGCGCCGTTGATCCGGATGTTCAGGTAGTCGAACCACGCCGACGCGACCCACGGCGTGTCACCGAGCCCGATCCCGATCGGCGGGATGCCCTTGCTCTGGATCGTCTTGCACACGGCAACGAACTCGGCCCAGGTCTTCGGCGGCGTCACGCCCCACTTGGCGAAGTTCGACTTCCGGTAGAACATGCCCCACCAGTAGTAGCTGGTCGGCACGAAGATCTTCTGCCCCGCGCTGCTCGTCGACAGCGACTGCATCGCCTTCGAGTAGTTGCCCATGCTGTCCCAGACGCTGGTCACGTCGAGCAGCAGGTCCTTCTTCGCGTACGAGTCCGCGACCGACCCGGCGTACCAGGTGTAGACGTCCGGCGGGTTCGCCGACGTCAGGTACGTCGGCAGCTGGGTCCGGAAGATCTCCGCGGCGACCGTGTTCAGCTTGACCTGCGACCCGCCGGTTTTGTTGTACGCGGCAACGAGCTTCTCCATCGCGGCCTTGGCCTGCTCGCTGGAGAGGTTGGACTGCAGCGACAGCTCACCGCTCGCCCCGCTGCTACTGCCCGGACTCTTCGTCGATGTCGCGCACCCCGGTACCAGGGTCGCTGCCCCGAGCAGTCCGAGTCCCTTGAGGAAAGTCCGCCGATCCGATGCCGGTACTGCCAGACCCGTCATGCCCACTCCTGAGTTCTGCTCGACGGTGATGCCAGTCGAGTACGTGGTCCTTGTTGCCGACGATCTTGCGGCGAGCCGTCCCGAGTGTCAATATTAATTCGTAAATTACGAGCAAATCGCTTGACGGGACAGCGGCGTCACGGTCAACTGATGGCTCGTTCATCGTTGGAACGGGCCTGCCTGCGTGCTTGGGTAGGGGTGACGTGAGGAGGCGCGGGTGCGGCTGGCTGGGCGGGTGATCGCGGTGACCGGGGCCGCGTCGGGGATCGGCGCGGCCTGCGTCGAACGGGCGCTGACCGAGGGTGCGCAGGTCGTGCAGGTGGACATCCACCCGTGCAAGGAGCTGCCGGGCAAGGCCGTCAGCGTGGTCGGCGACGTCGCGTCGCCGGACACCTGGGCCGAGGTCCGGTCCCGCGGCCGCGACGAGCTCGGCCCGATCGACGGCCTGGTCAGCAACGCGGTCGTCGTCGACGTGAAGCCGGCCCACGAGCTGTCGCCGGCGTCCTGGCAACGCCAACTCGACGTCAATCTCACCGCGGCCTTCCTCGGTTTCCGGACGCTGTACGACGACCTCGTGGCGAACGCCGGCTCCGTCGTACTGGTCTCGTCGGTGCACGCGATCGCGGGCCTGCCCGGTCATCCGGCGTACGCCGCGACGAAGGGCGCACTGATCTCGCTCGGACGTCAGCTGGCCGTCGAATACGGTCGCTCGATCCGGGTGAACACCGTGCTTCCGGGACCGGTCGTGACGGCGATGTGGGACCGCGTCGATACAGAAGGGCGCGAGCGCAGTGCGCAGGCGACTGCACTCGGGCGGCTCGGCCAGCCGGACGAGGTAGCTCAGGCGGTGGCGTTCCTGCTGTCGTCCGAGGCGTCGTTCGTGACGGCGGCCAGCCTGGTGGTCGACGGCGGATGGTCCGCGGTGAAGGACTCGGCTTGACGTCCTCCTCGCCTTCAGCAGACGAGGATTCCAACTACTACGCGGAGGTAGCGTGTTGAGGTTCACGCTTCGACGAGACCCGTACGGGCGTCTCTCGGCGCGCTCTGACGGCCCGCCCGGCCGCGATGTTGATCGCTGCATTGACGTCCGCGTTTCCCTGGAATCCGCAGGCCTGACATCGGAAGTCCGCTTGGCTCTCGCGATTCTCCCGTGCGCAATGCCCGCAGACGCTACAGGTCTGCGACGTACACACCGCACTTACCTTTTCGACCCGACCCTGCGCCTTGTCTTCGAGACGCTCCACGAGCACGCCCCAGCTATTTGCCAGGATCCCGCGATTCAGTCCGGCCTTGGCCGCACGACCGTTCGGCAGGTACCGGCTTGGACGTTCCACGTCGAGTCTTGGTTTGGGACGCCTGGCCATCTGAGCGACATGCAGATCTTCGACGCGAATGACGTCGAACCGTCGGGCCAAGTCGGTGCTCGTCTTCTCGACCCAGTCCTTGCGGCGGTCCGCCGCACGGGCATGCAGCTTGGCGATCGCAGCCTTGACCCGCAGACGCCGGTTGGAGCCGCGACAACTGCGGGCGAGAGTCTGTTGCAGGCGTTTGAGTCGTTGCTGTTCGCGTTCCGACAGCCCCGGGCACAGCAGGAGCGCACCAGTGGACAGCGCCGCCGAGACCGCGACACCGCGGTCCACGCCGACGACCCTGCCATTACCGGGTGCGGGGATCGGGTCGGGGACGACGGTGAGTGCCAGATGCCAGCGGCCTGCGCGGTCGCGAGTGATCCGGTACGACTTCGACTCCGGCAACGGGCGGGACAGCCGGAACCGGACCCAGCCGACTTTGGGCACGAGCGCGCGTGCCCATTTCCGACCCGATCGGACGAGTCGAGATGCCTGGCCACCGACGATACGGAAGCCCTCATTCAGCCCGGCCTTACGCCAGGTCGGCCGGCGATGCGTCCCTGCATAGAAGTTCCTGACTGCCTGATCGAAGTCCCGCAACGCCTGCTGCTGCACGGTCTGCGACCCGGATCGCAACCAGTCGAACGTCGCCCGCGCCTCGGTCAGCTGGCGAGCCTGGTCGCCGTACCCAGGCGTCGGGCCTCTGTCGCGGTTCCACATCGCCCACTGCTCGAGCGCGAGGTTCCAGACGTACCGCGCGTGCGCGCAATGATCCACCAGCGCAGCCTCCTGCGTTGGCGTCGGATACATCCGGAATCGGGACACGGTGTCCATCCAATCAACAGCAACCGACATTCTTCAGAACCTGAGGAGAGGGAGTCTCAGTTCCTTTCCGGAGCTGGACGACGGGATCACCCCGGGACAAATCTGATGGCAGGGAGAGCAAGGTGACGGGGATTCAGCGCGGGGTGTCGCGCGGGCTGCACGGGCAGATCGTGGAGGTGATGGCCGACCGCATCCTGTCCGGGCAGATCCCGGAGGGCGCGACCATCAACGTGACCGAGCTGCAGTCCGACCTCGGCGTCAGCCTGACCGCGGTCCGTGAGGCGTTGAAGGTGCTGACCGCGAAGGGCCTGGTCGACGCCAGGCAGAAGCGCGGCACGTTCGTCCGGCCGCGGTCGGACTGGAACCTGCTCGACGCGGACATGATCCGCTGGCACTTCAAGGACGCCGACTCCCGGCCCGAGTTGCTCGAGGAGCTGCACGAGGTCCGCGGGATCGTCGAGCCGGCCGCGGCCCGGCTGGCCGCGCTGCGGTCGGACGACTCTGATCTTGCGGCCCTCGACGAGGCACTCGCGGGGATGGAGTCGGCGGACGACAACCTCGCCGCGGCGGCCGCGGACCTCGCGTTCCACCGGGCGTTGCTGGCGGCAACCGGCAACGAACTGCTGACGAAGATGGAAGTGATCATGGAGACCGGGCTCGCCGACCGCGACCGGCTGGTGCACACGGTGAAGCCGTCGGACGATCCGATCCCGAGCCACCGGCTCGTCGTGGACGCGATCCGCGCGCACGACCCCGAGGGCGCCGAGCTCGCGATGCGGGAACTGCTGGCGAAGGCTGCCGAGGACCTCACCGAAGTACGTGGATCGACTCGTCGGCGGCGCCGGTGAAGATCGAAAAGATCGAGACGTTCCTCGTCCCGCCGCGCTGGTTGTTCTGCCGGGTCGAGACCAGCGACGGCGTCGTCGGCTGGGGCGAGCCGGTCGTCGAGGGCCGCGCGGAAGTTGTGCGGGCCGCGATCGACGTACTCGCGGAGTACCTGATCGGCCAGGACCCGCTGCAGATCGAGCGGCACTGGCAGGTGTTGACCAAAGGCGGGTTCTATCGCGGCGGGCCGGTGCTCAGCAGCGCGGTCGCCGGCCTCGACCACGCTTTGTGGGACATCGCCGGGAAGGTGTATGGCGCTCCCGTCGCGGCACTGCTCGGGGGACGAGTCCGTGATCGGGTCCGCGTGTATGCGTGGGTCGGCGGGGACGAGCCGGCCTCGATCGGCGACGCCGTCGCGGAGCAGGTCGCGGCCGGTATGACAGCCGTGAAGATGAATGCCAGCGGTCAGATCCAGACGTCGCCATCGGTTGCCGAGGTCAACGACATCGTCAACCGGCTCGCCGCGGCGCGTGAG
The DNA here is from genome assembly GCF_040675555.1 of Kribbella sp. NPDC049584. NCBI lineage: Bacteria > Bacillati > Actinomycetota > Actinomycetes > Propionibacteriales > Kribbellaceae > Kribbella > Kribbella sp. NPDC049584. The sequence goes on from NZ_JBFAPF010000001.1 coordinate 219,971, forward strand.
GTGCTCGGCGATTCTCGCGACGTCGCCATCGATCTGCACGGGCGCGTCGGCGTTGCCGGCGCGCGGCGGATCCTGCACGCGGTCGAGGGTCTGCAGCCGATGTTCGTCGAGGAGCCCGTGCTGCCCGAGCAGATGGCACATCTGTCCTCGGTGGTGGAGGCCTCGACCATTCCGGTCGCGCTAGGAGAACGGCTGTACCACCGGGCCGAGTTCATGGCCCCGTTGAACGCGGGCGTCGCCGTCGTACAGCCGGACGTGTCCCATGCGGGTGGGATCTCCGAGTTGCGACGGATCGCCGTACTCGCGGATGCGCACGGAGCGATGCTCGCGCCGCATTGTCCGCTCGGGCCGATCTCGCTGGCGGCTTCGTTACAGGTGTCGTTCGCGACACCGAACTTCCTGATCCAGGAGCAGAGCCGCGGTATCCACTACAACCTGTCGAGCGACCTCACGTCGTACGTCGTGGATCCGGCGCCGTTCACCTGGGTCAATGGGCACGCGGAGTGGAATCCCCTGCCCGGCTTGGGGATCACGGTCGACGAGGACGCCGTGCGCGCAGCCGACAAGATCGGTCACTCGTGGCGCAACCCGGTGTGGACCCACGAAGACGGCTCGTTCGCCGAATGGTGACCGAGTACGCCGCCGACCGGCTCGTGACCGTCGACCCGACCGACGGCGGTCGTTGGACGTCCCTACAGCTGGCCGGGCGGGAGTGGCTCTGGCCCGGGCCCGGCCTGGTGACCGGATCGCGGGCCGGCCTGGCCACCTTCATCGACGCCGGCGGCCTCGACGAATGCTTCCCCACGGTCCGCGGCACGCCTGACCATGGCGCCCTGTGGAACCAGTCGTGGGACGGATCCGTCGAGTACGACGGCGCGGTGCTGACCCGGGCCTTCACCCCCGGGACTGACACGCTCACCGTCGACTACCACCTCGAAGCAGTCCCGGGCTATCGGTTCATCTGGGCCGCCCACGCGTTGCTCGACTGTGCTGCAGGGGCCGTCATCTCGCCACCGCCTGGGACTCAATGCAGGCTGTACCCCGAGGCCGCTGCTCTGCTGCCGTGGGCCTGGCCGGATGATGCACGGTGGGTCACAGCCGTGTGGCCGACTCCGTTGGATCTGGCGGCCTTCGGCGACTCCGACGGGACTGCGGTCGGCGCGGTTCTGGTGGACTGTCCAACGGTTTCGGTGCGGGATCGCGGCGCCGAGCTGACGATGACGTTGAGTTGCCCGGGGCAACCAGTCTCTACTGCGTTGTGGCGGAACCAGGGTGGCTTCCCGGCCGATGCGCCGTACCGGAGCCTCGGAGTGGAGCCGATGCTCGGCCGGGTCTTCGACCTCGCGGAGGCGGGGCCTGACGACGCCGTGGTCGTGCCGGCAAGTGGTGAGCTGGCCTGGCGGCTCACGCTGTCCGCCAGGCCGGTGTGATGTCACCCGAGCGGCAGATCGAGTACGACGTTCGGCACCGTCGTGCTGTTGGTGGTGCGGATGCTGTTGATCTCCGTCGCGGTCAGCGCGCGTTTGTAGAGGCGAACCTCGTCGAGCGAGCCGTCGAAATGATGGGCGCCGTCGAGCCGCTGACCGACGTACATCTTGAACGGGCGGCCGGGACTGACCGAGCCGCTCGGTGCGGTGACACTCGCGGCCTGGGCGCCGTCGACCCAGATCGAGAGTGTGCCGGCCTTGCGTTGCAACGCGACGTGGTGCCAGGCGTTGTCGTTGTAGGCCTTCGTCGTCTGCACGGCCGCGGTGTTGCCGCCGGTCGTGATCAGACCGCGGATGCGCCCGTCCGCGGGTTCGGCCCGGAGCCAGAATTGCGAGAACTCGTTGATGTTGTAGCCCCAGAAGATCGCCTGCGGCGTGGTGCTCGCGCCGTACTTGATCCAGGCCATCGCGGTGAAATCGCCCGCGCCGACCGCGAGCGACTCGGCGTACGGGAGCTGGAGCGCATCGTCTACGCCGTCGAAGTCTTTGGCCTGGCCGAACTTGCCCGTGGTTGCGGTGGGTCCGCCGCGCAGGTAGCTGTCGTTGTGCAGGCCGCTGACGTCGGGTGTGGTGGCGCCGAGCGGTGCGTCCGGGTGACCGATGTCGTTCTCGGTGAAGCGGGCGAAGCGGATCTGGTCACGCGCGTCGACCGTACCGCCTTCGTACAGCAGGCCGATCTCGCCGGTGTCGAGGATCGCCATGTCGGAGTACCCGGACCAGTCGCTGGTAATTCGGGTGCCCTGAGCAACGGTCTGCCAGGTCTTTCCCTCGTCGAAGCTGGAGCGGATCGTCATATACCGTCGGCGATCGGGATCCGCCGGGGCCGCGAACAGGATCCGGTTGTACTTGTCGCCCTGATCGGTCGCGCGGAGACGCTGCAACGATCCTTGCACCACAGGCGTTGTCAGCCCGGAGATCGTCGCGAACGGCGCCGCGAACGTCTGCCCACCGTCGTTGCTGACCGCGGCCATCCGGCTCGCTCCCGACGTACCGGCGTTGTTGCGAGCGCCGGCGTACACGCCGCCGTCGACCTTCTCGACCACGCTGATCTCCTGCGGCGTCGCGTCCGACCGGAGATCCGTCGCGCTCTTGTGCCAGGTCTCGCCGTGGTCGTCGCTGTAGACGAGCTGGCCGGCGTTCTGACCCGCGCCGTTGTCGTAGTTCGTGCCTGCGACCAGCCGGCCGGCGTGGGCGCCGCGGGTGAGCTGGATGCCGTGCACCGGACCGGTCGCGTACCAGCCCCAGGCCGGGTCGTCGATCTGGTCGCCGATGTTCTTGGCCTTGCTCCACGTCTTCCCGTCGTCATCACTGAACTGGACGTACGGCGTCCGCGGGCGGCTCGTCGTACCGGGGTCCATCGTGGACAGCAGCACGATCCGGCCGGTCTCGTAGTCCACGATCGGGGCCGGGTTGCCGCGGGTGGCGACCGCCGCGGGGTCAGAGTCGGTGCCGGACAGTACGGTCTGGGTCGCCGGCCAGGTGCGGCCGTCGTCCTCGGAGCGGCGCAGTACCAGGTCGATCTCCTGGGAGTCGGCGCACCATGCACGCCGGGCCTCGGCGAACGCGAGCAGCGTGCCCGCCTTGGTCTTCACGATCGCGGGGATGCGGTAGCAGCCGTAACCGGCGTCCCCTTTGTTGAACAGCACGGTCTGGGTGATGGCGGCCTGCGCCGGAGTTGTCGGGATGCTGAGCGCGACCAGGGCCAGCGCCAACAGCACGGGTTTGAGCTTGGGCATGGGCGGATGCCTCCTGAAAGTAAACAACGGGGCGGTTGTTCACTTGGTAATTTAGCCACAGATCTGGCGCCTGGGCTAGAGCTCATAGGACGTCCTATCCCTGAAGCCATCACCTAAGTTGGAGACCATGGACCTGCTTGCCGAACTCCGCACCCGGAAGCTGCTCGCGATCATCCGCGCCGATGGGGCGGATACTGCGCTCGCCTGCGTCGAGACGCTCGTCGAGGCCGGTGTCACCACGCTCGAGATCTCGCTCACCACGCCCGGCGGCGTGGAGGCGATCGCGAAGGCGCGTTCGCAGTACGACCCGCACATCCTGATCGGCGCCGGCACAGTCGTGACCGCGGCCCAGGCCGACGAGGTCGCCGCGGCTCGCGCCGGCTTCGTCGTCACTCCGGCGATCACGCGTGGCGCTCATCGCGCGGTTGAGCTCGGTCTGCCGCTGCTGTGCGGCGCGCTCACTCCGACCGAGGTCGTCGCCGCGCTGGACCTCGGCGCGACCGCGGTGAAGATCTTCCCGGCGAAGCTCCACGGCCCCGGGTACTTCAGCGAGCTGCTCGCCCCGCTCCCCGACGCGCCGCTCATCGCTGTCGGTGGGGTCGACGCCCAGTCCGCGCCGAAGTATCTGTCCGCCGGGGCACTCGCCGTCGGTGTCGGCTCGCCGCTGCTGGGCGACGCGGGAAACGGCGGTTCGCTGGCCGAGCTCGCGATCCGCGCCAGCACGTTCCGCACCCAACTCGACGTCTGATCACCGCGCGCCCGGACAGCAGACCATACGGTTTGGTATGGCACAGTCGGGGCGGCGGGTCAGCCAACCTCGGAGAACCCAGATGACCGACCTCCTCACCTTCGGCGAGACGATGGTCTCGGTGCGCACTGCTCGCCCGATGCGCCTCGGCGGCGACGCGCACCTGTCCGTCGCCGGCTCCGAGAGCAACGTGGCGATCGGGCTCGCCCGGCTCGGCCACGATACCGCCTGGTTGGGTGCCGTAGGCAACGATGAGCCGGGTCGGCTGATCCAGCGGACCTTGCGCGCCGAGAACGTCGACACGACGTACCTGCGGTTTTCGGACGACTCGTTCACCGGCTTCATCGCGTTCGACCAGCCGTCGCACGACATCACCAGGGTCAGCTACCACCGCCGCGGTTCGGCCGCGTCCACGCTCACCGCTGCGGAAACCACTGCGGCTCTGACCGCGGCGAACCCGAGGCTGCTCCACGTCACCGGCATCACGCCGGCGCTCTCCGACACCGCGCGGGCCGCGACGTTGGCCGCCGTACGCACGGCATCCGCGGCAGGCGCCCAGGTCTCATTGGACGTGAACTACCGGGGCCGCCTCTGGTCTCGTGCCGACGCATCCATTGCGGTCCGGGAACTGCTTCCCCACGTCAACACGGTCTTCACGTCCGACGACGAGCTCGACCTCCTCACCGACGCGAGCAACGCAGTGGCCGATCTGCTCAAGACCGTCGACACCCTTGTAGTGACCGCTGGCGGGAAGGGCGCATGGGCCCATACCAAGAGCGCCGGCTCGGCCGAGGTGCACACCATCCACCGCCCGGCTCTCGCCGTCACCGTGGTCGACAGCATCGGCGCCGGCGACGCCTTCGTCTCCGGCTACCTCTCCGCCACCCTCGACAACCTCTCCACCGAAGCCCGCCTCGAACGAGCCACCACATCCGGCGCCTTCTGCGTCACGGCGTACGGCGACTGGGAATCGCTCCCCACCCGCGAAGACCTCAGCCTCCTGTCCCACACCCAGGGCACCGCCCTGCGCTGAGGTCACGCGCTGTCTGCCGGAGAGCGGCGGAACTGGGAGCGGTACTCGCCCGGCGCCTTCCCGGTATGCCGCCGGAACAGGCGGCTGAACGAGGCGGGGTCCTTGTACCCCACCTCACCGGCGATACGGGACACGGTCTGACCGGTTGTCTCCAGCAGTCGTCCGGCTCGGCGTACCCGAGCCGCCTGCAGATACTCGAGCGGCGTCGTGCCTGTTGTCTCGCCGAACCGGCGGAGCAGAGTCCTGGAACTGACATGAAGCTCAGCAGCCAGTTGCTCCAGGTCATAGGCAGCGTTGAGATGCTGGTCCAGCCAGCGCTTCACGTCGTCCGCGAAGGACGAGCCCGCCGCCGGAAGGATCGCCTGGTCGACGTACGGCGCCTGGGAGGTCCGGGCGTCGTCTACGAGCGCGATCCGGGCCGTGGTCCGCGCGATGGACTCACCGCTGTTCCGGCGGATCAGCGTGAGGGCAAAGTCGTACATCGCGCTGAAGGCGGCGGTCGTAGTCACGCCGCGATCGGTGACCACGAGTTGGTCGGCTCGGACATCTATCTTTGGATAACGGCGCGCCAACTGATCGGCGTACAGCCAGGAGGTGGTGGCCCTGCGGCTGTCCAGCAGACCGGCCTCGGCGAGTAGGAACGCTCCGATGCACAGGGAAACGACCGCGCCGCCACCGGCCGCGAAGGCGCGGATGGCCGCGAGCTCCGGGCGGAGACGTGCCAGGACACCGTCCACATCCACCGCCGCCCCGACCTCGAACCCAGGCACGACCAGCACGTCCGACGGCCGCAGCGGTGCCACATCGATCCGCCCACCTCCGGAGGCAAGCACCCGCCGCCGAGGCGACACGATCCGCACGTCGTACGCCGGTTCGGCCGTCCCACGCGCCTGCGCGACCCGCGTCGCCATCGTCAGCAGATCCGGAACCCCATGCACCTCAGACGCAAAACACCCCGGATACCCAAGCACCGAAACCCGAAGCGCCACCACCTGGCGAGATTAACCACCTCCTTGGCGATCCCGCCAGTAGCCACCCAACCCCCTCCAACGAAACCCTCAACCATGACCACACCCCGCCGCTCGCTGGACGACTCTCTCGATGACTTTGAGCATCGGGTGGTGGAGGTTGGTGGGGTTGCGAAGACGGTGCACGTGACGGGCTCCGGTCCGGCTGTGGTGGTCATGCCGGAGATGCCGGGGATCAGCCCGGATGTGGCGCGGCTTGCGCGGTGGGTGCGGGATGCCGGCTTCACCGTGTTCGTGCCGTCGTTGTTCGGGGTGGACGGCGCCTACCCGACCGCCGAGCACGGCGAGGCGATCATCCGGAGAGCTTGTGTGAGCGCGGAGTTCAGCGCGTTCGCCGGCGGCGGGACGAGCCCGGTGAGCGGATGGCTGCGCGGTCTCGCCCGGATCGCGCTCGACGAAGCCGGTGGGCCCGGTGTCGGCGCAATCGGGCTCTGCTTCACCGGCAACTTCGCTCTCGCCATGGCGCTCGAGCCGGCGGTGATAGCGCCCGTCGTCAACCACCCATCGCTTCCGCTGGACGCCCCGGGCGAGCTCGAACTCTCGGCCGCCGACGCGGACGCACTGGCGGAGCGGTTCCGCCGCGAAGACCTGCAGGTGCTCGCGTACCGATTCCAGGGCGACCGCTGGTGCACCGGCCAACGATTCGCGGCGTACCAGCGACTCCTGGGCGACGCCTTCCTCGGACGCGTCCTCCCCGCGGACGCCGCGAACCCGGACCCACCGCCGTTCTTCCGGGACGTCGTGGGATGCGCGCACAGCGTCGTGACAGCCCACTTCGTCGACGAAGCCGGCCACCCCACGGTCCAGGCCCGCGACGAGATCCTGGCATTCCTCACCGCCAAGCTGCTTGTCCCACGCGAAGGCACCAGCTCGTCTTAGCCCCGACCGGTTCGAGCGGGAGGTACGACAAGAACAGATGGGACGAACTGCCCGAAGTGCGCAGCCTGGCCGAGCTAGATCGACAATGCCGTCACCTGGTTGCTCTCGGCAACCAGGTGACGGTGACCAGGTGAGGGCGGCTCAGGACAGCAGGGCCGGGTCGGACTCCAGTTCGCGTTCGGGGTCGAGGGGGAGCACGATCTTGAAGACCGTTCGGCCGGGCTCGGACTCGACGCGGAGGTCGCCGTGGTGCTTCTTGACGACGATGCGCCACGAGATGTCGAGCCCCAGGCCGGTGCCCTCGCCGATCGGCTTGGTGGTGAAGAACGGCTCGAAGATCCGGCGCCGGATCTCTTCCGGGATCCCGGGGCCGGTGTCGCCGATCTCGACGACCGCGTAGGCGCCGTCCCGGTGGGTCCGGATCGTCAGCGTCCCGGATCCACCCATCGCGCTGACCGCGTTGTCGATGATATTCGTCCACACCTGGTTGAGCTCCGCGGCGTACGCCGGGATCGGCGGCAGCTCGGGATCGAAGTCCTTCACGACCTCGTACCCCTGGAGCTTGCCCGACATCATCACCAGCGTCGACTTCAGCAACTCCCGCAGGTCAACGGTCTGGTACGGCGCGCGGTCGATCTGCGAGTACTGCTTGGCGGCGCCGACGAGTGTCGAGATGCGGGTGACCGAGTCGTCGATCTCGTTCATCAGCGACTCGGTGTCGATCGTGTACATCAACCACCGCACCGCACCCTCGAGGTACTTCGGCCCCACGGCGGTCAGCACGTTCTCCATCCACGGCACGTCCAGCCCGGCCGCGGCCAGCACCGGTGCGATGTCCCAGCTGGCCTGCACGTCGTGGTCGTCCAGCCAGTCCGTCAGTGCGTCCTCGCGGTCGGACAACTCCATCGGCGGGACGTCTTTGTCCTTGTTCTTGTCCAACCGCTCGACCGCGTCGTCCTGCAGAGCGACGATCTGGTGCAGTTTGGTCGCGTCGAGCGTGCCGTCGGCGAGCATCGCCAGCTTCGATCGCATCCCGGAGACCCGCTGCCGCAGTGTGGCCGCGGCCCGGACCGCAGCGGCGGCCGGGTTGTTCAGCTCGTGGGTCAGGCCGGCGGACAACGAGCCGAGGGCGAGCAACCGCTCGCGCTCCCCCAGCGTCTCGTTGGTCCGGCGCATGCCCATGACGAAGCCCTCGATCAGGTGCACCGCCATCGGGAACCAGGTGTTCATCATCGTCGCCATCGTGTCCGCGCCGATGACGAAGAACTCCGCGGGCTGCGTCACCTGCATCGTCGCCGTGTACGACTTGTGGTCAGCTGCACCGAAGAACGCGTTGAACGCCCCGGAGTACACCCCGCGCTGGCTGGTCCGGTTGATCTCGACCAGTTCACCGTGGGACAGCTTGCAGAGCCGGATCTCGCCGGACAGCAGGACGTAGCAGCAGGTCGCCTCGTCACCCTCGTTGAAGACGATGCCGTCGTGCCAACTCTCGACGTAGCCGGCCTCGGACAGCCACTTCAGCTGCTCGTCGGAGAGGCTCTCGAAGAGGAACAGCGTGCGCAGCTCGTCGGGAGTCAGCCGCCGCGGCTCCACAGCTTGATCAGTCATCAGAGCATCTCCAGGTATCGGTGCACCAGTGTCACGGCCATCGCTCCGTCGCCGACCGCCGAGGCAACGCGCTTCACCGACTCGGCCCGCACGTCGCCCGCGGCGAACACGCCGGGCATGCTCGTCTCCAGGTGGTACGGCTCCCGCTCCAGCGGCCAGCCCGGCGGTCTGCCGGGCAGGTCGGGTCCGGTGAGGACGAAGCCTCGATCGTCGCGGAGCAGGTCACCGGGCAGCCAGTCCGTCCGCGGAGCCGCGCCGATGAACACGAACATCCATTCCGTGTCCACCTCGCGCTTCTCCCCGGTCTCGCTGTTGAGCAGGGTGAGATGTTCCAGGTGCTCCGAGCCCATACAGGAAACGACCTGCGTGCAGGTGTGCACCTCGATGTTGTCGATCCCGTCGATCTGGTCGATGAGGTACGACGACATCGTCGCGGTGAGCGATGGTCCTCTTACCAGCATATGCACGCGCTTCGCATGCCTGGAGAAATAGACCGCCGCCTGACCGGCGGAGTTGGCTCCGCCGATGATGTAAACGTCCATGCCGGCGCAGGCCGGACCCTCTGTGGTCGCCGAGCCGTAGTAGATGCCGCGGCCGCACAGCTCGTCCACACCGGGCGCTTGCAGCGTCCGGTACGAGACGCCGGTCGCGAGGATCACCGAGTGTGCGGAGATCTCGCTGCCGTCGGCGAACCTCAGCCGCCGAGCGTTGCCGAGCGTCTCCAGCCCCACAACCTGACGCGTCGTCAGCAGCTCCGCGCCGAAGCGGACTGCCTGGCGCCGGGCCCGGTCCGTCAGCTGCGCACCGGACACTCCGTCCGGGAAGCCGAGGTAGTTCTCGATGCGGCTGGACTGCCCGGCCTGGCCACCGGTCGCCAGCTGCTCGACCAGCACAGTCCGCAGGCCCTCGCTGGCGCCGTACACAGCTGCTCCCAGCCCGGCCGGACCGCCGCCGACCACGACCAGGTCGTAGAAGTCCTTGGCCGGCGCCGTGGACAGCCCGACCTTGTTGGCCAGCTCGGTCTCGGACGGCGCGACCATCACCGTGCCGTCCGGAGTGATCACGACCGGCAGCGTCGAGCCGTCGACCTCGGCCGCGTCGAGGAGACGCTTGGCCTCTTCGTCGTCGACGTTGAGCCAGCGGTACGGCACTGCGTTGCGGGCGAGGAAGTCGCGGGCCGCGAACGACGGCGCCGACCAGCGGTGACCGATCACCCGCGTCTCGTCGCCGGACGGCTCCGGGGTCGACTTCCACAGCTCGAGCATCGCGTCGACCACCGGATACAGCTTCTCTTCCGGCGGGTTCCACGGCTTGAGCAGGTAGTGGTCGAGGTCGACCACGTTGATGGCCTGGATCGCCGCATCGGTGTCGGCGTACGCCGTCAGCAGCACGCGGCGGGCGAGCGGGAACAGATCCATCGCGGCTTCGAGGAACTCGATGCCGGACATCTGGGGCATCCGGTAGTCGGCCAGCAGCAGGGCGACCGGCTCGCCGCGGAGCTTGAGCTCCTTCAGGGCGTCCAGCGCCTGCGCCGGATTCTCCGCCCGGACGATGCGGTTCTCCTCGCCGTACCGACGGCGGAGGTCACGGGCGATTGACCGGGAAACGCCGGGATCGTCGTCCACGGTGAGGATCACCGCGCGGGTCGTTGACGCTGTCATGCCTCCTTCATACCAGCGGAAGGCCATAAACCGGGATCGGTAATCCACAGGCCCACGCCCGGTTCGCGAGGGGCTGATCCGCGAACCGGGCGCGAGGGGCGGCCTACGGGAGGGCGTCGAGGTACGGCGCGTGGTTGTTCTGGAACTCCCAGTTGTAGTAGTGGTCCCAGTTGATCGACCACGTCATCAGCCCGCGGAAGCCCGGTGAAGAGCCGCCGCGGAGGCTGTAGCCGCCGCAGTTCTGGCCCTTCACCAAGCAGTCGAGCGCCTGGTGTACGGCTACCGGGGCGGTGTAGCCGTTACCCGCGCTGACTGCTGCCGGGAGCCCGATACCGATCTGGTCGTCGCGCAGTCCCGGGAATGTCTGGCCGGTGTTCGCCACCGGGAATCCGGCCTTGACCATGTCGGTCATGGCGATGTGGAAGTCGGCGCCGCCCATCGTGTGGTACTGGTTGTCCAGCCCCATCACCGGACCGGAGTTGTAGTCCTGGACGTGCAGGACCGTCAGGGAGTCGCGCAGCGCATGGATGACCGGCAGGTACGAACCGGTCCGGTTGTCGCTGCCACCTGAGCCGCCGTAGAACTGGTAGCCGACCTGCACGAAGAACGTCTCCGGCGCCATCGTCAGCACGAAGCGGGACCCGTACTTCGCCTTCAGCGTCTTCAACGCCGAGATCAGGTTGACGATCACCGGAGTGGTCGGATTGCGGAAGTCGGTGTCACCGGCGTTGAGGTACAGCGAGTGCCCTTCGAAGTCGATGTCGAGCCCGTCCAGGCCGTAGCGGTCGATGATCGAGCTGACGGAGCTGACGAACGCGTCGCGCGCGGCTGTGGTGGTGAGCTGCACCTGCCCGTTCGCACCGCCGATCGAGATCAGCACCTTCTTACCGGCGGCCTGTTTGGCCCGGATCGCTGCGATGAACTCCGCATCGCTCTCCACATTCGGACACTCAGACGCAGGGCACCGGTTGAACCGGATATCCCCCGATGTGACGCTGGTCGGCTCTCCGAAGGCCAGATCGATGATGTCCCACTGGTCCGGTACGTCGGCCATCCGCACGTACCCGGACCCGTTCGCAAAGCTCGCGTGCAGGTAGCCGATCAGCGCATGTTTCGCCAGACCGGTACTGGTGCAGCCTCCCGTCGTACCGCTGGTAGCTGCTGACCTCGGCGACTCACCAACGCTGTTGTACGCCGCCACCGAGTAGCTGTGGCTACTACATGCCTGGAGCCCGCTGATGGTGGCTGTAGTTCCGGTGACGGTCTGGACGACGCTGGTGCCCTCATAAACCCGGTAGCCGGTGACAGTGCCTGTCGCAGCCGGCCAGCTCAACGAGATGGCGGAGTTGGTCGCACTGGTGACAGTCGGCGTACCAGGAGCGCTCGGGGCACCCGGCGTACCGCCAGGCCCGTCCAGACTGAAGTCATCGGCCTGGTACGCCGGTTGCCCGTACCAGCCGTGCACGTAGATCTGCGCGGACGTCTGACTCGCTCCGGTCGTGAAGGAGAGGCTCAGCTGCGTGAAGCTCGCCGCCGACGGCGTCCAGGTGGACGAACCACCTGTGACTCCGAGGTACACGTACGAGCCGCGCACCCAACCCGACAAGGTGTACGCCGTGTTGGGCTGCACCGACACCGTCTGACTGCACTGGGCGTAGTCGGAGCTCGTCACCGCACCGTTCAACGCAAAGCCACCACTGCGAGTCGGACTGCTGACCACCGACCCACCCGAGCAGCTCCATCCACTCAACGACCCGGTCTCGAACCCCGGGTTGCTCAGGATGTTCGCCGCCTGCGCCGGCACCGTGACCCCGGCGAGCAACACCCCAACCACCACAGCAAGCCACCGTGCACGCATGAAACCTCCTCGACGATGGATTTAGTAGAGAGCCTCCATAAATCCACGTCAATGCATCACCCGCGGCGGGAACCCGACGCTGTCGGAATCCGGCCTAGGCTGACCCGGGTGAGCGACATCGACTGGGGCCAGGGGACGTACGAAGCGACGGCGGCCGACCTGTGGCCGGCGGCCCGGGAACTGGTGGACGCGGCGCGGATCAAGCCCGGTGAACATGTGGTCGACGTCGGCGCCGGCACCGGAAACGTCGCCCTGCTCGCCGCTGACCTGGGCGCCCGCGTCACGGCGGTCGAACCGGCCGCCCGTCTCCGTGAGGTCATCCAGGAAACCGCAGGCGCCCGCGACCTGACCGTCGTCGACGGTACGGCGGCGTCGATCCCACTCACCGACGGATCGGCCGACGTCATCCTGTCCAACTTCGCTGTGATCTTCGCGCCCGACCCCGCCGCTGCGATCGCCGAGCTGTCCCGCGTCGCAGCCCCGACCAGCCGCATCCTGCTCACCAGCTGGCTGCCCGGAGTGATGGGCAAACTCGTCGGCGTCGTCGTCAGCGCAGTCCAGGAAGTCACCGGCCAGACCTCCGCGAACGGCGCCACCAACTGGCACGACCCGGCAACTCTGTCCGCCCTCCTGTCCCCGCACGGGTACCAGGTCAGCACAGCCACCCTGGAACTCTCCGTCGTCGCCCCCAGCCCGGAGCACTACTGGGAAACGCGAATCGCGAACCACCCACTAGGCGTCGCGACCTTCCCGCTCCTCGAGCGAGCAGGTCGCCTGGACGAGGTCCGCACCCGCTTCCTGCAGACCCTGGCCGACAACTGGACCGACGCACGCGGCCAGGTCCGCCTCCCTGCGCAGTACCTGCTCGCAACAGCCACCCGCTGAGTGGCAGGTTTTCGCCAGCGGCCAGTTGGAGCCAAAACGGTGTAGTCGGAGCGGCCAATTGGCAGGCTCTTCCGCGTCCGGGCTCGGGGGCGGGCGGCCGGGGCTACAGCCCACGGCCAGGACAACATGCCGTGGAGGCATCACGTGAACCATCCCAACCTGCGCAGGCGTGCCGCACTCTTGGCAGGCGCCGCGCTGATCACCACCGCCTTGGTGGCTCCACCAGGATCAGCAACACCTCCCCCCACCCCGCAGGGCCGGTCGAGCTTCGCCCCCGGCCGGTACGTCGTGACGCTGGCCGACAAGCCGCTGGCGACGTACCAAGGTGGCGTTACCGGGCTCAAGGCCACCAAGCCGGCGGCTGGTCGCAAGGTCGAGGTCAACAGCAGCAATGCGAAGGCGTACCGCTCGTTCCTGACCGGCAAGCACGCACAGGTCGCTGCAGAGGTCGGAGCCAAGGTCGACCACGACTACTCGACCACTCTGAACGGCTTCGCCGCTTCTCTGACCTCCAAGCAGGTCAACGAGCTCAGCAAGACGCCTGGTGTCGTGTCCGTCGTACCTGACCAGCTGCATGTCGCTCTGGACGACCGCAAGCCGACCGACTTCCTCAAGCTGTCCGGCCAGACCGGCGTCTGGAACGCACTCGGCGGTACGGCGACCGCCGGCCAGGGCGTCGTCGTCGGCGTCGTCGACACCGGCATCTGGCCGGAGAGCGCCTCCCTGTCCGGCCCGAAGCTCGGTACGATGCCGCCGACCGCGGCAGACCCCTACCGTCCGTACCTCTCGGGCACGACGACCATCATGGAGAAGGCTGACGGCAGCACCTTCACAGGTAGCTGCGAGGCCGGCGAGGACTTCACCGCCGACCAGTGCAACACCAAGCTGATCAGTGCGAAGTACTTCGGCGACGGCTGGCTCAACCTGGTCCCGCCGGACCAGCGGGCCGACTACGTGTCACCGCGCGACGGTGAGGGTCACGGGACCCACACTGCGACCACCGCGGCCGGCCGGGCCAATGTGGACGTCTCGGTCGGCGGTGTCGGCTTCGGCACGGTCACAGGTGTCGCTCCGGCCGCGAAGATCGCTGTGTACAAGGCGCTCTGGTCCGGCAAGGACGGACAGAACTCCGGCGGCCTCACCTCCGACATCCTCTCCGCCATCGACCAGGCGATCGCGGACGGCGTGGACGTCATCAACTACTCGGTCGGCTCGATCTTCGAGTCCGAGCACACCGATCCGATCCAGCTGGCATTCCTGTCGGCCGCGTCGGCCGGTGTCTTCGTCTCCGCTGCCGCCGGCAACTCCGGTCCGGACGCGTCCACGCTCGACAACACCTCCCCGTGGGTGACCACGGTCGGCGCCAGCACAGTCGCGCCGTACGAAGGGACCGTTCTGCTGGGCAACGGCCAGAAGTACGCCGGCCTCAGTACGACGGTGGCGATGCCGACCGGTAGCAAGCCGCTCGTCAGCCCAGCCGCGGTCAAGAACGCGGGCGTGAGTGACGCAGACGCATTGCTCTGTATGGCGAACACTCTGGACCCGAGCAAGACGGCCGGGAAGATCGTCGCTTGCGAGCGGGGCGTCAACGCCCGGGTGGACAAGTCCACCGAGGTGAAGCGGGCGGGTGGTGTCGGGATGGTGCTGCTCAACCTGTTCCCGCAGGACGTGGTCGGCGACTCCCACGCCGTACCGACCGTGCACCTCAACGCACCGGACGCGCTGTCGGTGAAGTCCTACGCTGCACAGGCCGGCGCAACAGCTGAGCTCGTGCCGGGCAACACAACTGCTACCCAGACGCCGTACCCCCAGATGGCCGACTTCTCGTCGCGCGGTCCTTCTCTGGCGAGCCACGGCAACCTGTTAAAACCCGATCTCGCTGCACCTGGTGTGAACGTGCTGGCTGCGGTCGCACCGCCCACCAACAACGGCCAGAGCTACGCGTTCCTCTCCGGTACGTCGATGGCCGCACCACACGTGGCGGGCCTGGCAGCGCTCTACCTGTCGAAGCACCCGGACTGGTCGCCGATGGCGGTCAAGTCAGCCCTGATGACCACTGCTGGAACTGTGCTCACCTCGAGCGGAGCTGTCGACACCAACCCGTTCGATGCAGGTGCCGGCGAGGTGCAGCCGTCCAAGATGCTGGACCCCGGTCTGGTCTACGACTCGGGTGACGCGGACTGGCTCGGCTACCTGGAGGGCAGTGGGGTCAACACCGGCACCGGCGTCCCTGCGATCAACCCGAGCGACTACAACGCTCCGTCGATCGCGGTCGGTCAGTTGCTGGGCACTCAGACCATCACCCGGCGCGTGACCGCTGTGACTCCGGGCCTGTACCGGGCGACGGTCTCCGTACCCGGGATGAAGGCAGTGGTGACACCGTCGATCCTGAACTTCACGGAGGCCGGTCAGACCAAGACCTTCAAGGTGAAGCTCACTCTGGACACCGGTGACTCCGGTGCGACCACCAACGGTTGGCTGACCTGGCAGGGCGCTGGGAAGACAGTCCGCAGCCCGATCGTCGCCGTACCGACGTCCGTGCTCGCTCCGACCGCAGTGTCCGGGTCGGGCGCTGCCGGCTCGGTGTCGTTCACTGCCACCTCCGGCAAGGCCGGCGCACCGATCCGCTCGTACGGCGTGGTGTCGGCTCCTCTCGTGGCCGGTGCGGTGCCCGCAGGTGCCGCCGACGCCGATCTGCCGGATTACCCGGTGACGGCGACCGCGCAGACGAAGGCGGTGCAGTGGAACATCAAGACGGTGGACCCGGCCGGCAGCATCTGGCTGGTGCTCTACAAGGTCGTGAACGGTCAGAAGCAGTTCCTGTCGTTTGTCGGTGACGGCTCGAACCAGGCGTCTGCCAGTGTGCCCGCGCCTGCTCCCGGCGTCTGGGGTGTGCTCGCGATCACCCTGTCCAACCCGCCAGGTGCCGACACGACGGAGTACACGATGCAGACCAACGTCGTGACCGCGTCGTCGGGCAGCACGCTCAAGGTGTCGCCTCCGGTGGCTCCGGCCGCGTTCAAGCCCTTCCAGGTCACCGCGTCCTGGTCGGGGCTGCCGACCGACAAGCGCTCCACCGGCTTCGTCGAGTTCCCGAACCGGGCCGGGACGGTCGTGACTATCAACTAGATCCAGCGGCGGCGGGCGGCTTGAACGCCCGCTTGGAACCGGGTCTGCGCGCCGAGCGCATCCATCAGCGCGCGGACCCGGCGCTGGGTCGTCCGGGGACTGATCCGCAACCGTCGGCTGATCGTGTCGTCGGTCGCTCCGCCGGCCAGCAACATCAGCACGTCCCGGTCCGGAGCTCGCAGTGCCGCGACTTCACCGGTGGCATCGAGCTCCGGCATCGGCACGGCCAGTCCCCACAGCATCTCGAACGTCGCGATCAGACCGTCGAGCAGACCGGTCGACCGGATCAGCAGATGGCACTCCGCCGGCGCCCGCTTCGTCAGCGCGACCAGCGCCATGTTGTCGTCGCCCAGCACCATCTTCATCGGCATCTGCGGCAGCACCCGGCTCTGCTCACCCGCCGATCGCAGCTCCGGCAGCACCGACATGACCTCCTCGGACTCGAAGACCTCGAACCCGTAGATGGCCCGGTACACCAGACCCTCACCCAGCCGCTCCAGCTCGAGCTTCTGCTGCGACGCCGGCGGCGCGGAGTACGGCCCCCGATCGAGCGCCCGGATCTGCTCCCGGCAACTCCGCTGCATCTCCTCGTACGCCGCCAGCAGCGTCGGCCCGTCCTCGATCAGCTCGACCTGGTCCCCGCTCAGCACCGGATTCGCCCGGGCCGACCGCAACTCGTCCGCCACCGACCGAAGCCGAGCCACCTGAGCATCCAACTCATCCAGCGGGTCTACCACCACCCGGATCACCCCTCACCAACCCAACCCAAACCCCCTCACACTAAACCGCGTCAAGTAATCCCTGACAGCGTTGTCTCAAAGACGACGAACCTGCCCGGACAGCTGGTGTCCGACTCAGGACCCTAAGGACCGCAGCTGAGGCAGGGCCAGGGTTGGCCGCAGCGGGAGCAGAGGCCCCCGGGGGTGGCGACCGGCAGCCAGACTGTCTTGACGGGGTCGGCCGGTGGCGGTGGGGCTGATCTTCTGATGTCTGGTGTGGTGGTGAGCCAGCGGAGGGTCGTGTGGCCGGCTGTGGCGTGGACTTCCAGTAGTGCTTGGACGCCGCCGTCCCAGGTGGAGGTGCTTGGGTGAGGGGCGCGCCAGCGCAGGGCTGCCGTGCCGTCGGACCACTCGACACCTTCGGCGAGGGTGGTGGTTTGGTGGACCAGGTGGAAGAGGCGAGCCTGTCGCTGCAGTGTGTTCACCTCTCCAGACTGCCCAGAGGGGGCTGCGTACAACAGGTGTGGGCTGTGGGCTGTGGGAACAGCCCACAGCCCACATGCCCTTGTTTTTCACGGTTTTTGTCGGCGAGGGCATGTAGCGTCACGGCACGCACCACATGAGCTCGAAGCGCGAACGGGGTGGTCCTGTGACCGAGACATCTACTACTGAGGCAAGCAGTGCCTTCGGGACGCACTTGCGGCAGTCCAGGCAGGCGGCCGGCCTGAGCCTGCGGCAACTGGCAGCCCGCGTTGGGTACGACCACAGCTACCTGTCGCAGGTGGAGCGCGGGCAGCGGCCGGGGTCTGCGGACTTGGCCCGGCTCTGCGACCGTGAGCTCGGCACCGGCGACCAGCTGACCGTCACCTTCGAGCGAAGGCCCTCCCGCACCGAGCGGCCCGGGCAAACAGCCGACCCGTTGGAGCCGGCCCGGCAAGGGCTGGTCGCAGCCGCCGATGTTGCGGACCAGGCGATTGCGCTCGACGACTTCCGCAGCACGCCGCCGGGTGCGCTGCTGCCCGATCTGGTGAGTGAGCTGCAGCTTCTGCAGGCTCGGGGCGGTGACGAGATGCAGACGGTCGAGCTGAGCATCCTCGTCGCAGAGACCCTCACCGGGCTTGGCGAGCGACGTTCGGCGAGGCGCTGGTGGTTGGCCGCGCATGCGTCGGCAGTCGGTGCCGGAGAGGCGCTGGTGTGTGCCAGAGAGGCGATCAGCGGTCTCGCCGAGCGACGTCCGTTGCCGCCCTTGCTGGAGCTGGCCGACAAAGCCTTGGCGCACCATTCACCGACCGCGGTGTCCCATGCGGCGCGGGCGCTCGTCCTGGCCGAGCTTGGGCGGAGCGAGGAGGCGCATCGGGCGCTGCAAGTGCTTGTGGGCATCGGCGACGAGGGCCTCGCCGCGCGACCGGCGGACTGGATGCCCTACCAGCTGCATTGGGCCGAGGGACGGGTGTGCGCGCGATTGGGATATGGGGTCCCGGGCTGCATCCTGCTCGAGCGAGCCAGAGAGCTCTGCCCGGAGCGCTGGATCGGCGAACGCGCCAAGATCGACCTCGCCCTGGCCGAGAGTCTGGCTGTTGCCGGAGAGGTCCCGGCCGGCCTGGCCACGGCTCTGCGGGTCCTGGTCGAGCTGCCCGACGAGTGGCGCGACCTCTGGGTGCACGACGCTGCCGATCGCGTGCTCCGCGTTGTGCCCGAGAGCGAGCGCGGTGCAGTGGAGCTACGCAGACTGCTGGGGACCAAGGGCCGGAGTGTGGGCAGTGGGTCGAGCTGGAGGTGAGCGCAGGGGTAGCGTGCGGTGGGTGACAGGTGAACAGCGGACAACGGCAGTGGCAGACAAGTGGGACTTCGCAGTCGAGCTGCGCAGTGATCCGGCCAGCGCAGAGGCTCGGGCGGCCGTGCTCGCGGATCCGGCGTTCGGGCAGTCGTTCACCGACCACATGGTGGTTGCCAACTGGTCACTGGATCAGGGCTGGCATGACGCCAAGGTGACGGCGTACGCACCGCTGAAGCTGAGCCCGGCGGCTGCTGTCTTCCACTACTCGCAGGAGATCTTCGAGGGACTCAAGGCGTACCGGCACCCGGACGGCTCGGTGTGGGCCTTCCGCCCCGACCGGAACGCAGCCCGGTTCACTGCGAGCGCCGAGCGGCTGGCGTTGCCGCAGGTGCCGGAGGACGAGTTCGTCGCAGCACTGCGCGCGTTGGTGACCGTTGACGAGGCCTGGGTGCCGTCAGCCGAAGCCAGCGAGACCAGTCTGTATCTCCGGCCGTACATGATCGCCACCGAGGCCGCACTCAGCGTCCGGCCGTCGCACGAGGTGCTGTTCGGCGTCATCGCATCACCAGCCGGCCCGTACTTCAACACCGGCCCCAAGCCCGTCTCCATCTGGCTGACGACCTCCACCATCCGAGCGACGCCGGGCGGGACGGGCGCAGCCAAGTGCGGCGGCAACTACGCGTCCAGCCTGGCCGGTCTGGCCGAGGCAGTGGCCAACGGCTGTGAGCAGGTCGCGTTCGTCGATGCGGTCGAGCGCAGGTGGCTCGAAGAGATCGGCAGCATGAACATGTTCTTCGTGTACGCCGATGGCCGCATCGCAACGCCCGAGCTGAACGGTTCGATCCTCGAAGGCGTCACCCGCGCATCCGTGCTCGAGCTCGCCGCCGACCTCGGCCACCCGGTCGAGGAGCGCCGGATCTCCGCCGACGAGTGGCGCGACGGCGTACAGAACGGTGAGATCACCGAGGTCTTCGCCTCCGGCACCGCAGCGGTCATCACGCCGATCGGCCGAGTCGCCTGGCCCGAGGGCGACCTGACCATCGGCGACCACTCCGTCGACTACGGCGTCGGCCCGGTCACCGCGAAGATCCGGTCCACGCTGCTCGACCTGCAGTACGGCCGCACTCCCGACACCCGCGGCTGGCTTACGCGGCTGGCTTGATGCCGTTTGTCCCCGGCGCCGGTTAGGTTGGCACCATGGCCGAGTCCAAGGGCAAGTCGCCGGCGATCGAGCTCGAAGTCGGGGAGCGGACGGTCCGGATCTCCAACCCGGACCGCGTGTACTTCCCTGCCCGCGGCGAGACCAAGCTCGACCTGGTCAACTACTACCTGTCCGTCGGCGACGGCATCGTCAACGCGCTCCGCGAGCGCCCCTGCATGATGCACCGATTCCCCGAGGGCGTCGCGGGCGAGAAGGTCCACCAGAAGCGACTGCCCCACGGTGCGCCGCCCTGGATGGAGACGGTCCGGGTCAAGTTCCCGCGGTACAACCGGACCGCCGACGAGCTGTGCGTCACCGAGATCGCGCATGTCGTCTGGGCGGTGCAGATGTCGACGGTCGAGTTTCACCCGTGGAACTCCCGTCGCGCCGACACCGAGAAGCCCGACGAGTGGCGGATCGACCTCGACCCGATGCCCGACTGCCCCTTCGACCGGGTGCGGCGGGTCGCGCACGTCGCCCACGAAGTGCTCGAGGAGCTCGGTGCGGTCGGCTATCCGAAGACGTCCGGCGGTTCGGGGATCCACATCTACGTTCGCGTCGAGCCGGCGTACGGCTTCTCCGACGTACGGCGTGCGGCGCTCGCGTTCGCCCGTGAGGTCGAGCGGCGTGCGCCGGACGACGTGACCACGACCTGGTGGCGCAAGGACCGCGACCCGAAGAAGCTCTTCGTCGACTACAACCAGAACGCCCGCGACCACACGATCGCGAGTGCGTACTCCGTCCGCGGCAACCCCGAAGGCACCGTGTCGACCCCGATCCGCTGGGACGAGATCGACGACGTGAACCCGAAGGACTTCACCATCGAGACCGTCCCGGCACGGTACGCCGAACTCGGCGACCTGCACGCGGACATCGACGACAACGTCTACTCACTGGACACGCTGATGGAGTGGGCCGAGCGTGACGAACGGGAAGGTGCCGAAGCGCCGCCGGAGGACGAGTAGCAGTCACAGCGGTTCCGCGCTCAGCATCGCCGCCAGCTTGAAGATCGGCAGCGTGATCTGCCGCAGCAACCAGTACGCGATGACCGCACCGGCCACCAGTGCAACCAGCAGACACCCGATCAGAATCGCCACCGCCCGCGTCGCCGAGCCGGGCAGCCAGTTCGTCGCGGACTGCAGTGAGCTCTGGCCAAGACTCCGGGTCTGCTGCAGCGAGTCCTCGTACTGTTTGCGCAGCGCCCGATCCGCGCCGACCGAGGCCGCGATCGCCGCCTGTTTATCGCCCGCCTCGTACGTCGCGAACTCGGCCCGCGTGGCGGTCCACCAACGCTCGAAGCCCGCACTCGAGTCACTCGCTGCGCTGCGTTCCTCGTCCGTGATGGCGGCCTGTACCGCGGCCGCAAAGTCCAGGCGTGCCGCGGCCACACGCTGGTCGGCTTCTCGCAAGTACATCGCGTCGCCGGTGAGCAGGAAGCCGCGTTGGTCGTTGGCCACGCTCTTCGCGTCCAGCGACGCGGAGGCGATCGCGGTGGAGTACGGCACGTCGTCCTTCACCCGGGCCTCGCCCTGGCTCAGATTGACGACGAGCGCGATCGCCACCCCGGTCACAATCACGAGCAGCGCCAGCAACGCACCCAGTCCGGCGCGCACCTTGCGCCCGAGCGGAACTCTGCGTCGTGCGGACTTGATCTCGGCCACGATTCCTCCCCCACCAGATGCTCACATTGTGCACATCCGGTACGCCGAGCGTCAGCGCCTCAGGGGCCAACCAGGCCGTGGTGCAGCAGGCCGCTCAGGGTGGCGATCGCGGTCTCGTCGGTGACCCGTCTGTCCCTTGGCCGACCTCGCTTAGGATCCCGGGGTGCAGACCTTGGACTCAGCCGCCGCCTACGATCGCGCTGTCGAGCTGGCGACGCGGGGGCGGCGACAGATCTTGGGGATCACCGGGGCGCCGGGGGCCGGCAAATCGACGTACGCCGAGCAACTTGCCGCGAAGCTTGCCGGTGACGGCCATCAGGTCGCGCTGGTGCCGATGGACGGCTACCACCTCGCGCAGTCGGTGCTGGAGGAGCTCGGGCTCGCTGACGTGAAGGGTGCACCGCAGACCTTCGACGGCTACGGCTTCGTCGCGTTGCTGAAGAGACTGAAGGAATCGCCGGACGAGCAGATCTGGGCGCCGCGCTTCGACCGCGGCATCGAGGACTCGATCGCCGCGAGCATCGGCGTCGCACCTTCAGTCACCCTGGTTCTCACCGAGGGCAACTACCTGCTCCTCGACGAGCCGCCCTGGACGACCGTCCGCACGCTGCTCGACCAGTGCTGGTACGTCGAAGTGCCTGAGCCGCTGCGCCATGAGCGACTCGAAGCCCGGCATCTCGCCTTCGGCAGATCGCCTGAGGAAGCGCACGAGCGGACCCATGGCTCCGACGAGCGCAACGCCCACCTGATCGCCGCGACCGCATCAGCGGCCGACGCGATCATTCACCCTTGACGCAGACCCGGTCGATGAACGCGGCGACGCCATCCAGGTAGAGCTGCAGACCGAAGTCGAAGTCGGCCTCGTTGTCCTCCTCGAAGCTCCCGACCTCGTCGAACACGCCGGCCTCGACAGTCCGCGCGACCGCCGGATAGACCCGCGGATCCGCGACCCGCCGCAACGTCGAGCCGAACCGCTGAAAGGCATCCGGGTTGTCCGCGTACCCGGCGGCGAGGTCGAACGCCATCCGGATCTGGCCCTGCACGTAGGTGATGAGCCCCATCACCACGCCGACCTTCGCCTCCTCCGGCAGGCCGGTGTCCTTCAGTACGCCGAGCGCGGAGTCGAACCACGCGAGGTTGTTCGGACCGGCAGGCGGCCCCGAAATCGGAACCTTCGCGTACCACCGATGCCGACGGATCGCGGTGAGTACGCCGTCCGCCCAGAACGTCAGCCCGGTCCGCCAGTCGACACCCTCGGGCATCGGGTCCGGACGCTCGAGCGCCGCGTCCGACATGATTACGAGCAGCTCGTCCTTGCTCTTCACGTGCCGGTAGAGCGCCATCGTCGAGTTGCCGAGCCGCTCCGCGACGCGAGCCATGGAGACAGCCGCCAGATCCTCCGCGTCGGCGATCTCGATCGCGGCCCCGACGATGTCGTCAAGCGTCAGCGACGGCTTCGGCCCGCGCCGCGGGGTCTCCCGCAACCGCCACATCGCCGCGATATCGGCCGGCAGCTCATCGTTCTCCACCGGCTCAGTTTAGGGCTTGCTCGGCGATACTGCGTAGATGCTACGCTATTTAGCGTATTCAATACGCAGTAAGGAGGGGACGATGATCATCGAGGCAATCGGGCTTCGGAAGTCGTACGGCGCCAACGACGTACTGACCGGGGTCGACCTGAGCGTCGAGGAGGGGTCGGTGCTCGCCCTGCTCGGTCCGAACGGTGCCGGCAAGACCACTGCGGTGCGCATCCTGACCACGCTGACCAGACCCGACTCCGGTACGGCGAGCGTCGCCGGTTACGACGTACTGCGCGAGCCAGCTCGGGTCCGTGGGGCGATCAGCCTCACCGGGCAGTACTCCGCGGTCGACGAGAACCAGACCGGTCGGGAGAACCTGGTGATGGTCGGACGGCTGATGCATCTGGGCCGGCGCGCTGCACAGCGTCGTACGGCTGAGTTGCTGGAGCAGTTCGGGCTGACTGACGCGATGGACCGGCGAGTGAAGACGTACTCGGGCGGAATGCGGCGCAAGCTCGATCTGGCGATGAGTCTTATCGCCCGGCCCCAGGTGATCTTCCTGGACGAGCCGACGACCGGACTCGATCCGGCGAGTCGATCGGCGATGTGGGACGCGATCGTCAACCTGGTCCGCGACGGTACGACGATCCTGCTCACCACGCAGTACCTGGAGGAGGCGGACCGGCTGGCAGACCGGATCCTGCTGCTGGACCACGGCCGGATCGTCGCGAGCGGTACGGCCGATGCGCTCAAGGCCCAGATCGGCGGCGAGCGGATCGAGTTGCGCTTCGCCGACGAAGTCCAGCTGCTGAAAGCGACCGGTGTACTGGACGGAGTCGCCGACGAGCTGGTGCTGAACGTTCCGTCCGACGGTACGGCGGCGCACCTGCACCACGTGCTCGACGTTCTCCGGGACAACGGACTGGAGCCGGAGCGGGTCTCGTCGCACCGGCCGACGCTCGACGACGTGTTTCTCGCTCTGACGGCCTGAGGGGTTTGCTGATGTCACACCAGGGAGTTATCGCCGCGTGGTCGGACGCCGCGACGATGATCGACCGCAGCGTGCGGCTGGCGCGGCGCAACGTCGACACATTGTTCGCCTCGATCCTGCTGCCGTTGCTGATGATGGCGCTGTTCGTCTATGTGTTCGGCGGCGCGATCAACACCGGCACGGAGTACGTGAACTACGTCGTACCGGGGATCCTGCTGCTCACGACCGGGTACGGCGCTGCGTCGACGGCGATGGTGGTCGCCGACGACATGAACAGCGGGATGATCGACCGACTGCGATCACTGCCGATCCACAGCTTCGCCGTACTGACCGGGCATGTGGTGGCAAGTGTGGCGCGCAACGCGGCGTCGACCGCGATCGTCATCGTCGCCTCGCTCGCCATGGGGTTCCGCCCTGGCGGCGGAGTGGTCGACTGGCTCGCGGCTGTCGGTCTACTACTGCTCTACGTCGTCGCTCTGTCCTGGCTGGCCGCCGGTCTCGGTGTGATCGCCAAGTCGGTGGAGTCGGCCAGCACTCTCAGCTTCTTCATGCTGTTCCTGCCGTACCTGAGTAGTGCGTTCGTACCGCCGGAGTCGATGCCGTCATGGCTGCAGCCGGTCAGCGAGCACCAACCGATCACACCGGTCATCGAAACGATCCGCAGCCTGCTGATCGGGACACCGATGGGCAACAGCGGCCGGCTCGCTCTGGCCTGGTGTTCTGGTCTGCTCCTGTTCTCTGTCGTACTGGCGACCTCGCTGTACCGCAGACGCAACAGCCGCTGAGCGCAGGACTTGTACCGTTCGGCGAACGGCGCGCGCTGAAACTGCCGAGCGTGACCCCTTGGGCGAGTTAACGTCAAAGTCCCCCCCAACGTGTGGTGGTCCCACTCCCCCCGGGACCCACACGGACGAGCGCCCCGATCACTGATCGGGGCGCTTTGTTTTTCCGGATTTTTCTTCGAGGCGGTGTCGAATCCGTCCCTCCCGGTTCGACGTATCAGTAAGAGCGACCAAGGGAGAGGGTCAGAATGAACATCACCACCGACACCCGGAACATGATCATCAACATGCTGGCCGAGGGCAGCCCGGTCTGGTACGTCGCCGGCATGGTCAAGATGCGCAACCACGACGTCTACGCAGTCGGTCGAGAAGCCGGCTATCCGGACAAAGCGCAGCTGCGGCGGGCCGTCTGGGCCGCCCGGAACCGCGCACTGCAAGCAGCCTGACCACCTGTCCCAGGCCGCTCGAGCCGCTGCCTGCCCCTTTGTTCGGGGCGGACAGCGGCTTTCGCTTGTTTAAGGTGTTCGCGTGGATGATGTCAGCGTTGTGGACTACCACACGGCCGGCGAGCCGTTCCGGATCGTGACGTCCGTGGAGATCCCGGGCGCGTCAGTGGCCGAACGCCGGGTCGCGGCGCAGTCGTCCGAAGAGATCGACGCCGTACGGCGGTTGCTGGTAAACGAGCCGCGCGGTCATGCGGATATGTACGGCGGGTTCGTTGTACCGGCTGATGACGACGGCGCTGACTTCGGCGTCGTGTTCTGGCACAAGGACGGGTATTCGACCGCGTGCGGGCACGGGACGATCGCGCTGGCGACGTGGGCGGTCGCTACCGGTCTGGTCCAAGCGCCTGACGTTGTCATCGATGTGCCGTCCGGGCGGGTCACTGCGCGGGTGGATAGTTCAGGCGTTGCCTTCCGCAACGTTCCGTCGTACGTGCTGAAACGTGACGTGCCGGTGTCGACCGCTCGTGGGAATGTCCTGGCGGACATCAGCTACGGCGGTGCGTTCTATGCCTCGGTGCCTGCCTCGTCGGTCGGCTTGTCCGTGACGCCGGAGTGCTACGCGGACCTGATCGCCGTCGGCCGCGAGATCAAGTGGGCGCTGGACCCCGTCGCTGTCCATCCTCACGATCCTCGGCTGAGTGGTCTGTACGGCACGATCCTGTACGACGACCTCGGGACAGTCGACGGGGGTCCACACCAGCGCAATCTCGCAGTTTTTGCTGACGGCGAGGCGGACCGCTCCCCCTGCGGCTCAGGTACGTCGGCCCGCCTGGCCCTCCTGCATGACGAAGGACGCCTCGGACCCGATCAGGTCCTCCGCCACGACTCCATCGTCGGCACGACGTTCCTGGGCCGAGTCGTGGAGCAGACCGAGGCCGGCGTGATCACCGAGGTCACCGGGTCCGCCTATCGCACCGGGACCGCCACCTTCACCCTAGATCCCCGCGACCCGCTGGGCACCGGCTTCACTCTCCGCTGATCTCAGATTGCGACCGTGCACCGGCACCGCGACGGCTAGCATCGGTCGCGGTCCCATCGATCCAGCGGAGGAAAGCCTGATGATCTTCATCACCGCCAAGTTCCGGGTGAAGCCTGAACACGCCGACAACTGGCCGTCCATCACCGCCGACTTCACCACCGCGACCCGCTCAGAGCCGGGTTGCCTGTGGTTCGACTGGTCCCGCTCCCTGGACGACGCGAACGAGTACGTCCTGGTGGAAGCCTTCGCCGACGACGACGCCGCGAGCCACCACGTCACCTCGGCCCACTTCAAGGCGGCCCAGGAACACCTCCCGCCCCACCTCGTCGAGACGCCGCGAATCGTCAACTTCAAGGTCCCCCAGGACGACTGGTCCGAGCTCGGCGAGCTCGCCGTAAAGTAGCCTCTCGACCGCGTAGGGTGATCGAGGTCGGTCACCCTACGAACCGGCAAGAGCTATCGGACCAACGGCTGTCCGAGCGGAAGCGCTTTGCCGCCGGTCGCCTGCGAACCCGAGCTGAAGAACAGGTACACACCCACCGCGGCGAAGACGAACACGACCACGCCGGCCACCTTCAGCACGCCGGCCGATTGCTGCAGCGTGCCGATCAGGACGAGCACCAACGCGATCTCGATCAGGGCGAACAGCACCGTGTACGCAGCGGGCAGCCGGAGGGTCGCCAGGGTCAGCATCTCGATCACCACCAGCCAGGAGATCAGGTACAAGCCCTGTGTATGAAGGGCATCCGCGGCAACGATGCCGAACCAGTTGTGCGTCAGACCCAGGACGAGCATGCCATAGCTCAGCCAGAATCCCGCGAAGATGCCGAACACGCCGGCCACGGCACTCTGACCGACGGCTGCTGCCCAGACGGCCGCGATCGCCAGGCCGAGGCCAGTGGCTGCGACGATGATGGGAAGCGATGCTCCGACTGCCGCCGCAGGCACGTAGCCGACAAGCACGAGACCGAGCGCGACCGATCCCACGATGAAGCTCGGAAGACCGATCAGGGCCGGATCTCCGGTCACCGCTGGGGCCGCCGCAGCAGGTTGGGCGAGTTCCTCTTGAGCGCTGTGGGCGTCGATGGTCGTCATGGCGAACTCCCTCTTTGGGGTGCATCCCCGGCTGTGCTCAGTTTCACCACTTCGCCTCCGGCGGCATGTCTCGATTTGAGAGGCCGCCCGGCCACCGCTCAGCGCAGGTGTCTCAAGATGAGATCCGCACAGGCCCGCGGCGATGTGACCATCCGTTAGGTGCCGGTGCGCGCTCCTCGGTGCCGATCGAGTCACCCGCGTGGCCGACGAGAATGGGAGTACAGATGAAGGCTCTCGTGTACCACGGACCTGGCCGGAAGGCATGGGAAGAGGTTCCGAACCCCGCGATCAAGGACCCGACCGACGCGATCGTCAAGGTCGAGGCCACCACCATCTGCGGTACCGACCTGCACATCCTCAAGGGTGACGTTCCCGCCGTGACGGATGGCCGGATCCTCGGCCACGAAGGCGTCGGGGTGGTCACCGAGGTCGGCTCCGGCTGCAAGAACGTCAAGGTCGGCGACCGGGTGATCATCTCCTGCATCAGCAAGTGCGGGACATGTGACTACTGCAAGGCCGGCCTGACCTCACACTGCAAGACGCTCGGCGGCATCGGCTGGATCTTCGGTCACCTCATCGACGGGACCCAGGCCGAGTACGTCCGCGTGCCGTACGCCGACAACGGCCTGATCCCACTGCCCCAGGGAATCTCTGCCGAAGCAGGAACCATGCTGAGCGACATCCTGCCCACCGGCTACGAGATCGGCGTCCTGAACGGCGCCGTCAAGAGCGGTGACATCGTCGCCGTCATCGGCGCCGGACCGGTCGGGCTCGCCGCGATCATGACCGCCCGTACGGCCGGCGCGGCGACCGTCATCGCCGTCGACACCAACAAGTTCCGGCTCGACCAGTCACGTGATTTCGGGGCGACCGAGACTCTCGAGGTGAGCTCCGGCCAGGACGTCGCAGCCGCGCTGCGGGAACTCACTCCCGACGGGCTGGGCGTCGACGTCGCCATCGAGGCGGTCGGCGTGCCCTCAACCTTCGGCACCGCGCTGGAGTCGGTCCGCCCCGGCGGTCATGTCGCCAATGTCGGCGTACACGGCGAGAGCGTGGAGTTCCCGATCGAGCGGCACTGGATCAACAACCTCACCATCACCACCGGCCTGGTCAACGCCACCACCGCCCCCGAACTCCTCGAAAGCATCAAGACAGGCGCCATCGCCCCCGAGAAGTTCGTCACCCACCGCTTCACCTACGACCAGTTCGACGAGGCCTACAACACCTTCTCCAACGCCGCCGAACAAGAAGCCCTCAAGGTAATCATCACCAACACCCACTAACCCCGAGACAAGACGAAGGCCCGGACCTGATGGTCCGGGCCTTCTGTGGTAGCGGGGGCAGGATTTGAACCTGCGACCTCTGGGTTATGAGCCCAGCGAGCTACCGAGCTGCTCCACCCCGCGCCGTTGTGTCTTTAGTTTAGAGGATCCGGGCTGAGCAACCAAATCGGTTCCCGGAGTGCCGAAATCCCGTGTTCGTCGGAGGCGGATCGGCGTACCTTCCGAGTATGTCCCGACACGTCATCCGTCCGTTCGAGGAGGCGGATCTGGCAGCCGCCGCCAGTCTGCTCGCCCAGCGGCATCGGATGCACCGCAAGCGTCACCCTTTGCTTCCGGCGGACTACGAGGACGAGCGACTTGCTCTCGTCGAGGTGACCGGGGCCTGGGAGACCGAGGGCGCGTCCGGCGCCGTCATGGTCGAGGGTGGGGAAGTCACCGGCTATCTGCTCGCAGCGCCGAAGCCGTCGGCGGTCTGGGGTCCGAACATCTGGGTCGAGGCAGCCGGCCACGCCGTCCGTGAGCCGGAGCACATTCGCGACCTGTACGGCGCTGCCGCGGCCCAGTGGGTCGAGGACCGCCGCATCGCGCACTACGTGCTGGTGCCCGACGACGCCGAGCTGATCGACGCCTGGTTCCGCCTGGCGTTCGGTTCGCAGCACGCGCACGCGGTCCGCCCGGTGCCCGACACTCCGTTGCCCCCGGCACGCGATCTCGCCGTACGCCGTGCTGCCCGCGCGGACATCCCGATGCTCGCGGAGCTCGATCTCGTGCTGCCCCGGCATCAGGGCCTGTCGCCGGTGTTCTCGTCCGGGGGGATCCCCACGCTCGAGGAGGCAGTGGCGGACTGGGAGGAGTCGATCGACGACCAGGACTACGTGACCTTCGTTGCCGAGTTCAACGGTCAGGTCATCGGTTCTTCGATCGGTTGCTCGCTGGACAAGTCGAGCGCGCACAACGGGCTGGCCAAGCCGGACAACGCCGGTTTCCTCGGGTTCGCTGCTGTACTGCCGTCGGCGCGGGGGCTCGGCGCCGGACGCGCGTTGGGCGAGGCCGTGCTGCAGTGGTCGGCCGACACCGGGTACACCTCGGTCGTGACCGACTGGCGGGTGACGAACCTGTTGTCGTCGCGGGCCTGGCCTCGGCTCGGGTTCCGTCAGACGTTCCACCGGCTGCACCGGCTGATCGGTCACTGATTCCTCGTTGTCCACAGGATCGAACTCGCGTGTTCCGGCGCGTGCCGATCGCTGCATCTTCTTGGGCGTAAGGCGTCTCGCAGCAGGCGAGGCGCTCCCTTCCCCAGGAGGCAGTCATGTCGCGTTCACCGCTTCGTTCCCGAGTCGTGCCGTCCGCCCGTCGTATCGTGATCGGGAGCGCGGTCGTCCTGGCCTCACTCGGGCTCTCGGCGACCGTCCCTGCCTCAGCAACTTCGGCGTACTCCACGTCATCTCCATCGATCGAGCAGAGGGCTGGCACCTTGGACGGCTTCGTGATCGAGAACCTTCCCGACGGCATCGGCACGCCGAGCGACTTCGAGTACGAGTGGGAGGACGTGTCCTTCCACAGCCGGGTCTGGGAGACCGGCCCGGATCCGGACGGGGCGCACAAGGTCGATCTCACCGTCAAGACGATCCGCGGCGAGAAGCTCACCGACCTCGAGGCCCTGCACAACTTCCTGGTGGAGTACGAGGAGAAGGAACCGGGATCGTGGCAGCTGACCCCGGTCAAGGTCGGTGGGTACGACGGTCTGTTCTCCGGCGACGAGGTGTTCTACTTCATCGCGCCGGGGGTCGCGGCCGAGGTGACGATCGACCACGACCGCTTCACCGACGAGGACGTGCTCGACACCGCGGCCGGCTTCCATCCGGAGTCCACGACCTGATGCCCTAGGCAACAGACTGGTGGCAACAGACTGGTCCCAACGGAACGGGGCGGCGACGCCGACTGGTGTCGGTGTCGCCGCCCCGGGAAGCTCCCTGCGACTCAGCCTGACGGCGAGCTCGGTGGGCTTGTTGGTGTCGATGCCGGTGGAGACGCCGGTGTCGACGGGCTCCCGGACGGCTTCGCGGTGGGCGTCGGCGTCGGGCTCGTCGTCGCTGCAGCAGCTGCGGCAGCTTTGTCGAGCGCCGCCTTCATCTGGTTGACGTTGTCCTGGTAGCCCGCGAGATCACCCTTCGTCAGGGCAGCCTGCGCCCGGGTGTACGCCGCCTGCGCGTCGGCCAGCGCCTGCTTGACGGTCTGGTTCGGCTGGTTTGCCGGCGGCGTCTTGGTGCCCGGTGGTTGCTCGCCCGTGTCGACGTTGGTGTTGAAGACCTTGCCCAGGGCTTCCTGGAGCGTGGAGCCGTAGGCAACGCGATCACCGAAGGACACCAGGACGTAGCGCAGGACGGGATAGCTACCGGGCCCACTGGTCCGCACCGAGTAGACCGGCTGGACATAGAGCAGACCACCGCCGAGTGGCAACGTCAGCAGGTTGCCGTACTGCGCTCTGGCGCCGCTGCTCGGCTGGTTGATCGGGAGCAGGGCCTGTCTGATGCCTTCGTCGGTCTGGAACTTGTTGTAGACCTGCCCCGGCCCAGGTATCTGCAGGTTGCCGGGCAATCGCAATATTCGGAACTTGCCGTAGTCCGGGGACGTCGCCTCGGAATCGACGGCCATGAAGGCAGTGAGGTTCTCCCGTTCGGCGTTCGGGACGTAGACCGATGTCAGAGAGAACTTCGGATCGGTCTGATCGGGCATCCGCAACGAAAGATAGAAAGGAGGCTGGCTGATATGAGTCGTCGAGTCGCCGCCGGACGTGACCGCGGTCGGGTCGTCCGGGACGCGCCACAGGTCGCTGTTCTGGTACCAGGTGGTGGCGTCGGTGACGTGGTACTTCGCCAGCAGATCGCGCTGCACCTTGAACATGTCCTCCGGGTACCGCAGGTGCGACATCAGGTCAGGCGAGATCGCCGAGCGCGGCTTGACCGTGTTGGGGAAGGCCTTCATCCAGGTCTTCAGGACCGGGTCGGTCTCGTCCCACGCGTACAGCTCGACCGAGCCGTCGTAGGCGTTGACCACGGCCTTGACCGAGTTGCGGATGTAGTTGATCTTCTCGCTCGGCTGCTGCGCGATCGTGCCGCGGCCGGTGGTGGTGTCGCGGGTGCTGACGTCCAGGGCGACCTTCTCGGAGTACGGGTAGTTGTCCGAGGTGGTGTAGCCGTCGACGATCCAGACGACCTGCCCGTCCACGATCGCCGGGTACGGGTCACCGTCCGGTGTCAGCCACGGCGCCGCCTTCTCGACCCGCTCGCGCGGGGTGCGGTCGTAGAGGATCTTCGAGTCGGAGTTCACCCGGCTCGACAGCAGGATGTTCGCATCACGGAACTTGGTTGCGTAGAGCAACTTGTTGCCGAACGACCCGATCGAGACACCACCCTTGCCGTGGTAGGTGTTCAGCGTCGGGTCGCCGCCGCTCTTGCCTTCGGGCGTGTCGAGCTCGACCGGCTGTCCACCTTCTGGGCCACCGACGATCGAGTAGTCCGGCGACTGCTCACCGAAGTAGATCCGTGGCTCGTAGTCTCCGAGCTGACCAGTCGGCGGCAGGTCCTTCTCGGTCCAGACCGGCGTACCGTCGGGAGCCCGTTGGTTGCCGTTCGCTGCGACGACGCCGTAGCCGTGGGTGTAGACGGTGTGGTCGTTGTTCCAGTTGCGCTGACCGGCCGGCAGCCGGTCGACCTGGACCTCGCGGACCGCGATGACGGTGTCGTTGACCTTGCCGCCGATCTTGTACCGGTCGACGTCGAGATCGGTGGGGAACGAGTAGAAACCACGCACCTGCTGGAGCTGCTCGAAGGTCGGCCCGACAACGCTCGGGTCGATCAGCCGAATACCTGGCAACACTTCGGTGTCCTGCACCAGTTCGGCCGGCGTCGCCGTCGTCTTTGCCGGGTAGTCGGTGATCTCGGTCGCGGCGAGCCCGTAGGCATCACGCGTGGCCTCGATGTTCTTGGTGATGTACGGCCCTTCCTTCACCGGCTCGCTCGGCCGCACCCGCAACTGCTGCAGAGCTGCCGGCCAGAGAGCGCCGAGGAGGATCGCCGACAGGATCAACACCACCGTGCCGACACCGGGCAGCAGCCAGGTCCGGCGGACCACATTGGCGAAGAACAGACCGGCACACAGGACCGCTATGACGGCCAGGATCTCTTTGCTGGGCAGGATCGCGTTGTCACCGGTATAGGAGATACCGGTGAACAGCCGACTGTCCGACGTTGTGAGGCCGAAGCGGTCCAGCCAGTAGCTGAAGGCCTTGAGCAGCACGAGCAGACCGAGCAGGACGGAGAACTGCACCTGCGCCGCGCCGGAGGCCTTCTGCCCCTTCGCGGACGGACGGAAGCCGCCGTACAGGTAGTGGGTGATGATCGCGGCGACCAGCGACAGCAGGACGATCGAGTAGCCGAAGCCGAGCAGTACGCGCAGCCACGGGTAGTCGAAGACGAAGAATGCGATGTCCTTGTTGAAGTGTTTGTCGGTGACGCCGAAGGGGCTGCGATTCTTCCAAGCCAGGAAGACCTTCCACTCCCCCGACGCAGCCGAGCCGCCAAAGACCAGCATCAGGGTCGCGACCACGCCGACCGCGATCTTCCCGTGCTGCTGCAGCAGGTCGCCGTACCGCTCGAAGCCCGGGCTGGGCGACGGCGCAAGCGCGACCCGTGGACGGGTGCGGAAGGCGACGATGATGTTCGCGACGACAGCCCCGGCCATCAGCAGACCGACGACCACGAACAGCAGGACCCGGGTCCCGAGCACGGTGCTGAAGACCGAGCCGAGGTCGACCGAGCGGTACCAGAGGCGTTGGGTCCACACATCGGTGAAGACGCTGAAGAGGATCAAGAGGACGATCAGAGTTGCGATCGTCGGCAGCAGGGCCCGGGGACGTCCGCCTGGTCGCCGCGATCTGCGGGCCGGCTCCTCCGGCATGTCGTAGACGCCGTCGCTCATCGTCGCTTCTCCTCGTCGTCACTCATGCCGTCGACCCCAGGACCATCGGCCGGCCGGCTGCCGACCGAAGGCTCGAATGTCAATGACAGTACTTCGCACAGCGTGGGGACCAAGTCGACGCCGGAAAGCACCGCGCTGTCCTCGTCGTGCTCACGGAGCCGGACAGCGCCGAACCGGCCGCCGTCCCGGAGCACCGCTGCGACCATCCGGACCTCGTGCCGGCGCGGATCGCTGCCGGCCAGCTGGGCCAGTTGGGCGTCGGACTCGACGTTGGACAGACCTGCCTCGGCCGACGCCGGGAGCACGATCCGCTCGATCGCCAGCGCGCAGCCGGCGACTCCGTCGGGCCATTCGATCCGGCCGAGCGCATCGGCCAGGTTGTCGTCCTCGAGACCGCCAGGAAGCTCACCCTGGGCGACCGGGGTGAGCGGCTGGGAGGCGTCGTCGGCGCCGAGCTGCGCGGCCAACTGGGGTTCGGCGCGGAGCAGTTCCTCGGTCGGGACCAGCGCGAACAACTGCGCGGGCTGGTCCCAGCCCGCGCTGCTCACGTGCTTCTCGATCTCGATCACCGCGCGGTTGAGCGCGTCAGGAGGCAGCGTGCCTACGGATTCCATGCCGGCAGGTCTTCCCTTCGGGTCACCGGGACGTACGGTTCGCTCATCAGCTGCACGACGGGACATCTCCCTTGCCGCTGCCGACCGCCTGCAGCGCGCTGATCGCACCGGTCAGGGTGCTGATCTTCACAAGCCGGATATCCTTCACGTCGGCGTGCAGCGCGGCTTCGCAGTTCGGCGCCGGGACCAGGAAGACCGTGGCGCCGTCGTTTTTGGCGCCGGCGATCTTCTGCTGGATGCCGCCGATCGCACCGACCTCGCCGAGTGCGTCGATCGTGCCCGTGCCGGCGACGTGCTTGCCGTCCAGCAGCGGGCCCGGGGTCAGCTTGTCGTAGATGGCCAGGGCGAACGCCGTGCCGGCGCTCGGGCCGCCGATGTCCTGGCCGAGGTTGACCGTGACCTTCACCTGCGAGTCGACGCCGATCGTGATCCCGACCATCGGGCGGGTCGCGTCACCGGGAGTCGCGGCGGTCTTCAGCTGGACGGTCTGCTCCTCGGTGCCACGGCGGATCAGGAAAACGACGTTGTCGCCGACCTTGTGCTTGCGGACGAACTCACCAACCTGCGGGACCTGGGTCACCGTCTGGCCGTCGACAGCCAGCACGATGTCGCCGGGCTTCAGCTTGCCCTGGGCCGGCGACTTGTCCGCGACCGTCGACACCTTCGTGTGGAACGGGACCTTCGCCGCCTGCAGCGCGGCCGCGACCGCGCTGTCCTGCGAACCGGTCATCTCGGCGGTGTTCTGCTGCTGGACCTGGTCGGCGCTCTGGTCCGGCGGATAGATGATGTCGCGCGGGAACAGGTCGTGGTGCGGGTCGAGCCAGTTACGCATCGCCTGCGGCAGGGTCAGCTGACGGTCGGGCGAGGTGACGGACACCGTGGTCAGGTCGAGCTGCCCGGTAGTCGGGAACGTCTCGTGCCCGGTGATCTCGATGACGGGCTTGTTCTTCGACGACCCCAGGGTGTCCTTCACCGGACCCGGGCTGAACGAGACGAACGGCACCGGGAACACGGTCACCAGCCCGAGCGAGACGAGAAGCACGACGATCGAGGTGACCAATGTGGCGGTACGACGTGTCACGAACCCTGCCCTGCGATCTTGGTGGAGGCCTGCTGATGATTACGACGACCCAGGCCCCGGCGACGTTCCGGAGTGGCCCGCGGACCGGGCGCGGCGATTGCGGCGTTGAAGCGGCGGAAGTCCTCGACCGAGGCGAACGCGCCGCCGGACCGGCGCCGCTCGCGGCTGCGCCACCCACGCCAGCCCGCCCAGCACATCGCCAGCAGCGTGGCGACCAGCGGGAACGCCAGCCACGCCAAAACCTTCATCCGGCCACCTTCATGCGCCCAGCGTACGGGTCAGTGAGCGCCGACCCACTCGCTGCCACCGTCGATGAAGTGCTGGTGTTTCCAAATCGGGACCTCGGCCTTGAGGTCGTCGATCAGCCGCCGGCACGCGGCAAAGGCGACGTCCCGGTGCGACGCCGCCACCGCGACGATCACGGCGGCGTCACCGATCTTCAGATCCCCGGTCCGGTGAACGGCGGCCAGCGCGGTCACGGCGGGGTCGTCACAGATACGCTCCGCAACCTTCCGCAGGTGGTCCAGCGCGTCGGGATGCGCCTCGTAGGCCAGTTTGTCGACCGGCTTCTCGTGGTCGTGGTTGCGCACAGTGCCGATGAAGATCGCGGTTCCACCCGCTGTCGGGTCAGCAACAGCAGCCAGCACCTCGTCGCTCGACAACGGGCTCTCCCGTATGTCCAGCAGCCTGATCGCGTCGCTCATCCATCCCTCATTCCCGCCGGTCCCCCGGGCTCACTTGCACACCATCGCATCCCCCGTCGCGCAATTCTCCCTCCCGAGCCCCTCTCTCCACACATCCCCTCCCCTCCTTGCCTTGATTCCGGCGTACCGCGGGCTGCGGTGCGTGGTGCGCCGCGCACCCGGAGAGACTGTTGCCTTCCTCACCTACCGGCGAATACGAGCGGTGATGCGTTCGCCGGTGGAGGAACTGATGGACGGAACCAGTACGTTGGAGTTGTACGCCCCACCCGCACAGGAAGGTCCTCCGATGAGCGACGAACCGGACAACCCGGACAACCCGTTCAAGGGAACGCCGTTCGAGGCCATGTTCCAGCAGTTCTCCGGTGCGGCCGGCGCGGGCGGCGCCCCGGACCTGAACGCGATCTTCGCCCAGGTCCAGCAGTTGCTGAGCGGTTCGACCGACGGCAAGCCGGTGAACTGGGACCTGGCCAAGGACATCGCCCGCAAGACCGTCGCCACCGCCGGGGACCGGTCGATGACGACTGCCGACGGCGACCGCGTCGCGGACGCGGTCCGGCTCGCCGAGCACTGGCTGGACGAGGCGACCACGCTGCCCGAGGTGTCTGCCACCTCTGCGGCCTGGAGCCGCGCCGAGTGGGTCGAGAACACGCTGCCGGTCTGGCAGACGGTCGTCGACCCGGTCGCCGAGCACGTCGCGGGTGCGATGGGCAATGCGCTGCCCGCCGAGGCGCAGCAGTTCGCAGGCCCGATGGCCGGGATGCTGCGGCAGCTGGGCGGTTCTGTCTTCGGAGCCCAGGTCGGCCAGGGGCTAGGGGAGCTCGCCAGCGAGGTCGTGAGCTCGTCCGACATCGGGCTGCCGCTCGGCCCGACCGGCCAGGCGATCCTGCTGCCCGACAACGTCGCGAAGTTCGCCGAGGGGCTCGGGCTGACCGACGAGGACGTCCGGCTGTATCTTGCGCTGCGCGAGGTAGCGCACCAGCGCCTGTACGCCGGGGTCCCGTGGCTGCGGCAGCACCTGCTGGCCGCGGTCGCCGACTACGCGGCCGGTATCGAGGTCGACACCGGCAAGATCGAGCGCGCGATGGCCGACATCGACCCGCAGAACCCGGAAGCCATGCAGGAGGCGCTCGCGGGCGGCCTGTTCGAGCCCGAGGATTCCGAGCAGCAGAAGGCCGCGCTCGTCCGGCTCGAGACCACACTCGCGCTGGTCGAGGGCTGGGTGGACGACGTCGTACGCGAGGCCACCAAGGATCGGATGCCTTCGGCGATCCAGCTGTCCGAGACGGTACGGCGTCGTCGGGCGGCGGGCGGTCCGGCCGAGCAGACGTTCGCGACTCTGGTAGGTCTTCAGCTCCGACCGCGCCGGCTGCGCGACGCCGCCAACCTGTGGGCCGCCGTTCGTGACGCTCGCGGAGTCGATGGCCGCGACAACCTGTGGTCCCACCCTGACCTGATGCCGAGCACTGCTGACCTCGATGACCCGATCGGGTTCGCGCAGCACGCGGGCGAGCTCTCCAACATCGACATCTCCGACTTCCTGACCGAGGAAGACCAGCCGACCGACTCCACCTCAGACGACGGCGACGGCGACGGCGACGGCCCCAGCAAGTAGTCGTTCCGGGGTCGCGGGGAGACTTGCGGGGTGCTGCATCGGAATGCGGTTGAGGTCTTAGAGGGCTGGAGTGCGCCCGACGCGGAGCAGGAGGAGCTGCGGGCGCACTACCTGCGGCATCTCGCCGCGCATCCGGATGGGATGTGGCGGAGCTGTCGGCCTGAGCATGTGACGGCTAGTGCGCTAGTGGTTGATGCGGCGGGGCAGAACACGCTGCTGACATTGCACAAGACCGTTGGGCGGTGGCTTCAGCTCGGCGGGCATTGCGAGCCCGGCGACACGACGTTGCCGGGTGCGGCGCTGCGCGAGGCGACGGAGGAGTCGGGCTTGTCGGGTCTGACCATCGGTCGGGAGCCGCTGCAGCTTTCGCGGCATCTGCTTCTTGGTGGAGGATGCGCGGGGGCGTACCACCTCGACGTGCAGTTCCTGGTGACCGCGACGGCCGGCACGGAGTACGTCGTAAGCGAGGAATCGCATGATCTCGCGTGGTTCCCGCTCGACGGGCTCCCCGCAGACACGGATCATTCCGTCCAGGAGCTCGCGGCCCGCGCCCGGCGCCAGCTCTCGCGCGCCTGACGGACCGCAGCACCTGCGATCACCTCAGCAGAACCTGTGGGCCGACCCAAGCGGCCGGCCCACCTCCCCACAGCAGGGCACCAACGTCCCCCAGCCCAGCTATCCCTCCCACCAACCCCGCGATCCCCGCCGCTACACCAGTCCCCGTTCCGCGTCCGGTACTGCAATCGCCCATTGGTAGTTGGTACTGCGATCCCCCGTTGCTACCACGATCCCCGTTGACACTGCGATCCCCGTTGACACTGCGATCCCCGTTGACACTGCGATCCCCGTTGGCACTGCCGCCCCGTCCGCAATCCCCCGTTCACAATGCCCCCGTTACATGCGGTCCCCGTGCCCCACGTGTGCTGCGTCCACCTGTGCTGCGATCCCCGTTCGTACTGCGATCCCCGTTCGTACTGCGATCCCCGTTCGCAATGCCCCCCGTTGCATGCGGTCCCCGTGCCCCACGTGTGCTGCGTCCACCTGTGCTGCGATCCCCGTTGGTACTGCGATCCCCCGTTGGTACTGCGATCCCCCGTTGGTATTGCGCCCCGTTCGCAATGCCCCGTTGTACTGCGATCCCCGTTCGTGCGCCCGTACTGCGTTCACCTGTGCCGCGATCCCTCGTGATCCCCCAGGTCCCCGTGCACCCGCAGGTACAGATGGTCCCCTGCGATCCCCGTCCCCAACGTGTGCTGCGTCCAACTGTGCTGCGGCCCGCCGTGATCCCCCCGGGACCCGTGAGTCCCGCGCAGGTACAGCTGTTCCCCGCGATCCCCTGGCCCCGGTGGTTCAGCTGCATCCCCGCGCCCCCCGGACCCGCGAGTCCCCGCAGGTACAGCTGTTTCCCCTATCCCCGTGATCTGTCGTGCTGTGTTCATCCCCCGTGCGGTCCCCGTTGTACTGCGATCCCCGTTCCCCCGCGCGTGCTGCGTCCAGCTGTGCTGCGATTCCCCGTGATCCCCAGGACCCGCGAGTCCCCGCAGCTACAGCTCTCCCCCGCGATCCCCTGGCCCCGGTGGTTCAGCTGTAGCCCCGCGCCCCCCGGACCCGCGGGTCCCCGCAGGTACAGCTGTTTCCTTTGTCCCCGGTGATCTGTCGTGCTGTGTTCGTCCCCCGTGCGGTCCCCGTTGTACTGCGATCCCCGTTCCGCCGCGTGTGCTGCGTCCACCTGTGCCGCGATCCCCCGTGATCCCCGTGCTGCGCAGGGACAGCTGTCCCCGTGATCCCCCGGGCCCTGGTGGACACAGCTGTGCCCCGTGTCCGCCCGGACCATGAGTCCCCCGCTGGTACAGCTGTTCTTCGTGATCCCGGACCCGGAGGGTACAGCTGTACCCGTGTTCGCCTGGACCCGTGAGTCCCCCGCTGGTACGGCTGTTCCCCGTGATCCCTCCGGGCCCCGGTGGGCACAGCTGTTTCCCCGGTTCCCCCCGACTTCGCGATCCTCACTGGTACAGCTGTTTCCCCGTGTCCCCCCGTGACCTGTCGTGCTGTGTTCATCCCCCGTGCGGTCCCCGTCGTACTGCTTCGCCCATTGCCGAGGCTGGCCGCATCCCCCTGGGTGCGGCCGGCAGTGGGCTGATGTCGGGTGCCGCCCCTGAACGGCATCGGCTATCAGCTGGACTTCCCCCGAAGTCCCCCGCCGCATGATGAAACGAGCCGCCGGCGAGAAGGTGACGGGTCAGACGTGAAGAAGTTTCGAAAGCCTCACGACTTCGGCTCGATCAGCCCGCGCTGGAGTGCCGTCATGATCGCCTGAGCCCGGTTCGACACCTCGAGCTTCTCGTACAGCCGCTCGACATATGTCTTCGCCGTCGACACGCTCACCGACAGCGCCACCGCGATCGCCCGGACCGACAAGCCCTGCCCGAGCAACTCGAGCACCTGCGCCTCACGCGGACTCAGCAGCGCCTGGGCGGAGGGCTGGTCGCGGCGAGCCATTGCGGGCCCGAGCCCGGTCGCCGTGAAGGAGGTCGGCGCGACCGCGGCGTGCCGGATCGCCGCCAGGATCTCGTCCGTCGGCGCAGTCCTCGCGACGAACGCGGACACGCCAGATTCGAGCGCCTCGAACAGCACGCTGTCCTGGCCCTCCGGCGCCAGCAGGACGATGCCGAGCTCGGCATACCGGTTGCGGAGTTCGCGAGCGATCCGCAGACCGTCCTGGTCGGGCGGAGCCACATCGAGTACGACGACGTTCGCGCGGGTCGACAGCACCATGCCGACCGCGTCGGCGCGCTGGCCGGTATCGCCGACGATCTCCAGATCCGGTTCTTGGTCCACCAAACCGGTCAGGCCGTAGCGGACCAAGGTGTGGTCGTCGATCACGACGACCCTCACGAAATCATGCATGGCTCCCCCCGCGGACCAAACTACGCAGCGTGACGCAGTTGCGATAGAGATTGTCGCCTCTGCCGCCTGAAGATCTGGTCGCACCAGACACAACCCCATCAGCCCGGCCGCCACCATCCGAGGACCGTGACCGCGCGCCGACCCGCGACGGGCGCGGACGGATCGGCGTCGACCAGGCCGATCCTCGCCTGCAGCGCGGGCCGGCCGCCGGCCGGGCAGATCAGACCGCCGGGGCAGATGTACGCCGTGAGTTGCACCCCGAAGGTGAAGGCGGGCGAATCATCGGGCAGGTCGATCACCACACCGGAGAGCGTGCCGACTGCAGTGAGGCGCAACGCGCGAACCACCGCACCAGCTCCCACTGCCGGCGTCCCTGGCCCCACGCTGAGATCGAGGACCGCAGCCGGTGCGTATGCCGTGCCCAAAACCGACAACCGACCTGAGACCATCGCGCAAGCGCTTGTATTACTGGGATATGGCCCCTCGACCACACATCCGTCCGCAGCGCGCAGAGCAGGTGGCGTGTAGCTGAGCTCCAGCCGCACCGCATCGAGGTCCTCGGTGTCGCCTTTGACCGGCAGCCCCGCGGTGAGGGCCAGACTCGCTCCAGTGAAGGTCCCCGCATAGACGGCCTGCGCCAGCGATCCCGTGCGGCTCGCGTCGAGCGGCACGGTCTCGGTCCGGTACGACGTTCCGCCCGCGGCGCCGGTCACCGACGCGGTCAACGGCGTACCTGATCCGACGTCGAGCGACACGTCCAGCTTGTCCGTCGACGCGACGTCGCTGTGTCGATGGGTGATCGTCAACGCGGCGGACCGCAGCACCGAGCCGGGCGGGATCGGAGTAGACGGAGCGAAGCCGTTGATCGTGACCGCAGCGGTGTCGTTGGCCACCGAGCTCTTCCAGGTGGCCGCGACGCCGTCGACCGTGGACAGGCGGGACGGTGTCGCGGTCAGCCCGAACTTGCTCACCAGCGAGACCGCGGTCGGCTTCAACGCGCTCGCCCCGGTCGAGTCGACCGAAGACTCGGCCCCGCTGGTGAGTCCTCGGAGGGCGATCGGTGGCTCCGTGGGGGAATAACTGCCGCAGAGCACCGCCTTGCCCGATTTCACGTCGAGACGGCTGTCGCCACCGAAGATGAACTGCACCCCGGCGGTCGCACCGTCGAGCGGACTCGCACACGAGTTGCCCGACAGCGTGCCGCCGACCAGGTTGCCACCGTCGACCGTCCAGACGTTGGCGCCGCTGTCGAGCAAGGGGTTCGACTCGTTGTGGAAGTCGAAGTAGTAGATGCCCGGCTTGAACCACCAGGTGCTCCCGCGGCATGGGCTGTCGCTCTTCATCATGGCGCTCAGCCCGACCGCGTCGTCGTAGTAGCCGGGCAGAAACGCGACAACCGAGCCGGGCGTCGTACACGCCGGCAAGGCTCGCAACGGAGGCACGCCGCTCAGTGGCGACGGGTACGCCGGATCGTCGCCACCGGGGAGCGAGGACAGGTTGCAGAGCGGATTCCCCAACAGGTCCCCGGAGCATCCACCCCGTGCGGACAGTGCGCCGGCGTTCAGCTTCCCGGCAGCCACGTCGACGGAAGAGTTGGACATGACCTTGCCGTGGATCTGCAGGGTGGAGCCGGCCGGCTGTTCGACCGCTAGACCGTCCTCGCCGGGTATCTGTCCGAGCGTAAGCAGTGCGTTGTCCGGCCGATTGCACTCGCTCGCGACCTGGCAGTGCACCACTACCTGCTTCGGGTCTGGCTTGCACGTCACCGTGGCGGAGTCGAGTCCGTTGAAGAGGATGAGCGACAGGGTGTCGGACAGCCCGAAGCATCGCTGCCCGGATTCCCCGTTGTACCTGCTGTTGCGCAGGTTGTTGATCGCGGCCTCCATGGCACCATCGGCCGCGTACGACGCCTCGGTCTGATCCCGGAGACTCGCAGACACCCGTTCCGCGGAGTCGGTCCGGGACAGCAACGCCGAGAGCGCCAGTCCGATCACCGTGATCACCACAAGGACCAGCAGCAACGAGGACCCACGTTCGTCCCGGCGCCTCACGACTGTCTCCGCAGACCGCTCAGAGCGACCGCGTAGTCGCCGGTGGACGGCCTGGACATCACCAGTCGCAAGGTGATGCCCTCTGGAAGCTCAGCAGAGTCACACGCACTCGAGCAGGTGACCGCCAGGCTGCCCGGCTTCACGTTCGACGCAAGCCGTAGATCGGAAGACGGAGTAGTACTCGGACCCAGGCAGCGCGCCCGGTGCAGCTCTCCGGCCTCATTCACGTAGTACGCGACGACCGCCGTACGCCGGACCGCCGGCGTGACAGAGGTGTCCCAGTAATCCGACAGCAGCCGAACTGCGGCGTCCGGCAAGGGACCGCAAACCACGCCCGCGGCCGAGTCGGCGGCGTCGAGCTGCACTGATGGTTCGAACGGCAGCGATCCGTCCACAGCGACCGCTCCGTAGTCGCGCAGGCCCACCGCGGCGACGTCGCGGGCGAAGTACGTCGCGCCGAGCTGGGCATCTTGCACCATGTCCAGCCGATCCGACGTCGCACTCATCTCGCGCAGCGCGTTGACCACGAGATCAGCCAGGCCGACCGTGACGACTCCCATCAGCGTCATGGTGATCAGCAGCTCGATCAGCGTGAAGCCTTGCTCGGTACGTCTCACCCGCACGGCGGATCCCCGAGTCGGCAGGGCTTCCGCAGTACGACGTCCAGCGTCTCGGCCGCACGCCCGTCTGTACTCGCCACTGACACCCGCAGTCGCTGTAGGCCGCGATCCGGCAGGCAGAGCGGCAACCACAGCACACCGGTCCAGTACTGCACCGACCCGCTCACCACGCGAGCCGTGAACCCGGTCGGCGGAGTGAAGCCCGGCACGACGTACGACGAGGCGCAAGGGACGTAGTGACCATCGGCGACGTACTGCTGCAACGCCTCGGCGTAGTTGCCTACCGTCGTCACCGCTGTCGCCTGTTTGCGCTGGGTGTCCGACATCAGCACTGTCGTCGTCAGACCTGCCATCACTGCGACGACCGCAACGCCCATCAGAGCGATCGC
Source organism: Kribbella sp. NPDC049584 (assembly GCF_040675555.1). Taxonomy (NCBI): domain Bacteria; kingdom Bacillati; phylum Actinomycetota; class Actinomycetes; order Propionibacteriales; family Kribbellaceae; genus Kribbella; species Kribbella sp. NPDC049584. Next base: position 263,495 of record NZ_JBFAPF010000001.1, read on the forward strand.
GACCACGAGTTCGAGCAGGCTCTCGCCACGTTCCCGCATCAGCCCTGCACCTGCCGGAAGATTCCGTACATCGCGGACACCAGCGCGATCGCCACGAAGCCGACCACACCACCCATGAGGACGATCACCGCTGGCTCGAACAGGCCGATCAGCTTCTTCAGCTTGTAGTCCAGCTCACCCTCGTAATACTGCGCAGTGACCTCGAGCTGGGCGTCCATCGTCCCGGTGTCCTCACCGACCCGGATCATCTGGGCCGCCGTGGCGGGGAACAGCTTGGTGGCCGCGAGCGGCCGGGCCAGCCCCTCGCCCTGCAGCATCGCCTCCATCACGCCCGCGAGCGACCGGCGATAGACGCGGTTCGGCAGCGAGCCGGTCGCGACGCGAAGCGCCTGGGGCAGCTGGACGCCGGCGCTGACCATGGACGAGAGGATCCGGCAGAAGCGTTCGACCAGCGCGAACTGGATGGTCGGCCCGATCACCGGCACTGCGAGGACCAGGCGGTCCCGCAGATACCGGCCGGGCGTCGTGCTCAGCACGTAGACGAGCAACAGCGTCAGCACGCCCAAGCCGATCATCAGCGCCCACCACCAGCCGGTGAGGAAGTTCGTGATCGCGAGCAGGATCCGGGTCGGCAAGGGCAGTCGGGCTCCGAGGCTGGCGAAGAAGGCCTGGAACCGCGGCAGCACGAAACCGGCGAGCACGACCAACGTCACCACCGACATCGCCGCGACGACCGCCGGATAGATCGTGGCCTGCTTGATCCGCCGGCGAGCCTCGAGATCGCGCTCCAGGTAGCGCGCGAGCTGGCCGAGCGCGGTGTCGAGCCGGCCGCTCAGCTCGGCGGACCGGAGGATGCCGCGGTAGAACTCCGGGAAGATCCGCGGATGCCGGTCGAAGCAGTCCGACAGCCGTTCGCCGTCGCGCAGGCCGTCCTCGACCTCGAGCATCATCCGGCGTACCGACGAGTTCTCCGCCTCGCGGCCCAGGCTGTGCACCGACTCCGTCAGCGGGAGCCCGGCCCCCACGAACGCGCCGAGCTGCCGGGTCAGGTGCATCACCTCTTCCCGCTTCACCCGTCGCGCGGTGATCTCCAGCTGCAGCAGGCCCGGCTTCTCGGACAGCCGGATGTTCCGCAACTCGCGCTCGTACAGCGCCAGCTCGGCCTCCTCGCGGCTCTCGGCCCGCGTCGTACCGCGCTTGGTACTCCCGTCGGGCTTGGCCGCGACGTATGCGTATCTCGTCATCGCATCCCCGTCGTATAGATCGACCGGACCACCTCGGCGACCGTGGTGACCCCTGTCTGCGCCAGCCGGGCGCCCTCCTCGTGCAGCGTGCGCATGCCCTCGTAGCAGGCGACCTTGCGGATCTCGGCCAGTGGTGCGCGATCGACGATCAGCTCGCGGATCGGATCGGTCACCGGCAACAGCTCGTACACGCCGGTCCGTTCCAGATAGCCGGTGTGCGCGCAGAAGTTGCACCCCGCGCCGCGGATCAAGCCGGCGACCGGCACCTCGGCGCCGGTACTGCGCAGGAACGCCAGCTCCGTGGCCGGTGGTTCGTAGTACTCGCGGCAGTTCTCGCAGACCTTGCGGATCAGCCGCTGTGAGATCACCGCGCTGACCGACGAGGCGACGAGGAAGTTCTCGATTCCCATGTCCAGCAGGCGATGCAGAGCCGTCGCGGTGTCGGTGGCGTGCACCGACGACAGCACCAGGTGCCCGGTCAGGGCGGACTGTACGGCGATGCGAGCGGTCTCCGCGTCCCGGATCTCTCCTACCAGGATGACGTCGGGGTCCTGCCGCAGGATCGACCGCAGCCCGGTGGCGAAGGTGATCCCGGCCGCCTCGTTGATCTGGATCTGGTTGATCGAGGCGTAGCTGTACTCGACCGGGTCCTCGATCGTCATGATGTTGCGCTCGGGGCTGTCGATCTCGCCGAGCGACCCGTAGAGCGTCGTGGTCTTGCCGCTGCCGGTCGGCCCGGCGCAGATGACCATCCCGTACGGCGTTCGCAGCAACGCGGCGTACCGTTCGGCCAGCTCGGGAGGCATCCCGAGTTGCTCGAGGCGGTACAGCGGCCGGCTCTTGTCGAGAAGCCGCAGGACGACCTTCTCGCCGCCGACGACGGCTGCGGTCGAGACCCGGATGTCGACATCTCGGCCTTCGACCTGCATCCGGATCTGGCCGTCCTGGGAGCGGCGCCGCTCGACGATGTTCAAGTCGGCCAGCACCTTGATCCGGCTGACCACCGCGGGCCCGATCGCGCCGGGCAGGTCGAGCTGGTCGCGCAGCGCCCCGTCCACCCGGAACCGCACCCGGACCCGGTCGTCGTGCGGCTCGATGTGGATGTCGGAGGCCCGGTCGCGCAGGCCCTGGGTGATGATCAGCTGGACCACCTGGACAACGGGCGCGTCCTCGTTCACCACCAGCTCGTCGGGCTCGAGCGCAGTACCGCGGGCCTGGAACAGCTTGAGCGGCTCATCGATCCCGGCCAGGGCACGGAAGCTGTTGTCGATCGCGCGGACGATGTCGGGAGCCGCCGCGAGAGCGAGCCGCACCGGGCGCCCGAGCGCCTCCTGGACCTGCAGACCCAGCGCCGGATCCGCGAGTACGACGAGCACCTCATCCTCGCGGATCGCCAGCGGTAGCGCGGTCAGTCGTCGGGCCGTCTGCTCGTCGATCAGGGCCGTCGCTCCTGCCTGCGGGGTGACGGTCCACAGGTCCACCAGCGGAATGCCGTGCCGCTCGCCCACCTGTGCTGCCCGTCGTCGTTCGGCCGGAAGATCGACGGACACCGGCTGTTTTCCCTCTCCACGGTGCCTCATGCCTGCACCGCCCCGGAGCGAATCCTCGGCCGGAGTTCGATCTCGTTCGGGTGCGAGCTGCGGGAGTAGGCATCCTCCGGCCGGATCTGGCCGGCGACGATCAGTTCCGAGAGGGACTGCTCGAGCGTGATCATGCCTTCGCGCCGACCGGTGACCAGCGCGTTGCGCAACTGATGCGTCTTGCCCTCCTTGATCAGGTTGCGGATCCCGGCGTTCGCGACCATCACCTCGAACGCCGCCACGAGTCCGCCGCCGACCCGCGGGATCAGTCGCTGATGTACGACGCCACTGAGCGCCGCGGCGAGCTGGACCCGTACCTGCGACTGCTGCTCGGGCGGGAACACGTCGATGATCCGGGCCAGCGACTGGGCCGTGTCGTTCGTGTGCAGCGTCGCGAAGACCAGATGACCGGTCTCGGCGATCGTCAGGGCGAACCGGATCGACTCCAGGTCTCTCATCTCACCGACCAGCAGTACGTCGGGGTCCTCGCGCAGCGCGGCCCGCAGGGCATCGGGGAACGACGCCGTGTCGCTGCCGACCTCGCGCTGGTTCACCGCCGAACGGCGATGTTCGTGCACGTACTCGATCGGGTCCTCGATCGTGATGATGTGGCAGGCCCGATCGGTGTTGATCTGGTGGATGACCGAGGCCAGGGTGGTCGACTTGCCGGATCCGGTCGGCCCGGTGACCAGGACCAGGCCCTGGTGCAGCCGGGCGAACGTTTCGACCACCGGCGGCAACCCCAGCTCCGACATGGTCGGAATGCTGCGCGGGATGACGCGAAGTGCGAGCGCGGTGTCGCCGCGCTGGGTGAAGGCGTTCGCGCGGATCCGGGCGTTGTCCCGCCAGGAGAACGAGAAGTCGTGCTCGTACGTCGTCTGCCAGACGTTCGAGCGGTGTGGGTTGAGGATCTCCGCGAGCATCGCGTCGGTGTCCCGCCGGGTCAGCGGGGTCTTGTCCGCCGCCGGTCGCAGGACACCGTGGACACGCAACTGCGGCGCCATCCCGACGGTGAGGAGCAGGTCGGTGCCGCCGGCGTTCCAGAGTTCTTCGAGCAACAGATCCACCCGGCTGCCAGGCACGGGAATTCTCATGACGTCCCTTCGGCATGATCGTCGGACCGGAAACGACGCACCGTGGACGGACCGGGCCTCCTCTGACCGGTCCGTCCCTGCGGGGCGACCTCAGGTGCAGGCGCCGGACGCGGTGACCAGGCCGTTCACGCCGAGGGTGATGGTGTAGCCGTCGCCGGCCGGGCGACTGCGCAGCAGCTGGTTGGTTCCGACGGTGAGCTCCAGCCAGCCGGGATCACCGGCGGGCGGGTAGGTGCCGTTCTTCGCGTAGTACGCCTCGACGGCGACCTCCACGCTCTTCTTGTCGGTCTTGCAGGCGGCCGCGTTGCCGCGGTCCTGGATACCGGAGACCGCGAAGACGACGACCCCGGACAGCACGCCCAGGATGACGATCACGACGAGCAGCTCGATCAGGGTGAAGCCGGACTGGTTTCTGCTGCGGGTCCGAGCCGTGCGGTTGCGGGCACGCCGGACTGTTCGGGCGGCAAGGGCCCGAAGCGGGTAATTCATGCTGCTTTCCTTTACAGATGCTCCGGCAAGCGACGGAGACGGGGTCTTCCAGGCGCGGCAGCCGCGAACGACGACCCGACTCGACCCCTGTAAATCCAGCCGGATCCGCCTCACACATCCCCCCGGATGATGCTTGCTGCCGCGTCAAAGACTCGCCTCTGCGAGCCTCGCGTCACAGCGGGTGAACGCCCGACGTCCCTGGCCACCCGACCGACAGCTGTCGGTCGTTCTACCGACAAGCCCTCAGGAATGGCGCAACAGCGACCTGGTCGCGTCCCAGCCCTCCAGACCGGGATCCAGCCGCGCAATGTCAGCAGCGGATCGCAGCCGATGCCAGCCAGGGCCGATCGCCACCGCGTGCCGGCGTGGCTTGCGCGCTTCCAGGACCGACAGTTCCGTGTCGAACGTTGGCGCGACCTCAGCGACCCAGTCCGCGACCGGCGTCTTGGTCCCGATCGCCGCGAGGGTGCCGTCCTCGGCCGGAGTGACAGCGATGTCGGCGGTGCTGAGGGCGCGGAACAGCTTGCCGATCAGCAGCCCGGGCAGATCCGGTACGTCGTGCGACACCGCAACGACCGCGGCCGCCGGCCCGGCGAGCTCCACTGCGTTCAGGACTGGGCGATCGGGATCCACGGCGTACGTCGGAGTGCCCGGCCACGTCAGCGCACTGACCTCGGCTACCGACTCCTCGTCGCCGCCTGCGACCGCGACCGCCACCTCGACGCGATCCAGGCCTGCGAGTACCTCGTAGGTGTCCTCGGCCAAGGCCAACCGCCACGCTTCAGGATCCCGGCCGGGCGGCGCCCAGGTGCCTGCGGCCGGTACGACGACAACGACAACCCGCCGGTCCCCGGTCACGCTGGGGTGCTCACGTTGTCGTAGCAGGTGCGGGCCTCGTGCACCTCGGGCATGTGGGTTTCGGCCCAGGTTTTGATGGCGGCGATGAGAGGCATCAGAGTGCCGCCCAGGGGCGTGAGTTCGTAGTCGACGCGGACTGGGACGGACGGCGTGACGGAGCGGGTGAGTAGGCCGTCGCGTTCGAGGGAGCGCAGCGTTTGGGTCAGCATCTTCTGGCTGACGCCGGCGATGCGGCGGGACAGGTCGGAGTACCGCTGGGGGCCGTCTGCGAGGGCGGTGAGGATGAGTGTCACCCATTTGTCGCTGATGCGGTCGAGGAGTTGCCGGGCCGGGCAGGTCGCGAGGAATGCGTCGTACTCGCGGGCTGCCTCTTCGCGGAGCTCGGCTGCGGTGCGGGTGGGCATGGCTCTCCTCGTCGTACGGTAGGCACCCTGAAGTGCGTACTTCCCGATAGAGAGTAACTCTCCCACAGTGGGTCCGAACCCACACGCAAGGAGAGAAACGATATGCGCGCACTAGTCGCCCGCCGCCTCGACGGGCCGGACGCGATCGAGCTGATCGAGACCGCCTTACCCGAGCCCGCCGCGGGCCAGGTCCGCATCAAGGTCGCAGCGGCCGCGGTCAACCCGGTGGACGTGGCCATCAGCACGGGAGCCCTCGTGGAGTTCGGGCTCACGGCGGCTCGCGAGCAGTTCGGTCTCGGCTGGGACGTCGCCGGCACCGTGGATGCCGTCGGCCCGAACACGTCAGCACCAGCGCAGACCGTGGTCGGAGTGGCTGACCTGCTAGGTCGGGCTCTCAAGACGCACGCCGAGTACGTCGTACTCGACGCGGACGCCGTGGTGCGAGCACCGGAAGGTGTCGACCTGGCCAGTGCCTCAACGTTCGGCCTGAACGGTTTGACCGCTCTGCAGGCCGTCAACGCGCTGGAGGGACAGACGGTGCTCGTCACCGGAGCCGCAGGAGGCGTCGGCGGGTACGCCGTTGAGCTGGCCAAGCACCGTGGTCTGACAGTGATCGCCAGCGCCCGAGCACACGACGAACAACTGGTAGCAGACCTAGGCGCGGACCATTTCGTCAACCGTGACGACGACCTCGCTGCAGCGGTACGACGAATCGTGCCGGCCGGCGTTGACGGCGTGATCGACGCTGCCGTGGTCGGAATCGCAGCACAAGAGGCAGTGCGCAACGGCGGCCGCCACGTACACCTGCAAGGAGGCCCACGCCCGCCTCACCTCCGCGGCATCACCGTGGAACAACACTTCATCCACACCAACCAGCAGGACCTGAACGAGCTGGTCCGCCTGGTCGAGGCCGGTGTCCTCTCGGCACGGCTTGCCGACACCTATCGCCTCGACGAGGCCGCGATCGCCTACAAGCGCGTCGCTGCAGGCGGCGTACGAGGCCGAGTGGTCCTACTGCCCTAGACCAAGAGCGGAGTGGAGACGGAGTGCTACCTGGACGTCTAGTGACCGGTCGGCAGACAGCCAGCCGTCGCCGAGTAGGGCGGTGACGCGGTCCAGTCGTTGCTGGACGGTGTTGGGGTGGATGTGCAGAGCGGTCGCGGCGCGGGTCGGGCTCTGGCCGGCGGCGAAGTAGGCCTGGAGGGTGCCGATCAGGTCGGTGCCGCGCTGCGTGTCGTAGTCGATGACCTTGCCGAGAACGTGGTGCACATGGCCGCGAACGTCTACATCGGATGCACCGACCAATCCAGCAACGCCGAGATCGTCAGGTGTGGCGGACTCGCCATGGCGCCCTAGGCGGAGCATGGTGCCGACCACCCGGGCGGCCTGGCGGTGGGCTTCGATCAGGGGCTCACCCCAGGAAGCAGGACCGGTCACAGCGATCGTGACGCCGCCACGCTTCGCCACCTCAGCCAGCTCACGGGCCGCGCTACCAGGCGTCGTACGGGCCAACAGCAGCACCAGGTCCCCGCCGTACGGTCCGGACAGCACGAGTCTGTCCTCCAGCGGTGCGGAGAGTCGTGCGCGTACGGCGGTGTGGTCGCCGCGGCAGACTGCTATGACGAGGCGGTCGTGGCGATGGTTCGGTGCGAGCAGCCGGAGTCGATCGGTCAACGTGCGTGGATCGGCGCTCCCACTCAGGACGTCGGCCAGCAGATCGGCTTGTGCGCGTTGGGATTGCTCAGCGGACTGCCGTCGGAAGAGCAGAACCAGTGCGGTGACAACAGCAGCACGTTCGACGATGCGACGGTCTGCACCGGACAGGTCGTCAGCGCCTCCGATCACGAGCGCACCGAGCCGTTCACCCTTGGCAGTCGCCGCGACGACCCAGCAATCACCGATGCGAGTCAAACGACCGGACTCGGACTCCTGCCAGGGCACTGCTTCAGGGACTGCTCCGGCGACCGCAAGTTCGTTGCCAGCGGCATCGACCAGCACGACCCACACGCCGAGCAGCTCGGCCAGTGCGGCGGCGATGGCGTCCACATCGCCGCCGGACAACACGATGTCGGCGAAGCGGTCATGCGCGGCTGCTGCGTGTTCGACACCGGCATGCGCGGCGGACAGTTGGTCCAGCGCAGCAGCTGTCTCGGCGGCCGCGCGTACTTGGACGATCGTTACCGCCGCCAGCGTGGCGAGTGAACCGAGCAGCGACACCTCATCGCGACTGAAAGGCCGTGCTGTCCGGTTTGACGCGAACAGCACGCCGACGAACGCTCCGTCGACGATCAGCGGCGTACCGCAGATCGCCACGAGCCCCTCCTCGCCGACCGCATCGTCGATCGGCATGGTGTGGCGGAAGCGTCGGTCGGACGGGTAGTCCGCGGTCCAGTACGGCTTGTACGTCTCCGCTACCAGTCCGCCGAGTCCAGCACCCAGAGGCAATCGCAGTTGCTGAAACGCAGCCGACACGGAGCCGTCAGTGGCACGCATGTACGTGTCGCCACGCGTCTCGTCGTACAGCGTCAGGTATGCGACGTCCGTCCCGATCAGAGTGCGGGCGCGGTGGACGATCGTGTCGAGTACGCCGCCTGGATCGCGCGCGGACGCCAATTCGCGCGCTACGTCGACCAGTGCGGACAGCTCGGCCTCACGCTTCTTGCTGGCGTCCATGCCGGCCCGGATGCGCAGGGCGAGGTCGCGCGCCACCGCGTCCTCGCCCGCCGCCCGGGCCAGCTCGCTCCCGGGCGCATCCTCGGCCAGCAGCCGCAGAAGCTCCTCCATGGTTCTACAGAGTAGTGAGATCCCGGCGGTGCGTTTCGGAGTACGACGTCACTGCGACCACCGAGATCACTGCACACGCTGCGACGTACACGGCGATCGCATAGCCCGAGTCGTACGCCTTGAGCAGCGCCACCGCGATGAACGGCGCCAGACCGCCCGCGATGATCGACGCGAGCTGGTAGCCGACCGAGACTCCGGAGTACCGCACACGTGTCCCGAACAGCTCGGTGAAGAACGAGGCCTGCGGTCCGTACATAGCACCGTGCAGGATCAGACCGACTGTCACGGCCAGCGTGGCCAACGCGAAGTTGCGGGTGTCGATCAGTGCGATGAAGACGAACACCCAGACACCCACGCCGACAGCACCGATCAGATAGACCGGCCGGCGACCGATGCGGTCCGACAGAGCGCCCCACGCCGGGATCGCGAAGAAGTGGATGGCAGCACCGATCAGTACTGCGTTGAGAGCGAACGACTTGCCCATCCCGAGCTGTTCCTTCGCGTAGGTCGCGATGACGATCGTGAAGATGTAGTAGCTGACGTTCTCCGCCATCCGCGCCCCCATCGCCGTCAGCACCTCGCGTGGGTACCTCGTGAGCACCTCGAGCAACGGCAGCTTGTCCGCAGGCTCCTGCTTGGCGCGGGCCTCCTGGAACACCGGCGACTCCTCGATCCGCAGCCGTACCCACAGACCGACCAGCACGAGCACTGCGGACAGCAGGAACGGAATGCGCCAGCCCCAGGCATTGAAGTCAGCATCCGACTGGAACGCAGCCAGCCCCGCCAGCACGCCGTTCGCGATCAACTGACCCGCCGGCGCACCGGCCTGCGGCCACGACGCCCAGAAACCGCGCCTGGCCGGATCGCCGTGCTCGGACACGATCAGTACGGCGCCACCCCACTCGCCGCCGAGCGCGAAGCCTTGGATGAGCCGCAGTACTGTCAGCAGGATCGGTGCGAGCGAGCCGACCTGTGCGTACGTCGGCAGCAGGCCGATGGCGAAGGTAGCGAACCCCATCATCAGCAGCGACAGCACAAGCAGCTGCTTGCGTCCCAGTCGGTCACCGAAGTGCCCGAACACCACGCCGCCGATCGGCCGCGCGAAGAAGCCGACCGCGAAGGTGGCGAAGCTCAGCAAGGTCCCGCTGAGCTCCTCGCCCTTCGGGAAGAACAGATCGCCGAACACCACCGATGCGGCGACGCCGTAGAGGAAGAAGTCGTACCACTCGACCGTCGTACCGACGAGACTCGCTCCCACCACCCGCACGATCGACGTACGGGTGCGGACCGGTTCTGTAGCTGTCATTGGGCGGGCTCCTGAGTTAGTGGGCGGTCCAGCCGCCGTCGAGTACGAACGAGCTCCCCGTGATGGAGGCGGATGCTGGGCCACACAGCATGGCCACGAGCTCCGCCACTTCGGCCGGTTCGATCAGCCGCTTCACCGCGACCGGTTCGAGCAGGACCTTGTCCAGCACCTCTGCCTCGGACAGGCCGTGCGTCGCGGCCTGGTCCGCCAGCTGCGCGGTGACCAGCGGCGTACGGACGTAGGCCGGGTTGACGCAGTTGCTGGTCACTCCGTGCGCCGCGCCTTCCAGTGCGACGACCTTGCTGAGGCCCTCCAGCCCGTGCTTGGCCGCGACGTACGCCGCCTTGAACGGACTGGCCCGGAGACCGTGGACCGAGCTGATGTTCACCACGCGACCCCAGCCGGCGCCGTACATGTGCGGAAGCGTCTGCCGGATCAGCCGGAACGGCGCCTCGAGCATGAGCCGGATGATGTAGCTGAACCGCTCCGGCGGGAACTGCTCGACCGGTGCGACCTGCTGTACGCCGGCGTTGTTCACCAGGATGTCGACGTCGGCCGGCAGCTCCGACAACCGCTCCAGATCGGACAGGTCGGTCAGAATCGTCTCGACGCCGTCCAGCGCGTCCAGACCGGCCTGGTCGAAGTCCACGCCGATCACGTGGACGCCGTCCGCGGCGAGGCGTTGGGCGCAGGCGGCACCGATGCCTGACGCGGCGCCGGTGACGAGGGCTCGACGGGTCTCCATGGCCGATGACTGTAGAAATCCAGGCCATCGCGCACTATGGGATGGGGCCACACAACCCGCTGGCGTCGCATGGCTCGACACGCCACTTATCCACAACTGTGCCTATCGAACCTGCGGCTGCCGATAGGTGGACCTATGGTTGAAACATGGTCGATATCGAGCACCCGAAGAAGAAGGCCGCGGGCGTCCCCGCGGTGCTCTCGTCGTTCAAGTTCGGTTTCCGGGAGATGGGTCCCGCGCGGACCGGCAAGGTGTTCCTGAAGATGAACCAGGACGGCGGGTTCGACTGCCCGTCCTGCGCCTGGCCGGATCCCGACCACAAACGCAAGCACGCGGCCGAGTTCTGCGAGAACGGCGCGAAGGCGGTGGCCTGGGAGGCGACCCGTAAGCGGGTCCCCCGGGAGTTCTTCGCCGAGCACTCGGTCGAGGCGATGAACGAGATCTCGGAGTTCGAGCTCGGCAAGCTCGGCCGGATCACCGAGCCGATGCTGCTCCGGGCCGGCGCGACCAACTACGAGCCGGTCGGCTGGGACGAGGCGTTCCAGGTCGTCGCGCGGCACCTGAAGGCCCTCGTCGACCCGAACGACGCCGTGTTCTACACCTCCGGCCGGACCAGCAACGAGGCCGCCTTCCTCTACCAGCTCTTCGTCCGCGCCTACGGCACCAACAACCTGCCCGACTGCTCGAACATGTGCCACGAATCCTCGGGTACGGCGCTGTCGAAGGTGATCGGCAGCGGTAAGGGTGCCGTCACGCTGGAGATGCTGGAAGAGGCCGAGCTGATCGTCGTCGTCGGCCAGAACCCGGGCACCAACGCACCGCGGATGCTCAGCCACCTCGAGATCGCCAAGCGCAACGGCGGCGACATCGTCTCGGTCAACCCGCTGCCCGAGCCCGGCCTGATGAACTTCAAGAACCCGCAGGCCGCGCGGGGCTGGATCGGCAAGGGCACGAAGCTCGCCGACCAGCACCTGCAGATCCGGCTCGGCGGCGACCAGGCACTGTTCCTTGCCGTCGGCCACCTTCTGCTCCAGGCCGAGGCGGCCAACCCGGGCACCGTTCTGGACAAGTCGTTCATCGACTCGCACACCAGCGGGTTCGAGCTCTATGCGAAGCACAACACCGAGATCGACTGGCCGGCGGTCGAGCAGGCGACCGGACTGCGGCGCGCCGAGATCGAGGAGCTCACCCAGCGGTTCATCAGGTCCAAGGCGACGGTGATCTGCTGGGCGATGGGCCTGACGCAGCACCGCGAGGCCGTCGCGACGATCAGCGAGATCGTCAACGTCCTTCTCCTGCAGGGCAATATCGGCAAGCCGGGCGCCGGCCCGTGCCCGGTGCGCGGTCACTCCAACGTGCAGGGCGACCGCAGCATGGGCATCTGGGAGAAGATGCCGGACGAGTTCCTGGACAAGCTCGACTCCGAGTTCTCCTTCACCTCGCCGCGCGAGCACGGCATCGACGCGGCGGAGACGGTCAAGCGGCTGCGCGACGGCGCCGTCCGCGTGTTCTTCGGGATGGGCGGGAACTTCGCGTCCGCGACGCCGGACACCGAGGTCGTGCACCGCGGTCTGCGTGCCTGCGATCTGACCGTGCATGTGTCGACGAAGCTCAACCGGTCGCACACGATCACCGGTCGCGAGGCGCTGATCCTGCCGACGCTCGGACGCACTGACCACGACCACACCGCGGCCGGTCCGCAGTCGGTCACCGTCGAGGACTCACAAGGCGCCGTACACCTCTCGACCGGCAACCTGATTCCCCCGGGTCCGGAGATGAAGTCGGAGATCGGCATCATCTGTGGGCTGGCGCGGGCTGTGGTGCCCGACGTCGGCGAGATCCCGTGGGCCGACTTCGCGGACGACTACAGCCTGATCCGGCAGCGGATCGGGCGGGTGGCCGACGGGTACGAGGATTTCGAGGACCGCCTGCGGGCGAACGACGGCGGCTTCCTGCTGGCGCACGCGGCGCGGGACAAGCGCGAGTTCAAGACGTCCGACGCGCGGGCCCAGTTCACCGCCAACGACCTGACCTGGTTGCCGACGGAGCCGGGCCGGCTGCTGCTGCAGACCATGCGCAGTCACGACCAGTTCAACACCACGATCTACGGTCTCCAGGACCGCTACCGCGGCGTCAACGGGACCCGCGAGGTCGTCTTCGTGAACCCGGACGACCTGGCCGAGCTCGGTCTCGAGGACGGCGGGTACGTCGACATCGTGAGCGAGTTCCGTGGGGTCGAACGGCGCGCCTCGCACTACCGGCTGGTGTCCTACCCGACGGCTCGTGGTTGCGTAGCGGCGTACTACCCGGAGACCAACGTGCTGATGTCGGCCGACGACGTCGCGAAGGGCAGCAACACGCCCGTCGCGAAGGGCCTGACGGTCAGGCTGGAGCCAGTCGCTTCCTGAACCACGGCTGGAGTATTGCGAGTGCGACCGCGACAGCTGCGCTTGTCAGCCAGAGCCCTGTCGGGCCGGCGCTCTCCAGGAGTTGGGTGACTGTGAGCGGGGCGATCGTGGTCGCGATTCCCCAGCTCAGTCCGAAGACGGCCAGGTACCGGCCGCGGGCCTGATCGGGCGCCAGACCGGAGGCTTGCGTGAGGTAGCGGGTCAGCAGGAACAGGTCGCCGAGGCTCCAGAGGATCGCGGCAATCACGAAGACCGCCAAGGTGCCGGCGACTGCGCAGACAACCAAGCCGGCGGCGAGCAGGACGTAGCCGATGCTGATGGATCGGAAGTCGTCGAGGTGCTGGACGCGGAGCAGGCGTTGCGCGGCGATCAGGGTGGTCGCGGAGATGGCCAGGATGATTCCGATGCCGGACTTCGGGAGACCCTGTTCGAGCAGCGTCAGCGGCAGACCGATGATGATCTGCATGTAGACGGTGGCGAAGATCGTTCCGCCGGCGAGGAGCAGGAGCAGTCGGCGATCGCGCCATACCGACACCGTCGAGGTGGGCGCTTCCTCTGCGTGCTGCAGGTCGGTTCGAAGGACGAGCGCGACCAGAGCGGCGCAGGACAGACACGTGATCGCGTCGGCAACGAAGAGCCACCGGAGATCCCAATGGCTGAGCGCGGCAGCGAGTAGGCCGGCCAGCACACCCGCAGCAGCCAGCGCGGCGCTGTAGAGACCGTAGGCGGCGGGCCGGTCGGACGGCTCGGTGACGTCGGCGATCATCGCCTGGCTCGGCGGCTCGTAGATCTCGAACGCGAGGCCGAGCAGGATCGTGGCAAGTACTGCCGACCACAACGTGTGGCTCAGCGCGATCCAGAGTTGGGCGATCGCGCAGCCGCTGAGGCCGAGCACGATCGTCAGGCGCCGGCCGAGGCGGTCGGCCAACTGGCCGCCGAGCAGCCGGGACGGGATCGTCGCGGCGCCGAAGACCGCGAGGATCAGGCCGGTCTGACCGAGCGAAGCACCGAACTCGACCGTGAGCACAACGCCCAAGAACGGGAGCGTGAACGCGCCGATCCGGTTCACCGCGCGGGCGACGACCAGGATCCAGACAGTCCGGGACAGCCCACGCCAGGGTCCGGTCAGCGTGGCAGCAGCGCTCATCACAACTCCATGACTGTCTAAACGGATATGATCGGTCACGCGAGAGCCTACGGAGAGGACCCATGACCGGTCAAGTGTCTTTTGATAGTCACGCCAGGAGTGTGCTGGCGGCGTCGGTCGAGTACGTGAACCGGCTGACCCCCGGGTACTCCGGCGGCGTCGCGTACGCCGCGCCCGCCGACGATCCCGCAGTGATCACCGAAGCCGTGGCACAGGCCCTGACCGCGATCGGTCATCCCCCGAAGTCGGTGCCGGTGGACGACGCCCGCCGCCTCAAGCAGTTGGCCGGCCGGATGCGGCTGATCTTCGAAGCCGCCGCAGCCGACGACCTGGACACCGCCGCGACCGAGATCAACGCGCTCCTCGTGGACACCAACGCCCGTCCACAGCTCGACCGCGGCCGGGACCGCCCCTGGAGCCTCCACTTCCACGGCCCCGACGAACAACTAGCCAACGGCTGGGCAGCCGGCTGCGCCGCCGGCCTGGCCCTAGCCGTCGGCAGCGACCTAGCCGGCCGCCTGGGCGTCTGCGCAGCCCCCCAATGCGACCGCGTCTTCGTCGACCTGTCGAAGAACGGTCAACGCCGCTTCTGCTCCCCCCAATGCCAAAGCCGAGTCAAAGCCGCCGCCCACCGCGCCCGCCAGCAGCTGAGCTGACGAGTGTGATCTGCAGCTCGACAGGTAGTGCGCCGCGCGACAGCGTACGCGTGGGACATGCTCACGCTCAGGTGCACTAGAGAGCTACCCGACACCTCCTGTCCGCATGCAGATTCACTGCTGGGCACGCGTGATGATCGGATACGCCGGATCCTCGTTGTCCACCACCAGTTGGGCGCGGTCGGCGGGGTGGATTTCGTTGACGTACCTGCGTTCGCCGGGGATGTATCTGGTCAGGTAGCGGTGCTCGGCGGCTGCAGGCGAGTCCTTCCAGGCCTGGTCGCGGGCGGTGCCTCGGTGGAGGACCGTGTCGAAGCTGACGTGGATGTAGATGCGGAGATCCCAGTGTGCGTCGAGCTCAGGTCGTTGGAGGAAGGCGCCGTCGGCGAGGAGGACGGCGTCGGGAGTGGCGGTCCGGGTTGGTGAGTCGAGGGCGGAGCGCGCGGAGGTTTCGCGGACCCCGACGACGTAGCGACGGTTGCCATCTGGTCCGAGTGGCAGCAGGAGCTGATTGCGGACCGCGTCGTAGTCCCACCCGACTGCGAAGAACCCTTTCCCACTTCGGTCGCTGCGCGCAAGCAAGTTGCAACAACCTGCAACAGGCTTGCGCAACGGCAGGCGCCCCACCCGATGGTTTCGGGTGAGGCGCCTGGGGAGTGGTCAGCCGACCGGGGTCAGTTCGCGTTCCTCGTCCGGGGCCGGGGGGAGCGGCGAGCCGTGCTTGGCGCGCTTGCCGCGTAGCCACTTCGGGGCCCACCAGTTGGTGTCGCCGAGGAGGATCATCACGCTCGGCAGGACGACGGCGCGGATGATCGTCGCGTCGATCAGGATCGCGACCGCCAGACCGACTCCGAGCTGCTTCATGTCCAGCGTGCTCAGCGTCGCGAAGACCGCGAACACCCCGATCATCACCGCCGCCGCGCTGGTCACCACGCCGGCCGACCCGGTGATGCCCTCGGCAACAGCCTGCCTGGTCGGCACGCCCCGCAGTACGGCCTCACGGATCCGGCTGACGACGAACACGTGGTAGTCCATCGACAGACCGAACAGCACCACGAAGAGGAACAGTGGCAGCCAACTGACGACCGCGCCGTTCGACCGGAAGTGCAGCAGCCCTTCGGCCCAGGTGTTCTGGAAGACCGCGGTGACGACGCCGTACGCCGCTCCCGCGCTCAGCAGGTTGAGCCCGATCGCGGTGACCGCGACGACCACCGAGCGGAACGTCACCATCATCACGATCATCGTCAGCAGCAGGACGAACCCGATCACCAGCGGCAGCTTCTCCCGCGTGTGCGCCGCATAGTCGACGTCCGCGGCCACGAACCCGCCGACGGCATACTCGACACCCGGGACCTTGCCGACCGTCTCCGGCATCAGTTCCTTGCGCAGCTTGGTCAGCGAGTCCCGAGCCTGCTGGCTGCCACCCTCGTACGGCGTGGCGACCTCGAGCGTCGTCACCGTGCCGTCTTTGGAGACCCGCGGCTCCTCGAGACCGTCCGCCGCGAACAGCTTGTCGTCTTTCGTGCGCTGCATCAGGTCGGCCAGCGCGGCCTTCACCGCGGGCGCCTGGTTGGCCGGCGCTCGTACGGCGACCTCGTGGCTCGTGCCCGTGCTCGGGAACGCCGCGGTCAGCCGGTCGTACGCCTTCATCACCGACGTCGTCCGGGGCAGGTCCTCGGTGCCCGGGAACTTCAACTGCATCCCCAGCGCCGGCGAGGCAACCGCGAGCAGTGCCGTGACGGCGACGAGCAGCGTGGCGACCGGGTGCTTCAGCGCCGGCTTCAGCACGGTAGGCCAGAACCGCGGCTGACCCTTCGATGCCGTCAACCGCCACAGGAGCGGGATCCGCGGCCGGTCGACCCACCGACCGAGCTTCGCCAGTACGGCGGGGAGCACGGTGAGCGAACCGACGACAGCAACCGCGACGACGAGGATCGAACCGACCGCGAAGGACGAGAAGACCGCATCGCGGGCGAGGAAGAGTCCCGCCATCGAGATGATGACCGCCGTACCCGAGACGACGACCGCATGTCCCGACGTCGCTGCGGCGATCTCGACCGCCTCGACGTGACCGCGACCCTTCGCGCGCTCCTCGCGTTCACGGCGGAGGTAGAAGAGCGAGTAGTCGACGCCGACCGCCATACCGATCAGCAGGATGACGCTGTTGACCGCGTCGACCGCGGGTACGAGCTGTGATGCCGCGGCCGCCAAGCCGATCGCTGCGGCTACGGCAGACAGCGCCAGCAGCAACGGCACCGACGCGGCGATCAGTGCGCCGAACGCGATCAAGAGGATCGCCAGCGTCACCGGCAGGCTGAACATCTCCGCCCGCTTGAAGTCCCTGCCCAGCGTCTCGTTGAGCGCCTTGTCGATGGACAGTCCACCGACCTCTTCGATCCGGAGATCCGGATACTGCTTCTGCACCTGGGCGGTGGTGTCGAGCAACGGCTGCACTCGCGCATCGGCGTCGGCCCCTTCGGCGGCGTCCTTCAGGGTGACCCTGACGATCACCGCCTCCTTCTTCGGCGACGGCATCGGCTGCGCCACTTCCGCGACCCCACCGAGGGCGCGCATGCGCTGGATCACGACGCCGGCGGCCTTGGTCGCCGCGGTCTGGTCGAGCTGTCCGGACGGCGCCGTGATCAGCACGCTCTCCACGTCCGGGTCGTCGAAGTTGCCGGACTTGACGATGTTGTCCGCCCGGGTCACCTCACCGATATCGCCCTCGTTCTTCGACTCCTTGGTGCCGGTGATCGAGCCGAGCGCGAAACACGCGACCACGACGACAACCCACATCGCGATCGCCCGCCACGGATGGGTGGCACTCCAGCGCGCCGCCCGTACCGTGATCTGTCCCCTGGCCATGCTTCCCTGCCCCTCTGCGCCCCCTCGGGCACCCCACCCAGCGGTCCTGGCGTGACGCTGGCTACGGGCAAAAGCCTGACCGGCCGGGACCGGTCCCGGCCATGGAGGAAGCCACCCAGTCGACCCTGGGGGTAGCCCTACCCCACCCTTTCCCGTACGCCGTACGAGCCGGGGTGATCGGAGGTCAGAAGTCCTCGAGGTTGAGCGAGGAGGCGGCTGAAACGCCCTCCAGATACCCCTCGGCGCGCTCGGCCTTCGGATACCGGTGGACGAGGTCCCAGAAGGTGGCGTTGTGGGTCGGCTCGATCAGATGAGCGAGCTCGTGGACCAGCACGTAATCGACGACCCAGGCCGGCATCGACTGCAATCTGGCCGACAAACGGATGGATCTGTCCGCCGGAGTGCAGGATCCCCAGCGTCTGTTTTGGTTCGAAACCCACCTCACAGACGCAGGTTCGGGCACTTCTGGGAGGTGGCGACACGCGAGTTCGTGTGCTCTGGCCAACAATTTTTCGTCCGACACGCGCGACCGGCTGCGCTGCTTCTCGAGCCGCGCCAGCATGGTCTCGACCCAGCGCGCCTCTTCGGCGGCGGACAACCGGTCGGGCATCAGCACGACCACCCGCTCACCGTCCCGGTACGCGCTGACCGTGCGCTTGCGGCGCTTGCTGCGCCGGATATCCACGTACGGCGGGATCGGGCGCGGTGGGGAGTCGGCCATGGCTCAAAAATGTACCCCCCGAATCCGACAACTTTCTTCGGTCCACATCCTGTGCATCGGCGTTTCCGCAGGTCAGGTGCCAGATCTTGAACCTGCCGACCCGCGTTGTTCACATCCTGTTCCCCCGCCCGTCCACAGCGTCGAGCGGCGCGTCCCACAGGTTGCGCACAGAGTTATCCACAGGGGTGGACAACGCGGGCTTGCCTGCACGGCCGTCGCCTCCTAGCGTCATCTGCAACAGGCTCCCGGACCGCCTCCGGGGCCGCTCGGAGGGGAAGCCGAGCTGCTCCGGAGGCGGATCACCGGGAGCCTGTTCCGTGCCGGCGAAAGTTTCGGTAAGGGCTTTCCCCCCGGGATTCAGGCGGCGCGCTGACCGTGAGGTGCGCTTGAGCCTGCGCCAGGAGGCCGTAGGGTGAATCCCGACTGGGCCGCACGGCCTACGGCAGGACGGTCTGCCGTTCAGCATCCAACGACTGCCCGGGGCGAGACCCCGGGCTGGAATTCAAGCAAGGAGAGGGCCCTCATGGCAGAGACCTGGAGCGGCGAGTTCTACTGCGTCAAGTGCAAGGCCAAGCGCACCGCCGACGGCGAGGTCAAGGTCAACGACAAGGGCACGCGCATGGCGAAGGCCAAGTGCCCCGAGTGCGGTACGAACCTGAACCGGATCCTCGGCAAGGCCTGACGCACCACGTCGTAGGGGCGGTGCCCGGCACGCTGGCTGTGCCGGGCACCGCCCCTGGTGCGTCCCGGCTTGGGCGACCGGACAGAATGGAGGTGTGTCGGACCTTCCTCGCAAAGCGCTGAGCCGGACCGCGAAACTTGCCAGCCTCCCCCTCGGTGCCGCCGGGCGGGCGACGGTCGGCCTGGGCAAGCGCATCGGCGGAGCTCCCGCCGAGGCCGTGTTCGCCGAGTTCCAGCGGCGGACGGCCGATCAGCTGTTCGCCGTCCTGGGTGAGCTCAAGGGCGGCGCGATGAAGTTCGGGCAGATGCTCAGCCTGATGGAGTCCGCGATGCCGGAGGAGCTCGCGGCGCCGTACCGGGCGACCCTGACCAAGTTGCAGGACTCCGCCCCGCCGATGCCGGCCTCGACCGTGCACACGATCCTGTCGCGGGAGCTGGGCAAGCGCTGGCGGGACCGGTTCGAGGAGTTCGACGACCTGCCCGCGGCGGCCGCATCGATCGGTCAGGTGCACCGCGGCCGGCTCAAGGACGGCCGCGAGGTCGCGGTCAAACTGCAGTACCCCGGGGCCGCGGAGGCGCTCCGCTCGGACCTCAGGCAGCTGGGGCGGTTCGCGCGGACGATCGGCGCAATGGTCCCCGGTCTCGAGGTGAAGCCGCTGGTCGCGGAGCTCCAGGAGCGGATCGGCGAGGAGCTCGACTACGACCGCGAGGCGCAGGCCCAGCAGCAGTACGCGGACGCGTTCAAGGACCACCCGGAGTTCGTCGTACCGCGGGTCATCAAGCACTCCCCCACGGTCATCGTGTCCGAATGGATCGAAGGCCGCCCGCTGTCGTCGTACATCACCGAGGGCACGAAAGAGGAGCGGGACGCGATCGGGCTGAAGTACGTCCGGTTCATGTTCAGCGGGCCGAAGTACGCCGGTCTGCTGCACTCGGACCCGCATCCGGGGAACTTCCGGGTGATGGCCGACGGGCGGCTCGGCGTGGTCGATTTCGGGTTGTGCGCGCGGCTCCCGGACGGCCTGCCGCCGGCGATCGGGCGGCTGCTGCGGATCTCGCTGATGGGTGACGGCGAGGCGGTCCGGGACGGGCTCAAGGCCGAGGGCTTCATCAAGCCGCGGATGGAGATCGACCCGGAGCAGCTGATGGACTACCTGGCGCCGTTCGCGGAGCCGGCCCGCGAGGAGACGTTCCAGTTCAGCCGGGCCTGGATGCGCGCCCAGGCGAACCGGACCGGTGACTTCCGGTCGCCCAACGCGTCGCTCGCTCTTCGCCTCAACCTGCCCCCGTCGTACCTGCTGATCCACCGCGTCTGGATCGGCGGCATCGCCGTACTGTCGCAGCTCGAGGCGGAGGCCCCGTTCCGCACCGTGCTGGAGGAGCTGCTGCCCGGCTTCACCGACGACTGAGGGCCGGGATCGCGCGCAGCGTCACGGCCAGCAGGACCGCTACGGCCGCCAGGGCCACAGCGGTGATGCCAGCGGCCAGGTGGAGACCGCTGGTGAAGGCGTCGCGCGCCTGGTCCAGCAGGTCCCCCGTGGCGCCCTGGGCGATCGCTTCGCCCAGTGAGTTGCCGCCGCGACCGTCCATGTGGCCGCGGTACGCCGCAGTCACCACACTGCCCAGTACTGCGATGCCGAGCGAGTAGCCGAACTCGTTGCTGGTCTGCGTCAGCGCACCGGCCGAGCCGGCCTTCTCCGGCGGGACCGAGCCGATGACCAGGTTCGTGCCGAGCGTGACGAGCGGCGCCGGGCCGACGCACTGGATCGCGAAGGCGATCGCCAGAACCGTCGTGGACGTCGCCAGCGACGTCATGACCATGCCGACGACCGTGAACGCGATCCCCGCCGGGATCAGCACGCTCGGCCGGATCCGCTGGGCCAGCCGGGGCGCCAACTGGAAGGCGACGGTCGTCGTCAGCATGCCGGGAACCAGTGCGAGCCCAGCGGCCAGCGGAGTCATCCCCTCGACCAGCTGGAAGTACTGCGCCACGAACACCATCACGCCACCGGACAGCATCGAGAAGGCGAGCATGCTCCCGAGCGTCACGCTGAACGTCCGCCGCGTGAACAGCCGTACGTCGACCAGCGGGTCGTCCAGGTGACGCTGCCGCCGTACGAAGATCCAGCCGAACACCACCCCGACCACCAGCGCGCCGATCGACTGCACACCGGCGCCGTGCGACGCGAGGTGCTTCAGACCGTGGATCGCCGGCAGAATCGCCGCCAGCGAGAGCAGCACACTCGGTACGTCGATCCGCCCGGCCCTCTCGTTGCGGTACTCCGGGAGCAGGAACGGCCCTACGACGAGCAGCACGACCATCGCCGGTACGCCGATGAGGAACGCCGAGCCCCACCAGAAGTGGTTCAGCAGGACACCGCCGACGATCGGGCCGACCACCGCGCCGACCGTGAAGCAGCCGGCCCAGACGCCGAGCGCCTTGGCCCGCTGACGCTCGTCCGGGAACAGCGTGGAGATCAGGGACAGCGTGCAGGGCGCGATCGCCGCGCCGGCGATGCCGAGCACCGCGCGAGCCCCGATCAGCATGCCGGGATTGACCGAGTATGCCGCGACGACCGAGGCGATCCCGAACACAGCAGCCGCGAGCAGCAGCAGCCGACGGCGACCGATCCGGTCACCGAGGTTGCCCATCGTGATCATCAGGCCGGCCACCATGAAGCCGTACACGTCCAGGATCCAGAGCTGCTGGCTGCTGGTGGCGCCGAGGGCCTCGGTCACGGCCGGGACCGCGAGCAGCATCACGAACAGGTCCAGCGACACCAGCAACGTGGCGAGGCACAGGACGCCCAGCGCGATCCACTGTCGTCTGCTGGTCGCCACCGTGTCGGCCTCGATGGTCATGATCCGGTCCTTCCGCAGGGGTGTTGTCACTTACTGCGTCGAGTGGACCGGTCTGGTATCGACACCGACCGGGACTATCTTCGAACGATGACGACGTTCGGAAATCTGCCCGAGATCGTTGCGTCGGAGGACTGGCTCGCCGCCCGTCTGGAGCTGCTGAGGCTGGAGAAGGAGGTCACGCGGGCGCGCGACCGCCTGAACGCCGAGCGCCGGCGGCTCCCGATGGTCCGGATGGACAAGCCGTACGTCTTCGAGGGGCCGGACGGCGAGGTCGGGCTGCTGGACCTGTTCGACGGGCGGGACCAGCTGGTGATCCATCACTTCATGTTCGGCCCGGACTGGGACGAGGGGTGCCCGAGCTGCTCGTCGGCCGCCGACGAGATCGGCAACCTGCGCCAGTTGTGGGTGCGCAACACGTCGCTCGTGGCGGTGTCGCGGGCGCCGTACCCGAAGATCGCGGCGTTCAAGGAGCGGCTGGGCTGGACGTTCCCGTGGTTCTCGTCGTACGGGAGCGACTTCAACTACGACTTCCACGCCACGCTGGACGACCGGGTCGCGCCTGTGCTGCTGCACTTCCGCACGCAGGAGCAGCTGGCGAACGAGAAGGGTACGCCGTGGTCAGGCGGGCCCTGGACCGCCGACATGAACGGCGAGGAGCTGCCCGGGATCAGCACGTTCCTGCGGGTCGACGACGAGGTGTTCCACACGTACTCGACGTTCGGACGTGGCATCGAGGACTTTCACAACTGCTACCGGTACCTCGATCTGACCGTTCTCGGCCGTCAGGAGGCGTGGGAGGAGCCGAAGGGACGGGCGGAGCCGCTCGGACTGCACGTCGGCGGGCCCGCGATGCGGGTCCCCGATCAGTACTGATTCACCAGTAGACCGAGTCGAGCTTGCCCTCGATGCTGCGGACGTTCTCCCGGGCACAGCGGTCGCAGTACAGCAGCTTGCGCCCGTCCTCGATCGAGGTCATCCAGGTCAGCGGCACGTCCTCCGACTCCGCCTGCTGACCACACAACGCACAGGTAGCACTCGCCATGGCAATAGTGTGCACTGTGTGCGATGGCTGATTCACGGCGAGGCCGAGGTCTGGGGTAATCGGTGGCTGAGCGTACGGCGCTTGGACGTCCAGCAACCCGACGGGAGGCGGTTCGACTACCACGCCGTACGTCTGAAGGACATCGCCGCCGCCGTCGTGACCCGG
Source organism: Kribbella sp. NPDC049584 (assembly GCF_040675555.1). NCBI lineage: Bacteria > Bacillati > Actinomycetota > Actinomycetes > Propionibacteriales > Kribbellaceae > Kribbella > Kribbella sp. NPDC049584. The sequence continues at coordinate 286,546 of NZ_JBFAPF010000001.1, forward strand.
GATGAGCAGGTGCTGCTGATGTGGCGGCACCGGTTCCTGACCGACACGTGGGCCTGGGAGCTGCCGATGGGGATTATCGAGGCCGGTGAGAGTCCGGAGGACGCGGCGGCGCGGGAGCTCGAGGAGGAGACCGGGTGGCGGGCCGTCGGGCTGACCGAGCTGATCCGGTCGGAGCCGGCCGCCGGGATCATGGACTCGCGGCACTTCGTGTTCCGGGCCGGTACGGCGGTTCGGATCGGGGAGCCGACCGAGCAGAACGAGTCGGACCGGATCGAGTGGATCCCGCTGGACGACGTACCCGGGATGATCGCGCGGCACGAGATCGTCAGCGGAATCACGCTGGTCGGGCTGCAGCAGCTGCTGATCCAGGAACGCTGAAGGGGCGGCACCCCTGTGGGTGCCGCCCCTCGGTTTCAGCTGGTCAGGCTGGTGATGCTGGGTGGATCAGACGAGGCGGGCGAGTGCGAGGCGCGCACGTGCGCTGGCCCTCTCAGCTCGCCGGCCTGCCCGCTCGGCCTGCTTCTGCGCCTTCTCGATCTGGTGAGCGAGGCGGAAGCGCCGGTTCTGCTCTGCGGCCTTCAGTGAAGCCCGACAGTGAGCACGGGCGAGATCTTCATTGAGTAAATGCATTTCGGTGCTCCTAGAGAAAGTCTGGGTCGTCATCGTTCGGACTCGTTTCGGATGGTTGGGTGTCGTTCAGGCTGCGGTAACGGTGTCGCTCTTGCGGGGACGCCCACGGGGCCGCTTGCGCGGAACCACCACACCTTGGACGAACAGCTCGCCACCCCACACTCCCCACGGCTCGGAACGCTCGAGCGCTCCGGCCAGGCACTCGGCCTTCAGCGGGCAGGTCGTGCAGAGAGACTTTGCGTACTCGACGTCCGCCGGCGATTCGGCGAAGAAGAGTTCTGGCGCGTAGGACCGACAGGGCAGGTCCTGCGACGTTGCCACCTCGGTGAAGACATCGAGGAAGCTAACGCTCATTCCGGTCACCTCCCAGTGACTTTTGGATGCTGGTCTCTTGTCGTCGGGACAACTTCGTTGTCGTTGGCGACGATTACCGGTTGGTAATCGCCAAATCTGTGGACAAACGCTGTGTTGGACAAACAAAAGGGCCGCGGGACCCTTTGGTGGGTTCCGCGGCCTGGAGGTGCCGGCTCTGACGCTTGTCAGACCGGTGGACTCCATGCTCGAGAACCCGAACCGCCGAACTTCACATCGCCGACAGCTCCGCCCTTGATCTGGGCAAAGCCGGAAGCCATGAGGACAACGGTCGCGACGTGCAGTCGCGGCGAGGCACCCTGAATCGGGGCGCACGGCAGCGCTACAGCGTCGCTGAACGGCTTCTTGACCGTGTTGGTGATCATTTCCAGGGCACCTCCTCTCGTTGTGGCGAAGCGGGCGGTTAGCTCGATCGCTATGGTTGTTTGAAGTTTTCGGCCAGGCTTCGACCGCAGAAAGAACAGTACGCCGTCCGCGTCGGAGCCCGCAAACTATTTATCGCCAGTTCGCGAAGTTGGCCGGAAGTTGCCGCTGCGGCGACCGGATCTGGTTGCCACGGCAAGGTTCCGGCACGCTCCGGGACGCCATCCGCACGCTCCGGGATCGTTGCCTCTGTCACCTAACTGCCACGTCTGCCAGGAGCAGAACGCGGCACGTCCTCCAGGGTGCGCCCCGGATCCCGTGCCTGGCAAGAGATTTAGTCCTGCGCTCAAGCGGATGCCGGCGGCCGGGTGTTCCCGCCCTGGCCACCGGGTACCGCAGGGGCGACCTGGGGAGCGAGTGAGGGGTGGCGTGGCGAGGGAACACAGCGAAGCAGTCCCAGGCGGCGAGGCCGGGAAGCCGAGGGAGATTCCGGCTCGCGGGTGGTGGCAGATCCTCCGGCGGGCGTGGGCCGAGGCGAAGGTCGACCAGGTGCCTTTGCTCGCCGCCGGAGTGGCGTTCTTCGCCTTCCTGTCGGTGTTCCCGGCGATCGTCGCCGCCGTCCTTGCGTATGGATTGATCGCCGACCCGGTGCAGATCCGGAACCAGGCCGAGAACCTGGCCGCGGCCATGCCGGCGTCCGGGCGGGATCTTCTGCTCCAACAGATCGACACGCTGACGTCCGCACCGGCCCGGAGCCTCGGCATCGGCGTCGCGATCGCGGTCGCGACGGCGTTGTGGAGTGCATCCGGCGGCGTCGGCTACCTCATCACCGCGGTCAATCTCGCGTACGACGAGGAGGACGGCCGTGGGTTCGTCCGCCGGAAGCTGCTCGCGCTCGGCCTGACCCTGGGCGCCATCGTCTTCGTGTTGCTCGCCGTCACCTTGTTCGCCGCCGGCGCCGCGATCGGAGACGACGTGGCGACGCCGATCAGATACGCCTTGGTGGCGGTTCGCTTCGTTCTCGCGCTGGCGCTGATCAGCGTCGCCTTGGCGGTCATCTATCGAGTGGCACCCGACCGTGACGCACCGAGGCTGCGCTGGGTGTCGGTCGGCGCGACGGTCGCGACCCTCATCTGGCTCATCGCATCGGTCGGCTTCTCGCTGTACGTCCAGACGTTCGGAAACTACGCGAAGACCTACGGCAGCCTGGCGGCAGTGGTTGTCCTGATGCTGTGGTTGTGGCTCACGGCGTACGCGATACTCCTCGGCGCGGAGATCAACGCGGAGTCCGAGCAGCAGACGATCCGCGACAGTACGACCGGCGAGCCGCAGCCGCTGGGACAGCGCGGTGCGGTGAAGGCCGACTCCGTCCCGGATTAGCGGGTGCAGAGGTTGAGGATCTTCTCGCCGTACTTGGCCAGCTTGGTGTGGCCGATGCCGGGGATTTGCCGCAGCGCCTGCGCGTCGCCCGGGCGGGTCTCGGCGATGGCCGTCAGCGTCGCGTCGGTCAGGATCACGAACGCCGGCATGCGCTCGGACTCGGCCTGCTCGGTGCGCCACTCGATCAAGGCGTCGTACAGCTTCTGGTCGATCTTGGACGGGCAGTCCTCGCAGCGGCCCAGCTTGCGGGCGCCGGGGTCGAGCAGGCCGCGGCCACAGACCCGGCACTTCGGAATCGGGCGGCTGGAGCGCGGGGTGCTCGACGGACGCTCCCAGCTGGTCGGCGACGACGGGGTCCACTCGGTCCGCGCCGTACGGACGCCGATCGGATCGAGGAAGCGGGTCGGACCCCGCGTCCCGCGGCCGCCCGGTGAGCGCGACGTCGACCAGCTGACGAACAGCTGCTGCTTCGCCCGCGTCACCCCTACATAGAACAGCCGCCGTTCCTCCTCTATCTGCGCCGGCGTCTGGGCGTAGCTGATCGGCAGCGTCCCCTCGTGGGCGCCGACGATGAAGACGCTCTCCCACTCCAGGCCCTTGGCCGCGTGCAGCGTCGCCAGCGTGACGCCCTCCGCCAGCGGCGCGTGCTGGATCGACGCCCGCCGGTCCAGCTCTGCCATCAGCTCGGCCAGCCCGGCGGACGGGTGCTCGGCCGCGAAGTCCGACGTCATCGTCACCAGCGCACTCAGCGACTCCCACCGGTCCCGGACCGCGCCCGTCCCGGTCGGCGGCTCCTGCGTCCACCCAGCTCCCGCTAGTACGCCGGTGACCGTGGTCACCAGGTCATCCGACAGGTCCCCCGCCTTCGCCTGCCCCCGCAGCAGGACGGCGGCCTGCCGGATCTCGGCCCGCTCGAAGAACCGCTCCGCACCCTTCAGCACGGTCGGGATCTTCCGCTCGGCCAGCGCCTGCTCGAAGTTCTCCGACTGCGCATTGGTCCGGAACAGTACGGCGATGTCGCGCAGCGCCACGCCCTCGTCCCGCAGCTTCAGGACCGCCCGTGCCACCGCGTCCGCCTCCGCGACCTCATCGGAGTACTCGCGGTAGACCGGAGCCGGACCGGCCTCCTTCTGCGATCGCAGCGTCACCCGGCCGGGCAGACCGGTCGGACCGGCCGCGTCGAGGATCTTGTTCGCCACGTCGACGATCTGCGGCGTCGACCGGTAGTCGCGGACCAGCTTGATCACCGTGGCGGACGGATGCCGGGACGCGAAGCGCACGAGGTTCTCCGGCTCGGCGCCGGCCCACGAATAGATCGTCTGCGCCGGATCACCGACCACGCACACGTCCTCACGACCGCCCAGCCACAGGTCGAGCAGGCTCTGCTGCAGCGGCGAGACGTCCTGGTACTCGTCCACGACGAACGTCCGGTACTGCCGCCGGATCTCCGCGGCCACCCGCTCGTCCTCGGCCAGCAGCGCGACCGCACACAGCAGCACGTCCTCCAGGTCGATCCGCCCGCGCTCCAGCTTGACGTCCTCGTACGCCGCGAAGATGCGCGCGATCGTCGGCGGGTCGAACGCAGCCAGCGTGCGGGACGACTTCGGCGCGAGGCGGGCGTAGTCGTCCGGCCGGACGTTGCTCACCTTGGCCCACTCGACCTCACCGGCCAGGTCGCGCAGCGCGGGTGTGTCCACCCGGACCCGGCAGCGGGACGCGGCCTCGGTCAGCAGCGGGAACTTCCGGTCCGCGATCGGCGGCAGCTCCCCGCCGTACACCTTGGGCCAGAAGAAGCGGGCCTGCCGGAGCGCGGCGGAGTGGAACGTGCGGGCCTGGACCCCCTGGACGCCGAGCTGCGCCAGCCGCCCACGCATCTCCCCTGCCGCCCGCTGGGTGAACGTCACCGCGAGCACGCGGACCGGGTCGAACGTCCCGGTCCGCACGCCGTACGCGATCCGGTGGGTGATCGCCCGGGTCTTGCCCGTCCCGGCGCCGGCCATCACCACGACCGGGCCGTGCAACGCGGACGCGACGGCCCGCTGCTCCGGGTCGAGCGCCTCCAGGAGACTCTCGGCAGAAGCAGATGGTGTGAGGTCGCTCACGGGCTGGGACATGCGGGAACAGCACCACCTACGGCGTGGTTCGAATACGTCGAAGGCAACCCTAGATGGCGCGCCCGACAGAAACCCCTCCCACTCCCTTAGGAGTCCGCCGATGTCGGCATTCACGATGTACTCCACGCCTTGGTGCGGCTACTGCCACCGCTTGAAGGGCCAGCTCAAACGAGCGGGCATCGAGTTCACCGAGGTCGACATCGAGCAGGTCCCGGACGCCGCCGAGCTGGTCGAGAAGATCAACAACGGCAACCAGACCGTCCCGACCGTGGTCTTCCCCGACGGCACCGCGATGACGAACCCGTCGCTGGCGCAGGTCACGGAGAAGCTCGCCGCCTGACCACCCCGGCTCAGGTCATATCGCCTGAGTTATGGACTTTACGGTCATGACCGTTATACCTTGCGATGAACTACGTCGCAGGGAGTCCGCCCATGTTCTCGCGCCGTCAATTCGGTCATGCCTTGACGACCTTGGTCGTCGCCGTCGGTCTGCTCACCGCGGGCGGACTGCAGGCCACAGCGGCACCACCGTTACCTGATCCGTTCCCTTCGGAGACCTGGCCGCTGGGGCCGCCGACGAGGCCGTTCGCGCCGGCGGACGACGTCATCAAGGACCTCGGCTCTCCGGTCAGTTCGCTCACCGTCATGGAGGGCGCGGTCGGCCGCACTCCCGACGGACGCGACGTCGTGTACGCCGTGCCTTCCGGTGAGAACGCCCGCCTCAACGTCGTTGACCTGCACACCCGCGAGCTGATCCGCGCCGTACCGCTGCCCGGAGCCGCCGGCGGCTGGGCGATCGTGGTGACGCCGAACGGGGACGTCTACCTCGGCACGTATCCCTACGCGCACCTCTACCGCTACAGCCCGGCCACGGGTGAGGTGACCGACCTGGGCCAGCCGATCCCGGGTGAGTCCCAGATCTACGGCCTCACCGCCGACGCGGAGGGCAACGTGTACGCCGGGACGTACCCGACGGCGCACGCGTTCAAGTACGACCCTTCGAACGGCCAGGTCACCGACTACGGCTCGCTCGACCCGGTGCAGCAGTACGCGCGGTCCACGGTCTACGACCCCGACCACCGCAAGCTGTTCGTCGGCGTCTCGACTCCGAATGCCCGCCTGGTTCGGATCGACGTCGACACCAAGGCGGTCGAGGACATCACTCCCCCGGGCACTACGGCCAAAGACTTCATCGACCTGGACTATGCCGGCGGCAGGGTGTTCGCGAATGCCAGCAACCGGCTGGTGGTGGTCGACGCGGTCACCGGTGAGCAGCTCAAGTACACCGACGCCACGACCGGCCAGCAGGTGATGGACTACCCGATCGCTGCCCGCGGTGTGTCCGCAGCCGGACCCGGTGGCGTCTACTTCACCAACAACACCCTGGCTCTCACGCACTACGACCTGGACACCAATACGGTCGGTCCGGTCTCGCCGCCGCGGACGCTGACGCGTGGCGCATCCATCGGCTACGGCTGGGTGACCGAAAACGGCGTACCGGTTCTCTATGGCCTGGCCGGCAACTACTCCGGTGGGACGTTCCGCTACAACCCGGCCGACGGGACGCTGGCGCAGTGGAGCTCACCGTTCCAGTACGTGCCGTCGCCGCTGATGCACGAGCTGGCCGACCCCGTCACGGGCAAGGTGTTCGTCAACGTCTATCTGAACGGCTCGACCGCCATCTACGACCCGGCGACCGGCAAGTCCACGGTCACCACCCGCCAGGGACAGGTCGAGGGCTGGGCCTGGGACGGCACCGGCAAGATGTACGTCGGCATCTATCCGTACGGCCGCTTGTCGCTCTGGGATCCGGCGCTGCCGGACAGCACGACCAACCCCAAGGAGCTGTTCAGCCTCGTCGACAGCGACCACCAGAACAGGCCGGTGTCGGTGGTCCCCGACGGTAGCCACGTGTACGTCGGAACCACGCCGGCGTACGGCGAGTACGGCGGCGCGCTGACCGTGTACGACGTGCCGACAGGCAGCCACACGGTCTACCGCAACCTGGTGACCGACCAGACGATCGCGTCCATCCTGCCCGCGGGTGCGAACGTGTGGGCCGGCTCCAGCATCGAGGGCGGTCAGGGCACCGACCCGAAGGCGACTGAGGCCCACCTGGTCAAGGTGGACCCGTCGACGGGCGCAGTGCTCGCTGACATCGTCCCGGTGCCGGGGGCGGCCAGCATCAACGAGCTGACCTACGGACCGGACGGCAACATCTGGGGTCTGGCCGACGGCATCGTCTTCGTCGTCAACCCGTCGACCGGTGAGGTACTGCGCCTGTTGCCGGTGTTCAGCGCAGTCACCGGCTCACAGGACGGCGCACTGTCCTGGCGGGACGGCTACCTGTACGGCGTGACCGGCGGCCGGCTGTTCGTCGTGGACAGCCTCAGCGGTCACACCACCGTCCTGCGCGACCACGGCCTCAACCGGCTCACGCAAACGCCGGACGGTACCTACTACACGCTGCTGCGGCCGGACGGCTTCACCAACCCGACCAACCTGGCGTCGTACACCCCACCGGTCGATTCGTGTCCGCAGTCCGACGTCAGGCCGACGGTGTGGACCGGGAACATCGACAGCCACGTGTCGAACCGCTTCCTGACCTACGGCTGCACGCTGACCGACACACTGCCGAGCGCGAAGGCGGACTGGCCGAGTCACGCGGCATACGTCCTCGCGGTCGACCGGAAGCTCCGCCAGCTCGAGCAGGCCGGCTCGGTCGAGCGCTGGGAAGGCGTCCTGATCCGGATCGCCGCTGCCCGGTCGAACGTGGGGCGGTGATCACCAGCTCCCGGTGAGGCTCTCGCCGTACCAGCCTTCGATCAGGCGGCGGGAGATCGAGATCGCACCCGGGAGGGCCATCGCGCCGGCTTCGACCAGCGCGCGGACGTCCTCCCGGGTGAACCACTTGGCCTCGGCGATCTCGTCCTCGTCCACCTCGATGTCAAAGCCCGTCGCCTTCGCGTAGAACCCGAGCATCAGGCTCGCGGGCAGCGGCCACGGCTGGCTGCCCGCGTACTCGATCTCTTCTCCGACGATCACACCGGTCTCTTCGAGAACCTCACGCCGTACGGCGGCCTCGAGCGACTCGCCCGGCTCGACGAAACCGGCCAGCGTGGAGTACCGACCGGCCGGCCAGGCCTCGTTGCGGCCGAGCAGAGCGCGGTCCTGGTCGTCGGTGACGAGAACGATGATGGCCGGGTCGCTGCGCGGGAAGTGGGACAGACCGCAGTTGGGACAGCGCCGGACGTGGCCCGCCTCCACCACCTCGGTGTGCTCGCCGCAGTTCGCGCAGTGGGTGTGGACGGCGTGCCAGTTGGACAGGCCGATCGCGTTGACCGCGATGCCCGCCTCGCGGTCGTTCAGCAGCGCGCCGAGCTCACGCAGGCCGCCGAACGACTCGTCTGCCTCGTCCTTCACCAGCACGCCGAAGACAGCGCGACCCTCCGCGGTCATGCCGGCGCCGGACTCCCTGTCGATACCCAGGAAGATCCGGAGGCCCTCGGGGGCCGCGGACGGTGGGACGAAGCGCAGTCCGGAGCGGTCCTCGTTGACCTGGATCTTGTCACCGGACACGACGACCACCTGGGTGTCATCGGCGGCCCACGCCTTCTCCAGCCAGTCGTCGTCACGGCGGCGGTCGGCGGCGCGGTCCAGGACCGAACGGGACAGTGCTAGCGAACCAGGGGTAATGGAGTAGGCCACGTGCCTCAACCTACCCCGGCACCGCGACGGCACTGTGACGGTGCATCGTGAGAGCATCCCCGCATGAGTATTCACATCGCCGCCGAGAAGGGGCAGATCGCACCGCGGGTGCTGTTCCCGGGGGATCCGCTGCGGGCCAAGTGGATCGCCGAGACCTATCTGGACGACGTGATCTGCTACACCGAGATCCGGAACATGTTCGGGTTCACCGGCACCTACAAGGGTGAGCGGATCTCCGTGCAGGGATCGGGCATGGGCCAGCCGTCCGCGTCCATCTACGCGAACGAGCTGTTCGCGGAGTACGACGTACAGACCCTGATCCGGGTCGGGACGTGCGGGGCGCTGACCGAGGCGGTCCGGGTCCGCGACGTGATCGTGGCGATGTCTGCCAGCACCGACTCGCAGATGAACCGGCTGCGCTTCCACGGCATCGACTACGCGCCGACGGCGGACTACCAGCTGCTCCGCGCGGCGGTGGACGCGGCCGAGGCGGCCGGGCTGAACGTGCATGTCGGCCAGGTGTTCTCCGGCGACCTGTTCTACAACGACCGGGCCGACCTGGTCTCCCGGACCGCGGAGTACGGCGTACTGGGCATCGAGATGGAGGCGTCGGCGCTCTACACGCTGGCGGCGAAGTTCGGTCGCCGGGCGCTCGGCATCATGACGGTGTCGGACCACCTCATCACCAAGGAGGAGACGACCGCCGAGGAGCGCCAGACGACGTTCTCGGAGATGATCACGATCGCCCTCGACGCGGCGATCGAGGTACCGGTCTGAACCCGCGGTACGGCGCCGCCGCACTGGCCTGCGCCGTGATGGCTCTCGGTACGGCGGCGTGCTCGGGCAGCAAGTCCGACGACACCAAGCCGAACACGGCGGCAAGCTCCAGCAGCTCCAGCAGCTCCACCGCGCCGGGCACCACCACCAGCAGCAGTGCGGCGTCGTCGGGTCCGGAGGAGAAGCTGCCGGATCTCACCGCCGCACAGGTCGTCACAGCCTTTGCCGGCAAGGGCTACCAGTGCACCACGGACGAGGCGTACGAGACCTGCGCGCAGGGCGTCACGTCGATCCAGGTGCTGATCGGCAAGCACCCACGCCCACCGGTGATCTCGCTACAGGCGACAGGCGTTGCTGCGGAGGCGGCGACGAAGCTGTCCGACTTCACGCCGCAGGCGCTGGAACTGGCCCACGTGAACCCACGCGGCCAGATCGCCGACTGGCTCAAGCAGCAGCAGAGCAAGGCGTCCGCAACAACCACCGTCGGCGACTGGACCGTCGAGTTCTCCACCGAGGTGGGCTCCGACCAGCCCGGAGCGATCCTCACGCTGACCGACAAGCTCTGCAAGGTCGACTGCGGAGCCGAGTAGTTACGGCGCGACGAGCTTGGGCAGGACCTGCAGGAGCCGATCCGTCAGCAGGTCCGGGGTCTTGTCCGGGTTCGCCGCGTAGCCGACCACGGCCTGCTCGAACAGTCCGTCGACCAGCGCGTACGCCGTGGGCGCGTCGACGGTCGGCGTGGACGCGGTGAGCTCGGCGTACCGCCCGAGGATGCGCCAGATCATCTCCTCGAGCAGCTTGTCGATCGCCTCGACGTCCGGACGCAGCTGCTCCTCGAACATGCTCTGCGCGCGCAGGTCGTACCAGAGCTTGTGCATCGGGGTCTCGTCGACCAGGGTCTGCGTCATCTTCGCCAGGAACCCCGTGACCAGCTCCTCCCCCGAGGTCGCGGTCTCGACGACCTCGTCGTACCGCCGGGCGCACTTGGTCTTGTAGTAGCGCACGCAGTAGCTGATCAGGTCGATCTTGTCGCGGAAGTAGTAGTGCACGACGCCGTGGGTGAACTCGGAGTTGTTCGCGATCTCCCGCAGGCTGGTCCGCGCATACCCGAGCTCGCCGAGGGTCTTCAGCGCGGACTCGGCCAGCGCCACCCGGCGCCGCTCGATCTTGTCGATCCCGGAGACCCGGGCGGGCCGCTCCTCCTCGGCCGCACTCGCCGACGTCACTGCCACCACCACCCCTCCTCATCGGGTCGTTGCGTCAGAGTACCCCGCCCCGGGCCAGGCGCGTCCCGGTGCGGGGAGATTTCTTGACAAGTGTCAAACAAAGTCTTGACGACTGTCAAAAGCCTGGCCAGAGTGTGAAACAGCCAGCCCGACCATGCAGCCAGAGCCAGCCACACTCAGTCACAGCCAGCCTGTCAGCAAAGGAGCTACAGATGGGTTCACTCGATCTCTCCGGCCGCAAGGCCCTCGTCACCGGCGGCGCCCAGGGGCTGGGTGAGGGCATGGCGAAGGCCCTCGCGGCAGCCGGCGCGAAAGTCGTGATCAGCGACCTGCAGAAGGATGCCGGCGAGAAGGTCGCCGACGCGCTGGACAGCGAGTACGGCGCGGGTAACGGCTTCGTCGCGCACGACATCACCGACGACGGCCAGTGGGAGAACGCGGTCGTCGCGGCCAACGACATCCTGGGCGGCCTCGACATCCTGGTGAACAACGCGGGGGTCGAGATCACCAGCCTGCTCACCGAGGTCACCGCCGACGACATCCGCAAGATGCTCGAGGTCAACGTCCTCGGCACCACGCTCGGCGTCAAGTGGGGTCTGCGGACGATGCGTCCCGAGGGCCTGGCCGGTCAGGGCGGCGCGATCATCAACATCGCGTCGGTCGCCGCGACCATCGCGTTCCCGGGGATCGCGGTCTACTCCGCGACCAAGTCCGCGGTCGACCGCCTCACCAAGGTCGCCGCGATGGAGTCCGGCAAGCTCGGGTACGGCGTCCGCGTGAACTGCCTGTACCCCGGTCTGGTCCCGACCGAGATGGGGATGGGCCTGGCCAACGACTGCGCACAGCTCGGACTGTTCGAGTCCCCCGAGGCCGCGGTCGGCGCTGTCATCGCGCTGACCCCGGCCGGCCGGCTCGGCGAAGTCTCCGACATGGCCGACGCGGTCGTCTTCCTGGCATCGGACGAGGCCCGGTTCATCACCGGCATCGGCCTGCCGGTCGACGGCGGAATGGGGATGTGATCGCATGAGCAGCAAGCCTGTCGTCGTCTACGGCGCCTCCGGCTACACCGGACGCCTGGTGTGCGAGTACCTCCGGCAGTACCACGTCCCGTTCGTCGCCGCCGGCCGTGACGAGGCCAAGCTGAAGGCCTCGATGGACGCGCATGTCCCCGGCATCGAGACAGCCGACTACGAGATCGCCACGGTCGACCACGACACCGCCTCGCTGACCGATCTGTTCAAGGGCGCATCCGTGGTCCTGAACACGGTCGGGCCCTTCAGCGAGCTCGGTCCGGCCGCTGTGGAGGCAGCGCTGGCGGCCGGTGCGCACTACACCGACACGACCGGCGAGCAGGACTGGTTGATGACCTGCGACGAGAAGTACGGTCAGCAGTTCGCCGATGCCGGTCTGGTACTGGCACCCGGCATCGCGCAGATGTACACGACCAGCGAGATCGCAGCGCAGCTCTGTCTCGAGCAGCCAGGGCTGGACACCCTGGACATCGCTGTGTTCTGGGGCGGCAGCCCGACGATCGCATCGACGCGCACGATCCTGGTGAACGCAGCGACGTCGAAGGCGCACTACCTGGAGAACAACCAGTACACCGAGTTCCCCACTCAGGGATTGGTGCAGCTGGTCGTTCCCGGACAGCACGAGCTCGCCCTGTCGCTGCCCTGGGGCGGTATGTCGCACCCGGTCTGGTTCAAGCGCGATCCACGTGTCGCCAACTGCAAGGCGCAGGGCGGTGTCTTCAACGCGGCGCTGATGAACGGCGTACCGCAGATCGTTGCCGCAGCGCTCGAGGCGACCAAGGACATGGCGCCGGACGAGCGCAACGAGGCCCTGACAGCGACCGCTCGCCAGGTGATGAACGAGATGCCGCCGCGGGAGAACCCACGGGTCAACAAGACTCTCGACTCGGTGCACGCCTCCGGACCGCTCGGTCGGGCGCACTGTGTCATCCACGGCAACAGCAACTACCAGCAGACCGGCCTGCTCCAGGCGTACGCGGCGTACTCGCTGATGCAGACGCCGCCGAAGCGGGTCGGTTTCGCGAGTGGCTGCCAGGCGTTCGGTCATCGCGAGCTGCTCGGCGTACTGCGGAGCTTCGGGCTGGTGTCCGAGCCGCAGCTGACCGTGCAGCATTAGAGGAGTTCCTGTGCGACTGGTCGACTACCTGGACAAGGGCGCCTCGCTGGGCCCGGATGCGGCCTGCCTCACCACGGACGGCGAGACGCTCTCGTACGCCGAGGTGCAGCAGCTGTCGTACCGGATCGCCGGCGCGCTGGAGGCGACCGGCGTACGGCCGGGTGGGAAGGTCGCGATCCTGTCGGCGAACGACCCGATCGCGTTCAGCTGCGTGTTCGGGATCAGCCGCGCCGGTGCGATCTGGTGCCCGATCAATCCGCGCAACGAGGCCGCGGAGAACCGCGAGCTGCTCGACCAGTTCGACTGCGAAGTACTCATCTACCAGTCGGCGTTCACGCCGCTGGTGGACCGCATCCGGGACTCACTGCCGAAGGTGCACACGTTCGTGTGCCTCGACGGGGAGCCCATTGACTCCGGCCCAGACCCCCACCCCAGCGGCCGGAGAATTGTCGGTTGGGACGCGTTCTGCGGGGGCGCGTCCCAACCGGCACCTGATCTGACCGATCCGGACGACCTCGCGATGATCGTCGGAACCGGCGGTACGACGGGCCGTCCGAAAGGAGTGATGCTCGGCAACGCCAACCTCGAGACGATGACCGCGCTGACCCTGATGGGGTACCCGTTCGGCGAGCGGCCGGTCTACCTCGCGCTCGCGCCGCTGACGCATGCGGCCGGGGTGCTGTGCTTCCCGGTGCTCGCGTCCGGCGGGGAGATCGTGATCATGCGTGTCCCCGACGTCCACGCCTTCCTGGAGCTGATACCGCGACACGGGGTGACGCACACGTTCTTGCCGCCGACGCTGATCTACATGGTGCTGGCGGCGCCGGAGCTGGACTCCACGGACCTGTCGTCGTTGCGGTGCTTCTGGTACGGCGCGGCGCCGATGTCGGTCGCCCGGCTCGAGGAGGCGCTGCAACGGATCGGTCCGGTGATGGCGCAGCTGTTCGGGCAGACCGAGGCGCCGATGATGATCTCGATCTTGCCGCCCGCCGCGCATTTCGATGCCGCAGGCAACATTGCGCGGAGCCGGCTGTCGTCGGCGGGGCGGCCGTCACCGTTGGTCACGGTGGCGATCATGAGCCCGGACGGCGGTCTCCTTCCCTCGGGCGAGCGAGGTGAGATCGTCGTCCGCGGCTCTCTGGTGATGCGGGGGTACTACCGCAATCCGGACGCGACCGCGGCGGCGTCGGCGTACGGCTGGCATCACACCGGTGACATCGGCTACCTGGACGGCGACGGCTACCTGTACATCGTCGACCGGGCGAAGGACATGATCATCACCGGCGGCTTCAACGTGTACTCCACCGAGGTCGAGCAGGCCCTGATGGCTCACACCGACGTCCAGGACTGCGCAGTGGTCGGCCAGCCCGACGAGAAGTGGGGCGAGCGGGTCGTTGCCGTCGTACAGCTCCAGCCGGGCAGTCTGGTCGGGCCGGAGGAGCTGATCGCGTTCGCGAAGGCACGGATCGGCAGCGTGAAGGCACCGAAGCAGGTGCTCGTCTGGCCCGACCTGCCCCGCTCCAAGGTCGGCAAGGTAGTCAAGCCGGAGATCAAGGCCCGCCTAGCTGTTCAGTAGTGGTGGCCGTTGAGTTCGACAGGTTTGTTCAGGGTGGCGGCTGCTTCGGTGAGGAAGTCGGGTGAGAAGTAGTACCAGCGGATCGAGCGCACCTTGCCGTTCTCGGTGGTGAGACGCATCAGGTCGTTCAGAGCGGCGTGGCCGTCGCGGACTATGTGGATTGCCAGGACGGACTCACCCCACAGGTCCACGACGTCGGCCGTGTAGCGGTAGGGCTTGGACGGGTCCAGAGTGTGTTCGATCGAGCCCCGGCGGATGTTGTCGGCACCGTACTCCGTGAGCACGCCGAGGATCTCACTGTCCGCGTCCTCCAGCAGCAGTGCGGTCAGCCGAGGTACGTCGTACGCCGTGAACGCGTCGGCGACCGCATCGAGCAGCCGGCGGTCCGGCGCCCCACGGTTCTTCAACGAGCGCTCCGGGTCGGCCAGACGCCCGCGTCCGCGGTGGAGTGCTGCTTTGACGGCTCCGACCGAGGTATGTAGTACGTCGGCGACCTCGGTGAGCGTGAAACCGAAGAGGTCCTTCAGCGCGAGCGCGGCCCGCTCCTGCGGCGGGAGAAGAGTCACGAGCTCAGCCCAGGCGTCACGGACCTCTGCGGGGTCGGCCGTGTCCGGTGCTGCCTGCTCTGGCGCGTCGACGAGCACGGGCGACTGGCGGCGGTAGCTGTCGACGTACGCGTTGGTGGCGACCCGAAACAACCAGGCGCGCGGATTCGCGATGGGGCTGTGCGCCTGCGCCGCCTGCGTAAACGCGCGCGCCAACGACTCCTGGACGAGGTCCTCGGCGTCGAACGCGTTGCCGGTCAACCGGCGGCAGTACTTGTACAGGTCGGAGCGCAGCGGCTCGAGGCGGTCGAGAAACTCCCGCCGCGCCTGCCTGGTCGCCTTCAGCTCCGGAAGGTCGAGTGCGTCGGTCATGGTCATACCAGTCTGGACGGACGAGGCGGTCCTCAGGATACGGACCCGGTTCTTCGTGAGGTCGAGTGTCTAGTAAGGTAAGCCTTAGCTAACAGGTCCGCCACCTCGAAAGCAGGGTCCGCCCATGACCAGAGCACTGCCCGAGCCGACGTACCGGCGCTTCGTCGCCGGCCTCGGCACCCTCAGCCTCCGGCCGTTCGACCTGACCGAGGACGTGACCACGCTGCACAGCTGGGTCACTCAGCCGTACGCGCGGTACTGGGGCCTCCTGAACGCGTCCGTCGCCGACGTGCACACGGAGTACCTCCGGATCTCGCGGAGCGCGCAGCACCATGCCTTTCTCGGCGAACACGACGGCCGGCCCGCGTTCCTGATGGAGCGCTACGAGCCGGCGTACGACGCGGTCGGCCAGGTGTACGACGTCGCGCCGGGTGACATCGGCATGCATGTGCTGGTCGGACCGGCGGTCACGCCGATCACCGGCTTCACCGCGGCGGTGTTCGAGACGATCATGGACAGCTTGTTCAGCGATCCGCTGGTCGACCGGGTCGTGGTCGAGCCCGACGTACGGAACGTGAAGATCCAGGCGCTGAACGAGCGGATGGGATTCCGCAAGCACAGCGTCGTGCAGCTCCCCGACAAGCAGGCGTGGTTGAGCTTCTGCACGCGCGACCAGTACGCCGACGCCCAGCGAATGAACGAGGCAGGCTGATGATCTCGCACTTGACCCCGGACGTCTGGGCTGTGGTCAACCGCGCCCTGGTGCGGAAGGCGCTGGCCGAGTTCGCGCACGAGCGCATCCTCACACCTGTTGCTGTCGACAACGGGTTCGCGGTCGACGGATATCGGTTCGCGGCTCGGTTGTATCCCTTGAATCATTGGGAGATCGATGCCTCGAGCATCGTCCGGGACGACGGCGGGCCGATCGACGCGCTCGAGTTCATCACCTCGTTCCATCAGCGGTTGGGGATCGGCGCGGAGATGCTGCCGGTGTACCTCGAGGAGATCAGCAGCACGCTGGCGTCGGCGGCGTACAAGCTGTCGAAGCCGGAGCTGACGGCGACGGACCTTGTCACCGCGGACTTCCAGGTGATCGAGTCCGCGATGACCGAGGGGCATCCGTGCTTCGTCGCGAACAACGGGCGGCTCGGGTTCGGGGTGAGCGACTATTTGGCCTATGCACCGGAGACCGGTGCGGCGGTGCAGCTGGTCTGGATCGCTGCCCGGCGGGACCGGACGACTGTTGCGCACAGCAACACACTGACTTATGAGCAGCTGCTCCGCGTCGAGTTGGGTGATGTGGTGCTGAAGCGGTTCGCGGCCGAGATTGTTGCTGTGGGCGCCGATCCTGCGGACTATGTCTACCTGCCGGTGCATCCGTGGCAGTGGGAGAACAAGACGTCGATCACGTTCGCGGCCGACATCGCGCAACGTCACATCATCTACGTTGGGTCGACCGATGACGTCTACCAGCCGCAGCAGTCGATCCGGACATTCTTCAACCGGTCGCAGCCGGCACGATGCTACGTGAAGACGGCGTTGTCGGTGCTCAACATGGGGTTCATGCGCGGGCTGTCGCCGTCGTACATGGCCGCGACACCGGCGATCAACGACTGGGTCCACTCGGTGGTCTCGAACGACCTTGTGCTGAAGCGCTACGGCTTCAGCGTGCTGCGCGAGATCGCAGCGGCCGGGTATCACAACCGGTACTACGAGAACGCGACAGACAAGACATCGCCGTACCGGAAGATGTTGTCGGCACTGTGGCGTGAGAGCCCGATCCCATCGCTGGAGCCCGGGGAGCGGCTCGCGACGATGGCGTCGTTGCTGCACGTCGATCGACACGGTGCGTCGTTGGCCGCCGCGCTCGTGCGGGCGTCGGGTCTCGCGCCGGCGGACTGGCTGCGGGCGTACGTCGACGCGTACCTGATCCCTTTGCTGCACAGCTTCTACGCGTACGAGCTGGTGTTCATGCCGCACGGCGAGAACCTGATCCTGGTACTGCGGGACGCGATCCCGATCCGCGTCATCATGAAGGACATCGCGGAGGAGATCGCCGTACTGAGCCCGTCGACGCCGATCCCGGCGGACGCGGAGCGGGTGCGCGCCGAGGTGCCCGACGACGAGAAGCTGCTATCGATCTTCACCGACGTCTTCGACTGCATCTTCCGGTTCCTTTCGCCGTTGCTGGATCGCGAGGGTCTGCTGACGCCTGACGAGTTCTGGTCGGTGGTCGCGGAGGCGGTGCGCGACTACCAGGCTGCGACACCCGAGGTGGCTGAGGCGTTCGCGAAGTACGACATCTTCACGCCGTCGTTCGCCCTGTCGTGTCTGAACCGGCTGCAGCTCCGCAACAACCAGCAGATGGTCGACCTCACCGACGTCGCCGGCTCCCTCCAGTTCGCCGGCACGCTGGAGAACCCACTCGCCTGTGGATAACGTCAACGGCTCTACGACGAAATCGGTCAAGCTGTCTGCGTGACCACCCTCAAAGCCACGCGGGACGGCCGAAGATACGAAGTAGTCAACGGCCGTCTCCTGATCACCGGCGCCCAGCCACCCGCACACCACGCGGCCGTCATCGCCTTGATGGTCGTCCTGAAACAAGCCTGCCCACCCGACCTGCTCGTCTCAGTCGGCTCACTGGCCTTCCGTCCCACTCCCCACACCACCCTCCGCCCCGACCTCCTGGTCTGCCCCCGCAACTACCACCCCACCGAACCGCCCGTCCTAGCCGTCGAGGTCCTCTCCCCCTCAACCCGCACCACCGACGTAGTCCTCAAACGTGCCCTTTACGAAACCCACCAAGTCCCGTCCTACTGGCTCCTCGACCCCGCCACCCAAGAACTGACCATCCTCACCCTCACCCCCACGGGCTACGCCTGCGACGCCGTAGTCCAAGCCGAAGAAGCCCACCAAGCCACCCAGCCCTTCCAAGTCACCCTCACCCCCGCAACCCTCACCGGATAAGGGCATACAGGGGCATCCCGGGGCAGATCACAGGGCAAGTCGGGGCAACCTGGGGCAGATTGCCGAAACGGCGCCATACACCCAGCGGGAGACACCATGCTGGTCGTGTGACCGAGAAGGAGGCACCATGGGGTACGTGGAAACTCTCGAGCCAGGGACGTTCACGTTGGCCGATCTCGACGCGCTTCCCGATGACGGGATGCGGTACGAATTGGTCGACGGGGTGCTGCTGGTGACACCTGCACCGTTGCCGATCCACCAGACCGCGGTGCTCGAACTGGCCGTCAGACTCAGGAGCGCCTGTCCCGATGATCTGAAGGTCTTCATTGCTCCGACGGACTTCCAGCCGACGCGGCAGCGATCGCTTCAGCCGGACGTACTGGTGTGCCGCCGAGCAGACGTCGGACCCAGGGCCGTCGAGAAGCCGCCGCTTCTGGCGGTTGAGGTCCTGTCCGCCGCAACCCGATCGAAGGACCTGGTATTCAAGAGGCGTCTGTACGAGGAGGCCGGGGTCACCTCCTACTGGATCTTCGACCCGGCCAGCGAAGAACTGACCGTTCTCGAGCTGGTCGATGGGACGTACCACCAGCGTGCCGTCGTCATCGGTAAGGACGTGTTCGAGGCCGAGTTTCCGTTTCCCGTCCGCATCCTGCCGGCTGAACTCCTGGACTAGCCCGCGCGCTTGATCTGCCTCGTATCAGTTGTAGTAGCGGCGGACGCTTGAGCCGATGCGGGTGACGTCGGTGCCGTAGATGTGGATGGAGATCGCCGTGGTGTCGGTCGTGTTGTTGACTCGGTGGATGTCGCCGGGGGGCGCGAAGCCGCTTACGTCGCCGACATGGTTGTCGCTCTGGCCGACGAGCCGGAGGTCCGCGTCGTACAGGTCCTCGTGTTCGACGCCCTGGATCACGCCGAAGGCGCACCAGGTCACGTGGTCGTGGATCCGGGTGAGCTGACCGGGCCGCCAGACCACCGCGATGATCGAGAACGAGCCGTCAGGCTCGACGTGCAGCGTGTGGCTCTCGTAGCGGTCCGGCGATCCGAGGCGCTGCTCGGCTGTGAGTACGTCGGGAGTCGGCAGGTGGCGGCGCAGTTGCTCGGCGACCAG
Organism: Kribbella sp. NPDC049584; assembly: GCF_040675555.1. Classification (NCBI taxonomy): domain Bacteria; kingdom Bacillati; phylum Actinomycetota; class Actinomycetes; order Propionibacteriales; family Kribbellaceae; genus Kribbella; species Kribbella sp. NPDC049584. Next base: position 305,835 of record NZ_JBFAPF010000001.1, read on the forward strand.
CTGTGCGGTGCCGTGCCAATCGGCGTGCTGGTCGATCGCGGTACGAACGCTCGCGGCGAGGTCGGTCAGTTGGCTGGTGGAATTCGTTGTCGTCGTCATGTCTTGAGCCTGCGCCACCCAACCCATAGCGTCTAATGCCAAGTTTCGTTCTCACCCATAGACGGGTTTGATACATGCTCGATGTCACGAAGTTGCGCGTCATCGACGCGGTCGCGCGCCACGGATCGGTGACCGCCGCCGCACGCGAGCTGCACTATTCGCAGCCGTCGGTCACTCATCACCTGTCCCGCCTGGAGGCCGAGACCGGCGCGCAGTTGGTGCAGCGGGCCGGACGCGGCATCCGCCTGACCGAAGCCGGCCGGATGCTCGCGTCTCGGGCCGCGGAAATCATCGGTCGGATCGACGCCGCCGACGCCGAGCTCGCCGCGCACGTCGGCCTGCGCGTGGGTCGGGTTCGTCTGGCAGGATTCTCGTCGGCGATCGGATCGCTCGTACCGGCAGCCGTTGCGGCGCTGGCCGGCAAGCACCCGGGGCTCGAGGTGAGCCTGACGGACATGCATCCGCCCGAGGCACTCGAGCTCCTGCGAACCGGCGAGATCGACGTCGCGATCGTCTTCCGGTACGACGAGACCGAGCCGGAGCCGAGCGGCGTACGACTGCACCACCTGCTGGACGACCCGTTGTACCTGCTGTCGAACGACCGGCCGGTCACGCTCGCCGAGCTCCAAGACGCGACCTGGATCGCCGGGTGCGATCGTTGCCGCAGTCACCTGACTTCGTTGTGCGCGGTCGAGGGCTACGAACCGCGGATCGGCTACACGTCCGACGACATGGTGGTGATGCAGGCTCTTGTCAGGTCCGGTCTCGGGGTGACGACAATGCCCGGCCTCGCACTACGCAGCCACCAGATCGACGGCATCTTCGCAACCGAGATCCCGGACTCGCGCCGACACGTCTTCGCCGCGACGTACGGCGAACCACCCGACCCACCCGCGATCGCGGCCCTACTAACGGCGCTCGACGAGGCCGCCGCACTATGACCTCATCCGTTGAGGAGACGGACCAGCTCCGCCTTACCCGGAAGGTCCTCCGGGCGGATGATGTCGCCGGTGCGGACGTAGTAGAAGGCGGCGGTCACCTGGTTGAGTGGGATGTTCATCAGCTCTGACCAGGCGACCCGGTAGATGGCTAGTTGGAGTGGGTCAGCGGTCTCGGAGCGGGTGGTTTTCCAGTCGATGACGTCGTACCCGCGGGAGCCGTCTTCGCGGACTACCTGGTAGACGGCGTCGATCCGGCCGCGGATCACGCGGCCGTCGAGGGCCAGGGCGAACGGCGCCTCGATCTCGTACGGCGTGGTTTCGCCGAACGGGCCGTCGCGGAACGCGTCCATCAGGTCGGTGAGGTCGGTGTCGTCGACGATGTCCTCGTCCGCGGCGCCGGGGAGGTCGTCCGGGTCGAGCAGGAGTTGCTGGCCGAAGTAGCTCTCCACCCAGGCGTGGAAGCGGGTCCCGAAACGCGCCGCCCGGTTGGGTTTGCGGGGCATCGGACGGGCCAGCTCGGCGGCCAGACCATCCGGATCCTTCGCCAGTCGCATCACCTGCGTCGCGGACAGCGCGGCCGGCAGCGCGACGTCGTAGGCCTTGCGGCTCCGGCTTTCCCTTGCCTCGGACAACAATCGCTCGATCTCTGAGTCCCACCGCGCGACCGTCGCCTGCTCGTCGAGCAGCAACGACTCCTCGGCCTCGACCGAGGGACCCTCCGTCCGCGACAACTCCACGAGCGCCGCCGCGTCGAGCCGCCGCTGGTACGACTCCAGGTCGTACGCCGTCGGCCACGGCGCTTGCGTCTGCTCCGCGAGCTCGGGGTTCTCCGCGGTCAGCTCCGGCTGCTCGGCCCACTCGATCACGCGCTCACCGGCGTGCTTCTTCAGCATCGAGAGGTACGACGACGGGCCGCGCGGGCGCTTCTGCGTCGGACCCCACCAGTGCCCGGTCGCTACGAGCAACTCCTTCGCCCGCGTGAAGGCGACGTACCCGAGCCGCCGCTCCTCCAGCGCGTTCATGTCCTTGCACTCGTCCGCGAACGACTTCAGCCCCGCGTTCGACAGGTCGTGGATGTCCGGCAGCGTGTCCGCGTCACCGCGCAGCGGCCACGGCAGGACCTTCGCGTTCGTCGTCCACTTGTCCCGGCCGCGATCCGACGGGAACACCTTGGAGACCAGGGTGGGCACGAAGACGACTGGCCACTCCAGACCCTTCGACCGGTGCGTGGTCAGCAGCTTCACCGAGTCGGCCTCACTCGGTACGGCGAGATCGAGGCCGGCGGCGTACTCCTCCTCGGCGGCCAGGTAAGCCAGCAGCCCGTCGAGCGACCCGTCCGACTCGGTCGAGACAAAGTTGCCGACGGCATCCAAGAACGCGGCGAGGTGGTCGCGGCGGCCGGCGTCGACGTGGTCGGGTGTCGCGGTCAGCTCGACATCCAGGCCGATCGTGCTGATCACTCGCCGGACCAGATCGAGCAGCGGCTCACTGGCGTGGGCACGGAGTTCGCGGAGCTCGCTGGAGAGTTCCTTGAACCGGACCAATGCTTCCGGCGCGTACTCCGCCCGGCCCGGATCGTCGACCGCCTCGGCGAGCGAGATGACCTCGGTCGAGTCCATCCCGGCCACGGCAGCGTCCAGAGCGGCGACCAGATCGTCGGCGGCTGGTCGTTCGCCCGCGTCGGCCAGGGCGCGGGCGCGGTTCGCGAGCAGCGCGAGGTCGCGGTGGCCGATCCTGTACCGAGGGCCGGTGAGGATGCGGAGCATCGCGGCGTTCGCGGTGAGGTCGTTGACGGCTTGCAGCGTGGCGACGACGTCGACGACTTCCGGGAGCGCGAGCAATCCGCCGAGACCGACGACCTCGACCGGGACCTTGCGCGCGATCAACGCTTCGTGGACCGCGCTGAGGTCGACGTTCGTGCGCATCAGGATGCCGATGTCTTTCCAGCGGCGGTTCCGGGTGCGATGCGCGGCGACGATCGCGTCGGCCACCCACTCGATCTCCTGCGAGCGCGTCTCGAACAGCCCGACGGTGATCGCGCCCTCCGGAGCGTCCGCCGGCGCCTCGAGCGGGATGACGCCGGGATGCTGTTCGTACAGCTCGGCGGCGTGCTGGTTGGCTGCCGCGAGGATACGACTGCCGCAGCGGCGGTTGATGCTCAACACATACCGCTGGGCGGGCGTGCCGTCGGCCTGCGGGAAGTGCGCCGGGAACTCGTCGAGATTCGCGACCGACGCACCGCGCCATCCGTAGATCGCCTGACACGGGTCACCGACGGCCGTGACCGGGTGGCCTCGACCGTGAGCTGGATCCGGCCCGGCGAACAGAGCCGTCAACATCCGGCGCTGCGAGACCGAAGTGTCCTGATACTCGTCGAGCAGCACGACCTTGTATCGTGCCCGCTCGACGGCCGCGACCTCCGGACACTCCTCCGCCAGCCGCGCGCCCAACGCCATCTGATCGGCGAAGTCGACAACACCACGCTCAGCCTTGTAAGCCTGGTACTCCTCAACCAGCTGCAGGATCTCGCCGCGTTTCAACGCGGTCTCAGCGAGCTTGCGGACCTCCACGGTCTGCTTGCGCGCGGCGGCGACCTCGAGTCGGACAGCCTCGTCGTGGTCGCGGATGTCGTCCGCACGCAGCAGGTGATCCGCAAGCTCGCCATCCAGCGAGAGCAGACTGTTGACCAGAGTCGGCACGTGGTGCGACGCAAACCGGATCGGCCCCGCCGACCGCCGTACGACCCGACCGGCGAGCTGGAAACGCGTCGCATCCGCAAGCACCCGCGAGTCCGGCTCGAGGCCGAGTCGCAGCCCGTGCTCCGCGATCAACGTGCCGGCGAACGCGTGGTACGTCGAGACCACCGGCTCGCCCGGCTCTTCGGGCTCCCAGTTCGGGATATTGCTCCGCAGGTGCGCCGCCAGCAGCGGATGCTGGTCCTTCGGCAAGGTCGATCCGAGGACCCCGGCCTTCGTCAGGTCGTCACGAATCCGTACGTCGAGCTCGTTCGCGGCCTTCTTCGTGAACGTCAGACCGAGCACTTCCTCCGGCTTCACCTGACCCGTGCAGATCAGCCACACCACGCGCGCGGCCATGGCCGTCGTCTTACCGGACCCGGCACCGGCCACGATCACGCCCGGCGCGAGCGGTGCCGTGATCGCGGCCAGCTGCTGGTCGGAGAACGGGATCCCGAGGAGGTCACACAGGTCTGCGGTTGTCTGAAGGTGGGCGGCAGCCATCAGACGATCTCCCGGCCTTCTGGCTGGATCGGACAGAGGGCTCGGGCTTCGCAGCGGCTGCAGCCGTCGTTGCGTTGGGCGGTGAACTGCTCGCTGCGGATCATCGACTCGGCGTCGTCGACGGCTTCGTCGAGCCACGTGCGGCCGTGGTCATCGGCTTCCAACGGGCCCTGATGCTGCACCTTCGGGAAGCCGCCGTTGTCGTCGTGACGCAACTGGACCAGCTCGGCGCCACCGGCGACCGCATCCTCGCCGAGCTTCTTCACCTGGCGGGAGTTGATCGCGCGCTGGTAGATCGCGAGCTGCACATGCCGCGCCAACGCCGGCTTGGTCGGGATCGAACGGCCGGTCTTCAGGTCGACCACGCGCACTGTCCCTTCGGCATCCTTCTCGACCCGGTCCATCCGGCCCTTCACCCGAACGGCGGGCTTGTCCTCGTCAGGCAGCAGGACGTCGAAGTCCACCTCGGTCCCCACCAGCGTCCGGTCCGGCCGCCCCTGGTGCCACGCGACGAACCGTCGCAACGCCTGCTCCGCCTCGGCGCGCTCCCGGTCCGAGATCCACGCGGACTCGAAGTCGAGCTGCGTCCACACTTTGTCGAGCCAGCCGTTGAGCTCGTCGATCGACGGCGGCAACGTCCCGGTCGCCACGGCATCGGCCAACGTATGCAGCACCATGCCGAAGCCGATCGCCGACGTACTCGGTGTCTCTCCACCGGCCCGTCGGGTCAGGAACCATCGCAGCGGACAGTCCACGATCGTCGTCAACGCACTCCCCGACAACGGCACCGGGAGCGATGGATCCGCGATCGGGCGCTCCGACCGGGTCCGCTCACGCACACCCCACCACCGTGAGGGATCGGCGGTCGGCACCAGCTGATACTCACGGTCGTCAACGGCATCGGCCAACTGGGCCAGTCGATCGGCCGCCACCCGCTTCAACGCAGGTGACGACGACGGATCCGCGAGTACGCACCTCAGATCGGCGACCAGCCCCGGCAACGACAACGGGCGCCGCGGCCGTCCCGCGACTAGTTTCAAAGGAATGTCCAGCTCGGCAAGGAATCGGGACGGCTGGTCGCCGTCGGCCTCTGGCGCCTGCACTGCCGTCACGATCAGCCGCTCACGGGCCCGGGTGATCGCGACGTAGAACAACCGTCTCTCCTCGGCCAGCAACGCGCCGGCCGACAACGGATCGATCAGCCCGTCGGGGCCCAACCGGTCCGGCTCGAGCAACGACCCGCGCCGCCGCAGGTCAGGCCACTGCCCCTCCTGCACGGAGGCGACCACGACGAGCCGCCACTGCAAACCCTTCGACCGGTGCGCGGTCATCAGCTGCACACCGGCCTCTCGATAGGTCCCGTCGAACCGGTTGTCCGCCGCGATGTCCAGCGACTCCAGCTCCGACAGGAACGCCGAAACCCCTTTGAACCCGACCTGTTCCTCAGCCCGGCTGGCCGCATCGAACAACGCGCACAACGAATCCAGATCACGGTTCGCCGTCCGCGCCTGCTCGCCGCCGGAATGCGCCTGGCCGCGCAGCCGCCGCAACCAGGGCGACTCGGACCACAGCGACCACATCACCTCGTCCGGCGCGGCGCCCGCGGTCACAATGTTCCTTGCCTTGAGCAACCGCTCGCCCAGCGCCGCGAACCGCGCCTCGGCCGGTGACGCCTCCTCGTCGAGCAACAGCGGGTTCATCAATGCTTCCCGCAACAGCTCGTCCGACGAGCGGGGCAACCGCTGACCGCCCGCAGCATCCCGGTCGCGGCGGCGCAGCACCCGGGCGAGCCGCCGCAACTGCCCAGCGTCCATCGCCCCCAACGGCGACAACGCGAGGGTGCGCACGACGTCGACGGTCAGCGTCTCGGGATCAGCCACCGCCCGCAAAGCCAGCAGCATCGGCCGCACGGCGGGCTCACGCGACAGCGGCAACTCGTCGCCCGCGACATCCACCGGGATCCCGGCCGCGGCGAGCGCACGCCGCAGCGGCGGGATCGAACGGCTGCCGGACCGGACCAGCACAGCCATCTCGTGCCACCCGACGCCGTCCTGCACATGCGCCCGACGCAGCAGATCCGCAATGTGTTCGAGCTCGGCGCCACTCGTCGAGTACAGGTTCGCCTCGACCTTCCCCGGACCGAAAACGCACGACGACGCATCCGGGTTGCGGAACCGCTCGAACGTCTCCCGGTCGAGCGATCCCGGCACGCCGAGCCGGTTGACGACGTTGCGCGATACCCGCTGCAGCGTCGTACCGAAGCGCCGCGTCGTACCCAAAGCGATCTGGGCGGCCTCGGCGCCGTCTCTGGTCCGGAACTCGTCGGCGAAGCGCAGCAGACCACGGACGTCGGCACCGCGGAAGGTGTAGATCGACTGGTCCGGATCGCCCACGACGACAAGGTCCCGGCCGTCCCCCGCGATCGCCTGCAACAGCTCGGTCTGACCCGGATCGGTGTCCTGATACTCGTCCACGAACACCGCTTTGAACTCTGCCCGCAACTTCGCCTGCACCGACGGCTGCTGGGCCAGGATCACCGCGCGGTGAATGAGCTCGGAGTAGTCCAGCACCTGCTCGGCATCGAGAACCTGCAGGTACTCCTCGAAGAAGTCGCCGACCGCGACCCACTCGGCCCGCTCCGCCGACCGGCCGATCGCGGACAGGTCCTCCGGGTCGAGCCCGAGCTGCCGCGCCTTGCCGATCACCGCCTGCACCTCGTCGGTGAACCCGCGCGTCTTCAGCGCCGGATGCAGACTGCCCGGCCAGTGCACCGCACCGACCTCACGGCTGCCCGACAACGCCTCGGTCAGCCGCAACGACTGCTCCGGCCCGGACGGCAACCGCAGCGGTACGTCGAACGCGTCGGCCGGGGTGAACCGTCGAAGCAGCGCATAGCAGAAGGAATGGAAGGTCATCGACGGCATCACCCGGGTCGTCCGCCCGAGCCGGCCGGTGATGCGATCGCGGAGCTCGGTCGCCGCCTTCCGCCCGAACGTCAGCACGAGCACCTCGTCCGGACTCAGCCCGCGATTGCGCACCCGGTCGACGACGGCCTCGACCAACGTCGTCGTCTTCCCGGTCCCCGGACCGGCGAGGACCAGCAACGGGCCGCCGGGATGATTCACGACCGCCTGCTGATCAGCGTCCAGGACAGGCGCCGCCGCGCTTCGTCCTTCGGCCCGGACCAATCGATACCGGGACCCCTGTCTGCTGACCATCGCCCCATCTCAACAGACCCCACCGACAATCTGCGACGAGCCACCCCGAGCCCCGGCACGATAGCCGGAAACCGGACAACGAGAACCACAGCAACGTAGCCGGCCCATAACTTTCCGCACCCGCCGCGCATCGAGTACCTCGGAAGCAACACCAACCATGAGGAGCACCGAATGAGGACGATGCGACGCACTGCCGCCCTCCTGGGGGCGGCTGTTCTGCTGGCAGGTCTGGGGACCGCCACTGCCTCCGCGGCGAAGCTGGGTAAACCGGCGACGGCGACCCCGAAGATCCAGTCGATCTGTTCGCTGGACCTCGGCTCGATCACCGCGAACGGCAACTATGTCGACCAGGTGGTGTCCGCCGCGAGCCCGCCGGTCGCGAGCGAACGCCGGGTCGGTCCGCAGGTCGCCCAGCCGGGCGAGACGCGGGCGAGCGCGACGTGGGAGTTCAAGCCCGAACCCGAGGGCGGCAGCTCGGACAGCGGCTACGCGCTGTACGGCGACACGCTCTACAGCACTGTCATCAACAACGTGCCGGGCGGCCCGTGGTGGGGCCGCGGGCTCGCGATGGAAGACATGGGCGCCTACACCTCGATCGCACGGGCGGCGTACCCGAAGGGCGACTCGCCGACGCGGCAGTACTTCTACGCGCTGCGCAACGACGGATCGCTGGCGCGCTGGAAGCTCGACAAGACAGGGTTCCACCCGCTCGGCACGTACGCCGGCTTCTCGGCCGTGAAGACGATGACGCTGATCAGCACGACGTCGACGTACGACACCTTCCTGGCCACGACCAAGGCCGGCGCGCTGTACACGATCCACATCCCGACCACGTCGCCGCTGACGCCGGTCGTGAAGGTCGTCCGGTCGTCGACCTGGCAGGGCTTCGAGGCGATCGTCGCGGAGAAGTGCGGCACGCAGTCCACGCTGCTCGCCGCGATCGACACCGACACCGGATCGGCGTACCTGTACGCCATTGGCCACGCCAACGGTACGGCCACCGTCATCCAGAGCCTGGGCAAGGTCCCGGGCACCTTCAACGACCCGGTCTACTTCCTGCGCACCTCGCAGGCAGGCACTCCGCTGAACGGCGAGTGACGGGCTAGTGCTGTGGATCCCAACGGGCGTCGCGCAGGTTCACGCGTCCGTTGGTGATCCGCACCCCGTCCGACCGCAGGCGATGGAGCTGCTCGTCGCCGACCTCTTCAGCCGGTACGCCGGACGCGCGGATCACCCGCCACCACGGCACGCTGGCGCCGTACTCGCGCATGATCGCGCCGACCTGACGCGGCCCGCCCTGTCCGACGTACTCGGCGATATCGCCGTACGTCGCGACGCTGCCCTCCGGAATCGACTCGACCGCCTGCAGAACGGCCTCGACGTACTGCTCCCTGTCCACGGATCCAAATCTAGGTGAGAGGCGCGAGCGCCTTCGCGAGTGGCTCAAGGACCGACGGGTGCGCGTCCAGCGGCAGGTTCATGATCACCAGGTCGACGCCGGCCTCGCCGTACGCCGCTGCCTCGGCGACCGCCTTGTCGAGTGGGCTGTCCGGGTCGATGCGGACGTTCACCGAGCAGGTGATCTCGTTGACGTCGCGGCCGGCCTCCTCGCAGCGCTGGACCAGGACGTCCTTGAGGGACTTCCACTCCTCCGGGTTCGGGACGATCACGTTCCACTGCTGGGCCCACCGGGCGACCGCGCGGAGCGTCCGCTTCGGGCCCTTGCCGCCGATGGTGATCGGCGGGTGCGGGGTCTGCACCGGCTTGGGGTTGCAGTAGGCGTCGGTGAGCTTGATGTACTTGCCGTCGAAGTTCGCGACCTTCTCGGTGAGCAGCGCGATCATCGCCTCGGTGCCCTCGTCGAAACGGTCGAAGCGCTCCTTCAACGGATACAGGTCGATGCCGTACGCCGCGGTCTCCATCTCGTTCCAGCCGGCGCCGATGCCGAGCTCGAGCCGGCCGTTGCTGATGATGTCCGTGGTCGCCGCCATGTTCGCGAGGACGGCGGGATGCCGGTAGATCATTCCGGTCACCTGGCAGCCGACGCGGATCCGCGACGTCGCCTGCGCCAGCGCGGCGAGCGTCGTCCAGGCCTCCAGGTTCGGGCCCTGCATGTCACCGGTGAGCGGGTAGAAATGATCCCAGTGCCAGGCGGACTCGAAGATCTCGAACTGGTCCGCCGCGACCCACACGTCCCGCATCTGCTGCCAGGTGGTGTGTTCCGGCCTGGTCTTGATCGCGAACCGCATCCCGCGCCTCCCTAAAAGGGGAACCGTTTCCCGGATGCGACATTACCAACTAGCCGACGCACAGGGACGTGATCGGGCGGCTCTGCTGAAGGACCGTCACCACCGTGAAGACCTCGGAGACGACCGCGGCCACCGCGGTCCAGAACAGGATCAGCACGAGCGTCTGCCGGCTGCGCCCGAACCACCGCAGCAGCAAGAACAGTGCCACCGCCCCGACCGCCACGCCGGTGAAGCTGAGCACGAAAGCACCCGTCGGCAGCGGCAGCGTGCCGTCGCAGGCAGCATGCCGGCGGCGGGACAACTCGGTCTCGGCGTTGGCGCTCGTCAGTGACATCAGCACGCCGGCCACGATCAGGCCGAACACCACCCCCTGGTGCCGGCGGGCCGGACGGCCGTCCGCCTCCTCCCCCATGGGAGGCGTCTAGTCGAGGCCGAGGCGCGCGCGAACCTCCGGGCGCCGCAACGGTGGGACGGTCTGCGGCGGGGTCCGGCGGGCCGGCATCTCCTGCAGCAGTTGTTCGGTGATCTTCGCGACCTCGGTGGCCGCGCGCTCGATCGGGCCGCGCGTGGTCGCACTCAGCGAGCCGACGCCGGTCACCTTTCGCACGTACTGCAGCGCCGCGGCGTAGATCTCGTCAGAGGTCGCGGACGGCTCGAGTCCCCGGAGCACGGTGATGTTTCTGCACATGCCACGACATTACGTGCCCCGAGGGACAAGCACCTCAAAAACCACCCGCCCCTCGATCCGCTCAGGGCGGGGAATAAGGAAGGGCCCCTCCCGCTCTGGGCGGGGAATGAGGAAGCCCTCGCGCTCGGAGCGGGAACGAGGAAGGCCCTCGCGCTCGGGGCAGGGAGTGGGGAAGGGCCCCTCGCGCTCGGGGCGGGGAACGAGGAAAGGGCTCTCGCGGTCGGGGTGGGGACGGGAAGCCTACGAGGTATTGACTTTCCTAACGGTATTAGGTTTTCCTCAAGGTATGAGCACTACTGCGCCGGATCGGCGGATGCGCCGTCGGCAGGAGACGATGGGTGAGATTCTCGATGTCGCCGTCGAACTGATGGAGGTGGAGGGCGTTGCGGCGCTGAGTTTGTCCGCGATTGCCCGTCGGCTGGGTATGCAGCCGCCGTCGCTCTACCAGTACTTCCCGTCGAAGATGGCGATCTACGACGCGCTCTTCGAGCGTGGCGCCCGGCAGCTCAGGGACGCGCATCGCGCCTCCCTGGCGACGGCCACCACGCCCGATCCGTTCGCGAACGACCTGATCGCGGTCAGCGCGTTCTGCCGCTGGTGCATGGAGCACCAGATCTACTCGCAGATCTTGTTCTGGCGGACGATCCCCGGCTTCGAGCCGAGCCCGGAGGCGTTCGCCCCGGCCCAGGAAACCCTGCAGGACCTCCGGGACCACCTCGCGGCGGCGGTGGACGCCGGCCGCCTGCACCCGGACGCCACGAGCGAGGAGGGCATCGCCCTCTACACCTCCTTGACCGCCGGCCTGCTCTCGCAACAGATCGCGAACGAGCCGGATGCGTCGTTCGACGACGGACGCTTCATCAGGCTGCTGCCCGTCGTCCTCGAGATGTTCTACCAACGCTATGCACCAATCAGGGGGACAACATGACCGCAGTACTCGCGGAACAGATCGGGCGGGCCGACCGCCCGCGGTGCCGGGCTCACCGGGACGCCGAGCTCCAGGCGTGGCACGACTTGCTCGCGACAATCGAGGGGGACGAGTGGCATCGCCGTACGGTCTGCGACGAGTGGGACGTCGCGGACATCGCCGGCCACCTCATCGGGCAGGCCGAGGACGTGCTGCGGCCGTTGTCGTTCCCGCGCCGGTTCCGCAAGGGGAAGCGGGTCTATCCCGGCATCCCCCGGTTCGACGCACACATGAGGGTGCAGGCCGACGAGCACCGCGGTACGCCGCCGGCCGAACTCCGCGAGCAGTTCGACCAGTTGTGGGCGAGGGCGAGCGAACGGATCTCGCGCAATCCCGAGTTGATGCGGCGGATGACGATGCAGGTCGACGACGTGCCGCGGATGTCGCTGGGCTACGTGCGGGACATCCTGCTCGCCCGTGACCTGTGGATGCACCGCGACGACGTGTGCCAGGCCCTCGGACGCCCGTTCGACGCGGGACCGTACGCCGTGGAGATGATCGCCCAGGTCGTCTACGACCTCGAAGCCGCCGGACCCTTCTGGGGTGACCGCCCGGCCGTCGTCCTGGAGCTCACCGGGCAGGGAGGTGGGACCTACCGGCTCGGGAGGGAGCAGCCGGTAGGCACCGCCTCGATCGACGCGGTCGCGTACATGCGAACGCTGTCCGGTCGCGACGACAACCCTGTGCTCACAGGCGATCCGGCCGCCGTCGAGGCAGTGGCCACTTGCCGGATGGACTTCTAGAAACTGAGGGGGCCGGAGGCCGGCCCCCTCAGCACGCCTAGTAGGACGGCTGGCTCGGGTCGATCTGGTCGACCCAGGCGACCACGCCGCCGCCGACGTGGACGGCGTCGGAGAAGCCCGCACCCTTGGCGATGGCGAGGACCTCGGCCGAGCGGACGCCGGACTTGCAGTGGAAGACCAACTGCTTGTCCTGTGGCAGCTTCTCCAGCGCGACACCGGTCTGGAAGTCGGCCTTCGGGATCAGCACCGAGCCCGGGATCCGGTTGATCTCGTACTCGTTCGGCTCGCGGACGTCGATCAGCACGAAGTCCTTCTCGCCGTTGTCCTTGAGCTTGATCCACTCGCTCAGCTGCTTCACCGAGATCGTCGAGCCGACGGCCGCGTCGGCCGCCTCCTCGGTGATCGCGCCGCAGAAGCTCTCGTAGTCGATCAGCTCGGTGACGGTCGGGTTCTCACCGCAGATCGCGCAGTTCGGGTCCTTGCGGACCTTCAGCGAACGCCAGTTGAGGTCGAGCGCCTCGTAGATGTTCAGCCGGCCGAGCGACGGGTCGCCGATGCCGGTGAGCAGCTTAATCGCCTCGGTCACCTGCGCCGCGCCGACGGACGCGCACAGCACGCCGAGGACGCCGCCTTCGGCGCAGGACGGAACCATGCCGGGTGGCGGGGGCTCCGGGTAGAGGCAGCGGTAGCACGGGCCGTTGTCGGCCCAGAAGACGCTGACCTGGCCGTCGAAGCGGAAGATCGAACCCCAGACGTACGGCTTGTGCAGCAGTACGGCGGCGTCGTTGACCAGGTAGCGGGTGGCGAAGTTGTCGGTGCCGTCCACGATCAGGTCGTACTGCTCGAAGATCTCGAACACATTGTCGTTGTCCAGCCGGGTCTCGTGCAGGACGACGTTCGTGTACGGGTTGGCCTCGAGGATGGACTCCTTGGCCGACTGGGCCTTGGACTTGCCCACGTCGGACTGGCCGTGGATGATCTGGCGCTGCAGGTTGGACTCGTCGACGGTGTCGAACTCGACGATGCCGAGGGTGCCGACACCGGCGGCAGCCAGGTACAGCAGCGCGGGGCTGCCGAGGCCGCCGGCGCCGATCACCAGCACCTTGGCGTTCTTCAGCCGCTTCTGCCCGGCCATCCCGACCTCGGGGATGATCAGGTGCCGCGAGTACCGCCGCACCTCGTCGATCGTGAGCTCGTCGGCCGGTTCGACCAGCGGTGGCAGTGACACGTTGTCGGCTCCTCAGGAAGACGTCGGACGGGATCTCCGGTTTTCAACCATCTCTCCCACCCCCAATGTTCCCGCACATCCCAAGCGACCCCTCGCGGAGTCCACATCCCGGGCCGGGTGTCTCAGGAACGAGACGTGCCGGGCGCCCCCAGGGTGCCCGGCACGTCGGTGTACTAGTCGTTGTCGATGATCGTTCCTGTGAGGGTCATCGGGACCTTCAGCTCGGCGCCGTCGACCTGCTGGACGACCGCGCTGAACGTTTCCGCCGGTTCCTTGACCTTGTCGTCGAGGATCTTCACGGACAGCTCGCCGGTGGTCTGCCCCGGCTCGACGTACCCGTCGATGGAGCGGTCGACCGGGCCGGTGCCGTCGTCGTTGGCGGACGTGTAGTCCTTGCGGATCACCGCCGTACCGTCCTTGAGCACTCCGCTGAACGACACGTACTTGTCGCTCGGAGCGGACAGCTTGACTCCGAAGTTGACCACGCCGGTCTTCTCGGGCGTCTTCAGGTTGCTCAGGGTCAGCGTCGGCGTCGGGTCGTCGTCCAGGACCAGACCGTGGCCGAAGGAGTCGTTCAGCAGGGCGTCGTACGGCGCGGACAGCACCAGGCTGAACGGCAGGTCGTAGCTGTCCCGCGTGTTCCCCGTGATCGGCACAGTCACCTTTTGCCGCACCTGTCCCGGCTTGAACACCAGCTGCCGGCCGACGTCCCCGACGCTCTCGCCGAGGTCGCCGTTCGTTTCGACGTACACGCTGACCGGCCGGACACTCGGCCGCGACATGGTCACCCAGAAGTCGACCGCGTGCGTGCCCTGGTCGCCTTCCTTCACAGTGACGCTCGACGCGGACAGCTTCGGCAGCAGCGCCGCAGGCACCGGCAGGCCCAGGCCCGGCGACGAGAAGGCCAGATCGCTCACGTACGCCGACCCGCTGGCCGTCCTGTCCGTACGCAGCTCCACCGCACGCACATCGCGCAGGTCGATGCCCTTCAACGACGACAACGGGATGCGGACCGTCCGGAGCAGGTTCTTCGGCAGACCGCTGTCGTTGCCGCCCGGCATCCGCACCAGCGCGTCACTGACCGCAGACACGGGTACGACGGCCGCCCGCCCGTGTCCGTCGACGACGTGAACGCTCAGGTCGGTCTTGGGTGCGGCGGCCGGGTCCGGTGCGGCGCGGAACGTCAGCGCGGCAACCCGCCGTACGTCGCGCTCCCCTGCCGGCACATTGACTCGCACTACACCGTTTGTCCCGGTCCACTTCAGCTTGGTGACCGCAGTGGTCGGCGTCTTGGCCGCGAACCACGCTGCACCCCAGTGCGGCGCGTTGGACCAGTCATCCGTCGCCATACAGGTCGGCGTCGAGGCTCGGAGAGCAGTAGTGGTCACGCCGGCGCAGACTGTCGCCGACACCTTCCCAGTGACCGCTCCGGCCGGCAATGACTTGTCGAGAGGATTCAGAACCCGTCCCTGCGACACCACTCGTACGACGGCCTTGCCCGCGGACGCTGCTCGCGAGTCCGATCCGTCGAACTGCGGCAGGAACTGCTTCTCATGCCCCAACTGCAAGCGGAAGAACCCAGCGACGTACGCCGTACCGACGGCCTGCTGTTCCTTCGGCGTCAAGCGGCCCGGGTACTTCGCACCGCACGGTGACGCCTTCTCGTCGCCGAACCAGTCGTCGTTCGACGGCGCGACGGACTGCCCCGGCGTCCACTCGGTGTTGAAGAAGTTGTGGTTGGCGCCCAGGACCGTGACGGTCGAGCGCGATGCGGTGTCGCCTCCGACGGAGTACCGGGTGTCGTCGTAGAACTTCTGTCCCTGCAGGTCGGACACGTCACCGTCGCAGTACGGCAGTACGACGCTCATCGCCACACCTGGAACGGTTGCACGCGCGAAGTCGGTCGGCGCGAGCGGTAGCACCGCACGGATGCCGTACTGACCGCCGCGGTCAGCGTTGAGCACCGCGGCGCGCGCGACACCCTCACCGCCTCGCGAGTGACCCATCAGGCCCACGTTCCGCAGGTCGATCTTGCCGACGAACCTGGTGCCGAACGGTCCGCCGCCGATCGTCGACCACTTCCGCCACAACGCGAGATGGTCGAGGATCAGCTCGGCCCGCGCCTGCGCGCCCGCGTCGTACGCATCGCTGTCCCAAGCGTTGATGGCATTGGCGCTGATCGACACGACCTGGTAGCCGTTACTGGCCAGCGCTTTCGCCGGTCCGTCGTACCCGCGGTAGCTCGGGATCGCCTTCATACCCGGCGGGCACGGCCAGGGCTTGTCGTCGTCGGACGGGTGGGTTGGTTCGCCGTAGCAGACCTCGTGCCGGCCGTGCAGGAAGACAACCAGTGGCCGCGGACCGACCGCACCACGCGGCGAGTACACCTTGCCGAGCAGCTCCGAGCGGTGGCCGAGGCCTGGCAGGTAGATGGCCTCGTTGCCGAGGTTGTACTCCGCTGTGTCGACCTTGTACTTCCCCAGTGCGCCAGGGTCTGCCGGCAACAGCGGACCACGCTGCGCCTTCAACCAGTAGGCGTCGGTCGGGCCGGCCGCGGCGATGCCTCGACTCAGGCCGGACTGCTTACCCAGGTCGCCAGACCAGACCAGGCGTACGTCGTGGGCCTTCAGCACGGCCGGGTCAGCGCTGACCAGTGTCAGCGACTTGCGGTCCGGCGACTGATTCGCGACGCCCAGTGGTTTGCCGTCAACCTCCAGCAGCGGAAGGGACGCGCGCATCGGCGCGGGTGTGTCCAGGTGCAGCGTGAGCTGGTAGCCGCCGGTCACCGGCCGCACGTCCCATTGATTGCCTTTAGCAACTGATGGGAGTGTTGGCGGTGCGGCGGTGGCGGTGAGTGTCCCCACACCCAGCAGTGCGACCATCCCCAGCGACAGACTTCGGGCGGTTCTGCCGATCACTCGCACAGTGGTCCTCTCGTTTGTTCGACAAGTCATCTGTAGTACTTGTCAGGCGAGAGGAAAGTTGACCGGACCCGTCGCTCAGTCGTGTCTCAGTCGGGCGTCGGATTCGACTCGATCAATTGGCGGAAAGCCCGAGCGACCTCGGCCGGATGCTCCATCTGCGCGACGTGCCCGGACTGCGGCAGATAGAGCAGTCGTGCGTTCGGAAACGTGCGCTGGGCCTTGGTGCGGATCCTTGCGTCGACCAGTCGGTCCCTGCCGCCGTAGATCAAGAGGACCGGGCACTCCACCTTGGCGGCGTCTGCCCACAGCGACCGGCGCGGCCTGGCCAGCGACGACCGCAGGATGCTCCGTGCGCCGTCCAGCGTCGCCTGCCGGCCCCACGGGTCGGTGTCGCGCCGGTGCAACTCCGCCTCGTACGCCGCCCGTACCTCGGGCGCCAGCGACCGCGGATCGCCGAACACCATTGCCAGCGAGGCCTGGAACCGCCGCTCGAACGGCAGCCGCGCCGACCTCTCCAGTACGGCGGGACCGAGCCGGGGCGTAGCCAGCGCCGTGAACCACAACGCGCTGGCCGATACCCGCGGATGCGGCAGCGCCGGCGAGACCAACGTCAACGAGGCCACCAGATCAGGACGCAGCGCAGCCAGCGCGACCGACGACGCGCCGCCCATCGAGTTCCCGAACACGTGCACCGGCTGGTCGTACTCACGCTCCAGCAGCTCGACCAGGACCGCGGCCTGCTCCGAGATCCCGGCTGCGCCCGACAGCGGCGTACGGCCGAATCCGGGGAGGTCGGGGGCGATGCCGCGGATCGTGTCGTTGAGCATCAGGCCCAGGGCGGTCCAGTTCAGTGACGATCCGCCGAGGCCGTGCACGAACAGGGCGGGCGGGAGGTCCGGCGCCGCGCCAGGCAGGTCCCTGACCAGCAGATCCACCCCCGCGACCGGCACCCGCCGCTCCGGCCACCGCTTCAGCTCCGGGGGCACGCCGTCCCCGGTTACTGGCCCGTAACTATCCACGGCACCCATGTTAGAACGCCCCGTAGGTGGAGACTGGGACGCATGGCGGGCGCGCAGCAGCAGCTGACGACCGAGGTGGACGGGCAGACCATGAAGCTCACCAACCTCGGCAAGGTGCTGTATCCACAGACCGGGTTCACCAAGGCCGAAGTGATCGACTACTACCACCAGGTGGCCGAGCTCCTGCTCCCCCACCTGAGCGATCGGCCCTTGACCCGCAAACGGTGGCCCGACGGCACCGAGGCGGCGTACTTCTTCGAGAAGAACGCACCCCGCGGTACGCCAGACTGGGTGCGCACCGAGACGCTGCCTACACCGGGGAGCTCGACCGGTCGCGACGAGGCCGAGTTCGTGGTGTGTGACGACGTACAGACCGTGGTGTGGCTGGCGAACCTGGCCGCACTCGAGCTGCACGTGCCGCAGTGGCGGATCGGTCTCTCGGACGGCGGCAAGGACCCGAAGGCCGACCTGATCGTGTTCGACCTCGACCCCGGCCCGGGCGCGACGATTGTCGAGTGCTGCGATGTGGCACTGGCACTCCGGGAGCTGTTGGGGCATTTCGGCCTCGAGGGCTGGCCGAAGACGTCCGGGAACAAAGGCATGCACCTGTACGTGCCGATCGAGCCTGCGTCGTCCCGGCTGACCAGTGCGTTCGCCAAACAGCTGGCAGAGCAGTTGGCGGAGGCACTGCCGGAGAATGTGACCGCCAACATGACCAAGGCGCTCCGGCCTGGCAAGGTATTCATCGACTGGAGTCAGAACGCCAGCGCGAAGACCACGCTGGCGCCGTACTCGCTCCGCGGCTCCGACGAGCCACGGGTCTCCACACCGATCGACTGGGACGAGGTGGCGTCGGCCACGTCACCGGACGACCTCCGGTTCCTCCCGCACGACGTACTGGCCCGGATCGAAGAGTACGGCGACGTGCTCGAGGGCCTGTACGACGATCCGCAGCCGCTACCTACCTGAGCCAGGAGGCGACATGTCAGAGACCGACTTCGAAGGTCCGGACTACGACCCGGCCTTCGATGCCGAGTACGACACCGAGCAGGACCCACTGGACGAGGTCGTCGAGGAGGACGTGCCCGCCGACGCCAACCCCGCGGACGTGGAGGAACAACGCCGTGAGGTCGGTGACGACGAGGAAGAGGACTACCGCTGACAGCTCCCGCGGCGAAACAGCGATCGGACAGCGATGGGACATGGTTCGGCGGGGAAGCTACTGGTCAGGAGGACTGCTGGGTAGGATTCGGTGAACACCACCTGAAGGAGCGCCACCGTGTCGACCACTCCGGAGACAGCACCCAAGCGTGGGAGCCGCCTGCCCCGGCTGGCTCGGCGCGCGCAATTGCTCGAGGCGGCCCAGGAGGTGTTCGTCGCGAACGGCTACCACGCCGCCGCGATGGACGACATCGCCGACCGGGCCGGCGTCTCCAAGCCGGTCCTGTACCAGCACTTCCCCGGCAAGCTCGAGCTCTACCTGGCGCTGCTGGACACCTCCTGCGACGCGATCGTCGCCTCCGTGCAGGACGCGCTGAAGTCGACCGAGGACAACAAGCTCCGGGTCGCGGCGACCATGCACGCGTTCTACGACTACGTGGCGAACGCGCAGGGCGCCTTCCGGCTGGTGTTCGAGTCCGACCTGACCAACGAGCCCGCTGTGCGCGAGCGGGTCGACCGGGTCACCCAGGCCTGCGCCGAGGCGGTGTCCGAGGTGATCAGCGCGGACGCCGGCCTGAGCCGTGAGCAGTCGATGGTGCTGGCCGTCAGCCTGGTCGGGATGGCGCAGGTCAGCGCGCGGTACTGGCTGGGTGAGGGCAACCCCTCGATCCCCCAGGAGCACGCCGCCGACCTGGTCGCTTCGCTCGCCTGGCGCGGCATCCGGGGCTTCCCCCGGACCGACAGCTGAGGACCGGTCCGGAGTTCTGCTCTGGGCGGACGGGTGAGAGCCCGGCGGCGGCAGCGGATAGGCTCGAAAGCGTTACCGGCGAGAGCCGCCGGTCGGAACGTGCCCGGAGGGTTTCGTGGAGGTCAAGATCGGCGTCCAGCACGCCAATCGTGAGTTGGTGCTGGAGAGCGAGCAGAGCCCGGAAGAGGTCCAGGAACTGGTGGCTGAGGCCCTCGCCGGCAAGACCGGTCTGCTGCAGCTGACGGACGAGAAGGGCCGCCGGGTGCTGATCCCGGCCGACCGGCTGGCGTACGTCGAGATCGGTGAGGTGTCGACCCGCAAGGTCGGGTTCGGCGCGATCTGATCGCGGTCCGGACACAGTCGAGCGTGTCCGGGTTGCGGAGGGCGGTCGAAGGGGCACGATGGCGGTAAGACCTGCCGCGTGATTGGTCTGGTTGTCACGGGGCACCAGGTACGTGCAGGTCCGCCATCCCTCACAAGGAGGAACCGTGTACTGGGTCTGGATGATCATCGTCAGTCTCATCGCGGGCATCATCTTCGGGCCGTTGGCCCGGCTGGTGCTCCCCGGCAAGCAGAACATCAGCCTCGGCTGGACCATCCTCGGCGGCGGAATCGGCGCCTTCATCGGTGGTCTGATCGCCTACTTCCTCGGCGTCAAGGACACATCGGGCCCGGACTGGATCCAGTACCTGATCCAGATCATCTGCGCCGCGATCGTGATCGCGATCATCTCGTCGCGCAACAGCAAGGCCAGAACCGCCTAGTCCAGGCGCAACCCAACGGCCGCCGCCCCACCAGGGGCAGGCGGCCGTTGCCGTGTCAGGCCTGCAGGCCCAGGGCTGTCATCCGGGCCGTGTGGGCCTCGGTCAAACGAGTGAACATGCGGCCGATGGCGGCCAGGTCGAGGCCGGGGCGGTCGACGCTGCCGGCCAGCAGCGCGGTCAGGGAGTCGCGGTCGGCAGCGATGCGCTGGGCCTGGCTGAGAGCTTCACCGACCAGCCGGCGGCCCCAGAGCGCGAGCCGGCCGCCCACCTTCGGGTCCTCCTCGATGGCGGCGCGGACGCGGTCGACGACGAACTCGGCCTGGCCCGAGTCGCCGAAGACGTCCAGCACCAGGGCCCGGGTCTCCGCGTCGACGAACGAGGCGATCTCCCGGTAGAAGTCGTTCGCCAGGCCGTCCCCGACGTACGCCTTGACCAGGCCCTCGAGCCAGTCCGACGGCGCGGTGTGGTCGTGGAACGCGTCCAGCGGCGTCACGAACGGCTGCATCGCGTCCATCGGGTCCACGCCGAGCTCCACCAGCCGGTCCCGGAGTCGCTGGAAGTGGCCGAACTCGGTGGTCGCCAGCGCCGCCAGCTCCGCCTTGTCGTTCAGGTTCGACGCCAGTTTCGCGTCCTCGGCCATCCGCTCGAACGCCGTCAACTCGCCGTACGCGAGCACTCCCAGCAGATCCACCGCCGCGGCCCGGTAGGCGGGATCATCAAAGGCCGTCTGCTCCATGCGCCGCACCCTATCTCTCCGCCCCTTCCAGTGGTGGGTGCCGCGGCAGCGTTCGAGTGGCGCAAACCACACGAAGCGGCGTTGACAGGTTGAGCGGTTACACTGGTGGGCGATTCGCCGGTGACGCGCCCAGATGGGCAAGCTGGTGCGAGGTGCTTGCACAGTGTCCCCGCGCCTCAGGTAACAAGGCGCCCGGCCCCTGAGCAATCTGTCCGCACAAGCATGTGAGAGGCGATCAGCCTGACCACCTTCCGAGAGCTCGGCGTGCTGCCCGAGATCTGCGACGCGCTCGACCGCGTCAACATCGTGGAGCCGTTTCCGATCCAGGAAATGACACTCCCCGTCGCCCTGATGGGCACCGACCTGATCGGCCAGGCCCGGACCGGGACCGGCAAGACGCTCGGCTTCGGGATCCCGTTGCTGCAGCGCACGATCTCCCCCGGCGAGCCCGACTACGAGGAGCTCGCCGCTCCCGGCAAACCGCAGGCG
The DNA here is from genome assembly GCF_040675555.1 of Kribbella sp. NPDC049584. Lineage (NCBI taxonomy): Bacteria > Bacillati > Actinomycetota > Actinomycetes > Propionibacteriales > Kribbellaceae > Kribbella > Kribbella sp. NPDC049584. The sequence goes on from NZ_JBFAPF010000001.1 coordinate 327,048, forward strand.
CTGGTCGTCACCCCGACCCGCGAGCTGACCATCCAGGTCGCCAAGGACCTGATGACCGCGTCCACCGTGCGTACGGTGCGCGTGCTGACCATCTACGGCGGCGTCGCGTACGAGCCGCAGCTGGACGCGCTGAAGAACGGCGTCGACGTCGTCGTCGGTACGCCGGGACGCCTGCTCGACCTGGCGAACCGCGGCGTTCTCGACCTCGGCCACATCAAGGTGCTCGTTCTCGACGAGGCCGACGAGATGCTCGACCTGGGCTTCCTGCCCGACGTGGAACGCATTCTGCGCAAGACCCCCGAGCTGCGGCAGACGATGTTGTTCTCGGCAACGATGCCGTCGGCCGTCATCGGGCTGGCCCGGACCCACATGCGGCACCCGCTGAACATCCGGGCCGAGTCGCACGAGGACACCCAGATGGTGCCGACCACGGCACAGTTCGTCTACCGGGCGCACGATCTGGACAAGCCCGAGGTGGTGGCGCGGATCCTGCAGGCCGAGGACCGCGGCCGGGTGATGATCTTCTGCCGGACCAAGCGCGAGGCGTCCCGGCTCACCGACGACCTGCAGGACCGCGGGTTCAAGGCGGCTGCGATCCACGGTGACCTGAACCAGCAGGCGCGCGAGCGGGCGCTGACCCGGTTCCGCGGCGACAAGATCGACGTACTGGTCTGTACTGACGTCGCGGCGCGCGGGATCGATGTCGAGGGCGTCACGCACGTCATCAACAACACCTGCCCCGAGGACGAGAAGACCTACATCCACCGGATCGGGCGGACCGGGCGCGCGGGTGCGAGCGGCATCGCCGTCACCTTCGTCGACTGGCCGGACGTGACCCGGTGGAAGGTGATCAACAAGGCGCTCGACCTGCCGTACGAGGACCCGCAGGAGATCTACTCCACGTCCCCGGAGCTGTACCACGACCTGGGCATCCCGTCGGACGCCAAGGGCCGGATCCGCGCACCGCAGGCACGCGAGGCCCGTGAGTCGCGCGAGGACGCACCGCGTGGTCGTCGCGGCGGTACGTCGGAACGGTCCGAGGGTCGCGCCGGGGGCCGCTCCGACAGCAAGTCCGAGGGTCGCTCGGAGAGGTCCGAGGGTCGTTCCGACGGCGATGGAGCTCGCTCGGGGCGGAAGCGGAACCGGTCACGGAAGCGCACCCGGGCCGGGCAGCCGGTCGAGGAGCTCGCCGACGTCACCACCAGGACCGAGGTCCCGCCGGCCACCGAAGCCGTGCAGGACGAGGACCGCAAGCCCCGCAAACGCGCCCGCACCCGCAAGTCGGCCGAGGCCCCGCAGACGCAGCCCGTCGAGTCGGCTCAGGCACAGGACGCCCCGCAGGCGCAGCCCGTCGAGTCGGCGGCTGAGGTCGAGCTGACCGACGCACCGACCGAGAAAAAGCCGGCCAAGCGGACCCGCACCCGCAAGAGCGCCGAAGCGAAGCCGGAAGCCGATGTGACGGCAGCCGAGCCGACTGCTGACATGGCGGCGGACGCGGGCGACAAGCCTGTGAAGCGGACCCGAACACGGAAGGCCGCGGCAGCGAAGGTAGCTGAGCCGACGACCGAGGCGAACGCCGCAGAAGCGGAGGCGGGCGACAAGCCGGTCAAGCGGACGCGGACCCGAAAGGCCGCCGCGGCGAAGACGACTGAAGCGACTACTGAGAACGACGCCGGGGAGAAGCCGGTTAAGCGGGTTCGGAAGGCGGCTGCGAAGAAGGCTGCTGGGCCGGCGACGACGCCGATCTTCAGTGCGCCGGAGTAACTGTTTCCGAACGGTGATCTGAGCCTGCAACACCCAGCCCCGCGTGGGCCGTCCTAGGGCGGTAACCACGAGAGAGGGGCTGGGTGATGGGGCGGATCAGAGCGGTAACAGCCGTGCTGGCCACAGCGGGGATCGTGCTGCTGTCCGGCTGTGGAGCCAGCGGCAACGACAGCGGGACGAGCGACGCCGCGCCCGCGCAGAAGCAGGGCGCCGAGGCAAGCGACGGCAACGCGAGCCAGGCGAAGCCGCAGGTCCCCGCGCAGCCACCGGCCGGGAAGTCCCAGGCGAGTGGCACCGACGACCCGACGCTCACGCGGGCGATCATCAAGACCGGTTCGCTGACGGTCGAGGGTGACGACGTCTCGGACATGCGCCAGAAGGCGGTCCTCGCGATCGCCGGCCTGGACGGTCAGGTCTCGTCCGAGGACACCGGCAGCGACCCCGACGGCAAGGTCACCCGGGCCAACCTCGTCCTCAAGGTCCCGACCAAGTCGTTCGAGACCGCGATCCAGCGGCTCTCCGACCTGGGCAAACGCCTGCAGATCCACCAGGAGTCCACCGACGTCACCGAGCAGGTCGTCGACGTCGCGAGCCGGATCGAGTCCCAGCGCGCCAGCCTGGAGCGGATGCGCGCACTGATGACCAAGGCGAACACGATCGCCGAGATCGTCTCGGTCGAGAGCGAACTCACCCGGCGCGAGTCCGACCTGGAAGCGCTCCTGGCCAAGCAGAAGAACCTGTCCCTGCAGACCGATCTCGCGACGCTGACGTTGACGCTGACCGAGAAGGGCAAGCCGCCGGTGCAGACCGAACCCACGCAGGACAAGGGTTTCCTGGCCGGTCTGAAGGGCGGCTGGCACGCGTTCACCGCCGTCTTCTCGGCGCTCGCGACCGCGGTCGGCGCGATGCTGCCGTTCCTCGTGCTGCTCGCGATCATCGCCGTACCGCTGTGGCGGTTCCGGCACCGGCTGCAGCGCAAGCAGCCAACCGCGGGTCAGTGAAGCAGGGTGCCGGCCAACGCCCGGTAGGCCTTCGCACCGGGCGAGGCCGGCGCCGTAGTGAGGATCGTCTCGCCGATCGCCGGCGCCTCTGCGAAGCGGATCGACTTCGGGATCGGCGGCTGCAGTACGTCGAGCGAGTACGTGTCCGCGATCGTGTCCAGCACCGCGCGGGCATGCGTCGTGCGTGCGTCGTACAGCGTCGGGAGCACGCCGAGGACATGCAGGCCGGGGTTGGTCAGCCGCTGGACGTCGTACACGGTGTCAAGTAGTTGCCCTACGCCACGATGTGCCAAGGTCTCGCACTGCAAGGGAATCAGCACGTCGGACGCCGCCGACAGCCCGTTCACGGTGAGCAGGCCGAGCGTCGGCGGGCAGTCCACGATGATCCAGTCGTACGACGAAACCAGCGGCCGCAAGGCGGTCCGTAGTACCTGCTCCGGGCTGGTCTCGCGGGCGAGCTGCACCTCGGCGTGTGCCAGCTCGATCGTGGCCGGCACCAGGTCCGGCGCGTCGTCGAACTCGACCAGTACGTCGCGTGCCTTCACGCCGCCGCGCAGCACGTGGTGGATCGACTTGTCGAGGTCCTCGGGATCGATGCCGACCGAGAACGTCAGGCACGCCTGCGGGTCCAGGTCGACGAGCAGCACCCGTTGGCCGAGCTCGCCCAGGGCTGCACCGAGGGTGGCGACGGTGGTCGTCTTGGCCACGCCGCCCTTCTGATTGGCAACCGCGAGAGTGCGAGGCACCCGGCCATTGTGCCGCACTGCGGAACGGCCTCCTACAGGGGCGGACCAACGCAGCGGTTACCCTCTTGACTTGTGAGTACGCCGCGTACGCTGACGCTGCCCGACGGGGTGCACCCCGAGACGCTTGAGACCGATCGTGGCTCGTTCGCCACGCTCACCGCGGTGCCGCAGATCGGTACGCCGCTCGGCACTGTCCTGCTCGTGCCGGGGTGGACCGGGAGCAAAGAGGACTTCACTCCGCTGGTCGATCACCTCTGCCGGTACGGGTGGCGGACTGTGGCAGTCGACCAGCGCGGTCAGTACGAGACGGCCGGGCCGGCGGACAAGTCGGCGTACTCGCTGGCTGAGCTCGGCGCGGACGTGGTGGCGATGAGCAAGGCACTCGGCGGCTACAGCCAGCTGGTCGGGCACTCGTTCGGTGGACTGGTTGCACGAGAGGCCGTGCTGACCGACCCGTCCGTGTTCTCCACGATCACGCTGCTCTGCTCCGGGCCGGCCGCGTTCACCGATGAGCAGACGCTGCAGAGCCTGCAGATGCTCGCGTTCGGGCTGGAGAACCTGCCGATCGAGCAGGTGTACGACCTGAAGCTCGGACACGACCGCGAGGCTCCGGGGTACGTCGCTCCGCCGGACGACGTCGCCGCCTTCCTCCGGGCGCGCTTCACCGGCAACGTGCCGATCAGCCTCGCCGAGATCACTCGGCGGCTGACGGACGCGGAGGACAAGACCGATCAGCTCGCCAAGTCCGGCGTACGCACACAGGTCCTGTACGGCGAGACCGACGACGGCTGGCCGATCCCTGTGCAGGAGGCGATGGCCGCGGCGCTCGGCGTCAAGGCGGAGGTCGTCCCCGACGCCGGTCACTCACCGGCCATCGATCAGCCGGCCGCCACCGCCCGCCTGCTGGTCGACTTCTTCCACGACTACCCGAGCCTGGCCACCCAGGCCTAGCTGACCGGTCGAACGTCGGGGCGAAGGTCCAGCAGGTCCAGGCCGACCGGAGCGAGGGCGGCCTTCACCTTTTCGGTGTAGACGAGCAGCGAGATCGGTGCGCGGGCGCCGTCCATCCCGGCACCGCCGTACTGGTACGCACCGAGGTCCTTACGCGGGAGGATCTTGTCCAGTTCAGTCCGGACGCGATCGCTGTCGGCGTTGCTCATCAGGACGGGGGCGACGCAGAGGTTCCCGCTGTAGACCTTCTCGAACGCCGCCCGGAGCGCCGTGACATCGCCGTGCGCTACGCCGAGCATCATCACGACCGGGGCATTGCGTGAGGTGCCGTTCGGGTAGTAGGTGGTCGGGCCGTACACCTGGCCGGCGTTCGCGGCGAGGAACGACTTCACCGCGGGCGAGGCGATGTTGCTCGGCTTCGACGGCCAACCACCTGCCGGTGCGGCGCACGGAAGTTTCGGAAGCGGCGTTGGCGCAGGCGTGATCGGAGCCGACTGCTGCTGTACGTCGATAGCGCCGTCGCGCCAGATGCCGCTGACCGTCGCGCTCCCGGTCCGGACGCCCTTGATCGTCGTCATGCCGGTGATCTGGTCGAGGTCCAAGCCGTTGAGCTTGACCGCGAAGGGGTCGGGGCAACTCGGTGCCGGCTCCTTACCAGGCGGGTAGCCGATGCCCGCTACCGCGAGCGGCGCGCAGAAGACCGGCGTCTTGCCCGGGACCGCGATGATCTGGCCGCTCACCTGCACCTTGTCGCCGGGCTTGACCAGCAGCTCGTCGTTCGCCTGTTGGTTGCTTGGGGCAAACGACTGCGGCGGGCTCTGCGGCCGGTCCGGCTGGTTCGGGAGTACGGCGATGATGCCTGCGGCAACGACCGCCACACTTGCGGCCGCGAGCGCCGGCACCCAGCGGCGCGGCTTGCGGCCGCCGCTCAGCATGTACTCGAGATCGGGCTCGGGCGGCGCCTCCTGATCGGCCCGCCACCGAGCGCCCGCCCGCGTCAGCAGGTCGTCGATCTCGTCGGTCGGCTTCATTCTGTGACCTCCAGCAAGGTGCGGAGCCGGGAGCGGGCGTCCGAGAGGGTCGACTTGACGGTGCCTTCGGAGCAGCCCATCACGGCTGCCGTGTCGGCGATCGACAGGTCGGCGAAGTAGTAACAGTCGACCGCGAGCCGCTGCCGCTCGGACAGCGACATGATCGCGTGGTCGACATCCATCCGCGCGTCAAGATCCGGACGGGACACCGGGGCGGCGTCGGGCGCATCGATCAGCGACAAGGACGGGCCTGTGCGCATCCGGCGTACCGCTTTGCGGGCCTGGTCCGCGGTGATCGCGAGCAGCCAGGCCGACGGCGTGCCGCGGCTCGCGTCGTACTGCGAGCGCTTGGACCACGCCCGCGCGAGCGCCTCCTGCACGATGTCGTCCCGATCCGCCCCAACCGCCAACCGCGCCGCCAGGCGAGCCATCGCGCCCAGATGCGGCCGCACCCACCGCGCGAACCCCGGCCCGTCCCCCGGAGGCACCGTCACACCGGCCACAGGCTCACCCGTCATCGTCGGCATACCTTCTCTACCCCCGAATCACCCGCCCGGTTGGGTCCTTACCCGCATTCCAACGACCCCACCACCCCGAGGTCACCACCCACCCCGCTTCTGTAACCCACCCGACTTATCCACAGATCCCCAAACCCACCCCACAGCCCCCACCCAATTCCCTACGGTCAAAGAAAGCCAACCACACCAAGGGGGAACCAGATGCCATCCGGGCCGGATCATCCGCCCGACCTCGCTGCCCTCCGCCGAGCCTTCGAGGCCGGCCGCCCACTCGACTGGGGCGACGACCCGCTCGCCCCGGCCGACATGGCCAGGCGCTACGGCACGAAGGCGACCAGAAAGAGCATCGAACTGCTCCGGCAAACAGCTCAGATCGAACCACGAGTCACCGCCCAGTTCCTCGCCTCGATTCCCACCGGCAGCTCGCCGTACCAGCTCAGCCGCCGGGTGAAATCGCCGGAGTCGCTGGCCCGCAAGCTCCGGACCTGGTCCGACGCGAACAACCGGAACCCGGTCGAGGACCTTCTCCGGTACACGGTGCTGACCGAATCGCCCGACGAGCTTGTCGCGTCGACGCGCAGTACGACCGAGGCGCTGACAGCTCAGGGGTGGCGGGTTCTGTACGCGATGCATTCCTACACGGACGGCTCGCGGTACAAAGGCATTCACGCCCACTTCCGCACGCCGGACATCGATCGACTCGAGGTGCAATGGCACTCCGTCAGGTCCGCGGCGGGCAAGGAGCTCACCACCCGCTGGTACGAGGTCGAACGCAGTCTCACCACCTCGGACGACGAGCGGACCGCCGCACGGCAGAAGTGCGTGGAAGCATCCGCTCAGCTCCGGACGCCGCCCGGGATCGATGCCCTCACGGAGCTGGGCGGAAGGCGCGTCAAGGTTCACAACTACAGTGACTCCAGACAAATGGTGACCGACCGACGACCCGCCGCGACCGGACCGGGAAGACGACCGAGGACAGATCAGGACCGAGGCGAGGGGATCGCGCGATGAAGCTCTACCTGGTGAAAGAGGACGACCGGCTGGTGTGGGTGGCCGCCTTGGCGCACGAGCACATGTACTCGTACGTCGCGAACACCGGGAAGTTCCACGACAACAATGCCCTGCGCAACGACTACTACATGGAGCGCTGGTTCACCTACGAGGCGATCGGTCCAGCTGACGCGCGCCGGTTGATCAGCCAGGGCGTCGGCACCCTCGACGAGGACGAACACAGCGACTCCCTCGCCGCCTGGCGCGCCGACCCGAGCCCCATCGACCCCGCCGACGTACTCTCCATCGCCGCCGGGTACACCGAGTAGTCGCGGGCTGCCGGCATCGACAGAACGGGACTTCACTATGACGCGGTTGTTCTTGGTCAAGGATGGCGACAAGGAGCTGTGGGTGGCGGCGTTGGTGGACGAGGATGTGTGGACGTACGTCGGGAACACCGGGAAGTTCCACTACAACGAGGGTGCTCGGCACGACTACTACTTTCTGAACGAGCTGCAGTACGTCGATATCGGGATCGCCGAGGCCAAACGGCTGATCCGGGCCGGGGTGGGGACGGTCGACGAAGCGGAGTTGCCGGGACCGGTGCAGCGGTGGCGTGAAGATCCGAAGGGCATGGATCCCGAGGTCGTCTTCGCCTCGATGGCCGCCGACCTCGCTTAGTCGCGGGCTACGAAGAGGCTGGGGCGTAGAGCTGGGTGATGACGGATTCGATGGTGGGTTCGGCTACGGAGAGGTCGACCAGGGGGTAGTTGGCGGCGATCTGGGCCAGGAGGGGGGCGGCGCTGGTGGTGGGTGGGAATGTCAGGTGCTGGCGGGGGCCGTCGACCTTGGTGACGGTGGCGCCTTCTACGGCGATGGGTGGGAGCGAGGTTGCGAGGTCGACGACCAGGGTGCGGGGGGCGGACTGGCTGGACCTCAGGCCGTCGAGGGTGCCGTCGAAGATCTGGTGGCCGTGGTCGATGACCATGACCCTGGTGCAGAGGGCCTCGATGTCGTCGAGGTCGTGGGTGGTGAGGATGATCGTCGTACGCCGGTCCGCGTTGATCTCGGCGAGGAACTCGCGGAGCCGGGCCTTGCTGATCACGTCCAGGCCGATGGTGGGCTCGTCGAGGTAGACGATCTCGGGATCGTGCAGCAGAGCGGCCGCGATGTCGCCGCGCATCCGCTGCCCCAGCGACAGTTGGCGAACGGGTACGTCGAGCAGATCGCCGAGATCCAGCAGCTCCACGAAGGTCGCCAGGTTCTCGCGGTGACGAGCCATCGGGACGCCGTACATCTTCTGCAGGACCGCGAACGAATCCTTCAACGGCAGGTCCCACCACAACGTCGTACGCTGCCCGAACACCACGCCGATCCGCTTCGCCAGCTTCAACCGGTTCCGTGACGGATCCACGCCGGCAACCCGGATCGAGCCGCCCGACGGCACCAGGATCCCGGTCAGCATCTTGATCGTGGTGGACTTCCCGGCGCCGTTCGGGCCGATGTAGCCCATCACCTCCCCCGGCTCGACGGTGAACGACATCCCGTCGACCGCGCGCACCTCACGTCTCGTACGCCGCAACCCGGCGCGTGACGTGACCGTGAAGGCCCGCGACACATCCGACAACTCGATGACAGACATCTCAGCTCCCTGTACTGCGATAGCGACGAAGACCGCCGCGCCAGGCCAGCGACGCGAGCGCGACCATGACGACCGCGACCAGCGGTGACAGCAATCCGATCCAGGACGGCAGCCCCAGCGGGGCCGGCTTACCCAGCAGGAACAGCACCGGGTAGTAGTTGACAAAGGCAAGCGGTACGACGAACGTCACGGCCCGCACGATCTCCTTCCCGAAAACCGCCAGCGGGTACTGCGTCAGCGTCTGCCCGCCGTAGGTGAACGAGTTGGCCAGCTCCGCGGAATCCACCGACACGAACTGGAACGCGGCGCCGAGCACGAAGATCGCGCCGAAGATCACCGATCCGGCCACGATCGACACCGCCAACATGAGGCCGCGGGCAACTGTCCAGTCGACGTCGAGCCGGCTGAACGCGAACACCATCACGACCAGCGCCTGCACCGGCCGGCCGAGCCGCCGCAGCGCGAACCCGTCGGCCGCGGTCTGCAGGAAAGCAGGCACCGGCCGGATCAGGTACGCGTCGAACGTCCCGGTCCGGATCCGCTCCCCGACCCGCTCGATCGACCCGGTGAACAGGTCCGCGATCCCCAGCGTCATCGAGGCCGTTGCGTAGAGCAACGCCATCTCCGCCAGCGAGAACCCGCCGAACGACGAGATGTGGCTGAACATCAGCACGATCGCGACGAAGTCCATCACCGTCAGCACCATCGAGCTGAACAGCATCAGGAAGAACGACGCCGGGTACGCCATCGAGGACCGCACCCACATCATGATCAGCATCCAGTACTGCGAAGGCGCCTGGAGCACGCGCTCAACCACCCTGGATCACCACCTTGCGGGTCGCCACCGACGTCACCAGCAGCGCGAACAGGAACAGCACCGCGATCCAGCCCAGCTGGAAGAGCAGCGCCGGACCCGCCCCGCCGGGGTTCCGGCCGAGCCAGATGTCGATCGGCACCTGCATCGTCGCCGCCCACGGCGTCGCCCGGGCAACCTCTCCGATCCAGCCCGGGAACACCACCAGCGGCAGCACCATCCCCGAGAAGAAGGTCGCCAGCACCAGGGCGAGCTGCTCCATACCCCGCGTGTCGGTGATCCAGAACCCGGACAGCGCGACCAGGTAACGGATCGCGAAGCTGATCAGGATTGCCAGGAACACACCGGCCGCGACCGCGAGCCACGCCGCCGGCGTCGCCGGGAACTTGAGGTCGAAGACCAGCGCTCCGACCAGCAACGGCACCCCGCCACGCGCCAGCAACTGGAACAGCGCCCGCCCGAGGTCGACCGACAGCCACCACAGCAGAAGATGCGTCGGCCGGTACAGATCCACGGCGATCTCACCGCTGCGGACCCGCTCCCCGAGTTCACTCGTCGTCGTGGCGCCCCAGATCCCGACCGACATCAGCAGTCCCTGCTGCAGCCACACGAACGTCAGCGCGTCGTCGACGTCGTACCCGCCCAGGCCGGGGCGCTCGTGCCACAGCGTCAGGTAGATGCCGCACAGGATGAATCCGAACACCGAGTTCGTGAACGTGCCGGACACGGTGGCGATCCGGTACGTCGCGAACCGCCGGAAGGAACGCACTGCGATCGCCCAATACACGCCCATTACAGACCTCCTCTCGCACTTGCGGTGATGTCCGAGAGCACAGCGGCACGCCAAACCGCCCCGGATCCGTCAGGACCCGGGGGTACGGACACCACTGTGAAGGCATGGTTGAACCACGCCGATTGTCAAGGCAGGGAAGGGACCCTACGCCGCGGTCCGCGGAGGCGTCAACACAAATAACCGGTCCGGGTGCGAGACCCCTCAGACTCGCACCCGGACCGGTGGCCGCAGGTTAAACCGTGTCGGTCTTGAGCAGATGAGCCAGGTGGGTGGCGAACGGACCCGGGTGGCTCGAGTAACCGCCGTGCCCGCCGGGGAACAGCACCACGGGCCAGCCGAGGTGGTTCGCGATGGTCTCGATCGGCCGCCCCGGCAGGTGCGCGTGCGAGTCCAGCCCGGCCGCCGGGACGATCCGGTCCGCGACCCGCTTCAGCGCATCCAGGTCGGGCTCGTAGCGGGTGAACGGCAACAGCTTGTGCTCGTAGAAGTTGGCCGCGTTCGCCTGCATCCGCTCGGCGAGCTCGCGGTACTCCGGCAACAGGTCCTCCAGCGGCGGCATCGCGTCGCCGTCCATCCCGGTGCCCATCATGAAGACGACGTCGGCAGCGGTCAGCCCGTCCGTGCGGTAGGTCTCGTACACCTCGCCGAAGAACGCCCGCGCGTCGTCCGCGTCCGGCAGCACCTCGGTGCACGGCGGCTCGTGCGCGACGAGCATGCGGACCCGGTCCGGGAACCGCGTGATCAACTCGAGGCCGGTGATCGCGCCGGAGCTGCTGCCGAAGACGTACGCCGGCTCGTGGCCAGCGACCGCGTCGATCAGCGCGAGCGCATCCTCGGCCGATTGCCGGACACGTTCGTCCGTCGCGTCACCGTCGTACCGACTGCGGGAGTTGCCCCGCGGGTCGTACGTCACGACCGTGTACTCCGCCGCGAGCTGCCCGACCATCCCCGAGAACACGCCGGCATCGGCTCCGTCGCCGGCGATCAGCAGCAGCACCGGCCCCGAGCCGGCGACCTCGTAATGCAGCGTTGCCCCCGGCACCGACAGCTTGTTCACAGTCTTCGCACCCATCACGCGAACCCCTTTCATCCACCCTCAGGGTCCACCGCACCGCTGGCACCACACGCACACGTCACTGACACGACGAGTCAGCCGGCGTCTTCCATCGGGAGTTGGTTGCCTTCGTCGAGGCCGGACCAGGGGTCGCGGGGTGGGGATTCGCGGCGGCCTTGGGGGCAGATCCTGGCGAAGTCGCACCAGCCGCAGAGCGCGGACGGCTCGGGTGGGAAGGCCTCGTCGGCCTCGGCGGGGGTCAGGCCTTCGCGCCACCGGGCCTCGGCGGCTGCGGCGTCGTCGGCCATGGACTCGGCGCGGCGCTGGTGGCGGCCGAGGGACGCCTCGTCGTGGTCGGCCGCGGCGACGGTGTTGGTCGGGAGATGGTGGAGCTCGACGCGAGTGCAGGGTTTGTGCAGGACGCGGCGGGCTCCGAGGACGTAGAGAGCCATCGCCAACGACGACCGCGCATCGACAGCGGTCAGCGGCCGCCGACCGGTCTTGTAGTCGACGATCGCCAGCTCGGTCCCGCCGCTGCCGTCGCGGGCCGGGCGTTCGTCGATCCGGTCGACCCGTCCGCGCAACGACGCCCGCTCGGTGGTGAAGGCAACAGTGCGCTCCACTCCGCGCGGCTCGTAGTACGGGTCGGTGTCGCGCAGATAGCCGAGGACCATCTCGGTCGAGCGATCGCGCCAGTCCAGTGACTGCTGCTCGTCGCGGAACCCCTCGCTGCGCCAGCTCGATCGCATCTTCGCGACGACCTCGTCCGGCGTACGACGGGCCGCCGGCCAGCGCCCGAAGAAGTCGGCGAGCACTTCGTGGACGATCGCACCGACGGTGTTGTGCGCCCAGGGCGGACCCTTCGGCGGGCGCGGGGTCTCGAGGTAGGTGTAGCGGTACCTGCGCTTGCAGTCCGCGAACGTCAGCAGCTTGGTCGGCGTCGCGACGAACAGCCGCGTCGGCATCCCGGGAAGCATGTCGTTCACGTCAGCCCGCCTTGATGAAGTCCGCGACAGCGTCGGCCACGAGCTGTACGGCGATCGCGCTCAGCAGCAGACCGGCGATCCGGGTGACGAGCAGGACGCCGTTCTCGCCGAGGATCCGCATGATGATGCCGGAGAACCGCAGCGTCAGCCACATCACGATGTGGATCGCGACGATGCCGACCGAGATCGCCACCACGTCCGGCAGCGATCCGTTCGCGCGCTGCACGAACACCATCGTCGCGACGATCGCACCCGGTCCGGCGAGCAGCGGCGTGCCGAGTGGGACGAAGGCGATGTTCACGTTCTTGGTCTGGACCGGGTCCTCGGCCGTGTCGGTCAGCAACTGCAGCGCGATCAGCAGGAGCAGCAGACCGCCGGCACACTGCAGCGCGGGCAGCGTGATGCCGAGGTGCTGCAGGATCTGCTGACCGAACGCCGCGAACACCACGATCACGCCGAACGCGACCAGCACCGCCTGCCACGCGGCCTTCTTCCGCGCCGCGCGGGACTGACCGGCGGTGAGCGAGATGAATACCGGCACGGTGCCCGGCGGGTCCATGATCACGAACAGCGTGACGAAGACCGAGCTGAACAGACCCGCGTTGATGACGCTGTTCACGGAAGGTAGGCCTCGGGAACCTGTGCACCGGAGGCCGCCGCGTTGTTCTTCGCTGTCTCGAGGAGCCGCTCCAACTGCTCCGGCTCGGTGCTGTTGACGCCCAGCTCGTGGTCGATCTTCCCGGCGCCGTGATGATCGCTGGAGCCGGTGTAGAAGATGCCCAGGTTGCGGGCGATCGCGCGCAACGCGGTCCGGGATTCGGGCGAGTGGTCCTGGTGGTCGACCTCGATACCGGCCAGGCCGTGGTCCGTGACCAGCTTGGCCAGGTTCTCCTCGGTCATCACCTTGTAGCTGGACCGGCCCCACGGATGCGCGATCACGGGCACTCCGCCGGCCTCGCGGACCAGATCGATCGCGTGGCCGGGCTCGAGGGCGTAGTGCGAGACGTGTCCGGCGCGGCCGTCGGCCAGATACAGGTCGAAGGCCTCGGTGCGGTTCGCGACCGTGCCGTTGGCGACCAGCGCGTCGGCGACGTGCGGCCGACCGACCGACGGCGTACCGGTCGCCTGGGCCAGCACTTCCTCGACGGTCAGCGGTACGCCGATGCTGTTCAACCGGGCCACGATCGTCGGGATCCGCTCGGTGCGGCCGTCGCGGATCACCTGCAGGTCCTTCGCCAACGGCGGGTAGGACGGGTCGGGCAGGTACGCGAGCAGGTGGACGCTGATCCCGGTGAGTTTGCACGAGATCTCGAGCCCCGGCACGAACCCGATCCCCAGCTCCTCCGCGGCCTGCCGGGCCTCGACCCAGCCGTCGGCCGTGTCGTGGTCGGTGAGCGCGATCACATCGAGCCCCGCCTGCTGCGCGTGCGTCATCAGAACGGGCACCGGATCGGTGCCGTCCGAGCGGTTCGAGTGGGTGTGCAGGTCGATGCGCACGAGGTCTACGGGTCCCTTCGCCGGTCAGTTGTCACCGCTGATGCTATAGGCGTTCACCGATGAGCCCTGGCACTTATGCACAGAACACCAGCGTCCCGTGCGCGATCTGGCCCGAGTGATAGCGGCGTCCAGGTGCGTGCATCGGGGTGCTTGGGCAGTGGCCTCGATGCGGAGCATCGTGGGCGCTGGCCAAGTGCCGCGAGGTGCGTGCCTGGGCGTCGGTAGCGCCGGGCCAGATCGCGCACGGGACGCTAACCTTCGGGTGCATGGAGCGCGTCGACTGTGTGGGAGCCCTCGTGTACGACGAGGAGCGCCGGCTGCTCGTGGTGAAGCGGGCGCACGAGCCGGGCCGGGGGCTGTGGTCGATTCCGGGCGGCCGGGTCGAACCAGGTGAGGACGACCCCACGGCCGTCGCCCGCGAGGTCGCCGAGGAGACCGGTCTGACCGTCGAGGTCGGGGACCTGGTAGGCGAGGTCGAACGGCCCGGTCCCCAGGGAAAGCTCTATGTGATCCGCGACTACGAGGCCACGGCTGTCGGCGGAACGCTCACCGCGGGTGACGATGCCTCGGACGTTCGCTACGTCACGCGGTCCGAGTTCCTGGCGTTGTCCACCGCAACGCTGCTCGTTTCCACGCTGGACCAGTGGAACGCGCTACCCGGCTGATCAGTAAATGCTGAGCGCCGGCTTCGCGTGAGGGCCAGACTGACCGGATGGACGACGCTGAGCTGGTGCGGGCGATCGAGGACAACGCAGCCGACTTGCTGATGGCGATGGGCGCTGCGGGTGGCGGCGAGCAGCGGGACGACGCCGTCGCGCGGTGGACGATCGGAGGGTCGCCCATCGATTACCACAACGCGGTCGTGGCGGCGTCCGACGTACGTGCGGCCGCGGAATCCCTGGCTTTGCTGAGGAAACACGAGGTGCCGGGCTGTTGGCATGCCGGTCCGTCGATGCCCATCCCGCGTGAAGCGATCGAGGCGGCAGGCTTTGTGGCGGCCGGCGCGGAGCCGGGGATGGCGGTGCGGATCGACGAGCTGGTTCCGGCCGAGGTGCCCGGGTTGTCGCTGAGGCGGGTTGGTGATGACGACGCTTTGGCGGTGTGGGAGGCGACGCTCGGCCGCGGATTCGGCGAAGGTGAGCGCGAGGCCCGATGGGTGGCGTCGGTCTACCAGAGGCTCGGGTACGACGACCCTTGGCAGCACTACATCGGGTGGCTCGACGGTGAGCCGGTCGCCACCGCGACAGTCTTCCTCGGAGCGGGCGTGGCCGGCTTGTACTTCGTGATGACTGTTCCAGAGGTACGCCGCCGCGGGATCGGGGCAGCGATCACGTACGGCGCACTTCGCGACGCGAGCGCGGAGTACGCCGTACTGGGATCGTCGCCGGCCGGGCGGTCGGTGTACGAGCGGCTCGGGTTCCGGGAGTACTGCACGATCGAGCTCTACGAGTGGACCCCGACGGGCTGAGGAGCCTCGACGGTACGGCGCTCGCGGAGCAGGAGGGACGCGTCGAAGAGCATCACGAGCGCGGTCAGGCCGTGGATGCCGAGCGCGGTGGCGACCGTGCCGCCGTGGCTCAGGACCGTGATCATGTCCACGATCGGGACGAGTGTGCTGATCGCCATCAGTACGCCAGTGGCGCGGCGCTGCTTGAGCGCGAACAGCGCGAGCAGGGTCAGGCCGAGAACGATGTCGCGGATGCCCTTCGCGACGAAGAAGCCGCCGGCGGCGGCCGTGATGCCGTACCCGGCTCCGGCGGCGGGCCCGTCGAACAGGAACCGCGTGCCGAAGGTGAGCGGGAAGAGGCCGAGCAGAACGGTCAGGACGGTTGTGAAGCGGCGCATGGGATGCTCCTTGCTCTAGCGTTGCTAACTTTCCTAGCAACGCTAACACTGCCGTTGCTAGATTGTCTAGCAGTGCTAGGATTCAGTGCATGCCGACCCAGACACGCCGCGAGCGGGCTCGCGAGGAGCGCCGTACGCTGATCCTGCGCGCCGCCCGCGACCTCGCCGAGTCCGAGGGCTGGGACGCCGTCACCACCCGCCGGCTGGCCGAAGCCGTCGACTACAGCCAGCCCGTCCTCTACGGCCACTTCAAGAACATGGACGCGATCGCCGACGCGGTCGCCCTGGAAGGCATCGCGGAGCTGACCGAGGTCTTCCGCGCCGCGCGCTCGAGCGCGACGGACGACACGGCCGGACTGCGCGCGCTTGCGTACGCCTATCTCGAGTACGCCGACCAGCACCCGGCCGTCTACGAGGCGATGTTCGTCCGCCGGACCGACCTGCAGTTCGGTGCGGCCGACACTCCACCCGCGCTCACGGACGCCTTCAACCAGATCCGCGCCGCGGTCGAGCCGTTCGCGACTGACGACCCGGAAAGCCTCACCGAGGTCTTCTGGAGCGCCCTTCACGGCATCGCCACCCTCACGCACGGCCGCCGCCTCCGCCCCACCCACCGCCAGGCGCGCCTCCAAACCCTCGTCAGCCGTTTCATCGGAAACAAATAGCCGTCCGCTGCCGAAAAACTTCCGGGAATCAAGCGTCGGCGACGTTGTCCACAGGGCCCACGGCGAGAGCGCGCGGAATCCGTCATCCTGGGGCGGGTGGAGTGGTGGTGGAGCGGGCCGTTGCGCGACAAGGGGATCGACGAGTTGATCCACGAGCAAGGGCAGATCGTCTCGCGAGCCCAGCTGCTCGCTGCTGCCTGGCCGGAGCACCGCATTCGCAGACCGCTACGGAACCGACGCTGGCGGACCGTTCATCCCGGCGTCTACGTCACCCACACCGGACCGATCGGATACGGTGAACGCTTGCTGGCCGCGCTGCTGTACGCCGGACCGGAGGCAGCGTGGAGCCACTACACCGCCGCGGAGCAACTCGGTCTGCTGAAACCGGACGCCCATCGACCCGTCTTCGTCACTGTTCCGGAGCGCCGGAAGGTCCGGCCGCGGCCCGGGATCGTCGTGCACCGCGACCAGCACTGGGCCGATCGACTCGCGCCGGTCGCCCCACCCCGGCGCACCCCAGCGGACGCCGTCCTCGACATCGTTGGTATCAGTTCATCGCTCGACCACGCCGCCGCGGTGATCGCCGAGGCGTGCCAGAGCGGCCGGGTGGTTCCGGCGGACATTCTGAGCTCGCTGGCCGATCGCCCGCGGCTGCGGCACCGCGGCAAGCTGCGGCCGATCATCGCCGATGTGGTTGCCGGATCACACTCGCTGCTCGAGATCCGCTACCTGCGGGACGTCGAACGCCGGCACAGCCTGCCGCGCGGGCAACGGCAACGCGCGGTGGACGGCGAGTTCACCGACGTCTTCTACGCCGGATTCAATCTGGTGGTGGAGCTCGATGGGCGCCTGCATCTCGTGCCGCGGCAACGGTGGCGGGACCTCGACCGGGACAACCGCGCAACATTGCGCGCCGAGGCGACGCTGCGCTACGGCTGGTTCGACGTCACCAATCGCCCGTGCGAGGCCGCCGTACAGGTCCTTCGAGTGCTCCGCCGGACGAATCCGTTCCTCACCGCCGGCCCATGCTCCCCAACCTGTCCCGTCGTGGATCTCCGGAACATTTCTGCCAGGTAGTGCGGGAAAAGTTCCGCGAAGGTGCCTAGCTGTTCCACTGCAGGATGGCAGGCGAGCCTCGTTCCCAGCCGAGGGTCGAGAGCGTGGCGGTGTTGAGGACGAAGTGACGGCCTTCGGTGACGTCGAGTTCCAGCCAACGTGCGGTTAGGCCGCGCAGTGCGTGTGAGTGGCCGAAGACCAGGACATCTCCCGGCACGGCGGCCATGCGGGCGACCACCCGGTCCAGGCGCGCGGTGATCTCGGCAGGCGTTTCGCCGTTGGGTACCGGATCGTCCCATACCGTCCAGCCCGGGACGGTCTTGCGGATCTCCGCGGTGGTGATGCCTTCGTAGTCGCCGTAGTTCCACTCGACCAGGTCGTCGTCTACCTCGGCGTCGGGGTAGCCGGCTAGTTCCGCCGTACGCCGCGCGCGCTGCCGCGGTGAGGTCAGCACCAGGTCGAACGACTCCCCCGCGAGGCGCTCCTTCAGACCCGCCGCGACACGCTCGCCCTCGGGTGTCAGCGGGAGATCGGTGACGGACGTGTGCCGACCCGATCTGCTCCATTCGGTCTCGCCGTGCCGAACCAGGAAGACCCGGTCGTCCCGCTCCTGTGTGGTCACGCTTGCATCCTCGCAGACCGTCGGCCGACGACGCGTGAGCCCTTGACCGTTTGAACGATCCAGGGCAGGGTATCGAAACTGTAAGCGCTTCCACTTTCTCCCAGTTTCCTCCCAGGAGTGAGCACCGTGGCATCCGGACCCACCGGCCGGCCGGCGACGATCTACGACGTCGCCGCCCTCGCGAAGCTGTCGATCGCGACGGTTTCGCGTGTCCTGCAAGGGACCGGACCGGTTTCGGCGAAGGCACGGGCCCGGGTGGACCAGGCGGCTCAGGAGCTCAACTACGTACCGTTGCGGGCCGCGCGGAGTCTCGCCGTACAACGGCACGAGGCACACGGGCTCGTGCTGCCGGACCTCGCCGGTCCGTTCTACGGGGATCTGCTGATGGGGTACGAGCGCTGGGTCGGCGAGCACGGTCAGAGCGTGATCATCACCGTGACGCACGGCAACCCGGATCCGCGGCGCAGTGTGATGGATCTGGCCGGCCGGGTCGACGGGATAGTTGTCCACGGCAACGCTCTCGAACTGCCGACGATCCAGGCGCTGCAGAAGGCCGGGGTGCCGTTGGTGCTGATCGCCCATCCTCCCCTCCGCAGCTGCGACTCGGTCCGCACCGAGTCGGCGGGAAGCGCTCAGGCACTGACCACACGACTGCTGGACCACGGCCGCACCAACCTGCGCTTCGTCGGCGACCCGTCCAGCGGGTACGACGTCACCGAGCGGTACGCCGGATTCGCGAAGGCGCTCGAGGCCCGCGGGCTGCAGGTGCCGAAGCCGGTCCAGGTTCCGCTGACAGAGGAGTCCGGGCGGGCGGTCGCCGAGCAGTTGCTACAGGCAAGCGGTTCGCGGCCCGACGGGCTGGTGTGTGCGAACGACGAGTTGGCGTTGGCCGCGATGAGTGTGTTGGCGGCCAACGGGGTCGGGGTCCCCGACGACGTTGTGGTGACGGGATGGGACGACGTGATGGCGGCTCGGTACGTGTCGCCTGGGTTGACGACGGTGCGGCAGCCGATGGCCGAACTGGGGCGGTTGGCGGCGCAGCGCCTGCACGAACGGGTGACCGGAGAACGGTCGCGCGCACGGAACGACGTACTGGCGACACAACTCGTGCTGCGGGACAGCTGCGGCACGAACCGGGGCCTGACCGGGGCGGAGGGGCGGGGCCGCATGAGACAAGTAATCGAGTGAGGAGACAACAGATGTTCACCCACAGCATCCGCCGCCGGCTGGTGATCGGCAGCGCTGCGCTCACCGCCACCGCGCTGGCGCTCGCCGGTTGCGGCCGGTCGAGCGACTCCCCCGACGCGGGCTCACAGGCTACGACGACCGTCAGCCAAGGACCCGCGACCGGGAACCTGACGATCTGGGCGATGGGCACCGAGGGCGAGAACCTGCCCAAACTGATGGAGCAGTTCAAACAGGCCAACCCGGGCGTGAACGTGACCGTCACGCCGATCCCGTGGGACGCGGCGCACAGCAAGTTCACCACCGCGATCACCGCGAACACGCTGCCGGACGCCGCGATGGTCGGCACAACCTGGATGGGTGAGTTCGCCGACCTCGGCGCGCTCGACCCGACGCCGCAGGGCTTCGACAACTCGGGCTTCTACCCGGGTGCGCTGGACACGACGAAGGTCGGCGGGACGCAGTACGGCGTTCCCTGGTACGTCGAGACGCGGCTGGTGTTCTATCGCAAGGATCTCGCCGCGAAGGCCGGTTTCAGCACTCCCCCGACCGACTGGGACGGGCTGAAGGCGATGGCGAAGGCGATGAAGGACAAGGCCGGCGCGAAGTACGGGATCAACCTGCAGCCGGGCGGTACCGGGTCCTGGCAGACCGTGATGCCGTTCGCGTGGTCGGCCGGGGCGAACATCACCAGTGACGACCAGAAGTCCTTCACGTTCGACACGCCCGAGATGCAGGAGGGGCTCAAGTACTACCAGAGCTTCTTCACCGACAAGCTCGCCGGGACGGACCTGCCGCCGAACCAGACCGAGGCGCAGTTCGTGAACGGGCAGGTGCCGATGTTCATCTCCGGTCCGTGGATGGCCGGGTCCGTGGCGAAGGCGGGCGGGGACGCGATCAAGCCGAACATCGGCGTGTTCCAGTTGCCGAAGAACAAGACCGCGACGTCGTTCGTCGGTGGGTCGGACTTCGTCGTGTTCAAGTCGTCGAAGAACAAGGACAGCGCCTGGAAGCTGGTCAAGTGGCTGTCGGACGCGAAGACGCAGGCGTCGTGGTTCAAGATGTCGTCGGACCTGCCGGCGGTGAAGAGCGCGTGGCAGGACCCGAGCATCGCGTCCGACCCGCTGCTGCCGGTCTTCGGCAAGCAACTCGACGACGCGAAGGCACCGCCGGCCATCGTCAACTGGGAGCAGATCGCCGCCCAGTTCGACTCCGAAATCGAAAAGATGATCAAGGCCGGCCAGTCCCCCGCAGACACCGCAAAAGCCATCCAGACAAAAGCAACGCAGATCGGCGCCGGCGGTAGCTGATGAGCTCCAAAGAAACCGCTCGCCCGCCGGGCCTGCGGCCCGGCGGGCGAGCGGGAGAAGAAGCCGGAGCGACGGCAGAGCCGGGAGCCCGGCCGGAGGCCGGAGCAGGTGGCCCAGGAGCCCGGCCGGAGGCCGGAGCGGGTGGCTCGGTGGGCCGGCCGGAGGCCCGGGCCGGGCGCTCGCGGGCGGATGGAGCGGGCGGCCGCGCCGCCCCTCGCCGGGCCGGGCGGCTCGATCGCCAGACCGCCGCGGCTTGGGTGCTGATCCTGCCGTTTGTGTTGTTGTTCTTGGCGTTTACGGCTGGGCCGGTGCTTGGGTCGTTGGGGATGAGTTTTACTGATATCCGGCAGCGGGATCTGCGGACGCCGTTCGCGGTGAACGGGGTCGGGTTCGGGAACTACGTCAAGGCGTTCCAGGACGAGACGTTCCGCAAGGCGGCGTTCAACACGGCGTACTTCGTCGTGATCGGCGTGCCGCTCACGCTGGTGGTGGCGCTGGCGGCCGCGGTGCTGCTGGACCGCGGGGTCAAGCGGTTCCAGGCGCTGTTCAAGGTCGGGTACTACCTGCCCGTGGTGACGTCGATCGTCGCGATCGCGGTGATCTGGCGGTTCGTGCTGGCGCCCGACTCGGGCTTGCTCAACACCGCGCTCGGCTGGGTCGGGATCGACGGGCCCAACTGGCTGGCGTCGAAGACCTGGGCGATGCCGTCGCTGATCGCGATGGCGGTCTGGCGGAACTTCGGCTCCGCGATGATCATCTTCCTGGCCGGCCTGCAAGGTATCCCGCAGTCGGTCGAGGAAGCCGGCCAGATCGACGGTGCGGGCTCCTGGCAACGATTCCGGTACCTGATCATGCCGTTGCTCAGGCCAACGATCCTGTTCACCAGCGTGACCACCGGGATCGGCTACCTGCAGTTCTTCGAGGAACCGTTCGTGATGACCCAGGGCGGCCCGTTGAACAGCACGATCTCGGTCTCGATGTACACCTACAACCAGTTCGGCTTCGGCAACTACGGGCTGGCCACGGCGATGGCGTACATCCTGTTCGTCGTGATCGCGGTGATCACGTTCATCCAGTTCCGGCTGCTGAGGGAGAAGTGATGCGCCGTACCTGGTGGATCTACCTGATCGGAGTGCTCGGCCTGGTGGCCGTGGCCGCACCGTTCCTCTGGATGGTGCTCGGCAGCTTCAAGACGCAGGGCGAACTGCTCCGTGTCCCGCCGACGTGGTGGCCGCAGGACGCGACCACGCAGAACTACAACGACCTGTTCAGCAAGGCGAACTTCCCGCGGTACTTCGTCAACTCGACACTGGTCGCGCTGATCGTGACCGCCGGGAACCTGACCTTCTGCTCGATGATCGGGTACGCGCTGGCCAAGCTGCGGTTCAAGGGCCGCAACGCGCTGTTCGTGCTGGTGATGGCCACGCTGATGATCCCGGGCATGGTCACGTTCGTCCCGTTGTTCGTGCTCGTCACCAACGCCGGGCTGGCGAACAGCTACCCCGGCCTGATCCTGCCGTTCCTGGTCTCGCCGTTCGGCGTGTTCCTGATGCGGCAGTTCTTCCTCGGGCTGCCGGACGACCTGATGGACGCCGGTCGCGTCGACGGCAGCGGCGAGCTGGGCATCTTCGCCCGGATCATGCTGCCGCTGACCAGGCCCGCACTGGCCACGCTCGGCATCCTCACCTTCCTCGGCTCCTGGAACAACTTCCTCTGGCCGCTGGTGATCGCCCAGACCGAGGACAAGTACACCCTTCCCGTTGCCCTGGCGCTGTACTCGACCGGACAGAACGCGCAGAACTACGGCCTGCTGATGGCCGGCGCGGTCGTCGTCGTACTGCCGGTGCTGGTCATGTTCCTCGCCTTCCAGCGGCACGTGACCAAGGGCATCGCCATTACCGGACTCAAATAGGAGAACTCTGATGACCGCCACCATCAGTCGCCGGACCTTACTCGCATCGACCGGAGCGCTTGCGCTTACCGGAGCCGCCTCACCCGCCTTCGGAGGAACGCCCGATCCCGCCGCATTGCTCAAAGGCGGATGGAAGCCGAGCCGCGAAGACAAGGCCCTCGTCGGGCGGTGGGCCCGTGACACCTGGCGCAGCCTCGTCGCGATGACCGACGAGCACACCGGCCTGCCGGCCGACAACATCGGCGAGTCCGTGACCAGCCCGGTGCGGAGCAACTACACCTCGCCCACCAACATCGGCGGCTACTTGTGGAGCACGGTCGTCGCCAAGCACCTCGGGATCATCTCGCCGCAGGAGTCGTTGCGGCGGATCACGCAGACGCTGACGACGATGAAGAACGCCGTACATCACGAGCCGAGTGGGATGTACTTCAACTGGTACGACGAAGCGACCGGTGACGTGCGCTACGTCGATCCGGACGGCACCAAGCCGATCACGCCGTTCGTCTCGAGTGTCGACAACGCCTGGTTCGCCTGCGCGCTGATGGTCGTCCGCAACGCCGAGCCGCGAGCTCGCGCCCTGGCGGACTCGGTGCTCGGCCGGATGAACTTCAAGTTCTACTACAACCCCGACGCCCGGCCCGGCGGCCTGATGCGCGGCGGATTCTTTGAGACCCCGCCGCCGGACGAGGAGACCGACAAGGGCAACCACGCCGGCGTCGGCCCGGATGTCTACTACCGCAAGTTCCACTACGACACCTGCAACACCGAGGCGCGGATCGCCGGCTACATGGGCTTCGCACTCGGTCAGGTCCCGCACACGCAGTACTTCGCGACGTACCGCACCTTCCCGGACACCTGCGACTGGTCGTGGGTGGAGCAGAAGCCGAAGGGGGTGCACCGGACGTACCTCGGACTCGACGTCTTCGAAGGCACCTACTCGTACCGCGGCATGCGGATCGTCCCGTCGTGGGGTGGCGACATGTTCGAGTCGCTGATGCCCGACCTGTTCGTCCCGGAGGCGACCTGGGCGCCGCGCAGCTGGGGCATCAACCACCCGCTCACGGTCCGAGCGCAGATCGAGCACGGCCTCGACGATGCTCGCTATGGCTACTGGGGCTTCTCGCCGGCATCGAACCCGAAGGGTGGGTACTCCGTCTACGGCGTCGAGCCGCTCGGGATGGACCCTGGCGGCTACCCGTCCGACCTCGAAGGCACCAACTACGACGGCGGCTTCGAGGGCTGTCGTGAGGGCACCAACCCGAACCCGACGTACGGCGACGGCGTCGTCACGCCGCATGCTGCGTTCCTCGCCATGGCGTACGCCCCGCGGCAGGCGATCGACAACCTGAGCAAGATCGAGACGACCCTGCACGCGTACGGCGGCGGTGGCTTCTACGACTCGGTCGCGGTGAAGTCCGGGCTGATCGCGAAGCGGTACCTGTCCCTCGACCAGGCCATGGTGATGGGTGCCATCGGCAACGTGTTCGGCAACGACCTGATCCGGCGGAGCTTCGGCAGCCGGACGGTGGAGAGCCGGATCCGGCCGCTGATCGGGATGGAACAGTTCGAATCCGGCCTCGAATAGGAGACCTCCTTCATGCAGAACGACGCCCAGCGATCGGCACGGACGGACTGGGACGAGCGGATCGCGCTCCGCAGCGACGAGGAGCGCGAGTTCGCCTTCCCGGACCTCGACCCACCCAAGGAGGTCCGTGCGGTCGGCGGTGTCGGTCAGGTGACGATCGACTGGACTCCGGTCGACGGTGCCGCCGGGTACTTGATTCTCCGGGGCACGGGTGAGCGCGGTCCGCTGCAGCCGGTCGACCACCACAGCGGCGACGTGCTGTCGGTCCCGTCGCCGCCGTACGTCGACACGACCGTCACCGCGGGAACGCCGTACCGCTATGCGGTGGCGAGCGTTCCCGAGGTGACGGTGCTGAAGGGGAGGCCGAGCCAGACCGTCGGCGCGGTGCCTCTGGTTGCCGATGGCATCGTTCCGACGGTCGACGTGAGCGTGGATGTGGTTGCTGCTGGCACCGAGTTGGCCAAGCCGTGGGTGCCGATGATCGGCAGCGAACGACTCAGCCAGCTGCTCTGCACCGACCGGACCGGCGGGCACGAGATCGGGGTGGAACTCGAGGACGCGCTGCGCAGGATGCACGACGAGATCGGCGTACGCACGGTTCGCGCGCACGCGATCTTTCACGACGACACGCATGTGATCACCGAGTCCGGCTACGACTTCTCGGTCGTGGACACGATCTACGACAAGCTGCTCGCGATCGGGCTGCGGCCGGTGGTCGAGCTCGGCTTCATGCCCCGGGAGCTGGCGGCCGACCCGTCGAAGACGGTCTTCGAGTACGGCGCGATCATCTCGCCGCCGGCGTCGTACGACGCGTGGTACGACCTGGTCCGCGCACTGGTCCAGCATCTCGTCGACAGGTACGGCCTGGACGAAGTGCTGACCTGGGACTTCGAGGTCTGGAACGAGGCGAACCTCGAGGTCTTCTGGTCCGGCACGAAGACCGAATGGCTGCAGCTCTACGACGTATCCGCGGCGGCCGTGAAGTCGGTCGATCCCCGGCTCGCGGTCGGCGGCCCGTCCTCCGCCGCGGCCGGCTGGGTCGACGACCTGCTCGACCATACCAAACGGTATGGTACGCCGATCGACTTCGTCTCCACGCACACCTACGGCTCACCGCCGCTCGACGTACGGGCGTCGTTGGAGCGGCACGGGTACGGCGACCTGCGGATCCTGTGGACCGAGTGGGGCGTGACGCCGACGCACTTCAACCCGATCAACGACTCGGTCTTCTCCGGGGTGTTCCTGCTCCGCGGGATGAAGTCGGCGGCCGGCCGGATCGACGCACTCTCGTACTGGGTCGCGTCGGATCACTTCGAAGAGCTCGGTCGTCCACCGCGGCTGCTGCACGGTGGTTTCGGCCTGCAAACCGTTGGCGGGTTGGCGAAACCGCGCTACCACGCGATGACTCTCCTGAGCCGGCTCGGCCCGGTCGAGCTCCCCGTCACCCTCACCGGCGACGGCGCCGACAGCCTCATCGAGGCCTGGGCGTCCCGCGATCGCGACCGCGTCGCCGTCCTGCTGTGGAACCTCACGCTTGATCAGACGAAGGCGAACGGCGCATCGGAGCTGTCGAGAAACATCCGTCTAGAGCTACCCGGCGTTGATCCGTCCTGGCAGGCGACCGCGACCACGCTGGAGATCGGCGTAGCCGATGTAGCGACGGCGGCGAAGGATCTGCCGGACTGGCCGCCAGACGACCAGCTCGCCGAGCTGGCCGAGCAGACCAAGCTCGTCAGTACTCCACTGGAGTTGCACGACGGAACGGTCGAACTGTCCCTCCCGATGCCTTCCGCAGTTCTCGTGGAGCTGCAGAACCCCTTGCTTTCCCCACCCCACCGCCCCGGTCAGGCTCATCGAGGTTGACCGCCTCCTGGATCCACCGCTCCACCCCCGCGATGTGCACCGTCGCCCAGGACCTGGCCACCTCCGGCTCGCGTCCCTCGATCGCATCGAGGATGGCGCGATGCTCGGCCAGCGTCCGGGTGACGGCATCGCTCTGCGTCAGTCCCCGCCAGATCCGCGCCCGGTACGTCGGTTGCCGCAGACTGTCGATGATCGAGGCCAAGGCGCGATTGCCGCTGCCCAGCGCCACCACCTTGTGGAACTCCACGTCGCTGGTCAGCAGATCCTCGACCGCCGGCTCCGGCCCCAGCTCGTCGAGCATCTTGCGAAGTGCCGCGATGTCGTCGTCCGCCATCCGCAACGCCGCCCGGGCCGCCGCGGCCGGCTCGAGAATCCGCCGTACCTCGAAGAACTCCAGCACCGACGCGTCCTGATGCAGGTCGAGGACGAAACCCATCGTCTCCATCAGCAGCGACGGATCGAGACTGGTGACGAACGTGCCGTCGCCCTGCCGGACCTCCAGCACCCGGATCAGCGCGAGCGCCTTCACCGCCTCGCGCAACGAGTTCCGGGACAGGCCGAGCCGGGCGGCCAGGTCGGCCTCCCGCGGCAAGCGATCGCCGGGCCGCAGCTCCCCGGCCACGATCATCTGCTTGATCCGATCGATCGCCTCGTCGGTGACGCGCATCGCCTCACCTCCTGAATCTGCTGAGACATCCGATGTTCCTGCACCATACATCGGATGTCTAGGGCGGAATTGCCGGTTCAGGTCGTGAATTATGGCCCTGAGGTGTTGACTGCGCCGAATGCCTCCGACTATAGATCGGATGAATCAGTACGTTTCTTGAATTTCAAGCACTGTCCCTGGAGGTCAGCGATGAAAGCAACACCGGCGCGGACACGCCGCTGGGTCACCGCCGCTCTGTCGGTCCTGGCCCTGACCGCCGTGACCGCCTGCGGGGGCAACAACGGCAGTAGCGGCAGTAGTTCGGGATCGGCCGACAAGGCAGACCTGACCTGGGCGTTCTGGGTCGCCGGCAGCGAGGATCAGGCAGCCTGGCAGAAGGTCGCCGACCAGGCCCATACCGATCACGCCGGGATCACCGTCAAGCTCCAAGGCGCTCCCTGGGACAGTTACTGGTCGAAGATCGGGACCACGCTCGCCGGCGGCAAAGCACCTTGCATCATCGGTATGCAGAGTCTGCGGATGGCGTCCTACGCCAATGCGATGCTGCCGTTGGACGACCTGATGAAGAAGTACGGCCTGAAGGCCGAGGACTTCGACAAGCCGATCATGGACGGCCTGAAGGCGGACGGGAAACAGATCGCGATCCCGTACGACTCGGGCCCGATGGTGATCTTCTACAACAAGGACATGTTCAAGGCCGCCGGCGTAGCTGACCCCAAGCCGGGCTGGACGATGGACGAGTTCAAGGCCGCCGCGAAGAAGCTGACCGCCGCCGGCAAGACCGGCCTGGTGACGACCCCCGGCGACCTCGGCACGATGTCCTGGGTGCGGACGATGACCGGCGCCGAGCCGCTGGCCGACGGCAAGCTCAACTTGACCGACTCGAAGTTCGAGCAGGGTTTCTCGCAGTACGCCGACTTCGTCAAGACCGACAAGATCGCCCCGCAGGTGCCGGGCGGCAACCCGGACTTCGAGACCCAGCAGTTCACCGGCGGCAAGGCGGCGATGCAGCTGAACGGGCCGTGGTCGCTGATCGACACCAAGGGCAAGGTCAAGTTCGACCTCGGGATCGCGCCGATCCCGGCCGGTCCGGACGGCTCCAAGACCTACACCGCCGGCTCGGGCTTCGGTATCGCCCGGTCCTGCAAGACGCCCGACGCGGCCTTCCAGGCCATCATGTCGATGACCAGTGAGAAGCCGCTGACCGTGCTGGCCCAGGCCGGCCGCGCGTACCCGGCCCGTACCGTGGCGCACCCGGTCTGGTTCACCGCCGCGAACATCCCGGGCGCGAAGGAGACGATCGACTACGCCTCCGAGCACTCGATCCCGCTGGTCACCTCGAAGAACTGGGTCCAGGTGGCCGACCTGCTCAACCGGTTCGGGACGCAGGCGCTGAACGGCGAGATCCCGCCGGACCAGGCGCTGAAGACCATCCAGGACCAGGCGGGCGCTGGTTCCTGATGGCAACCGACACAACCGTCGCTCCCCCGGGCGCACCTGTAGGTGCCGCCCGGGCGGGGCGCCGGCCCGCGTTGCGACGGGACGGTCGGTACGCGTCGGTCTTCCTGGCTCCGAGCCTCGGCGGGCTGGCCCTGTTCACGTTGTTCCCGACCGCGATGGCGCTCGGCATCAGCCTGTTCGACTGGCCGGTGTTCGGCACCCGCTCGTTCCTCGGCCTCGGCAACTACTCGCACCTGCTGCACGACGCGGTCTTCCGCCGGGTCGTGCTCAACACCGTGCTGTTCGTGGTGCTGTACGTGCCGCTGAACGTGGTCGTCTCGCTCGGGCTCGCGGTCTGGCTCGGCCCGCAGATCAAGGGCCGGCAGATCTTCCGGGTGCTGTTCTTCATCCCGGTGATGACGCCGATGGTCGCCAACGTGATGGTCTGGCGGCTGCTGTTCCAGCCCGGTGGGCTGATCGACGGCGGCCTGCAGAGCTGGTTCGGCATCGACGCGCCGAACTTCCTCGGCTCGTCGACCTGGGCGATGCCGGCCATCGTGGCGATGTCGATCTGGCAGGGCTTCGGGTACAACTTCCTGGTCTTCTCGGCCGCGCTCGACCAGGTGCCGCAGTCACAGCTGGAGTCCGCGCAGATCGACGGCGCCGGGCCGTTGCAGCGGTTCCGCTACATCACCTGGCCGATGATCACCCCGTCGATGTTCTTCGCCACCACGATGACGCTGATCACGTCGTTCCAGGTGTTCGCGCAGCCGTTCATCCTGACCCAGGGCGGCCCGGGCGTGGCCACCCAGACCATCGTCATGTACGTCTACAACCAGGGCTGGCAGTTCCTCACGATGGGGCTGGCCTCGGCGGCCGGCTGGGTGCTGTTCGTGATCATCATGGGCATCACCGCGATCCAGTTCCTCGGCCAGAAGCGGTGGGTGAACTATGACGTCTGAGACCAACAGCGCCGTCCGCAAGGTCCGCAGCGGCGTCTCGCACACCCTGCTGATCATCGTCGCGATCGTCTTCCTCGGGCCGTTGGTGTACGCCGTGTCGACGTCGCTGAAACCCGCCGACGAGGTGTTCACACCGACACCGCACCTGTTCGGCTCCGAGATCCGCTGGAAGAACTACGCGGACGCCTTCACGTTCGCGCCGTTCGACCGCTACTTCCTGAACAGCCTGTTCGTGGCGGTGGCCGGCACGCTGGTGGTGGTCGCTGCCTCGAGCATGTCGGCGTACGCCTTCGCGCGGCTGAAATTCAGGGGCCGTGAGCAACTGTTCGTGCTGTTCCTCGGCACGCTGATGGTGCCGCAGGAAGTGCTGATCGTGCCGATGTACTGGCTGATGCAGTCGCTCGGCTGGGTGGACAGCTACTGGGCCCTGATCCTGCCCTGGGCGTTCACCGCGTTCGGCACGTTCCTGCTGCGGCAGTTCTTCCTCACCGTCCCGGCCGAGCTCGAGGAGGCGGCCCGGGTGGACGGCTGCGGTCCGTTCGGCTCGTTCTTCCGGATCATGCTCCCGCTCGCGCGGCCGGCCATCGCCGTACTCACCGTCTTCACCTTCATCAGCTTCTGGGGCAGCTTCCTATGGCCGTTGATCATCATCAACAGCGTCGAGGACAAGGGCACGGTGCCGTTGGGCCTGGCGCAGTTCGTCGGCCAGCAGGGCACCCAGTGGAACCTGATGATGGCGGCGTCGGTGATGGCGATGATCCCGACCGTCCTGCTCGTCGTCCTGCTGCAGAAACACCTCGTCCGCGGTCTGCTCGTCACCGGACTCGGCGGCCGTTGAACCCCGCCCCCTCCCCTTCTTTCCTTCCTTCATTAGGAGTTCTGATGACTGATACGCCTCCCGCGGCTTCTGTCGAGAAGTTCCGCGACTGGCGGTTCGGCCTGTTCGTCCACTGGGGCCTGTACTCGCTGCCGGCCCGGCACGAGTGGGTGAAGAACCGTGAACGGCTGACCGACGAGGACTACCAGCCGTACTTCGACCACTTCGAGCCTGACCTCTACGACCCGCGCAAGTGGGCCGCTGCCGCCCGTGGCGCCGGGATGAAGTACGCCGTACTCACGACCAAGCATCACGAAGGCTTCTGCCTGTGGGACTCCGAGGTGTCCGACTACACGGTCGCGCACACCGCCTGGGGTGCGGGCAAGGATCTCGTGAAGCAGTTCGTCGAGGCGTGCCGGGCCGAAGGGCTCGGGGTCGGGTTCTACCACTCGCTGATCGACTGGCACCACCCGGAGTTCCCGATCGACGTCCTCCACCCGCAGCGGTACGACGAGGAAGCGCAGGCGAAGGCGGCGGGACGGGACGTCCAGGTGTACGCCGACTACCTGCACGCGCAGACGCGTGAACTGCTGACGAACTACGGGCCGATCGACATCATGTGGTTCGACTTCTCGTACCCGAACCGCAACCGCGAGGACGGTCTTCCCGGTCCGGGCAACGGCAAGGGTAAGGACGAGTGGCGGTCCGTCGAGCTGATGGCGATGGTGCGGGAGCTGCAGCCGGACATCCTGATCAACGACCGGCTGGACATCCCTGGGGACTTCGTGACGCCGGAGCAGTACCAGCCGGACGGTCCGATGGAGCGCGACGGCGTACCGGTGCTGTGGGAGGCGTGCCAGACGCTCAACGGCAGCTGGGGGTACGACCGGGACAACCTGGACTGGAAGTCACCGGAGACGCTGGTGAAGATGCTGGTCGACTCGGTCTCCAAGGACGGCAACCTGCTGCTGAACGTCGGTCCGACCGGGCGCGGCGAGTTCGACCCGCGCGCGCTGGCGACGCTGGCGTCGATCGGTGAGTGGATGCGGTTGCACGAGCGGTCGATCCGCGGTGCGCGACCCTCGGAGTACACGCCGCCCACCGACGCCCGCTACACACAGAAGGGCAACCGCCTCTACCTGCACCTGTTCTCCTGGCCGATGGGCCACGTCCACCTCCCTGGCCTGGGCGGGAAGGTCAAATACGCCCAACTCCTGAACGACGCCTCCGAGATCAAGCGCATGCCCAACGACCCCAATCAAACCGCCCAGAACACCCGCATGGGCGGCGTCTCCCCCGACACGCTAACCCTCAAACTCCCCATCCAACGCCCGAACGTCGAGGTCCCGGTAATCGAACTCTTCCTCTGAACCTCAGGAAGCCGGGGTGGGGCGGCCAGGCTGTTCTCCGCCCCGGCTTTCCAGGTAGCTGTTCTTGGGGACCATTACCTTGCGCCGGAAGAGGCAGACTACGGTGCCGTCTTGTTTGTAGCCCTTGGTTTCTACGTGGACTATGCCGCGGTCGTCCTTCGACTTGGACTCCCACTTGTCCAGGACTACGGTCTCGCCGTAGATGGTGTCGCCGTGGAAGGTGGGGGCGACGTGGCGGAGTGACTCGATCTCGAGGTTCGCGATCGCCTTGCCGCTCACGTCGGGGACGGACATGCCGAGCAGGATCGAGTAGATGTAGTTGCCCACCACAACGTTCTTGCCGAACTGGGTGGTCTCCTCGGCGTAGTGCGTGTCCAGGTGCAGCGGATGATGGTTCATCGTCAGCAGGCAGAACAGGTGGTCGTCGTACTCCGTCACCGTCTTGCCCGGCCAGTGCTTGTAGACGGCACCGACCTCGAACTC
Source organism: Kribbella sp. NPDC049584 (assembly GCF_040675555.1). Classification (NCBI taxonomy): domain Bacteria; kingdom Bacillati; phylum Actinomycetota; class Actinomycetes; order Propionibacteriales; family Kribbellaceae; genus Kribbella; species Kribbella sp. NPDC049584. The sequence goes on from NZ_JBFAPF010000001.1 coordinate 358,617, forward strand.
CTCGTAGCTGCGCCCGAACTGCATCGCGGTTCCTCCTCGGTCCTGGATTCCCCATGCTGCCGGGTCCAGGCGCATCCGGACCGTGGTCTGGCTCTCACCGAGGCGAGAGATACGTCACCCGATCAGTCCTGGGTGGGCTGCTGCACCGGGTGGTCGGGCATGACCGGGTGAACCTCACCCTTCAGCGCCAGCTTCGCCAGGTGGTTCCGGGCCTCTTCAGCGAACTTGAAGTCGCACAGTACGTCGTAGGTCGTCGCCACCACCGCGGTCCGCGAGGTGAAGTCACGCCGGCCCGCGGACTGCGCGTAGCTCAGGCCACCGAACACCAACCCGAAGAACGCACCGAGCACCACACCGGTGAGCAGCGCCGCGAGCCAGTTGCCTGTCGTGAACAGCCCCAGCAGCAGACCGACGAACAGACCGAACCAGGCGCCGCTGGCCAGACCCGCGGTCAGCGCGCGGCCCCACGTCAGCCGGCCGGTGATCTTCTCCACCTGGCGCAGGTTGTTGCCGACGATGGTCGTGTGCTGCACCGGGAACTTCTCGTCCGAGAGATAGTCGACAGCTCGCTGCGCCTCCCGGTAGGTGTCGTACGTCCCGATCGTCAGACCGGTCGGTCTGGGGTCCATCGAGGGCATGCCCTGCGCGGTCATCGTCGTTCCTCTCCACGTGCGTCCACCCCCCATCATTGCCGACAGCTGGTTACCGCGTCTTGATAGCCTCGCCGTGATGGCCGGGCGACGGTGGGACATGGGCGCGACACGCCGAGTAGGACGGGCCTTCGCCCGCCACGGTGGCGCTGACGGCCGTACGCCGGACGAGGTCGTCACCGGCAAGCTCGAGGGCGCCCTGATCGACTGGGGTCTCTACCGCGACGGTGTACGCGACGAGCGGGTCAATTCGTACACCGACGCGCTGGACCGGGCCCGGCACGGCCAGGGGTTCGTCTGGATCGGCTTGTTCGAGCCGACCGAACACCAGCTCGCCATCATCGGCCAGGAGTTCGGTCTGCACCCGCTGGCGCTCGAGGACGCGTCGGAGGCACACCAGCGCCCGAAACTCGAGCGGTACGCCGACACGCTGTTCGCGGTCTTCAAGACGGTCACGTACGTCCCGCACCGGGATCTCACCGCTACGAGCGAGGTGGTAGCGACCGGCGAGGTCATGGTCTTCTGCGGCGCCGGGTTCGTCGTCACGGTCCGGCACGGTGAGCACAGCGAGCTGACCGGACTGCGCCAGGAGCTGGAGAAGGAGCCGAAGCGGCTGGCCGCCGGTCCGGGCGCAGTACTGCACGCGATCGCCGACCACGTCGTCGACCGGTACCTGGAGGTCGCGGACGCCGTACAGGCCGACATCGACTCGATCGAGACCGGCATGTTCACGCCGCGTGGCTGGCGGAACATCGACAAGGTCTATCAGCTGAAGCGCGAGGTCCTGGAGCTCAAGCGGGCCGTGGCACCGCTGACCGGTCCGATGCGCGCACTGTCGACGCTGCGGAACCCGCTGATCGCCGAGGAGACCAGGAACTACTTCCGCGACGTCGACGACCACCTGCAACGAGTGAAGGAGCAGGTGATCTCGTTCGACGAGCTGCTCAGCTCGATCCTGCAGGCCGGGCTGGCGCAGCTGCAGGTGGCCGAGAACGAGGATATGAGGCGGATCTCGGCCTGGGTCGCCATCCTTGCGGTGCCGACGATGATCGCCGGGATCTACGGCATGAACTTCGACTACATGCCCGAACTGCGCCTGAAGTACGCGTACTTCGTCGTCCTCGGCGTCATGGCATCCGCGTGTGTCGTCCTTTACCGCTTGTTCAAGCGGAACCACTGGCTGTGATGCAGGTGTTCTCTACCGTCCGATAGGCGACTTGGCAACCTTTTGCCATGGCCGGGAGTACCTGCGGATTGGAATGTTCAAACGGTTGTGGACCAATCCGCCGCCTTGATTGAATTCTGCCGTCGCGTTCGGTCAGGAATCGAGCACGTTCTGCGACCAAGGGGAGGGACTTGCGGTGCTTCGAATCCATTTCACGCCACGGGACCTCGCCCGCGTCACCGTCGCGACCAAGCCGGCGCCCCTCTGGGAGGTACTGCTCAGCCTGCACATGCTGCAGCACTCGGACGGCCGGCTGATCTTCGAGGACTGGCGCCGCCAGGTGCGGGCCAGAGTCGCGCCGGACCAGATGCGGCTGCTGCTGGAGCTCACGCCCTCGAAGGGCTACTCTCCCGACTTCCTGACGCCCGCGGAGTCCGCACCGGACTTCGACTCCGCGCTGGAGCAGGCGCTGGCGACGCCGCGGCAACAACTCCGCAGCCAGCTTGACCTGCTAGGGACGTACCGGCCGGCGTCGCCGTGGACCAGGGAGCTGGCGCAGGGCGGCCGGATGTCGATGCACAAGCTCGGCCGGGCCATCCGCACGTACCACGACGCGGCCATCGCGCCGTACTGGAAGTCGATCGGCACGCATGTGTCCGCGGACCACGCCCATCGTGGGGAGGCGCTGGCCCGGCACGGGGTGGACCGGCTGCTGTCGTCGCTGCATCCGCGGGTCCGGTGGGTCGCGCCGGTCCTGCAGGTGCTGGACATGAACGACCGCGATCTGTATCTCGATGGCAGGGGAATCGAGTTGCAGCCCTCGGCGTTCTGCTGGCAGGTACCGACCAAGCTGCGGGACCCGGACCTCAAACCGATCCTGGTGTACCCGATCCAGCATGCGCCGGGGATCCTGCGGCAGGCGTCGGCGGAGTCTGCCGAGTCTGCGCTGTCGAGTGACCCGCTGGGCTCACTGCTCGGCTCGACCCGCGCGGCCGCCCTGGAGGCGACCGTCAGCGGCTGTACGACGACGGAGCTGGCGAAACGCTGCAGCATCTCCCCAGCCGCAGCCAGCCACCAAGCGACCGTACTGCGGGAGGCCGGCCTCATCACCACCCGCCGAGCCGGCGCTTCGGTACGCCACGAGATCACCCAGCTGGGCATCTGGCTGCTGTCCGGCTACGGCTCCGGCCACTCCCGGCCTCCGGCGCGGACGCCCGTCTAGCCCCCACATCCCCTGCCCCGCCGCACGCTGGGCCGACCGGCACCGCCCCGCCTGTCGACCCAGCGTGCGTCCGTCAGAGCTTGTAGTCCTCGAGCAGGCGGCGGCCGATGATCATGCGCTGGATATCGGCTGTGCCTTCTCCGATCAGGAGCATGGGCGCTTCGCGGTAGAGGCGCTCGATCTCGTACTCCTTGGAGAACCCGTACCCGCCGTGGATGCGGAACGAGTCCTCCACCACCTGCGCGCAGTACTCACTCGCCAGGTACTTCGCCACGCCGGCCTCGAAGTCGTTGCGCGAGCCGCTGTCCTTCTTCCGGGCCGCCTTCACCATCAGCTCGTGTGCCGCCTCGACCTTGACCGCCATGTCGGCCAGCCGGAACAGCACCGCCTGGTGATCGGCGATCTTCTTGCCGAACGTCTCCCGCTGCTGCGCGTACGAGATGCCCAGCTCGAACGCCCGCCGCGCGACACCGCAACCACGCGCCGCGACGTTCACCCGGCCGACCTCGACGCCGTCCATCATCTGGTAGAAGCCCTTGCCCGGTACGCCGCCGAGGATCTGCGCGCCGTCGATCCGGTAGCCGTCGAAGACCAGCTCGGTGGTGTCGACGCCCTTGTAGCCCATCTTCTCGATCTTGCCCGGCACGGTCAGGCCCTTGTCGACCTCGCCGAACCCGGGCTCCTTCTCGACCAGGAACGTCGTCATGTTCTTGTAGACAGAGTCCTGCTGCTCGTCGGTCTTCACCAGGACGGCGACGAGGTTCGACGAGCCGCCGTTGGTCAGCCACATCTTCTGGCCGTTGATCACGTAGCCGTCGCCCTCGCGCGTGGCCTTGGTCTTGATCGCCGCGACGTCGGAACCGCAGCCCGGTTCGGACATCGAGAACGCGCCGCGCACCTCGCCGGTCGCCATCCGCGGCAGGTATTTCTGCTTCTGCTCGTCGGTGCCGTGCTGCAGCAGCATGTACGCGACGATGAAGTGCGTGTTGATGATGCCGGAGACGCTCATCCAGCCGCGCGCGATCTCCTCGACGCACAGTGCGTAGGTGAGCAGCGATTCGCCCAGGCCGCCGTACTCCTCGGGGATCATCAGCCCGAACAGGCCGAGCTCCTTGAGGCCCTCGACGATCTCGGTCGGGTACTCGTCGCGGTGCTCGAGCTCGGTGGCGACCGGGAGGATCTCCGCCTCGACGAACGCCCGGACCGTCTTCAGGATCTCTTCCTGAATGTCCGTGAGCCCCTCGGTCTGCTGCAACCTGCTCATGCTGCGCCTCCTTCGACCGGCTTACCCGCGAGTATCGCGGTAATCAGCATCCCGGCACGAGGGTGACACCCGCTGTGACATCGACCACCTGGCGGAGGTCGCGTGGCTCACTCGTTGTTGTCGTGGCCCGGGCGTGGGAGCGCCTGCCCGATGGACTGGAACAGAGCAGCGATCTGCGGGGTCGCCTGCCAGCGGTGGCGCTGCTGCGCCTCGAACAGCCGCTGCCGGGCTGCGTAGAAGTTCCGGGCGGCCGCACCCATGTCGCCGTGGTCGATCGCCTCGGCAGCCCGGTCCAGCTGCTGCGCCGCGTCGCGAGGTGCCTTGCTGTGGCTGCCCTGCTGCGTCGCACGGACCTGTGCGGCGAGTGTGCGCAGGTTTTGCACCAGTGCCGCCTGTGGGTTCTGCTGCGTCGGCTTCGGAGTCGGCTTGGGCGTGGGCTTCTTCGACGGAGTCTTCGAAGGCGTCGGCTCGGGCTTCGGCGTGGTCTTGGGTGCGCTGGTCGCCTTCACCACGGGCGCTGACGGCGTACCGCTGGCCTGTGCCGGCGGATCGGTTGTTACACCGGATCGGAGCAGCAGCGCGGCTACTACACCCGCTACGACGACAGCGGCTGCAACACCGATCTTTGCCAGTGGGAGCGTACGTCGCGGTGCTCGGTGTCCGCTGGCGGCAGCCTGGTCGTCGTCGTCCTCCCACCTGCCGACGCCGAGGACGTCCTCTGCTGCAGGCGGTGTGAACGCCAGCACCTGGGTCTGGTTGGCCGGTGCGAGGAGTGCAGCCACGTCGGCGGCCGACGACGGGCGGTCTGCCGGGTTCTTCGCCAGCAGGTGCGTGACGAGGTTCGACAGCTCCGGCGGTACGTCGGTGCGCGTGATCGGCGGCGGGGGTGCGTCGAGGTGCTGGCGCATCACCACGTCGACGGTCGGCCCGGTGAACGGCGGCGTACCGGTCAGGAGCTCGTGCAGGACGCAGCCGAACGAGTACCAGTCGCTGGCGGGCGTGGCCGGTTCGCCACGGACCTGCTCCGGCGACACGTACGACGCCGTACCGAGCAGGACGCCCAGTCCGGTCGTCTCGTTGCCGGCGCGCTTGGCGATGCCGAAGTCGGTCATCTTGAGCGTGCCGTCGGGTGCCAGCAGGAGGTTGCCCGGCTTCACGTCGCGGTGGACGATCCCGGCCTCGTGCGCCGCGTCCAGCGCGCGGGCGCCCTGGGTGGCGATGTCCGTGACCAGATCGGCTGTCGGGAGCCCCGCAGTACGCATGAGCTTCTGGAGGTCGGGGCCCTGGACCAGCTCCATCACCAGGAACACGTGGTCGCCGGCAGCGCCTACGTCGTACGTCGCAACCACGTTCGGATGGGACAGCCGCGCCGCGGCCTGCGCCTCCGCCTGGAAGCGCTGCACCGCGTCCATGGGGTCGCCGTCGAGGCTCCTGAGGAGCTTGACCGCCACCTGCCGGGCGAGCACGGTGTCCTCGGCCTGCCAGACCTCACCTGCACCGCCCCTGCCGAGCAGGGTCACCAATCGGTACCGACCTGCCAGTACCTCGCCGTTCACAAACCACACCTTCCGCAGTGGACCGCAACACCTTAGGCGGGAAGCGCGGGATGATCGAGTCCGCGGCCGAATCCTTGAGAAAGCCTTCCGGAACCTCTGCAGGCTGCGATCGGAGTACTACGGTGTGTCGCATGAAGCGATCGATACCCGCCCTGATCGCGGCCACCCTCGTCGCCGCGACGCTGACCACCTCGACGGCGTCCGCAACGCCCGTCCGGCACCCGAAGCCGGTCGTGACGTGCGAGTTCACGCCCACACCCGAGAACCCGGCCGCCAAGCCGGTGCGGATCCCGTCCGCGAAGGCGCGCGCGAAGGGCACGGTCGACGTGTTCTTCGTGACGAACTACGGACCGTTCGTCGTCCGGATGGACCGCGCCAACGCGCCGTGCGGTGTGCACAACTTCGTGCACCTGGTGAAGAGCCGGTTCTACGACTCGACGCAGTGCTTCCGGCTGACGAACTCGGCGCGGCTCGGCGTACTGCAGTGCGGCGACATCTACCGCCAGGAGGAAGGCGGACCGGGGTACAAGTTCCCGGACGAGGTGACCGGCAAGGAGACGTACCCGCGCGGCACTGTTGCTTATGGCAACCAGGGCCCGGGCACCAACGGCTCCGAGTTCTTCGTCGTGCACTCGTTCGCGAACATCGCGCCGAACTACACCGTCCTCGGCCACGTGATCGCCGGCATGTCGACGCTCGACCGCATGGTCGCCGCCGGCATCGCCGATCCCGACCAGGACGGGCCGCCGGTCGAGCCGATCCGCATCTACAAGGTCTGGAGCCGCTGAGGGGAGGGTAATTCGCCGCCTCCCGGCCTTACCGTGGCGACGTGGGCACCCGCGGACGACCGAGACATCCCGACGTACTGACGCCTGCCGAGTGGCGGGTGGTGCACATGGTGCGCCACGGCATGTCGAACCGCGAGATCGCGCAGCGTCGCGGGGTCAGCGTCGATGCGGTCAAGTTCCATGTCGCGAACGCCTTGCTGAAGCTCGGCCTGCACCGCCGGGCCGAGCTTCGCAGCTGGCGCGGTGTGCCCGCCGACAGTGCCCTACAAGGACAAGGAGGAGGCGTCGAGATGATGCAACTGGGCGCAATTGGACAGATCTCCCGCTCGGTCACCGATATCGAGAAAGCGGTGGCGTTCTACGGCGACGTACTAGGGCTCCCTCACCTCTACACCTTCGGAGACCTGGCCTTCTTCGACTGCGGCGGCACCCGCCTGTTCCTCAGCACCACCGAAACCGCCGGCGAACCGTCGATCATCTACTTCCGCGTCGACAACATCCAGACGGCGTACGACGAACTCTCCGCGCGCGGCGTCGACTTCGAGCAGGCGCCGCACCTGATCCACAAGCACGACAACGGCATCGAAGAATGGATGGCCTTCTTCCCCGACCCCGACGGCCACCTACTCGCGATCATGGCCCAGGTCGGGCCCTAGTCCGCCGGGGGTTGCCAGATGTCGGTGCGGGTGAGGCCGGCGGCGCGGCCCTTGGCGGAGATGACCAGGGCCATCTTGCGGGAGGCCTCGTCGATCATTTCGTCGCCGAGCATCACTGCGCCGCGGGCGCCGCCTGCGGCCGACGTGTAGTGGTCGTACGCGTCGAGGATGTTCTCGGCGTGGTCGTAGTCCTCCTGGCGGGGCGAGTAGACCTCATTCGCCGCGGCGATCTGGTCTGGGTGGAGGACCCACTTGCCGTCGAAGCCAAGGGCGGCCGAGCGGCCCGCTACGCGGCGGAAGCCGTCGACGTCCTTGATCTGCAGGTACGGGCCGTCGATCGCCTGCTTGCCGTGCGCCCGCGCGGCCATCAGGATCTGCATCAGGATGTAGTGGTAGGCGTCGCCGACGTCGTACCCGGGCGGCTGCTCGCCGACTACCAGCGACTTCATGTTGATCGACGCCATGAAGTCGGCCGGGCCGAAGATGATCGTCTCGACCCGCGGCGAGGCCTGCGCGATCGCGTTCACGTTGGTCAGGCCGAGCGCGTTCTCGATCTGCGCCTCGATGCCGATCCGGCCCGGCTCGTACCCGTGCACCTTCTCCAACTGGGTGAGCAGCAGGTCGAGCGCGACCACCTGCTCGGCGGTCTGCACCTTCGGCAGCATGATGCAGTCGAGGTTCGCGCCGGCGCCGGCGACGACCTCGATCACATCGGCGTAGGTCCACTCGGTGGTCCAGTCGTTCACCCGGACCACGCGGAGCTTCGTACCCCAGCCGCCCTCGTTCAGGGCGGCGACGATGTTCTTCCGGGCGTCCGCCTTCGCGATCGGCGCGACCGAGTCCTCGAGGTCCAGGAACACCTGGTCCGCATCCAGCCCCTTCGCCTTGGCCAGGAACCGCGGGTTGGACCCGGGCGTGGCCAGACATGACCGCCGACTGCGTAGAACCTGCTCGGACATCGGACCTCCACTCGGTTACCCACCGGTCACCGGCAGCGTACGGCGAAACGCACGCGACCTGCCCGGTGACATCGCTCACTGTGACACTCTTGGCCCGTGGAGAACGCGGACGCTGTGACGGAGATCGCCGGAGTGATGAAGAAGGCCGGTCTCGTCTGGCTGTCCTGGAACGGCGGACGCCCCGCCCCGGCGTGGTTCGCGACCGTCGACGGACAGTACGTCGTACTCGCGGATGCAGCCGAGAGCGCAGAGCAGCCACTGCCCGGACTCGCCACGGCCGGGACGGCGGAGGTCGTCGTACCTGCCAAACCGGCAACCAACCGCCTGGCGGCCTGGAACGCGACCGTACGGCGGCTGGAGCCCGGGACCGACGAGTGGACGGCGGCAGCCCAGGTACTGCGGACCGAGCGCCTCAACGCGGCCGGACTGGACACGCAGCTCGAGCGCTGGCAGACCGAGGCCGACATCCTCGTCCTGGAGCCGACCGGCGAGATCACCGAGGCACCGGGACGCTACGACGCCACTCCTCGCGCCGAGGCCCCGATCCGGACCAGTGCGACCACCCGCGGCAAGCCACCCAGGACTCTGCACCGCCCGATCCGCCGCCGCCCCAAGCTGAGTTAGCGGAGCCCGAAGGCCCGTTGGACGGTCTGGCTCACGCTGTTGCCGGCGTCGTCGCGCGCGGTCACCCGAAGGCTCACGTACGTGGCTGACGGCGGCGCGCCCACTTTGCCTCGCCAACCGGCACCGGACCGCTGCAGCCGAACAGGCCGCCAGCTCGCTCCGTCGTCGTACGACAGCTCCAGCGTCGCCGCGCTGACCTTGCCCGTGTCCATCGCTCCCGGCAGGTGCGAAGCCGTTACACCGAGCTCGGCGTCGCGCTTCGCTCGACCCGACAGGTCCGTCGCGATCGAGTAGTCGAGCTGGAGCAGCGGCAGCGTCTCCAGGTTCGCGAAGTCGGCCTGCCCGGACGTGAATCCCCACTCGGTGTGGGTGCTCGGCGAGTACGGACGGTTCGGCAGGTCCCGCTTGGTGTCCGCGACGAGCCGGTAGGGCAGCGGCTCCGGAGCGACCTCGACCGAGAGCATGTCGGCGCCTTCACCGATCAGCGTGTCGCCCTGGTAGAAGGCCGTCGTGACCGGAGCCCCGACGTCGTACACGATGCCCTGGTGCGGGCCCGAGTCGGCGAAGCCAGGCAGGCTGAAGACGCTCATGATGTCCCCGGTGCGTGAAGGCGGCGTCGACAGCGCGCTGTCACTGAGTAGCCGCGGACGCTGGATGCCACCGAACCAGGTCTCCTGCGTGGTGCTGCGTGCGCGGTACGACAACGACGAGCCTTGCTGGGTCAGGTCCGGTACCGCGGCCTGACTGACCCACTTCACCTTCGGGGCGGCCGTGACCCAGACCGTGTGGTCACCCTGTGCCGGAACAGTCGTAGCTGCGGCACCCACGGCCCACGTCAGGTCGGCCGACAGGTCGAAGCGGATGTCGAGCGCGTCCCCGGGCTTCGTGTCGCGGAAGGTCTCGTCGATACGCGCGAGGTCCCGGGCGGTCGGCCGGTACCCCGGGTCCTTCGGAACCGCCCCGTCGTGGTGCTGGACCAGGTCGTACAGGTACTCCGGGTACGGGTGCGAGACGAGCGGGAGCACCTTGGGCCTGTGCGACAGCAACTGCTGACCCTCGTCGGTGTTCAGCGACGCCACCGGCAGTGCAGGCGCCTCCTCCTGCGGCAGATCGGCCCACGCGTCCAGCGGCCCGTAGCCGTCGTTCAGGATCAGCAGCAGTTTCGCACCGCCCTCGGCCGCGGCCGTGGCCTGCGCCGTCGGAGATACGGAGTCGTTGCGCTGGGCAACCACGATCTTGCCGCGGACGTTGTACTTCGCGACGTCCGAGCCGACGTACACCACCGGGTAGGCACCGGCGCCGGCCGGCAGCTTCGGCGACCAGCTCTGTACGACGCTGTCGAACGAGCCCACCGTGAGCGCGGGCTGCACCTGGCGCCAGCGGGTGCCGAACGTATAGGAGCCCTGTGTCACCTTGCGGGTCGGCGTCGCCCACAGGGAGTCGTAGATCCACCACTCGAGCTGATACGTATCGACAAAGCGATGCAGATCGCCGTAACTGCGGTACTGGTCGACACGGACGTACGTGTTGTCGGTGGGCCGTGGTGTAACTGCGGCGACCTTACGAAGTCCGGCCGCGTCGAACGTCAGCGTCTGGTCCTGGGCGACGTCGACCTCCGGCTGGCTGATGACTGCGCGTCCCAGCGAGTGCGGCCCGTCCAGACCGGGTACGTCGGCGTACATCCACCCGGCGTACGTGCTCGGGCGAACGTCGACGTCGAGACTGCCGTTCACCTCGTACACCTTCGGCACAACGTCCCGCTTGATGTCCTTGAGCACGACGACACCGGAGAGCGGGGTGCCGTGCCGGTCCTTCGCCCGGAGCGACAGCTTGACGTGCTGACTCTGCTTGCTGACGCCGACCGAGGTGTGAGCTAGCACTGCCCCGTTCGCATCGGTTGCCGTCAGCATCGAGCTGTAGCCCGCGTCCTCGGCGGCGACGTCGAGGTGACTCACCACCCCCGCAGTCGCGGTGCTATGAGCCGGCACCGTCAACTGCGGAGTCGTCAGCGTGAAGAGGCCGGCGGGAATGCCCTGGTTCGTGAGCGACAGGTTCAGCGTTACCGGCTCGGCACCGTTGTTGGTGTAGGTGACATCCTTCTGCACCAGTCCACTCGCCGGGTACGGCCACTTCACTGCGGCAAAGGCAGAGCCTGACGAGTACAGCGTGCTGCGCACCGCGGCAGCCACGTCCAGCCGACCGGTGCCGGCAGAGAACGGGCTGTACTGCACGGTCGTCTTGGTCGTGCTGACCAGCGCGTCCTTCAGTTGCTGCCCGGTCCAGTCAGGGTGTGCCTCGGCCAGCAGGGCCGCCGCACCGGCGACGTGCGGCGTAGCCATCGACGTGCCGCTCATCGCGACGTACGGCCCCTCTCCTTCCGGCGAGTACTGCGACCGTGCGGCGAGCACATCGACACCAGGCGCGGTCAGGTCGGGCTTGAGTGCGCTGTCGCCGAGCCGGGGACCGCGACTGGAGAACGAGGCGAGCCGGTCGGCCCCGTCCACCGCACCGACGGTCAGGGCCGCGTCCGCGGCACCCGGCGCCGAGACGCTGTACGGGCCTGGGCCGGAGTTGCCCGCGGCAATCACGAACAACGCACCGGTCTCCGCGCTCAGCGAGTTCACCGCCTGGCTCATCGGGTCCGTGCCGTCGGTCGGACCGGAGCCGAGGCTCATGCTGACCACCTTGGCGTGCTGGTCACGCACCGCCCATTCCATCCCGGCGAGGATCCAGGAGTCCTGGCCGCTGCCGTCGTCGTCCAGCACCTTGCCGATATGCAGGCCGGCCCCGGGAGCGACGCCCCGCTCCTTGCCGCCGGAGGCCGCACCGGTGCCCGCGATGGTCGAGGCGACATGTGTTCCGTGACCGTTGCGGTCGGTGACGTCCTTGCCCGGCACGAAGCTGTGCGACGCGACGATCCGCCCACCGAAATCCGGATGTGCGGCGTCGATCCCGGTGTCGAGTACGGCGACGTCGACGCCCTGGCCGGTGTTACCGCCCTGCCACACCTGCGGTGCGCCGATCTGTGCGGTGGTGTCCGACAGCGCCGCCTTGGACTTGCCGTCCAGCCAGATCTTCGCGACCCCGGTGCGGGCCGCCGAGCCGCCACCGGTGAACGACGTCCAGAAGGACGCGGCCTGGTCGTGGTCCGCGGTCAATGCCACGCCCTTGATGCTGGTCAGCGCGAGGGTCTGGCGAGCGCCTGCCAGTGCGGCCTGCTTCCGCCCCGGGGCGTACGAGACGATGAGGGGCGTGCCGTCGCTGTGCGCGTCGTCGTAGCCGTCGGCGAGGAGTTCGGTGACGTTGAAGAGGCGCTCGTCGAGAACACCGGACGCCAGGTACGGCAGAGCGGCGTCCGGGTAGACGAACAGGTCGTTGCCGACAGTCATGATGTGCGCACCGGCAGGTGTGCCGTTCGGCTTGCTGGCTGTCGCGGCCGGACGGCCGTCGACAGTCGTCACGGTGACCTTGTCGCCGGTGATCAGCGTGACCGTGCGCGGCGTCGTACCGGCGACGTCCGGCTGGGCCGCACCGGCCTGCGGCATCGTGACGGCGGTCAGCGCCAGCACGGCCGCGCCGAGGGCGGTCAGCCCACGCCGGCAGGATGAGGGGAAGGGCACGGAAGCTCCAAGCTCGGGGGGAGGTCCAACGATCTCCGCATTACATGTGGCTCCCCGGCCCTGCTGCTACGGATCCGGCTGGCGCAAAGTGGTCACGACCAATCCGGCCAGCGCTCGATCACAGCCAGCCACGGTCGCGTGCGTGCCACCCCAGTTGTAGCCGGGAGCGTGAGTGGGTCTGTTCCATCAGCTGCTGGACCCGTCGGGCGACAGTGCGGCGGCTGATGCCGAGGCGGGCGCCGGCTGCGTCGTCGGTCAGACCTGCGACCAGTAGGGACAGCAGGTGCCGGTCGTCGGCCGACATCGCCTCCTCGGCCTCCAGACCGTTCGTGTCTGTCACCGAGAGCGGGCTGGCGCGGTTCCACACGGTCTCGAACAGCGCGACGAGCGCATCGAGCAGACTGCACGGATGCACCAGCAGAGCGGCGTCTTGCGCAGGTGTAGCCCAGTCCAGTGGGAGCAACGCGAGCTCCCGGTCTGCTACGGCGAGCTTGGTCGGCAACATGTCCGCAATACGTGCCTGCTCCCCCGCCCGCACGTGACTGACCGCGCTGGCCGCCAGTACGGCGTCACCAAGCGCCGAGCTGTCATAGACCACCCGATACGTCACGCCAGCGCCCTGCCTCGCCAACTGGGTGCTGTTGACCTCAGCGGACGCGACGTACGGCGGTGCGACCAGCTCACGCATCTCGACCCGAGCCGTCCGCTGCACCCGATCGAACGCCAGCCCCACGGCGGGCTCACCAGTCACGATCTCGATGAGCTCCTCGGTCCGCCGCGCGCCTCCCTGCCTGGTCGCTTCGGCAGCCAGCCGGTACGCCGCCTTGCGGATCCGCTCGAACTCCTCCTCCTGCCGCTGCACCAACTGCTCCACGGCAAGCTCCGGCGGCACCGGAACGATCAGCTCGCCGGGAGCCGGCGTACGGTGCACGAACCCTTCGGCCTGCAGTACTTCGACCGCTCGCTGAACCTCCTCCACCGGCCACCCGAGCCGCGCGGCCAGCTCCACCGGTGAAGCAGCGCCCCACCGGATCAGATCCAGGTACGCCGCCTCGCTCTCGGTGCCGAGCCCGGTCGATCCTTGCATGTCAGTCCCCACTTCGCCGTCGCCCGAGGTAAGAAGTCTACGAAGCGTCCTCAGCTGAGACGTCCGCTCCGCGGGTTAGCCTTCGGACATGACCGGATCACCGTCACGTGTGTACGTCGCCCGGTTGGCGGGGTTGCCGGTCTACGACCCGAACGGGGACCAGGTCGGCAAGGTCCGCGACGTGGTGGCAATGATGCGCCAGGGCGACCAACCGCCCCGCGTCCTCGGCCTGGTCGTCGAGGTGTTCACCCGGCGCCGCATCTTCCTCCCGATGACCCGTGTCACCTCTGTGGACGTCGGCCACGTCATCACGACCGGCCTGCTCAACGTACGGCGCTTCGAGCAGCGCGCGACCGAAGTACTCGTGTTGGGAGAGCTGCTCGACCGGACTGTCACCATCGCGGACACGGGTGCGACCGCGGTGGTGTTCGACATGGCGATGGAGCAGTGGCGGACCCGCGACTGGCTGCTGACCAAGGTGGCGGTGCGGGAGGGTTCCAAGCGGTTCCGGCGGCGCGGACAGACCTACGTGCTCGACTGGAGAGACGTCTCGGGCTTCACCCAGGACGAGGAGGGCCAGGGCGCCACGCACATCCTGGCCGCGTTCGACTCGATGCGAGCCGCGGACCTGGCCGGCGTATTGCACGATCTGTCCGCCAAGCGGCGCAAGGAGATCGCAGCCGCGCTGAACGACGAGCGACTGGCCGATGTGCTCGAGGAGCTGCCTGAGGACATCCAGGTCGAGATCCTCGACGGTCTGGACACCGAGCGGGCCGCCGACGTACTGGAGGAGATGTCTCCGGACGACGCGGCCGACCTGATCGCGGAGCTGCCGACCGAGACCGCCGAGCGCCTGCTGACGCTGATGGAACCGGACGAAGCAGAGGACGTACGACGGCTGCTGACCTACGAGGAGCACACCGCCGGTGGCCTGATGACGTCCGAGCCGGTCATCCTGCCGGTGGACGCCACGGTGGCCGATGCGCTCGCACATGTGCGCAACGCGGATCTCAGTCCGGCACTGGCCGCGATGATCTACGTCTGCCGTCCACCGCTGGAGACGCCGACCGGACGGTTCATCGGGATCGGCCACATCCAACGCCTGCTGCGTGAGCCGCCGTCCGAGCTGGTGTCCGCAGTACTGGACACGGACCTCGACGGGCTGCGTCCGGACGACAGCCTGCAGACAGTCAGCAAGTACCTGGCGACCTACAACCTGGTCGCGGCGCCGGTGCTGGACGACGACGGTCGCCTGCTCGGTGCGGTGACCGTCGACGACGTACTGGATCACCTGCTCCCGGACGACTGGCGGGAAAACGACCACACAGATCAGACCGACCATCCGGAGCACGGCGAGCAGCAGGAGGAGGACCACGATGCCTCGTGACGACCGCCGGTCCTCGGACGAGCGCCGGCTGTTCCGCGGTACGACGACGCGGCTCGACATACCGCGGGACTGGCGGCGGACGTTCGTACCGCGGCCGACGTACGACGCGGACGCGTTCGGGCGGCTGTCCGAGCGGATCGCCCGCTTCCTCGGCACCGGGCAGTTCCTGGTCTACATGACCGCGACGATCCTGTTCTGGGTCGGCTGGAACATCTTCGCCCCGGTGAGCGTGCGGTTCGACCAGTACCCGTTCATCTTCCTCACGCTGGCGCTCAGCCTGCAGGCGTCGTACGCCGCTCCGCTGATCCTGCTCGCCCAGAACCGGCAAGAGGCCCGCGACCGGGTGCAGTACGAGCGCGACCGCGACGTCGACGCCCGGACCCGTGCGGACATGGAGTTCCTGGCCCGTGAGATGGCGTCGCTGCGGATGGCCGTCGGCGAGGTCGCCACCCGTGACTTCCTCCGCTCCGAGCTCCGATCGCTGCTCGCCGACCTGGACCTCAAGAGCCGCGAGGACGACCGGGTTTGACCCCGAGCTACCCTCACTATCAGGTGAGGAAGGACGTGGGATGAAGACTCGATTCGCGCCTGACCGCGGGCTGTCCAGCCGGATGCTGATCACCAGCTTCCTGCTCGGTCTGCTGTATGTCGGTTTCGTCGCTTTGCTGATCGCGCTGACGAAGAGCGCCGTGCTGGCGGTCGTCATCGCGGGCGGTGCGCTGTTCGTGCAGTACTGGTTCTCCGACCGGATCGCGTTGTACGCGATGCACGGCCGGATCGTCACGCCGGAGGAGGCTCCGGAGCTGCACGGCACGATCGACCGGCTCTGCGCGCTGGCCGACATGCCGAAGCCGCGCGTCGCGATCGCCGACGTCGACCTGCCCAACGCCTTCGCGACCGGCCGCAACCCCAAGAACGCGGTGGTCTGCGTGACCACCGGCATCATGCGCCGGCTCGACCAGGACGAGCTCGAAGGCGTGCTGTCGCACGAGCTTTCCCACGTCGCACACCGCGATGTCGCCGTGATGACGATCGCGTCGTTCCTCGGCGTACTGGCCGGCCTCATCACGCGCTTCGGCCTGTACGGCGGCCTGGGCCGCAACCGCGACCAGAACACGGCAGTCATCGTGCTCACGGTCATCGCGGTGTCGATCGCCGTCTACGCGATCTCGTTCCTGCTGACCCGCGCACTGTCGCGGTACCGCGAACTGGCAGCTGACCGCGCCGGCGCGATGCTGACCGGACGACCGTCCGCTTTGGCATCGGCGTTGACGAAGATCAGCGGGGACATCGCGCGGATACCGTCACGCGACCTGCGCCAGGCGGAGCCGTTCAACGCGTTCTTCTTCGCCCCGGCGATCTCCGGCAAGGCCGGCGCCAGCCTGTCGTCGCTGTTCTCGACTCACCCGTCGCTCGAGAAGCGCCTCGACCGCCTCGGTGTCCTGTCCCGCCAGCTGGGCGAGCAAGCTTAGCCACATGGGTCTTCTCGACATCCTGCTCGGCCGGAGTAAAGCCGTCCCGCCGAACCTCGACCAGTTGTTCTCCGTTCCGTCGGCCGCGATCACCTTGGAGACCGCGGCCGGCTACCGTCCGACCGGCAGCGGCTCGGTCTGCTTCAAGGCAGCCGAAGGTGGCGGCTTCTCGGCCCTGCGGGACGAGGTCGACAAGCTGCTCGCGCTCGACAACGGCAAGCTCACCAGTACGACGGACTCGTACGGCTTCACGTGGCTGGTCCGGCAGACGGCGCCCGACGACCTGGAGACCCTGGTCACCGACCTGCACGCGGTCAACACGTCGCTCGTCGACGCGGGCTTCGGCTCCGCGCTGCTGTGCACGTTGGTCGCCTTCAGCAACGGCACCCAGTCGGTGGGCCTTGTCTATCTCTACAAGCGCGGCACCTGGTACCCGTTCGTCCCGGCCGGCACCGACCGCCGCGACAACGCCACCGAACTCCAGATCAAGTCCGTCATCGGCGCCGACCTCAACTTCGAACAGGACCTCTCCCGCTGGTTCCCGATCTACGGCGCCCCCGGCCTGTGAAGTAAGGATTGCCTTGCCGGGCCTACGTCACATGGACTGGGGTCGGGTGACCTGGGGTGAGCACGTAGCCTTGGGGCATGGCTCCCACTGCTGATCAGGTCACCACGGCGCTCGGTGGCGTGCTGGATCCGGAGATCAAGAAGCCGATCACGGATTTGGGCATGGTCGAGTCCGTCGTCGTCCGTGACGACGGCGTGGTCGCCGTGCGTGTTCTGCTGACCGTCGCGGGCTGTCCGATGAAGGACACGCTCCGCCGCGACGTCACCGCCGCGGTGAGCAAACTCGACGGCGTCACCGGGGTCGAGATCGACCTCGGTGTGATGTCGGCCGAGCAGCGGGCGGCCCTGCAGACGCAGTTGCGCGGTGGTGTGGCCGAGAAGGAGATCCCGTTCGCGCGGCCGGATTCGCTGACCAAGGTGTTCGCGATCGCGTCCGGCAAGGGCGGGGTCGGCAAGTCCTCGGTCACGGTCAACCTGGCGGTCGCGATGGCGCGGCAGGGCCTGTCGGTCGGCGTACTGGACGCGGACATCTACGGGCACTCGGTGCCGGCGATGTTCGGCGTCGCCGACGAGCGGCCGACCGCGGTGGACGACATGATCATGCCGGTGCCCGCGCACGGCGTGAAGGTGATCTCGATCGGCATGCTGAAGCCGAAGCGCGACCAGGTCGTCGCGTGGCGCGGGCCGATCCTGGACCGGGCGCTCGTGCAGATGCTGGCCGATGTGTACTGGGGCGACCTCGACGTACTGCTCCTCGACCTGCCGCCAGGCACCGGTGACATCGCGATCTCGGTCGGCCAGCGGCTGACCAGCGCCGAGGTGATCGTGGTGACGACGCCGCAGGAAGCCGCCGCGGAGGTCGCCGAGCGCGCCGGGACGATGGCGCAGATGGTCCACCAGCGAGTGGCCGGCGTGATCGAGAACATGTCGTACCTGCCCTGCCCGCACTGCGGTCCTGAGCACCGCATCGAGATCTTCGGCTCCGGCGGCGGCACTCGCGTCGCGGAGACGCTCTCCGCCCGCCTCGGGTACAAGATCCCGCTCCTCGGCGAGATCCCGCTGGACGAGCGGCTCCGCTCCGGCGGCGACCTCGGCCAGCCGCTGACGGCGGCGGACCCCGACACCGCCGCAGCGCAGGTCCTCGACCAGATCGCCGCGACGCTCGGCGGTCGCCCGCGCGGCCTGCTCGGTCGCCAGCTCGGCCTCTCCCCCGCCGGACGATAATCCGGCGGAAGGTGGCCGTCGGGTGGTGTTGACTTGGCCGGGTGCCGATTCCTGCTGAGCATCCGGTTCTGACCGACGGGGTGGTGACGCTTCGCGCGCCCCGACTCGACGACATCGAAGGCCAGACCGAGCGCAACCTCGAGGGCGGCCAGTACCGCACCGCCGAGGATGCCCGGCGCTGGATCAGCTTCGGCATCACCGAGGCCTGGAAGCGGCACGAGCGGCTGATGTTCGTGATCGAGTACCAGGGCCGGTACGCCGGAACCGTCGCCCTCGAGCCCGATGTGGACGAGAACGCTCGCGTGCACTACGGCCTTTCAGCGTGGGCCAGAGGTGCCGGCGTGATGAGCCGGGCGGTGCGACTGATCCTGGAGTTCGGCTTCTCCACCTGCGGATTCCACGTCATTCACTGGTGGGCGCGGGTCGGGAACTGGCCGTCGCGCCGGGTCGCCTGGGCGACCGGTTTCCGGCTGGGTGAGACGATCCCGGACATGGCGGAGGAAGGCGGCGAGCGGGTCGACGCGTGGACCGGATGGATCGGGCCGGACGACGAGCGAAAGCCACGCCACCCGTGGTTCGAGCATCCGATCCTGGAGACGCCGCGGTTGCGACTGCGGACCTGGCGCGAGGACGAGATCCCGCGCATCACGACAGCACGGACGAATCAGGCGACCGCGCACTTCCTGCCGTTCATCCCGCAGCCGTTCACCGCGGAGGACGCACGCTTCTGGCTGAAGGACATGGCCGAGCAGGCCGCCGCGGGGCGCCGGTTCAACTGGTGCGTGGCGGACGCCGAGACCGACCAGGGGCTGGGGAATCTCACCATGTTCGGCATCCACCGCGGCGAGGTCCGCGACGCCGAGCTCGGGTACTGGATGCACCCCGATGCCCAGGGCCGTGGCGTGATGACCGAAGCGATCCAGCGAGTGGCGCAGTGGTACTTCGACGCGGAGGGTTTCGGCGGACGCCGGCTCTTCATCCGGACGGCAGGCACGAACGCGTCGGCCCGCCGTACCGCAGAGAAGGCCGGCTTCCGCCACGTCGGCACCGAACGCGCCGCCTTCCACATCTCCAGCCACGTCGACGACAAGGTCACCTACGACCTACTCGCCACCGACTGACCAGATCGGGCGGAGCGGTTCGAGGCCTTCTTCGACGTACTGCGCGACGGGCCGGACTCCGCCGTCGACGTACCACTGCTCCAACGCCGCGAAGTAGCCGAAGACCAAGGCATTCGCGGCGACACGGGACTGGGTCTCGGTGAGCTGTCCGCCGGCCATCATCGGCGCGATGCGCTGGCTGGCGCGGTCGAGTGAGGCGCAGAACGCTGTGCGGACCGAGGGCTCCTTGAAGAAGTACCTGATCCGGCGCCACGGGATCGGCTCCGAGCCCTCGGGCGCCGCCTCGTAGTTGCGGACGATCTGGATCATGCTGCCGACCGGGTCGTCGACGTCGAGGAGCTCCTCGAGCGCCTCCTGGCTCATCGTGTCGAACTCGTCGGCAACGATCAGCCCCTCCTTGGTGCCGAAGTACCGGTAGACCGACGACGGCGACACCTCGGCCGCGGCGGCGATCTCCTCGATCGTCACCGCGTCGAACCCGCGCTCGTCGAACAGGTCGAGCGCGCGCTCCTGGATCGTCCGCCGAGCCTTGACACGCCATCGTTCCCGCAGACCGGTAGCCATACCGCCACCGTACGAGAGAGTCACACGCTTCAGCAAGTCACTGTCTAAACCTGTTGACGACCGTCGTCCGACGTTCGTACAGTCACTTGCATGAGACAGTCACTTTCTGAAAAGCGAACAGCCCTCATCGCGGTGGGGCTTTCGGTCCTGCTGGCGGTGGTCGCGATCGTCGACCAGGCGGGGAGCCGCAGCCTGCTCGACCACGCCACGTCGGCGTATGCGTCGCACGGCAAGCAAGCGTCTGCCGCTGCGCTCTACGGCCTGCTGTACGGCGTTGCCGTTCTCGACGTCCTGCTCTGGCTGGCGGTCGCCGCCCTGGCCCGCTCACACCGCCTGATCGCGGCCGTCCTGGGCGTCGTCGCCACACTGATCACGGCGTCCCTGGGCCTGACGCTCCTGCTCGCGTCGGAGTACGGCGTGCACCCCTACACGTCGCTCTGGGGAGTCCTCGCGCTCCTGCCCGCGGCAGCCGGTGCTGTCGCGACTGTCCTGCTCTTCCGCCGGAAGTGATCCTCAGGTGGATTCGGGGTCGTAGGGCGGGCGCTGGCCGGCTGGGAGGCGCTCGGGCGCGGAGTCGGTGAACTCGGTGACCGGCTTCTCGTCCTCGTCCATCGGGTCCAGCAGGTGCTTGCGGACGAAGTTCTTCGGGTTCAGGTCCTGGAGTTCCAGGTCGGCGAACTCCGGGCCGAGCTCGCTGCGCAGATCGTTCTGCGCGTTGTTCACCATCTGACGGACCTGCCGCAGCAGGCGTCCCGCCGTCCGCGCGAACTCCGGCAGCCGGTCCGGTCCGAAGACGAGCACGGCGACGATCGCGATCACGACCAGCTCGAGTGGCCCGATGCCGAACATGGCCCCACCTCACTTCTTTCCGCGGACGCCGACCAGCCTATATCGAGCCCGGTCATGGGTGATCAGCCGATCTGCTGGGCGAGGGTCAGGGTCACCGTGCGGGACCGCCCGCCGCGCTCGTACGCGAGCTGCACGGCCTCACCCGGCTGGTGAGTGCGGATCGCGACGATCAGCACCTCGGCGCTGTCCACCGGCTCGTTGTTGATCGACGTGATCACGTCGCCGACCCGCAATCCGGCCCGCTCGGCCGGCGATTTGGCGGCCACCGCGCTGACCCGGCCGCCGCCCTCGAACGACATGTCCACGCTCGCCCCGATGACGGGGTACGACGCCTTGCCGTTCGCGATCAGCTGCTGCGCCGTCCGCCGGGCCTGATCGATCGGGATCGCGAATCCGAGCCCGATGCTGCCGCTCTGCCCCTCGCCGGCGCCCGGAACGGTCGCGATCGCGGAGTTCACGCCGATCACGCGCGCGTTCATGTCGACGAGCGGGCCGCCGGAGTTGCCCGGGTTGATCGCCGCGTCGGTCTGCAGCGCGCTGATGTACGACGACGCCTGGCCGGTGTCGTCGCCGGTCGTCACCGGCCGGTTCTTGGCCGAGATGATGCCCGAGGTGACCGTGCCGGCCAGGCCGAGGGGCGAACCGATCGCCACCACGTCCTGCCCGACGACCGCCTGGTCGGAGCGGCCGAATTGCACCGACGGCGCGTCGATGCCGACGACCTGCACGACGGCCAGGTCGTACGCCGGTGAGCGGCCGACGAGCCGCGCGGTCGCGGTCTTGTTGCCATTCGTCACGACCTGGATCGAGCCGCCGGTCGCTGCGGCCGCGACGACGTGGTTGTTGGTCAGGATGTGCCCGACGTTGTCGATCACGAAGCCGGAGCCGGTCGCCTCGGAGTTGTCCGCGCCGTCGACCTTCAGCTGGACGACGCTCGGCAGCAACGCG
Organism: Kribbella sp. NPDC049584; assembly: GCF_040675555.1. Taxonomy (NCBI): domain Bacteria; kingdom Bacillati; phylum Actinomycetota; class Actinomycetes; order Propionibacteriales; family Kribbellaceae; genus Kribbella; species Kribbella sp. NPDC049584. Next base: position 380,340 of record NZ_JBFAPF010000001.1, read on the forward strand.
GCAGCGACCGCGGAGACCGAGCCGGTGCGGATCTTCGGATCGGCGCCGGTGCCGACCGGCGGGTTGGGCTGATTGGCGATCGGCGCATTGTTGCCGCCGCCGAGCGCGACGACGACGGTCGCCGCGCCGGCCCCTGCGATCACACCGATGATGACCGCGACCAGAGCCGCGATCGTGACGATGCGGTTCACCTTCGGTGGCTCGGCCGTGTACGAGCGGGCCTGCTGCGCGTGCCAGTCGGCGGGCGGCGGCGGGACGTACGTCGGCCGGTACTGCGGCTGCTCGGTCGGCCAGGCCTGCCCCGGGTACAGCGGCGTGAAGCGGGGCTCCTGCGGCTCCGGCTGCCCGAAGCTGCGCTGGGTGGTGGACCGGCCGCCATTCGTCAGGCCGCCGTTCGTCAGGCTGCCGTTCGTCGGGCCGCCGCCGTTGGTCTGCCGGTACGCAGCGTCCGAGCCGGGCGTGCGCAGCGGCATCGCTCCGGCTCCGAGCGGCGGCGGGGTCAACGCGCTCAACGGGGACTGCTGCGGCGCGGAGGCAGGGGCTGCGGAAGGAGGACCGGCGGACGGCTCAGGAGTGGTGGGCGTGGCCGCGGTGGGGTCCGCAGTCGCCGGGTTAGGAACTGTCGGCTCGGCGTCGTCGCTCGTCACGGTCCCCGCCTCACGTCGTCGTCGTGGTCATCGGTCGGAGGCCCTGCCGGGGGTAACCGGAGGACCGTCCATATTCGATTATCCCAGCTTCGGCGAGAGTGCACCCATCGGAGTGAGCCAGGTTGCGATTTTGGCCAGCCCGGTGCCCAGCCGTTCGATCGCCGTCAGCTTGATCGGCACGTCGTGCCCGAACGCCCGGACCACCTGTCCGAGCTGGTCCGGCGGCAGGTCCCCGATCAGCGTGTAGACGATCCCGCCGGACGACCAGACCACGTATGACGGCATTCCGTACCGCTGGTAGACACCCGGGCTGTCGGTGGTGCTGAAGCCCGTGACCGCGGCCGGGTCGAGCGTGCCGCGCTGCTCGAACACCGAGACGTTGAACAGCCCGTCGGAGTACGAGAACTGCAGGGAGCCGTTGGCGGTGTCCCGGTGGACGTCGTACAGCTTGAGCGATGCGGGCAGCTCCGGGGCGCAGACCCAGCCCTGGGAGCGCAGGTTGTCGACCTTGCCCATGCCGACGGCCTCGACGCCGCTGGGCAGCATCGGCGGCAGGTGGCCGAGGAACTCGGAGTTCTCGATCTCCAGCTCGGTGAAGACCGTGGCCCGGACCATCGTCTTGCCGTCCTCGCTGAACAGCTGACGCTGCAGGAGGAGTCCGGTCGTCTTGTCGATCCAGAACCGCGCAGCCAGCGTCTGGTCGTCCCGGAGGGCCTCGACGAGGACCGCGGTCCGTCCGATCAGGTCGGTGCAGCACTTGTCGACCAGCTGGTAGGTCGCCTGCAACAACGCCAGCGGTCCGCCGTCGACCGCGACGCCGGCGGTCGTGGCGCGCTGGACGAACGCCTTCGCACCCGGAGCGGCCGACGAACCGAGCACGCTGATCTCGGAGCCCTGCGATGCCGCATGGGTGATGTCGAACATCGCGGAGCTCGCGCCCTGCGGTCCCCAGGCCGTGATGATCTGCGTGCCGTGGTACGAGATCCGGTTCGGTGCGGCGGCTGCGCGCTGCAGCCAGCTCACCGCGGTCGGCGAGTCCGCCTTCGACAGTGTCGGTACGGCCGGTACGGCCGGTACGGCGGCAGCGGACGCGGGCAGGCCGAATCCGATCAGTGCTGTGCTGACCAGGACGGCGAGCCGGGACAGGCTCACCGGTCAGCGCCCTGTCAGGGCCACCGGCTGGAGCGTCGAGGTGAGCCCGGCGTACCCAGAACCGTTGTAGGAGTTCAGCACGGCGACCGGGTCGGCGAACGGCGCACCGCCACTGGTGGTCGCGTGATCGGACGAGAAGCTCGCGACCGGTGGCTGCAGGGCCGGCGGCTGCTCCGAACGGGCCGGGTCGCCGACGACGAACGCAGTACCGAGCAGGGAGGCGACTGCGGCGGCCGAGCCGGCTGCGCCCAGCACGCCGGTGCGGCGGCGGGACCGAGTGCCGCGAGCGGCTCCCGGGCGCGTGCCACCGGTCCGACCGGCTGGGAACGCGGAGCGCTGCGGGAACAGGCTGACGGCCGGTGTGAGCACCGGGCGCACCTCTTCGCGTGGCTCGGTCGAGAACGACGAGACGCCCATCAGGCGCTGCATGAGGTCGGTCGACGGGTCCTGTGAGTCCAGGCCGGCCATCCGTGCCTTCAGCCGGCGCTGTGCGTCCACCTCGGCGCGACAGGTGTCGCAGCCGACCAGGTGGCTCAGAACCTTGTCGCGGGAATCGTGGTCGAGCTCACCGTCGACCACAGCGCTCAGCTTGTCGAGCGGATGCTGCAGGCTCATCGGAGGTCGCCTCCGTCACTCAACAGGCCGCCGTCGGCCGGTGGACCGCCGACCCGGGTCTGGCCGGACCGCGGGGCCCGGTGCTCCAAATGCTTGCGCAGCATCGACCGGCCGCGGTGGATGCGGCTGCGGACCGTGCCGAGCTTCACGTCCAGGACGTCCGCGATCTCGTCGTACGTCATGCCCTCGATGTCGCACAGCACGACGGCGGCGCGGAAGTCCTCGGGCAGCGCGTCGAGCGCGTCCTGCACGTCGTGGTCGAACAGGTCGGAGTCCAGCTTCTCGGCCGGGCCCTCGCCCTTGGCCGGCAACCGGTCGTGAGCGTCCTCGGGCAGTCCGTCGAAGCGGATCCGCTGCTTGCGGCGGGCGCCGTCCAGGAACAGGTTCGTGGTGATCCGGTACAGCCAGCCCTCGAAGGTGCCCGGCGTGTACGACGACAGCGAGCGGAAGACCCGGACGAACACTTCCTGGGTCAGGTCCTCGGCGTCGTGCTTGTTACCGGTCAGACGGTAGGCGAGCCGGTAGACCCGGGCGGAGTGGGTGCGGACGATCTCGTCCCACGAGGGCAGCACCTCCGGCGCCACCTGCGGCGCGGGCGCGGTCCTGGTGTCGGCGGGTTTCACCGCGACGCCTCCCTGGGTCCTCTCGGCAATAAGCGTGAAGGCCATGGTGCCGCGGTCACCGTCCTCTGCGCACGTCGGGAAGACCCGGGTTGAACCCTGAGTCGCTCGTACGACGGCTCAACGCGGCGCCCCGACCGGAAGTTCCCGACCAGACCTCTCACTGGACAAGACGCGCTGGAGGCCATTTCGGTTGAATCACTTCTCTTCTATGACCGCGATGGGGTCGCCGTCGCGGACTACTTCGCCCTCGGTGACCTTCAGTTGGGTGATGGTGCCGGCCACCTCGGCCAGCACCGGGATCTCCATCTTCATCGACTCCAGGATGACCAGAGTGTCGTCCGGACCCACCGTGTCCCCGGCCTTGGCGGTGACCTTCAGCACATTGGCCACCAGCTCGGCCAGCACGGTGTGACTCATGGCTCGATCCTAGGCGGGACGCAAGGGTTCGGCGTAGGTGCCCCTCGGGCAGCAGACCAGGGCACCTACGCCGAGTCGGTGGGGAACTACAGCGCGGCTACCGCGCCGCCTCCGGTGCGAGCCGGACCGCGTTGAACAGCGCCGGGTTCTTCGTCTCCGCGACCCCCTTGCCCCAGGTCAGCCATCCGCGCCGCCCGGTGCCGTCGTTCTCGTTGATCACGACGGTCGTCGACAGCAGCCGGTCCTTGGCCGCGAACCCGAGCGTGCTCCACGGGATCGCGATCTCGTACGTCGTGGTGTGCGCAGCCTCGTCGCGCACGACCTTGGCCTGCACACCGGGCGGCACACCGGTCTGGGTCGTCGGTGTCCAGCGCCAGGTGTCCACCGGACCGGCATCGGTCAGAGCAGCGCCGATCTCCTGGGTCTGGGTGGTCTCGCCCGGCGCACCTGCCGTCATCCCGAGCTGCAGACCGTCACCGCCCCAGATGTTGCCGGCCCGGTTCGGCTGCGAGAACACGTCATCAGTGACCTTGGCGGACAGGTACAGGTTGTTGTCGTCGTGATTGAGCCACAGCGAACCGGACAGGTCGCTCGGCCCACCCCAGCCGGTCACCGGCGGCGTACCAGTCCCTTCCAACGCAATCGCAGGCTGCCGCGCAACCGCCGGGTCGATGACGCCGTCCAGCTGCACCGTGTGCCGCTTGGCGACAGTCGGCGCGCTGACCGGCAGCAGCGTCCCGGACGCCTTGATATCCGCCTCGCCCGTACGCCGCAGGCTCGCGGACCAGGTTGAGGGACCGGACAGGCTGATCGGCACGTCAACCTCTAGCGTGGCATTCGCACCGATCGTGCAGCCCGCCAGCAAGGTCCCGGACGCCGTACCGGACACCCAGTCCAGTCCGGCCACCGGAAGCGCCTGCGACGAGGCGTTGGTGACACGGAACCGCAGCAGGTCCTTCCCACTCCCATTGACCACGTGCGAACCAGTCACCGACAGCGGCGGAGTCGCAGTGCCCGTCGCGGACACCAGTGCGACTGGTCGGCCGTCGACAGTGACCTTGGCCGAGTACGTGCGTGCTCCGGTCGAGTCCTGTCCCGGGTAGGTGACCGGTGCGGTGGCTGTCGCGCCTGCTGCCACGGAACCCGTGGTCTCGGCGCCGCCCGCGGACACAGTGAACGCATGGGTGACCGCGTCCGGGTTGGTGAAGGTCAGAGTGCCGGTGGCGGGGTCACCCGCGATCTCCGGGTTTACGGAGAGCGAGAAGCGGCTCGACGGGAGCATCGGTCCGCTGATCGCACCACGCAGGTAGACCGGGTCCGGCCCGGCAGTCACCCAGACATGTCCGCCTGCATCAGCAGTCAGGGCAGTCGTCACGCCGTACAGGTTTGTCACCTCGACGGTCGACCCCGCGGGCGCAGTCGCCGCCACGACTCCGGGTGTGGCCGACCAGACCGCGTGGACGGACTGTCCGCCGCCGGCGTCGAAGGCGACGTCGTATCCGTTCGTGCCGAAGCGGGTCTGGCCGATCAACGGGAGCTCGTCGATCTGACGAGCCAGGACCGCGGTAGCGACGTACGACGGCTTCGGAACGAGCGCGCCGCGGGTGTCGAGCCGGTTGCGCACCAGGCCGAACCGGTTCTCGACGTTCGACGGGTCAGTGCCCGAGTCCATGAAGTTGTACGAGCTGTAGCGCGCCACACCGTTGCCGTACGCAAGCAGGTTGCCGCGCACGAGGTCACGCGCCTGAGCAGGCTCCGACACCGCACTGGGGTTGGTACCCGTGGCCCAGCCCTGCTCGCTGATGTAGATCGGCTTGGTCGAGCCGTGCGCCGCCATGATGCTGCGGATGGTGTTGACGTAGGTGACCGACGCTTCCGGGTCCAGCGGTTGCACATACGGGTGGATGGTCACCGCGTCGACGTAGTCCAGCCCACCGAGGTCGGCGAACTTGGTGAACCAGCCCTGCCAGTCGTTGATGACCGCCAGCGACGGACCGGTCAGCTTCACGTCCGGGTGCTTCGCCCGTACCGCCGCGCTCACCATCTTGAGCAGTGCGACGTAGTTCTCCGGGCTGGCTTTCGCGGCGCCGTTCGGGTCGCGCAGGTTCCATTCGTTCCACAGCTCGTACGTCGTGTGCTCGGTGCCCCACTGGTCCACGGCGGCAACGGCGTACCGCGTGAAAGCCTCGCGCTGCTCGTCGGTCGACGGGGCCTCGTCCGGGTAGTAGAGCGTGTTGCCGTAGTCGAGGATGTTCAGGAAGTCGACGTTGTTGGCATCCAGCGCGGCCTTGTAGTCCTTGTATCGCTGTGGGAACTGGATGACGCCCTTGGTGGTCTCCGCCGCGGCCCAGAACGCCTCATCGCGGTCGGTGGAGATACCGCCGTTCGCCATCAGCGGCACAGCCTCCAGACCGGGATTGGCGGTGCTACCGAATCCGAGCGCCCCCGCGACACCGATCCGGGTGTCGGTCGACGTGGAGAAGTCGTGCGGAGTCAGTACGGCGAAGTCGGTGCCGCCCAGCGTGGTCGTGCCGGCGGACCCGACTGCCGTGAGGTCGGTCTGGTACCAGCCCGGCGTACTGATCGACAGCGGCAGCTGTCCGTTGAGCGAGGCGGCCGATGCGGAGCCCTTGGCGACTTCGGTGCCGCCGGCGTCGCGGACCGTCCAGGTGACTGTGGTGGCGTCGGTGCTGAAGCCCAGCTTCACCTGCTGCCCGACGGTGAAGGTGTTGCCGACCGTGGTCGGCGTGATGGTCAGGGTCGGCGCCGCCGTGGTCGCAGCGCCGGCAGGTGACTGGAGTACGGCGGCCAGCAGCAAGCCGGCCGTGAGAAGACTGACTGCGCCGGAGCGGCGACGGGTCATCAAGAGCTCCTCCCAGGGGAAGCGAAAGCGGTTTCGCAAATCACACCCTGATACGCACCGCGCCCGCTGTCAACGGCTCGCAGCTGACTACGATGTGCATATGGCCGATTCCGTGATCACCCTGTCCGACGTGGCCGCTGCGGCCGGGGTGTCGCTCTCGACGGCCTCCAAGGCGCTGAACGGCACCGACCGGATCTCCGAAGCCACCCGGGAACACGTTCGCGTCACCGCGGATCGACTGGGCTTCCGCCATAACGCACTGGCTCGCTCGTTCGCCCGCGGCCGCAGTCAGACCATCGGCGTCCTCACGCACCGCGCGTCGAACCCGTTCACCCGCGTCGTGCTGGCCACCGCCGCGACCGAGCTCGGCGCCAAGGAGCGGGCGATCCTGCTGTACGACGCCCGGATGGAGGAGCAGCACGACGTCACCGAGAGCATCCTGCAACTCCGGGCCCGCCGGATCGACGGCGTGATCGTGATCGGGACGAGCACGTCCTTCCGGACCCCGTCGTTCACCAGCCGGTTCGACGTCCCGGTGATCAACGCCTTCACGGTCCCCGAGGATCCGCAGGACACCACGATCACCGCCGACGACTACGCCATCGGGCGGCTCGCGATCAGCCATCTGCTGTCGACCGGCCGGCGCCGGATCGCGCACCTGACCGCGGAGCCGCACGACATGGCCGCGCAGCGGCGTGCCGAGGGCGCAGGGCAACTGCTCGCCGAGGCCGGATTCCAGTGGGCGGCACCGGTCCGGTTCGGGCGCTGGCGCGAGGAGTGGGGCGAGCAGGCCGCGACCGAGCTGCTGGCCGAGGTCCCCGACGTGGACGCGATCTTCTGCGGCAGCGATGCGATCGGCCGAGGTGTGGAGCGGGTCGTCCGGGCCGCCGGCCGGCAGGTGCCCGGCGACATCGCACTGATCGGCGTGGACAACTGGGAGAGCCTGATGCACGACCAGCGCGGCACCCGGCACCTGACCACGATCGACGTCGGCCTCGAGGAGATCGGCCGCCGGGTCGCCAACCGACTCCTGGAGGGCGACCTCGAGCCAGGCACGCAGTACGTCGAACCTCATGTGGTCATCGCGGACACCGCCTGATCGTGGATCGAGTACTGCGGCCTGAAGCCCAGGAGCTCCCTGGCCCTAGTTGTGTCGACCAGCGACTCACGCCCCTGCACAGGTCGCCGCAGCGGGACGCTCGGCGCGAACTCGCGCAGTAGCTCATCGGTCTTCCGGTCGATGAGGATGTCGTCGGCCGCCAGACCGAGCACATGCGCACCGGGAGCCGTCGACTCGAGTGCGGCGATGATCGCTCGCACACCGTCCCGCAGGTCCAGGTAGGCCCAGCCTTCCCGGGCCATCACCGATGGGTCGTTCTCTGCCCTGGCCGCGAATTTGACCAGTTCCTCGCGAGTCTTCACCAGCGGGAAGCGCAGTGCGATCACGTTGGTCCCCCAACGTCGCCAGGCCATCCGTGCGCTCTGCTCGTCGACACTTTTGGACAAGGAATACGCATCGGCGATGTCCGCCTCCACCTCCTCGTCGAGCGGGTAGTACGCAGGCTCCACGTCGTTCACGTTCATCGGTACGCCGAACGCGTTGATGCTGCTCGCGATCACGACCCGCTCGATCCCCTGCTGCCCGGCCTGCGCCAGCACGTTGAAGGTCGCCGCAACGTTGTTCTCGAACACCTCCTCCGGCGTACCCAGACTGGGATGCGGAATCGCGGCCAGATGCAGCACTGCGTCCACACCGTCGAGTGCAGCCGTTACATCCTCGGCCGACCGCGCATCGCCGACCAGAGGACGGTCCGCGGTGCTGCTGTGGTCGTAGCGCAACGACAGGCCGGTCACGTCGTACCCGGCGGCTTGCAGGCCGTCGACTGCGGCACGGCCGATCGAACCGTCCGCACCGGTGACCAGAACACGCTTCACGCCTTGATTCCCCCAGACAGGCCCACACCACGTAGAAATGCTCGCTGGAAAACCAGGAAGAGCAGCACCGGGATCAGCAGGGCCAGGAACAGACCCGCCAACTGGATGTTGAGCTCCGTCACCTTGGCGATCTTGGGCAACGCCACCGAGACCGGCTGCAGATCCGGATTCGTCAGCACCAGCAGAGGCCACAGGTAGTCCTTCCAGGAAGAGATGATGCTGAGCAGCGCGACCACTCCGAGGATCGGCCGGGACAGCGGGAGCACGAGCGAGGTGAACACGCGGATCGATCCGGCGCCGTCGATGCGGGCCGCTTCGAAGTACTCGCGCGGGATACCGTCGAAGAACCGCTTCACGATCAGGACGTTGAACGCACTGGCGGCTGGTGGCAGCCAGACCGCCCAGAACGTGTTGGTCAGATTGGCGTGTACCACCGGCACTTTCAGCACCGTCAGGTACAGCGGGACCAGCGAGACGATGTGCGGCACGAACAGCGTGGCCAGGATGCCCGCGGACAGCAGTACGCCCCACCGCGGGCGGAGCACGCTCAGCACGTAGCCGGCCGTCGTACAGACGATCAGCGACGCCAGCGCCGTCCCTGCCGCGATCATGGCGGTGTTGCCGAGGTAGTAGCCGATATGCGCCTGCTGCCACGCAGTGGAGAGGTTGCCCCACTGCACCTGGCCGGACGGGAACCAGGCGAGTGGTGAACGGATGCTGTCCTGTGTCGGCGAGATCGCTGCCTTGAGCAACCAAAGCAGCGGACCGAGCCCGGCGATCAGCAGGCCGATCAGTACGACGACCTGTCCGACGACGAACGGCACCCGGACCCGGGTGAGCCGGCGGTCGGCATCCGACAGCGCACCCCGCTCGCCGCTCACTCCGTACTCCAGCCACGCGTCGCGAACTGGAAGACAGCCGACAGTACGGCGAGGGCCAGCGCCAGCAGCACGCTCAATGCGGTAGCAGCGCCGTAGTCACCGTTGACGAAGGCGTAGTTGTAGATGAGCAGCAGAATCGTCATGGTCGACCCCTGCGGTCCGCCGCCGGTGAACAACAGCGGCTCGGTGAACAGTTGCATCGTGCCGATCACCTGCAAGAGCAGCATCAGCAGCAGGACACCGCGCAGATGCGGCAACATCACATGCCACACCCGCCGTACGACGCCTGCTCCGTCCAGCTCGGCCGCCTCGTAGAGATCCGCGCGTACCGAGGTCAGTGCGGCCAGGTAGATGATCACTGCATTGCCCGCACCGGCCCACGTCGCTTCCAGCACGATCGAGGGCATCGCGGACGACGGACTGTCCAGCCAGGGGTACGGTCCGAGCCCGACGGTGCCGAGGATGGTGTTGAACATCCCGCTCGGCGACGGGTCGTAGAAGAACCGCCAGAGCAGGATGGCGACCACGGGCGGCGTGATGACCGGCAGGTACGCCAGCGTCGAGTACAGCCAGGACCTGCCCCGCAACTCAGACAGGAACATCGCCAACAGCACCGGCACCGGGAAGCCGAACAGCAAAGCCAGCAAGGTGAACCAGATCGTGTTCAGCGCTGCCTGACCGACACCAGGGTCCGACAACACGTACCGGAAGTTCTCCAGCCCGACCCACTTGACCGGATCGATCAGGTTGGTCTGCTGGAGGCTCATCACCAGGCCCTTGACGATCGGGCCCCAGGAGAACACCACGAAGACCAGGAGCACCGGCAGTGCGAACAGCACCGCCGGTACTCCGTTGCGCAGACGGCGGAGCAAGTCAGCGCCCGAGCTTGGCATTCACAGTGCCGGCCGCCTTGGTCAGCAGCGCCGGGATGTCGGCCTTCGCGTTGCCCAGCACGGTCTGCACGACCGGGTCGAGCGCGGCGTACACCTCCTGAGCCTTCACCGGCGGCTCAGGGATGATCTTCTGGTCCGCCGCCACCTTGGTGTACGGCGCGAACTGGTCCAGCGGCACGTTGACGTACGGCTTGATCCAGCCCTGGTACGTCGCCCACTGGTCAGCCGCGACCACCGGAAGGCCCGGGGTTCCGACCGGCAGCTTCCCGGCCACGCCGGCCTTGGCACTGGTCACCGCGGCGTCCTGGTTCACGTACTTGTTCAGGTAGTTGAACTTGATCCACTTGATCGCGGCCGTCTTCTCGGCGTCGGTCGCGTTCGGGCTGACGATCTGGACGCTACCGCCACTGAGCGTGCCGTGGTCCCCGCCCTGCTGCGGCATCGGGCCGATACCGAAGGCCGACGACTTCAGGCCGTTCACGTTGACCAGAGTGCGGTACGCGTCCGGCGCGGACATGAACATGCCGATCTTGCCGGCCGCGAACGCCTTCGAGATGCCGTCGATGTCGTAGAGCACGGCCTGTCCCATGGACTTGTCGACCCACTTCATGTCGTGCAGCAACTGCAGCGCGTCCTTCGACGGCGCGGCGTTGAACGACGCCTGGCTGCCGTCCTCGTTCTCGATCGAACCGCCGAAGGCGTAGGTCTGGGTGGTGAACATCCAGCCGCCGGTGTTGTTCGTGGTCATCTGCGCGTAGCCGGCCTGCCCGGTCTTCTGCGCGATCTGCTTCGCGTACTGCCGGACCTCGTCCCAGGTCGTCGGCGGCTTGTTCGGGTCGAGACCGGCCTTGGTGAACAGCTCCCGGTTGTAGACCAGGCCGACGGAGTACGCCGCGGTCGGGACCGCGAACACGTTGCCGGACTGGTCTTGGGCGATCTTGAGCACGTTCGGGTTCAGCTCGCTCATCAGGCCGTCGTCCTTGAGCACCTTGGTCAGGTCGGCGACCTGCTTGCGGGCGATCAGGCCCTGCGGCTCGGTGAACGGCACGTTGAGCACGTCCGGCAGCTGTCCGCCGGCCGCCTGCGCCTGGAACGTCGTCGCGTCCCAGATCGTCTCGACCGGGTTCAGCTTGATGTCGGGGTTCGCCTTCTCGAAGTCGGCGACCCGCTTGTCGAACGACGCGCGGTTGGCGGCGTCGGAACTACTAGGACGGTCACCGACCGTGATCGTCACCTGTCCGTCGGAGCCGGTGGAGCCGGTCGAGGACGGCGCACTGGAGCAGGCCACCAGCAAGAACGGCACTGAAAGCCCTGCCGCACAACGGATTGCGAATCTGTTCATCAAAGCTCCTCTGCGGGGATGGCGATCGGCGAGCCGACCGTTCCGCAGAGTAGCGCAAGCGCTTTCGCAAATACTAGACCTCAGCGAAACTGGTTTCGCATCTGTTAGTTCAGGCGTCAGCGGCGGGCGCGGTACGCCGCCACGCGTGTCCGGCTCGAGCATTTCGGCGTACAGAATTTGCGCGGGCGGCGCTCCGCCGGATTCGCGAAGACCCGCTCGCAGTCGACCGCCGCGCACACACCGAGCGCCTCGAACCCATGGCCGGCCACGAACGTCGCCAGCCCTAGCGCGGTCGTCGCCGCGAGCCACTCGGCCCACGAGGCGTCCGGCTCCGCGACGTGCAGATGCCACGGCGACCCGTCGTGATCCGAGAGGTACGGACGGACGGCGTACTCCGCGAACAACCCGTTGATCGCCTCCGCCCCACCGTCGTGGAAGACCGGCCGCACTTGCTCCCGTACTGCGCGGACAGCGGTCAGGTCCTCCTCGGTCACTTCGACCGGGTCGGACTCGCCGTGCTCGAGCAGGAACGCACGCAGCGCGGCCGGCGAGGTCAGCCGTTCGGGGTCGCGGGTCCGCGTGTTCACCAGGTCGACGGCGAGCCGGATCAGCCGATCCGGGGACTGAATTTCCACTGGACTCCTCCCGTAACGCGTTTGTTAGTGTAACGCGTAACGGATATGTTCGCGTTACAGGAGGCTCGGCGTGCCCAGCTACTACCTGGCGGCGACGCTGGCCCGGTTCGCCGACGAGATGGTCGCGTTCACGCTCGTACTGCTCGTGCTGGATCGCACCGACAGCCCGACGCTCGCCGGCATCACCGGCGCCGCCTATGCGCTGCCGGCCATCGTCACCGGCCCGTTGCTCGGAGCGTGGCTCGACCGGACGGCGTACCGGCGCAGCGCGCTCGCCGTCAATCAGGCGACGCTGGCCCTGGTCATGCTCGGTCTGCTCGCGACGGTCGGGCACACCGCGAGTTGGCTCGCCCCCGTGCTCGCAGCGATCGCGGGCGCGACGCTGCCGCTGGTGAGTGGCGGATTCACCAGCATGCTGCCGAGCCTGTTCCGGCCCGAGCGGCTCGCGCGGGCGAACTCGTTCGAGTCGGTGAGCTTCAGCGCGGCGACCATCGCCGGACCGGCGACCGCGGCCACCATCGCCGCAGCGGTGTCGGTCGATGCCGCGGTGGTGGTGATCGTGGTTGCGGCGGCGTGCAGCATGGTCGCTATCAGTCGCCTGCCTGCCCTCCCACCGGTCGGCGGTGGTGGCGAGACCTTCTTCAGCTCGGTGGTAGGCGGTCTGGTCCATCTCGCCCGGACGCCGCGGCTGCGAGCCTCGACTGTCACCACAACCCTGCTGATGGGCCTCACCGGCATCCTGCTGATCGCACTGCCGCTGCACATGCCCGCACTGGGCATGCCGAAGTCCGCGGCGGGCTACCTGTGGACGGCAGTCGAGATCGGCAGCGTCACCACGGCACTGCTCCTGAGCCGCCTGCAGTCGCGCTGGCGTCCGGAGTACGTCGTGATGCTGTCGGTCGCCGCCTACGGCGTGATGCTGACCACCTGGTCACTCGCCCCGACCTTCGCCGTACTCCTGCTGCTAGCGGTCGCGGCCGGTCTGGCCGAGGGCCCTGCGCTGCCGGCCATGTTCGCGGCCCGGCAGCAGTACAGCCCGCACGCGCTGCAGGGCCGCGTCAGCACCTCGGCCGCGAGCCTCCGGGTCGGGAGTTCAGCGCTCGGCCAGGCGACCGCCGGCGTACTCGTACCGGCGATCGGCACCCACGCGGCCCTGGTGACGGTCGGACTGGGTCTGGTGGGCGCGTCTGCGGTCGGTGCGGTCGCGGGGCTCAGCCGAGGATGACGGAACGGGTCAAGCTCCGCGGCTGGTCCGGGTTCAGTCCGAGAGCGAGCGACTTGGCCACTGCGACCCGCTGGGCCACGACGAGCGAAGCCAGCGGGTCCAGGTCGTGGTGTACGACGGTGGCGCCGGTCGCGGCGACGTCGTCGAGCAGACCCGCCGGCGGCTCACCGAAGATCCACACGCCACGCCCGGGCTGCGCGATCGCGATCGGACCGTGCCGGTAGTCCATCGCCGGGTACGCCTCGGTCCACGCCGACGCGGCCTCACGCTGCTTCAGCGCAGCCTCGTGGGCCAGGCCGACCGTCCAGCGCGTGCCGAGGTACGTGACCTGCTCGAGCTTGGCGAGGTCGTCAACGTCGATGGTCAATGCGGTCTGAGCGTCCGCAGCGGCCTTGGTGAGGTCCTGCCCAAGTGACGCGCGCAGCAGCGCGAGCGTGGTGGTGGCGAACCGGGTCTGCACAACGGACTGCTCATCAGCGAAGTCCAGCATGATGGTGTGATCGGCCAGCTCGACGATCGGCGAGCCGGGCGTGGCCGTGATCGCGATCGTCGGCAGGTCGGTCGCACGGATCAGATCGAGTACTTCGGTCGTCGTACCGGACCGGCTGATCACCACGATGGCGTCGTACGCACGATCGGCCGGGAACTCCGAGCCGGCGAACGCGTCGGTCTCGCCCTGGCCCAGGTCCTCGCGCAGCGCGGCGTACGCCATCGCCATGAACCAGGAAGTGCCGCAGCCGACCGCCGCGACCCGCTCGCCGGCCTTCGGAAGTGCACCGCCGTACTGCGCGAAACCGTCCGCGACCTGTCGCCAGAGGTCCGGCTGAGTGGCGATCTCAGTGCTCACAAATGGCGTCTGCGTCATGTCGTCTCCGCACTTGTCATGGTCGAAACTGCTCGAACGTGATCGAATGGTGCCAACCAGCCGCCACCCGGCTGACCGATTGTGTGAAGGAGGAGCCCCGGGTGAAGCGTTATGAACGCCTCAACACCTTGCTCGAGTCGCTCGCCGAGAAGGGCGCCATCGACGTCGACGAGCTCGCCGAGCAGTTGCACGTCTCGGCGGCCACGATCAGGCGCGACCTGGACCATCTCGGCAAGCAGCAGCTCCTCACCAGGACCCGCGGCGGCGCGGTGGCCAACGCGGTGTCGTACGACCTGCCGTTGCGCTACAAGACTGCGCGTTTCGCGTCCGAGAAGCAGCGGATCGCGCAAGCGGCCGCCACGTTGGTGCGTCGCGGCATGGTGATCGGGATGAACGGCGGTACGACGATCTCCGAGGTGGCGCGCACGCTCGCGACCCGCCCGGAGCTGTCCGCGGAGCACGGCGAGCCCGCGTTCACGCTCGTCACCAACGCGCTGAACATCGCCAACGAGCTGATCGTCCGGCCGCACGTGAAGATGGTGCTGACCGGCGGCGTGGCCCGGCCGCAGTCCTACGAGATGATCGGCCCGCTGTCGCACCGGATCCTGTCCGACCTGTCCCTGGACATCGCCTTCATCGGCGTCGACGGGATCGACGAGACCGGCGCCACCGCCCATCACGAGGGCGAGGCGAACATCAACCAGCTGATCGTCAGCCGCGCCGCGAAGGTGGTCGTGGTGGCCGACTCGTCCAAGCTCGGGCAGCGGGCCTTCGCCCGGATCTGCGAGCTGAGCGAGATCGACACGCTCGTCACCGACGCCCAGGCCGACGAGAGCCAGCTGACCGTCTTCAAGGAAGCCGGCATCGACGTCATCCGCGCCTGACCGCACTTCTCACCACCTCCCCTCACATCCTTCAGATGACGATCATATCTGATTGGGGGGCCGTTGTTATGAGCAAGAGTGCGCAGCCTCCGCGCGTGCAGCACGGAAAGCGGACCTCCAACCGCTAGGCTCTGGTTCAGCATGGGTATCGCAGCCGCAGAACACTCCGCCGACCACTGGGAGGACGCCATCGCCACCGGCATCGACCCGACGTCCTGGGCGTACGCCGAGGACTACACCGGCGAGGACGAAGTCGTCACCGGTGCGCGGGCGAGCGCCGCGGACAGCGGTGTCGCCCCGATCGGCCCTGGCGCCGCGGCCGCCCTGAGCATGCTCGCCGCCGGTGCGGGCGCGAAGGCGGTCGTGGAGATCGGCACCGGGACCGGCGTCTCCGGCCTCGCCCTGCTGCGCGGGATGCGCGCCGACGGGACACTCACGACCGTCGACATCGACGCGGAGAACCAGCGCCTGGCCCGCAAGACCTTCCTGGACGCCGGCGTCGCCTCCAACCGCTTCCGGCTGATCGCCGGCGCCGGGCTCGACGTCGTCACCCGCCTCACCGACGGGCACTACGACCTGGTCTTCTGCGACGCGGACCGCCGCGAGAACACGGCGTACCTGCACGAAGCGCTCCGCCTGCTCCGCCCCGGCGGCGTCGTCGCCTTCGCCGGCGTCCTCACCGGCGGCCGGGTAGCCGACCCCGCCCACCGCGACCCCGACACCATGGCCCTCCGAGACCTCATCCGAGCCGTCCGCGACGACGACAACCTGGTCTCAGCCCTCCTCCCCACCTCCGAAGGCCTCCTCACCGCCGCCAAACGCATCAACTGACGGTGACTTTCAGTGGCTGCACGCCACTGAAAGTAGCGAAAACAGGCCAGAAATAAACTAAGAAAACCAACAAACATACTAAGATGCGAAGAAGTTAGTATGTTTGTCGGTTTCTTTGGAGGATTCGGTGCGCTCGTTCGCAGACCTGGACCGAGTGATAGGTCAGGTCCCGGCCGACATCGTCATGCGTCTCCGGTCGATCGACACCGGCCGCGGCAGTGAGGCGCTCTATCGGCATCAACTTCCTGCGCTCCTGACCGAGCTTGCCAATCGTGCCCGGATCCAGAGCATCACCGCCTCGTCGGCCATCGAGGGTGTCGTGGTGCCGGACGTCGCGCGCGCGGAGCGCATCATCGACGGTAAGGCCGGGATTCTTCGGAACCGGAGTGAGCAGGAGTTGGCGGGGTACCGCAAGGCGCTCGACTATCTCTTCCAGGAAGATTGGCACCCGCTCAACATCGGTCTCTTGCTGCACTTTCACAGGCTGCTCTGGTCCGAGACCGCATATCCAGGTGGCCAGCTCAAGACCGACGACAATCTGGTCGTCGATCGCTCACCCGACGGCAGTACGACGGTCAGATTCGTACCGGTCCCGGCGGCGAAGACCGCAGAATGTCTGACCGAACTCGTCGGCCGCTATCGGGACGCCCAAGCAGACGGCAGACATCACCCGGTTCTTCTGGTCGGTCTGTTCGTGCTGGATCTGCTCGTCATCCATCCGTTCGCTGATGGCAACGGCCGGGTCGCTCGCGCACTGACGAATGCCCTCCTCATCGACGGCGGGTACGAGGTCTGCCGGTGGGTGTCACTCGAGCAGCTCATCGCCGACTCGGCCGACGAGTACTACGCGGCGCTTCTCCGCTCGACCGACGACCGGCACGACGATCAGGCCGACCCCTGGCCCTGGCTGTCGTACTTCGTGAACGTGCTCGCGTCGGCGTACCAGGTCTTCGCGCGCAGAGCCGCAGCAGATCGCAGCGGAGGGACGAAACAGGACCGGGTCAGGACTCACGTGCTGAAGCATGCTGCGCCGGTGTTCCGGCTGGCTGACGTCCGGACAGCTCTGCCGGGGATCAGCGACCAGACCATCCGGCTCGTCCTCGAGGAGCTGAAGAACGAGCAAAAGGTCAGTCCCGAGGGAACCGGCCGCGGCGCTGTCTGGCGGCGCATCCCGGACTAGCCGGTTAGGCGGGTTAGTTCGGTGGTTAGTTCGTGCCATGAGGTGGAGAGGGGGTCTATCAGTTCGTAGTGGGCGCAGTGGGGGACGCGGACCAGGCGGGCGGTGGGGTGGGCGGCGAAGTAGGACTCGGTGATGCTGAGGGGGACTCTGGTGTCGTCCATGCCGTGGATGAGGGTTACCGAGGCGATCGGGGCGGGCAGGTGGACGGGGTCGAGGTCGTTGCGGACTCCGCTGCCTATGAAGGCCTGTACGGCGCCTTCGTCGAGGTCCAGGCGGTCTGCCATCAACAGGTCGGCTACCGGGGCCAGGGCGATCAGGCCGCGGAGGCGGACGGGGTTGGTGGTGGCGGCTAGCCAGAGGGCCAGTTGGCCGCCGGCGGAGTGGCCTACGAGGATGTAGCCGGCGTGTACGTCGACCAGATCCGGCAGGGCGTCCACCGCCGCACGGATGTCTGACGTCGTCGCATCGGGGTCGCCCGGGACGCGGCGGTACTCCAAGGAGACGACCGGCCAGCCAAGGTCGGAGAGGGCTTCGCCGAGGGGACGGGCGTGCTTGCGATCGTAGTCGGGCCGCCAGAAACCGCCGTGGATGAAGACGATCAGCGGGCGGTACTCCTTCGCGTGCCAGTAGTCGATCACCTGGTCCGCGTGATCGCCGTACCGCAACTGCTCGTCCGGCTCGCGCGCTTCGCGCGTCAGGACGGATCGGTCCTCGGTCATTCAGACCTCCCGAGATAGCGCAGGGCGTTCGCCGTCAGCAGCTTGTGCTGCTGCTCCGCGGTCAGGAAGCCGGCCTTCCGTACCACCTCCCCGACCGGCCGTTCACCCAATGGATAGGGATAGTCACTGCCGACCAGAACGCGGTCTTCCCCCAAGGTATCGACAAGTAGCCGCAAAGGCGCTGATTCGAACACCACCGTGTCGACCAGGATCCGGTCCAGGTACGCCGCCGGTGGGTGCTGCGAGCAACCACGGACGATGTCGCCGCGCCGGTGCCAGGCGTTCTCCAGCCGCCCCATCCAGAACGCGAAACTGCCACCCCCGTGGGCGAAACAGATCTTCAACGACGGCGGCAACCGGTCGAACGCCCCGCCCAGGATCATCGCCAGCAACGACAGATGCGTCTCGGCGGGCATCCCGGTCAGCCAGCGCGCCATCCAGCGGTCCAGCCGCGGGCCGCCCGGCATGTCCCACGGATGCACGAGCACCGGCGTACCGGTCTCCGCACAATGGTTGAGGAAGGCAACGATCCCGGCGTCGTCGAGATCCTTGTCGCCGACGTGGTTCCCGATCTCGACCCCGGCATGGCCGGCGGCGCGGGCGCGATCCAGCTCCGCGCAGGCCAGGTCCGGATCCTGCAACGGCACCTGGCAGAACGGCACGAACCGCTCGTCGCCCGCCAGTGTCTCCAGCGTGAGGTCGTTGAAGATCTCCGCGAGCTTCACCGCCTGCGCCGCCGGACGCTCGTACCCGAAGAACACCGGCGTCGGTGACACCACCTGCAGATCGATGCCGTCGGCATCCATATCGGCACGCCGTACGCCGCGATCCCAGGCCTGCGGTCCGATCGGGCGGAACTCCGTCTCGCCGATCATGATCATCGCGGCCCGTTCGGAGTCGATCCGCAGCCACGGCCAGCCGTCGCCGCCACACGCCACCGCAAGATCCGGCCAGCCGTGCGGAACCAGATGGGTGTGGACGTCGACCGTCACTTACCCGGGTGCAGCGTGCCGCAGTTGGGGCAGGTACGCGCGTCCTCGCTCTCGTAGAACGCCTTGAACACCGGAGGCAGGTCGGCGACGATATCGGTCACCTGCAGCTCGACCTCGTGCACGATCCCGTTGCAGTTGGCGCAGTACCAGCGGAACTTCTCCAGCGTGCCGGGCTCCCGGACCCGCTCGATCACCAGGCCGATCGAGTCCGCGTCGCGCTGCGGAGAGTGCGGCATGCTGCGCGGCAGCACCCACATCTCCCCCTCGTTGATGTCCACCCGGCCGGGGCCGTCCTCGGTCATCACGTCGACATGCATCGTGCCCTTGATCTGGTAGAAGAACTCCTCGTACGGGTCGACGTGGAAGTCGGTGCGCTGGTTCGGCCCGCCGACGACCATCGTGATGAAGTCGTCCCCGGTCGGGAACATCTGCTTGTTGCCGACCGGGGGCTTCAGCAGATGCTTGTTCTCCTCGATCCACTGCGGAAAGTTCGTCGACTCCAGATTCGCCATGTCTCACTCCTCCTGCGGGCGGTGTCCTTGTGGGATGGCCGCAACAGCGGATATCTCGATCAGCAGCTGGGGATGCGGCAGCTGATGTACTGCGACAGTCGTCCGAGCCGGTCCCGACTCGTCGAAAAACTCACCATAGACCTCGTTGTACCCGCCGAAGTCGTTCATCGACACCAGGTACGTCGTCACGCTGACCAGGTCCTCGAGCCCGGCTCCGACCGCGCCGAGAACGTCCCGGATGTTCTCCAGCACCGCCCGCGTCTGCACGCGGATGTCCAGCGCCACGGTCCCCAGCGGGTCCACGGACGCGCCGGCGATCGAGTTGTCCGGCCGCCGACTCGATGTACCCGACACGAACGCGAAGCCCTGGGACACCTTCACGTGCGGAAACCGCCCCCGCGGCACCGCCTTCCCCGGCACAACGGTCATGACAGCTCCACACAGACATTCGTCGTCTCGGTGTAGAAGTCCACCGAATGCCGTCCGCCTTCTCGCCCGACCCCTGACAACTTCACGCCGCCGAAGGGCGTACGGAGGTCGCGGAGGAACCAGGTGTTGACCCAGCACAACCCCACCTCAAGCGCTGCTCCGGCGCGGTGCGCGCGGCCGACATCGCGGGTCCAGACTGTCGCTGCGAGGCCGTAGTCGCTGTCGTTGGCCAGCGCGAAGGCCTCGTCCTCGGTGTCGAACGGCGCGACGTGACAGATCGGGCCGAAGATCTCCTCGCGATTGGTCCGAGCGTCGGGCCCCAGACCGGTGACCACGGTCGGTTGGACGTAGCAACCGCCGTCGCGAGCGTCGCCGAACGTCGGTACGCCGCCGCCGGTCACCACGTCGGCGCCTTCGAGCCGGGCGAGGTCGTAGTACGAGAGAACCTTGTCGCGGTGTTGCTTGGAGATCAGCGGCATGTTCATCGTGGCCTCGTCGGCGGGCCAGCCGTAGGTCAGCTCGGCGGCGCGCACCGCCAGCCGTTCGGTGAACTCGTCGAACACAGATCGCTGGACGTACAGACGTTCGGTGCACAAACACACCTGCCCGCCGTTGGTGAAGACCGAGCGGACCGAGCCCTCGACGGCGGCGTCGAGGTCGGCGTCGGCGAAGATCAGGCCGGCGTTCTTCCCGCCGAGCTCGAACGACACCGCCTTCACGCGATCGGCGGCCACCTTGGCGATCGCCGTACCGGTGGCCGACTCGCCGGTGAACGTGATCGCGTCGACCCCGGGGTGCCGGGTCAGGTACTCCCCCGCCGACGACGGCCCGAAGCCGTGGACCAGGTTGAACACCCCGGCCGGTACGCCGGCGTCGGCCATGACCTCGGCCAGTACGGTCGCCGACGACGGCGTCTCCTCGGACGGCTTCACCACCACCGCGTTGCCACAGGCAAGCGCCGGCGCGACCTTCCACGTCAGCAGGAGCAGCGGCAGGTTCCACGGTACGACGATCGCCACCACACCGACCGGCTTGCGTACGGCATAGTTCAACGCCCGTCGCCCATCCGGCAGCACGGTCGTGTACGACTCGGTCGGGATCGTCGTCGCGAAATCCGCGAACGCCCGGAAGTTGGCTGCCCCGCGCGGGATGTCGAGCGTCCGCGCCTGGCTGATCGACTTCCCGGTGTCGCCCACCTCCGCCGCGACCAGGTCCTCGAACCGCCGCTCCAACTCGTCCGCGACCCGACGCAGTACGGCGGCCCGTTCCTGCTCGCTCATCCGCCCCCACGGCCCGTGCAGGGCCGCCCGCGCCGCCTCCACCGCGGCGTCCACGGTCGACTCGTCGGCCTCACACACGTCGAAGATCTGCTCGCCCGTCACCGGCGAAACCTTCGCGAACCGCGACGTGCTGTCGACGAAATCACCGTCGACGAAATGCCGGAGCAGCCCGACCGACGCGGGCTGTCCAGTCAGCAACTCGGGTGACCAGAGACTCATGCGCCGGCACCTCCCAGGGCTTCCATACCAAACCGTATGGAATGGTCGCCGGGCGAGCACGGCCCGCTCATCGGCGTTTCCTAGTCCGGGCGAGAGTCGTGACGATGCCGAGCGCGGCCAGGACGCCTGCACCGAGGGCCTGCTGCTGGCGTCGGACCCGTTGCTGGACCTCGGCGTACGGCGTGGTGGAGAACGAGACCAGTTCGTAGCGGGAGACATACGTCCCGGGCAGGAGTCGCTCCAACCCGTGCTCCACACGCTTCTGCAGGCGGAAGACCGGCGAGGCGACCTTGTCCCGCATTTCGACGAAATTGGCGAGTGCCATCTCGGCGATCGCTTCGGTGTTCTCGCGCCGGCGGGCCTCGAAGAGGGGAAGCGCCCGCGCCCACGAACCGCCGGTGTCATCGAGGCAGCGGTCGAGTTCGACCACGTCCTCGAAGGCACAGTTG
The DNA here is from genome assembly GCF_040675555.1 of Kribbella sp. NPDC049584. Lineage (NCBI taxonomy): Bacteria > Bacillati > Actinomycetota > Actinomycetes > Propionibacteriales > Kribbellaceae > Kribbella > Kribbella sp. NPDC049584. The sequence goes on from NZ_JBFAPF010000001.1 coordinate 401,928, forward strand.
GCACCCTGGCCGTAGAACGGCACGATCGCGTGCGCGGCATCGCCGACCAACGCGGTCCGCCCGTGTGCCTGCCACGGCAGCGTGTGCACGGTCCCGAGCACGCCGACGGGATTGTTCAGGTATTCGTCAACCAAGTTCGGTGCCAACGGCAACAGATCGGGGTAGTTGGTCCTGAAGTGGTCCTCGATCCCGGACGGCGACGTGAGCGCGTCGAACGACCCGGCCGGCCAGAACAGCGTGCAGGTGAAGGACTTGTCCGGGTTCGGCAGCGCGATCATCATCGACGTCCCGCGCGGCCAGATGTGCAACGCGCCCGGATCGACCGCGAACTCCCCGGAAGCGGCCGGAATCGACAGCTCCTTGTACCCGTAGTCGAGGAAGTCGACGTTCTCCGCAACGATGCCCTCGGCAAGCAACTGCTCGCGGACCGCGGACCCGGCGCCATCGGCCCCGAGGACGACGTCGGCAGTCACCGAGACCTTCCCGGCCGGCGTCGCGAACACCATCCGGCCGGCAGCGGAATCCAGCTCCACCAGCCGATGCTCGAACTCGACCGAGACACCCTCGGCGGCCGAAGCCGCGGTCAGCAGTGCGTTGTTCAACGTACCGCGGCTGATCGAGTTGATCGCGCGATCCCCCGACGCCGAGTACGCCTGGAAGTCCAGCGGCCCAGTCACCGGATGAATCATCCGGCCCTTCATCGGCAGCGCATCCGCCATCACCTCGTCGACCAGCCCGATCCGCCGCAACGCATCCAGACCGCGTTCGGAGATCGCCAGGTTGATCGACCGGCCACGCTCGACCTGCGCAACCCGTGGGTCAGGCCGACGCTCGTACAGCGTCACCGTCAGCCCTCGCCGCGCAAGGAAGCACGCGAGCAACGAACCCGTCAGACCGGCACCGACGATCGCGACCCTCATGCCATTACCTCGGCCAGCGCCGCGGCAGCCCGCCAGCAGTCGTGGTACGTCGAGTACAGCGGCACCGGCGCCAATCGCAGTACGTCGGGCTCCCGCGCGTCCGCGATCACGCCGTACTCGAACCGCAGGCGCCGCGACAGCTCACCGGCCCGCATCCCCGTGACCCGCAACGACAACTGGGCGCCCCGCCGCGCGGGATCCGTCGGCGTGATCACCTGCAACGGCACGTCCGCCAGAAGTTTCTCCAAGTACGCCGTCAATCGCAGACTCCGCTCCCGCAATACGTCGATGCCGATCTTGTCGAAGAGCTCGAGCGACGTCCGGACCGGACCCATCGAGAAGATCGGTGGGTTCGACACCTGCCAGGCGTCGGCGCTCGCGGGCGGCCGCGACTCGGGCGTCATCTCGAACCGGGTCGCCGCCTCCGTGCTCCACCAACCCTCGAACCGCGGCAGGTCCGTGCCGAGGTGACGTTCATGCACGAACGCAGCAGCCAGAGCGCCGGGCCCGGAGTTGAGGTACTTGTAGGAGCACCAAGCCGCGAAATCCACGTCCCAGTCGTGCAAGGCCAAAGGCACGTTCCCGGCCGCGTGCGCGAGGTCCCAGCCGACGACCGCGCCGGCTGCATGACCGGCCTTGGTGATCATGGGGATGTCCATCAACTCGCCGGTCAGGTAGTTCACGCCACCAAGCAGGACGAGCGCCACGTCGCCACCGAGTTGCTCGACGACATCCGCCGTACGCAGAGCGTCCTCGCCCGGTCGCGGACGGAGTCTGATCACGGCGTCCTCGGGGTCGTACCCGTGGAACGCGACCTGCGACCGTACGGCGTAGCTGTCGGAGGGGAACGCGGCATCCTCGATGACGATCCGATGCCGGGAAGGCGTCGGCCGGTAGAACGACACCATCAACAGGTGCAGGTTGACGGTCAGCGAGTTCATCACCACGGTCTCGCTCGGCAACGCCCCGACGAGCCGCGACGCGGGACCGGTCAGCAACTCGTGGTACGGCAACCAGGGTCTGGCGGCGTCCAGATGGCCCTCGACCCCGAGCGCGGCCCACGCGTCGAGGTCCTCGAGCAGCTCGGCGCGCGTCGCCTTCGGTCGCAGGCCGAGAGAGTTGCCGGCGAAGTACGCCACCTCGGGGTAGTCGCCGCCCTGGGCGGGCGGCACGTCGAAGAGATCCCGGTGCCCGGCGTCGGTGGCATCGAGAGCCAGAGCGTCAGCCTCGGTCGTCACCCCTGGGCAACCTCGTCAGCCTGGTCGGCAGCGGCCGCTTTGGGCGCCTCGATCACCTGGCCCTTGCCGAGCACCGTCACGCCGCCCTTGGACACGATGAATCCGCGTTCCCGGTCGTAGTCCGGGTCGACGCCGATCTCGACGCCGTCCGGAACCACGATGTTCTTGTCCAGGATGACGTTCTTGAGGACGACGTCCTTGCCGATCTTGCAGTTGTCCATGATCACGCAGCGCTGGATGTCCGCACCCGCGCTGACGATCACGTTCGAACCGAGCACCGAGTGGTCCACGTGCGCGCCGGTGACGATCGAGCCCTGGCAGACGATCGACTCGCCGACGGTCGCGTCGTCGGTGAACTTCGCGCCGGGCAGCTGCGGGTGCGAGGTGAAGATCGGCCAGTCGGAGTTGTACAGGTTGAACACCGGCTGGATCGAGACCAGGTCCATGTGCGCCTCGTGGTACGAGTCCAGCGACCCGACGTCGCGCCAGTACGACCGGTCCCGATCGAGAGCGCCCGGTACGTCGTTCTCCTGGAAGTCGTACACGCCGGCCTTGCCCTCGGCAACGAGCATCGGGACGATGTCGCCGCCCATGTCGTGCCGCGAGGCCGGGTTGGCGGCGTCCTTGCGCAGCGCCTCGACCAGGACGTCGCGGGTGAAGACGTAGTTGCCCATCGAGGCGAACGTCTCGTCCGGCGAGTCCGGCAGCCCCGGCGGATCGGCGGGCTTCTCCAGGAACTCGTCGATCACGTGCCCGTCCGCACCGGTCTTGATCACGCCGAACTCGCTGGCCTCGACCCGCGGGACCCGGATGCCGGCCACGGTCACGCCGTTCCCGCGCTCGATATGCGCGGCGACCATCTGCGACGCGTCCATCCGGTACACGTGGTCGGCGCCGAAGACCACGATGTACTCCGGGTCCGCGTCGTTGATCAGGTTCATCGACTGGTAGATCGCATCCGCGCTGCCCTGGTACCACTGCGGGCCGAGCCGCTGCTGGGCCGGCACACAGGTCACGTAGTTGCCGAGGAAGGTCGACATCCGCCAGGTCAGCGTGACGTGCCGGTCGAGCGAATGCGATTTGTACTGGGTGAGCACACAGAGATTTCGATAGCCGGCGTTGACCAAATTCGACAGGACGAAGTCGATCAGCCGATAACTGCCGCCGAACGGCACGGCCGGTTTGGCCCGGTCCGCCGTCAGCGGCATCAGCCGCTTCCCCTCACCACCGGCCAGCACGATTCCGAGAACTCTGGGCGCCTTTGCCATGTCCGCACCTTAGCTCCGGATACCCACCGGCATAAGCGCTTGCGAGTGTCGCGACACTGTAAAGATGCCGATCCTCGTCGTACCGACCACTGCCGTTCACCGATCGTTCCTCGCGGCCTGGGACGAGCTCGGTCCAGATGGGGAGCGGTGGATGGGTGCGCGATCGATCGCCGCCGACGACGAGGAGTGGACCCGGCAGCAGGCGGCCGACCCGGCGGAGTTCCACCGGCTGGTCGAGGCGATCAAGGCCGAGGCGGACCCCGCGACCGAGCTGCCGCCGGGGATCGTGCACCAGACCGTGCTGTGGTTCGTCGACGGCATCGAGTTCCTCGGCCGGCTGTCGATCCGGCACTGGCTCACCCCGGCCCTGCTCGAGGTGGCCGGCCACATCGGGTACTGCGTCCGCCCGTCCGCGCGGCGCAAGGGGTACGCGACCCAGATGCTGACCCAGTCGCTGCCGATCGCCGCCGCGCTGGACATCGAGCCGGCGCTCGTCACCTGCGACACCGGGAACGTCGCTTCACGCAAGGTGATCGAGGCAGCCGGCGGCGAATTGGAAGACGAACGACACGGAAAGCTGAGGTTCTGGGTGCCGACACACGTGGCCTGATGACCTATGGTCGGAGCTTATGAAGGTCGCCATCCTGACGCGTGAGTACCCACCGGATGTGTACGGCGGGGCGGGGGTGCATGTGGACTTCCTGGTCCGCGAGCTCCGCCGGCTGATCGACGTGGACGTGCAGTGCATGGGCGAGCCCAGGCCGGGCGCGATCGCGCACTCCGAGGACGACCCGCGGATGCCGGGGGCGAACGCGGCGCTGCGCATCCTGTCCACGGATCTCACGATGACAGCCGCCGTCGGCGACGCGCAGCTCGTGCACTCGCACACCTGGTACGCGAACATGGCCGGTCACTGGGCGAAGCTGCTGTACGGCGTACCGCATGTGGTGACCGCGCACTCGCTGGAGCCGCGTCGCCCGTGGAAGGCCGAGCAGCTCGGCGGCGGGTACCGGCTGTCCAGCTGGGCCGAGAAGACGGCGTACGAGGCGGCCGACGCGGTCGTCGCGGTGAGCCGCGGGATGCGGGACGACGTACTCGACTGCTACCCCTCGATCGACCCGGCGAAGGTGCACGTGATCTCGAACGGGATCGACGCAGACTTCTACCACCCGGATCCATCGACCCACGTGCTCGAGCGGCTCGGGGTGGATCTGAATCGTCCGTACGTGACGTTCGTCGGCCGGATCACCCGGCAGAAGGGCGTGCCGCACCTGCTCCGCGCCGGCCTGCGCCTCGACCCGTCCGTGCAGCTCGTGCTACTGGCCGGTGCCGCCGACACGGTCGAGCTGAAGGCCGAGACCGACGCGCTGATCGACGACCTCAAGATGGCTCGGGACGGCGTGTTCGTGGTCTCCGAGATGCTGCCGCGCGAGGACGTCCGGCAGGTTCTCACGCACGCACTGGCGTTCTGCTGCCCGTCGATCTACGAGCCGCTGGGCATCGTCAATCTGGAGGCGATGGCCTGCGAGACCGCCGTCGTCGCTAGTGCGGTCGGCGGTATCCCCGAGGTCGTCGACGACGGCGTGACAGGCATCCTGGTCCCGTACGACGAGGACGACATCGACGCGTTCGAACGCGGCCTCGCGGACGGCATCAACGAGCTCGTCGACAACCCGGCGAAGGCCGAGTCGATGGGCAAGGCCGGGCGTGAGCGGGCCGTGTCGCAGTTCGGCTGGGACGCCGTCGCCGACCGGACGGTCCAGCTGTACACGAGCCTGCTCGGGTAGGAGAAAGCCCACCCTCGGTACGGGGCTTCGCACCATTCTTCGAGTGGCGCGGCGGCGGTTGGCTTGAGGTATGACTTCTCGCCTGACTTCTCGCCTGACACGGAGCGTCGCCGCCACCCTGGCGACCGCTGCTCTGCTCACGTTCCCGCTGTCCGCGTTCGGCGCCGTCAGTCAGCCGACGCTGTCCGAGGCTGCCGTCTCCAGCGTGCATGCCCGGCGCGGATCGGTGATCTCGGCGGTACCAGTCGCGCAGTTGACCGCGGCTCAGCTGAACGCCGTGTCCGCCGACTTCCCCGGCACACCACCTGCGGCGTACGGCGTCACGGCGTACCGCTTGATCTATCGGACGATCGACCACGACGGGCGGCCGACGACCGCGAGCGGCATCGTCGTACTGCCGGACGGGCGTCGCGGTGCGCTGACCGTCGCGGAATACCTGCACGGGACCAACCCCACGAAGGCCGCGGCGGCCTCGGTGGACGACACCTCGACCGATCGGCTGGTGACCGCTCTGTTCGCTGGTCAGGGGCTGGTCGGTGTCGCGCCGGACTACCTCGGACTCGGGCTCGGTCCGGGCAAGCCGCCGTACCTCGACACCAAGACCGAGACGACCTCGTCGGGTGATCTGTTGCTCGCCGCACGGACCTTCGCGGCCAAGCACGGGATCGCACTGAAGCGGGACGTGCTGGTGACCGGCTTCTCGCAGGGCGGACGCGCGTCGATGGCCTTCGGCCGGGCGTTGAGCCGCGGTGAGGTCGGCTCGTTCCGCCTGGGCGCGATCCAGGCCGTCGCCGGTCCGTACGACCTGCTCGGCAGCGAGTTGCCGGCGATCTTCACGGGTGGCGTGCTGCCCCCGACGGCGACCTTCTACCTCGGCTACCTGATCACCGCATGGAACCGGACCGTCGGGTTGTACGACGATCCGCGCGAGGTGTTCCAGGCGCCGTACGCCGCCACGGTGGAAGGGCTGTTCGACGGCACGCACTCCGATGAGGACATCGTTGCCGCGCTCCCGGACACGCCGCAGAAGCTGTTCACGCCGGCGTTCATCAAGCAGCTGCAGCACCCGACCGGCAAGCTGCTCCGGGCGATCCGTGCAGCCGACCAGGTGTGTCGCGACTGGAATCCGCGGGTGCCGGTGCATCTCTACAGCGGCACGAAGGACACCGACGTGGTGGCTGCCAACGCCGACGCCTGTGCTGCTTCTTTGCGAGCACGCGGGGCCGACGTGACGGTCCACTCGATGGGTCCGGTCGATCACACAGGTACGGCGTTCGCGGCGTACCCAGGAATCATCCGCGCGTTCAGCCGGTGGGCTTGAGCCGGTTTAGTCCTTCGGGCTCGGCTGGTTCTGCTGCGGCTGCTCGTCGTTCGACGCGATCAGGCTGCCGAGCAGGGCCAGCGACTCGGCGTCGCGCGATCCCGGTACGGCGTGGAAGATCACCAGCGTCATGCTGTCGGTGCCGCCGATCGTGAGCTTGTCCGAGCGAAGGGCGAGCTCGCCGACGGCGGGATGCGTCAACTGACTGAGCCGGCTCTTACGCGGGCGGACGTCGTGGCGCGCCCAGAGCTGGCGGAAGCGTTCGCTGCGGACGGACAGATCGCCGACCAGTTCCTTCAGGCGCGGGTCGTCCACGTTCGGGCCGAGCTCCGTGCGGAGGATCGCGACACCCTCCTCGGTCAGGTCGTCCCAGTCGCGGCGAAGCTCACGCTCGCGGGGATCGAGCAGTACTGCGCTGAGCAGGTTGACCCCGACCTGGTAGTTCGGGGAGAGCGCCGCGCAGAGTGGGTTGACGGCCAGACAGTCGGTGTACTTGTTCTGCACGTACGCCGGATTGTTGGGCAGCCCGTCGATCAGCTCCAGGATGCTTTCCGGGACCTTCTCGCCGGTCCGTCGGGGAGCCGGCCGTTCCTGGGCGAGACCCCGCAGGTAGGCGGTTGCGTCGGCATCCAGCCGCAGTACTTCGGCGAGCGCATCGAGAACCTGCACGGACGGATTGCGGTCGCGGCCTTGTTCGAGGCGGAGGTAGTAGTCCGAGCTGATGCCGGCGAGCATCGCGACCTCCTCGCGCCGCAGCCCGGGAACGCGCCGCAGGCCGATGCTCCGGATGCCGACCTCCTCGGGCTTGACCTGCTCGCGCCTGGCCCGGAGGTAGTCGCCCAGCGCGTTCGTACTCTCCATGACTCCCACGGTAGTCCGGACCACGTCCAGGTGCCTGGGTCCTGTCACTACCAGGAACAGCAGGGCACTCCCTGTTCTCAGTGCTGCGGGCAACAGTTGAAGCATGACGAACTCAACCATCACCCTCGCCGAGGACCTCACCATCACCCGCATGGGGTACGGCGCGATGCAGCTCGCGGGCCCCAACGTCTTCGGCCCGCCGAAGGACCGCGACCAGGCGATCGCCGTACTGCGGGAAGCGGTCGACCTCGGCGTCACGCACATCGACACCAGCGACTTCTACGGCCCGGTCGTCGTGAACGAGCTCATCAAGGAGGCGCTCTACCCGTACCCGGCCGGCCTCCACCTGGTGACCAAGGTCGGCGCGCGGCGCGGCGACGACGGCTCGTGGAACATCACCCAGGACCCCGAGGACCTGAAGGCGCAGGTCCACGAGAACCTCGAGCACCTGGGCCTCGACGTACTCGATGTGGTCAACCTCCGCACGCCCGCCCACGACGGCGGCAGCGAGGAGTCGATCGCCAAGGCCTTCACGGCCCTCGCCGAACTCCAGCAGGAGGGCCTGATCAGGCACCTCGGCCTGAGCGGCGTCACGATCCCCCAGATTCGCGAGGCCCAGGCGATCGCGCCGATCGTCACGGTCCAGAACCTGTACAACCTGGTCCGCCGCGACGACGACGCCGTGGTCGACTACGCCGCCGACCACAACATCGCATTCGCGTCGTTCTTCCCGCTGGGCGGTTTCACCCCACTGCAGTCAGAAACCCTCGCCAAGGCAGCCACGCGCCTGGACGCCACCCCGCAACAGGTCGCGCTCGCTTGGCTCCTGCAGCGCTCGTCGACCAGCGTGGTCATCCCGGGTACGTCGTCGCTCGCCCACCTGCGGGAAAACATCGCGGCCCGCGACCTGGACCTGCCGGCCGACGCCGTCGCAGAACTCGACGCCATCGGCCGGAGCTAGCTCAGCCGATCCCCGCGGTGGGTTGCTCGCCTGCCAGCCAGGTGGTGAGGAGGCGGGCACCGGCGCCGGTCGCGCCGACGGAGTATTCGAACCGGTCGGCCGGGGACTCGGCGATCGACGAGAGGTCGAGATGAGCCCAGGGGATGTCGCCGGCGAAGGCCTTCAGGAACAGGGCGGCGGTGATGGAGCCGGGGCCTTTCGAGCTGTTGACCGAGTCCGCGATCGGGGTCGCGATCAGGTCCTCGTACTCCGGCGGGAGCGGCATCCGCCAGACCTCCTCGCCCGAGATCCGGCCGGCGTCGGCGAGGTTGTCGGCCAGCGCGTCGTCGGTGGCGAACATCCCGCCGTACAGCATCGCGCCGAGCGACACCTTGATCGCGCCGGTCAGCGTGGCGACGTCGACCAGCACGTCCGGCTTCAGCTCCTTCACGGCGTACGCGAGGCCGTCGGCCATCACCAGCCGGCCCTCGGCGTCGGTGTTCTTGACCTCGGTGGTCCGGCCGCCGTAGTGCCGGATCACGTCGTCCGGGCGGTACGACGAGCCGGACGGCATGTTCTCCGCGGAGCAGACGAGCCCCGTCACCCGGACGTTCGCGCCGAGTTCACGCAGCGCCGACATCGTCGCGATCACCGAACCGCCGCCGGTCATGTCGCGCTTCATCGACACCATGCCCTCGCGCGGCTTCAGCGACAGGCCGCCGGTGTCGTAGGTGATGCCCTTGCCGACCAGCACGACGTACGGCGTCTTCTTGGTCGCGCCCGCCGGGACGTAGTCGAGCCGGATGAACCGCGGCGGCCGGGTCGAGCCCTGACCGACCGCGAGGATGCCGCCGAAGCCTTCCTCGGCAAGCTGCTTCTCGTCCCAGACCGTCACCTCGAGACCGGTCGCGGCGGCCACCTCGGTAGCCCGCGCGGCCATCCACGCCGGGTCCTTCTCGTTGGACGGCGTGATCGCCAGCTGCCGCGCGAGCCAGCCGGTCCGGCCGACGACGATGCCGCGGTCGACGGCCGGCTGGCGCGCATCCGCCGTACCGTCGGTCAGGGTGACCTTGCCGACCGCCGGCTTGCCCGGGTCGACCGTCTTCAGCGTGTACGAGAACGAGCCGAGAACCACGCCCTCCGCGAACGCCTGCAGCGCCGCGTCATCGATGCCCTCGGCAACAACCGTGGTGAGCTCGTCCTTGCCGCGGCCGAACCGCGCGATCGCCGCACCGGCGTGTCGCAGGTCCTTCGGACTGCCGTCGCCGGCTCCGACCAGCACGATCTCGGTCACCTCGCCGGCCAGCAGCGGGTACGCCGCGACCGCGCCGGCGGACGCGCTGAAGCCGGTCTCCTGCTGCACTTCGAGCAACCGGTCGAGGTCGACGCCGAGTCGCTCGCCGGCCTCCTTCGCGGCGGCCGGCAGACCGCTGTCGTCACCGACGACGATCACCCAGGTCGGCGAACCGTGCACCGGCAGACCGGGCTGCCAGGCGACGCCCGGAAGGCTGGGGAAAGGGGACGAACTGCTGCTGCGGCGAGCCACTAGGAGGACCTCACTGAAGTTTGATCAAAGTAGGGTGCAACCGTAACGACCCCGGCCGGTGCCGGAAACGGCACCCACCGGGGTCGCAGGATTTGTCAGAGGTGCGTGGGATTCGGAGCCGGCCCCAAGGCACCCCGGGGAGAACCCGGTCAGCCGACGACAGCCTTGAGCGCGTTCCCGAGCTCGGTCGCTTCGTCCGCGTTGAGCTCGACGACGAGCCGGCCGCCGCCCTCGAGCGGAACCCGCATCACGATCCCCCGGCCCTCCTTGGTGACCTCGAGCGGACCATCGCCCGTCCGCGGCTTCATCGCCGCCATGCGCGCACCCCTTCCCAGTGTCGGTGTTGAGCGACGACACCGCGCGGGGACCGTCGCCGGCGCCGTTGCGGTGATGCGCCGTCGGCGCGTATCGCAGTGTGTATCAGACCCCATTATTCCCGATCCCAGGCCAGAGCCGTGCACCATACGGCAGACTCGAGTCTTGTGCACGCCCGTTCAGCCCTCTTCGACCTGTACGGCGACCACCTGCGCGCGCGTGGCGCGCGCGCCCCGGTCGCGGCCCTGGTCCAGCTGCTCGCGCCGCTCGGCGTCCATCCGCCGGCGGTGCGCACCGCCGTGTCGCGGATGGTCCGGCAGGGCTGGCTGGAGCCGGTCCGGATCGAAGGACAGCCCGGGTACGCGCTGACGTCCCGGGCGCGTCGCAGGCTCGACGACGCCGCCGCCCGGATCTACCGGACCGCACCGGACGGCACGCCCGTGGTCACCGGTTCCGAAGGCCCCGGCGACTGGGACCGGCACTGGCATCTCGGCATCCTGCGCGAGGTCCCGAACGCCCGCCGCCGCGAGCAGCTGGCGAGCCAACTCGCCTTCCTGGGTTGGGCTCCGCTGTCCGACGGCGCCTGGGTCGGACTGCGCAACGACGCCGAGGTCGACCAGATTCTCGGCATGGAAGGGATCGCCGCGGACCGGTTCCGCGCGCCGGTCGACGACGGCGCCGTCGAGTTCGCCCGGCGGGTCTGGAAACTCGACGAGCTCGGCGCGTCGTACGACGCCTGGCTGATCGAGGCGAAGGCGCTGGTCGACGAGGCCGGGCGGGAGTCGGCCAACGGCAACGGCGACGAGCACGCGTTCGCCGTACGGTCGGAACTGGTGCACGAGTGGCGCAAGTTCCTGTTCCGCGATCCGGGGCTGCCGGACGAGCTGCTGCCCGCCGACTGGGCCGGGACCAGGGCGGCCGAGTTCTTCGATTTCCACGCCGAACGACTGGGCCCCGCGGCCGGGCGTTTCGTCGACAACTGCCTGACACTGCACTGAAATTCTCACCGACAGTCAAGGAGCTGACCACGATGAGTGACTCCGTTGTCTACGCCGTCTCCGACGGCGTGGCCACCATCACCCTGAACCGGCCGGACGCGATGAACTCGCTCGACACGCCGACGAAGGTTCTGCTCCGGGACACGATCCAGACCGCCGCCGAGGATCCGGCCGTCCGCGTCGTCGTACTGACCGGGACCGGGCGGGCGTTCTGCGTCGGACAGGACCTCAAGGAGCACATCGGGCTGCTGCAGGCCAACGACCAGGCTGCGCTGTGGAGCACAGTGCCGGACCACTACGCGCCGATCGCGCTGGCCCTGGCCGAGATGCCCAAGCCGGTCGTTGCGGCGGTCAACGGCGTGGCGGCGGGCGCCGGCGCGTCGATGGCGTTCGCGTGCGACTTCCGCGTCGTCGCCGACACTGCGGGGTTCAACCTCGCCTTCACCGGGATCGCGCTGTCCTGCGACACCGGCATCTCGTGGACGCTCCCCCGGCTCATCGGGCGGGCGAAGGCGCTCGAGTTGCTCTACTTCCCCCGCACGATTCCCGCGGCCGAGTCGCTGGAGCTCGGCCTGGCGAGTTCCGTCGTACCGGCTGCTGAGCTGGAGGACGCGGTCGCAGAGCTCGCTGGGAAGCTCGCCAAGGGTCCGACGGTCGCTTACGGCGCCGTCCGGCAGTCGGTGAACTACTCGGCGACGCACACGCTGGCCGAATCGCTGGCCTTCGAGGCGGGACAGATGCGGCTGACCGGCGAGACCGAGGACCACCACAACGCGGTCGCCTCGTTCGTCGCGAAGGAGAAGCCCAGCTTCAACGGCAGGTGAGCAAGGTCTTGTAATCGTTTACGTAAGCGATTACAACCTGAGCTGTGAGGAAACTGCTGCTGCCTGCCCTGACCGCCGCCACGCTGGTCGGGAGCTTCGTCGTGCCCGGGTCCGCTGCTGGGCCTACTGGGCCTGCTGGGCCCGCTGGGTCCCCTGCGCCCGCTGTCGAGCCTGGGGTCATCAAGTCCGCCGCTGTGCGGTCCGCAACGCTCGGCGAGGACATCAACTACAACGTCTACCTGCCGGCCGGGTACGACGCATCCACCCGCCGGTACCCGGTCGTCTACCTGCTGCACGGGCGCGGGGACTCGATGAGCGCCTGGACGCAGGTGAAGAGCCGGCTCGACGAGCTGATCGGGGACGCTGAGATCCCGCCGACGATCGCGATCATGCCCGACGCGCCGTGGAGCAGCCGGGCCAGCTGGTACGTCGACTCCGCCTACAAGGGCAGCCCAGACGGTCAGACACAGCCGGGGCGGCCCGTGGAGACCGCGTTCTTCCGGGATTTCGTGCCGCAGATCGATGCGACGTACCGGACGATCGCGGACCGCAGCGGGCGGGCGATCGCCGGCTACTCGATGGGCGGTGCCGGTGCGCTGCGGTACTCGCTGGCGCATCCGGACGTCTTCGGCGCGGCGATCGCGCTGAGTCCGGCGGTGTACTTCCCGTTGCCGCCGGCCGATTCGAGCACCCGCGATTTCGGTGCCTTCGGCAAGGGTAAGGATCCGTTCGTCGAGGCGACGTACCTGAAGCTGAACTGGCCGGCCGGGCTGAAGTCGTTCTCGGCGACCGGGCTGAAGTCGCACCTGTATATCGCGGTCGGCGACGACGAGTACAAGAACCCGAAGGCGATCGATGCCACCCACGACCTCGACTTCGAGGCACACGTCGTGTTCAACCAGGCCTCGCGGGTGCCCAACCTGACGTCGGAGTTCCGCGTCGTCGACGGGGGGCACGACTGGGACGTGTGGGGACCGACATTCGCCGAAGGCGCGAAGTACATCTTCCGGTACATCGGCAAGCCGCCGGCCGTCCCGATGCGGGCCGCGATGACAGGTACGGCGGGCGACGATCGCGCCGGCGGGATCGCGACTGATGCCTCTGGCAACGTTTATCAGGCGGTCGCGGCGGCCGGCTCGCTCGACGGGCAGCCGTACGCGGGTGGGACGGATGTCGCGCTGATCAAGTACCGGGCGGACGGTTCGCGGGAGTGGACGCGGTCACTTGGGACCAGCGGGACCGAACGCGCGTACGGCGTTGCTGTGGACGCCGAAGGGCGCGTTGTGGTGACCGGGTACACGAACGGCGATCTGGACGGCACACATGCCGGAAACGCTACGGACGATGGGTTCGTGGCGCAGTACGACGCCGATGGGAATCGACGGTGGCTGACGCAGTTCGGCGTACCGGGGGTGGCGGATCGCAGCTATTCGGTGACGGTGTCAGGGACCGACGTCTATGTGGGCGGCTACACGAAGGGCGCGTTGGACGGGGCGAACCAGGGCGACAAGGATGTGTTCGTCGCTCGGCTTGACGGTGACGGGCGACTGGTGTGGTTGCGGCAGACCGGAAGTGCCGGCGAGGACAAGGGGATGGCCGTCGCGGTCTCGGACGGTTCCGTGTACCTGGGCGGAATGATGGCCGGCGACGGTGGCGTCGACGGCCTCCTCGCTCGCTACTCAACTGACGGCTCCCCGATGTGGGTGAAGCAGCTCGGCACTTCCGCGGCGGACGAGGTGTGGGCACTCACCGCAGACCCTCACGGCGGCGTCTACCTCGCCGGTTACACGGCGGGCGACTTCGCCGGAACACTCAACGGCGACAAGGATTTCCTGATCGCCCGCGCCGATTCCGACGGCAACTTGACCTGGCGCGACCAGCTCGGCACGTCCACCAACGACAAGGCCGCCGCTGTGGCTGTCGACCCCGTCGGCAATGTCTACGTGGCAGGCTTCACCGACGGCTCGTTGGAGACGCCGCTCGGCAAGTTCGACGGCGTGCTGACGAAGTACTCTCCTGACCACACCCGCAGTTGGACCCGCCAGTTCGGTACTGCTGACGACGATGCCGCGGACGCCTTCGCCGAAGCCAATCTGTACCTCACCGTTACGCCGACAGGCACGCAGTTGAGCGGGCTGTCCGGAACGGATGTGTTCCGAACAGCCTTCACTCCCGATGGCACGAACACGTTGCCATAGAACGTTTGGTGGGCTCCCAGACCGCGTTCCGGCCGGGCGAGTCACGGCCGGACAACCACCTGACAGTCGGGGAGCCCGCTGAACACCTCATCACGTTCAGTGCCCGGTGCACAACTCGTTCAGCCGTTTGTGTTTGCGTTTCGCCAAAGAGCCTTTTGCAGATGCAGAAGGCAGCTGCACGTGCACGAGATTCAGCGGGCTATACAGGTTTTCAAGTGGTCGTTCACGATGCCTGTCGCCTGCATCAACGCGTACGCCGTGGTGGGTCCGACGAAGACGAAACCCTTCTTCTTCAGGGCCTTCGACATCGCCACGGACTCGGGTGTCGTGGCCGGCACGTCGGCGAGCGTCCTGGGCGCCTTGTGCTCGGCCGGCTTGAACGACCAGAGCAGCTCGGTGAACTCGCCGTCGTCGAGCTCCAGCAGCGCGCGGGCGTTGTTGATCGTCGCGTTGATCTTCAGCCGGTTGCGAACGATGCCGGGGTCGGCCATCAGCCGCTCGAAGTCCGCGTCGTCGAACTTCGCGATCGTCTCCGGGTCGAAGTGCGCGAACGCCGTACGGAAGTTCTCCCGCTTGCGAAGGATCGTGATCCACGACAGACCAGACTGAAACCCCTCAAGCGTCATCCGCTCGAACAGCCCGACATCGCTACGGATCTCCTTACCCCACTCAGTGTCGTGATACTCCACATACTCCGGCGCCGAAGTAGCCCAACCACACCGCGCCTGCCCATCCGGGCCGATCACCGTCATGCCTGGACCTCTCGCAGCAGTCGGCGCAACGAGACGCGCATCATCAGCTCGAACGCCGGTCGCGCGACGATCCACCCGAGCCGACCGAGCGGCGGGTCGACGTCCTCTTCCCAGGTGAAGACGCTGCCGCTGGAGACGGGCGCGATCGTGAACGTGCCCGTCCCGCGGACGATCTTGCCGAGATGCTTCACCGTGCACTCGCGCGGCGGATCCCAGTGTGTGATGACCATGTCGTCAGTGAACCCGATGCCACCGACAGAAGTTCGCGCCGCGACCCCGCCACCGACGCCGATCCCGTCGTTCTCAGTCCCCCAGACGCGGGTAAGCAGCATCCAGCGGGACTGGCGATCCCAATCCATCACGACGTCCCACGCGGCCTCCGGCGACAGCCGCAGCACGACCGACGCCTCCGCGTGACAACTCCCCGACTCGTCCATTAACTGGGCCGCTGATAAGCGCCCTCATCGTCCTGATCAGCCGGCGGCCAAAACCGCCACCCCTCCCCCTCACCCTGCTGCCCATCACCCTGCTGCGCACTGGACTGCTGCGGCGCGGACAGCTGCTGTGCGGCCTGCTGCTGGGCGGCCTCCTGCTCGCGCACGACATACTGCGAGTCCTGCGCCCGCGTCCAGTCCGTCACCGGAGCAGCCTGCCCACCCACCGCCTGCTCCCCATCCGCCGCCTGCTGCGGGTAGGACTGCTGCTGCTGAGGCGCGGGCAACTGCTGCTCCTGCACCACGTACTGCGAGTCCTGCGCCTGCATCCAGGGCGTTGCCGCAGCGGCCTGCTCGCCCGGCGCCTGCTGGCCGCCAGCGGACTGCTGTGGGACCGCTGCCTGCGTCCAGTGCGTCACGGGAGCGGCCTGCTCGGCCTGGGACTGCTGCACGTCGGCCGACTGCTGCGGGAGCACCTGCGGCTGTGGCTCAGGCGCCTGGGTCCAGTGCACCGCGGGAGAGGGCTGCTCGGCTGCGGCTGGTTGTGTGTTGGCTGACTGCTGGCTGGAGGCTTGGAGCGGCGGCTGCTGTGCTGACTGCTGCGCACGGGCCGATGGAGCCTCTTCCTCCGGCGACTGCCGGGCGGCAACCTGCGGCGACTGCTGAGCGGCAGCCTGCGGCGCCGGCCGATCCGGCCACTGCTCGGCGGCAGGCTGGGGCGACTGCTGGGCGGCAGCCTGGGGTGACTGTCGATCCGGCGACTGCTCGCTGGACGCCTGTGGCGGCTGCTCATTTTGCGGCTGCTGCTCTGGAGGTGCTGAGTGGCGTGTGGCGGGAGTGCGGCGGGGAGTGACCGGCTGGGACTGTGCCTCTAGGAGGGCGCGAGCCTCGGCTTGGAGCCGTTCGTACTCGTCGGCGGCTGCTTCGTGCCTCGTCCGCGGGAGCTCCGAAGTCTCCGGCTCGTCGTCCGCACCCTCGGCAGCTGCCCCATACGCCGCGCCGTACGCCGAGCTAGACGCCGCCTGAGACTCAGCCCCGAAAGCTGCCCCAGAACCGACTCCAGGCTCAGCCCCAGATCCAGCCCCAGACTCAGCCCCGGAACCGGCCCCAGATCCAGCCCCAGATCCAGCCCCAGATCCAGCCCCAGATCCAGCCCCAGACTCAACGCCGGACTCAACGCCGGACTCAACGCCGGACTCAACGCCGGACTCAACGCCAGATCCAGCCCCGTACTGAGCCCCAGATCCAGCGCCAGACTCAGCTTGCGGCTCAGTAGTTGGTGGCGGCTCGGTGGGAGATGCCGGCGTGGCGACCTCCGGGGCCTCCGCGGTGGAGTCGGCCGGCTCGTCGTTCGCGGGCTTACTCACCGGAAAGTCGCCGCCGACGAGGATGGGCTGATGCGGACCGGTGTCTTCGAACTCGGATGCGTCGTACGGCGACTTCGACGAGAAGCCGGCGCCGTCCGGCGCCTCTACGATCGGCGCGACCGCGCGCTCCAGGTCCGCGATTCGGCGGTCGCGCTCAGCGACCTCTTTTGCGACTCGTTCGAGGAGTGTGTCGACCTCGTCCATCCGGTAGCCGCGCACCCCGACCGCGAACCGCGCCGACTCGATATCCGTCGACGTCAGCGCCTGCCGTGCGGGCACAGTCATGTCGGGCCTGTCGTCGTACGCCGTGCTCATGGCACCCCAACGACCCGAGGCGACTACCGCGACAGCCCCGATCAACACCACGACGACCAGCCCGAAGAACCACATCACGGGTCCGATCGTGCCATGCCGTCCGAGTCAACCGAACCATCACCCGGGATTTCAGCTCCCGTCGGACCCCAGCCGGCGCGCCTTCGCGGACGTGCTCTCCACGTCCTCCGCAGCCACCTCGGCGGCTTCCTGGGCCGCGGCGTCGGCCAGCTCCCCCGCCTTCATGATGTAGCTGATCGCCTCGTCCACGTCGTCGGTGACCGTGAACATCTCCAGATCGGCGGCCGAGATCTTCCCGTCCTCGAGCATCGTGTTCCGCAGCCACTCGACCAGCCCGCCCCAGTACGCCGTACCGAACAGCACGACCGGGAACGACGTGACCTTCCGCGTCTGCGCCAGGGTGAGCGCCTCGAACAGCTCGTCCAGCGTGCCGAACCCGCCCGGCATCACCACGAATCCCTGGGCGTACTTCACGAACATCGTCTTGCGGGTGAAGAAGTACCGGAAGTTCATCCCGATGTCGACCCACTCGTTCAGGCCGTTCTCGAAGGGCAGCTCGATACCGAGCCCGACCGAGACACCGCCGGCCTCGGACGCGCCCTTGTTCGCAGCCTCCATGACACCCGGTCCGCCGCCGGTGATCACGGCGTACCCGGCCGCGACCAGCTTCCGCCCGAACTCCTCGGCCGCGGCGTACATGGGGTCGTCGGGCTTGGTCCGCGCCGAGCCGAAGACGCTGATCGCGGCGCCGAGCTCGGCCAGCATGCCGAACCCCTCGATGAACTCCGACTGGATCCGCAGCACCCGCCACGGGTCGGTGTGCACCCAGTCCGACGGTCCGCGGCTGTCCAGCAGCCGCTGCTCGGAGGTGGAGTGCTGCACCTGCTTGCGCCGCATCATGATCGGCCCGCGCTGCTGCTGGCCGACCGGACGGTCGGGGTGGATCGATGGTTCTGACATGCGTCCAGATTATGGCCTGACCGGTAACCCGGGCGGCTCAGGCGCGGCCCGTCAACCAACTCCTCAACCGCTGTTCACACAGCTCGATCTCGGCCTCGGGCACGAATTCGTCCTGCTTGTGCGCGTACAGCGGGTCGCCGGGCCCGTAGTTCACCGCCGGCACGCCGAGCAGCGTGAACCGGGCCACGTCCGTCCACCCGAACTTCGGCTGCGGCTCTCCCCCGACCACCTGCAGGAACGCCGCCGCGGCCGGCCGCTCGAGCCCCGGCAGCCCGCCCGGAGCCGAGTCCGTCACCACGACGTCGTACCCCTCGAACACCTCGCGCAGGTGTGCCTCGGCCTCGGCCTCGGACCGGCTGGGCGCGAAGCGGTAGTTGATCGCCACCGTGCACAGATCCGGTACGACGTTCCCCGCGACGCCGCCGGTGATCGCGACCGCGTTCAGCCCTTCGCGGTACACGAGCCCGTCGATCGGCACCCGCCGCGGTTCGTACGCCGCAAGCCGCGCGAGCACGCCGCCCGCAGCGTGGATCGCGTTCGACCCCATCCACGACCGGGCCGAGTGCGCACGCTCGCCGCGCGTGGTGACCTCGATCCGCATCGTGCCCTGGCAGCCGGCCTCGACGACGGCATTCGACGGCTCCATCACGACCGCGAACACGCCCTCGAGCAGCTCGGGGTTGGAGCGGGTCAGCTTGAAGAGACCGTTGCGCTCGGCCTCGATCTCCTCGCAGTCGTAGAAGACATAGGTGACGTCCCGGACCGGCTCGTCGAGGCTCGCCGCAAGCCGGAGCGCGACCGCGACGCCGCCCTTCATGTCGCAGGCGCCGAGACCGTGGATCAGCCCGTCGGCGCGACGCGCCGGGAGGTTGTCGTTGAGCGGGACGGTGTCGAGATGACCGGCGATCACGACCCGCTCGTCGCGCCCGAGGTCGGTCCGCGCGACCACGGTGTTGCCGTGCCGGAACACCTTGAGATGCCCGTACGCCGACAAGGCCTTCTCGACCTTGTCCGCGAGCTTCTCCTCGGTCCCGCTGACCGACGAACTGTTCACCAGCGCCTCGGTCAGGTCTGGACCGGACGCGGTCAGGTCGAGCTTGGTCATGAGGCCTCCCCACGGAGTCGCGGCATCAGTGCTGTCATGAAGACTCCTCCGGCGGCAGGAACACGCAGAACTCGTTGCCCTCGGGGTCGGCGCAGACGTTCCAGCCGATCTCGTCGTCCTTGGGCCGCAGCAGTGTCGCACCCGCGTCGAGCACCGGCTGCAGCGCGGGCGCGGTGACATCCCAGTGCACCCGGTTCTTCACCGTCTTGGGCTCGGGCACCGGCACGAAAACCCAGTACCGGAACGGCAGGCCGGGCACGTTCTCGAGCCAGCAGTACGGCGTACCCGGCCGGCTCATGAAGTCGCCGCCGACAACGTCCGCCCACCAGCGCGCCTGCTTTTCCGGCTCGGCCGAGTCGACGATCAACTCCATCAGCCGGTACGCCGGGACCGTGCCGCGGACGAACCCGCAGAACTCCCCGCCCTCTGGGTCCGTCATCACGGTCCACTGCTGCTCTTCGGTGGCCGGGGTCAGGACCTTCGCACCCTCGCGCTCGAGATCCTCGATCGCGCCGGTGATGAGGTCGAGGTGCACCCGGTTCTTGACCGTCTTCGTCTCCGGGACCTTGCACATCCAGATCGTCTTCTCCGGGACGTCGCCGACGAGCACGTTCGGGTTGTCGGCGGGCGCGGTCAAGCCGATCACCCGGCCCCAGAACGCGGCCATCTCACTGGGCGACGTGACGTCGACACACAGGTCTTTGAAACGCGCGATGGTCATGACCGACAGGCTATCCGGCGTGCCGTTTGCGGTAGTGACGGTTCACCCGCTCCCGGTTACCGCAGGACGCCGAACACCAGGTCTGCCGCGGATCGTCCTGCAGGAAGTACTTCACGCACCGAGCCGCCGGACACGCCCGCAACCGCCCCCGATCCGGTCCGGTCAGAAACTCGATCGTCGAGCGCCCGACCGCGGCGATGAGGTCGTCGGTCCGGCCCGCCCACCGCAGTACCGGCTCACCACCCGCCGGCCACTCGAGCTCCCTCACCCCTAAGCGCTCGGCCGCGCGGTTCACCGCCCGCACTGCCACGTCCGCATCCATCAACCGGTCCGCATCCGCCTTGCTCGGCGCACCTGGCGCCACCGCCCGCGCGAACAGCGCGCGCACCGCCCGCCGGGCCTCCACCAACGCCCGCCACAGCGCCTCATCCATGCCGACTCCCCGGCTTTCCGGAAGGAATTCGCCGCCAGCTGCGAGTTTTGTTCCGGAAATCGCATCGGCCGCCGGTTCGGTACCGGCCGGCGGTCGCCCGAGCACCTCCGTTACCAGGTGCTGGTGATCGGCCAGCCACGCGGCTGCCTCCGCGGGGGTGGCCAGCAGATCCGCGACGCCGCCACGGCCGTCGTGCTTGATGGTCGCGGCGAGGGCGAAGGCCAGCGTGCTCATCCACCGATCCTAATGGGAAATCTGGTTGCTGCCATGTGAATACTTCGCCTAGGGTCTCGAAGCGTGACCGACCTCCGCACCCGGCTGCGCGCCGTACCGACGCTGACCGGCATCCCACCGGCCTGGGATCCCGCACTTGCTCCCGAGACCCCGCATCCGTTGTTCGTCGAGTGGCTGCTGAGCGCGATCGACGAGCAGGTGCCCGAGCCGTGCGCGATGACCCTGTCCACGGTCCGCGCCGACGGCCGGCCGAACGGGCGCGTCCTGATCCTCAAGGAGGTGACGGACGGCGGCTGGCAATTCGCGTCGACGTCGACCAGCCGGAAGGGCGATGAGCTCGCCACCTCGCCGTACGCCGCTCTCACGTTCTACTGGATCCCTCTGGGGCGGCAGGTCCGCGTGCTCGGGACGGTAGAGGCCGCTTCGCCGGAGGATTCGGCACGGGACTTCTTGATGCGGCCCGAGGCGGCGCGGGCGGAGGCGCTGGTCGGGCGGCAGAGCGCCGTACTCGCGGATCCCGCGGACATCGACGTGGCGGTGAAGGAGCAAGCGGAGCGGATCGCCGCGGAGCCCGGGCTGGTCGCGCCGAACTGGACGCTGTACACGTTGCGCGCGGAAGAGGTCGAGTTCTGGCAGGCCGATCGGGATCGCCGGCATACGCGCCTGCGGTACCAGCTCGAGGACCAGTGGACGAAGGAGCTGTTGTGGCCCTGAACGAAGTACGCGCCACCGCCGACCAGTTGCTCGCCCTCGTCGCGGACCTGGACGACGCGAGCGCCCGCGGCGATTCGAATCTGCCCGGTTGGTCCCGCGGCCATGTCATCACGCACCTCGCGAACTTCTCCGGGGCGATGACCCGTCAGGTCGACGAGGCGCTCGAAGGCCGCGTGATCGAGATGTACGACGGCGGCCGGCCCGCTCGCGACGCTGCCATCGAAGCCGGCGCCGACCGTTCCGCGGCCGACCTCCGGACCCACCTCACCCAGGCCGTCACCACGCTGCTCGCGTCCTGGGACAGGGTCAGCCCCACCGACTGGCCCCTCCCCATCCTCCACCGCAACAGCAACCTGTCCGCCGGCCTGCAAGCCACCTGGCGAGAACTAACCATCCACACCGCGGACCTCAACTTGGGCATCACTCCCGCAAGCTGGTCCTCATCGTTCTGTCTGCACCTGCTGGACTTCCTCCGTCCCCGCACCCCCGACGGCATCCACCTGATCCTCCAAGCCGACGACACCACCTGGGAGACCGGCACCGGCGACACAGTCACACTGTCCGGCGCCCTCACCGACCTAACCGCCTGGTACGCCGGCCGCCCCACCCCAGGCCCAATCACCGGCCCCAAGCCACAACTCCTCCCCTGGCCATAGGAACCCCACCCAGCCCCCGCCCCGCCGCTCCGTGCGCGGCGGGGCGGAAACGTCCGGTTGCTAGCTGACGGTGAAGTCGTCTACCTGGATCCAGGTGTCCAGGTTGGGGGCGTTGAAGCCGGCGTAGACGGTGACCTCGTGGGTGTTGGCAGGGATCTTGACCGTGACCTCGTGGTGGACGTAGCCGGTGCCGGCGCCGTACGTGGTGCTGGCCAGCTCGGTCGTACCGGCGCGGACGCCGAAACGGCCTTGGTCTGCTGGCAGGTTGGCGGAGGCGTTGATCCACGAGCCGAAGGTGTACGTCGCACCCGGTGTGACCGGGACCGTCTGGTACAGGTCGCTGAAACCCGTGCAGGTACAGCGGATCCAGCCGTTGTTGGCGCCCGAATGCGCGAAGCCGAGCCCGCGGTCGACCCCATTCGCCGCAGTACCTTCGAACAGCCAAGCAGGCTTCCCGCCGCCAGTGCCCTCGAACCCACCATCTGCCAACTGCGAGACGTACCGGACCGCGAGCTCAGACACCGTCGTGTAGGAGCGCGTCCCGCCTGGCAACCCGATCACCCGCATCCCATCGGTCTCCTGCACCGGGAACGTGATCGTGTACGTCGCGTTCGCCCCGGCCGACGCATCACCTGGGTACGCCGGTGAGACGGTCTGCGAGCCGACCTCGACCCATTCGCCGTTCTGCTTGACCTGCACGCGCGGCCGCCCGGTGAAGTAACCGCCCTCCGCCGACACCGCGCCCGACGTGAACTCGACGTTGTTGACCTTGTGCCGGGCAGGCCACTCATACCCCCACCACGACGCGCCCTTGACCTCGTCGTCGAAGTCCGATTCGCTGCCCGTCTTCGCCCCGTCGTTCATCAGCGCCAGACTGCCCGACTGAGTCGACTTGGAGATCGCAACCGCGCCGGTCGTCGGCGCCGCGAGGTTGTCGGACCCGGGGAGGTTCGAGGCCGGCGTATCGACCGACGGCGTGAGCACCAGCTTGCGCAGGTTGAAGTTGTAGACCGACGTACCGATCCCGCCGCCTCCGCACGGGCACACGTTCGCCTGGATGTACATCGTGTTGCCGTCCGGCTGGACGAACTTCGACGGGATCGTCACGCCGTATCCGCCGTACTTCGACGTCGACCACGGGTATCCGCCGAAGTCCTTACTCATGAAGTGTTTCCACGGACCCCACGGCGTCGGCGACTCATAGAACTCGAAGGTGTACTCCGTCCAGGACGTGTACACGTACCGCTTCTGTTTCGCGAGGTACGTGACGCCGCCCTGGCTGATCACGCTTAGGTTGGACGCATTCGTGCCGTACGTCTGCGCATACAACCGCCGAGTGTCGGTCAGCACCGGTTTGCGATCCGCGATCTTCGACGACCATCCAGCGCCCGTGTAGAACTTCCACGCGCCGCGGTCCTGCACCTTGTTCTTAGGGACCCGTGCCAGGAACACACTCTGCGGATCGGCAACCGTGTCGTCGAACGAGTCCCGCCAGTTCCCATCCAGCCCGTACGCGTACACGTAGCCGTCCGGCGCCAGCGCACCACCCTTGCCGAAGTCCGCGAACCAGATCGTCGTGAAGACATGATCCGAGAACATCGGCTTCGTCTTGTCCCAGGTCCACGTCTTCCCGTGATCCGTCGACTTCAGGATCGTCGCAGCCGGTACGTCGTTGAAGTCCAGCGCGAGGTCCTGCACCGCCAGGTACAACGTGTCGCCGACGCACACCATCCCGGTCGGCTTGCGGTTGTACCCGGCGCCGCTCCAGACCGACCCGACCTGATCGCCCTTGGAGATCGTTGCCCCGGACAAGTTCCCCGGCGTGCCGTTGATCTCGCTGACCGCGATATCGGCGAAGTCGCCATCAGTACTGAACCCCTTGCCGTCACCGTTGGCGGCGTACAGCTTGTCGTTGCCCGCCCAGCAGGACGGCCAGAGGTCACCGTCGCTCTTGCTAGGCACGCCCTTCGACTCCACCTGCGCGGTGCCGACCGATCCCGAGCCCGAGCCCGAGCCCGAGCCCGAGCCCGAGCCCGCCATACCATACGGTTTGGTATGTTCGATTGAAGCCGCCGTACCATACGGTTTGGTATGGCTGGTCAAGGCGGTGGACTGGGTGAGGAGGGTCGCCGTTCCGAAGACCAGCGGCAAGACGGCGAGCAGTGCCCCACGTTTCATAGCGGTTCCTTCACTTGAGGCCGGTCGTCTTCATCGCGTCGACCAGGCGGCGCTGGCCCGCGACGAACACCACGACCGTCGGGATGGCCGCGATCACGGCGGCCGCGAGAATGAGGTTCCAGGCCGAGGCGTACTGCCCCTGCATGCCGGAGACGCCGAGCTGGATGACGCGCAGATCCGGGTTCCGGGTGATGGTGAGCGGCCAGAGGAAGGCGTTCCAGTTGGCCAGGAAGAACAGCACCGACAGCGACGCGAGCACCGGCCGGCTGAGTGGCAGGATGACGCTCCAGTACCGCCGCCAGTAGCCACAACCGTCCAGATCGGCCGCTTCCTCGAGTTCACGCGGGATGTTCAGGTAGTACTGCCGGAGCAGGAAGATGCCGAACGCGTGGAAGATGCTCGGCACGATCAACCCGGCGTAGCTGTCGAGCAGACCTAGTTGCTTTGCCACTAGAAACAACGGAACTAGTATCACCGGCAGCGACACCAGCAGCGTCGACATGATCCCGGAGAAGATGATCCCGCGCCCCGGGAACCGCAGCCGGGCCAGCGCGTACGCCGCCATGCTGTGGAAGAACAGCGCGATCACGGTGACCGTCACCGACACGATCGCGGAGTTCAGCATGAACCGCGGCATCGGGATCTTCAGCAGCACGTACTGCAGGTTGTCCAACGTCCACGTCGACGGCCAGCCGAAGTTGAACACGTCCTCGGCCGGCTTCAACGCACTGATCAGGATCCAGATCAGCGGAGCGACCGCGATGATCGCGAGGACATGCGCCAGGATCGGGAGGACTCTAATCCTCGTCAAAACGTCCTCCTCGGGTGACGCCGAACATCAGTCCGGTACAGATGACGAGAATCGCCACGACCACGGTGGTCAGCGCGGCGGCGTACCCCATGTTGTTGAAGGTGAAGGCCTGCTCGTAGATATAGAGCACGACCGTGCTGGTCGCCCGCGCCGGACCGCCTTTGGTGAGCACGAAGACCAGGTCGAACGCCTGGAGACCAGTGACCGCACCGATGGTCGAGTTGACCACGACGAAGAAGCTGGTCGGCCGGAGCAGCGGCCAGATCACGTACCGGAATCGTTGCCAGGAGCCCGCACCGTCGATCTGGGCGGCGTCCTCGAGCTCCTTCGGCACATCCTTCAGGCCGGCCAGGAACACCAGCATCTGGTATCCCATCAGGAACCACACGCTGATCACGACATAGGTGCCGAGCGCAAGGGACGGCGTACCGAGGAAGGACACGTCACCGAGGCCGAACGGCGCCAGAATCTTCGAGAGCGCTCCGCGCTTGTCGACCAGCAGGAACTGCCAGATCAGGCCGACCACGACCAGGCTGACGACGTTCGGCAGGAAGAACGCCGAGCGGACCCAGCCGATGCCCTTGAAATGGTTGCGGACCAGCATTGCCAGCGCGAAGCTCACCACGAACGCGATCGGCACGAACGTGACCACGTAGATCGCGGTGACCTTCAGCGAGGCCCAGAGTTGATCGTCCCCGGCCATCAGCTTGTAGTTGGCCAGGCCGACGTACTGATAGTTGCCGAAGCCATCGACCTTGAAGAACGCGACACCGAACGCCAGCACCATCGGGATCGCGACGAAGATCAGCAGACCGATCGTGTCCGGCGCGAGGAAGGCGTACGCCGCCAGCGCCTCGCGCCGTTTCCGCGTCATACCGGCCTTCGGCTTCGCTCGCGCTTTCACGGCGGGCTTGGACGGAGGGGCTGTTGTCGTCACCATCAGCTGATCGGCGCGCCCTGGTAGGTCTTCAGGAACGTGTCGATCTTCTCCGCCGCGTCGGCCGCCGCCTTGGCCGGATCGGCCGCGTTCAACTGGCAGGCCTGGATCGCGTCGGCGATCGGCTGGTACACCTCCGGTGGGAACCGCGGCTCGGGCTTACCGGTCGGGGCGATCTCGCTGACGAACTTCTTCAGCGCGCCGTCGGCGAACGCGCCCTTGGCATCCGCGGCCTCCTGCACCGACTTGCGCGGCGGCAGGTTGGTCTTCACCACGGTGTTCCACTGCCGCTGCCGCTCGACGCCGGCCGCATCGGTCGAGCCGAGCGCCCACGCGATGAACTTCGCCGCGGCCTCAGGATTCTTGCCCTTCGAGTTGGCAACGAACGCCCAGCCGCCGAGGTCGGTGGCCGCCTTTCCGCCGTCCGGAGTGGGCAGCGGGATGATCCCGTACTTGAAGGTCTTCGCCTTGGTCCGCATGTCCGCGACCGCCCAGATCCCGCTCTGCTGCATCGCGGCCGCGCCGGACCCGAGGTTCGAGACGACGTCACCACCGCCGTCACCGAGCGCTTTGCGCGGGGCAACCTTGTTCTTGATCGTGTCGCCCCAGAACTTCAGTGCCTGCACGGCGGCGGGCGAGTCGAACGCGGACTTGCCGTCCTTGATCGCGTTGCCGTCGCCCTGCCACATGAAGGGGTACCAGGTGAAGTTCTGGTAGTAGCCGGGCAGCGTCTCGAACATCACGCCGTACCGCTTGCTGTTGGTCAGCTTCTGCGCGACCGCGATGGTCTGGTCCCAGGTCTTGGGCAGGTCGGCCTCGGACAGGCCGGCCGACTCGAACGCGGCCTCGCTGTAGTACATCGCGAGGGGCTCGATCTCCATCGGCAGGCCGTACACCTTGCCGTCCACGCTGCGCGCCTCGAGCAGACCGGGCAGGTAGTCCTTCTTGGACTCGTCCGGCAGCGCGGAGCCGAGATCCTGCAGTACGCCGCCGTTGTAGTAGCGGAGGAAGTCGCCGGGGCTGATCAGGAAGATGTCGGGGCCCTGTCCCGACTGGAACGCAGTCTGCAGGGTCGTCCCGTTCAGGTAGTCCTTCCCGGGGATGTAGCGCAGCTTGACCTTGACGTCGTTGTTCTTGTTCCACTCCGCGACGGTGTCGACGAACCACTTGCTCTGCGGTCCCTGATCGTCGGACGGGCCGTAGAAGTTCCAGAACGACATCTCCTTGGCGTTGCCGCCGGAGTCGTTGCCGCCACAGGCGGACAGCAGCGGTACGCCGGCAGCCGTCGCGGCGAACGCGCCCAGACCGCCGCGCAGGACGGACCGGCGGCTGAGCTGTCTGGCAGGGAAGGGTGTTGCGGCCATCAGGTGCTCCAGGGTGGTGTGTTTCGGGCGGGGGTTCGGGCGGCCGAGGGGCAATCGATTTCTCGCAATCTACGATCGGCGGCGTGGTCGGTCAAGAGCCGACGGGATGACGATGTGATCAACCGTGCCGATTTCCTACGCCCTGACAAGGGTTTCGACCTGCATGTAGGCGTTGACACGGATCGGCCACGCTGCCTAATCTGCGGAAATCGATTTCTGAGATGAGAGGCGCTGGGATGCCAGTTGTGCCGAACCGTGCGTCCGCCCACCGCACGGCCGACGAGCTGTCCAGGGACCTGGTCGCACGAGGACTACAGGCGGCGCGCGACGCCATCGAGACCGAGGCCGCAGCCGTCTCGGCACTCGCGGACCGCCTGGACGGCGTGTTCCTCGACGTACTGCTCGCGGTCGCCCAATGCGAAGGTCACCTAGTGGTGACCGGTCTCGGGAAGTCCGGTCTGGTCGGCCGGAAGATCGCCGCCACCCTGGCGAGCACGGGTACGCCGGCCACGTTCATCCACTCCGGCGATGCACTGCACGGGGACTCCGGGGCGGTGACGTCGCGCGACATCGTTCTGGCACTCTCTGCCTCGGGCGAGACCGCTGAGGTGTGCGCATTCGCGCGGATGCTGCGGGAGCGGACGATCCCGGTGATCGCGATGACCGGTCGTGAAGAGTCGACCTTGGCTCAGTTGGCGACGTACACGCTCGACACGATGGTGCTGCGCGAGGCGGATCCGTTGAATCTGGCGCCGACCGCGTCGACCACGGCCTCGCTCGCGATGGGCGATGCGTTGGCGTGCGCTCTCGTCGTACTGCGGTCGTTCAGTCATCACGACTTCGCGCAGTTTCATCCATCTGGTGCCTTGGGCAAGCGTCTGGCAGAGGACCAGGCATGAACGATGTCTGCGTGCTGGGATCGTTCATGAAGGATCTGGTCGCGTCGGCGGAGCGGCGGCCGTTGCCGGGTGAGACGTTGCACGGCACCGGGTTCGCGGAGTTCCTCGGCGGCAAGGGCGTGAACCAGGCGATCGCGGCGGCGCGGATGGGTGCGCGGACGGCGATCGTCGGCACGATCGGCGAGGACCGGTACGGCGAGGAGTTCCTTGAACTGCTCTCGTCGAACGGCGTTAACACGTCGTGGATCGTGCGGCATCCGTCTTTGGGAACTGGTGTCGGCCTGCCGCTGGTGCTGCCGGACGGCGGGAACTCGATCATCATCGTCTCGCGTGCCAATGCTGCGATCACCGCGGCGGATGTCGAGGCGGCGGCGGAGGTGCTCGTTTCCAGCAAGGTGCTCAGCGTCCAGCTCGAGCTCCCGGTCGAGGCGAGCCACACCGCCCTCCGGCTCGCCTCGACCGCGGGCGTCACCACGATCCTCACCCCGGCTCCGGTCGGGCCGGTCGATCCGGGATTGGCGTCGTACGTCGACATCCTGGTGCCGAACGAGGTCGAGGCGGCGGCGCTCACCGGGCTGGACTGCGACGACGAATCGCAGGTGCCGATGATCGCGCGCAAGCTCGCCGAGGACTGGGATCTGCGTGGTTGCGTCGTGACGCTCGGCTCGCGGGGTGCTTATGTCCTGGACCGGGCCGCGGGCTACGAGGAACGTGTCGATGCTTATGAAGTTGCGACCGTCGACACCGTCGGTGCGGGCGACGCGTTCTGCGGAACACTGGCCGCATCGCTGGCCGACGGGGCGGGGTTGGTTGACGCCGTACGGCTCGCGAATGCTGCCGGAGCGCTCTCGACCACTGTGAATGGGGCCGCCGATTCGGCCCCGGTTCGTGCCGCTGCCCTGGCCCTGCTGGACTCCGCCGCATCATGAGATCCTTTGGGTCCGCGGGGCGCCGTTGCTCGGAGGTCCGTGGACGCAGCTGTGGGGATCGGAGTTAGAGTGCGATCCAGACGACCATCGGATCTCCAGCGGGGAGCGGGTATGACGACGATCTACGACGTCGCGCGTAGGTCGGGGGTATCTCCGGCGACGGTGTCGCGGGTCCTGAGCGGCCGGCGCAACGTCGACCCCGAGCTGTCCGAGAAGGTGCGGGCCGCAGTTGCGGAGCTCGGCTACCGTCCGAACGGCGTCGCCCGGAATCTGCGCAAGTCGTCCACGAACCTGTGGGCCGTCGTCATCTCCGACATCGAGAACCCGTTCTTCACCTCTTTGGTACGCGGCCTGGAGGATGTTGCGCAGACCGAGGGGTATCACGTCGTACTGTGCAATTCGGACGAGGATCCGGCGAAGGAAGCGGCGTACGCGTCGGCTGTTTTGACCGATCAGATGGCGGGTGTGGTGATCTCGCCTACGTCGACCGCGGAGGGTGTGCAGCTGCTCGCGGACGCCAAGATCCCGCTGGTGATGATCGACCGACGGGTTGAGGGGGTCGAGGCGGACACGGTTCTGGTCGACAACGAGCACGGCGCGTTTGAGGGCGTCAAACACTTGATCGACGGCGGGTATCGGCGGATTGCCTGTATTACCGGGCCGCGCAAGGTGTCGACGGCGATGGATCGGCTCGGTGGGTATCGGTCCGCGTTGCGTGCAGGTGGGATCGGCTATGACAAGGATCTGGTGCGGCATGCGGACTTCCGCGAGGCCGGCGGGTACGCCGCGATGGAGAGCCTGCTCGAACTGGCCGATCCGCCTGAAGCGCTCTTCGCCACCAACAACCTGATGACCGTCGGCGCGCTGGAATGCCTGGCGCGCAAGGGCCTCCGGGCGCCTGACGACATCGCTGTCGTGGGCTTCGACGACATCCCCTGGGCAGACCTCGTCGTACCCAGCCTCACCACCGTCGCCCAACCCACCTACGAACTGGGCCGCACCGCCGGCCAACTCCTCAAAGACCGCACCACCTCCCCCGGCCGCCCACCCTCCACAGTCACCCTCCGCACCGAACTCCACATCCGAGCCACCTCAGCCCCCAAGAAGAAGTAGCCGCACACCACCGAAAACGACACCGCTCCGCGGCGGCAGATTTGTTGGCCGTCTCCGGCGGACAGCAAGATCGATCGTCGAGCGCGCCCCGGCGACCAGCAACTCCGACGAGCGAGTACGCAAATCGGACACCGCTCCGCGACTGTTCTTTGGCCGCCTACGGCGGCGAGCAGACCGACCGCCGAGCGAATGCCCTGCCGCCAGCAACCGCGGTGAAGCGAGGACTGCAGGTCGGACACCGATCCGTGGCGGAGGCCCGGCGATCAGTGAGTGTGGCGAGGTGACGAGCCCAAATCGGACGTCGCTTCGCGGCGCCTGACCGATACGCACTTCCGGCAGCGTGCGGACTGCCCCACCGGGCAAACGCGCTCCCGCAGCAAACTGCAATGAAGATCTCGTCAGCCATCGATTGGCGCTGCGTCGAGGAATACCGCGCTAACAGGCTCGAATATCGATCCCCAACTGGCCACCTCACCGACAACAGCCTCGCGGTCACGACCGGCATAGTCGGGCGGCGCCGCCGACAATCCTGGCACCTCCCCGACGAAGAAGGCAGCGGTCTCGGCCGTTAGCGACAGCTGAGCGCCGGGATGCGGCCACATAACGAGATTCAGGCTGAACAGCTGATTGTCTGCACGCGGAACAGAACTCCCGACGGACCACGCAGTCAGTGCTCTATTCCGAACTGGCCCACGCCAGCTCAGCTCACGGACTCCGTGAGCAACGAGAACTCCCGTGGTCGCCTCCTGAAGCTGAAGTGCTTGCCGGAGCTCAAACAAGATTCCGGCGATCCCCGCGATCACGTCGAAACGGACGTCAAGGACCTGAGCCTCTTGCAGCGCGTCATCCTCGGTCAAGGGGTCCATCTCCGGAAGCGAGGCGTGCTTCCGGAGATCAGGATCCAGGCCAAGGAGATCATCGATCTTCATTGCGACAGAGGAATGTGAGCGAACGGATCTGAGTTCGGGACTGTTTGCCCCGTCAACGGGTTGACGGTCTGCCCGGAAGCGTTCATGTAGACCGCATACCCCCGTGGATATTGGTACTTGCCTGAAGTCACGGGATCCATGATACGGACGCTGGCGACTCTCTCCGAGATCTCGGGCGTTCCTCGCGGGATGGCGTACTCCATCCCCTTTCCCGTATGCGTCAAAGTACCGATCGCACCCTGTGGGACCGCCGGCAACTTGAAGCCGCCGACCCGCAAGACCTGAGGTGTCTTGAGTTCGCTTCCCACAGCAACACGACCCGCGAGGGCGGCGGCCCATTGACCACCAGCTTCGGTTGCTGCAAGTCCCTCGGCGGTTCTCACTCCGATGCCGACGGCCTCGCCGCCACCTGAGAAGCCTAGGGCCGTTAGTGCGAGGCCCGTCTTGCAGTTCTGCAAGTTCGTGGAGTAGTCGCCCTCCGTGTTGACTACGGCCGCACATGCCTTAGCGGTATCAACCACGGGATCGACGAAGAGTTCGTCGCCGACCTTTTGCTGGATCGGCTTGCCGCCTCCGAACCAACCCGCAATCTTCGCTCCAAGTGACGAACCATCTCCACCGTCCCCTGACAGGCTCATGGTGAACGGGTTGTAGCTGCTCGTGACAGAGACGCTGGAGATGACTGAGCCGTACTGGTTAAGGGCGTTCTGGTATTGCTGGTTGGACCAGGCTGTGGTTTCGGTGGTCAGGTCTCCTTGAGCCCCCACGACGGTCGCCGGAGTGGTGGGATCGCCTGGGCAGAGTGGGTTGCCGGTCGCGCAGACCGGATTGCCTGGAGGAGGTTGCTTGTTGGTTTTGGCATCCTGCTCCAGTTGGTCCTTTTCCTTCTTGATCTTCTTGTTGAGCTGGCACTGGGCGTCGCACACCGGCGGGGGTGGTGGCTTGGGCCCGCAATGCGTCTTGCAGATTGTGGGCGGCGTTGGACCACAGTTCCTCTTGCAACCGCCGAGGTCGCCACCACCACCGCCACCACCGCCACCACCGCCGTCAGTGGGCTTCACCGGTGGCTTGACCGGAGGCTTCGGACAGGTATTGGTCAGTGTGCATGGTTTGACGCAGATCATCACCTGGATCGGAATCTCCGGACCCTTGAATCCGATCGTTTTCATGTAGCAATTCCCGCCACCGCCTGGGTCCTTGGAACTGTGGCCGTCGGGGTCGTTGTTGGTGAGGGGATTGCCGCCGGCGTAGGCGTAGAGGTTGAGGACGGAGCTGGCTGCGCCGGCGGCGGTGGTGACTGAGTCCTCGGAGTTGAAGGTGCCGGTTCCGGGGTTGTACCAGCGGGCCCCCTCGTTTACGTCGCCGGAGCGGGGGTCGGTCCAGTCGCCTTGGTAGCCGACTCGGTATTTCAGGCCGGTGGCGCTGGTGGAGTTGCCGAAGGGGTCGTAGGTGCGGGAGTCGGACAGGCCGGCGGACAGGGTGGTGTCGGTGGGGTCGAAGCCGGCGAAGACATCGCCGTGGCGGTCGGCCAGGACGAGGCGTTTGGTGGTGTCGTAACCGACCGACAGCAGGCCGTCGGATGCTGAGCGGCCGAAGAACTGGGTGCCGTCGGACACTGGCTCGTCGCTGAAGCCGTCGTAGCGCATCCGGGCGGTGCCGGCCTGGACGGGGCGGTCGAGAGCGTCATAGGTGAAGTCGCGGGCCGAGCGGGTGATCATCCGGTCGAACGCGTCGAAGGAGAACGCTTCGGTCGTCGTTGTGCCGGCCGTGGTTGTTGCCTGGGTGAGCAGGGCTCCGCGGGGTGAGTAGGTGTAGGTGGAGGTGCCGTCGTCCAGCAGCCTGTTGCGCTCGTCGTACGACGCGAGCTTGGTGCCGACCTTGGTGCGGTTGGAGTTGGCGTCCCACCCGTAGGTTGTGGTGGTTGTTCCCTTCGTCCAGGAGGTGAGTCGGCCGAGTTGGTCGTAGGCGTAGGTGTTGTTTCCGGCGCCCGCGACGCCGGTGGTGTTCTTGGAGGTGATGTTGTTGTCGGCGTCGTACCCGTACGTGATCGACGACACGGTGGTCCCAGGCGTCGTGCCGGCCTTGAGTACGTCGGAGTTCATCCGCCCGTACGCGTCGTACCCGATGGTCCGCACCCGCGAGGAACCGTAGTCGATGGTGGACAGCTGACCGGCGGCGTTGTAGCCGAGGGTCTGCAGGACACGGGTGACTGGATCGGTGACGGTTGTGGGGCGGCCGTTCGTGTAGGTGAAGTCGGCCGTTCCAGCGGCGTCGATGCGCTGCGTCAACTGTCCGTCGGGGTCGTAGCCCTGGGTCGACGTGCCGGACGGGCCGTCGGCGCGCAGGAGCATGCCGCGGTCGTTGTAGCTGTAGGTATTGACGCCATCCAGCGCGCTCGAGGTCGCGAGTCGTCCGTCGAGGTCGTAGGTCAGGTTGCGGGTCGTGGTCGGCGCCTCCGCGTTGGCACCGGTCTCGGTCTGAAGCCGCCCGGCCGCGTCGAACGTACGGGTCCGCTGGACTCCGCCCGGGGACAGCAGCGACACGGCGTTCCCGGCCGCGTCGTACGACGCCGTCCAGGTCCGATCGGCCGGCGCCGGATGAGCCGTGGTCGACGGCTCGATGACCTTCTCCGGCAACCCCAGAACGTTCACCGTGTACGTGGTCGAGTTGCCGCGACCATCGGTGTAGCGGGTCCGGTTGCCCGCCGCGTCGTATCCGTAAGAAACGCCCACCTGATCGGTGGCCGACACCGGATCCACCTGCGCGATCAGCCGGCCGAGAGCGTCGTAGGTGTACGTCGATGCGCGGTTCCCCGACGCGGGCGTCGACGAGACCAGATCGCCGTCCAGGTCATACCCGAGCGCGGTCGTCCCGAGCGCGACGTTCGACGCATTCAGCGTCTTCGAAGAGACCAGCTGCCCAGCCTTGTCGTACGCCGCGACGCTGCTCCGGTTCATCCCGTCGGTCGAAACCACCTGCCGGCCCGCGTAGTCGTAGCCCAGCTGCGTGACCACGTTGTTCGGATCCGTGGACTGGGTCAGCTGACCGAGCGAGTCGTAGCTGCTCAGCGCAACCGCGCCAGATGGCGACTGCGCGCTCGTGACGTTGTCCATGTCGTCGTAGGTCAACCGGGTGACGAAGTTCCCCGCGGTCGGCTTTCGCTCGACATCGGTCGACGTCACGACCCGATCGAGGTCGTCGTAGGTGTACTTCTTGACCGCGCCCAGCGGATCCGTGGTCGACTCGACATCGCCGTTCGGGGTGTAGGTGATCTTGGTGACCGCCCGCTCGTCGTTCGTCGTGCCCAGGGCGTCGACCTGCACCTGCTGGTTCAGGTGGTCGTAGGTGAAGTTGGTCGCGTTGCCGCGCTCGTCGATCTGCTGCAGCAGGTTCCCGACCGCATCGTAGCTGAAGCTGGTCTTCGGCGTCACCGCGCTGCCGCCCGGCGGCGTGTACGATGGCGCACTCACCTCAACCGTGCGACCGAGGTTGTCGAAGCTCGACTTCGTCACGTTCCCGAGTGCGTCCTTCGACGAGGTCGCCTGACCGAACGCGCCGTACCCGACCATCGCAGTCGGCTGCACGTCAGCCGGCGTACCGCCGTCGTGCTCGGCCTTCACCTTCGGAGCGACCGTCTTGATGAGACGTCCGATCTCGTCGTTCACGTACGTCGTCGTGAAGTCCGTCTTCACCGCGCCGCTGGCGTTGCCGCGCGGAGTCGTCATCGACGTCTCCAGCCCCCGCTGGTCGTAGGTCCACGACGTCGTCATCGCACCCGACGTGTTCTGCACGGTCTGCGACACCCGCCGCCCGGCCGCGTCGAACACGAAGTCGGTCACGTCGGTAACCGTCGTCGGCCCGGCCAGGAGCGCATTGGACCAGCCGCCCGTGTCCTGCTCCTGGGTGACGTTACCCGCGAGGTCGTGGGTGTAGGTCGTCGTGCGCTTCAACCCAGCCGGATCGACGATCTGGGTCGCCACCCGTCCCACGGCATCAATCGTGTACTTGGTGATCGACTTGAGGTTGTCCGTGTCCGCCTCGATGCGGTTCCCGGCGCCGTCGTAGGTGTCCTGCTCCAGCACGTAAGGGCGCGTGGACCCGTCGGGGTTGTGGAAACCCTCGAGCTTCTTGGTTTTCAGCGTGTCGTCGAGGTTGTAGTCGTACGTGACCAGTCGGCCCATCGCGTCGACCTCGGCGCGTTTCCGCCCGGCGTCGTCGTATTGCGTCTTCGACCGGACCGCGTAATCGATCCCCTCGCGCGGACCGTCGACCGGTGGGTTGTCCGGATCGGCCGGGAGGTTCATGTCCCAGACCTCGGTCAGCATGTTCAGATCGGAGTACTTGTACTCGAACCGGTTGCCGTTCGCATCTTCCGACCAGGTCCGGTTACCTTGATCGTCGTACCCCTGCTGCGACTCCTTGCCATCGGCATCAACTGTCGACGCCAGCCGGTTCCGGTCGTCGTAGGTCATCGTCGTGACCCGCGGATCATCCGTGGTCTTCAGATCTCGCGCGGTCGTCTTGTTGACGTTGCCGTCGGCGTCGTATTCCAGCTCCGCCTTCTGCTGGTGCTGATCCCCCGTCACGGCGTCGGTGGTCACCGGGCCGGTGATCGCAGCGACACGTGACATGTTGTCGTAGTCGTACGACGTCGTCACGCCACTTGGATAGGTGTCTGAGATCTGGGTCTCGGTCTTCTTCCGGCCGATCTCGTCATAGGTGTACTTCATCACCAGCCCCGACGGGGCCGTCGTCTGCACCAGATCGCCGTACTGGTCATACAGGTACTGCGTCACCGCCGTCGTCGACGCGTTCACCTTGACCGTCTGCGTCTTCAACAGACCCGGCGGCATCACCGTCCCGTCCGGACCGGTCTGCTGACCATCGGTATAGGAGTACGTCTTCAAGCCACCGTCCGGGCTGAACTCCGACGCCACATCGCCGGAAACAGTCAAGTTCCGATTGACCTTGTACGTGTTGTCTGTCGGCCCCGAGGAACGACCGTCCCGGGTCTCCCAGATCTTGTCCCACCGCGGATCCAGCGCCGGCCACGCCGTGTTCGCGAAATAGGTCGTGTACGCCGTGTGGCAGTCGGTCCCGGCACCGTTCGCATCGGAGCCGCGGCAGGTCTTCGTCGACGTCACGTTGCCGCGATCGTCGTACGTCATGCTGACCTCGCCACCCACCTCACTGGTGACCTTCGTCAGCTGACCGGTCTTGTCATGGGTGTAGCTACGAATCGCGTACCCGTCGCCGGTGTCCCAGTTTTGTGTGGTGCCTGCCGTCGGAGGCTGAGCCGTATCCTCGCCGACCGGCCGACCGGTGCGTAGCAGTGCGCCGTTGAGTGCGTCGTACTCATAGGCGTAGTCGGTGTTGTTGGGTGCAGTCACATGGACGGTGCGAAGTGAAGGAGCCCGCAACATGCCGCCTCCGAGCACGGTCTGCGGCGTGCCGACCGTCCAGGCACCTCCGTTTTCGTCGACGTACCGCTGGACCCGGTCGCTGGCCGGGTTGTACTCGACCTCTGCAGTTGTACGGCCGCCCGCCGACGTGATCGACGACAGCTGATCCGCAGCGCTGCGACCCTGCTGGTAGTGCGCGACAACGTCCCTGGTGGTCAGCGGATGCGAGTACAGCGCGACCTCGTCGATCTGACCCGTGAAGTGCGTCAGCGCCTGCGTCCCGTACGACGGCCACGCGGTCGGTGCCGCCGCAACCGCCGAGCCGATCTCGTTCACCACGAACTGCGCGTGGTCTACAACGCTCTGCGTGATCGTCCCGATCGCGGCGCCGTCCAGATACAGCGACTGTCGTGTGCCCATCGAGCTCAGAACGACGTGGTGCCACTGATTGTCGTTCACCAGAGCCGACGAGGACATCGGCGCCGCCGAGCCGTGCCAGAACTGACCACGCAGCTTGCCGTCGGCCCCGACGTACAACACCGGCATGCCGCCGGTCGTCGTACTGCCCAGCCTCTCCTTCTGATAGCCGAGCAGCGGCTGACTGGTCCCACCGCTCGTCTTGAACCACATCTCGACGGCCTCGTCGCGGCTGCGGGTCGCCAGACCATTCGGCAATGAGACCCACGAGTTGCCCGTGAACGAGACCGACTTGTCCGCGTCGCCGACGCCG
Organism: Kribbella sp. NPDC049584; assembly: GCF_040675555.1. Taxonomy (NCBI): domain Bacteria; kingdom Bacillati; phylum Actinomycetota; class Actinomycetes; order Propionibacteriales; family Kribbellaceae; genus Kribbella; species Kribbella sp. NPDC049584. Next base: position 439,145 of record NZ_JBFAPF010000001.1, read on the forward strand.
GCCAACGGACTGCTCTGGTTGTACTGGACGTTCGCATAGGTACCGAAAGCGTCGTTCCGTGCGATGTCGATCTCGTTCGTCGCGTCGTCGTCGCTGCCGTCGTCGGACATCCGGAAGTAGCCGTCTGGCTTGCTGTCGAGAACCGCGCTGCGGTAGTGCGAGCCTTGCGCGGAGCCGTAGGTCGTGCACTTCTGCTCCGCGTCGCACGACTTCGTCAACACGTCGTTGGAGTACTCATACGTCCACGTCAGCGGTGTGCCGTTGACCGGCTGGGTGCTGACCGACGCGACATGCTTGTTGTCGGCGGTCCAGGTGAAGGTCAGCTTGCGGCCCGCACCGTTGAGACTCGCCGCCGACTCCAATGTGCCGTCCGCGCGATAGGCCAGCGCCAGCGGTGGGCCCTGAGTGCCGGAGATCTTGCTCAGCTTGCCGGTGCCCTGGGCGAACTCGTATGTCGTGCCCGGCGCGATCTGCAGTGTCCACGGCCCGGTGGCGGAAGTTGCCGTCAGCACCGACTTGGTTCCGCGCGGCGCCGCGAAAGTCCCGTCCGCGTTGGCCCCGAACCGTACCTGGCGACCGTCCGGATACGTCACCAGCGCGTTGCCGTCGTTCTCGATGATCAGCCGCATGTCGTAGCGACTGGTCCACCCGGCGCCGAACAGGCCGTCGCGCCGCGGATCGAGGCTGTTGTAGGTCCGCGAGACATTCAGCTCCGGGCCAGCGACAGGTACGACGATGTCGAGTGCCGAGGCGGTGTAGTTGCCGACCGCCGGGTCGTACGGCTTGTCCTGGGACTTGCCGTCGTTGTTGGCGATATGACCGGTGATCGCCGGCTGGGAAACGTCGGTGAACATCGTGATCGGCTCGCCGATCGTGTGCTGCCCGTCGTTGTCCTGGACATAGATCTGCCACTGGTACTCGCGGTTCCAGGCGAGCTTCCCCGCAGGCACCACCCACGTCTTCGACGACGAGTACGCGCCGCTGAAGAAGCATCCGACGAGCGGGTTGTCGTCGACGACCTCACACACCCGGAAGCTGTACTGGAGTGTGCTCGGCGGGGCATCCGGGTCGATCCCCGCCGCCCAGACCTGAGGCGTCAGCGTGTTCGCCTCCGCACCGTTCAACGGCCACACGTTGGCCAGATCCACCACAGGTGGAACGTTCTGGATCGTGATCAGCCGCGCGGCCGGTATGACACCCCAATCGGTGTACCAGCGATTGACCGTCGTATCTCGATGCACCATCGAGAACTCGATCTGATAGTCGACCCCGTCCGCCGACCCCGGCAACGCGCCGACGGCGACATCCAGGTTGATCTTGCCGCCATGGGGCACCGACGTAGTCACCGGTGTTGTCAGCACCGCCCAGTTCTGCAGCTTGTTGTCCTTGTAGATCCGGTAGCTCATGTAGTCGTTGCCCGGCTGCCACGTGAACCCGCCGAGGTTCGTGATCGTCATCGGGAACTTGCCGGCTTTGTCCTGCGTGACATAGTCCGCCGACGGCTGCGCCCGGAAGGCGTACGCCGCGTGGTACGGCGAATGCGTGACCGCCAGCTTCGGGGGGTTCGCGGTGCTGATGCCCGCGAGCTTCTTCCACGAATAACGGTCGGTGCGCTGGTTCGCGAACAGCGCGAACCCGAAGTTCGACCGTTGTCCGTCGACGAGACTCTGCAGCCAGGACACGCCCGCTGAGTTGAACGGGAGCGCGTCGTACATCGGCTGGCACGCCGTTGTACCCGTCGTGTTCGACACGTAGCCGCGGGAGAAGCTCTTCGAGGCGACCACCGATGGCGTCGTCTGCGGACCCGGATACTTCAAGCTCGGTAACGGCGTCGACTGCCAGCCGGCCATCACGCCGTACACATCCAGGCCGCGCGACGAGCAGGTGTCGGCCTGGTAGTTGTAGACCTCCAGCTGCGCAGCGACGATCGTGTCGTACCGGAAGGCATCCACCAAGCTCGGGAACGACAGCAGCGACGTGTACGCGTTCCATCCGCTGGTTGACGAGCAGTTCGTCGTACCCGCCGCCGGACGGCACCCGACCTGCAGATCGCTAGCACCACTGATCGAGCCGTCCACGCCTGCGCTCACCGCGTAGTTCGGCGTCACCCGGTCCGTCGGAATGACCGTGGGGTCGATCCGTACCGGGAACACGCGCGCCGGGTCATCGAGCCACGCGCTGTCCGCGGTGACCTTCAGCGCCTGCCGGCCGTCGACCGTGACGAGCTCGTAGGTGACAGCGCTCGAGGTCGCCTGCACCTCGACGGTGTTCGAATCCTCCATCGTGCCGGCGGGGATCCGAGCACGCTCGGTGCCGTGTTCATCGGTCAGGACGACGTCGCGACCCACCAGCGACGCAGTCAGGTTGTCGCTCAGGTCGAGCGGGAACACGAACGAGCGAGGCGCCGTCGCAGACTTGAGAACCAGCGTCTCCTTGATACCGCGCGGCTGCGAGTCCAACTCCAGATCCGTACTCGACAAGGCGTCCGGGAAGACCACCTTGCTGCCTGCCATCTGGCCGTCGACGGCCGCTGCGCCGGCAACACCCCAAGCGATGTTGTGGTCGTCGCCCAGCTGGACGCCCGCGACCGGATCCGCGTTCGCCTGAGCCGCGATCCAGGAGTAGATCTCGGTCGAGATCGTCTCCCAGCCGCCACCGTCCCGCGGCTGCAGGTTCGCGTCGATCTCCGCCCATGAACCATCGGGTTTCTGGAAGTTCAGCGGCGCAGGAGACAGCATGCTGGTCTCGGTACCGTCCGCGTTCGCGAAGGTCTGCGAGAACCGATCCCGCTTCTCCGGCAGCTCACGACTTGTCTGCTTGTCGAACCCCTTCACCGCAGTCGACGTCGATGGCAAGGCCTTCACCGGCTTCGGAGCCGGTTGCTCCGCCGCGGCATTCGCAGGCTTCGCCGCCGTCACCGGGAACATGTCACGCAACGACGGCGGCTGCACCTTGTTCAGACGCGGCGGGAGCGGCGCAGGCAGCTTCCCGGCGCCGACACGCTGCGCCGGAGCTTTCGCCTGGCCCTTTCCCGACATCGCCGCCGGAGGGATCGGTGGCGGCGTACCAGCGGCAGCTGCCGACGTGACCGGCAGGCCCGGCCCAACACCTGCCAGTGGCACCGCCAACGCCACGAAGATCGCCGCCAACTTCGCGATGCGACCGCGACGACGACGTGCACGAGAAGACAGCCCGGACACGGCCATGAAGATCCCCCTGGGGCGTGGATGACCTGATCTGGACTCTGGGGTCCCCCGACCCCACCAGCGCCGAACGGGAAAGTATCAGTCACCAATGCATCCCGGCCACAAAACTGCAGCAACCTGCAACTTCCCGAAATCCTGTAACGCCGCACCACCCCGGCACACCTCGCCGACTCCTTCGGCCGACGTCGATGCGGCGAGTTCGGATTACGGCTGCGGCATGGCCCAGGTGCGGATCGTGGCCGCGAGTGCGAGTGCTGCGATGCGGCCGACTTCTGGCCACCGTGGATCGGCCATGTAGACGCTTGCGCTCACGTCGCCATGTTCGGCCAGCAAGGCGTCCAGGAGTTGCCCGAGACTCCGAAGCCGCTCGATCTCATCTCCCGCTACGAGCACGGTCCCTATCGACTCCGCCGGATCAGGCAGGACGGCGGCATCGTCGTACAGGACGTGAACGTGGTAGCCGAAATCGTCGTACTGCCCGGGCTGGAATCCCTCCCCGCGGATCCATGCCCGTTCCTGATACTCGACGTCAGACAAGACAGCAAGCGAGTCCAGCACATCGCGCCGCATCCGCGGATACCGCACCACATCCATTTCCGACTCCAACAGTTCTCCTCGGCCCCGACCTGGGCCGGATCGAGTAGAGCATGAGTTCAGAAGATGAGTCGTCTGAGGGTGAAGGTACTGGGGAGCTCGCCGGTGTCGTAGTAGTGCGCGAACACGTCGGCTGCCTCCGCGGCGGAGAACACCTCGGATGGGGACACCCGTGCCTCGTGGCCATCCCATGGAATCACGACTTCGTCCGGCGATGCCGACGCCTCGCTTGGCATTCGACCCACGACGTAGTGACCCCACCCTGACTGTTCTGCGCGACGAATCTCGACGGTCATACCGTCTGCTGAGCCAGCCACCTGGACATACTCCTGCGACCAGGTAGCCAGATTGACTCGGTCGAACGGAACCCCTGCGGGGAGCCTCCAGAGGCTCAGCGAGTACCGAACAGTCCCGTCGAGAAGCTCAAGCCGCTGCTCGATCAGCTCGCGTGGCGACAGGTCCGGATCCTTGACTTCGCCATGAAACCGGCCGTTAAGTGTCAGCGCATGGGTGACCTGCTTCACGGGACCCTCACTAGCGTGGTGGATGTGATCGATATAGGGACGCCGTCAAGGCTCGAGGATGCTCCACCAGCCCCATCGTGGGACAGCCCACGCTACGCACACAGACCGCCCAGAGTTCCGAGAACCGACGACGAGGTCGAGCGTCCTCATCCGATTGCTACTCCGACACCTGCGCCAGCCACCCCTGCCACTCCCAGCCGCTGCTCGGTGCGCCTAGTTTTAGACCAGGATCTCGGAGCGGTCAGCGCGAGGTAATCCGTGCAGCACCACCTCCGACCCGGAAACCACCTCGGAAACGCCCGTTGAAACACAATCGATGAATTCTGGGCCGGCAGAAAGGATGTCCAGATTAGATATCGAAAACCTCACCGAGCGGCGTTCCGGGGCGCAACACACGGACGAGGCAATCGCGATGGACAACAAATTCCTGCTTAGCGTCAGTGTCTCTTCGCGACAACGTGAGTAAGAGATAGTCATCTCCTGATGTCATCGTTCCGCTGCATATCGCGTCAGTATAAGTAACCTCTTCGGCCACCCGTCATCCTCCTTGAAGGTCGCACCAACGCGGTTCGCGGTCTGCCTTTCAACCCAGCCGGTCCACAGAATATTCGATGCCGACACCATCGGCTCTCCTGAACATTCTGGTGGCGGTCAGATCAGTCGCCCAGGAAGCGCAACCGCGAGCTGGTGCCCGTGCCGCCCTCGTCGCACAGACCGGCGAGCTTCTCCAAGAAGGTCCCAACACGCACTGGCACCCGAGGTATGAGGTGCCGAACCTCACCTGCCAGTGCGCCAAGCTCCTCCTTCTCGAACACCACATCCCCGTAAGGGTCCACACGCCTCAGCATCGGGAACCCGCCGCCGTCTTCGTCGTCCAAGGAGGCCTCGATGTCGTCCCACCACTCCTCAGCCCCGTCGACCAGCCGGCCGTCCACCCAAAGCTCAATCCTGATAGCCATCGCGGTCATCTCTTGGAGTTGGGACATCCACACCAAGCCGCGTCAACCGATCGGCCATATGGAACCGCCAGTTCGTCCAGGCCGGCGCGAGCAGCTCTGGTTGCTTGGTGGCTGTCAATTCGTACGGAAGGTCTCTACGTCGCTCCACTCCCATTGCAAGCGGTTGGCGGCTTCTTCGCTTTCGAAATAGTCGATCATTCCGCATCGGCGCCTGCAGGCACATCGATCGCCACATGCCGATCGCCACTCTACTCGAACAGCAGTCCCGATTGAGAGATCCTTGCGTCGATTTCTGCTTTGTCGTCTTGATCTGCTCGGCTGTCGCCTCCACAGACAGAGCTCTCAGAGCTCGGTTCCGCGACGGCTTGACGAGTGCAATCACGTAGTCCTCAGCGGAGATCCGAACCGTGTCGCGCAGGCCAAGGCCGTAAGCACGGAACGGAATGCAGCACAGCATGGCGTCGCCGCCAGTCGTCTTACTGAGCCACACCTGCTCGACCTGTCCGTCGAACTCAAAGGGCGCAAGACCAATCCGCGCAATGTAGTTGCACTCGCTGCGGAGAGCGGGCTCAGGATGCACGATGAAGCTCAGCGCGTCCACCGCAGTACCTTAGCGCCTCGGATCGCGGTCGGAGGGTCGAGTGCCCGGGTCTGCTGCGTTTTGAAGGGAAACCCTTAGGATCCCCCCGTTCGAGATGAGTCTGTTGAAGACTCTCGGGTGAGGGAGGCAGGGTTGATGGCTGTTGGTTCAACTGGCGGCTGGCGTGGATTGGGTGCCGCGGAGGTTGGGCGGCGGCTGGAATTGGCTCGCGGCGGGGTGGAGCGGCTTGCGCCTGTTTGTGGGGTGGGTGGGCCGTAGGCGGTGCTGCCGTCTGATGAGGTTGTGGGGCGGCTGTGTGGGAGGTGGCGATCGGGCGGGATGATCGCGACTCGTTGCTGGCTGCTCGGCCAAACGCAGTACGTGAGCCTGAGCTCTGGTGGGTGCTGAATTGCTCCGATCGGCTGTTGCTGGCGCAGATGGGGCAGCGGCGGCGTGGGGATCCTGCTTGGGCGCCGTTGCCGGATGGGACTGGGACGGTCGGGCGGCATTTGTTTGTGTGGGCGTTCCTGGCGGTCGTGCCACATGTGCGGGACTATCACGCGACGATCGGGCTCAGCGACGACGAGTCGTGGGATTCGTTGCAGACGCTCGGCGAGGAGTTGGCGTTGTCGCGGCGGCTCACGCGACGTGTGCCGGCCGGTCGGGAGCCGTTGAGCGAAGCGGCCTCCGATGCGTCGTTCGATCGTGGTGTCGAGGTTGTCGAGCAGTTCCCTGAGCGGGCGACCGCGTCGCGTGTCACTCGTGGCTGATGGATACCCAACTGGCGGATTACCTGCCGGCGTCCTCTAAACATCAGGCGGTTCCAGCGGCGCTTCGGCGGTTTCAGCCAGCGGGTGGAGGCGGACTGGGGGCCGCTCGAGCACGTGTTGCACAGGCGGTACGACGAACCAGTCGTACCGCCGTCGCTACTGGACGAGCTACCTCAGCGGACCACTCTTGAGCGCGCGATCGTCACGCATCTCAAGCGGGGCGGCCACTTGTACAACCAGACCGGCTGGATCCGCCGTCCACGCCCATCGAGTCGTGGCAAATGGCTCGGGGCTCGAATCGCGAGTCGTGGAATGGGGTCGATTTTGGGAGCCAGATTCCACGACTCGGCGAATGGGGGCCGGGGTTAGGACAGGAGCTCGACCTGGGCGAGGGGGGCTTCTTGGGCGAGAGTCAGGCGGTAGTGCTGAAACTCTGCGGGGGTTGGGATGGTGAAGGGGCGGGTTTGGCGGGGCCAGGGGAAGGTTTGGTTGGTGCGGGTGTCGAGGAGGGTCCAGGTGGAGCCGTCTGTTGAGCCTTCGAGGCGCCAGGAGGTGGGAGCGGGTTCGGAGCGGGAGGAGGTCAGGGTGTAGAGGGTTGGGGTGGCGGGGGTCGGGAGGGACCACGTGACTGTGCCGGGTACGACGGTCTCGGTGGTGGAGGTGTCGTCGAAGAGGGGGTTGTCGGGTTGGCGTGGGATCAGGTCGACGAGCGGGGTGGGGACGGCGTCGTCGAGGGTCAGGGCGGGTGGGGAGTCGAGAGTTGCCCAGTCCGAGGGACTAGCGCCGAGGGTGAAGTCGAGTTGGTGGGCGGCGTGAAGGTCGGCAGCGGTTATGGATGCTGTAGGCAACGGTTTGCCATCGACGAGCACATCCTGAACGTAGGGATGGCCAACGTCTGAGGCTGTCACAACCAGCGGCTCCCCGCCCAGAGGCGTGACGACGACGCGGGGGAAGAGCGGTGAACCGATGGCGTACTCCGGAGCACCGACACGCAGCGGATAGATGCCCAAGGCAGCGAACAGGTACCAGGCGGACATCTCGCCGTTGTCCTCGTCGCCGGGATAGCCCTGGCCGATCTGTTCGCCCACGTACAACCGTTCCAACACCTCGCGCACGATGGCTTGAGTCTTGTGCGGGGCGCCGGCGTAGTTGTACATCCAGGCGATGTGGTGGGCGGGCTGGTTGCTGAAACCGAACTGGCCCATCCGGACGGCCTGCGCCTCGAGCATCTCGTGGATGACGATCGAGTACGTGCCCTTCTTCACGGCCAGTTCGGGTGTGGAGAAGAACGCGTCGAGTTTCGCCTCGAGGCCGCGCGGGCCGCCGTACAGGTTGGCCAGACCACGTGGGTCGTGGGCGACGTGGAACGCGAAGTTCCACCCGTCGGTCTCGGTGAAGTCGCCGCCCCACTCCTCCGGGTCGAACTCAGCAGGCCGCTTGGCGAAGGTCCCGTCCGCCAGACGACCCTGGAAGAAGTTCGCCTCAGGGTCGAAGAGCAGGACGTAGTTCAGTGAGCGACGGCGCAGGTACTCCGCCTCCTCCAGCAGTTGCGCCCGACGTTCCCCTGAAGCCTCAGAAGCCAGCTGGGTAGCCATCGCGGCGAGCCCGAAGTCGTTCAGGTACGCCTCGAGCGACCACGACACGCTCTCCTCGGTGTCCGTACTCACGTACCCGGCGAAGAACCCGGTCTCCACGCCCTTCCGCCCGACCTCGGTCGCTTCCGGCGCGACGGTCGCGTTTCGGAGCCCGGCGTCGTACGTCGCCAGCGGGTCCGGCAGCTCGACGCCCTTCAGATAAGCGTCGGCGAACGACACGTCCGAGCTAGTCCCGGTCATGCAGTCGGCGTATCCCGGCGAGGACCACCGCGCGATCCACCCACCGTCGCGGTACTGCTGCACGAACCCGTCGATCAGCTCGCCGGTCAACGCGGGATAGAAGAAGGCGTACGCCGGCCACGCGGTCCGGTACGTGTCCCAGAAGCCACTGTTCACGTACATCTTTCCCGGCTTCACGATCGCATTCGACAAGCGCTCGGTCGCCGCACCCTCAGTTGGCAGCACCGGGCTCGCATACACATAGGACGGCTCGTCAGCAGTCCCCGCGTTCTCGAAGTGCGAGTTCGGGTAGAGGTTGAGCCGGTAGAGGTTGCCGTACACGGTCCGCAGTTGCGGCGGCGTCGCACCCTCCGGCCGGATGACCGCGAGGCGCTCGTTCCACGCGGCGTTGGCCGCGGCCTGGATCTCCTCGAACGTCCCGCCGAGCTCCAACGAGAGGTTGTGCCGCGCCTGGTCGACCCCGATGAAGGACGTTGCCATCCGCAACGTCACCTCAGGTACGTCGAAGCTCGCCGCCCGCGCGTTCGCGCGCCCGCCGGACGCAGGCCCGAAACCGATCGGTGCAGCCGAGAACTCGCCGTAGCAGAACATCCGCGTCCGCCCGAACTCGGACCCGTTCTCGACCCAGCCCGTGAGCGCGGTCCCGTCGTACGAGAAGGCTCCGTTCTCGTCGATCGTGTCGAAGACCAGGTGGCGCCCCGCAGCGTCGGCCGGGAACGTGAAGCGGAAGATCGCGCCATGGTCGGTCGGTGCGAGCTCCGCGCGTACGCCGTTCGCGAGCGCGACCGCGTAGAGATCGGGTCGCGCGACCTCGTCGTCATGGCTGAACGCGACCGCGCGCTCGGCCGGATCACCCAGCGGCGAAGCCGCCGCGACCGGCATGATCGTCAGCTGATCGCGGTCGCCCATCCATGGGCTCGGCTGGTGTGAGAACGTGAGGCCCTGGAGCTCGGGGCGGTTGTCCGCGTTGTTGGCGCGGTGGTACTCGTACGGCCAGCGGTACGTCGACGCATTGGTCACCGGGGTGAGGAAGTTGAACCCGTTCGGCCAGGCGGTGATGGGCAGCGTGTTGCCGCGGGAGAAGTCGTGGCTCGCGTTCGTACCGCGACGGGTGTCGACGTACGCCGCGAGGTCCGTGCCGTCCGGCTCCGCCGGCGCCGGGCCGACCTCCACGTCGTCGATCCACCCGACGAACTCATGTCCCGGCTCAGGCGCATCCACCACGAGCAGCACGTCCGCGATCGTCTTCCCGGCGTACACGGTCAGATCGACCTGTACGTCGTTCCACTGGTCGGCGTACAGAATCTTCGCCGCGCCCTGCCCCGCCGCATCAGCCGGCTTCCCGTACTGATCTAACGCCCCGGCAAGCCGCGTTCCATCAGAGAAGACCAGCTCCACCGCCACATACGTAGCCGAGTAGCTCAGCCCCGCATCAAGCTCCGGATACACCTTGTACCGCAACCGATCACCGGCCTGGACCACTCCCCCAACCCCCGGCAGCCCGACCTCCTGCCTCCCGCCGGAAGTCCCGGAGTACCGAGTCCCCTCCACACTGCTGAACCCAGCCCGCGCACTCGTCGGTCCACCTGGCCCACCACCGGTCTCAATGATCACGGCGCAATGTTACGTATCAGTGCGGCGGGGCGGGAGGAACGTTTCCATCGTGGACCCAGGTGATGTAGTCGCGGGCGGTTTCGGTGGGTGGGCGGAGGTGGAGGCCGGCGGTTAGGGCTCGGGTGTTGGTTAGTTGGAAGGTGCCGTCGTTGGTGCCGTCGTGGGGGAGGTGGAAGCGGTCTTCGGTGGGGTGCCAGTCCATGGGTGGGGGCGTGGGTACGGCGGCGCGCCAGGCGTCGGCCAGGTCCGTCATCGTGTGGGTGGGGCCGACGGCGTTGTAGGGGCCGCTCACGCCCTCGACGGTGAGGTGGAGGAGGAAGGCGGCCAGGTCTCGGGCATCGATGTATTGGATGGGCTGATCGGGGCGGGCCGCGCTTTCCATCGGAAGTCCGTGGGCGAGGGCCCAGCCCCAGTTGCCGAAGTCGGGGTTGTAGGGGCCGACGACGAAGCCGGACCGTACGGCGGCCGTCCGGTCGCCGAAGGTGGCTGCGAGCAACGATTCGCAGCGGACCTTCGACGGACCGTAGAGATCCATCGTGAACTGGTCCTCCGGCGCACCGTCCGGCCACGGCAACAGTTCGGCGTACTCCGTCATCCCGGCCGTCGTCTTGCTGGCATAGACCGCGATCGACGACATGTACGTGTAGAAGCCGCACCGATCCCGCAGTACCGAAGCGCTCAGCGCGACGTCGCGGACCAGGAAGCCGGACATGTCGATCACGCCGTCCCACTCGCCCGTTGCCAGCACATCAGGCGCCGCGCGTTCGCCGACAAGGCGGCGTACAGAAGGAAACAGCTGCGGGTTCGTCCGCCCACGGTTGAACAGTGTGACCTCGTGGCCGGAGGCAAGGGCTGCCTCGACGACGTGACGGCCGAGGTTCTTCGTGCCGCCCAGGACGAGGAGTTTCACGACAGGGCTCCGACGATGTCCGCGAGTTCGGCGAGCAGCCCGTCGATCCAGTTCACCGAGTCGGGGATCGTCCGCAAACCCTCCTCGACGATGAATCGCAATGCCACCAGGTAGAAGCATCCACCACCGACCAGGAGCTGACGTTCGACCAAGGACAGATTGGTGCCTGCAGCATCGATGTAGTGGGCAACGATCGGAGCGCGGTCGTGCCCGAGGGACTCGGCGTCGCGAAGCAGGGTGTAGAGGTCGCTGAGATGCGGCGCCAGATAAGTCCCGGGCCAGTCGATCGCGGTCCAGCGCACCCCGTCGGTCACCAGATTCTTCGGCACGAAGTCGCCATGGACGACCCCCGCAGGAGCATCCCGATGCAGTGCAGCCAGCGCCTCGGTCAGCGGGCTCAGATCGAAGTCGATCCGTCCGATCCGATCCGCCATCTCCTTCACCCGCTCCGGCGGGAACTCACTGGGCTGCGACACCTCCCGCGACCGGATCATCGCCGCCAGCTCCGCAGCCGCAAGAAAGCCCTCCGCACTCGGTTCCTGCTCCAACGTCACCCGGCCGACGTCGGCCAGGACGAGCACGCCCGCTTCCGCCGAGCGATGCCGGTGCAGCAGCGCGGGTGCCGGCAGCTCCAGCGGTACGACGAAACGCTCGTACGCCGCCGCCTCGTCGGCCTGCCCGTCGGTCCCTCTCTTCACGATCACGCTGCGAAGCCCGTACGACAACCGCCACACCTCGGACGACCCCCACTGCCGCAGCAGCTCCCCGTGCAGCTCGCCGATACCCGGCGCCTTCGTAGCCTCGAGAACCGGATCCGACACGACCTCAAGCCAGGCAGGAAGCATCCGAAGAGTAGACCACGCCACGCGCCAGGCCGCCGCCGAATTAGGGTGTAGCCATGACCGAGAACGCCGTGCATGCCTGGGGCTTCGGCCTTGCGACCGTGACGACTGCTGGAGACGTCCTGGACGTCTGGTACCCGGCACCCGCGCTCGGAGCGCGGCCCGAGGACGCCAAGGCGCCGGCCGAGCTGATCGCCGCCGAGGGCCACGACGACCTGCGCCAGGTGCGGCGTGAGGTCGTAGCGATCCAGATCGTGCTGGACGAGGCACCGAACGGTACTGCGGACGCGTATCTCCGCCTGCACCTGCTCAGCCACCGCCTGGTCCGCCCGCACGGGGTCAACCTCGACGGCATCTTCGCCGCCCTGCCGAACAACGCGTGGACGTCTCTCGGCCCCGTCCCGGTCGAGGAGATCGCAAACGTCCGGCTGCGGGCGCGCGCCGCGGGGCAGCACCTCGGCGTGGCCAGCGTGGACAAGTTCCCGCGGATGACGGACTACGTCGTACCGTCGGGTGTCCGGATCGGCGACGCGGACCGCGTCCGGCTGGGTGCGCACCTCGCCGAGGGCACCACGGTCATGCACGAGGGCTTCGTGAACTTCAACGCCGGCACGCTCGGTACGTCGATGGTCGAGGGCCGGATTGTGGCCGGGGTCGTGGTCGACGACGGCAGCGACATCGGTGCGGGGGCGTCGATCATGGGCACGCTGTCCGGCGGCGGCAAGCAGGTCATCTCGATCGGCAAGCGCTGCCTGCTCGGCGCGAACGGCGGGACCGGCATCTCGCTCGGCGACGACTGCGTGGTCGAGGCAGGTCTGTACGTGACCGCCGGCACCAAGGTCACGCTCCCGGACGGCACCACGGTGAAGGCCCGCGACCTGTCCGGCCAGCCCGGCCTGCTCTTCATCCGCAACTCGGTCACCGGCGCGGTCGAGGCCCGGCCGCGCAAGGGCGAGGGCATCACGCTCAACGAGGCGCTGCACGCCAACGCCTGACCTGTACGAAAGTATGACTTTGCCAACAAACGTGAGGCTGCACACGTCAACCAGTTCGTGATGGGCGAACTGGAACCTGTCCCCCGCCCTCGGACGTTGGGAGCGGTATGCCGGTGAAGCGTGGTGCCCTCGTGGCCGTGGGTGCCATTGGCGTGCTCAGCCTTGCCGTCGGCGTCGGCATCGCCTGGCTGGGCGGCAAGCACGTGGGCAACCTTCTGCCGCCGCGCGAGCAGTGCACGGCCACGGTGAACGGCCAGATGGTCGTGCTCGACTTCGAGCAGGCCGAGTCGGCGGCGATCATCGCGGGCACCGCCGTACGCCGCGGGCTGCCGGCACGCGCGGCCACGATCGCGCTGGCCACGGCGTACCAGGAGTCAGACCTGCGCAACCTGGCGCACGGCGACCGCGACTCGCTCGGACTGTTCCAGCAGCGTCCGTCACAGGGCTGGGGTACGGCGACGCAGGTCCAGGACCCGTACTACGCGACCGGGAAGTTCTACGACGCGCTGGTGAAGATCAAGAACTACCAGAAGCTCGCGATCACGGTCGCCGCGGACAAGGTGCAGCGCAGCGCGTTCCCGACGGCGTACGCCGATCACGAGGCGGACGCTCGCGTCCTGGCGTCCGCACTGACCGGACAGTCGAAGAGCGTGTTCAGCTGCACTGTGAACACCGACTCGGCGCCTGCGGAGAAGGTGGGCGCCAACGGGCTGACGCCGCGCGCGGACGCCGTACGGAAGGATCTGGTCCGGACGTTCGGAAAGCTGTCGACCGGTGGGTACGCCGCGGGCGGGGTCTCGACCGGGCACATGGAAGGGTCGGCGCACTACGACGGGCGGGCCGTGGACGTGTTCGTCCGGCCGATCTCGACGGCGAACACGACCAAGGGCTGGGCGATGGCGCAGTACCTGGTCGCGCGGGCCGACCTGCTGAAGATCAAGACGGTGATCTTCAGCGACAAGATCTGGACCGCCGGCGGGCGGTCGGACAGCGGCTGGCGGGACTACACGCCGCCGGAGCGCTCGGGCGACCCCAAGATCCTCCGCCACCTCGACCACGTCCACGTGGACGTGCTGGACCAATAGAAAGCCTGGCCGGACCTACAGAAATGGGACGCCTACTCCAGGCGTCCCACTCTGTATTCAGCTGGTTACTCGTCGTGTTCCTGCGGGGGCAGGGCGGCGATGAACGGGTGGTCCTTGTCGATCTTGCCGAGCTTGGACGCACCTCCGGGCGAGCCGAGGTCGTTGAAGAAGTCGACGTTCGCGGTGTAGTAGTCCTTCCATTGCTCCGGGGTGTCGTCTTCGTAGTAGATCGCCTCTACCGGGCAGACCGGCTCGCACGCTCCGCAGTCGACGCACTCGTCGGGGTGGATGTACAGCATCCGGTTGCCCTCGTAGATGCAGTCGACGGGGCACTCCTCGACACAAGCGAGGTCCTTCAGGTCAACACACGGCTGCGCGATGACGTAGGTCACTGCTACTCCTCCTATGGCAGGCAAGCGCAGCGTCGGATTCGGGGTGCTGCGATGCGGTGATGCTCGTGTCTCTAGTATCACGGTAGTACTTCGCCCACTTTGCCAGGAGTCCGGATCGTGTCAGGCCTCGGCGCCCGTGATATCGGCCACCGTGTCGTCGTCCGGCACCGGATACCGGGCGGTCTGACCGATGTGATCGGCGTACTGCAGGCCTGGGACCCTCACGGCCTGGCCGTCCGGCACGTGGACAGCACGGTGCACGAGATCGCCGCCGTCGACATCACGGCAGCCAAGACCATCCCTGAGATGCCGCTCCGTCCGGTGGACGTCGACCAACTGTTCCTGACCGCGGCGCTGGGTCGCCCGGCGGCGGAGACGGCGTACGTCGGCCACTGGTTGCTGCGGGCATCCTCGGGCTGGACCGGCCGGGCCAATTCGCTTCTCCCGACAGGCAGCCCCGGGATGCCCGTCCCCGATGTCCTCAGACAAGCGGAGAACTTCTACGCCGAGCGCGGCCTTCCTCCGCAGGCCCAGGTCCGCCTCGGCAGTCCAGCAGACGAGGAGATTCGTGCCTGCGGGTGGGTCGACGCGCGGCCGCAACAGTCCGACGTCCTGGTCATGCACACCACGCTCGATCACGTGAACGCCGAGCCGGGGTACGCCGTCGAGCTGACTGAGCGGCCGAATGCCCAGTGGTATGCGGCTGCTTTCGATGGCCCGGTTCCGGAGATAGCACCGAAGGTCCTCGAGGGAGCCGCGAAGGCGATGTTTGCGTCGATCACGCTCGATGCACAGGTCGTGGCGATCGGACGCGGGTCGATGACTGGACACTGGCTCGGTGTGGACGCGATCCGCGTGTGTGACGGCTATCGGCGCCGAGGACTCGGCACGGCGATCGTGCAGGGGCTCGCACGCTGGGCGGGGCCGAACGGCGGGCGGCGTACCTACCTCGAGGTGCTGCTCGAGAACGCCGCCGCCATGGCGACGTACACGCGGCTCGGCTACCGCGAGGCGTACCGGTACCGCTATCTGACCAGTCGGTGAGCCGCAGTGGCCCCGATGAGCGTCAGTACGACGAAGCCCGCCAGCACAACCTCCAGCGCCCGGCTGGGATCCGCAGCCAGCGCAGCGTAGGTAGAGCCGGCCAGCGCGACACCTAGCGCTCCCGAGAGCTGTGCGTTCGTCGCGACCACTCCGGACAGATCCGCGGCGTACTCCGAGGACATCCGCGACGTGACCGCTCCGATGAGCGTGTTGGCGCTGATACCGAGCCCCAGGCCGCCAATTCCCAGCAGCGCGAAGAGGAGCGGACCGGTGTGGCCGCCGAGGAACAGGTAGGCCAGCACAGACAAGTAGCCGGTAGTCAGGACCAGGCAGCCGACCACTGGCATCCAGCGCACTCCCCTGCGCAGCCTCGGCAAGATGGGTCCAGCCAGGCCGAACGCACCGACCCAGACCACCATGGCGAAGCCGGAGTACGCCGGACCCTTGTGCAAACCGCCCTGGAGGTAGAGGGCCAACACGAAGAGCAGAGCGAAGTACGTGCCGCTGGTGCACCCGTGGGCGAGCAGACCGGCGCGGACGGAGCGGTCGGCCAGTACCTGTCGCGCGACGAGCGGCCGCCCACCACGAGCAGCCGTACGCCGTTCGCCGTACTCGAAGAGGGCTAGAGCAGGCAGGCTGAGCAGGAGGCACAGCCAGGACCACGTGGGCCAGCCGCGCTCGGAGCCGAGCAGGAGCGGCACTATGACAAGCAGAACCGTTGTGGACAGTGCGAGTACGCCGGAGAGGTCCAAGCGGTCCCGGCGCGCGACGGAATCGGCAGGCAACAAACGACGACCTGCTACAGCCAGAGCGATGCCGATGGGCACGTTGACCAGGAAGATTGGCCGCCAGCCAGTGCCGAGGATGTCCGCAGCGATCAGCACACCACCGAGCAGTTGGCCGGCCACTGCGCCACCGGACAGCGCGATCGAGAAGTAGCCGAGCGCCTTGAGCCGGTCGCGGCCCTGGAAGTGCAGTTGGATACCGCTGAGCACCTGCGGCACCATCAGCGCCGCACCGGCCCCCTGGACGAAGCGAGCAACCACCAACGGGGCAATGCCGGGAGCGAGGCCGCACAGGGCCGATGCCACGGTGAAGACGGTCAGCCCGAGCAGGAACGTCCGCCGGTACCCGAGCGACGAGCCAAGCCGCGCACCGGTGATCAGCAGTACGGCGAACGCGACGACGTACCCGGAGACGACCAGGCCGACCGCGCCTTCGGAGGCGTGCAGATCGGCGCCGATCGAGGGTCCGGCGACGTTAGCCACCGCGGTGTCGATATTGGCCATGAACTGGCCGGTGAGCAGCACGGCGAGGATCGCGCCGCGGTTGACGGTTCGGGTCTCTGTGGTGAGCACGATGATGGAACGCTGCGAGACCACCGTGATGTGAGGCAGGCATGCTCTAGGCTCCCGTGCCATGGCGGATCACGTGGTGGAGCGTCCGGAGTACCCCGGGGACTTCGAGGGGACCGTGCACGTCGAGTACAAGCCGCACCCGGACGACGGGGTTGCCGACCCGGGCGAGATCGTCTGGACCTGGGTGCCGTTCGAGGAGGACTACCACCGGGGCAAGGACCGGCCCGTGCTCGTGGTCGGCTCCGACGACGTCTACCTGCTGGCGCTGATCCTGACCAGCAAGGACCACGACCGCGACGCCGCCGACGAGGCGCGCTGGGGCCGGGTCTGGCTGGACATCGGCAGCGGGTCCTGGGACAAGGAGCACCGGCGCAGCGAGGTCCGGCTCGACCGGGTGCTACGCATCGACCCACACCAGGTACGCCGCGAAGGCGCCGTGATCGACGAGGAGCTCTTCAACCAGGTGGCCGCCGAGCTCCACCAACTGCACCGAAGCTAGCTCGCCGGACGCATCGACGAGGAGCTAGCTCGCGGGACGCGTCGGCGGCTTGACCCGGCCCGGCGGCGTCGTGGTGCCGGGTGGCGGCGGCGTGGGGGTGGTGCCGGGCTTCGGGCCGCAGCGGATGTCGTTGGCGGCGTTGTACTTCGTGGTGAACTGCTCGGTCTTGACCCGTGCGCCGTTCTTCGCGAAGTACCGGTAGATGGTGATGTCGAAGCCGGGGGTCGGCGCCTGGGCCTCGCAGCCCGGGGCCGGGTTGTACTGGACGACCGGCTGCTTGAAGTTCGACTTCTCCGACTGCCCGGCGGTGACGTCCCAGACCTTGGTGCCCCAGATGATCACCCTGATGCTGCCCGAGTTCCCCGGGGTGGACGGCTTGAAGATCGTCTGCACCAGCACGCCGTGGCCCGAGTCGTTCAGGAACTTCAGGTCGACGTTCGGCCACGCGACGGTCGCCTCCCGCCCGACCGGGTAGCGCGAGATGTAGACGCTGTGCGCCTTGTGCTCGAGGATCTTCAGCCCGGCGAAGAAGGCCGCGTTGAAGGTGGTGGTCGCCGACTGCGAGACACCGCCGCCGAGGTCCTTCTCGAACTTCCCGCCGCTGATGATGTAGCCCTCGGTGAAGCCGTTCTCCTTGGTCCGCTCGCCGACGATCTTGTTCAGACTGAACGTCTCGTTCGGCTTCAGCAGCGTCCCGTTGATCTTGCGCGCGGCCGTCCCGATGTTGGTGTTGCGGTACGGCGCGTGCGGGAACTGGGTGCTGAAATCACCCATCTTCTCGGTGATCCCGAGCGCCGTCGCCTGCTCGGTCGTGAACGCCGCCTTGACCGGCGTCAGCGGTACGGCGGCCCGCCGCTCCCCGGTCGGCTTCGGCAGGATCGCCAGGATCGCCGCCCCGACCTTCGCCCGGTCCACGACCATGCCGTCGACCGCCGGGATCACCTTCGGCCCGGCGCCGACGATCTGCACCGTCGCATCCTTGGGCAGCGTCTCCAGGGTCTTGAACCGCTGCTGGAACAACGGCTCCAGCGACTTCGTCCGCAAGCTCGGGATGACCTGGCCCTCCTGCGCGGTCAGCGTCAGCGCCGGCGCGATCTCGGCCGGTTGCAGCTCGACCGACTTCGAGCCGACCGAGAGCCGGACCGGGCCGGACATGGCCGGCTCGGCGAAGTCCGTGAGCGCCTTCTTGATCGCGTCGTTCCCGGCCTTCGGCTGGGTCACGCCGACCGGAAGGTCCTTCGGGTTCCCGTCCGAGGGGTACGCCGCCACCACGGCCGCGGGCGCCTTCGCGGCGTCCAACTGCAGCCCGGGGGCCGGCTGATGCGTGACCGGCGTGGTGCCCTTGAACGTGATCGTGCCCTCGGTGGCCGGCCGGTTCACCTGGGCCGAGAGCTTGTCGATGGCGGCCTTGAGTCGCGCGTCGTCCTTCTCGACGACCGGCTTGACCGCGTCCCCACCGGTGAGCGCGTGCCAGATCCGGGCCGGGGACAGGCTGCGGCCGGCTCCCGCGGCGGCGACGGTGGCATCCACGTCGACCGTCAGCCCGGCGTCAGCCGGCGCTACGGTGAACTTCGACTCGCCCGCCTTCAGCGCGATCGGAGCCGCGATCCGGTCCTTCAGACCGGCGTCGAGCTTGGACTTCGCGTCGTCCTTGGAGAGACCGCCGATCGGGATCCCGAGCACGGTCGTGTCACCGGGAACCTTGTCGCCGGCGAACGCGAACGCCGCTCCGTACCCCACGACGAGCACACCGAGCCCCGCGGCGGCGATGATCCCCGCGAGCTGCTTTCTCCCCACCGGACAGAGTCCTCCTGCTCGAGCCGTGGTCAAGGCACAAGCGCACATCTTACGGGACGCGAAAGGGTCATCCGACCGCCGGGGCAGCCCCTGAATGCCCCGCGGTAACGCTCAGTTTCCCGGGAGATTCCGGTAGTGACTGGAGTGGTAGATCAGCGCACTCGGGTCGGCCGTCTCGCCGGTGCCGAGGCTCAGCACCTCACCCACCACGATCGTATGGTCGCCCCCGTCGTACGTCGCCCAGGTGCGGCATTCGAGCCAGGACAGCGAGTCGTCGACCACCGGGCACCCCGTCTTCGGGCCGGCCGTCGTACCGATGCCGTCGAACTGGCTGTACAGGTCCCGGCCGGACCGCGCGAACCGCTCCGCGATCTCCCGCTGCGCGCCGGACAGCACCGACGCCGCCCAATACCCGCAGTCGAGTACGGCGGCATGCATCCGCACGCCCTTGTCGACGCAGACGAGCACGAGCGGCGGGTCGAGCGACACCGAGGTGAACGCGTTCGCGGTCATCGCATGCGCCACGCCGTCCTGCAGCGTGCTCATGATCGTGATCCCCGACGCGAACCGCCCGAGCGCAGTACGGAACTCCGCAGGCGGGACGCTCCCACTCGGCTCGGATGAGGACACCCCAGCAGGTTATGCCTGCCGGAAGGTTGATGCCTCAACCGAGCGTGTGGGTCCCATCACGCTCCTGGGTACCGGACGGCCGATGACACCTGACAACGCGCCACCGAGAGCGGCCGCCTGGCTCGCGGCCGGAGCCCTGTTCGTCTCGGTCTCCTCGGTCCTCCTCGACCTCGCGGGTACGACGCCCGGCACCGCGAGCTTCTACCGCTGCGTGCTCTCCGTCCCGTTCCTCGCCGTCGCCGCCTACCTCGAGCGCCGCCGTCGCCGCACCTTGCGGCGGGACGAACTCCTTCTCGGTCTGCTGGCCGGAGCGTTCTTCGCCGGCGACATGCTGCTGTGGACGCGGGCGATCGAGGAGGTGGGCGCCGGGCTTTCGACAGTGGTGGTGAACGTACAGGTGATCGGCGTCCCGCTGCTGGCCTGGGCAATCGACCGTGAGACCGTCCCACGGCGCTTCCTCGCCTGGGTGCCGGTGATGATCCTCGGCGTCGCGCTGACCGCCGGTCTGGTCGACGGCGGTGCGGCCGGCACGGATCCCGTCTGGGGCACCATCCACGCCGTCCTGGCGGCTGCTTTCTACTCGGTGTTCCTCTACCTTCTCCGCCGGACAGGGATGGGCGGACGACCGCTCCAGAACTACTTCGTCGTGATCGCCTCGGCCGGCCTGGTCTCGCTCATCGCCGGCTGGCTGTGGCGAGGGGTCGACCTCGCGCCCGGCTTCCGCGTGATCGGATGGCTGATCGGGGTTGCTCTCGCAGGGACGGTGGTGGGCTGGCTGCTGGTGGCGACATACTCACCGCATCTGCCGAGCCACGTCGGCGCCGCGCTGTTGATGCTGACGCCGGTCGGCGCGCTCGTGCTGAGCTCTGTGGTGCTGCACGAGCGGCCGACCTTGCTCCAACTGTCGGGGTGCGTGCTGATCCTGGTCGGCGCCTACCTGTCCGGGAACCGGCTCAGAGGCCGGCGAACAGGTCGTGCTCCAGGCCGTCGGCGTCCGGCGCGGGAGTGCCCTTGACCAGGCGGTACGGCTCGGAGCTCCAGATCTGGTTGCCGACGTTGTTCGACAGGGCGAAGAACGGGCCGTCGACGGTGATCTGGGTGGCGTGCGCCTTCATCGCGCTCATCTTGCGGTCGACGAACTGCTCGCCGTCGATGATGCAGTCGATCAGCCGGTCGGGGGTGATCATCGGCGGCATCGGGCCGTCGGGGTCCATCCCCTCGAACGTGGTGGTGTCGCCGGCCTCGCGGAGCAGCCGCAACTGCGAGCGCATCCGGGACTCGGCCATCGCGGTCCAGTAGATCTTCGGGATGTCCCACGCCGGGCCGAAGTCCTCCCGGTACGACCGCGCGGCGGCGAGGTCGGCGGCGTAGGTCGCGACGCGGTGGGCCTTGATGTGATCGGGGTGGCCGTAGTTGCCCCACTGGTCGTAGGTCACCAGGACCTGCGGACGGAGCTCGCGGATCAGCGGGACCAGATCATTCGCCGCGGTGACCAGGTCGGCCTGCCAGAAGCTGTCCTTGCGGGTCTCGTGCGGGACGTCGGCGTTGCCCTCGTCGTTGTAGATCATGCCGGTGTCGCGGTACTTGCCCGCGCCGCCGAGGAAGCGGTGGTCGGTGACTCCGAGCTCGGCCATCGCGTTGGCGAGCTCACCGATGCGGTGCTCGCCGAGGGCGTCGTCCTGGTCGGAGGCCAGGTGCGCGAGCTCGGGGACGAGGACCTCACCCTCCTCACCGAGCGTGCACGTGATCAGCGTGACGTGGGCCCCTTCGGCCACGTAGCGCGCCATCGTGGCGCCGTTGTTGATGGTTTCGTCGTCCGGGTGCGCGTGCACCAGCATCAGCCGGCGCTCAGCAAGCTCAACCATGCCGAAAGCCTACGTCGGCCCTCGGACAGTTCGGTCAGCCGAACCGGCGGACGAGCAGGCAACCCGCCTGGAAACGGGACTTCGCGCCGAGCCCGGCGATGAGTGCGCTGATCTCGGCGCGCACGGTCCGCAGCGACAGACCCAGCTCGCGGGCGATCGCGGCGTCCTTCGCGCCGGTCGACATCATCCGGCCGATCGTGACCTGCCGGGTGGACAGCTCCCTGACCGCCACGGGCGTCCGCCGGTGCGACCCGAGCTCGTACACCTCGCAGACGATCTCCGGTGCGAAGTCTTCCCTCCGCACCACCGGAACTGCCGGAAACACCGACATACGTCACTCCTCCCCAGAAGTCCTCAGGGAAGGATTCTCGTTGCCGGATCAGACCACTCACCAGGTACAACCCATACAAACCACCCATACAGTTCCGGTGCGTGAGGTTTCGGTGGCGGACAGCGGTGTGACTTCTGCCACTCAGAATCGGTCGCGCAGCGCCCGGACGAACGGCCGATCCGGCTCCAGCCAGTCCTGCTCGTCGAGCTCGGCCGGCCCGAACCAGCGCAGTTCGGAGTGCTCCCGCAGTACCGGATCTCCGGCGACAGCCGTGGCCAGGTAGACGTGCAGCCGGTAGTCCGGCGAGATGTCCACGCCCGGGCCGAGCGAGTCGCCGACCTTGATCTCCAGGTCGAGTTCCTCGCGGATCTCCCGCACCGCCGCCTGTTCGTCGGTCTCCCCCGGCTCGACCTTCCCGCCCGGGAACTCCCAGCCGCCGCCCACCCGGTACGCCGCCAGCACCAGACCGTCCCGGACGACGGCGACTCCAACAACTGTCTGCATTGTCGCGACTCTGCCAGAAACTGTCCGCCGAGTCCGACATGATGCCCGTATGCCGTTGCAGAACAGGGTTCTGCCCACCCAGGAGATCGTCGCCGACCCGGGCCGCGGTCTGTTGATGGGCAACCGCGGCAGCCTGCACTCGCCCGACCGCCGCCTGGGCACGACCCGCTGGCGCTCGAAGGCGTGGATCTGCTGCGTCCTTGACTGGAAGGGGATCCGGCGCGATCCGATGCCGCCGGGACGCTGGACGGCACTGTTCTTCTTCGACGAGGCCGTCGCTCTCGCCGCGGGACATCGACCGTGTCATTACTGCCGACGCAGGGATTTCCTGCTGTACGCCGGGGCCTGGGCGCGCGGACGCGACCTGCCCGAGCGTCCACGCGCCGCGGAGCTGGACGCAGTACTGCACAGCGAACGGGTCGAATCCCGGACCCGGCGGCAGCGAACGACCATCCAGGACCTCGCCGAACTGCCTGACGGGGCGATGGTCCGGTTCGACGGCCGCCCGGCGCTGGTGCTCGAGCAGCAGGTGCTGCCGTGGACCTGGGAGGGGTACGAACGGCCGCGGCGACCTGCTGGACTGGTGCAGGTCGAGACGCTTACTCCCCCGGCGAATCTTCTTGTGCTGAAGGCCGGATTCGCTCCATTACTCCACCCGTCGGCACGGTCGCAACTGAGGTGACCCTAACCGGAAACACGCCGTACCGATGGGTCTTCCGTTGGGCGCTTCGCGGGGGCAAAGTGTGCCCATACTGACAGCTACATAACCATCACTGGAGTCGGCATGAGTGAAGGCAACAGCGGCCGTGATGCTACCGCCGCAGTCGCTCGCGCGCTCGAGGGGCTACACGGTGCCGTCGGCAAATTGAGCCAGGAGTACGGTGACACCCTCGGCATTCGCCGCCTGGTGTCCGACGTGGCCCGGCTGAACGACGATCTCGCAGAGCTCGGCCCGCCCGACCCCAGGCACAGGCCCGGACCCGTTCCGGAGGAACTCGAGGAGATTCCCGACGTGGAGTATGACGCGTCCATGTGGACAGACGCGGAGCATGAAGGCTTCGGCGCGCCCGACAGGCACGCTCCCTGATGGCTACCGGAGTAGACAGCCCGGGCCGCGCACAGGTCGGCCTCAAGACCGCGAGATCGGATCGATGGTGGCTCGCGCCGTTGCGGATCGGCGTGATCCTGCTGTTCTTCATCGTCTACGCGACGATCCGGATCTTCATGAACAAGTGGTACTGGGTCGGTGACTTCCACTACCTGACACCGCTGTACTCGCCCTGTCTCACCAGCAGCTGTGTCGAAGGCTCCAGCCATCTCGGCACCTGGTTCGGTGCCTTCCCGCGGTTCCTGCCGTTCAGCCTGATCACGTTCGTGATCCTGGCCGGCTTCCGCGGCACCTGCTACTACTACCGCAAGGCGGGCTACCGGTCGCTGTTCTTCGCGCCGGCCGCGTGCGCGGTGCCCGAGCCGCACAAGACCTACACCGGTGAGCGCAAGTTCCCGCTGGTCGCGCTGAACCTGCACCGCTATTTCTTCTACGGCGCGCTGATCTTCGGCCTGCTCAACGTCTACGACGGCATCCAGGCCTTCCACGGCAAGGACGGCGGTTTCGGTATCGGCCTCGGCACGGTGATCATCTGGGTCAACCTGGTCTGCCTGTGGCTGTACACGCTGTCCTGCCACGCCTGCCGGCACATCGTCGGCGGCCGGCTGAAGAACTTCTCCAAACACCCGCTGCGCTACCGGTACTGGACCTTCGTGTCCAAGCTGAACCCGAAGCACGGCACGTTCGCGATGACGTCGCTGTTCACCGTGATCCTGACCGACTTCTACATCATGGCCCTCGCGGCCGGATGGTTCTCCGACCTGCGCATCATCAACTGACCGGGATTTCTGGATATGACTGAGCTGGAACGACACTCCTACGACGTCGTCGTGATCGGGGCCGGCGGCGCCGGCCTGCGCGCGGCGATCGAGGCCCGTGAACAGGGCAAGAAGACCGCGATCATCTGCAAGTCGCTGTTCGGCAAGGCGCACACGGTGATGGCCGAGGGCGGTTGCGCGGCCGCGATGGGCAACGCGAACTCCAACGACAACTGGCAGGTCCACTACCGCGACACGATGCGCGGCGGGAAGTTCCTGAACAACTGGCGGATGGCCGAGCTGCACGCGCAGGAGGCTCCCGACCGGGTCTGGGAGCTGGAGACGTACGGCGCGCTGTTCGACCGCACGCCCGACGGCCGGATCAGCCAGCGCAACTTCGGCGGCCACACCTATCCGCGGCTCGCGCACGTCGGCGACCGCACCGGCCTGGAACTGATCCGCACCCTGCAGCAGAAGATCGTCTCGCTGCAGCAGGAGGACTTCGAGGCCACCGGCGACTACGAGGCCAACCTCAAGGTGTACGCCGAGTGCACGATCACCGAGCTGATGAAGGACGGCGACGCCATCTCCGGTGCCTTCGGGTACTGGCGTGAGTCCGGCCGGTTCATCCTGTTCGACGCGCCGGCCGTCGTGCTGGCGACCGGCGGTGTCGGCAAGTCCTTCAAGGTCACCTCGAACTCCTGGGAGTACACCGGTGACGGGCACGCGCTGGCGATGCGGGCCGGCGCGACCCTGATCAACATGGAGTTCATCCAGTTCCACCCGACCGGGATGGTCTGGCCGCCGTCGGTGAAGGGGATCCTGGTCACGGAGTCGGTCCGCGGCGACGGCGGCGTACTGAAGAACTCCGAGGGCAAGCGGTTCATGTTCGACTACGTGCCGGACGTGTTCCGGGCGCAGTATGCGGACAACGAGGAAGAGGCCGACCGCTGGTACAAGGACGCCGACAACAACCGGCGCCCACCGGAGCTGCTGCCGCGGGACGAGGTCGCGCGCGCGATCAACTCCGAGGTGAAGGCCGGCCGGGGTACGCCGCACGGCGGCGTGTTCCTGGACGTGTCGTCCCGGCTGCCCGCCGAGGAGATCACCCGGCGGCTGCCGTCGATGCACCACCAGTTCAAGGAACTGGCCGACGTCGACATCACCAAGGAGCCGATGGAGGTCGGTCCGACCTGCCACTACGTGATGGGCGGCGTCGAGGTCGACCCGGACACCGCGTCGTCGACGGTGCCCGGTCTGTTCGCGGCCGGTGAGGTTGCCGGCGGCATGCACGGCTCGAACCGGCTCGGCGGCAACTCGCTGTCCGACCTGCTCGTGTTCGGACGCCGGGCCGGCATGGGCGCCGCGACGTACGTCGACCAGCTGCAGGAGCGGCCGAAGATCGACGAGGCCGATGTGGACGCGGCCGCGGCCGAGGCGCTGGCGCCGTTCGAGCTCGAGGGCGGCGAGAACCCGTACTCGATCCACCAGGACCTGCAGCAGTCGATGAACGACCTGGTCGGCATCATCCGCAAGGAAGAGGAGATGGAGCGCGCGCTCGGCCGGCTGGCCGAGTTCCGCGGCCGGATCGCGAAGATGACGGTGGAGGGTCACCGGCAGTTCAACCCGGGCTGGCACCTGGCGCTCGACCTGCGGAACATGCTGACCGTGTCCGAGTGCGTGGCCGGTGCGGCGCTGCTGCGGCAGGAGTCGCGCGGCGGTCACACCCGCGACGACTTCCCGGAGATGTCGCCGGAGTGGCGCAAGAAGCTGCTGGTCTGCAAGCTCGACGCCGAGGGCCACGTGAACGTGACCGAGAAGCAGCAGATCCCGATGCGCGAGGACCTGCTCGAGCTGTTCGAGATCGACGAACTGAAGAAGTACCTGACGGATGAGGAGCTGCCGACCGCATGAGTTACCAGGGCAAATTCCGCGTCTGGCGCGGGGACTCCGAGGGCGGCGAGCTCAAGGACTACGAGGTCGAGGTGAACGAGGGCGAGGTCGTCCTCGACGTCATCCACCGGCTGCAGGCGACCCAGACGCCGGACATGGCGGTCCGGTGGAACTGCAAGGCCGGCAAGTGCGGCTCCTGCAGCGCCGAGATCAACGGCATGCCGAAGCTGATGTGCATGTGCCGGATGAACACGTTCGCCGAGGACGAGGTCGTCACGGTCACGCCGATGCGCACGTTCCCGGTGATCCGGGACCTGGTCACCGACGTCTCGTTCAACTACCAGAAGGCCCGGGAAGTCCCGGCCTTCAAGCCGCCGGCAGACCTCAAGCCGGGCGAGTACCGCATGCAGCAGGTCGACGTGGAACGCTCGCAGGAGTTCCGCAAGTGCATCGAGTGCTTCCTGTGCCAGGACACCTGCCACGTGATCCGGGACCACGAGGAGAACAAGGAGTCGTTCTCCGGTCCCCGGTTCCTGATGCGGGTGGCCGAGCTGGACATGCACCCGCTCGACGCCGCCGACCGGCAGCACGCGGCCCAGGACCAGCACGGCCTCGGCTTCTGCAACATCACCAAGTGCTGCACCGAGGTGTGCCCCGAGCACATCAAGATCACCGACAACGCGCTGATCCCGATGAAGGAGCGCGTCGCCGACCGCAAGTACGACCCGATCGTCTGGCTCGGCAACAAGATCCGCCGCCGCCCGGCCTGAGGTAGCTGACAGCCGGCCCCGGAACCGCATCCTGGTTCCGGGGCCGTTGTCTTTACCGGGGCGGCGTCCCCCATGCGGGGGGGCCGGGCGCCCTGGTCCAGCCCCTATCGTTCCCGGCATGGACGTTGTGGTTGCGGGGTTGTTCAGCCTGGGTGTGTTCCTGGTGGTCTTCGTGCCGGTCGCGCAGCGGTTGCTGGGAGTCCGGTTCGGCGTGGTGCGGATGGTGCTGGCCGCCGCCATCACGCTGAGCCTGTTCAGCCCGATCGCCAACGCGCTGGTCGGCAAACCGCCGTACACCGGGTCGAACGGCGTGGCGATCGCGTTCCTGGTGCTGACGACGCTGTTCTCGATGCTGGCCGGGCTGGTGTTCCTGGTCCTGGCAGAAGCGCTGGTGCCGACCGGATCGTTGCCACGGGCCCGCGATCTGCGCCGGGACCTGAGCGGCCGGATCGCCCGCACCCGGCGGTATCTGCAGATCCTGCGGATCGCGATCAAGCACGGCCTCGCGCCGTACCTGCGCGGCCGCCGGCGCCCCGGCCGGGAGAACGCCGCCGGGCAGGCCGATCTGGCCCGTTCGCTGCGGCTCGCGCTCGACGAGGCCGGCGTCACGTTCGTGAAGCTCGGCCAGGTGCTGTCCACCCGCAGCGACATCATTCCCAGCGCGGTCGCCGCCGAGCTCAGCCGGCTTCAGGACCAGGTCTCCCCAGCTCCCTGGCGGGATAGAGCAGGTCCTCACCGAGGAGCTCGGCGCCCCACCGCGCGAGTTATACGCCGACTTCGACAGCGAGCCGCTGGCCGCCGCCTCGGTCGCGCAGGTCTACACCGCCCGCCTACCTGAAGGCCCGCGCGTTGTGGTGAAGGTCCAGCGCCCCGGTATCGCCGGGATCGTCGACCGGGACCTCGACATCGTCCGCCGCCTCGCCCGCCTGCTCGAGCGGAACACCGACTGGGGCCGTTCGATGGGCGTCCGCGCTCTCGCCGACGGGTTCGCCGATGCGATGCGCGAGGAGCTCGACTTCACCGTCGAGGCCGGCAACATGACCACGGTCGCCGCCGGCCATTCCGTTGCGTCCAGCAACGACCTCGTCGTGCCGCAGTTGTACCCCAACCGGTCCACGCGGCGCGTCCTCACCATGGAGCGGCTGGACGGCATCGGTCTCGGCCACGCACGGCAGGCGATCGCGGAGCGTGGTCTCGATCCCGTCCGTCTCGGCCGCGCGCTCTTCGACTGCCTGCTCGGGCAGGTGGCGATCGACGGCGTCTTCCACGCCGACCCGCACCCCGGCAACTTCCTGCTGCTCACCGACGGCCGGATCGGCATGCTCGATCTCGGTTCGGTCGGCCGTCTCGATCCCGCCACGCGCGATGCCTTGCAGCGCTTCCTGCTGGCGATCGATCACGGCGATCCGGTCTCCGCGACCGATGCGCTGCTCGAGATCGTCGACCGGCCCGACGTCATCGACGAGCGCGCGCTCGAGCGTGCCGTCGGCCAGTTCATGACCCGGCACCTCGCGGCCGGGGTCACGCTCGGGCCGGCCATGTTCAACGACCTGTTCAAGATCATCACGTCGCACGAGCTCGGCGTACCGCCTGAGGTCGCCGCCGTGTTCCGGGCGCTGGCGACGATCGAGGGGACGATCTCGCGCATCTCCCCCGGGTTCGATCTGGTTGCCGCGTCGCGCCAGTTCGCCGCGGGCCACGTCACGGATCGGCTTGCGCCGGAGGCATTACGCCGTACGGCGACCGAGGAACTGGCGACGTTGTTGCCGATGTTGCGACGGCTGCCGCGGCGGATCGACCGGATCGCGGCCGCCGCGGAGAGCGGACGGCTCGGCGTCAACGTCAGGCTCCTCGCCGACGACCGCGACCGCCGGCACATCACCGGCCTGCTCCACCAGGCCTTGCTGGCGATCCTCGGCGCGACCGCCGGCCTGATGGCGGTGCTGCTGCTCGGTACGCCGGGCGGGCCGCAGGTCACGGCCACGATGACGCTCTACCAACTCATCGGCTACAACCTGCTGGTGATCTGCGCGGTGCTCGTGCTCCGCGTGCTGGTGCTGATCTTCCGCCTGCCACGCCACTTGACTTAAACCTAACTTGAACTTCGACCATATCCTTCATGCCCTCCACCACTGAGACCCGTCCCCGGCTGTTCACCGGACAACACCTGCCGCTGGTGCTCGGCGTGATCGGGCTGGTCACGCTCGGCGCGTTCGAGAATCGCGCGGTCGGTACGGCGCTGCCGACGATGGTTCGCGAGTTCGATGCGCTCGGCAGCTTCGGTCTCGCGAACGCGGCGCCGAACGCGAGCTACCTGATCTCGCTCGCGATCGCGGGCCTCTGGTCGGATCGTCGCGGGCCGATCCCGACCCTGCGCGCGGGCGCGATCTCGTTCGCGCTCGCCCAGATCCTGGTCGGGACCGCGACCGCGATGCCGATGGTTATCGCCGGGCGTCTGCTCAGCGGCCTGGCCGAAGGGCTGCTCGACGTGTCGCTGGTCGTGCTCGTGGCCCGCGCGCTTCCCGCCGTACTGCGGCCGCGCATGTTCTCGCTGTTCGCTGCGATGTGGATCCTGCCGTCGGTACTCGGACCTGTGCTGACCGGCGTGGTCACTGAGCAGTTCGGCTGGCGGTGGGTCTTCCTCGGCGCGATCGTCCTACTCGTCCCGAGCTGGCTGCTGCTCGGCCCGGCAATGCGCCAGTCGGCGACCGCAGAGGCACCCGAACGCACCGCTGAAGACGTCGCCGAGCTCGAGGCATGGCGAGCCGCTCTCCCCTGGGCCCTCGCCGCATCCGTCGCGCTCTTCTCCATGACCCTGGCCGGTGACCACCTGCAAGCCCATCCGATCATCTGCGGTACGACGGTCGTCGTGGCGCTCGCCGTTCTCGCGCGAGCCGCCGTCCGTGTGATGCCCGCGGGCACGTTCGTCGCCCGGCGCGGTTTCCCGGCCGTGGTCGCAGTACGCGCACTGGGAGGAGCCGCCTTCGCCGTCTCCGGTGCGTATCTCCCGCTGTTGCTGACGCTGCAGCACCACTTCAGCCCGTCCAAGGCCGGCGTGACGTTGTCGATCACCGGAGTGTGCTGGGCATTCGGCTCGTGGCTGCAGGGCCGCGATCACGGGATCGAGCGAGTCACCGTACTACGTGCCGGCCTGGCCTTCATGGCGATCGGACTGCTCGTCACCTCGTTGCTGGCCTGGACGGACGGGACGACCTGTATCGGCCTGATCGGCTGGGGACTCGCAGGCATCGGCATGGGCCTCAGCTCGTCCAGCCTGTCCGTCCTCACACTGGACCTGTCCGACCACAGCAACTCGGGCCGCAACAGCAGCGCCGGCCAGATGGCCGCGACGATGAGCATCGCGACCGGACTGGCTATCAGCGGGACGCTGCTGGCGTTCAACTCCGACAACCCGCGCCCGTGGGTCTTCGGCTCGATCGTCACCGCCGGCGGCGTACTGGCGCTGCTCGGCTTCCTGGCCGCGCCGCGGTGCCGGCGTGCCCGCGCCCTGGAGTCCAGCGGTCCCAGTGCGGTCGGGCAGGGCTAGAGTGAGCGCATGGCTGAGCTCCTGACCGACGACCAGATCGATCTGGCGATCCGCGACCACCTGCCGCAGTGGAAGGTCGTGGACAAGGAACTGGTCCGCGAGGTCAAGGCGCCTTCCTTCCTGGACGGCATCCGGCTGGTGGCGACCGTCGCACAGTTGGCCGAGTCGATGAACCACCACCCGGACATCGACATCCGCTACACGACGATCACGTTCCGGGTCACCACCCACGACGCGGGTGGCATCACCGACGACGACCTGGTGCTGGCCCGGCACATCGACACCGCCGCCGGCTGACTTGTTCCCGTCATGACGCTTGTCCGCCAGGCCAAGCGCTGGTCCGGCCTGCCTGGAAACGCCTTCAATCTAAGGCATGACCGCCCTAGGTAGTGCTCTCACCGTCCTGCTTGCACTCGTCCCGTCCCAGGCGGACCCCGGCTGGTTCTGGAACGCTCCGCACTGCGACACCGTGTACGGCGACGGCTCCGTGACGATCACCCAGTCCGACGGCGAGACCCTCGCGCCGACGACCGGCACGCTGCGGCCGGTCACGTACGCGAAGGTCGCCGCCCTCGAAGAGCCGAACACGCTGATCACCATCGGCCAGAAGTCCATCCAGCGGTCCAGCGACGCCGGCTGCAGCTGGCAGTTGCTGGACAAGGCACCCGACGACCTCAGCACGTACGACGTACAGCCCGGGCCGGGGGACGCGGCGTACATCTACAGCGTCAACGACCAGCCGATCCATCGCGTGCACGGAGCGAAGGTCAGCACCGTGCTCGGACCGGTCGACGGAGGCGGTCTCGCCGCTCTGGACGCACGGCCTGGTCGGCTGCGCGTTGTTGCCGGTGACGGGCAGTTGTACGACTCGTCGGACGACGGCGTGACGTGGCGGCGCAGCGGCGTACTGCCTGCTCGCGATCTCTTCGTGTACGACGCTGTCGTGGATCCGCACAACCCGGACCACATCGTGGTCGGCGTGATGTCGGACGGCGTTTATAGCACGTACGACGGCGGGCGCAGCTGGATCCGGCCGCGCGCGCTGGAGCGGGTGAATGCGTTCAGTCTGACGATCTCGCCGGCAGATCCGTCGAAGGTCTGGATGGAGGGGTACGACCCGGACCGGGCGACGCGTTTCATCTGGGAGTCGACCGACGGCGGACTGAAGTTCCGCGAGGTCCTGGACCAGAGCCGGGCCGACCTGATCAACGGCAACAAGATGTGGGCGTCGCCGGTCGACCCGGACCTCGTCTACTTCAGCTACGGCACGTCCTTCGCCAACTTCGGGGCCGACCTCTACCGCTTCCGTCCGTCCACCGGCGAACTCACCAAACACCACAACCGCCACGACGGCATCCCGTCCCTCGCCTTCAACCCCTCCGACCCGAAGATCCTCTACCTCGGCCTCGCAGAAGAGCGCTGACAAGATCTTCGGCAAACCAGCGGCGCCGGCGTGCGATGCCGGAGGGAGGTCGGCGATGCTGGGGACGTGGAGTATGTGTCCAGAGTGCCGCGGCCGCCGCTGGACGGGCTGATCGACGACCTCTACTACCTGGAGGGTGCGCCGCCGTACGCCCGGTTCATGCTGCCGCCGGCGCCGGCGGCGCTGCTCATCGTCAACCTCGGAGCGCCGTTCCGCATTCGCGCCGGCAGAGAGACGGCCGAGTACGTCGACGGCTGCGTGGTCACCGTGCCTACCCGCGCGTGGGAGTTCGGCTACCCACCGCGGACCCGGTCCGTCGGCGTGCACGCCAAGCCGTGGGGGCTGGCGCCGTTCCTGCCGATGCCCGCGGCCGAGCTGTGTGACCGGCCGGTGACGGTGGAGCAGGTTTGGGGCCGGGCCGCCGTTGCTGAGCTGCGAGACCGGCTGGCCACGGCGGACGGACCGCACGAGATGCTGACGCTGCTCGAGGAGGAGCTGGTGCGACGGCTGTGCGAGACCGCCGGCCTGGGGCTGGTCCGCCATACGAGCAGCGTCATCTCGGCTACCGGCGGCACGGTGCCAGTCGGCGATCTGAGCGTGGCAGCCGGTGTCAGCAACACTCATCTGGCACAGCAGTTCAAGGCTCTCATCGGCGTCACGCCGAAACGGCTGGCCCGCTCCCAACGCTTCGCCTCGACCATGCTGGCGATCGACCCCGCCGAACCGATCGACTGGGGCGACGTCGCCGCCGGCGCAGGCTACTTCGACCAGGCCCACTTCGGTCATGAGTTCCGGGAGTTCACCGGGCTCACACCGACCCGGTACATCGAAGTCCGGCGGCGGTTCCTGCGTGAGCATCCCGGCAGCGCGCTGGACGGTTGGTCGCTGCCGGCCGATTGATTTCTTACAAGACCGACGGCTCACGAAACCTCACACTTGGAGCCACACCCCGAGTAGAGGAGCACCCTTTGAGCAAAGTAGTCATGAACGCCTCCGTGTCGGTCGACGGCTTCATCGCGGACGAGAACGACGACCCCGGACCGTTGTTCGAGTGGTTGGTCACCGGTGACGTGGCGTTGGACGGCAGCGGCGTGCTGAAGGTGTCGCAGGCGTCCTATGACCACATCCGGCCCTACTGGGACCAGATCGGGGCGACGATCGCCGGTCGCCACGTCTTCGACATCACGGACGGCTGGGACGGGACGCCTCCCGCTGGGGTCGACCACGTCGTCGTCGTGACCCACCGCCCGGCGCCCGAGGGCTGGGACCCCGAGGCGCCGTTCCACTTCGTCGACGGCATCGAGGCCGCGATGGCCAAGGCACAGGAACTCGCGGGAGACCGCGTCGTCGAGGTCGCCGCCGGCGACGTCGGCGGCCAGGCCCTTGCCGCGGGCCTGGTCGACGAGGTGCGCATGGACGTCGTCCCCGTGGTGTTCGGCTCCGGCAAGCGCTACTTCGGGTCGGTCGACGCGCAGCACCTGCTGGAGGATCCCGACGCGGTGATCAAGGGCAACCGCGTCCTTCACCTGCGCTACCGGGTACGCCGTTGACGAACCGAATTCAAGGCAGCGGAAAGCTCAGCCGACGAAAGCGACTGTGTTGCCGTCCAGGTCGCGCACGATGAAGTCCGTGCCGCCCCAGGCTTGTTTGGTGAGCTTCTGGGCCAGCTCCACGCCCGCCGCGAGATACTCGGCGTACAACTCCTTGATGTTTCGAGCTTCGATGAAGGCCATGATGATCCCTTCCTCGCTCGCGGTGTCTGCAACGAGCACCGGCTCATGCACGAGCCGAAAGTGCAAGGTAGCGCGATCGCGCGACACCGAGCCGTAGAAGGGCGGATGCCCGTGCAGAAAGTCGACACGGAACCCGAGGCGATCGCGATAGAACTCGGCAGCCGCCCGTACATTGCGAACGAACAGGACCGGCCGCGCGGCGTCGAGCAGAACGGGCTTCGGAGCCTCGGGTGGCCGTGGCGCGGTGTCCTCGTGGGCCGCCTTCAGCGCGGCCCAACTGTCGTAGCCCGCCTCGAGCGCAATGATCTCCTGCGCCTCCGTAAGTTTGAAGTTCAGCGCGAGCGATTCGCGATCCGTCAGCTCGCGGTAGCGCGGCAGCTGGCGGATGCGGCCACCGACCGAGTCGTTGCCGTCGCGGTGCCAGCGCAGGAGTTGCTTGGCTTGCTTCTTGTACGTTTCGAGTGTGGGCATGGCGTTCCTCCCAGGTTTGAGCTGGAGTAGGTGGGCCTTGCCCTTTCGGCGTCTTACGCCGTTGCGCCCCGGACCAGAGACTGACCTCGCGCTTTCGGATGAATTTAGCACGGACCCCTTGCCTCGCACACCCGATCGAACGAAGCACCGCGGACTCTAGCTAGGGGTGGCGGAAGCGCTTTGGCGAAGGCCGATCAGCACTCCTTCGCTGTCCCGGAGGTAGGTGAGGCGGCCGATGCCGGGTAGTTCCTGGATCTCGCCCGCCGGAGCGCCGCCCGCAGCACGGGCGGCCTCCAGGGTTGCTTCGAGATCGTCGACCTCGATCCACGCGATCGTCGGCTGCGTCTGGTAGCGGCTGCTCATGATCGCGCCGTCGATCCCCTCCCCCGGCCCAGTTTCCGCGAGCAGGTACCCGTCCGGCACCGGCGCGGATGTCACCTGCCAGCCGAATACCTTGCTGTAGAACTCCGCGGCCCGATTGTGGTCCTCGGCAACGATCTCGACATGCACAATGCGTCCCATGCCTGCGATCTTCACGCATCAGGATCGCCCGAGTCTTGGACGGATCTTCCGTGCATCAACGCGGCGATCCCGTTCTGTACGGCGAGGAACGACGTCGCGCTCACGCCGGTGTACCGCTTGAAGTCACGTGCCGCGTGCGCCTGGTCGTAGTACCCGTGCAGCGCCGACAACGTCGCGGCCGCATCCGCCGGACCGCCGAGCAGGCCGCCGACGAAGTGGTAGTACCGGATGATCTCGGCGTACTGCTTCGGCCCGATCCCGACGTTCTGCCGGAACACGCGGTACAAGGTGCTGTACGACGTCGCGCACCGGCGTACGACATCGGCGACGGCAACCTGGCCGCGCAACTCGTCGATCGCCCGTACCGCCTCGGCGACGATCGGCGGAGCGGCGGTGGTCGTCATCCTCGCCGCGAGGAAGCCCGCCAACCGGTCAGCCCGTGCCTGGCCGAACGGCACCGACCGCAACTCAGCCGCCAGCCCGGCCGTGGTCTCCGGCCCCACCCAGTCCGCCAGCTGCCGCACCTCGTCAACCAGAGCGGGCAGGCCAAGCGCGGCAAACCCCCACGGCGTGAACTCGACGCCGGCATAACTAGACACACCAACCTGCCCGATCACCTGCGGCCGGGTCATGATGCCGAACACCGACGCCGCGTTCGGCCACTTGGCCCCACTCACCGGATCGTGCCGGGTACCGGGATCGCCGAGTGCGACCGCGAGCCCGGGGCGACCGTTCGGGATCAGGATCTCCTGCCGTAACGACGGCAGCGGTGCGGAGTCGACCAACCACACGTGGTCGATCACGTCGGTCAGAAGGTCGGGTGCCGGGAAGCGCTGGTAGCCCACGACGCGAATCGTAAGTCTCTGGCCCGTTTACATCGGTTACCGTTGAGAAGTGACGACTGCCGAGGAGTACCGCCTGCTGGGTTTCGCCGATGCCGACCGGGAGGCGGCCGAGGCGTTCACGCCGGATGCGGCGGTGGTGAAGGACCTGGCCGACCAGATCCGGGCCGCGATCGGGAAGCTCGGGAGTGAGCCCGAGTTCCGGATGCCGGAGGACCCGCGGAACTCGGTCCAGGCGTTCCTGGACACCGTGCCGGACATCCGCGCGTACCACTCCGGCCGGGGCATCCCCGACGACATCAGCTGGGCCTCGCTGGCCGACCTCGGACAGCAGCTCAAGGTCAGCCGCCGTACTCACGGCGAGTACAGCCTGGAGACGCATTGGTGGTTGACGAACTTCTGGGTCGGCAACCTCTACACGCTGGGACGGCTGCAGTACATGCTGTTCCAGGTCACCGCGGAGCAGCCCGTCCCGGAGACGGAGACCGGTGAGTGGATCATCGGCGTACACATCCCGGAGACCGGCCCGCTGACCCCGGAGCTGGTCGACGACAGCCTCCAGCAGGCGCGTGAGTTCTTCCCGCGCTACTTCCCGGAGTACCCGGTGAAGATTGCGAACCTGTGGTCCTGGTTGCTCGACCCGTACCTGCTCGACAACCTGCCGCAGGACTCGAACATGGTGAAGTTCGGTCGCCGCTTCACGCCGTACGGGACGCCGAACGACAGTCAGGACAGCGCGATCTTCTTCACCTTCCGCACCCACGGCACCGACCACCTTGACGAGCTCCCGCAGGACACCCGCCTGCAGCGGCTCGTCGTCGGCCGCATCAAGGACGGCGGCACCTGGCAGAGCGCTTACGGCTACCTGAAGCTATGACGGCCGGTTCTGGTTGCTCGGTACGCCGTACTTCGCCAGCCAGCTCGCCAGCTCCATGTTGGACACGCACCGTACGTCGGGCTGCGTACACGTCTGTTTGACGAAGTCGGTCAAGGCATCGGAGTACACGCTGTTGTTCCAGCGGTTGAAGTGGTTGCCGAGGAACAACGGCGGGTTGCCGCTCGCCCGGGACTTCGCCAGCGCCTGCTGGTACGTCGCCAGCACCTGCGCTTTCAGCGCGGGCGCCTGAGCTAACGGAGCCTTGCGCGCCTGGGTCTGGGCGAACCACAGGTTGTAGTCCATCGTCAGAGTCTTCTTGCTGGTACCGGCCAGGGTCACCGACTCGAGGGGGAAGTCCCACAGTCCGTTCTGCTTCTTCGGCCAAGAGATGTAGCCAGGCGCGGACGCGTCGTACAGCATGCCGCGCTGGACCATCGCCTGCCGGTATGCGGGCCGATTGCCCTCCAGGCACGGTGTCCGCATGCCTTTGACCGTTGACGGGTCGAACGGCGGTACGACGGTCTTGCCTGCGGCCAACGTCGGACCGGTCCGCACCATCCGGTCGAACGCGCTGAGCTCGGCGGTCCACTGCGCGGTGGTCCAGCGGCCGATGCCGTTCTTGCCGCAGAAGTGACCGTTCGCGTGGGTGCCGATCTCGTGGCCCTCGGCGATCGCCTCCCGCAGTACCTTCGTACGGGCGAGCACGTTGGCGTCGTCGCCCCAGCCGATGTCGGAGGCGCCGGGCTGGTGGTACGGCGGCTTGTAGTCGGCGCGGTGATCTCCTGGGTAGAGATACGGGCCGGAGAGGAAGAAGGTCATCCGCGCGTTGACCTGCTTCGCTACGGCGCGCCAACGAGCCCAGAGCGCCAGGTCGCCGGCGCCGTCGAACGAGACAACTACGAACAGTGGCGGCTTGCCGTTCGGCAGGCGCGCCGGGAACGACCGAAGAAGGTGCGCTGCGGCCGGCAACTTCGAGGTCGGCGTACTGCTCGGCGTTGGCGTGGGTGTAGGCGTGGGCCTCGCCGTGGGCTTTGGCCTTGGCCTGTGAGAGGGCGACGTACTCGCCGATGGAGCGCCTTCCAGCGGTACGTCGGCACATCCGGCCAGGACCGCCGCGACAACGAGCGCGACGCCCACGAGGTTCGCCCCAGGCCTCACCACGCCTCTACTGACGCACAGGACCCCGTCAGGGTTGGTGCGGAACACGCACCCGGCGGGAAACCGGGGTGGGGATCGTTAAGCGCTCGTGATCTTCACGGCGCGGCGCTTCACCACGATCCGGCGGGTCGTCTCGACGACCAGACCGACCGTGGCCGCCAGGCCGAGGCTGAACGCGAGGCCCTTCAACTGGTCGTGCGCGAACGCGTCACCGCCCAGGTAGCCGAGCAGGGCGACGTACGTGTAGGCGATCGTGACGCCGAAGAACGTGAACACGATGAACTTCTTGAACGAGTACCGCGTCGCGCCCGCGGTCAGCGTGGCGACCATCCGGGCGCCGGGGATGTAGCGGACGGTCATGAGGATCAGCCCGCCGCGCGAGTGCAGGGCGGACGAGACCCGCTCGTAGACCTGCTGGCGGCGCTGCTGGCGCTTCATCCAGCGGTGCAGCGCCGGACCGGAACCACGGCCCATCAGGTAGCAGGTGGACTCACCGATGACCGAGCCGACCATCGCGACCGCGATGACGAGCAGCAGGTTCTGGTGGCCGGCGGCCGCGGCCATGCCGGCGGTGATGACCATGCCCTCGCTCGGAACTACCGGGAACACCGCGTCGACCGCCGCGGCGATGAACAGGATGAGCAGCAGCCAGTGCGAGGCCATCGCGATGCCGAGCAGGTGTCGCGCAACCTCCATCAACTCTGTCACCCGGAAAGGATGCCATCTCTGACCAACATCGCCGCAATCCCATCGATGTGATTCAGCTGCGGTTCACCCGATGTTCAGAGCTGTACCGGCAGTTCGCGGATCGCGTTCATCAACAGTCCGGGCGTGCGGACCGGGTCGCGTTCCGGCTCGGCCAGGCGAAGGTCGGGGAAGCGCTCGAACAGCAGGCCGAGTGCGATCCGGCCCTCCAGCCGGGCCAGCGGCGCGCCGAGACAGTGGTGGATCCCGTGCCCGAAAGCCAGGTGCGCGGAGTCCGGCCGGGTGATGTCCAACTCGTCCGGCCGCTCGACCTTCCGCGGGTCGCGGTTCGCCGGCAGCAGCGCGAACACGATCACCTCACCGGCCTCGATCCGGCTCCCGGCGATGTCGATCGGCGCCTGGGCGATGTACGGGATCGCCGCCTGCAGCGGGCCGTCGTACCTGAGTAGCTCCTCGACCGCCGCCGGCAGCCGGTCCGGCTCGGCCTTCAACAGCTCCAGCTGGTCAGGGTGCCGAAGCAGGGCGTGTACGCCGTTCGTGATCAGGCTGACCGTGGTCTCGTGGCCGGCCGCGAGCAGCAGGAAGATCATCGAGGTCAGTTCGTCCTCGCTGAGCCGGTCGCCGCCGTCGCGGGCCGCGATCAGGCCGGAGAGCAGGTCGTCGGTCGGCGCCTGCTGCTTCTGCGCGATGAGCTCGTGCACGAAGTCGAGCATCAGCGTGGTCGCCTCGATGTACTCCTCCGCGGTGTGCATGGTCGCGTTCACGAACACCGAGGACCACTGGCGGAAGTCCTCGCGGCGGACGGCCGGGATGCCGATCAGCTCGCAGATCACCGTGATCGGCAGCGGGTAGCTGTACGCATCGACCAGATCGACGCGATCTCCCGCGGCCGCCATCTCGTCGAGCAGGCCGGTCGCGATCTCGCGGATCCGCGGCTCCAGCGCGTCGATCCGGCGTCGGGTGAACGCCGCAGTGACCAGTTTGCGGAGCCGGGTGTGGTCGGGCGGGTTCGCACCGAGCATGTGCCGCTCGGTGCGGTTGATCAGGTCGTCCATCATCGTGTCGCGGTGCGGCCCGTCGAGTGGCGAGCGCACTACGTCCGGATGAGCCAACAGCTCGCGCGTCTCGGCGTACCCCGTGATCAGGCAGACCGGGACGCCGGTGAACAGCGTGAGCCGCTGGACGGGTCCTTCGGCCGCGAGATCCTCGAAGCCCCAGTGCCGGGCGATTCCGCTGGTCTCCGTGAACGGCTGCCTCATGCCGGCCAGCCTACGTTCGCCGTTCCAGCTGCTCAGCGAGTTCGGTGCGCGAGTGGATGCCCAGCTTCGTGTAGACCTTGCGGAGGTGGTACTCGACGGTCTTCGGGCTCAGGAAGAGCCGGGCCGCCGCCTCCCGGATGCTGTGCCCGTCCGCGAGCAGTACGGCGATCTGCCGCTCTTGCGGAGTCAGGTCGTCCGCCGTGCTCGGCACGCGACGCCTTGCGGTCTCACCGGTCGCCTTGAGCTCCGCAGCGGCCTGGTCAGCCCACCCGAGCGCACCGAGCGCATCAAAGCCCTCCACCGCGAGCCGGAGCTGCGTACGTGCGTCAACCCGCCGCCGTACCCGCCGCAGCCACGCGCCGTACGCAAGACGCGTCCTGGCGAGCTCGAAGGCGTCCAGCGTCACCTCATGCCGGCTGAGCGCCAGCAGAAAGTCCTCCTCGCTGTCACCGGCCACACCACGCGCCCGCGCTGCGCGCGCCAACGACCATGGCTGCCCTTTCGCCTCAGCCAGAGCGGAGTGCTCGTCCGCCACCCGCTGCGCATCGTCAACACGACCCAGCCGCAGGTACACCTCGACCAGCTCGGGCGCCGGCGACAGGTCCGGGTCCTTCAACCCATACTCGGCCAGTACGTCGACCAGCCGCTCGTACTGCGGCAAGGCCGCCGCCGGATCTCCGCGCCCGAGCTCCAGGTCGCCCAGTGCGAACAAGGACCACAGCGTGCCCAGGTGGATCTCATGCTCTGCACAGATCCGCAGACACTCTGCAGCGAGCTCCTGACACTCGGCTCTGCCCTCGTGCGACCACAGCCACGCCAGACCGGCCAGATTCATCGCGAGTTCGGTCGTCTGCCCGGTCTCACGCGACAGCCGGATCCCCTCGTCGTAAGACGTCTCCGCATCGGCCCAGCGATCTGTGGTCGCGTCATCGCGGGCCAGTACGAACAGGAGGCCGGGTAACGTCCCGAGAGCGACCTGCTCCCGCCGTTCGAGCATCGCCTGCTGCAGCATCGCCCGGCCGGTACCGGTCTCGCGAAGGAACAGCGCGGCCAGCACCATCCAGACCTGGCGGCGGCGGTCGCGGTCCAGCTCGTCCGACGGCTCCAACCCGATCGCCGCACGGATCTGATCCATTCCGCCGTCCCCGGCGAGCACTTTCGCCACACCGCTCGCCAGCATGCCCATGATCTTTGGCCCGGGCCGCTCCAACGCCGGGCGGAGGCGATCGAGCTCGTGCGCGATTTCCAGCCCCGCTGCGGCGTCACAGAGCCGGAAGCACGCCGCGACAGCGTCAGCGAGCAGCCCGGTGGCGACCTCTGGATCCGTGCACTCGGCCGCCGCAGCCACGAGGATGTCGCGCGCCCGGCGCGGCGAGCCACACTTCACCTCGATGTCACCACGGATCTCCTGCGCCCGGAGCTTCACCGACAACGGCGGCTGCAGCATCAACGCCTCAGCGAGCAACGCGTCTGCCCGCTCCGCAAGTCCAGCCGACCAGGCTGCCTCCCCAGCGGACACCAACCTGAGCGCGCGGTCCTGGAGCCCCCGACTCAGTCGCCCAGCACGTTCGTAGGCGGTCGCAGCGACTGCGTGCGCCCCGCGAGCAGCAGCGTGCTCGGCCGCGGCGACCAGTCCGGCCGCCACGTCATCGTCGGCGCCTAGTACTGCCTCCGACAGGTGCCAGGCACGCCGGTCCGCGTCCGGAGTGCTGCGGGCGACCGCGCGATGCGCAGTACGTCGCTCTGCTGGATCGGCATTC
The DNA here is from genome assembly GCF_040675555.1 of Kribbella sp. NPDC049584. Lineage (NCBI taxonomy): Bacteria > Bacillati > Actinomycetota > Actinomycetes > Propionibacteriales > Kribbellaceae > Kribbella > Kribbella sp. NPDC049584. The sequence continues at coordinate 480,305 of NZ_JBFAPF010000001.1, forward strand.
GTGTAGATGGCGGAGCGGACCAGAGGATGCCGCCAGACGACCTCACCGTCGCGGATCGCGACCAGGCCGACCGCTTCGGCGTCCTCGAGTGCCGCAACGTCGACGCCCAGCTCTGCGCAGGCTCGCGCCACGGCTGCGAGTTCACAGTCGTCGATCGCCGAGACCAGCAGTGCGGTGCGCGCATCCGCGCTGAGTCGGTTTGCCCTGCTGACAAAGGCTTCTGCGAGCATCGTCGGCACTGGGAGTGGTACGCCGGGCGGCGTACGGTGCAGACGATCCGGGTCGTCCGCGAGCTCTAGCAGGGCCAGCGGGTTACCTGCCACGGTTTGGTAGAGCTGCTCGACCAGATCGGCCGGCAGGTGCTGCACGAGCTGCAGCGCGGCCTCGAGCGTGATGCCGTCCAGGTGCAGCCTCGGGAGATCAGCCTCTAGTGGATGCGGCTCGTGCGCGCGGGCGGCGATCAGCATGACGATCGGATCGGCCACTAGTCGTCGGGCGGCGAACAGCAAGGCTTCCGCGGACGGACGGTCGAGCAGATGGGCGTCGTCGATGATGAGGGCGAGCGGGGCGTCTTCGGCGTACCGGCAGATCAGGCTGAGGGTTGCGGCGCCGACGGCGAAGCGATCCGCCGGAGTACCGGTGTCAGGCCTTAAGGCCAGCGCCGATGCGAGTGCGGACTGCTGCGGACCAGGTATGCGGTCGAGGCTGGAGAGGGCTGGTCGTAGTAGTTGGAGCAGTGCTGCGAAGGGCACCTCACGTTCGGCTTCGGCGCCGCGCGCACGCAGGATGCGCAGTCCGCCGGCGAGCGCGGCGGCTTCGTCCAGCAGGCTGGTTTTGCCGATGCCGGGCTCGCCGGTGACGAGCAGCACCCCAGCGGCTCCGACCCGCGCCCCCGCGACCAGTTGCTCGATCACCCGGCGCTCCGCCTCCCGCCCGATGAGCATGTCTCGCAGTGTGCCCTAGGTGGCCCACCTGATGCGACGGGGCGTCCACGCTGCCTACGTTCTCTCGGGTACGCAAACTACTAGGGGGCAAAGCAAATGACTGTTGCAATCGACGCCGACAAACTGATGGGCTTCGTGTTCAAGGCCGTGGACGAGGTGGGGGCGACGCTGAACGCGGCGCTGGTGGTGATGGGTGATCGCCTCGGGTACTACCAGGCGCTCAGCGATCGGGGCCCGGCCACACCGTCCGAGCTCGCCGAGTGGACCAGCACCGACGAGCACTACACCCGCGAGTGGCTGAACGCCCAGGCCGCGGGCGGAATCGTCGAGTACGACGCGAGCACCGGTCGCTACACGTTGCCACCAGAGCACGCCGTCGCCATGACCGACCCGAGCAGCCCGGCGTACCTGCCTGGGTTCTTCCAGATCGCACTGGGCACGCTGCAGCACGCCACGGACACCATCGAGGCCGCACGCAGCGGTGCTGGGGTCGGGTGGCACGAGCACACGTCGGACGTGCACGTCGGGTGTGAGCGGTTCTTCCGGCCGTCGTACAACACCAATCTGCTGCCCAGCTGGCTTCCCGCGCTCGATGGCGTGGTGGAGAAGCTGCAGCGGGGCGCGACGGTGGCCGACATCGGCTGCGGGCACGGCTCGTCGACCATCCTGATGGCCGAGGCATTCCCGCGGTCGACGTTCATCGGCTCGGACTACCACCAGGCATCGATCGAGACGGCCCGGCTGCGGGCGGCGGAGGCCGGTGTCGCCGATCGGGTGTCGTTCGAGATCTCACCGGCCGACAGCTTCAGCGGATCCAGCTTCGACCTGGTGACGACGTTCGATGCTCTGCACGACATGGGTGACCCGGTCGGCGCGGCCCGGCACGTCCGGGAGGCGCTGGCACCTGACGGCACCTGGATGCTGGTCGAGCCGATGGCCGGCGACCACGTCGAGGACAACCTCAACCCGGTCGGGCGGGCGTACTACGGCTTCTCGACGTTGCTCTGCACGCCGGCGTCGCTGTCCCAGCCGGTGGGGCTCGCGCTCGGTACGCAGGCCGGCCCGGCGCGGATCCAGGACGTGACGAAGGCGGCCGGTTTCAGCCGCTTCCGGACGGTGGCGCAGACACCGTTCAACCTGGTGTTCGAGGTGCGCCCTTGACAAATTAGTTCACCATCCGGTGAAGTGTCAGGGTGTTGGCGAAGACGTTCGGAGCGCTCGCGGACCCGACTCGGCTGGCGATCGTGAGCCGGCTGAGTCGGGGCGACGCGACGATGGGCGAGCTCGCCGAGCCGCACCGGATCACCCCACCCGCGATCACCAAGCACGTCGGCGTGCTGGTGGACGCGGGTTTGGTGCGTCGGCGCCGGGTCGGGCGCACGGTGGTGTGCACGCTCCGGCCGGAGGCCCTGTCCGAGATGGAGCAGTGGCTCGGCGACCTCACGACGTACTGGAACAGCACCGTTGACCGGTTGGAAGAACTCCTGCGAGGGGACGACGATGGACGCTGAGATCCGGATCGAAAGGGTGCTTCCGGCAACGATCGCCCGGGTCTACGACGCCTGGACGCGGGTCGAGCTGCTGGCCCGATGGTACTGCCCGAATCCCGAGCTGGACCTGAAGGTGCAGGCCGACGTCCGCGTCGGCGGCGAGTACGTCGTCGAGATGGGGCCGCACGTGGTGCGCGGAAGCTACCTCGAGGTGCAGCCGCCGCGCCGCCTGGTCTTCAGCTGGAAATGGGACGGCACCGAGGACGAGCCGACCCGGGTCGAGGTGGAGCTGACCGAAGTTGCCGATGGCACCCGGATGGTGCTCAGCCACACCGGCTTCGCCGACGCCGAGGACGCCGCCAACCACCAGCTGGCCTGGGCGCCTGAGCTGCGGCGACTGGCCGAACTGCTCGACTCTGTTAGCGCTCGACAGCCCGGCCCCGCAGCCGATCGAGGATGAGGACCAGGACGACGGTTGTCGCGAGCAGCACCACGGCCTCGGCCGCGGCGACGAACGCCTGACCGCGGTCGGTCAGCGCGAAGATGCTCACCGGCAACGTCCGCCATGACGCCGGATACACCATGATCGTGGCGCCGACCTCACCCATCGACAACGCGACGGACAGACCAGCCGCCGAGGAGATCGCGGGCAGCAGCATCGGCAGCCGGACTCGCCACAGCACCCGGGCCGGCGAGGCACCGAGCGACGCGGCGACCTCGGCGTACGACGGATCGACCCGTTGCAGCGCCGCGGCAACCGTTCCGTAGCTGAAGGCAACCATCAGCACGAGATGTGCGATCACCACGATCCATTTGGTCCCGTTGAGCAGCACGGGCTGCCGCGAGAACGCGACCAGCAGGCCGAGCCCGACCACCACCGAAGGCACCGCGATGGGCAGATGATGCATCGCATCCGCGGCCCGGGCGAACCGGGACCCGTGAGCCGCCATCGCGCCCCAGGTCCCGAAGACCACCGCGAGCAATCCACCCATGAACGCGGTCTGCAAGCTCACGGACAGCGAGGCCAGCTCGTCACCCGACAATGCCTGACGGAGGTGCTCGCCGGTCGGGTCTGACGGCAGTACGCCGTTCCACGAGCCGGCGAACGCGGCCGCGATCACCACCAGGAACGGCAGCAACACGAGCAGCCCGAACACGACGGCGAACGCCGTCCAGACGATTGCCTTCCCGGTTCTAGTCCAGACGAGCACGACGACCTCCTAGTGCCATCCGCAGTACGGCGTACAGCCCGAGCGACAGGGCGATCTGGACGACCGCGATCACGCACGCGCCGGGATAGTCGAACATCACGATGCCTTTGGTGTGCACGAGCATCGGCAAGGTGGTCGTGCCCTTCGCACCGAGGAACAGGACGATGCCGAACTCGTTCAGCGTCAGCAGCAAAGTCAGGCCGCCGCCCGCGACGAGCGCCGGGCGTACTTCGGGCAGCACGACCTGCCGCAGCACACGCCACGGCCCGGCACCGAGACTGGCCGCCACGTCGAGCTGTGCCCGCGGCAACCGACTCATTGCTGCCAGCAACGGTCGCATCACGAACGGGGTGTAGAACGTGACCTCGGCGAGTACGACGGCCCACGGCGAGGTGAGGAAACCACCCGCGCGGAGGATCCCGGTCGTGCCGTAGATGAACGTGAACGACAGCGCGACCAGGAACGACGGCAACGCAAGCATCGTGTCGACAAGTCCGGCGACCACGCGCGCGCCCGGGAACGGCACGAAGCTGATCACCACCGCGAGGAACGTTCCGACGATGAGGCACCCAACCGTCGAACTGACGGCGATCTGCACGGTCCGCACCAGCGCATCCCGGAACTCCGCCGAGCCGACCACATCACCCCACGCGGGGATCGACTCGATCGCCACCAACACCAGCGGATAGACGACGAGAACGCCAATCAGCAACAGCGGCGGCAACACCCACAACCACCGGCCATCCCGCCGCCGGTGAGTGCTCACGACAACGGTGGCTCCCAACGCCTCGACTGCCATCAGCCCACCCCCGCCGGCACCAAACTGCACGCCTCGACCGGCAACACCATCACCACAGCCGCCCCCAGCTCCGGCACCCGCCGATCGGCCGGCACATCAACCCGCACCGACACGTCCGCAAGCCCGTCAACCAAACACGTCACCTGACTGGAAGCCCCCCGCCACTGCGCCGCCACAACCCGCCCCACCAACCTCACCGCCTCCCCCACCCCGCCCAGCGCGGCCGTCGGCGGCTCCAGGCGGATTGCATGCGGGCGGATGCACAGCAGGCTCTTGCCGTCCTCCGGTTTCAAGCCCGGGATCACGGTGCCTGCCACCGTCACGCCACCACCGTCTACAGCCACCGGCAGCAAGTTCGCCCCGCCCAGGAACGAGGCGGTGAAGGCCGACGGCGGAACGGCGTACAACTCGGCAGCCGGCGCAATGTCGACAAGTCGAGCATCGCGCATCACCGCGATCCGGTCGGCCAGCGCCAACGCCTCCGACTGATCGTGGGTCACGTAAACGATCGCAATCTCCGGCACCTCACGACGCAACTTCTGCAGCTCACCGAGCATGTCCGCACGCAACTGCGCGTCAAGCGCCGCAAGCGGCTCATCCAGCAGCAACACCGACGGCTGGATCGCCAGCGCCCGCGCAATGGCAACCCGCTGCTGCTGCCCACCGGACAACTCGCGCGGAAAGCGCCGCCCGTACGACGTCATGCCGACCATCTCGAGCATCTCCCCGACCCGCCGCGCCACCTCGGCCTTCGGCTTGCGTGCAGCGCGCAGGCCGAACGCCACGTTGTCCGCAACCCGCAGATGCGGAAACAACGCGTACTGCTGCACGACCACCCCGATCCCCCGCCGAGCAGGCGGAAGATCGGTGACGTCGTTCCCACCCAGCCGGATCCGCCCGCGCGTCGGCCGGACGAACCCGGCCACCGCCTTCAACGCGGTCGACTTCCCCGACCCGGACGGCCCGAGCAGCGCGACCGTTTCACCGGCCGCGACACTCAGGTCGAACCCTTCCAGCGCGCACGTCCGGCCGAAGTGAACCGTGACGTCCTCGAGCTGAACCGTCATCCCACAGCCTTGGTGTACGCCGCGACGTCGCCGTCCAGGTCGCTCAGCACAGTGGACCAGTCGGGCTGCCACACCTCGACGCCGTCCGTCACCTTCTCGACCGTCTGGAAGTTCGCGTCTGTCGGCTTCACATCGTCCCGCGCCGGGATCCCGAAGGCGTCCTTCGAGACCGTCTGCTGCGCGTCGGTGGAGAGCAGGTAATCCATCAGCTGCTTCCCGCCGTCGGCGTTCGGCGCACCAGCCCCGAGCCCCATGACGTACGGCAGCGCCAGTGTGGTCCGCTTCCCGTCCGCAGCCGCCGGGAAGAAGATGCTGAACGCCGACTTGTCGTTCGCGATCGATGCCGCGTTCATCTGTACGTCGCCGTTCGCGACCAGCAGCTCACCCTTGCTCACCTTCGGCTGCAGCTTGCCGGTCGACGCGGACGGGCCGACGTTGTTCGCCTCGAGCTTCTTCAGGTAGTCGAGCGCGCCCTGCTTGCCGAGCAGGTGCTGGAGCAGCAGCAGTACGGCGGTACCGTCACCGGCCTGACCCGGCGTCGAGTACTGCAGCTTGCCCTTGAACTTCGGGTCGAGCAGGTCGTCGAACGTCTTCGGCGTACCCGCCTGCTGGTTCGCGATGAAGCACAGGTAGTTGTCGACGACGGCGACGTAGTCGTCGCCCTTGACGCCCTTCACCTGGTCGGAGCCAGGCACATCGTACTTCTGGAGCAGACCGTCCTTCGACGCCTTCTGGATGAACGGCGGCAGCGTCACGACGACATCGGCCTGCGGGTTCGACTTCTCCTTCTGCAGCCGCGACACCACCTCACCGGAGCCGGCCTCGACGGTCTGTACCTTGATCCCGGTCTTCTGGGTGAACGCGTCGAACCGGGTCTTGTACCAGTCGGCCAAGCCGTCCGCGGTGTACACGGTGACAGTCTTCTTGGCGCCGTCACCGGTCGACGCGACTCCGGTTCCGCCACAAGCTGTCAGGTTTATGGTTGCTGTGAGCAACACGGTGGCGGCGAGCAGGGTCTTGAGTGCCTTCACTTGTCCAGCCTTCGATCGAGGAGCAGGCCGGGCAGTCCCCGGACCGACTCGAGTACGTGGGTCGCACCCGCGGCGTCGAGCTGTTCCTTGCCGTGGGCACCTGTCAGGACGCCGGCCACGATCCCGGCACCGGCCCGGATCCCCGTCGTCATGTCGTAGGCGGTGTCTCCGGCCACGGCGACGCTCGCCACGCTGTCGGCCTTCAGCTCGAGCAGTGCCTTGAGCACCATGTCCGGATACGGTCTGCCACGGCCCGCCTGAGCCGGACAGAGAGTGAGATCGGCCAGCGTCTGCCAGCCGAGTGCGGTCAGGATTCGGTGTTGGGTGGTCTCGGAGAATCCGGTGGTCAGGCAGACTTTGACCCCGGCGTCCTGGAGTTGCCGGATCGCCTCTTCAGCGCCGTCGATCGGCTTGAGCCCGTCGATCAGGCTGCTATAGGCATCTTCGAACGCCTTGTTCGCTTCCTGCGCCGCGTCCTCATGCTTGAGCAGTGCGCGGAAGACGGTGATCTTCGATTCACCCATCGTCGCCCGGACATGCTCGATCATCCGTTCGTACTGCGGGGTCCCGGGATCGATGCCCTGGGCACCGATCGCGGCGGTGAACGCCTGCTCCACCAGGCCGTCGTCCGCGACCGTCGTACCAGCCATGTCGAGTACCGCGAGCTGGATCACGCGCCGATCCCTTCGAAACTTGCCTCGGCGATCGCCGGCGACATCGTCATCCCACGCCCGCCCGGTCCCGTCACCAATTGCACGCCGCGAGCAACTTCCCGCCGTACGACCACCTCGTCACTGGTGGCCTGCGAATACACCCCGGCCCATCGCTGGGTGATCGCCGGCAGTTCGCGTCCGAGAATGCTTTCGACCGTGTCCCGCAGGTACTCGTACGGCTCGCTGCGCACATCGAACGCGAACGGCTCGTCGTACTCATGGGTGTCGCCAATGGTCAGGCCACCGTGCGCGCGCTGGACCATCAACAGCTGCATCTTGTGCTCCTCGGCAAGGGGAGCCTGCGGCGGCAGCTCGTCGGCCTTGTACGCCGGGTAGTAGCGGAAACTGTCTCCATCGGCGACCGCGGTGGTGAGCGTGTCGTCGAGCGGCGCCGTCTGCATCATCTGCAGGCGCACCCGGCGTACCGGAAGGTCGTCGGTCAGCTCGCGGATCAGCCCGCTGTGCCACGCGCCGGTGCAAAGGAAGACGAAGTCGCCCTCATGCGTCACCCCGTGGTCGTCGACGACCCGGCCGTCCTGAACGTTGCGCACTTCCCGTCCCCCGACGAACTGGTAGCGGTTCGACTTCATCAGCTCGGTACGCAGCGCCGGCAACACCTCACGCGGCTCGACGATCGCATCCCGCGCGCACCACAGCGCACCCTGCAGGTCGCCCTTCAACGCCGGGTTGCGTTCCCGGGTCTGTTCCGCGTCGAGCACCTGAAACCCGCGCGCCGCCGCATCCGGCCGGGCCGCCGCCTCCTTGGCAACCGCCAACTCGGCCTCGCTCCGGCAGACGGTCAACGACCCGGACGCCCGTACGCCGATCGCCGGCAGCTCCGCCCACAGATCCCGCGCCCGCTGTGCCAACTCCACCTCGGCGCCGTCAGCCCGTCCGCTGACCCAGACCAGCCCGAAGTTCCGCACGCTGGCGCCGCGGGCCTCGAGCTCGCGCTCGACCTGGACCACCTCGTGACCTCGCCGTACCGCTTCCCAGGCGTGAAACGTGCCCAGGACACCTCCACCGACCACAACCACCCGCACACCCGCTCCTCTCGTCGGACCATAGATTGGTCCGGACCAATGAAGAGGGCGTGCGAACGGATCAACTGCGGGGTGAACCCGCGGCGAACACCTGGGTCAGGGGCGCAGGGTGGCTCGGAAGCCGACTCGGTCGCCGCGGTAGAGGGAGCGGACGGCCTCGATGGGGCGACCGGTGGTGTCCCGGCTGTTGCGGTGGAGCAGGAGCATGGGCAGGGATTGGGTGGCCTTCAGGAGTTCGGCTTCGCGTGGGGTGGCGATCACGGTCTCGACGAGCTCCTCACCCTCGCCGAAGCGCACGCCGAGCTGATCGGTCAGGCACCGGTAGAGCGAGCCTGTCGGGTCCAGCACCTCTTTCAAGGTCGGGAAGCGTTCAACGGCGAGGTATGTCGTCTCGAGCCCGATCGGCTGCCCATCCGCGAACAGAACCCGCTCCAGCCGGTGGACCGGCTCCCCTTCGGCGATGTCGAGTTGCTCCGCGAGTACGGCGTCAGCGGCGAGCTCATCGAACTCCACGACCTCACGCGCCGGCGTGTGCCCCTGCGCCCGGAGCGCCTCCGTGTAGCTCACCAGCGCGAGCGGCTGCACGAGCTTCGGTGTCGCGACGAACGTGCCCTGCCCCTGCCGCGCCCGCAGCCGCCCATCCGCGATCAGCTCGCGGATCGCCTGCCGCATCGTCCACCGGGAGACCCCGAACTCCTTCGCAAGCACCCGCTCCGGCGGCAACGCCGCCCCCTCGCCCAAGCCCTCGACCACTTCAACCAGCCGGGTCTTCACCACGTAATGCAGCGGAACACTCACCCAACCGACTGTAGTCGAGCTCCGGTCTCACTCCCGGCCACGACAAAAGTCGAGCCCCGGGCGGCAACCCGGGGCTCATGCGGATGGATGGACAGTGGCGGTCTTCAGCTGCCGGACTTGCGCCTGAACTGGCGCTTCTGCTTGTCGTTGTGCGCGTCGCCGACGCCCTGCCCACGCACCCCGGATCCCGGATGCGAGTGCTTCCCGGCGTTCTTCTTCTCGAGCGCTTCCCGGAACTTCTTCTGCAGATCGTCCGCCGGCTCGCTGGACTTGTCGCTCATACCGTCTCCTTCACAAACCGTCAGGCGTACGCACCCACGCTAACCGAGGGTGAAGACGAACCGCGAGTGGAATACCGGCGATCTCACCTGTGGAAAACTCCGGCTGCGCTCCGAGCGGCGCTGTTAGGTTCGGTGTACGCCGACGGAGGGACGCGGAATGCTGGTGAGCAACGAGGCACTGCTGGGGATCGCGCTGGTCGAGCTCGGCCTGGTGATCGTGCCGGGTCCGAACATGATCTACCTGGTGTCCCGCTCGATCGCCCAGGGCCGCCGCGCCGGCCTGATCTCGCTCGCCGGGGTCGGCATCGGCTTCCTCGTCTACCTGCTCGCCGCGAGCGCCGGGCTCGCCACGCTGTTCGCGCTCGTCCCCGAGATCTACCTGACGCTGAAGCTCGCCGGCGCGGCGTACCTGCTCTGGCTCGCCTGGAACGCACTCCGCCCCGGCGGTACGTCGGTCTTCGCCACGCAGGAGCTGGAGCCCGACCGCCCGCGCAAGCTGTTCGGCATGGGTCTGCTGACCTGCCTGCTCAACCCGAAGATCGCGATCCTCTACATCTCGCTGCTCCCGCAGTTCCTCGACCCGTCCCGCGGGCATCTCGGTCTGCAGAGCTTGGTCCTCGGCCTCACGCAACTGACGGTCGGCGTCGTCATGAACGCCGTCTTCGTGATCACCGCCGGCTCCGTCGCCGTGTTCCTCTCCCGCCGCCCGACCTGGATGCGCATCCACCGGTACGTCACGGGCACCGCACTCGCCGTCTTCGCCGTCCGCCTGGCCACCGACCGCGCCCGCCCGCTCGCCTCCCACTGAAGACTGCCCAACCCGGTCGTTAGCGTGCTCGACCCGACGGCGCGCGCCGCCTTCCGTACCGCTCACCACACGCTGACGGCGCTGCTCACCGCCGCCTAGCCACGAAGACCCACTCCTTGCCCGGGCGGTCCGGAGCCTCACGGACGTCGTCCACGACGAATCCGGCCGCGGCCAGCGAATCCTCGACCTCGGCCCGCTCCCGGAACCGCAACGTCGAGTCAGATGTGAGCACGGCGCCATCCGACGAGAACACGTACGTCCCCCGGAACGTCACGAACGGCAGCTCGACGCTGACCAGCTCACTCCAGCACTCCACCGTCCCACCGCCCGGGACCGGCTGCACCTGATGCGTGGGCTCCCGCGTCCACTCCTCCCACTGCCGCCGCGCCGGATCCCGCGTCTCGAACACGAACCGCCCGTCCGGCTTCAGCGCCGCATGTACGCCGTCGAGCGTCGCGGCCCACTCCTCGTCGGTGAGGAACACCTGCGCCACGTTCCCCGTCATCACCGCCAGGTCCACCTGCAGCGGCGGCAACGTCGTCGCATCCCCGTGGATCCACCGCACCCGGTCCGCAAACTCCTTGCCCCGAGCAACCTCCAGAGAGGCCTCCGCCGGATCCACCCCGACGACCTCCACGCCGATGCGAGCCAGCCAGCACGCCAGCTCCCCCGTCCCACACCCCACATCCAGCACCTGCCGCGCCCCGAACTCCCCCACCATCGCGACGTAATGCTCCAGATCCCCCCGATCGGCATCCAGCGAGTCGTAGATCGCCACCAACCGAGGCACCCCGAACAAGGCATCAACCATGCCCGCGACGCTAACCTGCCGCCCACCGTCAGGGCGAACAGATTTCAGGACGTCGCTCCCGTATAGCGCCGGAGTCCCCGTCGCCACGCCAGGCCCGCCAACCCGGCTGCGGCGACCGCCGCCAACAGCCCACCGACCAGCACTCCCACTCGCGGCCCGCGCAGCAACGCGGCTGATGGAACCGAGGCGATCAGCGCCATCGGGAACACATAGGTGAGGATGACGCGGATCGGGCGCGCGAAGACGTCGGTCGGGTAGCGTCCCAGCTGCCACGCGGAGTGGAAGAACACGTCCAACTGCAGCTTCGGCGCCCAGAACGCCAGGCACGCCAGCAGCACACTCAGGGCCCACGTCACGACCAGCCCCGCGATGACGAGCACCAACCAACTGAGCACCCCGGCGACGCTCAGCGACTGACCCGCGATCCCCCACCCCAGCACACCGAGGCCCAACACGAACTGGATCAGTGCGAGCGGCGAGGACAACGACAGGCTGGCCAGGAACAGACTCGAGGCCGGCTGCAGCAAATACCCGTCCAGCTTCCCGTTCCGGATGCCGGTCTCCGGGAACCACGACAGGTTCGGATCGATGAACGTCCCCCGCAATCCGGTGATCAGCTGATACGTCCCGATCAGCACCAGGAACTCCGCCTTCGACCAGCCCGCGAGACTGTCGGCGCGCGTGAACACGATCAGCACGGCCGCCACCGCCGTACCAAGGCCCGTAAACGCCAGCAGTACGTCGAACAGCAGGTTGACCCGGAACGCCACGCTCCGCCGCAGCGCCATCGAGAAACCGACACCCGCCAGCCGGAGCAGCTTCACGATCCCACCGCCGTGTACCGCCGTACGCCGATCCGCCACACGACCGTGACCACAGCCACCAGCACCCCCACCCAGATCAGTTGATATCCCAGCGAACCCTTACTTCCAGAGGCGATCTCGGCCGGCAAACCGATCATGCCGTAGAACGGCAGCACCTCGGCGACCCGGCGCCACGCATCCGGCAGCAGTGCGATCGGCGCCGCCGTACCGCCGAGCAGGAACGTCAGCTGACTCCCGAAGCCGACCACCGCATGCACGCGATCGGTCCAGAACGCGGTCAGCGCGAGCAGAAACGTCCACAAGAACACCAGGACCGCGGCGAGCGCGACGTACGGCGTACTGCGCAACACCGCCGACCAGTCGAAGCCGACCTGCAGCGCGATCCCGGCGAGCAGCACGATCGGTGCCCCGAGCAACGTCAGCCACGCGCGGATGGCGAGGTTCATTCCGATCACGCCGATCACGACCGGTTGCGGACGGAGCAGCTCGTGGCTCAGCGTCCCGTCATAGATCCGCTCGGAGAACGTGTGTTGCTCGAACGACTCCGTCATCAGCGTCACCATGATGACCGCGACGTAGTACCGCGCGATGGACGGATCGTCAGGGTAGACGGCCGACCACACGAACAGCCCGATCAGCGGCGCGACCACCGCCTGCACCACGAGCGTCAGCAGGAACCACCACGCGCCGGACCACTCCAGCACCTCTTGGCGCAGCCGGAATCCCAGCAGTACCGCGGTTCTCATCGCAGTCCCTCGCGATACGCCTGGTCGATGACCTTCTCCAACGGCGGCTCCTCGACGGCGAGATCCACGATCTCCATTGCCTGCAGCAACCGTCCTGTCGTCGCCGCCACCTCGTCCCGCGGCACCCGCAGTACCCACTGCCCGTCGGCTTTCTCGATCACCTCGCCGAACGCGGTCGCATCGCCTTGGGTGGAGATCCGGATCAGCTTGTACGGCGACAACCGGGCGGACAGCTCGGCTAGCGGTCCGTCGTACTGGACCTTGCCGTGGTCGATCAGGATCAGGCGCGGACAGAGGGAGGCGACGTCGGCCATGTAGTGGCTGGTCAGGAGTACGGTCGCGCCGGTCTGCTCGACGTACTCCGAGACGAACTCGCGGATCTGGCTCGCGGCGCTGACGTCGAGACCGATCGTCGGCTCGTCGAGGAACAGGACCTCAGGGCGGTAGATCAGCGCCATCGCCAGGCCGACGCGCATCCGTTCCCCGAGGCTCAGCGCGCGGAGTTGGCGTTCGAGTAGGGGTTCGAGGTCGAGGAGCGCTTCGAGGTCGGTGAGCGTACGGCGGAACGTGGGGCGCGCGACGTCGTACAGCAGGCGCTGGTACTCGAGGGAGTCCATCACGGTCAGCTCCTGCGATCCGCCGACCGGCTGGCTGCCGCGGACGAACGCGATCCGCTTGAGGAATGTCGAGCGGCGTTGCCACGGGATCGCGTCGAGGACCCGGACATCGCCGCCGGTCGGGTGCAAAATCCCGGAGAGGATCTTCATCGTCGTGGTCTTGCCGGCGCCGTTCGGACCGATGAACCCGGACACCTGGCCCGGCGCGATCGTGAACGAGACCTGATCGAGGGCCTGGACGGTCTTGTACTCGCGCTTGACCAGCGAGCCGAGCGCAGCGCGGAGGCCGCCTTTGCGGACGGGCGCCCGGTAGGACATCGAGAGGTTTTCGACTTCGACGGCAGACATGGACCCGACGGTAGGAAGAAAAGACGCCCATTGATGGCTTATTTTCCTGCGATGATCGGGGCATGCGTGCCGAACGGCTCCTCCGCCTGCTCCTGCACCTGCAGACCCGCGGGCAGTCGACGGTCGCGCAACTGTCCGCTGCGCTGGGGGTCTCGCCGCGTACGATCCAGCGCGATCTCGAGGTCTTGAGCCTCGCCGGCGTTCCCGTGTATTCGATCCGCGGGCGTGGCGGTGGGTGGACGCTCCTGCCCGACTACCGCACGCGGATCACTGGGCTCACACCGTCGGAAGTCATGTCCGTCTTCGTCGGCGCGACCGCGCACGTGCTGGCCGACCTGGGCCTCGACGCCTCGAGCGATCAGGCCGTGACCAAGCTGATCGCGTCGCTTCCGGAAGGGACGCGCCGCGAAGCGGAGTACGCCCGCCAGCGTCTCCTCATCGACCACGCCGGCTGGGACGACCGCCGCGAAACCCCACGTTGGCTGGACCTGTGCCGCGAGGCCCTGTGGGAAGAACGGCGCCTGAACATCACGTACGGCGACCCCGAGCCCGCCCAGACGGCCGGCGCCCCGCGCGGCCCGTTCGCCGTCGCGCCGCTCGGGCTGGTCGCCAAGGCCCGCACCTGGTACCTGGTCGCAGCCCGCACCGACGGCCGCCTCCGCACCTACCGCCTCTCCCGCCTCACCTCAGCCACCCTCACCAACACCCCCTTCACCAGACCCGCAGACTTCGACCTGGCCAACTACTGGACCCAATCCCAACGAGAGTTCCAAGCCTCCCGCCCCTCCTACCCCATCACCCTGAAAGTCCGCGACCACGCAGTACGCCGCTTTCGCCCCACCCACCCCATGGTCCCCGCCGACGACGGCTGGTGGATCCTCCACACCGACCTCGAATCCCCCCACGAAGCCCGCGCCGCCGTCCTAGCCCAAGCCGGCGCCGCCGTAGTCCTAGAACCCCCAGACCTAATCACCCTGGTCCACGAAGCCGCCCTGGCCATCTATCAGTCCGGCAGCCATTCAGAGAACCTCTCCCGCAACACGTCCTGATCAGGCGCGAGCACATCAGCACCGCCGTCGTACGGCGCGTAGATCCACCCAAGCCCAGGCCCGACTACGATCAGACTGGTTAGGTCATCCGCGGTCGCAACCAACAACCGATCCAACTCAGCATCCGTCAGCCCGCACTTCACCCAGCGACAACTACTGGCCGAGGTAGGCGGTGTGGATGTCGGACCAGAGTTCGGTGAGGGTTTCGGTGAGGTCGGTCAGGCGGTCGAGTTCTTCGCGGTCTTCGCCGGAGGAGGTTTGGAGGCTGCGGAACGCCTGGGTGTTGAACTCCGCGGCGGCGGCCGAGACTGTGCCGGCTAGGCGGGCCAGCTCCGACCTGGGAAGGCTCGCCTGGAGCGCGCGCAGGTACGCGGCTTCAGCTTGGTCGTAGGCGTCTTCGAACTGTGCCAGGTCTGCCATGCCTGTAGGTCCTACACGTTGAATCTGAACTCCACGACGTCGCCGTCCTGCATGATGTAGTCCTTGCCTTCCATGCGGACCTTGCCGGCGGAGCGGGCGGCGGTCATGGAGCCGGCGGACATGAGGTCGTCGAACGAGACGATCTCGGCCTTGATGAAGCCGCGCTGGAAGTCGGTGTGGATGACGCCCGCGGCTTCGGGGGCGGTGGCGCCGCGCTTGATCGTCCAGGCCCGGGATTCCTTCGGGCCGGCCGTCAGGTATGTCTGCAGGCCGAGCGTGTCGAAACCTACCCGCGCCAGCACGTCCAGGCCCGGCTCGGAGATCCCCATCTCGGACAGCATCTCGCGGGCCTCGTCCTCGTCGCCGAGCTCGACCAGCTCGGCCTCGAACTTCGCGTCGAGGAAGATCGCCTCGGCCGGCGCGACCAGGTCCCGCATCTGCTGCTTCAGCGATTCGTCGGCGAGTTCGTCGGCGTCGCAGTTGAAGACGTACAGGTACGGCTTGGCGGTCATCAGCATCAGCTCGCGGATCGCGTCGCGGTCCACGTCGGTCGCGATGATCGGCGTACCGGCCTCGAGGTGCTTCTGCGCCTCGCGGACCGCGTCGAGGACGGCGACCGACTCCTTCTTCAGCCGGGCTTCCTTCTCGAGCCTCGGGATCGCCTTCTCGACGGTCTGCAGGTCGGCGAGGATCAGCTCGGTCTGGATCGTGGAGATGTCGTCGGACGGCGAGACCTTGCCGTCGACGTGGGTGACGTCGTCGTCGCGGAACACCCGGGTGACCTGGCAGATCGCGTCCGACTCGCGGATGTGGCTGAGGAACTTGTTGCCCAGCCCCTCACCCTCCGACGCACCGCGGACGATGCCGGCGATGTCGACGAACTGGACGGTGGCGGGGATCACCTTCGCGGAGTCGTACAGCTCGGCCAGCTTGCCCAGCCGTGCATCCGGTACGCCGACCACCCCGACGTTCGGCTCGATGGTCGCGAACGGGTAGTTCGCGGCGAGCACGTCGTTCTTGGTCAACGCGTTGAACAGGGTGGACTTGCCCGCATTGGGGAGCCCGACGATTCCGATGGTGAGTGCCACGGGCGTCAAGGTTACGCGGCCAACAGCGAACTACCCCAATCGTCAGAGGACGAAGGTCTCCAGTGAGGCGCCGTACCAGCGGTCCAGGCGGCCCAGCGGACGCATCCCCAACCGCCCGCACACGGCCAGCGATGCGACGTTGTCCGGGCGCACCACCGCGTAGATCTCGCTCAGCCCGGCCTTGAACCCGTGGGAGATCGCGCCGCGCGCCGACTCGGTCGCCAGCCCGCGGCCCCACGCGTCGGGGTGGAAATGCCAGCCGACCTCGACCTCGCCGCGGCTCGCGCTGCCGTCCGACGGCTCGGGCAGCGGCATAAGCAACACGGTCCCCGCGACCGTCGCCGTATCCCGCTCCTCGACCGCCCAGACGCCGTACGTCGCATCGCGGTTGCGCTCGTTCCACCGCTCGATCGTGCGACCGGCCGCATCACGGTCCGCCATCACCCGGGGCGAGGCGCCGAGCCAGCGCGACACCTCCCACCGCCGATAGATGTCGAACACCCGGTCCCCGTCCGTGTCCACCCAATCGCGCACCACAAGCCGGTCGGTCTCGAACACAATCTTCGGATCCATCGCCACACCTCCCCAACCGTTCATTTATCGGTCCCAACCAGCGGCAAGCAAGCGACGTCTCCAGTCTGTGACCACTTGGACGGATCGCATCGGCATCCCCTCACGCTTCGTGTTCGCCTGCCTGCAATTCCTGCGCTTCGGCTGCCTGGAACTGGTGTCCTGCCTGTTCCCGGCGTTCCTGTTCGCGGGCCTGGCGATCTCGAAGTACGTCGACCTGCCGATCGCCCGGTACGACGCCTTGCTGATCTACTGCATCGGCCTGACGTTGCTGTTCTGGGTGGTCCGCCTGGAGACGTGGCGCGAGGTCGCGGTGATCTTCGGATTCCACCTGGTCGGCCTCGGGCTGGAGCTCTTCAAGGTGCGCGTCGGCTCGTGGCAGTACCCGGGCGACGCCGTGACGAAGATCGCCGGCGTACCGCTGTTCGCCGGCTTCATGTACGCCGCCGTCGGCAGCTACCTGTGTCAGGCCTGGCGACGGTTCGATCTTCGCGTCAGCAACTACCGCCCGTTCCTGACCACGATCTTCGCGGTCCTGATCTACGCGAACTTCTTCACTCACCAGTGGCTGCCCGACCTGCGCATCCCGATCGCGCTCGGTCTGCTGGTCGTGCTGCGCCGTACCTGGGTCTTCTTCACGGTCGGCGTACGCCGGTACCGCATGCCGCTGGCCGTCTCGTTCGCGCTGATCGGATTCTTCTTGTGGATCGCCGAGAACGCCGGCACGTTCCTCGACGCGTGGAACTACCCGGACCAGGTCAACGTGTGGCATCTCGTGCATCCGGCGAAGTTCGGAGCGTGGTCGTTGCTGGTCAGCATGAGCTTCGTGCTGGTCGCCAGCGTGAAGTCGCTCGAAGGCCGGCTGTACCACCGTGGCACGCCTGCAACAGTCGAGATCGCACCGCAACATCACAACGCCAACCATGCTGACAGGTAAGGCGTCTTCAGGGGTGTGAGGCTCCCAGGGTAGGTCGCCCGAGCCGGCGCCGTAGCGAGGAGGTGCTCGGTGCGGTGCATCGGCGCGCGGGGGCGAAGGGGTCGATGCGGAGCATCGTCACCTTTGCACCCGTGCGGCGAGGTGCCGTGCCGAGTGCCCCGCAGTAGGCGCCGGCTCGGGTGACCTGCCCTCTGGGGGAGCTGTTGCTGGGGAACAACCGCCCGATTTTGCAAGGGGAGCATGATGTCGCGAAAGCTTGCCGCCTTCGTCGCGACCGGTGTGGCGCTGGCCGTCGTCGTCGGGTCGCTACTGGTCCTGGCGCTCAGCCACCAACGCCAGCCGGAACCGACCGCGGCAACCACGCAGACCTCGACGTCCACCACGCCGTCGCCGACACCGACCGACACACCGACGCTCAACGCACCGCCCTCGACGCCGCGCAAGCCGGCGCCGGACCCGACCGCAGCGTTTGCCACAGGCAACAAAAAGGTGCTGTTCTTCAGCTTCGACGACGGCCCGGATCCGGCCTGGACCCCGAAGGTGCTGCAGGTGCTCGCGAAGTACGGCGCCCACGCGACGTTCTTCGAGCTCGGCGCGATGCAGACCGCGCACCCAGGGCTGCGTGAGCAGGTGCTTGCCGCTGGCAACACGATCGGAAGCCACTCGATCACGCACCCGCAGCTGACCGCGATCACACCGGCCCGGCGGCACCACGAGATCTTCGACGGACCGAAGTCGACCTGCTTCCGCCCGCCGTACGGCGCGTCGAACCCGAAGGTGCGCGCCGACATCAAGGCTGCCGGGATGGTCCAGGTGCTCTGGGACGTCGATCCGCGCGACTGGGCCCGCCCCGGGACGACCGCGATCGTGCACAACATCATGACGCACGCGCACAACCACAACATCATCCTGATGCACGACGGCGGCGGCAACCGCGCCCAGACCGTCGCGGCCCTGGACAAGGTCCTCCCGCTACTGAAGGCCCAGGGCTACAGCTTCCCAGCCATGGACTGCTGACAGCTACCGGCGCAGAATGCGCCATGGATGCTTCCCGGGAACTGCAACGTCTGGCCAGCGGGTACCAGGTGACACAGGCGATCCACGTGGCCGCCCGGCTGGGGATCAGCGACCTGCTCGCGACCGGCCCGAAGAGCCTGACGGAGCTCGCCTCGGCGAGCGGCACGGACGAAGAGTCGCTGGCCCGGCTGATGCACGCGCTCACCGCCCTCGGCCTCTACACGGCCGACGGTGACGCATTCGCCAACACGGAACTGGGCGCGGCGCTGCGGGTCGACGCACCGCACTCGGTTGCCGGCTGGGCTCGGTTCATCGGCACCGGGTCGCACTGGGAGGCGTACACCGGGCTCGAACAGAGCATCCGCACCGGCGAGACGGCCTTCCCCGCCGTGCACGGACAGCCGGTGTGGGAGTATCGCGCCAAGCATCCGGACGAGCAGGCGGCATTCGACGCGGCGATGACGTCCAGGTCGGACGCCGTGGCCGACGCTGTCCCTGCGGCGTACGACTTCAGCCGCTACCGCACCGTCGTCGACATCGGCGGAGGTCGCGGGCAGTTGCTGATCAGGATCCTCGAGCGCAACCCGTCGGTCAGTGGGGTGTTGTTCGACCAGCCCGACGTGGTCGCGGGTTCCGACGATCTGCTCGCGGCATCAGGTGTCGCGGCACGCTGCAAAGTAGTCGGAGGCAACTTCTTCGAGAGCGTTCCGGCCGGTGACGCAATGGTCCTGAAGTCGGTGATCCACGACTGGGCGGATGCCGAGTCGATCCAGATCCTCCGCACCTGCCGCCGTGCATTGCCGCCCGACGGCCGCGTACTCCTCGTGGAGCAACTCCTGGACCGCTCCCCCGACCCCGTCGGTACGGCGTTCTCCGACCTCAACATGCTGGTCATGACAGGCGGGCGGGAGCGCACCACCGATCAGTACGAGGCGTTGTTCGCCGCGGCCGGCCTCGGTCTCAGCGACGTCGTTCCCACGGCCGGCCAGTCGTTCATCATCGAGGCGACACCCCGGCAAGAGGCGTAGTTCTCAGAAACTGTCGGTGGGCTTCGGCACTATCAGTGACATGTCCGGTACGACGGTGTTGTTGGTGCTGCTCTTCCTCGCGGTTGGGCTGCTGCTGGGTGCTGCGTTCGGCATCTTGTGGGTGCGCGGGCGCGACGGAGCCAAGCTGGCGCGGATCACGGCCGAGCGGGATGCGGCCGAGGACCGTGTCGTCGAGCTGACGCAGGAGCGGACGTCTGTCGGCCAGCAGATGGGCGGCCAGGCTGTCGTCAAGGATGCGCTCGATCGCCTGCACGCACAGCTGAATCAGCTCGAGAAGGGGCGCGCCGCCTGGCAGAGCCAGCTGCACCAGCAGGTCAACGAGGTGCGGATGAGCGGCGAGGCACTGCGCCGTGAGACGGCATCGCTGTCGACCGCGCTGCGAAAACCTCAGGTGCGCGGACGATGGGGCGAGCTGCACCTGCGGCGTACGGTCGAGCTGGCCGGCATGGTCGCGCACTGCGACTTCACCGAGCAGACGACGACGTTCGGCGAGGACGGCGTACTGCGGCCTGACCTGGTCGTGAGGCTTGCCGAGGGCAAGAACATCGTCGTCGACTCGAAGGTCCCGCTGGCCGCGTTCCTCGATGCGAGCGAGTCCGACGACGCGTCGTACCGCGAGGATCGACTACGGGCGCATGCTCGCCATCTGCGGACACATGTCGACCAACTCGCGTCGAAGGCGTACTGGACGCGGCTCTCGCCGTCGCCGGAGTTCGTCATCCTTTTCGTGCCAGGCGAGTCGTTCCTTTCCGCAGCGCTCGACACGGAGCCGTCCCTGCTCGAGTACGCCGCTGAGCGCCGCGTGATCCTGGCCACGCCGACGACGTTGATCGCGACGCTGCGCGCGGCGGCGTACGCGTGGAACCAGTCGGCGCTGACCGAGTCGGCGCAGCAGGTGTTCGAGCTCGGCCGCGAGCTGTACGAGCGACTCAGCACGATGGGCGAACACCTCGGCCGGGTCGGTCGATCGCTGACGTCCGCGGTCGAGGCCTACAACGGCACGGTCGGTTCGTTCGAGCGCCGCGTCTTCATCACCGCGCGCAAGCTTCGCGACCTGCATGTCACCGAGTCCGAGCTGACCGCGATGGAGTCGATCGAGGCGTCGGTCCGCCCGCTCACCGCGCCCGAGTTCCTGGCCATCGAGGACCCCGAACCCACCAGACGTTGGCCACCCACTCAGGCCGGATAGATGTTCCGGACGGCGATCGTCCGGAACCATCGATACCCTCCTCGCCATGGACATCCTCACCGGACCACCGGTCGCCGGCTCGGAAGCTGACACACTGCTGGGTGCGCTGGAGCGCAATCGCCGTACCTTCGCGTGGAAATGCGGTGGGTTGGACACAGCCGGACTGACCAAGCAGCACCCGCCGTCGACGGTGACGCTGGGCGGACTGCTCAAGCACCTCGCGCTGGTCGAGGACGAGTACTTCACCCGCCGGTTGCTCGGCCGGGAGCTGGGCGCCCCGTGGGACGCGGTCGACTGGGACGCCGATCCCGACTGGGAGTGGCACAGCGCGGCGGACGACTCGCCCGAGGACCTCATGAACTTGTGGGAGGCGTCCGTCGAGCGCTCCCGCGCCGCTGTCGCCGAAGCGCTCGCCAACGACGGCGTCGACCAACTGGCCCGGTGGACCGGGCGCGACGGGACCTCGCCGAGCCTGCGCTACATCCTGGTCGACCTCATCGAGGAGTACGCCCGTCACACCGGCCACGCCGACCTGATCCGGGAATCCATCGACGGACTCACCGGAGAGGGTGTTCCCGCGTCCTAATTGTCGGAAAGCCGACAGTGGTGGGCCGTTGACAGTCGGTGGTTACCTCACGACACGATGAGAGCGCTCTCTCGGGGGGCCGACGTGAGGAGGAACCATGCGATTCACAACGCGAATGCTGGCCACCGTCGCGGCCGCCGCGACCGTGGCCGGCGTTCTGTCGGCGCACGCGGACCGGCCGGCGGATGCCGCAGTGCCGGCGACGATCCCGTTGACCATCACGAACAACTCGGGCCGCGGCGACGCCGTGTACATCTACAACTTGGGCACGAATCTGGCCACCGGCCAGCAAGGCTGGGCGGACGCGAGTGGCACGTTCCACGCCTGGCCGGCTGGCGGCAACCCGCCGACTCCGGCACCGGACGCGTCTATCGCCGGACCACGCAACGGCCAGTCCGTCACGATCCAGATGCCGAAGTTCTCCGGCCGGGTCTACTTCTCGTACGGTCAGAAGCTCGTCTTCAAACTGACCACGGGCGGCCTGGTGCAGCCCGCCGTACAGAACCCCAGCGACCCCAACCGGAACATCCTGTTCAGCTGGTCGGAGTACACGCTCAACGACGGCGGGCTGTGGATCAACAGCACCCAGGTCGACATGTTCTCCGCGCCGTACGCCGTGAGCGTCAACGGGAATACGACCGGCCATCTGAAGGCGGGCGGCTACAACGCGGTCTACAACGCGCTCAACGCCAGCGGTTGGGGCGGCCTGATCCAGCAGGCGCCCGACGGTTCGGTCCTGCGGGCACTCTCCCCGCTGTACGGCGTCGAGACCGGCGCACTGCCGGCGAGCGCGATGGACAACTACATCAACCGCGTCTGGTCGAAGTACAGCTCGCAGACGTTGACGGTCACGCCGTTCGGCGACCAGCCCAACACGAAGTACTTCGGCCGCGTCTCCGGCAACGTCATGAACTTCACCAACGGCTCCGGCGCGATCGTCACCTCGTTCCAGAAGCCCGACTCGGCCAGCGTGTTCGGCTGCTTCAACCTGCTCGACGCACCGAACGACCAGGTTCGCGGTCCGATCTCCCGCACGCTCTGCGCCGGCTACAACCGCTCCACGCTGCTGACGAACCCGAACCAGCCCGATCCGAACGACGCCGGCTTCTACCAGGATGCCGTCACCAACCAGTACTCGAAGAACATCCACGCCCAGATGGCCGACGGCCGCGCGTACGGGTTCGCCTTCGACGACGTCGGCAACCACGAGGCGCTCGTCCATGACGGCAACCCGCAGCAGGCCGGCCTGATCCTCGATCCGTTCAACTGAGGCTTGACTCCATGCTCCGTTAGTGGCAACTTACCGTTCGTGGGGACTTACGGATCACTCGAAGCGGCAGGCCCGGTGCTGGATGCGCTCGGGGACCCGACGCGCCGGGTGATCCTCGAGACACTGCGGACCGGCGGGCCGTGCTCGGTCGGTGTTCTGGCCGAGCGCGTGACCGTCAGCCGTCCCGCGATCTCGCAGCACCTGAAGGTGCTCGGGGCGGTCGGTCTGGTGCGGCACGAGTCGCGCGGCACCCGGAACATCTACCGGGTCCACCAGTCCGGTCTCGACGAACTCCGCAGCTGGCTCGACCGGTTCTGGGGCGACGCCCTGGATGCGTACGCCGAGCACGTCAGGCGGACCGAGGAGGAACGGACATGAGTGTGGAGCAAGAGATCTCGCCGTTGGTGAAGACCGTTGTGGTGCCGGCCGCCGTCGAGCGGGCGTTCGAGGCGTTCACCGCGGAGACGTCGGCGTGGTGGCCGATGTTCAGCCACTCGGTCGGCGAGGCCGCGACCAAGGAGGTCCGGATGGAAGGCGTCGTCGGCGGCCGGATCGTCGAGTACGGCGCCGAGGGCGAGCTCGCGACCTGGGGCACGGTGTCGGACTGGGATCCGCCGACGACGGTCGGCTTCAGCTGGCACCCGGGCGGCGATCCGAGTGAGGCCGGTCAGGTCACCGTACGTTCACCCCGACCGGCGACGGCACCGAAGTACAGCTTGTGCATTCCGGCTGGGAGCGCCGCGGCGACGGAGGGCGCGCACGCCTCAGCTACGACACGGGATGGGACTACGTGCTGGGCAAGTACGTGGAGTTCGCCCGATAGTTGGCACATGACAGCTCCCGTTGACGCTCGCGCCTTGGAAGCTTCGCTGCGGCCGCATGGCGAATCGGTCATGCTGCCGCGCGAGGCGTACACCGATCCCGCCGTGCTCGCCTGGGAACGCCGGCATTTCTTCGCCGGTACGTGGACCTGCCTCGGCCGCGTCGACGAGTTGTCCGACGGTACGACGTACCGCGAGGTGACTGTCGGCGATATCGCGACGATCGTGACGTTCGGCGAGCGACCGCGGGCGTTCGCGAACACCTGCCGGCATCGCGGCCACGAACTGCTCCAGCGCGGCGAGACGAGTGAGCACCGTGCAGTGGTCTGCCCGTATCACGGCTGGTCGTACGAGCTGGACGGCTCGGTGAAGACCGCGCCCCGGATGGGCGACTCCTTCCATACCAAACCGTATGGTCTGGTCGAGCTGCCGGCCGAGGTGTGGCAGGGCTGGCTGTTCGTGAACGCGACCGGTACGGCGACGTCGTTCGCGGATCACGTCGGCGGCCTGACCGACCTGGTCGCGCCGTACGCGCCGGAATCCCTTGTCCTGAAGGCGCGGCACGCGTACGACGTCGCGTCGAACTGGAAGACGATCGTGGAGAACTACCACGAGTGCTATCACTGCCCGCTGATCCATCCCGAGTTGTGCAAGGTTTCGCCGCCGACGTCGGGCGACAACTGGAATCTCCCCGGCGCCTGGGTCGGCGGGCTGATGGACCTGCGACCGGACGCCGAGACGATGTCGCTCGACGGCCGGTCACATGGCGTACCCCTCGAAGGCGTTGACCCGCGACGGGTCAATTACCTCGGCCTGTTCCCCAACCTGCTGATCTCGCTCCACCCCGACTATGTGATGACGCATCGCCTGGAGCCACGTGCGCCGAGCCTGACTGCGATCGAGTGCTCCTGGTACTTCCGGCCCGAGGTCAAGGATCCGTCGTACGCCGTGGAGTTCTGGGACATCACGAACCGCGAGGATTGGGCGGCGTGCGAATCGGTCCAGCGCGGCGCCGAGTCCCCGCACTTCCGGCCGGGTCCGCTGGCGCCCGCCGAGGACGCCGTCTACCAATGGGTGACGATGCTCGCCCGCGGCTACCTCGGCAAATCTCTCAGTACCCCAGCGTGAAGCGCTGCTTGTTGTGGGTCGGCTGCTCGAGTTCGTTGATCAGGGCAACCGCGTAGTCCTCGGCGGAGATGTGCTCGCCGATCGGCTCGTCCTGGCCGAGGCGGAAGACGCCGGTCCGCTCGCCCGGGGCGATCACGAGAGCCGGCGACAGCATGGTCCAGTTCACATCGCTCGCACGCAGGTTCTCCAGCGCCTGCGACACCGTCAGCGACTCAGCCTTGTACTCCGCCGGGAAGTTCGGGCTGTCCACCACACGGTTGCCGTTGACAACCAAGCTGCCGGCGCCGCCGACCACGACCAACCGGGTTGCCGTGCCCTGTACCGCGGCGATCAGGTTGTCGACCGCGTCCAGGTAATCCTGGTGGTCCCCGCCGGTCCGGCTCGGCCCGATCGCCGCAACCAGCGCGTCCGAGTCCGCCGCAAGTTCCTTGGCCGACGCGACGTCCCCGGCGTTCGCCTGCACCGCGCAGACGTCGGCCGGCAACTCACCGCCCGACCGGGTGACGCCGGTCACCTCATGCCCGCGGCTCACTGCCTCGGCCACAATTCGGCTGCCGACCATGCCACTTGCTCCGTACACCGCGATCTTCATCGTTGTCCTTTCGTCTGCGATCGCGCCAACGGTATCTATTGGTAACTGGCTACTTCAACGTGCTATAAGTACCTTGTGGTAACCAAAGGGAACGTGTTCGACCCGAACTGCCCGACCCGGGTGATCCTCGACCGGATCGGCGACAAATGGACGGTGCTCGTCGTCCTGCTGCTGCGCGACGGCCCGCTCCGCTTCACCGAGCTCCGCAACGGCATCGGCCGGGTCGCGCCGAAGGTCCTGACCCAGACCCTGCGCCGGATGGAGCGCGACGGTCTCGTCAGCCGCGAGGTCTTCGCCGAGATCCCGCCCCGCGTCGTCTACACGCTCACCCCGATGGGCGCGTCCCTGATCGACCCGATCAGCGTCCTCACCACCTGGGCCGAAACCCACATGCCCGCCATCACCAAAGCCCAGACGCAGTACGACGCGGTCTGACCTGCATCTGGACAGGTAGTGCACCGCCGGGACGGCGTACGCGCGGGCGCGTTCACGCTCGCGTGCACTACCGGCTGCCGGACACCTCCTGTCCAGACGCAGATCGCTGGCGCAACATCACAAGCTCCGCACTGTCGGATTACAGCTCAACCTTTCGGATGCGCTCAGGCATCACAAGTCTGACCGAATTGAACGAGATGGGGGGCTGGGAATGGACCCAGGACGCGACAACGAATTCGCCGAGTTCGTGGACGGGAGATTCACCGCACTGCAGCGGTTCGGCTACCTGCTGACCGGTGAGTGGCATCTGGCCGAGGATCTGGTGCAGACAGCGCTGACCAAGGTGTGGTTCCACCGGAACTCCTTGCGGAGCGACAACGCGCTGGAGAGTTACACCCGGACCGTGATGGTGAACACCAGCACACAGTGGTGGCGCCGGAAGTGGCGCGGCGAAACACCCACCGAGCAACTACCCGAGCCGCGGGCGCAGGAACAGTACGGCTCTGTCGACGACCGGGACGTGTTGCTGCGAGCACTCGCCACGCTCCCCCGCCGAACGCGCGCAGCACTGGTCCTGCGGTACTTCGAGGACCTGCCCGAGGCCGAGATCGCCCAGATCATGGGCTGCTCGGTCGGCACCGTGAAGTCGAGCGTCTCCCGCGGACTGGCCAAGCTCCGCGAGCACCACCTCGTCGCCGCCGTTTCCGCTCCGGCCCAGAAGGAGGGCTGACCCATGACCAACGATCTCAAGCAGCAGTTCGAGCGGCTCGTCGCCGATCCGCCGCCACCCACCACACTCCCGAGCGAGTCCGTGTTCGCGCGAGTCCGTTCGGTACGGCGTCGTCGTACGGCCGGCGCGCTGACGCTGGCCGCGGCCGCGGTGATCGCCGTCACCGTTGCCACGAGCAACCTCACGGACCTCGGCAGCGGCCCGCCGGTCACCGGCAGCCCGAGCGCACCGGTGACGATCGCCACCGGGCCCCCGACCGGCACGCAGTCGACGGCGGCCCCGACCACGACCGCACCGACCTCGACCGGAACGACCACGACCACGCAAGGGACGACCGGCACGCCGGGCGCCGGGACCACCCGCAGCACCGAGAAGCCGACGGGCACGACGACAACCGGAGCCGGGACCACGAACACGCCACCGCCGACTCGGCCGATCGAGGTCGGTGTCGTGCTCAAGCCGACCGTCACCGGCCGCACAGTCGCGGTCAAGGTGACTCTCTCGGGCACCGTCATCGTGCCCACGGTCGACGGGAAGAACCTGCCCGCCGACACATCGTTCCTCAACCTGTCCGGCGGCACGAACTACTACTGGGGCGATGGCGAGCAAGGCGGTTCGGACGGCGGTTCGGCCGGATGCGGTGGCACCACGCGGAAGACCGGCCGCGAAACGTATTCGATCGATACGCACACCTACGCAAAGCCGGGCACGTACACGCTGCGCTACGAAGTGCGGTACTGCAACGCCAAGGACAGTGCATTCACTATCACCAAGACCATCAAGGTGACAGTCAGATAGTCCAGGCGTGGTCCGAGGTGCCGGTGGTGGGGAGGCCGGCGGCCTTCAGGTCGGTGCGAAGGTCGCGGGGGAGGGCGAACGTGAGGCTCTCCTCCGCGGTGGTGATTTCCCGTACGTCGCCGTAGCCGCGCTCGGCGAGCCAGCGCAGTACGTCGCGGACCAGCACCTCCGGAACGCTCGCACCGCTGCTGACGCCGACCGAGTCGACGCCTTCGAGCCAGGCCTCGTCGATCTCGTCGGCGTAGTCGACCAGATAGCCGGCCTTCGCGCCGTGCTCGACCGCGACCTCGACCAGGCGCACCGAGTTCGACGAGTTGCGGGAGCCGACGACGATCATCAGGTCGGCCTCGGGGGCGAGCTTCTTCACCGCGGCCTGACGGTTCTGCGTGGCGTAGCAGATGTCGTCGCTCGGCGGGTCCTGCAGGCTCGGGAACCGCTCGCGCAGGCGGCGTACCGTCTCCATCGTCTCGTCGACGGACAGCGTGGTCTGCGACAGCCAGACGACCTTCTCCGGGTCGCGGACCGTGACGTTCGGTACGTCGTCAGGCCCGTCGACGAGGTGCACGTGCTCCGGAGCCTCGCCGGACGTGCCGATGACCTCCTCGTGGCCCTCGTGACCGATCAGCAGGATGTCGTAGTCGGTCGCGGCGAACCGCTTCGCCTCGTGGTGGACCTTGGTCACCAGCGGGCAGGTCGCGTCGATCGTCTTCAACTGCCGCGCGGCCGCCTCCTGGTGCACCACCGGGGCGACACCGTGGGCGGAGAAGATGACCGTCTCCCCCTCCGGCACCTCAGCGGTCTCGTCGACGAAGATCGCGCCACGCTTCTGCAGGGTCTCTACGACGTACTTGTTGTGCACGATCTCCTTGCGCACATACACCGGCGGCCCGTACAGATCGAGCGCCTTCTCCACCGCCACCACGGCCCGATCCACGCCCGCGCAGTACCCCCGCGGCGCCGCAAGCAGCACCCGCTTGGTCTCCACAGCGGTCGTCGTACCAGTGTCCTCAGGCTGGGCAGTCACGCCCCCATCGTACGGGCCGGAACTAACGCCCCAGCCGGGCGTCGAACGCCCGCGCTCCACCCTTGTGAGCAGCATCACGACAACAACCCCAGCAAGGAGCCGCCCGCCCTGTCCGGACGGCTCCCCCGTGGGAGGTGTTACCAGCCCGTCAAGTGTCTGCCCTGGAGCCCTTACCCACAAAGGATTTTCTGTCTGCCCAGGACTGGATCGCGGTGAAGTCCGCTATGGTCAGACCGATGCGAGCATCCACTGGATAGACCAGCTGATGGTCAGCCGTGAACTCCGTCGCATCCGCCTCGTCATCCACCCAGACGAACGGCCGATCGCCCGCCCATTCGGCGATGGAGGGCGCCTTCCAGGAGCCGTGCCGTACCGGTCGGCGATCCGGCCAGATGATCGTCGGCAGCTCGGGCAGACCGAGGCGGGGGCCGAGGAGGCGGTTGGCGCCGTGTTCCCAACTGCTGGCCCAGACCAGGTCGAAGGTGCGTGCCAGCGCATTGAGCTCGACGCCGTGCCGGCTGTTGAGGAGCACACGCCACGTCTTCCCACCTTCGACGATCTCGTGCTGCTGATAGCCCGGAGGGATTTCCTCGGCACGGTGTGGGTTGAGGGGGCCGTCGAAATCCAGTAATAGGAGGGGGCGCATTACTCAACGTTAGGGTTTGTCGGTGGGGGGTCGTAGGGTCTGGGGCGTGGCTTTGGAGACGTCGCCGGAAGCGCCTGCGGCCGTTCGCACGATTGCGAACGGTATTGCCGGCTGGATCAACCAGCTCGGCGCCGTGTGGGTCGAGGGGCAGCTGACGGACGTCTCGATCGGGCGCGGTACGACGACGGTGTTCGGCACGCTGCGGGACACCGACGCGGACATCTCGCTCCGGTTCACCTGCAACCGGCGGGTGTTCGAGACGGTCGAGGTCCACGACGGCTCGCGGGTCCTCGTCCACGCCAAGCCGAACTTCTTCGCCCGCCGCGGCACGCTCGCGCTCGCGGTCAGCGAGATCCGCCACGTCGGCATCGGTGAACTGCTGGCCCGGATCGAGCGGCTGAAACAGCTGCTCGCGGCCGAGGGCCTGTTCGAGCCGTACCGGAAGAAGAAGCTGCCGTTCCTCCCCCACACGATCGGCCTGATCTGCGGGCGCGACTCGGCGGCGGAGCGCGACGTACTCGAGAACGCGAAGCGGCGTTGGCCGGCGGTCGCGTTCCGGATCGAATACGCATCGGTGCAAGGCCCGTCGGCGGCCGGCGAGGTGATGACCGCGCTGCGGAAGCTCGACGCGGACGACTCCGTCGAGGTGATTGTGATCGCGCGCGGCGGCGGCTCACTGGAGGATCTGCTGCCGTTCTCCGACGAGGGGCTGATCCGCGCGGTTTCGAAGACGAGTACGCCGGTGGTGAGCGCGATCGGGCACGAGCCGGACTCGCCGCTGCTCGACCTCGTCGCGGACCTGCGCGCTTCGACGCCGACCGACGCGGCGAAGCGGATTGTGCCTGACGTGCGCGAGGAGCTCGACGGCGTGCGACTGCTGCGCGAGCGCGGCCTGCGGGCGATCACGTCGTGGCTGGACCGCGAGACGCACGCGCTGGCCGCGATCCGTTCGCGTCCGGCGTTGGCGGCGCCTGTCACGGATCTGCAGCGACGCTCCGACGAGGTCGCCGCGCTGATCGAGCGCAGCCGCCGTACGCTGACGCATCGGCTGGATCGCGCGAGCGACGACATCGCGCACCGGCTGGCGAGCGTACGGGCGTTGTCCCCGAAGGCGACGCTGGAGCGCGGGTACTCCGTGCTGCAGCTGGCGGATGGCACCGCCGTACGGGAAGTGGCGCAGGTGGCGCCCGGTGACGTGCTGCAGGCACGCGTCACCGACGGCCGCTTCGCGGTCGAAGTCAAGTCCGAGGAGAACAAGTGAGCGCCGACCGACCCGAGATGACCTACGAGCAGGCCCGCGAGGAACTCGTCGACGTAGTCCGCAAACTGGAAGCCGGCGGCACCAGCCTCGAAGAATCCCTGGCCCTGTGGGAACGCGGCGAAGAACTCGCCACCACCTGCCAACGCTGGCTGGACGGCGCCCGCGAACGCCTCGCCAAAGCCCAAGCCACCCACGAAGAAAAACCCAACTGACCACCTCCGGACCGAGCAGCGAACCGCCCTCGCCCAGCGCGCGCACGCCCGGCGACCAGCTCGTGACGCGGCTCGCTCGCCCTGGCGACCTGCTCGGCGCCGCGCATGCGCGCATAGCCAGTTGGCGGGGTGCGTTCACCGGGTTGGTGCCGCAGGACTTCCTGGACGCGATGGATCCCGCCGCGATCGCCGCCTCGTGGACAGAGAGCATCGCAGCCGGACGCTCGCGCCTGTATGTTGCCGCCGTCAACGATTGGATCGTTGGGTACGCCGGGGTCGGGCCTGAGCGTGATCCGTCGGCACCACCGAAGACGGGCGAGTTGTACGCCCTCTTCGTCCACCCCTCCTACTGGGGCGCCGGAGCGGGGCGAGCGCTTGCCGACGCCGCTTGCAGCGACCTCCGTGAGGCCGGCTGCGTGAACGTGTGGCTGTGGGTGCTGGAGGCGAACGCCCGAGCGCGCCGGTTCTACACGACGTACGGCTTCGTCGAAACCGGTGACCGTACCCACTCCTCGCTCAACGACCTGCCGGAAATCAGGCTGGCAGCAAGGCTTTAGCCACCGCGCGGAGGCCGGACTTCAGGCGGTCGAGGTCGAAGCCCTGGGTGCGAAGGGCGTGGTGGAGGTCAGCGGCTAGCGGGGCCAGCAGGACGTGAGCCGTGTAGTCGGCGTCGAGGGTGGGGTGTGCCGCTTCGATCAGGTGGGAAAGATGGCGGTGCCAGAGGTGGTACGAGCCGATTCGGTAGCGGGCGCCGTCTGAGGCGTTCTCGCTGTCCATGAACAGCTCGACATGGCGGTCCAGGAGATCGAGATAGGCGTCGAGGAACGCCATCACGCGGACGAGCGGCGGCGCACCGGGGCCGAGTGGCGGCGGCCCGGTGAGGATCTTCGCCTGGAGCTCCTGTTCGCGTTCGTCCAGCAGCGCGACCGCCAGGCCGGCGCGGTCGCCGAACCGGCGGAAGACCGTGCCCTTCCCCACGCCTGCCTCCGCAGCGATCGCGTCGAGGGAGACGTTCTTCACCCCGTGCTCGGTGAACAGCCGGTCGGCCGCCTCCAGCACGCGCAGCCGATTGCGCCGGGCGTCCGCCCGTTCCGGGCGTGGTTCGCCCACCACCGGCAGACCCCGTTGTGAAGCGGACTGCGGTCCGGTACTGTCGTTCATAAGACGGACTGTAGTCCGCTAAGCCTTCAGGAGGAAGCACATGAGCACGACACCAAGCACCGCGACCGTCGCGATCGCGTACCACTCGGGTTATGGGCACACCGCGAAGCAGGCGGAGGCGGTTGCTGCCGGGGCGGCGTCGGTCCCCGGGACCGTGACCGATCTCGTTCCCCTCGACGAGCTGACCGAGGACGTGTGGGAGCGGCTGACCGCGGCGGACGCGATCATCTTCGGCGCCCCGACGTACATGGGGAGTCCGAGTTGGGTGTTCAAGAAGTTCGCCGAGGAGAGCGTGCGGATCTGGGCGGCCGACCTCGGCTGGCGGGACAAGATCGCGGCCGGGTTCACCAACTCGAAGGCGATGTCCGGTGACAAGCTCAACAGCCTGGTCGACCTGGCCGTGTTCGCGGCGCAGCACGGCATGATCTGGGTCGGCCTGGACATCTACCCGGGCTGGGCGGAGAGCACCGCGAGCATCGAGGACCTCAACCGCCTCGGCAGTTGGATGGGCGCGATGGCGCAATCCGACGCGGACCTGTCAGCCGAGAAGGCACCCCCGGCCACCGATCTCCGTACTGCGGCCGCCCTCGGCGCTCGCGTCGCGCAGGTGACACACCGACACCTCCGAGGAGCCCTGGCCGCGTGACCAACTACCTGAGTGGGGCTGGCTGATGGCGTGGCTTGTGCTGCTCGCGGCAGCGGCGTTCGAGATTGCGTTCGCGCTCAGTCTGAAGCCGAGCGAAGGTTTCAGCCGGTTGTGGCCGACGGCCGGCGTGCTGGTGTTCGGCGTGATCTCGGTCGTGCTGCTCGCGAAGACGCTCGACCGGCTGCCGGTCGGTACGGCGTACGCGATCTGGACCGGGCTCGGATCGGTCGGCGTGGTGACGCTGGGGATCATCCTGTTCGACGAGCCGGCCACCCCGGCGCGACTCGGCTGCATCGCGCTGATCGTCGCCGGCATCATCGGCCTCCGCCTGGCCGGCGCCGAGTAACCCGCAGGGCCTCGCGGAGGGTTCAGCTGGACGCGTGGCGTCGGCGACGCGGGTGGGAGGCGAGGCGGAGCGGGTGGGTGTCGATCGGGAGTTCGTCGGCGGCGGTCCCGCCCGAGATCATCTGGTGGTACGCCGCCCACGTCGTCGCCCGCGGCGGAATGTTGCCGATGGCATCGACCTTGGTGACGGGATGCGTGCTGTCGTGGATCGGCTTCCACAGGTCGGAGTCGCTGCGCAACTCGCGGAGCTCGCCGAACAGTTCCCGCCCGAACCAGCACGGGTAGCTCTCGCCGTCGTCGTACCGGGTGACACCGATCGGGGTAGCCGCCTCGGCGACCAGTGACCACACGGCCGCCGAGGTGATCCCCGGCTGATCACCGAGCAGTACGACGATGCCGTCCGCGCGCCGGTCGACGGCGTCGAGGGCCGGCACGATCGACGAGCTGTCGGTGTCGGAGTGCGGCGACTCGACCACCCGGACCCCGTCGAGGTCGACCCGGTCGCGAATCTGCGCGGAAGCGCTGCCCAGTGTCACGACCAACTGGTCGAATCCGCAGTCCCGTGCGGAATCCAGCGACGAGCCGAAGAGCGTACCGCCCCGATATGCCAATAATTGCCAGGGAGCGCCAAGATGCGGTGAGCTATTTGCGCCCAGCAAAAGGCCGGTCACGAACATCGCCGGATCAACTCCCCGCCCGGAAACGGCGTGAGCATGGTGGGCATGGCTGCTCGGGCCCTCTCGCTAGTCCCCGAGCGTCAGAAGCCGAGCTTCGATCGAACCCTCTGCCGTGGGCGCGTGTCAACGACCGTCCGGAAAGTGGTCGGGAATGCCCGGAAATTGGTCAGCGTAAGACGGAAGCAAACGTTTCCAGTGCGGGATAACCCGCATTGCCGGTAACGATCGTGGTGACTCCGGAACCGACCAGCACCAACGCGTTCTCGCCCTTGCGGTCCAGCAGGATCTTGCGCTGCCAGGTCACGCCGGCCACCGTCGTCGTCCCGTCGTCGGAGGTCCGGCCGAGTTTCTCGGCCTGGAACTTGCCGCCGGTGACATTGGACTGCTCGAGCCCGACGTACTTCTTCTCGGTAGTGACGACGCCCAGATGCCAGGTCATCGGCTCCTGCTCGGGCTTGAGGAACTCGACGCTGGTCGCGGTCCAGCCGGACGGCATCGGCTCCGGGCCGCGGACCCAGGCGGCGGCCGCCTTCGCGTCTTGCAGCTGCGCGGTGTACTCGACCGCCTTGGGCACCTCGGCCGGCTTCGACCTCCAGGTGACCAGGATCAGGAACGCGACCACCACTAGGCAGATGACCAGCGCGAACACCATGTTCCCGACGGTCTGCGACTTCGCCTTGTCCCGTCGGTACGCCTGGCGGTACTCGTTCGCCTCCGCCTGGATCTGCGCCCGCTCGCGCGCCGCAGCCTCGTTGGAAGCACCCTGACCTGTCGAACTCATACGCACAGTGTCTCGCGAGCCGCAATCCGCCCGAACACCGGTCAGACCCGTTGGCTACGATCCGTTGGCATGAGCGACCCGACCAGCCCACCGGCCCACTTGGAGGTCGAGGCGCATGCGCCCGACCGGAACCTCGCCCTCGAACTGGTCCGGGTCACCGAGGCCGCGGCGATGGCGGCGGGGCGCTGGGTCGGCCGCGGTGACAAGAACGGCGCCGACGGCGCGGCGGTGAACGCGATGCGCACGCTGATCGGCACGGTCGGGATGAACGGCGTGGTGGTGATCGGCGAGGGCGAGAAGGACAACGCCCCGATGCTCTTCAACGGGGAGCAGGTCGGCGCCGGCGAGGGCCCGGAGTGCGATGTCGCGGTCGACCCGGTCGACGGTACGACGCTGGTCGCGAAGGGCATGAACAACGGCATCGCGGTGATGGCGGTCTCCGCGCGGAACTCGATGTACGACCCGTCCGCGGTCTTCTACATGGAGAAGCTCGTCGTCGGACCGGAGGCGGCCGAGGTCGTCGACATCCGGCTCCCGGTCGCGGAGAACATCCGCCGCGTCGCGAAGGCCAAGGGTTCCACGGTCGACGACGTCACCGTCGTACTGCTCGACCGTCCGCGGCACGACGAGCTGGCGACGCAGATCCGGGCGACCGGCGCGCGGATCAAGTTCATCTCCGACGGTGATGTGGCCGGCGCGGTCGAGGCGGCGCGGCCGGACACCGGTCTGGACATGCTGCTCGGCATCGGCGGTACGCCGGAGGGCATCATCGCCGCCTGTGCGATGAAATGCCTCGGTGGGAAGATCCAGGGCAAGCTCTGGCCGCGCGACGACGCCGAGCGGCAGAAGGCGCTCGACGCCGGCCACGACCTGGACCGGGTGCTGGACACCGACGATCTGGTCAGCGGTGACGACTGCTTCTTCGTCGCGACCGGGATCACCGACGGCGAACTCCTCCGCGGCGTCCGGTACGGGCGGTCCACTGCGCGGACCCACTCGCTGGTGATGCGATCGCGCAGCGGCACGATCCGCAGCATCGAGAGCGAGCACCAGCTGTCCAAGCTGCGTGCCTACTCCTCCATCGACTTCGAGCACGCCCGGTGAGCCCCGTGACCGCACCTGTCCTCGTCATCGGTGAAGCGCTGGTCGACATCGTCAACGCCGCGGCAAAGACCACTCGCAACGGGAACGGGAAGGGCAAGGCGATCCCGGGCGGGTTCGCGGCGAACGTTGCCGTCGGACTGGCCAGGATGGGCGTGCCGACCGAGTTGGTGGCGCGCTTCGGCACCGACCAGTACGGCGACCTGCTCGGCGCGCACCTGTTCGGCAACGGGGTTCAGCTCGCTCCTGGGACGGTCGATCCCGGGTTCCGGACCAGCACCGCGACCGCAACGCTGGACGCCGAGGGCGTGGCGACGTACCAGTTCGACATGACCTGGGATCCGCCGGCGTTGTCGCTGCGGCGCGGTTGCCCGGCGATCCACACCGGCTCGATCGCGACCATGCTCGAGCCCGGCGCGACGGCGATCCACCGGTTCCTGGAATCGGTGGTCGACCAGCCCGTCACGGTCACGCTGGACCCGAACGCGCGTCCGGCGATCACGCCGGACCCGGTGGTCGCGTGGGCCGCCGTACGGAAGCTGGCCGCGCTGTCCGACCTGGTCAAGCTGAGCGACGAGGACTGCGCGTTCTTCCGCCCCGGGGTGTCGCTCGACGAGATTGCCACGGAGCTGCTGACCGAGGAGCGGACGCAGTGCGTGGTCATCACGCGCGGCGGCGAGGGCGCGATCGGCATCGGCCGCGACGTGCAGGTCGAGGTGAAGGCGCCGGCGATCGAGGTGGTCGACACCGTGGGAGCCGGCGATTCGCTGATGGCGGCGCTCATCACCGGTCTACTCAAGCGTGACTTGCTCGGCGAGCGTCGGCTGGCCGGGCTGACCTCCGAGGCCCTGCACGACGTCGTGGACTATGCGGTGAAGGCTGCCGCGATCACCTGCACGCGGCACGGCGCGGACCCGCCGACCGCGGCCGAGCACGCTGCGCGGTGGGGCGCCTGACATGTCGGCGGAGACGTGGACGTCCGAGCTGGAGTCCAAGGGCAGCGTGGTGTTCCCGCCACGTCGCGGCCGGCTGGCGGTCCGGCTGATCGGGTTCGCGCTGCTGATGGTGCTGTCCGCCTGGACGAACGTCGACCATCTGCGCGCTGACGGCGTGTCCGGGGCGCTCGGCGTACTGCGGCTCACAGCGCTCGCGGCCTTCGTCTACGGTACGGCGCTGACCGCGTGGCAGCTGATCACGAACCGTCCGGTCGTCACGATCGACGCCGAAGGCATCACCCGCGGCCGCAACCTGCCCTGGTCCGGCATCACCAGCATCGACGCGCCGACCGGTCTCCCGCTCGCCCGGACGGTGCAGGTCAACCCGGCGGACCGCCGTACCCGCCCGATCTCGATCCCGCAGGACAACGTCGAGGACCTCGAAGCGCTCACGCCCTGGCTGCGGTCACTCCTGGATCAGCACCGCGACTAGGTGAGGGTGTTGCGGACCGCGCTGAGGTGCGCGCGGGAGCGGGCCGCGGCGAGCTCGGGATCCTGGAGGCGGATGGCTTCGGCGATCGCCGCGTGGGCAGCCTGGTCGTGCCGGTGGCGGTGCTGGTCGTCGAGCTTGAGCATGTCGATCATCGCCCGGCGGATCCGCGGCGCGAACGAGTCGAACAGCTCCGTGAGCACGGCGTTGTGTGCGGCAGCCACGACCGCGCGATGGAACGCCATATCGGCCTCGATGTACCAGTCGTCCGGCGCGCTCAGCGCCGCGCGCTTGCGGTCGGTCAGCGTATAGCGGAAGTTCTTCAGGTCGGCCGGAGTACGACGGGATGCCGCGAGCCGGGCGCCTTCGGTCTCGATCGCGAGCCGGCCCTCGAGTACGTCGGTGATGTCGGCCTTCCGCAGCACCTTGTCCCAGTCCTCAGCAGCCTGTAGCGCGATGACGAACACGCCCGCGCCCTGACGGCTCTCGAGCACACGGCGGCCGGCGAGCTCCCGCACGGCCTCGCGGATCGTCGACCTGCCGACTCCCAGCTGCGCGGCCAGCGTGGTCTCGCCGGGCAGTTTCTCGCCGAGCGTCCACTCACCGCTCCCGATCCGGCGCAACAGCTCCTCGGCGGCCTGCTCGGCCAGCGGGTGACGGCGAATCATTAGGTCATTCTACGAGACCTCAGGTTGTCAGCTTGTCTGAGGAGTTGATAGCGTGCTCGGCATGCGCAAGCTTTCGGGTCTTCTCCTTCTTCGCCGCCACGGCGGGAGCTGAGACGACCGGCGCTCCCTCCGTGGAGTGCACTCGCCTGCCGGTCCTCCCATCGCTCCGGAAGGACCACCCCATGAACCGCCAACAGCCCTCCCCCATGCCGAGCCACCGCTACCGCGACATCTTCGCGAAGGTCCCGGTCGCGCCGGTCGACCGGACCTGGCCGGACCGCCGGATCACCACCGCGCCGCTGTGGGTGCCGGTCGACCTCCGCGACGGCAACCAGGCGCTGGCCGAGCCGATGGATCCGGCCCGCAAGCGGAAGTTCTTCGAGCTGATGGTTGCCATCGGCTACAAAGAGATCGAGGTCGGGTACCCGTCCGCGTCGCAGACCGACTTCGACTTCGTCCGGTTGCTGGCCGAGTCGGATCTCGTGCCCGCTGATGTCACCATCGTCGTATTCACCCCGGCCCGGGCGGATCTGATCACCCGGACGGTCGAGTCCGTCGCCGGAATGCGTGGCGACGTGGTGATCCACATGTACGCCGCGACCGCGCCGACGTGGCGGGACGTCGTACTGCGTCGTACCCGGGACGAACTGGCGTCGATGATCTACGCCGGATCCGAGGAGATCCTGCGGTTGGCCGGCGATTCCGTGCGGTTCCAGTTCTCGCCCGAGGTGTACAACCTGACCGAGCCGGACTACGTGCTCGAGCTGGCGGATCACCTCACCAAGCAGTGGGACGCGACGCCGGAGCGGCCGGTGATCATGAACCTGCCGGCGACGGTCGAGGTTGCGACGCCGAACGTGTACGCCGACCAGATCGAGTACATGCACCAGAACCTGCCTCGGCGCGACGGTGTGATCCTGTCGGTGCATCCGCACAACGACCGCGGCACCGGGATCGCCTGCGCCGAGCTCGCCGTCCTCGCGGGCGCGCAGCGGGTCGAGGGCTGCATCTTCGGGAACGGCGAACGCACCGGGAACGTGGACATCGCGACGCTCGCGCTCAACCTGCACGCGCAGGGCGTGGACCCGATGGTCGACTTCTCGGACATCGACCGGATCCGTTCAGTTGTGGAGCATTGCACGCGGATGCCGATCCACCCTCGACACCCGTACGTCGGGGAGCTCGTCTACACGGCCTTCTCCGGGACGCATCAGGACGCGATCCGGAAGGGTTTCGCCGTACAGGACGATGGCTTCTGGGACGTGCCGTACCTACCGATCGATCCGGCGGATGTCGGGCGCGGCTACGAGGCCGTCGTCCGGGTCAACAGCCAGTCGGGCAAGGGTGGGATCGCCCACGTACTGGAGTCCGTGTACGGCGTACGGCTCTCGGCCGCACAGGAACGGGAGTTCGCGCAGCATGTGCAGCGGCGTACGGACGAGACCGGGCGCGAAGCGAGCGCGGAGGAGCTGAAGGCGTTGTACGAGGAGGTTTACGGGTGCTCGAACTGAAAGATGTCGACTTCGTCCGGGACGGCAAACTGTTGCTGTCCGGGGTCTCGCTGACGGTCGGCGAAGGTGAGCGGTGGGCTCTGCTCGGCCCGAACGGCGCGGGCAAGAGCACGATGCTCAGCCTCTGCGGCGCGGTCACGCACCCCACCCGCGGCACGGTCGAGATCCTCGGGAAGCGACTCGGGACGGTCGACATCCGCACCCTGCGAGAATCCATCGGGCACGTCAACCCGCGGCACCCGCTGCGCTCGCCGCTGTCCATCGTCGACGTCGTCCTCACCGGTCTGACCGGCACAGTCGAACGCATGCCGCGCTGGGAACCGACGCCTGAACAGACGTCCCGTGCTCTCGAGCTGATCGATCTGCTGGGCGTCGGCAACTTGGCCCACTCCCCCTGGACCACCCTCTCCCAAGGCGAACGCGGACGAGCCCTGATCGCCCGAGCTCTGATCGCCGATCCTCGACTGCTGCTCCTGGACGAGCCGTCCACCGGCCTCGACGTAGCCGCACGCGAACAACTCCTCGAAACCCTCAACCACATCCACACCACTCACCCCCACCTGGCCTGGCTCCTGGTAACGCACCAC
Source organism: Kribbella sp. NPDC049584 (assembly GCF_040675555.1). Lineage (NCBI taxonomy): Bacteria > Bacillati > Actinomycetota > Actinomycetes > Propionibacteriales > Kribbellaceae > Kribbella > Kribbella sp. NPDC049584. Next base: position 519,560 of record NZ_JBFAPF010000001.1, read on the forward strand.
CTGGAGGAACTCCCGACCTGCACCACTCACGCGGCCCTCCTTCGCGAGGGCCGCGTGCTGGCGGCCGGCGACGCTCACGACGTCCTCACCACCTCGCTGATCTCATCGACCTTCAACCACCCAATAGCCATCACCCACCACGCCGGCCGCTGGACGGCAACCGCGGGACGCCGCTGACCGCTTGCACTACAGTGGTTCCGCTCCGGGGGCGGAGGCACGACGCTGGGGGTCGGCATGGCGGTCATGGGTGAGCGGCTGCCAGAGGCATGGATCGTGGAGCTGCACCGGAACGGGCGGGTGGAGTTCCCGCTACGCCGCTGGTCGTTCGTGCAGTTCCCGCTCTCTCTGGCGCTGGGGCCGTCGCTGCTGTTGATGAGCCGGCTGCCGGACATGCTCGACGACGGCGCCTGGCGATACCTCGGCTATTTGGCCATCGTCGGGTATGCAGGCGTCGCGATCGCCCTCACCTGGCAGTTCATCACCCAACGCCCGTACGTCGTCGTGGACCGACGCGGTGTCCGTTCCGGCCGTCGCTTCATGCCGTGGACCGACGTCGGTTCCATCGGCCTGATCCGCGGCCAGAACCCGGTCCGCCAACTACCGATCCATTCGAGGAACGTCTGGGCCAAGGACCTCGTCCTCAGCCGGCAACACATCAACGACCTCCAGTCGTTCCGCGCCTGGCTCGAAGAGGTGCTCGAGGAGCAGCGCCGTACACAAACCACGCAGGACAACGATGGCAGCGATCGGCGACGGGCCGACTGAGGTCTGGACCGCCGAACTGCGGCGGACCGGACGAGTCGTGTTCCCCCTGCGGCGCCAACCGCTGCTCCGGCAGACCCGGTCTGCCTTCATTCTCTTGATCTTGCTGGCGATCGCCGACCTACCCCACGCCCTGAAGACCGGCGGCGCGCTGCGCATCGTGGCCATCGTCGTCACGACCGCGGTCCTGATCGGGCTGTCCGTCAGCGGCTGGAAATTAGTGACCCGCCGCCCGACACTGACAGTCGACACCACCGGCGTCCGGCGCGGACGCAGACGGTTCGTGTCATGGAGCGAGGTCGACACCATCGACGAGTTGGACGGACCACCAGGCGACCGCTCATTCGCCGTCGTATCCAACGCCCGCCGGAGGAAACTCCGCCTCGACCAGCAGCATGTACGCAATGTGGTCGCGTTCCGGAACTGGCTGGTCGACCTGCTCGAGGAACACCGCCGTACGGCGCCTAGGTGAGGCCCAGGCGCTTGCTCAGGCGGGGACCTCGTTTGATTTTGATCTCGCCGAGGATGGCGGTGCCGCGGATGTGGAAGCGTTTCGGGGCGGTGGGCTGCGAGTTCGGGTCCGGAACCGCTTTGAGGCCGGCTTCCTGTTCGGAGACGGAGCCCAGGATCGGGTTGCTGTCGAGCAGGACGATCGCGTTCGCGGGCACGCGGATCTTCACGTCGGCGAGGATCGACTTCACGTCGACCTGGATGTCGTCGTACGGGATCTGCGCCTCGGTGTAGTCCAGCGTGACGTCGCCGAGGACCGCGTTCACCTCCTGCCGCTGCGGGACGAGCCAGTTGCCCATCCGCTTGGTCTCGGACATGAACACGTTGATCACGGGCCCGGTCTCGACCATCGCGCCGCTGTACTGCGGGCTGACCGACGGGACGCCCGCCGTACCCGGAGCGCGCGGACCGTTCGGCAGGTCGGCGGTCAGCTGGACGAGTTCGCCGTACGTCTTGGAGCCGTACAGCGTCTCGAGCCGCTCCTCCAGCTCGCCGTACGACAACCGGCCTTCGCCCGCGGCCTCCCGCAGTACGTCGGCGACCTCCTCCCGCTCGAGGTCGGACACCCGCCGCCGCAACGCCAGTTCGTCACCGGTCGCCGCCTGCGAGGGCACGGCATCCTGCGGTCGGTTCACCTGGGGAACGTCATCCTGAGCCACCCCAAAACCATACGCGCGCAGCGCCCCACCCGCCGCCAGGTTTCTCCCCCGATTCACCCCTGACCAGAACCCTGATCCGGCCTCATACTGACGACCATGACCTGGCCTGAAGGAGCCTTGGGGCGTGCGCTGGCCGCCACGTATCTGATCGCCCTGCCGACGACCTACGTGGGTGTCCTGTGGCTCTTCATCCTGGAATGGACCAGCGACGGGTCCTGGGGCGGCGCTCCCCTCGTCATCTTCGCCGTCGGCATACTCACGATCACCACGCTGTCGCTGGCGCTCCGGGATCGTGTTCCCGAGCAGCCGAACCGACTGACCAAGAACTGGAGCGGATACCAGCGGGCGTATCACCGCCTGGCACTCGGGTTCGAGGTGAAGGGTGCCTGGCGGGTGGTGCGTGGGATAAGGGTTGCCTGACAGCAGGGTGAGACGGAGGTCGCGTCGGCAAGTCGGGCGGGGAGAACTAGGCTTTGGCCGTTCAGTCCACTCCTCCTGGAGGTATGTGCGGTGTCTGCCGACTTCAACTACTCCGATCTGTTGCCGTTGGGTGTTGACGAGACGGAGTATCGGCTGCTGACGACGGAAGGTGTCAGCACTTTCACGGCGGGCGACCGGACGTTCCTGCAGGTGCAGCCCGAGGTGCTGCAGGCGTTGACCGCGGAGGCGATGCACGACATCTCGCACTACCTGCGGACCGCGCACCTGGCCCAGCTGCGGCGGATCATCGACGACCCGGAGGCGTCCGGGAACGACCGGTTCGTCGCGCTCGACCTGTTGAAGAACGCGAACATCTCGGCCGGCGGCGTACTCCCGATGTGTCAGGACACCGGCACCGCGATCGTGATGGGCAAGAAGTCCGAGGGCGTGCTGACCGGCGCGGTCGACGAGGAGTGGATCAGCCGCGGCGTGTACGACGCGTACACCAAGCTGAACCTGCGCTACTCGCAGATGGCTCCGCTGACCATGTGGGACGAGAAGAACACCGGCTCGAACCTGCCGGCCCAGATCGAGCTGTACTCCACGCCGGGCGGCGGCGACCCGGCGTACAAGTTCCTGTTCATGGCCAAGGGCGGCGGCTCGGCCAACAAGTCGTTCCTGTACCAGGAGACGAAAGCGGTCCTGAACCCGTCGCGGATGATGGAGTTCCTGGACGAGAAGATCCGCTCGCTCGGTACGGCGGCCTGCCCGCCGTACCACCTCGCGGTCGTGGTCGGCGGTACGTCGGCGGAGTACGCGCTGAAGACCGCGAAGTACGCCTCCGCGCACTACCTCGACACGCTGCCGACCACGGGATCGCCGCTGGGACACGGGTTCCGGGACGTGGAGCTGGAGGAGGAGGTCTTCAAGCTGACGCAGGAGTTCGGGATCGGCGCGCAGTTCGGCGGGAAGTACTTCTGCCACGACGTCCGCGTGATCCGCCTCCCGCGGCACGGCGCGTCCTGCCCGGTCGCGATCGCGGTGTCGTGCTCGGCGGACCGGCAGGCGCTGGCGAAGATCACGCCGGAGGGTGTGTTCCTGGAGCAGCTCGAGCGCGACCCGGCGCGGTTCCTGCCGGACACCACCGACGAGCACCTCGACGACGCGAGTGACGTCGTACGGATCGATCTGAACCGGCCGATGAGCGAGATCCGCGCGGAGCTGTCCAAGCTGCCGGTGAAGACGCGGCTGTCACTGAGCGGGCCGCTGGTGGTGGCGCGCGACATCGCGCACGCGAAGATCAAAGAGCGGCTGGACGCGGGCGAGGAGATGCCGCAGTACCTGCGCGATCACGCGGTGTACTACGCGGGGCCGGCGAAAACCCCCGAGGGATACGCGTCCGGGTCGTTCGGGCCGACGACGGCGGGGCGGATGGACGCCTACGTCGACCAGTTCCAGGCGGCCGGCGGGTCTTTCGTGATGCTTGCCAAGGGCAACCGGTCGGCGAAGGTGACGGCGGCGTGCAAGGAGCACGGCGGCTTCTACCTCGGCTCCATCGGCGGCCCGGCGGCGCGGTTGGCCCAGGACTGCATCAAGTCCGTCGATGTCTTGGAGTACGCCGAGCTCGGGATGGAAGCCGTGTGGAAGATCCAGGTCGAGGACTTCCCAGCCTTCATCGTGGTCGACGACAAGGGCAACGACTTCTTCACCGACACCCGCAAGCCGATCCCCCTGACCGCGCGTCCCCGCAGCTGAAAGAAACAATCAGTTGGTGGAAGCACACCCGCAAGCCGGACCCGCTGACCGTGCGTCCGCGGAGCTGAGCTACTGAGCTGACCGCTCCACCCTCGGGATCGGGGTGGAGCGGATCTGCGGGTCGGGAATCGGATCCGGGCGCGGGCCGGTTCGCGACGGAGGCACGGCGTACGGGCCCCGTCGCCGTGCTGGAACCGCTGGAGGAGTGACCTCAGCCGGCCTTGGTCTCGATCTGCTCGGGGAGCTTTGCCAGCAGGACGCGGGTGGCTTTGACGAGATCTGCTTCGTTGTGGCCGAACGCCTGCAGGTAGGACCCAAGCGCCGCGCGGACGAGCTGCAGCTCCTCAGCCTCCAATTCGATGGTGTACATACTCCCAAGCTAAGCCCATCCGCCCGAGTTGCAACCGCTCGTGACCCACCTGTGTTGTCAGCCTCCCGGCCAACCCACCAGCCTGAGGATCTCGGCCGCCGTGTCCGCCACCTCGCCGTCGTTGCGGACGGCGAAGTCCTCGATCGGCTGATGGGTCTCGGCAAAGGCAAGGGCCGTGGCGAGATCCCACTCCGGACCGCGGGTACTGCGGGTGCGAGCGTCGATCAGCTCGGGCGCCGTGACGATCCGCACCACCTGCACCGCACAGTCGGGCAGCGCAGCGGTGTAGGCGGCGCGGAGTTGAGCCGAGAAGACCGGGCCGCTGACGATCAGGAAGTCGGCGCCCGCCGCTCGGTACGTTCGCCAGACCGCGGCCAGGTTATCGATGCGCAGGTGGTCGCTGAAGCGCAGGCCGGAATCCGGCGTGGGTCGTCGAGGACCGCCGAACTGCGCGACGGCGTCCAGGTCCAGTACGCCGGTGGTGTGGCCGGCACCCGTCAGCACACCACCGATCGCCTGGGCGGTGGTGGTCTTGCCGACACCACTGCCTCCGGTGAGGAGCAAGGCCCGGGGCATCAGCTGTGTAGCTCCTCCGCGATCAAGGTCGGCTGGTGGGTCGTCGGCGCGGCCGGCACGCGCCAGGTGGGCGGTGGAGTCCAGAACTGCCAGTCGTCGGAGAACGGGGACGTCCAGGCCTCGATGTCGCGGATAGCGGCGTGGGCGTCACCAACGATGCGCTCCGCATCGGCCGCCGTGAAGCGTCCGGCGGTGACCGCTCCCTCCAGCTCGTCCTCGTCCTTCCACTCGATGGTGCGGTCGGGCTTCATCCACAGGTCGAGCACGTGATCGACAGTGCTGATATGGCGGGCTGCCCAGTCGCGGACATGCTTCCGCTCGAGGTTCACGTACCACCCGTGGAACGTCCCGTCGTCGCCCCAGAAGTACCAGACCGACCAGGGCTTCCCGGACGGCGAGACCTTGAGGATCCCGGTGCCGCGCCAGACGTCGAGCTTCAGCACCCGCTCCTCGGTGAACATCCCGACGGGACCGGCGTGCCGTGTCTCGCGCCCGTCGAGGAGGACCGGTTTGAGCAACGGCGTACCCGGCGCGAGCCAGGAGACCAGCCCGTCCGCGTCGTCACGCACGACCGTCATCGGCCGCACGTTCGGCTTGTCCGCGTGCCTCCCGGTCCCTTCGTACACCCACTCGATCGTTGTCCCCGGCTCCCAGAACTGTGTCATCTCCTGGGTCACGACTCGGCCGGGCGGGTCATGGAGAGTACGTCGAGGGCCGCGTCCAGCTGCTCCTCGGTCAGGTCTCCCTTCTCGACGTGACCGTTCTCGATCACGACCTCGCGGATCGTTTTCCCTTGTTTCAAAGCACTCTTGGCCACAGCGGCGGCGTTCTCGTAGCCGATGTAGCGGTTGAGTGGCGTCACGATCGACGGCGACGACTCGGCCAGCGCGCGGGCGTGGTCGACGTTCGCGGTGATGCCGTCGACGCAACGGTCCGCGAGCAGGCGTGAGCTGTTCGCCAGCAGGGTGATGGATTCGAGCAGGTTGCGTGCGATCACCGGGAGCATCACGTTGAGCTCGAAGTTGCCTCCGGCACCGGCCACGGTGATCGCGGTGTCGTTGCCGATCACCTGGGCGGCGACCATCAGCGTCGCCTCGCAGATCACCGGATTCACCTTGCCGGGCATGATGCTCGAGCCCGGCTGCAGGTCGGGCAGCGAGATCTCGCCGAGGCCGGCGCGCGGGCCGGATCCCATCCAGCGCAGGTCGTTGCAGATCTTCGTCAGGCTGACGGCGACCGTCTTCAGTTGCCCTGACAGCTCAACGAGTCCGTCGCGAGCACCCTGCGCCTCGAAGTGGTCCTCGGCCTCGGTCAACTCCAGACCGGTCCGCCGGTTGAGCTCGGTGATGACCGCGGCGGCGAACCCGGGCGGCGTGTTGATGCCGGTGCCGACCGCCGTCCCGCCCAGCGGCAACTCGGCGACCCTCGGCAGGGTCGCCCGCACCCGCGCGGCCCCCCGGCGAATCTGCTGCGCATACCCGTTGAACTCCTGGCCGAGCGTCACCGGCGTCGCGTCCATCAGGTGCGTCCGCCCGGACTTCACCACGTCGGCGAACTCAGATCCCTTACGAGACAGGGAATCCGCGAGGTGTTCGAGCGCCGGCAACAGCTCCTGCACGACGCCTGCGGTCGCGGCGACGTGGATCGCCGACGGGAACGTGTCGTTGCTCGACTGGGACGCATTGACGTCGTCGTTCGGGTGCACGTCGTCGCCGAGCGAGCGGGTGGCGAGGGTGGCCAGGACCTCGTTGGCGTTCATGTTCGTCGACGTACCCGAGCCGGTCTGGAAGACGTCGATCGGGAACTCGTTGTCGAACTCCCCCGCGGCGACCTTGTCCGCCGCGGCAACGATCGCGTCCGCCCGGTCCGCGTCGATCACGCCGAGTGAGGCGTTCACCACCGCGGCCGAAGCCTTGATCTGTGCCAGCGCGTGCACGAGCGCCGGCGCGAGCGGCCGCCCGGAGATCGGGAAGTTCTCCACCGCGCGCTGCGTCTGCGCTCGCCACAACGCGTCGCGAGGAACCTTGACCTCGCCCATCGTGTCGTGCTCGATCCTGAATTCCACGTCATCACCCATACCTGCAGAGTACGTCGCTGAGCGTCGCCGGAACGCCCTGATCGACAAGCTGTGGACAACGACACAGGCGGAATGCGTTGGACTACGAGCTACCCTGATAGACGTAATAGGTCTCGTCCCGGTCCTGCAGGCGGACCGGGACGGCAGTGACCTGACACTTGCCGAAGACCGTTGTGACGGCCGACTCCAAGGCAGCAGATGAGGACGACGACCAGACGGTGAGGACGCCCTCGGCGCGCAGCTTCGCCTGGCAGGTGGCGAGGAAGCCAGAGGTGTAGATGGCCGAATTCTCGTTGTACACAAGGAAGTCCGGCCCGTTGTCGACATCGAGCAGGATCGCGTCGACGGACGCGTCGGGCAGCTCCGTGACGACCGTGCGCACGTCGCCGACCACCACGCCGACCCGAGAGTCATCGAGGACCGACGGGATCAGCCCCGAGCGCATCCAGGACACCAGGTCCGGCTCGATCTCGGCGACGATCACCTGGCCGAGACGCGAGTCCGCCAGCAGCGCGCGGACCGTGTAACCGAGTCCCAGCCCGCCGACGAGCACCCGCTCAGGCCGCCGTACCGCCTCCAGCGCAGCCGAAGCCAGCAATTCCTCGCTGGAGGTCTCCTGGTCGTCCATCACGAAGACGCCATTCACGCGCAACTCCAGCGCCCCGTCGTCACGGCGCCGCAGTACGAGCTCACCCCGCTCACTGCTGGCCCGAGCGATCTCCGCCACCTCAAACACCGTCGCAGTCGATGGTAAAAATGGTGTCCTCCTTCGCGCCGGCCTCCCGGACGCGGACCAACACCCTACGCCGAGGGACGCGCGTGACAGACAGCGGCAAGGTTGCACTGGTTACCGGCGGCAACAAAGGCATCGGCTTCGAGGTCGCCCGGCAGTTGACCCAACTGGATCACTGCGTGGTCCTCGGTTCGCGCGACGAGGACCGCGGCCGTATCGCAGCGGAGAAGCTCCGCTCCGACGGGGCACAGGCGTCGTACGTCGTCATGGACGTCGGCGATCCGGACAGCGTCGCGGCCGGGATCCGCCTGATCGATCAGCAGCACGGACGGCTCGACGTGCTCGTCAACAACGCCGGTATCGCCTTGCCCGAAGGTCCGCCGAGTGAAGTGCCGGTCGACGTACTGCGGCGTGTCTACGAGACCAACGTGTTCGGCCTGGTCGCGGTCACGCAAGCAGCGTTGCCGTTGCTGCGCAGGGCTGAGGCCGGCCGGATCGTGAACCTCTCGTCCGGCGCCGGATCCCTTGCCCTGGTCAGTGGACCGGACTGGCGGCCGGAGTGGAACGGACTCGCATACAACACGTCAAAATCGGCGGTCAACGCTGTGACGGTCGCTTTCGCGAGCGAACTGCGGGAGACACCGATCAAGGTCAACGCAGTCAATCCAGGCTTCACCAAGACCGACATGTCCCCCAGCGCTGAGCGTACGGCGGCGCAGGGCGCTGCCGTCGTCGTCAGGTACGCGACTCTCACCGCCGACGGCCCCACCGGAGGCTTCTACGACGAGAACGGCCCGATCGCCTGGTAGCTCAGTACCAGCCCCTGGCCTGGGAGTGACCCCAAGCGGAGCACGGGGATCCGTAGGTGGCCTCGATGTAGTCCAGGCCCCACTTGATCTGGGTGACCGGGTTGGTGCGCCAGTCCTTGCCGTACGCCGCCATCCGGTTGCCGGGCAACGCCTGCGGAATGCCGTACGCCGTCGACGACGGGTTGTCGGCGTTGACCTTCCAGCGCGACTCCTTGTTCCAGAGCTTCTCCAGGCAGCTGAACTGGCTCTGGCTCCAGCCGTGGTCGGGCAGGAGGTTCATCGCGACCTCCTTGGGCGTGCCCTCGTACTTCTTCCGCTCGGCGTCGCGGCTGGCCCGCTCCTCCTGGACCGAGCGGTCGGCCTTCGCCAGCGCTTCGTACCGGCGCAGTGCGGCGTTCTTGGCCTTCATCTTGACGTCGGCCGCATCCTGGGCTGCGGTGATCAACTCGACCTGGTTCCGCATCCGGATCGCGTCGGCGGCCTCGTCCGCGGCAGAGCTGGTCGACTTCGGGGCGGCCGACGGCGTGGCGGCGCTGGAGAGCACCTTCCCGCTGTTGATGACGGCCATCTCAGCTCGCCCTGAGACCTTCTCCGACGCACTGCTGCTCCCGGGGGAGCTGAAGAGGTCGATACCCGCGACAACGGAGACGACGGCGACTCCTGTTACTGCGAGAGCCGCGACGGAGCGCTTCGCTTTCATCTGTCCTTCCGAGAAAACCCGACCCCCGTCGGCTGCAACGAGAACATACTCTGACGTAAACCGTGCGTGATCACAAGCAGGTCACAAACGAACGGTGCGGCCGCCAGCGTGGCGACCGCACCGAGCGCGGAATCCTTACCTCCGCTTTACAGAAAGTTATGACCCAATAACGCGAACACTCCTTACAGCTGCAGATCGTCGAGCATCTCGGTGACGAGAGCCGCGATCGGCGAGCGCTCCGAGCGGGTCAGGGTGACGTGTGCGAACAGCGGGTGACCCTTCAGCTGCTCGACCACCGCGACCACGCCGTCGTGCCGGCCGACCCGCAGGTTGTCCCGCTGGGCGACGTCGTGGGTCAGCACGACCCGCGAGTTCGCCCCGACCCGCGACAGCACGGTCAGGAGCACGTTCCGCTCCAGCGACTGGGCCTCGTCCACGATCACGAACGCGTCGTGCAGCGACCGGCCACGGATGTGGGTCAGCGGCAGCACCTCGAGCATGCCGCGGTCCATCACCTCGTCGATCACATCACCGCTGGTCAGCGCGCCGAGCGTGTCGTAGACGGCCTGCGCCCACGGCCCCATCTTCTCGGACTCGGTGCCCGGCAGGTACCCGAGCTCCTGCCCGCCGACCGCGAACAGCGGCCGGAACACGATGACCTTCTTGTGCTGCCTGCGCTCCATCACCGACTCCAGGCCGGCGCACAGGGCCAGCGCGGACTTACCGGTACCGGCGCGGCCGCCGAGCGAGATGATCCCGACATCGGGGTCCAGCAGCAGGTCGAGCGCGACCCGCTGCTCGGCGGACCGCCCGCGGATCCCGAACGCCTCCCGGTCGCCGCGGACCAGCCGGATCCGCTTGTCCGGCATCACCCGGCCGAGCGCACTGCCACGGTCTGACAGCATCACCAGACCGGTGTGCGTCGGGAACTCGCCCGCCTGCGGCAGCTCCACGGAGCCGTTCTCGTAAAGGTCGTCCACGACGTGCGTCTCGACCTCGAGCTCGGCCATCCCGGTCCAGCCGGACTCCAGGGTCAGCTCAGCGCGGTACTCCTCGGCCTGCAGCCCGCACGCCGACGCCTTCACCCGCATCGGCAGGTCCTTCGAGACCAGCGTCACATCCTTGCCCTCGGCCATGAAGTTGCAGGCCACGGCCAGGATCCGGCTGTCGTTGTCACCGAGCCGGAAACCGGCCGGCAGCGTCTCCGGGTCGGTGTGGTTCAACTCGACCCGGAGAGTTCCACCCTTCTCCCCCACTGGCAGGGGCGCGTCCAGACGTCCGTGCAGGATCCGGAGCTCGTCGAGCAGTCGCAGCGCGGTGCGGGCGAAGTAGCCGAGTTCCGGGTGATGCCGTTTGGCCTCCAATTCGGTGACAACGACCACCGGAACGACCACTTCGTGCTCGTCGAACCGCAGCATCGCGTGCGGGTCCGACAGAAGCACCGAGGTGTCCAGCACGAAGGTGCGCTGGTCCGGTGTTGATGAGGTACTTGACGCCTTGGCGTGGATGGCCATGTCGCACGTCCTCTTCTAGGCCGTGACGTACACCCTCGCCCCGGCCCGCCAGTGGTTAGGTGATGGGTCGGGTGCCGCCCTCGGGGTCCGGTGTTGACCCCGTCCGCGCCGCCGCAGGAGCGGCAACGGCGATCAGTGAGTTCGAGACCTCAGGTCTCGGGGACTCCGTTCGGCCCCTCATGGGGCAACCGGCTGGAACGAGATTCTCAAACTGATCGGGCCTCCCGTGACAGCCGGCTTCCCCTCCGACCGTCTCTGCCAGAGTAGGAGCCCCCCGCAAACGGCGCAGCCCGACACGCCCGGCCACGGGGTTAACACGGCGTTACACGCCTTCAACCACCCGAGGGAGCACGCTCGGTACATGAGGAGCGGCGCTCGGTACGGCGACGTACGCCTACTTCCGGTGCCGCCGTACGACGTGTGCGGGCTGCGGACGGGGCGTCACGTGCCGAAGCGGCGCTCTCGCTGGGCGTAGCTCCGGATGGCGCGGAGGAAGTCGACGTGCCGGAAGTCCGGCCAGAGCGCTTCGCAGAAGTAGAACTCGCTCAGCGCGCTCTGCCAGAGCAGGAAACCACCGAGACGCTGCTCACCCGACGTACGAATGACCAGGTCCGGGTCCGGCTGACCCTTCGTGTACAGGTGCCGGGCGATGTGCTCGACGTCGACGCGGTCGGCCAGCTCCTCGATCGACATGCCCTTCGCGGCTTCCTCGAGAAGCAGCGAGCGGACGGCGTCAGCGAGCTCGCGACGTCCGCCGTACCCGACGGCGACGTTGACGAACAGGCCCTCGTTGTCGTGCGTCGCGGTCTCGGCGGCCTTCAGGACCTCCGCAGTACTGCCGGGGAGCAGGTCGAGCGCGCCGACCGGGTGGATCCGCCAGCGGCCGATCGCGGTCAGCTCCTCGACGGTCTGCTCGATGATCCGCAGCAGCGGCTCCAGCTCGTCGGCCGGGCGGGTCAGGTTGTCGGTGGACAGCATCCACACCGTGACGACCTTGACGCCGACGTCGTCGCACCACTCGAGGAACTCGGAGATCTTGTTCGCCCCGGCCTCGTGGCCGCGTGACACCGGGTCGCCGACCTGACGGGCCCAGCGGCGGTTGCCGTCGATGATGACGCCGATATGCCGCGGGATCCGGTCCGGCGACAGCGATCGCATCAGCCGGCGTTCATACAGACCGTAGACCGCGTCGCGCAGCTTCTGCTTGCCAGGTGTCCGCATGGGCAGGTTGCTCTCCTCAAAGACTCTCGGTCACGAGGCTAGCCCACATCACGGTGCGGGTGAGAGCCCTCGGAGTGCCTCACAGGAAGCTGTCAGGAAGGCCGAACTATCCTCGCGGTTCGTGCGTCGAACCCCCGGGTACTGGTGCGCCGACGGCGTGACGTCGCCTACATTTCATCCTTCCGACCCATACAACCTACGGTTCCGTAGGTTACGGTTGCGTAGGTACAACCCGCCCGGCAACTCTCGAAAGGACGGCGATGACCGCTACCGGAGCCCAGCCCCAGGAACTCGGTCACCGGCTCTCCGGCCGGCTCGGACCACTCAAACCGAAGCTCCGCGGATGGCTGCACGCCGGAACGTTCCCCGTCGCCACCGCCGCCGGCATCGTCCTGATCTGCCTGGCCCCGCATGCGAACGCGCGCTTGGCTGCCGCGGTCTATACCGCCGCCGCGATGCTGCTGTTCGGCATCTCCGCCCTGTACCACCGTTTCTACTGGGGTCCGACCGGCGAGGCGGTCCTGCGCCGCCTTGATCACAGCAACATCTTTCTGCTGATCGCCGGCACCTACACCCCGCTCGGGATGGTTCTCCTGCACGGCAAGGACCGCGTCCTGATGCTCGGCCTCGTCTGGGGCGGCGCCGCCCTCGGCATCCTGTTCCGCATCTTCTGGCTGAGCGCACCCCGCTGGATCTACACGCCGATCTACCTAGCACTCGGCTGGGTCGCCATCTTCTGGATGGGCGACATCTACCACGCCGGCGGCGCCGCGGTCGTCACACTGATCGCTGTCGGCGGCGGGCTGTACTCCCTCGGCGCAGTCGTCTACGCCACCAAGCGCCCGAACCCCTCACCCCGCTGGTTCGGCTTCCACGAAATCTTCCACGCCTTCACCGTGGCCGCCTTCATCTGCCACTACATAGCCGTCAGCATCGCGACGTACCACGCCGGCTAGTAAATCGGACACGCCTCCGGTGGAGGAACAAGCCGAAAGGACACGCCTCCGGCGCGACTGACCTATTGCCGGCTCCGCCGGGGCGCAGGATCGTCCCGTCAAAATGGTGCTCCAGCAAGCGAGCCGCAACGACAGGCCAACGCACATCGGACACGCCTCCGGCGCGGCTGACTTGTTGGCCGGCTCCGCCGGCGCGCAGATCCCAGCGTGCGGCTGACGCGTTCGGCGGGGCTATGTGTAGCCGAGATGAGCGTCGTGGCCTGAGCCGTCGTGAGCTGAGCCGTCGTGAGCTGAGCCGTCGCGAGCTGAGCGTCGTGGGGGCAGCTGAGTGAACTCGGCCAGGGGCGGGCTTGCTGGCTCGTGGACTGTCGTGGCGGGGTGGCGTGCTCTGCTCGGAGGAGCGTGGTGCCGCGTGCGCTGGTATGTCGCCGAGGAAGACCTGCGCGGCTACGCAACCGCGCGTTCTTCGATCGAGCTATCGGCTCAGCCGACGCGCGGGAAACTTCTAGAGCCTGTGGCTGAAGGCCGCCAGGAGTACGACGAGCGCGACCCCGGCGCCTGCACGAAACGCGGCGCGGGGAGGTGCCTTCAGTACTTCGCGATCGCCGTCGCTGCTCAGCAACGACCAGCGGGAGCGGGCTGAGAGTGCTGAACCGACGGAGAGCACCGAGCCGGCAGAGAAGGCGGACAGAGTCGATCCGACTGACGCGACCGACAGCGCAGAGCCGACCGAGCCGATGCTCAGCACCGACCCGACCGAACCGATCGACAGGATCGATCCGCGGCTCGCGATCGAAAGAAACGAGTCTTCAGACCGCAACGACAATCCACCCATGCCCGGCATTCTGACACGAGCAGACGGACTTTGGCGGACGGTCAGACGAGCAGCGTCTCGAGCTCTGGTAGACGGCTGAACATGTCGGGCAGACCGTGCAGGCCATTGCGTACGGACTCGTGTGACAGCGCGAGATCGGGGCCTGTACCCACCTCGACACCGGCCAGGCAGCGGAGGACGTTCCACCTCGTGTGCCCCAGCCAGCCGCTGAGCATGAACACGAACCAACTCGGGCCCGACGGCGGCAGCGCTCCACCCCCTGCGACATAGCCGTCGAGGACCGAACGGAAGATGGTCGGCTGGATGTCGTCGAAGCCCGGTCCCTTCGACAGGCTCAGAGCGGTTGAGCCGAGCTCACCGGCCAGATCGAGCCTCCCCGAGAGCTCCCAGTCCAGCAGTACCGGCCGACCGTCGCGAGCGAGCAGATTCCACGGTTGGATGTCCTTGTGGGTCAGTACGACGGGGCCCGGCCGTTCGCAGGTGTCGACGAAGTACGCGATTGCGAGAAACGTCTCGACCTGGCAGGCGAGTTCCTCGGCCCACGGCTGCCCGGTCGCCGCGGCCCGCTCTGCGAGCTCGGGCCAGTCCCGTGGCATCGGATCCTCGGTCGACATGTCAGTCCACTCGACGTCCAGCCCGTGGAGGCGAGCGAGGATCTCACCGATCTCGAACGCGTACGCCGCCGACACCGGCGCTTCGGGAACATTCTCCCCGTCGACCCACCGGTGCACGAGCACATGCTGGCCGGCCGAGATCGGCTCCGGCATCGGAACGCCGGCGGCGAAGGCTGCCCGCTCGAACCTGAACACGTCCTCGATCCGATACACCCAGCGGCGGTCGACCAGGTTCAACTCCTTCACCGCGAACGACCCCTGGTCGGTGTCGAGCCGGTACATCCGGTTGGCGAACCCACCGTGGACACGGATCATCGGCCCGGTCGGCGTACCGAGATGCGAAAGATCCACCCGACGCACTCTAGGCCGCGGAGCTCACCGATGCACCGGGATTGTCCGACGCGCGACCGGAGGGACCCACTCAGCCCGCCGGCGAAGCCGGCCAACAAGACAGCCGCACCGAACGCGCGTCCTCTGCCCGACCTGCACGCGTGTCGCCAACACACGTAACCACACCCCGCATGTGCGCCACCTCGCCAAAAGCGCTCAGCACCCCACCCGCTCAGTACGCCGGCGAAGCCGGCCAACAAGACAGCCGCACCGAAGGCGCGTCCTTTGCCCGAGCTGCAGGCCCGTCGTCAACGCGCGTAACCACACCCCGCATGTGCGCCACCTCGCCAAAAGCGCTCAGCACCCCACCCGCTCAGTACGCCGGCGAAGCCGGCCAACAAGACAGCCGCACCGAAGGCGCGTCCTTTGCCCGAGCTGCAGGCCCGTCGTCAACGCGCGTAACCACACCCCGCATGTGCGCCACCTCGCCAAAAGCGCTCAGCACCCCACCCGCTCAGTACGCCGGCGAAGCCGGCCAACAAGACAGCCGCGCCGAAGGCGCGTCCTTTCCGCGGCGAACCAGGCGAGCTCGCTGACCAGCTCGTACGCCGGCGAAGCCGGCCTACAAGACAGCCGCGCCGAAGGCGCGTCCTTTGCCCGAGCCGCAGGCCTGTCGTCAACGCGCGTGACCACACCCCGGACGTGCGCCACCTCGCCGAATGCGCTCAGCACCCGACCAGCTCAGCGCGCCGGCGGAGCCGGCCAGAAGAACAGCCGCGCCGAAGGCGTGTCCTTTCCGCGGCGAACCAGGCGAGCCAACTGCCCAGCTCGTACGTCGGCGGAGCCGGCTAATAAGACAGCCGCGCCGAAGGTGCGTCCTTTGCCGGGCGAGTTAGCTGCCGAGTTCGCGGAGGGTGTCTCGTAGGGCTTCGTAGCGGGCGGGGCCCAGGCGGGCCGACCAGATTTGTTCGACTCGTTCGATGGCGGCTTGGCTGTAGGCGGCTGCTTCGTCGCCTTTCGGGGTGCGGCGGACGAGGCGGACGCGGCGGTCGGCGCGGAGGCGGTCGGATTCGACGTAGCCGAGGCGTTGGAGGTAGTCGACGTGTTGGCCGAGGCCTTGTTTGGTCATGACCGCAACCTCGGCCAGGTCGGTGATGCGGGCGCCGTCGGGCGGGATCATCTCGAGCAGGCGGTAGTGCGAGACCCGGAGGCCCGGGTAGAGCTCCTCCGAGCTGGCCAGGATCTCCTCCCGGATGCGCTTCAGGGCGGCTCCGAGCAGGCCGGCGATGTGTCCGGACCACGGTCCCTGCACCCGGCCCGGAACGTCGTTGACGGAAGTCATAAAGCCACTTTACTATGCCGTTGGTAAGGGGGCTTTACTTCTTTGGGGGGAATCATGATCACCGCACTCGAACCGCTGGGGCGAGATGCCCTGCCCGACGACGAATTCACCGCCCTGGTCCGGACGATCACGGGCGATCCACAGGCCGTGCCCGCCGACGTCCGCGTCGAGCCGGTCGACTACCCGATCGGTACGCCGAGCACCGAGTCCCTCAACCGGGTCTTCGGTAGGTCCAACGGTGTCGAGTGGTCCTGCTTCGTGAAGAAGTTCCAGTCGGTGCGGTACTGGCCGATGATGCACCTGCTGCCCGAGGAGTTCCGCGCTCTCTTCATCCACAACCTGCCGTGGCAGCTCGAGATCGCCGTCCACCGGAGCGACATCGCCGACCTCCTCCCCGAGGGCATGCGGCTGCCGGCGGCGTACCGGATCGACGTGTACGACGACGATCGCGCCACCCTGTGGATGGAGAACGTCGTACAGGAGTGGGGTCCGTGGCCGATCGACCGGTTCGAGCGCGCGGCGTACCTGCTGGGCCGACTCTCCGCGCGCCGTCAGCCGCACCTGGTCGAGCCGTTCCTCCCCCGCGACCACGTCACCACTCCGGGCATCGGACTGCGCTTCTACTCCGAAGGCCGGGTACGCCGTGCCGCACTGCCCGCGCTGGCGGACCCCCAGACGTGGAAGCAGCCACTGCTGAGTGCAGCGGTCTGCAACCTGGGCGAGCACGGCCTACGCGACGATCTGCTCGAGCTGGGCGAGCGCCTCCCCGCAGTACTCGATGCGCTCGAGGCATTGCCGCAGTGCTACCAGCACGGAGACGCGAGCCCGCAGAACCTGCTCGTGCCGCGGGACAAGCCGGACGAGTTCGTGGTGATCGACTGGGGCTTCGACTGCCCGCAGGCCGTCGGGTTCGACCTGGGACAGCTGTTGATCGGGCTGGCGCACGCCGGCGAGCTGGCACCGGAGGCGCTGCCCGCGGTGCACAAAGTCATCCTCAAGTCGTTCCAGGACGGGCTCAAGGCCGAGGGGATGCAGGTGTCCGAGGAAGAGGTGCTGTACGGGTACCTGGGCTCGCTCCTCGTCCGTGCAGCGTTCACCGCACTGCCGCTGGAGCTGCTCGGCAAGTCCGACGCGTCGAAGGAGCTGTTCGAGCAGCGTGTCCAGCTGACCCGCGCAATGGTCGACCTGGTCTCACCTGTGGTCTGAAAGCGGAACATTTCAGTCGTGTCACAGCTGCAACGAACGCCGCGCCTCCGGGTATCCATAGTGCGTGACGAACCTGAGCAGATACGCAGCAGTGGCAGCCATGACAGTGACGGCCGGACTCGTGCTGAGCGGGTGCGGTAACGAGTCCGGTTCCGCCGGCTCCCCCACAACCCCGACTCCGTCAGCGCCGACGCTGCCGACCGCGAGCGTGACACAGTCCACGCCGGTCGGCGCCGGCCTGCCGTTGACCGTAAGCCGCACCGGCGGATTCGCGGGTTTCGACGACCGGGTGCAGATCAGCCCCGACGGCGTCGCGACGGTGAGCGGGCGCGGCAAGGAAACGATCCGGTGCAAGCTGGACCCGAGCTTGCTGGCGACCATCACCGCGGCCGCTCAGCAGGTCGACTGGGCCAGTCTGGTCGCGACCAAGCCGACGACCAAGCACCCCGACGACATGATCCTTGCGGTCACGGCGAACGGGAAAACTGCCCGGATCGAGGATCCGAAGGTCAAGCCGCTGGCGGCCCCGGTGAACAAGCTGCTCACCGAAGCCGCCATCCCACCGGGCAAGCTCTGCACGAAGATCTAGGACGCGGTCACCGCGACATCGTCGATCACGAAGCTTGTCTGCAAGGACGAATCCTCCTGGCCGACGAACTTCACCGTGACCGTCTTTCCCTTGTACGGCGAGAGATCGAGCGTCTTCTGCACGTACGACGTACTCTTGTTCAGATTCGAGTACGTCGCGAGCGTGGTCGTCGTCGAGCCGTTGACGACCTGCACCTTGACCGTGTCGTACACGGTCGACGACGTGGTCTCGGCGGAGTCGATCCGGATCCACAACGACAACGCGGACGCCGTCGCCGAGGCCGGGATCGTCACCGCTTGGCCGATGTTCTCGGTGCTGCTGCGGCCGTTCCCCTGCAGCCAGGCCTTCCAGGTCCCGGTGCGGGCCGGGCGACCAGTGTTGCTGGTGATCACGCCGCTCGTCCCCGTCCAGTTCGCCGTACCGGACTCGAAGCCTGGGTTCTGCAGGAGGTTGTCACCGGCCGGCGGCGGGCCGCCGGTGTAGTCCTTCTGCGCGTACGTCCAGATCATGTAGCCGATGGCATCGATCTGGCGGTCCAGCGAGGTCAGGTCCAGGTTGCTGATCGTGTCGCAGGACCTGTGGTAGCACGGGTCGAACGCCTGCCCCGCAGTACCTCCCCACTTCGCCGCCTGGGCGGACGTCTTCGTCTCCTCGGCGCCGGAGAACGTCCCTGCCGTTGGAATCCCCAACGAACGGAACGCCGCGTGGTCGGAGCGGCCCTGTACGTCGATGAACTCGGTCTGCACGCTCTTGCCGGTGAAGTACGAGACCAGGTCGTCACGAGCGCCGTTGCCGGCCGGGTTGTCGTCGTACACGAAGTACCCCGGGTTCGGCGACGCGATCATGTCGAAGTTCAGGTACAACTCGATCTTGTCCCGCTCGGCGGCCGGCAGGTTGTTCACGTAGTACTTCGAACCGAGCAGCCCGAGCTCCTCGGAACCCCAGAACCCGAAACGCAGGCGATTCCTGGGGGTTTGGCCGCTGGCAGCGTAAGCGAGGGCGGTTTCTAGTACGCCGGCGCTGCCTGAGCCGTTGTCGTTGATCCCCGGACCGGCGCTGACGCTGTCCAGGTGCGAGCCGGTCATCACCACGTGGTTCGCGTCGCCGTGCGGCCACTCCGCGATCACGTTGTACGACGTACCCGCCGAAGTGCTGAACGACTGCAGTGTTGTGGTGTAGCCGGCCGCGTCGAGCTTGGCCTTCACATAGTCGGCCGACGCCTTGTATCCGGGCCGGCCCGTGTACCGGTTACCACCGTTGCTGGTGGCAATCGACTGCAGCTGGTCGAGGTGAGCCTTGGTGTTGGTGACCGAAATGTCCGGTGACTCCGCCGCGGTAGCGACGTTGCCTTGGGCAATCAGCGCGCCGGCCGCCAGTGCGGTGCCTAGCGCGGCGACGAGGAGTTTCTGCATGGACCGATCTCCTTCGGCCAAAGGGATCCGGGGCGCGGACCCGGGCGGTGGACCCGCGCCCCGGACGTCGGGGTGTCAGCTCGCGGTCAGCGAGGTGTCGTCGATGACGAAGCTGGTCTGCGCGGAGGAGTCCTCCTGGCCGACGAACTTCACCGTGACAGTCTTGCCCTTGTACGCCGAGAGGTTCAGCGTCTTCTGCACGTACGACGTGTTCTTGTTCAGGTTCGAGTACGTCGCCAGCGTGGTCGTGGTCGACCCGTCGACGACCTGGACCTTCACCGTGTCGTACGCCGTCGAGGTGGTGGTCTCGGCGGTGTCGATCCGGATCCAGAACGACAGGCTCGCGGTCGTCGCCGACGCCGGGATCGCGACCGACTGGCCGACGTTCTCGGTGGTGGCGCGGCCGTTGCCCTGCAGCCACAGCTTCCAGCTACCGGTGCGCGCCGGACGGCCGGTGTCATTGGTGATCGGGCCGGAGGTGCCGGTCCAGTTCACCGCGCCGGACTCGAAGCCCGGGTTCTGCAGCAGGTTGTCGCCGGTGGGCGGCGGCGTGGTGCCACCACCGCAGGCGGCCGAACCAGCCGGGACCGCGATACCGTTGAAGGCGGCCTCGATGCCCTTGCACTGTGCGGAATCCGCGCCGTACAGCTCCTTCGCGGAGTTGATCGCGCCCTCACGAGCGTCCTTGTATGTGCTGCCCGAGCTGAGCTTGGTGCTCAGCGTGCGGTACCAGACCTTCGACGCCACGTCGCGGCCTACGCCGGCGAACGTCGTGCCGTTGCACGCGGTGCTGTTGTAGGTCACGCCGTTGATGGTCTTGCTGCCGGTGCCCTCGGACGCCAGGTAGAACCAGTGGTTCAGCGGGCCGGACGAGTAGTGCGGGTCGAGTCCACCGGTGCTGGTCGACCAGCAGTCCACGCTGGCGCCGTCCTTCGACGGCTTGTCCATGTAGCGCAGCGGCGTACCGTTGCCGTTGATGTTGATCTTCTCGCCGATCAGGTAGTCACCTGGGTCGCTCGAGTTGTTCGCGTACCACTCGACCATCGTGCCGAAGATGTCGCTGGTGGCCTCGTTCAGACCGCCCGCGTCACCGGAGTAGTTCAGGTTGGCGGTTGCCTCGGTGACACCGTGGCTCATCTCGTGGCCGGCCACATCGATGGCGGTCAGCGGGTGGGTGTTGCTGATTCCGTCGCCGTACGTCATCTGGGTGCCGTCCCAGAACGCGTTCACGTACGCGTTGCCGTAGTGCACGCGGGAGCGGGCACCCTGGCCGTTGTTGAAGATGCCGTTCCGGCCGTGGACGTTCTTGTAGTAGTCCCACGTCAACTGGGCGCCGTAGTGCGCGTCCACACCGGCGGTCTGGCGGTTCGACGCGGCGCCGGTTCCCCAGGTGTCATCGGCGTCGGTGAACGTGGTGCCGTTGCCGGAGGTCGAGCCGTTCAGGTCGGTGGTGTAGTTGCCACCGCGGTTCGGGTCGGTCATGGAGAAGTTGCCGGACGAGCCCGACGTGCCGATGGAGACCGTGCCGGCGTACATCGAGTTGCCGGTGCCGGTCTTGACCTCGTCGTCCTGGTCGAGAACGGCCCCGGTCTTGGCATCGATGAACGAGTGCAGCACCGACGGGGTCTGGTCGGGCTTCACACCGGTGGTGACGACTTCGTAGGCAAGCACGGGCTTGGTCGGCGTCACGAAGACGACCAGTTGGCCCTTGTTGCCCGAAGCCTTGAATTTCGCTGCCTGCGCGCCCTTCGCGAGCGCCGCCGACTGGGACAGAGTCGGCTTGGTGGAAACCTCGACGGCCTTCGCGCCGCGGTTGTACGTGACCTGACCGATCGATTCGCCCTGCTGCTTGACGATCAGGTCACCGCCGACGACCTTCAGGCCGTTGTACGTGCGGTCGTAGCGGACGTACTCCGTACCGTCCGCATCCTTGACCACGTCGTGAACCTTGAGCTGTTCGCCCTTGCCGAGCCCGAGAGCGGCGGCGGTCTGCGGGGCCAGCGCCTGCTCGGCCTTGACGGCGGCCGGTTGGTTGAAGCCGGACGGCGGAAGCGGCACCGCCCGGTCGGCGGCACCCGCGGTCGAAGCGGTGAACGTCGTGGCAAGACCCGCTGCCGCGACGATGGCCACCGCCCCTGCTGATGTCAGTCGTCTCAAGACAACATCTCCTCACGTGTGGTCGCTGTTTGGGCGCAGCGACCGAATTCAGTTGGGGACGCGCCGGATGCTGACCCAGCAGTGCCACTGCCTCATTTGTGACACTGCGTGTCGAATCATGCGATTTCTGTTACATCCGACGTGAGCACCGACTGTTGCGGCCCGGTCGCCGTGAGTCAAGAGATTTGGCCGAAACGAAGGGGAAAACCTGCGTACCGCGAGCTGTCAGTCCGCAGGGCGCAACTCGCGCCGAAGGTGTTCCGGCAACGTGACCGGCAAGCGGCAGGTGAATTTCTGACAGACGTACGCCGCGCGCCGGTCGCGACCCTCCATCAGCGGTACGGCGAGACCGGGCTCGCCCGCGACGATCGCCGTACCCCACGGCGCGTCCGTGAACGCGGTCCTGATCAACTCGGGCTGCATGCCGACGATCGCGATCTCGAGGGGGCCACCGGCAATCGTTTCGGCAACGGCGAGCGCCCGGCCGGCGAACCGCGGCGCCCGCTCGGCGATGGCCGCCGAGGCGTTCAGTGCTTCAAGAGCTGCGGTCTCGTACCGGACCGATCCGGTCAGACTCGCCAGCGTCGTGAACGCCTCCGCGGCCAAGCTGACCCCCGACGGCGTGGCGTTGTCCGTCGGATCCTGCGGCCGCCAGACCAGCTCCTCCGCGTCCGCCGCAGTGTCAAAATAGGAGCCGTCAGCAACAAACTGCTCCAGAATCCTGTCCAGCAAGGACTCTGCGGTCTCGAACCACTCGACCTCACCCGTCGCACCCAGCAACGTCATACATGCTTCGGCAAACGCCGCATAGTCCTCGAGTACGCCGTCCGCACTCCCCCGCACACTGTCCCGCGACGTCCGATACAACCGCCCGTCGAGATGCACGTCCCGGATCAATCGAGCCGCGGCGACGGCGGCCTCGACGTACTGCGGTTTGCCGAACACCACACCCGCGCGGGTGAGGGCCGTGATCGCGAGACCGTTCCACGCGGCAACTACCTTGTCGTCGCGGCCCGGGTAGGTACGGCTGCTCCGGGCGTGCTTCAGCGCTTGCCGAATGCGCTGCCAGCGGTCGGCGTCGTCGGGGTCCTGCCTGAACTGGAGAACCGAGGTGCCGTGCTCGAAGGTGCCGGTCACGTCGCAGAGGTCGATGACCCAGTCGGCATCTTCCGCGCTCAACACCTCATGCAGCTGCGCCGGCGTCCACGCGTAGTACTTGCCCTCTTCACCGTCGGTGTCGGCGTCGAGCGCCGACGCGAACCCACCCTCCGGCGTGCGGAGTTCGTCGAGCAGGAAGTCCGCGGTCTCCTCGGCGATGCGCTGCGCGAGCGGATCGGCGGAGACGGTCCACCACTGCGTGTAGACGTCGAGGAGGAGCGCGTTGTCGTACAGCATCTTCTCGAAGTGCGGCACGATCCACTGACGGTCGACCGAGTACCGCGCGAACCCGCCGGCCAGCTGGTCGTACATCCCGCCGCGTGCCATCCGGTCGCAGGTGTGCGCAACCATCGCGAGCGCGTCCTCGTCGCCGGTCCGCCGGTGGTGGCGGAGCAGGAAGTCGAGCACCATCGACGGCGGGAATTTCGGCGCCTGCCCGAACCCGGCGTCGACCGGATCAAAGTCGGTCTTCAGCAGCTGCACGGCCCGGTCCAGGTCGACGTCTCCCCCGGCCGGCTGCTGCTGTGCGCCGAGCTGCTCGACCACCCGTTTCCCGATCCCGTCGATCTGCTCGCGCCGGTTCGTCCACGCGTCGGTGATTGCCTCCAGCACCTGCCGGAACGACGCCATGCCACCGCGCGCGTCCTTCGGGAAGTACGTCCCGCAGAAGAACGGCTCGCCCGCGGGCGTGAGGAACGCCGACATCGGCCAGCCGCCCTGCCCGGTCATCGCCACCGTCGCCGCCATATAGATCGCGTCTACGTCCGGCCGCTCCTCCCGATCCACCTTCACGCTCACGAAGTGCTCGCTCAGGTAGGCCGCCGTGTCCGCGTCCTCGAACGACTCATGCGCCATCACATGACACCAGTGACACGCGGAGTACCCGACCGACAAGAAGACCGGCACGTCCCGCTCCCGTGCCTCCGCGAACGCCCGGTCCGACCACTCCCGCCACTCGACCGGGTTCTCCGCGTGCTGCCGCAGATACGGACTGGTCGATCGCCCGAGCTCGTTCGCCATACCCCAACCGTACGGAATGGACCGCTGCACGCAGCAGTTGGACTGGTGCATGCCCGTACACCCGTTGCTCGCCAGCCGTTTCAGCCCGCTGTGGTTCGATTCCGGCTGGACCGTCACCGAGGACGACGTCGAACTCCTCCTCGACGCGGCCCGCTGGGCGCCGTCCGCGGGCAACTCCCAGCCCTGGGCGTACTTCGTCGCGCGCCGCGGCGAGCCGGAGCACGATCGCGTCGTCAAGCACCTCGCCCGCAGCTCAGCTCGCTGGGCACCGAGCGCATCCCTGCTGATCGTGACCATCGCCCATCGGTACGTCGAAGACACCGACTGGGCCTACTCCGACTTCGCCGACTACGACCTCGGCCAATCCGTCGCCCACCTGACTCTCCAGGCGCACGCCATGGACCTCGCCTGCCGCCAGTTCCGGGCCTTCAACCTCGAGACCCTGACCGACGACCTGAAGCCGGGCGCCGGCTGGCACATCGTCTCGATGATCGCGATCGGCCGCGCCGGCCAAGATCGCCCGGCAGACCGCGAGCGACGCAGTACCGAGGAACTCCGGACCGCGCCCTGGGACTAGATCGTCTGCGAGAGGGCGATCGACAGCCCCAGAGCCAGGGCCATCACGAAGAGTTCGACGCCGACGATCCGCCAGAACGGCTGGCCGCCGTCGACGAGGTCGCCGTGTGCGCGGCTGCGGTGGACGGCCGACAGGACGATCAGGAGCAGGAACGCGGCGGTCTTGACGATCAGCAATGCGCCGTACGCGTCGCCGGTGAGCGGGTCGAGGATCGAACCCCAGCCGCCGCCCTTCGCGGCCAGCCGCCCGGCGGCGCTGATCAGACCGCTGAGCAGCACCGCGATCGACGAGATCGTTGCGACCTGCCCGTAGCGCTCCAGCACGATCGGCAGCCCGTTGCGGCTCGCCCGCCCGTACCGGACCAGGCCCGCGAGCCCGCCGACCCAGGTGGTCGCGGCGATCACGTGGATCACCAGCGCCGCGCCGGCCAGTACGACGTACGACTCGTTCCGTGGGAACGCCGTGACCGCGGTCGGGACCAATGCGGCGATCGCGACCAGTACGCCGAGCCCCGCCGCCGATGAGGTCTGCACGCGGCGGATGCCGATCGCCAGCGCGAGCACCAGGATGCCCGTTATGAGCAGCGCCTTCACCTCGGGTACGCCGAGCGCGTCATCGAGCCGCATCCGCAGCAGAGCGACCGGGGTGTCGAGCAGGATCGCCGCCGTGACGACCGCGTTGGCGAACGCGCAGACCGCCCAGATGGTCGCCGAGTTGCTCGCGTCGCGGACGGCACGCCGGCCCTGGACGCCGAGCGGACCGCCGTCGATCCGCAGCAGCACGACCGCCGCGAGCAGCGCGCCGGCGCAGCCGACCGTCGCCAGCGTGGAGATCAGCTTCAGCAGTGGCAGCAGCCAGGAGATGAAGAGGTCCGGACCGCCGATCCCGCCGAGGTTACGCGGCTGGCTGCCGGCCGCGAACAGCGCGACCACCAGAGCCACCGAGGCGATGACGACAGCACCGACCCCGGCCGCGACCAGCCGTCCGGGCATGCGATGCCGGGCGGCGCGGGTAGCGCGAGTCGCGCTCACCGAGCGGACCGGGGAGGGGCACCATTCAGCACCCGGCTCACTATAGGGTCACGCAGAGGTGGGCAGCCCAGTCCGACACCATCTCGTGACCAGGGTGTAGCCGAGCTCCGAGGATTCGGTTACCGCACTGACATCGAATCAGTGCTGAGAGTGTTCCTTCGACTCCTTCGCGGCCTCGGTCGCCGGGTCAGTCCCCGCGCCGGCCGCCGGGTCACTCGCAGCCGAGGTCTCCGTCGGAGTCTGCGTCGGTGTCCGGTCCGAAGTCGTCGGCGCTGCATCGCCATCCTGGGACGGCGAGCTGTCCGGACTCGCTGGGTCGCCGGACGGTGCTGGGTCGTCCGCACCATCGCGGTCCACGTCGATGCGCTTCAACTGCTTGCCCATGTTGCGCCACAGGAGCACCGTGGCGGCACCGAGAGCGAGCACGATCAACAGCGCGACCCAACCGGGTTTCACCGTATTCGGGTCGATCTCGGCCGTCAGAAGGGAGGTCGTCGCTGTCACGCCACCAGTCTCTCACTGTCCAGCCCGCCCGTCAGCGCAGCCCCGCGAACAGGTCATTCTCAGGCAGCTCCGACTCGACCAGACTCCGAGCCAGCTCGTAGTCCTCGGTCGGCCAGGCCGCCTGATGCACCTCGAGCGGCACGGTGAACCAGCCACCGTCCGGGTCGATCTGCGTGGCGTGCGCGAGCAGTGCCCGGTCCCGGACCGAGAAGTACTCGGCACACTCGACCCGGGTGGTGATCCGGCGCTCGTTCTCCGGGTCCGGCTTCCAGTCCTTCAGGCGTTCGGCGTACGGCGACTCGAGGCCGCGCGCGACCATCGCGTCGTGCAGCGCCTTCATCCGCTCGTAGTGGAACGTGTGGTGGTAGTACAGCTTCAGCGGCTGGAACGGCTCGCCGAGCTCCGGGTACGCGTCCTTGTCACCGGCCGCCTCGAAGGCAGCGACGGTGATCTGGTGGCACATGACGTGATCGGGGTGCGGGTAGCCGCCGTTCTCGTCGTACGTCGTGACGACCTGCGGGCGGAACTCGCGGATCAGCTTCACCAGCGGCGCAGCTGCATCCTCGACCTTCAGTGCGCCGAAGCAGCCTTCGGGCAGCGGCGGCAGCGGATCGCCCTCCGGGAAACCCGAGTCGACCCAGCCCAGCCACTCCTGCCGGATACCGAGGATCTCGCGGGCCGCGTCCATCTCCTTGCGGCGGATCTCGGTGATGTTCGCCAGCACTTCCGGGCGGTCCATCTTCGGATTCAGGATCGATCCGCGTTCGCCGCCGGTACAGGTGGCGACCATCACCTCGACGCCCTCGGCGACGTACCTGGCCGTCGACGCGGCTCCCTTGCTCGACTCGTCATCCGGGTGGGCGTGCACATGCAACAACCGAAGATCTCCACTCACAAGACACAATGGTCCTCCAACCTCCGGCAAAACCCACGACCGACCCCCTGGACTACCTGTGACCGAGTCATCTGCCGCCACCCCGACCTCCGACCTGAACACGCGGTACGGCAGGCGCGGCCGGTCCCGGCGGCCGCTCGTGATCGGCGTTCTGGGGGTCGTGATCCTGGCCGGCCTGGTCTGGCTGCTGTGGGCGGCCTGGGTGCAGTCGAATCCGCCGGTCACCTCGCAGCTGAACGGTTTCGAGATCGTCTCGCCGACGAGCGCCAAAGCCACGATGCAGGTGGACCGGACCAAATCGGTGGAAGCCAACTGCCGGCTGCAGGCGAAGGCGGCCGACTTCTCGATCGTCGGCGAGGTGACCGTGACGGTGAAGGCGGATTCACCCCGCCATCAGGTGGTTCCGGTCACGCTGACAACGCAACGCTCCGCAACCGCCGTCGTACTCGTCGGCTGTACGACGGCCGACCAGCACCGCCCGCACTGAGCCCCACCGGCCCGCGATCGCGCCGGCCAACCTGACACGGCAACCGATTACCGCGACTCTGGCCACACGACGGCGAAAACCTTCCGAGCAAACGTTTTCCAAGCGTTTGCCTCGCCCTGGAACCCCTGCTTTATCGGCGGTCTCTTGCTACGCTCGTTGGATTGGTCGCCGTCGACGACGGCGGCCAGCAGTATTTTCCTGCCCATCCCACCGACACAAGGAGCAGCCCGTGACGCAGAAGATCGATGAGGACAGCGTTGTCTGGCTGACGCAGGACGGTTACGACCAGTTGAAGTCGGAGCTCGAGCACCTCAAGGGCCCGGCCCGCGCGGAGATCACGCAGCGGATCAGCGAGGCCAGGGACGAGGGCGACCTCAAGGAGAACGGCGGCTACCACGCCGCGAAGGACGAGCAGGGCAAGATCGAGGCCCGGATCCGGCAGCTCGAGGACATGCTCCGTCGCGCCCGGGTCGGCGAGACCCCGAAGGCCGGCGGCAAGATCGAGCCCGGCATGAAGGTGTCGATCACCTTCGCCGGCGACGACGACGTCGAGACCTTCCTGCTCGGCTCCCGCGAGTTGCTCGCGCTGGACGCGTCGGTCGACATCGACGTGTACTCGCCGCAGTCCCCCCTCGGCGCCGCGATCCTCGGCAAGAAGAAGGGCGACAAGGCCACCTACGAGGCGCCCAACGGCAAGCCCGTAACGGTCCAGATCGTCGCCGCGGAGCCCTTCACCGGCTGACCCACCAAAGCTCGCAAGCGCCCCGGTGGACACCCCACCGGGGCGCTTGCTTGTGAGGGTCAGTGCACGGCCGGCGCGGTCGGCTGATCCCGGCGCGCTCGGCCGGCTCGAATGCTGTCAGTGCCCGGTGGCACTCCGGTACTTGCGGACGGCAAGTGGGGCGAAGACGGCGATGATCGCCGCGCACCAGATCAGCGAGAGCCAGACCGGGTGCTGGGCGGGGAAACCGTCCGGGCTGGCGAACGGCGACGGATTGCCGAACAGGTGCCGGCAGGCAGCAACGATCGACGAGATCGGGTTCCACTCGGCGATCGGCTGCAGGGCCTCCGGGAGTTGCGGCGTCGGGACGAACGCGTTCGAGAGGAACGTCAACGGGAACAGCCAGATCAGCCCCGCCGACGATGCCACCTCGGGTCCGCCGACGGACAGCCCGATCAGCGCGCCCACCCAGAGCATCGCGAATGCGAACAGCAGCAGGATCGCGAACGCCGCCAGCGCCTGACCGAACCCGTTGTGCCAGCGCCAGCCGACGATGAATCCGCAGAGCACCATGATCAGCATCACGAACGCGTTGAAGACCAGGTCGCCGACCACCCGGCCGGCGATCACTCCGGACCTTGCCATTGGCAACGACCTGAACCGGTCGATCAGTCCTTTCGACATGTCGTCGGCCAGCCCGACGCTCGCCGACGCGACCGCGAACGCCATCGTCTGCGCGAAGATCCCGGCCATCAGGAACTCCCGGTACGCGCGCGGTCCGGGGAAGCCGGGGATCGGGATCGCGTTCCCGAACACGTACGCGAACAGCAGCACGAACATGATCGGCTGGATCGTCGCGTAGATCAGCATGTCCGGCGTCCGCGGGATCCGCTTCAGGCTCCGCCATGCCAGGATCCCGGCATCGGACAACGCCCGCGCGAACGGATTCACCCGGGCCGGCACCTCGATACTCACAACGACTCCTTCTGCTCGGCCTCGTGCCCGGTGAGGGTGAGGAACACGTCGTCCAGCGTCGGCCGCCGCAGGCCGATATCGGCGATCCGGATGTCCGCGGCGTCAAGTGTCCGGATCACCTCGACCAGCGCACTCGAACCTCCCGGCGCCGGCACCGTGATCCGGCGCGCATGCTCGTCGAGTGAAGTCGCTTCCGGATCGGCGATCCCGAGCGCGCGGGTGAGCAGCTCCAGCGCTCGGGCCAGATCGGGCGGGTCGTGCACGACGACCTCGATCCGCTCGCCGCCGACCTTCGCCTTGAGTTCGTCCGCGGTACCGCGGGCGATCACCGAGCCGTGGTCGACCACCGCGATGCTGTCGGCAAGCTCGTCGGCCTCCTCCAGGTACTGCGTGGTGAGCAGGATCGTCACGCCCTCGCGGACCCGGTCGCGGATGATCTGCCACAGATCGAGCCGGGAGCGCGGGTCGAGCCCGGTCGTCGGCTCGTCGAGGAACAGCACCTTCGGGTGCGCGATCAGCGAGCCGGCCAGGTCGAGCCTGCGGCGCATGCCGCCGGAGTACGTCTTCAGGATCCGGTCCGCGGCGTCGGTCAGATCGAACGTGGTCAGCAGCTCCTCCGCCCGGCGCTTGGCCTGGTCGCTCGGCAGTCGGTAGAGCCGGCCGAACATCCACAGGTTCTCCCGGCCGGTCAGCAGTTCGTCGACCGCGGCGTACTGCCCGGAGAGGCCGACGAGCCCACGGACCGTGTCCGCTTCCTTGACCACGTCGTGCCCGAGCACGTGGGCTGTGCCCGCGTCCGGTCGGAGCAGCGTGGTCAGCACCCGGACCGCCGTGGTCTTGCCCGCCCCGTTCGGCCCGAGGAGGCCGAGCACTGTCCCCTTCGGCACGTCGAGATCGATCCCGTCGAGTGCCTTGACCGTCGATTTCCTGCCTTTGAATGTCTTCACGAGGCCGGTTGCCTCGATTGCAGCCATCCGCACGTCCCCCTTCTGGATGTGACGCAGGCCACCATCCTGCCGGAGAACGCCGACAATTTCACCCGGGAATTATATTGAGTCCCCTCGACTCAACTTTGTTGATACTTGAGTCGACAGGACTCAACTCAGGCTCTACGGTCGCGGAATGGGCATCCTCCGTCACCCGGATTTCCGCCGGCTGTGGGCCGCTGACCTGCTCAGTCAGCTCGGTTCCCGCCTGAGCATGAGCGCGATCCCGCTGCTCGCCGTACTCACGCTGGACGCGTCGACGCTGCAGGTCTCGCTGCTGCGGACCTGCGAGACCGCCGCGTGGCTCGTCCTCGGCCTGTTCGCAGGCGCGTGGGCCGACCGGATCCGCTGCCGCCCGGTCCTGGTGTACGCCGACCTGCTCCGGGCGCTGCTCTACGCGTCGATCCCGATCGCGTGGTGGTTCGACGTACTCACGCTCACGCAGGTGTACGCCGTACTCGTGCCGGCCGGGATCCTCACGGTGCTGTTCGACGTGGCGCACAACTCGTACCTGCCGCGGCTGCTCGAGCGGGATCGCCTGCTGCCGGGCAACGCGAAGCTCGCGGCCAACCACTCGATCGCCGCGGTGGTCGGCGCAGGCGCGAGCGGCATCCTCGTCCAGTGGCTCGGCGCCGCGCTGACGATCGGCCTCGACGCGCTCAGCTTCCTGTGGTCAGCGCTGTGGCTGCGCTCGATCCGTACGCCGGAGGCCGAGCCGGTCAAGCCCGAACGGCCGGATCTGCGGGGCGAGATCGCGGACGGCATGCGGCACGTCTTCCATCACCCGCTGCTGCGACCGCTCGCGCTCAACACGATGGTGACGATGCTCTTCCAGGCAGCAGCCGGCGCGATCATGGTCGTCTACCTCGTCCGCGCGGTTCACTTGCAGCCGGCAACCATCGGCGTACTGAGCATGATCGGCCTCGGCGGCGCGATCGTCGCCTCGATGGTCACCGAAAGGCTCAGCGCCCGGTACGGCGAGGTGCGCACGCTGCTGGTGTCGTCGACGGGGATCGGTGTCGCGTTCACCGTGCAGGCGATGACCGCGCCGGGCTGGCAGGTCAGCTGGTTCGTGGCCGGCACGCTGCTCGCCGGCTTCTGCATCATCGTCAGCTACATCCTGCAGGTCAGCGCACGGCAACGGCTGTGCCCACCCGAGCTGCAGGGCCGGGTGAGCGCCACCATGAGCTTCGTCAGCTGGGGCGCCGCACCCGTCGGCAGCCTGCTCGGCGGGGCACTGGGCACAGCGTTCGGCCTGCACCCCACACTGTGGATCGCAGGCCTCGGCACCCTCGCCGGGAACGCTGTCCTCTACTTCTCCCCACTTCGCACATTACGTACGATCCCGGTCGCTCAGTCAGACGCGATCTGAGCCGTGCCGACGAGGACCTCTACGTCCAGGGCGGCGCGGCCCCGGCCGATCTCGACGTCCTTGGACTGGCCGGAGACGGCGCCGGACCAGGTGACGCGGCCGAGCTGGGCCTCGGTGTGGACGTGGACGTCGGAGCCGCGGCGGAGCGCGACCTGCGCCGTACCGGACTCGACGCGGACGCGGGAGCGGCCCTTGGTGATCTGGGCGTCCAGGTTGGCCGAGCCGGCCTGGACGAGTACGTCGATCGGGCCGTCGACGTCCGCGACCTTCGCCGTACCGGCGGTGACGCGGACGCGGGTCAGACCGGGCAGGCGCTCGGCGTTGACGCTGCCGCCGGTGACCTCGACCTCGACCTGCAGGCTCGGGTTGACGCGCACCGACAGCTCCCTGGCGAGACCGTTGACGTGCGCCTTCAGGTCGGTCGGGTTGCGCAGCATGCTGAACCCGTCGATCGAGACGCCCATGTCGCCTTCACTGCTGATGGCGAGCGTGTCCCCGTCGCGCTTGATCACATGCGGACCGTCGACGGCCACGCCGTTCACGGCCGGCTCACCGATCAGCCGCACCCGGCGTCCGATCGCCCGCACGGTAACCCGCTGCACCCCCGCCGGAACCGGCACGTTGCTGTGCTCCTCTTCAACCGGCTCAGCCTCGTCTTCGGCATCCACAACGTCCTGGACCGGCGACCGCTCGGTCGCGAGGCGCCCTGTGGCCGGCTCGCTGGTGGGCTCGGGAGACGGCTCGGGAGACGGCGGTGTCGCGACATGCGCCGGGTCCGCGGTCGGCGAATCGACCGCTTCGGCCCAAACGGCCGAGGTCGGTACGTCGTCGCCCGTCGGCCACGGCGGCTTGCCGTTCGCGTTCTCGCTGTCGGCAACCGGAGCTTCTGCCGCCGGAGCCTCAGGCTCGGATGGGGTGGTCTTGATAGCGGCGATCAGGGTGGCGGCCTCCTCGGTGGAGAGGTGGCCCTTGGCGACCCGGTCGAGGATGTCCTTGACCTGCTGGTCGTAGCTCTGGTTGCTCATGCCCCCAGTGCAGCACCCCGACGGGTCGAAACCAATCGGGGAATCCCCCGAAAAGCAGTGGTGCGGACCCCCGAGAGAAGCCCGCACCACTCATCTATAACCTCACAGCCCCGCGCGGGAGCTGGTTGTTGTCACGCGGCCGGCGTCATCTCCTCCGACGCCAGCTCGTCCTGTACGGCGGTCAGCTCGGCCGCCTCCTCCTCTTCGAGGGCCCGGCGAGCCTTCAGCCCGCGCAGACCGGTCAGTGCGATCACCAGTCCGAGCGCAGCGATCCCCGTCACGACCCCCAGCCCGGACTTGTACGCCGGCAGCACCCCGGCCGCCGTGGTGACACCGACCGACTGGCCGCTGATCACCGCGGTCACGATCGCGAGAACCACCGCGCCGCCGACCTGGTTCGAGGTGTTGAACAGCCCGGACGCGAGCCCCTGCTCGTGGTCCGGGACCCCGGACACCGCCTGGATGTTCAGCGACGGGAACCCGATCGCGAACCCGAGCCCGAGCAGCATGATCGTCGGGAACACGGTCGAGAAGTACGCCGACTCCGGGCCGATCCGCAGGCTCAGCGCATACCCGGCGACGAACAGCCCCATCGCCAGGATGATCATCTTCTCGGTGCCGACCCGGTCCACGATCTTGCCGACGTTCGGCGAGAGCGTGGCGACTAGCAGGCCGGCCGGGAGGAAGCCCAGCGCGGTCTGGAAGGACGACCAGCCGAGCAGGTTCTGGAAGTACATGGTGCCGATCAGCTGGAAGGCGACGTACGAACCGAAGACGGTCAGGATGGCCAGGTTCGCCCGCCGCAGCGAGGGGCTGCGCAGGATGCCGAGCCGGACCAGCGGGTGCTTGGTGCGCAGCTCGATCACGACGAAGCTCGCCAGCAGCACGATCGCCAGCGCGAACAGCCCGAAGGTCTGCACCGATACCCATCCGGCGTGTTCGGCGCCGACAACGGCGTACACCAGGGACAGCATGCCGCCGGTGACGGTGACGGCACCCGGTACGTCGTACCCGCCGGCGGCGTCGTCACGCGGGCTGTTCGGGATCAGCTTGAGGCCGAACAGCAGCACGATCAGGGCGACCGGGCCGGGCATCAGGAAGGTCCAGCGCCAGCCGACCTCGGTCAGCGCGCCGCCGAGGATCAGGCCCATCGAGAAGCCGCTGGCGGCGCAGGTGGTGAAGATGCTGAGGGCGCGGTTGCGATCCGGGCCCTCGTGGAAGGTCGTGGTGATGATCGAGAGCGCGGCCGGGGCTGTGAACGCCGCGGCGACACCCTTCACGAACCGCGCCGCGATGAGCAGTTCGGGGTTGCTCGCCAGCGAGCTCAGCATCGAGACGAGGGCGAACACGGCCAGCGCGATCAGGAAGACGCGACGCCGGCCGAGCAGATCGGCGGTCCGCCCGCCGAGAAGCAGCAGGCCGCCGTACCCGAGCACGTAGCCGGTCACGACCCACTGGATAGAAGAAAGGGAGACGCCCAGGTCGGCGCCGATGGACGGCAGTGACATGCCGACCATGGACACGTCCAGGCCGTCGAGGAAGATCACGCCGCAGACCACCAAGAGTGCACCCCACAGGCGCGCGTCCCAGGTCATACGGGCTGGAGATGTGGTTTGCGTAGTCACGAGGAGAGACTATTGCATGCATATGCATCTAATGTCTAGGCATTAAATGCGTTTGCATTGAATGCGCGTGCATGCTATGGTCGCCCTCATGGCCGCTACGAAGGTCAGCGTTGGGACTGGTGAGACCAACGCCGATGTGCGCGAATGGCGCGAGCTCCTGGCTCGCCACGCCGACCTGACCTGTGCCCTCGACCGGGCGCTGCAGGCCGGCCACTCGCTGGGCATGAGTGAGTATGAGGTGCTCGAGCGGCTCGCGGAGCTGCCGGAGCAGTCCGCGAAGGTGGCGACGATCGCCAAGTCGGTGCATCTGAGCCAGAGTGCTCTGTCCCGCGTGATCGGCCGCCTCGAGGTCGCCGGTCTGGTCGAGCGTCACATGTGCGCGGAGGATCGCCGCGCGATCAACGTCCGGCTGACCGACGAGGGTCTGCGGCTTCAGGGCGAGGCCCAGCCAACCCAGCGTCGTGTTCTCGCCGAGCGCTTGCACGCACCTCTCGTGAAGAGCTGCGAGCCTCTACCCTCAACGGGTGACTGAGACCTTCGACGACGCCCGCGAGGTCATCGCGGACCTGCATCGCATCGTGACGCCGTCCGGTGTCCAGGAGAGCTACGAACTCACGGCCGGTGGCATCGACCACTGCGTCTACGCCCGCGGCAGGGATCGCTCGAACCCCGTCATCTTCTTCATCCACGGCGGCCCGGCGTCGCCGCTCGCCCCAGCGGCCTGGCAGTTCCAGCGCCCGGTCGAGGAGTACTTCACCGTCGTCACCTACGACCAGCGCGGGGCGGGCCGCACCCTGCGCACGGTCGACCCGAGCACGATTTCGGACACGCTCACGGTCGCGCGGTACGCGGCAGACGCGATCGAACTCGCCGAGCAGGTCAAGGACCGGTACGGCGTCGAGAAGTTGATCCTCCTCGGCCACAGCTGGGGCAGCATCGTCGCCCTGCAGGCCGCGCTGACCCGCCCCGATCTGTTCCACGCGTACGTCGGGATCGGCCAGATCGTCGACGGGCGCGCCAACGAGGGCCTGTGTTTCGAGTACGCGATGCAGCAGGCCCGCGAGCACGATCACGCCGAGGCGCTCGAGCAGCTCGCCTCGATCGCGCCGTACCCCGGTGACGAGCCGGTGACCCGCGAGCGGATCATCATCGCGCGGCAATGGGCGCAGTACCGCGGCGGCCTGTCGGCGTACCGCGAGGACTCGCTGTACTACTTCCAGGCGCCGCTGCTCTCGCCGGAGTACACCGTCGAGGAGAGCGAGACGATTGGCGAGGGCAACGAATTCACGTTGGGCCGCGTGCTGGACGAGATGCTCACGGTCGACTACAGCGCGGTGACCGAGTTCCCGATCCCGGTGCTGATGTTCTTCGGGCGGCACGACTACACGACACCGACGAAACCCGTGGAGGCCTGGCTCGAGGTGGTCGAAGCGCCTTATAAACAAGCGGTTTGGTTCGAGCACGCGGCGCATCTCGCACCGTGGGAGGAGCCGGGCAAGTTCCTGATGAGCCTGGTCGACCACGTCCGTCAGTTCAGCGTGTAGCTGTAGCCGTTGGCAACGAGTCCGGCGAGGACACGTTCGCGATGGTCCTCGCC
Source organism: Kribbella sp. NPDC049584 (assembly GCF_040675555.1). Classification (NCBI taxonomy): domain Bacteria; kingdom Bacillati; phylum Actinomycetota; class Actinomycetes; order Propionibacteriales; family Kribbellaceae; genus Kribbella; species Kribbella sp. NPDC049584. The sequence goes on from NZ_JBFAPF010000001.1 coordinate 555,080, forward strand.
GCGGAGCTCCAGCTGCAGCGCTACCTCGACCTCTTCCAGGCTCAACGTCTCCGAGATCCGCTCGTGCAGGATCTCGATGATGTTCGCGTCCAGCGCGGCGAGCTGGTTCAGCAAGGTGGCCAGTCCGCCGGGCGTGTCCGGGATCCGCACGCGCAGCGACAAATAGCGGCCAGCTGCCGCCATACCGTGCCGGATCACCCGCATCAGTAGCAGCGGGTCGATGTTGCCGCCGGACAGTACGACGACGACCGGCGGCTTGAACCGTTTCGGCTCGTCGAGTACGGCGGCAACCGCGGCCGCGCCGGCCGGTTCGACCACGAGCTTCGCACGTTCGAGGACGAGCAAGAGGGCCTTGGACAACGAATCCTCGTCGACGGTCCGCACCTCACCGACATAGCTCTGCACCGCCTCGAACGGCACCTTCCCCGGCAGCCCGACAGCGATCCCGTCCGCCATCGTGGCCATCTGCTCGAGCTGCACCGGCTCCCCCGCCACGAGCGACGCCGGGTACGCCGCCGCGCCGGCCGCCTGTACGCCGACAACCTCGATCGGCAGCCCGTCGCGCTGCATCGCGGACGCGATCCCGGCCAGCAACCCGCCGCCACCGGTCGGTACGACGACGGTCCGCACCTGCGGGCACTGCTCGACGATCTCGAGCCCCGCGGTCGCCTGACCCGCCACGATGTCGGGATGGTCGAACGGATGGATCAGCACCGCACCCGTCTCGTCCGCGAACGCGCGAGCCGCGATCAGGCAGTCGTCGATCGACGTGCCGACGAAACGGATCTCCGCGCCGTACGCCCGGGTCGCCTTCTCCTTCGGGATCGGCGCGCCGTGCGGCATGAAGACGGTCGACTTGATGCCGAGCAACTGCGCGGCGAGCGCGACGCCCTGCGCATGGTTGCCCGCGCTGGCCGCGACCACGCCCCGGCTGCGCTCGGCCTTCGACAGGCGGGCCATCCGCACGTACGCGCCGCGCAGCTTGAACGAGCCGGTCCGCTGCAGGTTCTCGCACTTCAGGAACACGTCGCCGCCGACGAGTTCACTCAACCACCGCGAGTACTCCAACGGAGTCGGCGCCACCACGTCGTGCAACAGATCGGCCGCCCGTGCAATGTCCCTGGCATCGATCACAAAATCACTTTACGTTTCGCGGTGGGCACATACGCTGCACCACATGAGAGTCGCGGTTGTCGGCGTGTCAGACACCTCCGTCGAGATCCCGGACGGGACGTGGTTCCCCGACGTCGAGCCGACGATCCTCGCGTTGCGCTCCCAAGGCATCGACACCGCCGTACTGACCTGCCTCTCCGAGGACCCGCTCACGTACGACGTGCTCCCTGGCTCCGGCAACTCGGACCTCCCCGCCTGGACGAAGCCGGAGTGGTACGACGAGGCGCTCCCGTGGATCGCTGAGCACATAAAACCGACCGGTCCGTGGACTCAGGTCCGCTCCTGGGGTCTCTCGAACGTGCTGCGCATCCCAACCTCTGACGGCGACGTGTACTTCAAGGCAATCGCCCACTCCACCACCATCGAGCCGACCCGCCCGGATGCGCTGCCGCTCCTGTTCGCCCACGAGCCCCTGTTCCTCCAGCAAGCCTCGTCGGACCACCCGGGCGAGGTCCCTGCTCCGATCGCGATCGACGCGAAGCGCGCGTGGATGCTCCTACCCGACCTGGGCACGCCGCTGGCCGCCGAGACCGACCTCGACGTGTGGATCGACGCCGTACGCCGGCACGCCCGCCTGCAACGTGGTTACGCCGATCAGCCGGAACGCTTGGTGGACATCACCTGCGTCGACCGCCGCCTCGCCGTACTCGACGCCGAGCTGGACAGGTTGCTTGGCCCGAACCCGATGACCGACCAGCTCGGGCCTGATGAGCGCGGCTTGCTCCCGGACCGCGCGAAACAGTTGCGCGGGGCAATCAACGAACTAGCAGCGATCGGCATCCCGGAGACGCTCCTCCACGGCGACCTCCACCCCCGGAACATCGCCGTCCGCGGCGATCAGATCCTCGCCTTCGACTGGACGGATGCAGCGTTGTCCCATCCGTTCCTGGACCTGGTGACGTTCGCGGAGGAGGAGCGGTCACCTTTGTCGGCCGACCAGCGGGTGTTGGACGCCTACTTGAGCGAGTGGGAGGAGTTCGCGACTCCCACAGAGCTACGCCGAGCCCTCGCCCTGGCGTCGGATCTCGGCGCCCTCCACCAAACCATGACCTACGCCCACTTCACCGACCACCTGACCGGCCCCAGCAAAGCCTCCATGACTCGCGGTGGCGTCTGGTGGCTACGAAAACTTCTCAGTAGCTCCTCTGCTTAGCGGTGGAGGATGGCTAGTTGGTTGCGCATGCCTCGGCGTACGGGTGGATCCAGGTAGCGGTCCCAGTCCGGGTGGCGTTCGCCGCGGAGCATGGCGTAGTAGGCGAGGGCCTCAGCCAGCGCGGCCTCGCGCAGGTATCCGCGGGCGACCGGCTGCTTACCACGCCCGTTCGGCCGCGGACGACGTTCGTACGCCGCGTTCGCGGTGAAGATCCCGAGCCCGTAGAAGACGGTGATGAGGTCGGTGAGCGGCTCATGGTCAGGGCGGCGTGTCAGCGTGATCCGCTCGCCGCCGAGCAGCAGCTCATGCCCGACCTCATGTGCGTAGATCGCGATCAGCGCGACCGGATCTGCGGCCAGGGTGGGCGAGAGCTCGATCTGGTTCTGGCCAACCCCTCGGCTCCAGCGGCCGTGCTGTTCCTTCACCACCACAGTCGTCCCGCGGTTCGACGGACGACGCACACCGTTCAGTTCGAAGCTCAGCCGACACTGCCCCGGCCGCAGATCCATCCGGCCATCAACCCGACCGCAAAGCTCGGCGGCCGCGGTCCGGCTCCCGTCGTACCCGTCCGGAATGACCTCGGCCGGCAGCGCGATTGGCCGAAAGATGATGTCCCGACCGAATTCCGCGACCAGCCAGTCCATCGACGACCGAATCCAGCGGCGACTGCCACCGGGCAACCGTTCGCGCGGCGCCTTCAGCTGGGACCGCACTTGCTGGCTTCGTCGCATCATCCCGATCGGATTCCTCACCCGCCGGATCATGCCTGCCCGGCGTCACGCCAAACCTTCCGGGGTCGTTCCGTCACCGTCGGTTGACATCAGGCCAGCGGCGCACCCTCCTGGATCGATGCGAGCTCGGCGTCCTTCACCATCGCCGCGAGCCGCGCGAACGTACGCATCCGCACCGACCGGTCGAGTTCCGCCGGCATCACCGGCAGCATCGACACGGGCCACAACTCATGCCGCCGGAAGCAGTACGCCGCCAGCGCCTCCGACGCCCCGCGCTCCCCCAGATAACCGAGCGTCTGCAGCGCCGAACGGCGACCGGGCATCGGCTCGACCGCCTGGTTCGCGAGGAAGATCCCGAACCCGTGGAAGATCGCGAACAGATCGGTCACCGCCTCGGCATCCGGCCGCTGCCGGTCGATCAGGTGATATCCCCAGAGCACCTCATGCCCCAGCTCATGAGCCGTCGCAGCCACCACCGCGGACGGGTCCGCAAGCACGTCGGCCGACAACATCACCGCAGTACCGTCGAGGTCGCCGCTGCGCAGGTCCAACCAGCATGCGCGCGATCCGCTGCCCGGCGGCTTGGACCAAAGGACCTCGGCGCGATCGCACAGCTCGGCCCGCCGGTCGAGGTCGGTCTCCTGGACGATCGCCGTACAGCGATTCAGCTCCGCCTGCAGCTCGCGCTCGGCAAGCACCGCGATCTCCGGCGCGAAACCCTCTGCGGTGAGGGCATCTACCTCGGCTGTCGTCATTGTTGCCCGCAGCCCCGATACCGCCGCGATGTTCGCGCGCTGCTCCGCGCGAAGACGGCGAACGGCCGTGCTGCGGGCGGCGGCGCGGACCTCCTCCATCCGGAAGCTGAACCGGATCCGGTCGTCCGGCACCTCCATCCACGCGCAGACCTTGAGGCAGAGTTCACGGGCCGCTCGCTCGGAACCGTCGTACCCGCGGGGCACGAACTCGCTCGGCAGCACCGGCGGACGACGCAGCGGCTCAACCCCGAACCGTGCCGTCAACCAGTCCAGCGTGTCTTCGATCCATTGTTCGGGTCCCCCGGACAGCATGACCTTCGGCCCGTACAGCAGCCCCCGATCCCGTTGCCGGCGCCGCCACGCACCGATCAGCTTCATACCCGAACTGACGCGACCCGACGGTCGCCCGTTCCCTCGCGAATCTTGCGGTTGGATCACCACCCGACGCGCGACGAAGGCATCGGCGAGAGTTGCCCCCCGGCACGACGGCGGGCCGCGGTTCCGGCTACTTGAGGAGGAGTTTGCCGAGGCGGCGGGAGGCGACGTACATGCCGAGGGTTCCCATGGCGGCCAGGTAGAAGGCGTGGACGAGGAGGAACCAGCTGACGGTGCCGGTGGCGAAGGCGCGTTCGAGGACGACGCCCTGGTAGAGCGGGGTGATCTCGACCAACCAGCGGATCGCCTCCGGATACGTCTCGACCGGATAGAACGTGGCCGAGAACAGGAACATCGGCATGATCGCGAGCTGGACGAACTCGAAGTCCTGCCAGCTGCGCATGAAGGTGGTCAGCGCCATCCCCGCACCGGCGAACGCGAACCCGATCAGCACCGCGGCCGGGAGCGCGAGCAGCGCCCACCACGACGAGACCAGGCCCATGACCAGCATCACCAGGATGAACATCGCCGAGTAGATGGCCCCGCGCAGCAGCGCCCAGGTGATCTCGCCGGTCGCCACGTCCCACGGTCGCAACGGCGTCGCGAGCATCGAGTCGTAGAGCTTCGCGTACTTCATCCGGAAGAAGATGTTGTACGTCGAGTCGAAGATCGCGCCGTTCATCGCGGAGCTGGCCAGCATCGCGGGCGCGACGAACGCGGCGTACGCGATCTTCGTCCCGTCGGACAACGTGAAGTCGCCGACGAGGTGAGCGACACCGATGCCGATCGAGAGCAGGTAGAACACCGGCTCGAAGAACCCCGACAGGAACACGACCCACGACCGCCGGTAGAGCAGGAAGTTCCGCTCGACGATATGCCGGCCCCCACCGAGCCGAACCGGAACCGGGACAACCCGGGCAGCGATCGTGGTCATGGGGCCTCCCGGCCTGGACTGAGGAGCGGAGGGAGCGAAGCGACCGGAGCGACGAGGGAAGGCCGGGAGTCACAGCCCCATGACCAGCCGCGACGGAGTCGTGGCATCAGCAGAGCCATTAGCGGATGAGCCTTCGGGTGAAGCCGCGGACGGCTAGCCAGGTGCCGGCGATGAACCACGCCAGCAGGTAGACGACGTTGACGAGCGCCAGCCACGGGTTCACCGTGCCGAGGCTCAGGTTGCGGGACAGGTCGACCGCGTGCCACAGCGGACTCACATACGCGAGCCACTCGATCCAGTCGGGCAGCTGAGAGACCGGGAAGAACGCACCGGAGAACAGGAACGCCGGAACCACACCGAACCGGAAGACCATCGCGAAGCCCGAGTCGTTCTCCAAGGTCGTCGCGTACGCCGCGATCGGTCCGGCGACCGCCATCCCGACGAGCAGCGCGACCGGCAGACCGAGGATCCCGAGTGGCGACTTCAACCCGCCGAACAACGCGATGATCACCAGGAACACCGCACACGAGCTCAACACCCGGAACGCGATGAACGCCAGCTGCCCGTACACCACATCGGCCGGCCGCAGCGGCGTCGCGATCATCGAGTGGAAGAACTTCTGCCACTTCAGCCCGGACATCACCGGGTACGTCGACTCGCCGACGGCGATCTGCAGCGCCGTCGAGGCGAGCAGCCCCGGCGCGATGAACTGCAGATAGCTGACCCCGCCGAGCGCGCCCGTCCCGTTGCTGTCGACGAACGAGCCGAGGCCGATCCCCATCGCGGCCAGGTAGAGCATCGGCAGCAGGAAGCTGCTGATCATCGTGCCCTTCCAGGTCCGCTTGTAGACGGTCAGCCAGTAGTCGAACATGCGGCGACCGTTCTCGAGTGCGAGCGACATCAGTCCACCAACGTCCGGCCGGTGAGGCGCAGGAACACGTCCTCCAGCGTGGAGCGGCGCACCAGAACCGCAGCCGGCCGCAGGCCGCGCTCGTGCACGGCGGCGACCGCGCGCTCACCGTCGTCGGTGTAGAGCAGCAGACGGTCCGGCAGCACTTCGATGCGCTGGGCAAGGTCCTCGACCTTGCCGGCCAGGGCGTCATGGTCGGCCAGCATCACGTCCGGCCCGAACCGCAGCTCGGTCACCTCACGCGTCGAATAGTCCCGGATCAGGTCCGACGGCGAACCCTCGGCCGCGATCAGACCGCCGTCCATCACCACGAGCCGGTCGCACAACTGCTCGGCCTCGTCCATGTAATGCGTGGTGATGATCAGCGTGACGCCGGCCTGTTTGAGCCGGAACAGCTTGTCCCACAACAGGTGCCGCGCCTGCGGGTCGAGGCCGGTGGTCGGCTCGTCGAGGAGCAGCAGGTCGGGCTTGCTGACCAGGGAGCGCGCGATCGTCAGCCGGCGCTTCATCCCGCCGGACAGCTCGTCGACCTTGACCTTCGCCTTCTCGGTCAGCGCCACGAACTCGAGCAGCTCGTCGGCCCGCTCGCGGCACTCCGCCCGGCTGAGACCGAAGTACCGCCCGTAGATCGTGAGGTTCTCCCTGACTGTGAGCTCGGTGTCGAGGGTGTCGTCCTGTGGGCAGACCCCGAGCCGGGCGCGGATCGCCGGGCCGTCGGTGGCCGGGTCGAGGCCGAGGATGCGCAGGGTGCCGCCGCTGGTCGGGGAGACCGCGCCGATCATCCGCATCGTCGACGACTTGCCCGCGCCGTTCGGCCCGAGGAACCCGAAGGCCTCGCCGCGCCACACGTCCAGGTCGATCCCGCGAACCGCTTCGAAGTCGCCGTACGACTTCCGCAGGTCGCGGACATGGACCAAGGACTCCCGCTGCTCACTCACCTGCCCGACACTAGACGGCTCGCCCGACACTTTTCTTGTCGTTTCGAGCGGCTCCATCCAGCGACGGTAGAACCTCAACAGCGCTGGAGGTCAACCGCGGCCGACGTACGGCATGCCGGCGGCCATCACGGTCAGGGTCGGTACGGCGACGGTGGTCGGGAGCTTCGCGATCTGGACGACGAAGTCCGCGACGATCTTCGGGTCGAACGTCGGCTCGACCGCGATCGAACCGTCCGGCTGGAGTACGCCCTGCTCCATCCGCGCGGTCATCGCGGTCGCGGCGTTGCCGATGTCGATCTGGCAGGCGGTGATGCCGTGCGCACGGCCTTCCAGCTCGAGGCCTTTGGTCAGACCGGTGATCGCGTGCTTGCTCGCGGTGTACGCAATCCCCCGCGGCCGCGGCACATGCGCCGAGATCGATCCGTTGTTGATGATCCGTCCACCCTTGGGCTCCTGCCGAAGCATCAACTCGAACGCCGCCTGCGCACACAAGAACGACCCGGTCAGATTGGTATCCACCACCCGCCGCCAATCCTCCTCCCGCACATCCTGCACCCCCGCCGCCGGCGCCCCGATCCCCGCGTTGTTCACCAACACATCAACCCGCGCCAGCCCCCCAAAGAACCGCCGCACCCCCTCACCATCAGCCACATCCAGCACAGCTGCACCGATCCGGCCGCTCCCGAGGCTCACCGTCTCCTGCAACTTCTCCTCGGTGCGCCCAGTCACCAACACCTCGAAACCAGCCGTCGCAAGAGCCAGCGCTATCTCCCGTCCCAGCCCGGATCCGCCGCCGGTCACCACGGCTACCTGCGTCATCGCGCCACCCTTCTGCCTGTTCTGACTGGCGTCCAGGATCGCAGCAACGCGGCAGCCACCGCGGTCATGACCAGCAACTCCACCCAGACCCCCTGGCCCAGCGGCGGCACCAGCTCCTCGGTCAGGTTCCACGCGGCGTGCACGAGGATCGCCCCCGGCACCCCGCCCCGCAGCTTCTCGCTCACGAACAACATCAGGAACGTCAGCGGGAACAGCTCCAGGAAGAACGTCACCCCCGCCGCCGTGAACAGCCCGTCATCGTGCTGCCCGGTGCCGTTCAGGAAGTACAGCGGCACATGCCACAACCCCCACGCCGCTCCGAGCACCACAGTCGTCCCCAGCGGACCGAAGTACTCCCGCAACCGAGGCTGCACGTAGCCGCGCCACCCGAACTCCTCCGAAACCGGCCCTGCCAGGAACGTGTACGCCGCCGCGCCGAGCACCCCTCCGGCTCCCGCGACGACCGAGGCGGCGTGGCCGGGCAACTCGGGCAGCTGCCCGCAGATCACGCACGCCCCCATCGGACCGATCGCTCCGAGTACGACGGCAACCACCGGCCAGCCGGGCGACCAGCGGACAACCCGCCGGCGCTCGCGGTACCGCAGCCACATCACCAGAGCACCCAACGACGGACCGGACGCCGCCAGCGAGAACACGAGCATGCCCGCGCCTTCGTCCAGATTCACCCCGAGTACGCCGAGTACCGCCCACGGCACCCACGTCAGAACAAGACAGATGACCCCGAACTCCACCAGCCGCCGCTTGATCACCGACCCAGCCTCCGGTGGCCGCAGCACCCGGACCAGGGTGCTGGACCGACCTCCGAAAGAGGTCCAGGACTACCTCGCGTCACAAAACACCCCCTTCCACCGTCGAAAGAGTGAAGGAACTGCGCACTTCACTGCGGACAGTGACCATCCTGCGACGGAGAGCAAATAAAGTGGCGACCCACTTGAACTTCTTGGAAACTCATTTGCGTGTATCACGCAAGCATGTATATGCTTGCAGCATGCAAGTAAACGACGCGTACTCTCCGCAGACCCCCATCGAGGGCGTCATGCACGCGTTCACCCGGATCGGACGCCGGCTGAAGGCCAAGCAGCCCGGCGACACGATCGACCACAGCGCGCACATCGTGCTGTTCGCACTGCGGTGCAACGGCGCACTGCGACTGTCCGACCTCGCCGGGCGCCTCGAGCTCGACGCCTCGACCACCAGCCGGCACGTCCGGTCCCTGGAGCAGCTGGGCCTGGTCCGCCGCTCCCCCGACCCCGACGACGGCCGCGCCTTCCGGGTCGAGCTGACCGACGAGGGCATCGAGCAGTGGGAAGCCAGCGCCCGTCACCGGATGGAGCTGCTGAGCGCCGCGATGGAGGGCTGGTCCGACGAGGACGTGCAGACCTTCGAGCGCCTGATGACCCGCTTCGCGGACGGCGTCGCCGCCCGGACCGAAGCACCTTCCAGCGCCGCCTGGGCCGAGAAGGGGTGGGCCGCCGTGGCCCCGAGACCTTCCTCCCGCGCAGAGCGCAGTACAGACCAAGACTTCGCGGCCAGCGGCGATCCCGCACCCCGCGAGAACACCGACAAGAACCTGGAGAGCACCAAATGAGCACCACAGAGCCTGCCACCGCCGGCGGCGCTGCGCCTGATAGCGGTCCCAGCTACCTGTCCCACAAGCAGATCCTGGTGATTCTCGGCGGCCTGATGGCCGGGATGTTCCTGGCTGCGCTCGACCAGAGCATCGTGGGAACGGCGCTGCCGCGTATCGTCAGCGAGTTCAACAGCCTCGACAAGTTGTCCTGGGTGGTCACGGCGTACCTGCTGACCTCGACCGCCTCGACCCCCCTGTGGGGAAAGATCTCCGACCTCTACGGCCGCCGCCCGCTGTTCATCGCGGCGATCGTCACCTTCCTCGCCGGTTCCGTGCTGTCCGCGCTGTCGCAGAACATCGAGCAGCTGATCGGCTTCCGCGCCGTCCAGGGTCTGGGCGCCGGCGGTCTGATGTCACTCGCGTTCGCCACCATCGGCGACGTGATCCCGCCGCGCGAGCGCGGTAAGTACATGGGGTACTTCGGTGCCGTCTTCGGCCTGTCCTCGGTGGCCGGCCCGCTGCTCGGCGGTCTGCTCACCGACGGTCCCGGCTGGCGCTGGATCTTCTGGATCAACCTGCCGATCGGACTCGTTGCCCTGGGCATCGTCGCCGCCGTGCTGAAGCTCCCGCACGTGAAGCGTTCGCACAAGATCGACTACCTGGGCGCCTCGACGGTCGCCGCCGCGGTCACCACCTTGCTGCTCGCGATCTCCTGGAGCGGCCCGACCAACGGCTGGGGCAACGGCACCACCATCGCCCTGCTGGCCGCTTCTGTCGTACTGGCCGTCGCCTTCGTCCTGATCGAGCTGCGGGTGGCGGAGCCGATCATCCCGATGGACCTGTTCAAGGGCCGGATCTTCTCCGGGTACGCGGGGTACGCGTTCCTGCTGGGCTTCGCGATGTTCGGTGCGCTGATCTTCCTGCCGCTGTACCTGCAGGCGGTCAAGGACCTGTCGCCGACCCGCTCCGGCCTGGCGTTGCTGCCGATGATCGTCGGTATCTTCTCCGCGTCGATCCCGAGCGGTCAGATGATGAGCAAGAGCGGCCGGTACAAGCACTTCCCGATCATCTCCGCGGTCCTGGTCAGCGGCGCGATGGTGCTGCTGTCCACGCTGAGCCTGACCACGCCGTACTGGCAGCTGGCGATCTACATGTTCGTGATGGGCGCCGGTCTGGGTCTGTCGATGCAGATCACCGTCACCGCCGCGCAGAACAGCGTTCCCCGGCTGCACATGGGAAGCGCGACGTCGACGATGACGTTCTTCCGCTCGATGGGCGGCGCGATCGGTACGGCCGTCTACGGCGCCGTACTGACCAGCCGGCTGAAGGACCACCTGGGCGACATCATTCCGAACGCCACGCAGTCGATGGTCGACGGACTGGCCAAGGCGGCCAACAGCGTCCAGGCGCTGCACGCGCTGAAGGAGCCGATGAAGGGCTTCGCTCTGCACGGGCTCGTCGACGCGATGGACGACGTCTTCCTGGTCTCGCTGCCGTTCCTGGCGATCGCGCTGATCATCGCGATCATCACGCCGGAGCAGCGGCTGGCCGGCCGTAACGACGGCCCGAAGACAGAGGGCGAGAGCCCGGAGTCGCTGGAGTCCTCGGCCGCCGCGGCGATGCACTGACACGCCACTGATCCGGCACTCAGGTTTACCGCACTGAGACCAAACTCCGGTTGACCTACCCGACAGCCGCCCTGGGAAGCTTCCCAGGGCGGCTGTTCTTCTGCTCTGGGTGAGACGAACGGCCCGCCTGACCCCGCCGGGGTCTTAGTTTCGACAGCAGAGTGATGCACCGCAGTCATAGGACAGGAACAGCCTCACGGATGAAGACTCTTGACCGGCCGTTGGACGACGACGACCGCGCGATGGCGGACCTCGCCGAGGTCCGCGACTGGCGACGTCTCGGCGGACCGCAGGCGGGCGCTACCGGTCCCGACCCGGTGCGTCGCTTGATCCGCAGGGTCAAGTCCGCGACCAATTGGAAGCCGTGGCCGATCACCCGCAGGACCGTGATCGACGACCAGTTGGACGGTTGGGGTTTCCTGACCCGCCGCAAGACCGAGCTCGCGGTCTACGACGACCAGGTCCTGCCGCACAGCCCGTTCAGCGGCTGGGTCGCGTTCGCGATCGAGCCCACCGACATCGACGCGGCGATCGCCGGACTCGACGAACACTGGCCGGCGAAGTTCGACCTCGCCTGCCGGCACTGGGGACAACCGGCGTACGTCGGGATCGACAGCAAGACGGGATTCGTCGACGACTGGTCCCCGGGCGCCGGCGCCGGCCGTCGCCACCTCGCCGTGTGGACGCCGCCCGGTGCAGAGATCCACCTGTACAGCAACAAGCCGACAGCGCGCCCGTTGTCGGTATCGGTCGGAATCAACTACACGGTCTACCTCAACGAGGAGGGGACATGAGGACACCACGGCACGCGGCCCGCGAAGGGCAGCGCGACGATCTGTTTGCGAACGTCGGGAACCCGCCGCCCACCGGAGCCGTCGACAGCAGTGTGTCCCAGACCTCGCTCACCGCGCTCGCCCACGACCGCCTCGCGGCCGCGGGCGGTCCGGCGGGCAGGTCACCGGAGCTGGATGCGAGCCTTCGGGCCGGGCTGCTGCCGCCGGGCAGCCCGACTCGAGCGGCCGGCAACACGGGGGCACGCCCGCAGACCGGCGGTCCGGCCGCGCGCGGCACCGACCGGAACGGCCCCACCCGCTGACTCCGGAGCAGACCAGGAACGATCTGTTTCTCAGTACATTCCCTGACCCGACGCCGCCGTACGGTTCTGCCGACGGCTTGGGCACCAACGGAAGGAACAAGCCCGGAATGAAGACGCAGGACAGGCCCCTCGACGAGGACGACCGGGCGATCGCCGATCTCGCGGAGATCGGCGACTGGAAGCCGATCTCCGGACCGGACGGCGACCAGACCGGTCCCGCCGTGGTGCGCGCGATCGTGCAGCGGGTCACGTCGGCCACCGACTGGCAGCCGTGGCCGCTGAACCCGGGCGAGCAGATCGACGACGTGCTGGCCTCGTGGGGTTTCACCACCAAGCGCGGCAGCACCATCGTCGTGTTCCCCGGGCTGGCCTTCGCAGACACGCGGAACAGCGGCTGGTCGGCGTACGAGATCGGCCCGGACGACATCCCGGCGGCCGAGGCCGGCCTGGACGCCAACTGGCCGGCGATGTTCGACCTGACCCGCAAACACCTCGGTGAGCCCGACTACGTCGGCAACGACAGCAGCCCCACCTTCCTCGACGAGTGGGCGCCGGGTGCGGGGGCCGACCGGCGTCACCTGGCCGTCTGGGTCCGCCCGGGCGCGCAGTTCCACCTGTTCAGCAGCAAGCCGACGCGGGATCCGCTGACCGAAGCGGTGGGCGTCACCTATGCGGTCTACATCGACTAGGAGAGCCAGACATGTCGCAGCCCACCGAAAGCCCCCAGCGCAACTGGGGCGAAGCCCTCGATCGGATCGGCTCGCTGTCTCCGGAGAGCTGGGAGAACCTCGCGGCCATCGCGCAGCTGCAGAAGAGCGAGGTCGACCGACTGATCCAGCGGGCTCAGAAGGTGCCGATGAAGGACCAGCTGAACCAGAAGGTGCAGAACATCACCGGCCGGGTGCAGGCGGTCTACGCCCAGCAGACGAAACGGCTGAGCGAGTCCGCGGTGGTCACCAAGGGCCGCCAGTGGGGGAACAGCACGCTCGACACCGGAGCCGATCTCGCCACCGGTGCGGTCGGTCTCTACCAGGCGGGCGCCGAGAAGGCGAAGGCGTTCGGCACCGCGGCCAAGGAAGAAGCCCAGCTCTTCGGCCGCGACATGAAGGAGATGGGGCGGGACATCAAAGCCGGTGCGAAGGAGATCCCAGGCGACCTGAAGGCCCTCGGCAAGGGCGTGGCCGACCGGGCCTCGCGCTGGTTCAAGACCCAGAAGAGCCGGGTCACGCTCGCCTCCGAAGGCGCTCGCGCGACCATCGCCGCGATGAAGTTCGACAAGAACATGCCGCAGCAGACGACCACCCGGGACGCGACCCAGCTCAGCCAGCGGTTCAGCGCCGTCTACTCGACCGACCCGGCGGTCCGCCTGCAGCAGGCTCAGGAGATCGCCCGCGAGGCCCAGGCCCAGATCGAGGCCCAGGGCGCCAACGCCGCCCTCAGCGGCATGGCGCCGGCGGGGCAGGCTCCGGCCGCGCCCAGCGCGACGCAGGCCCAGTCGCCGAGGGAGGAGCACGGCCAGCAGAAGAACCCTGACAGGGGCGTCGGCAAGGGCTGACACCGCACTCGCAGCTGCAGGAGGACGCCGCCGAGCCGCGCTCGGCGGCGTCTTCGCGTACGGCGGAACAGGCAGACTGAGCGTCGTGAATCCGCTGCAAACCAAGCTGGCCACCATCGGACTGGAGGCCCTGGCCGACTACGGTTTCGTCCTGGCCGGCGGCTACGCCCTCCAGGCGCACGGCTACGGCACTCGCGAATCCGACGACATCGACCTGTTCACCAACGTCCTCGACACCGAGAACTTCGCCCGCGCCGTCGACGACCTCGTCGCCGCCTACGAAGCCGCCAACCTCACCGTCGAGCTCGCCAGGCGGGCACCGCAGTTCGCACGGCTCGTCGTCGATTCGGCAGCCAAAGTCGACCTTGGGGTGGACCATCGGCAGCGCCCACCGGTGCTGACGGAGGTCGGGGCGGTGCTGTCGGAGGCCGACTCGATCGGCAGCAAGGTCGGCGCTGTGTACTCCAGGCTCGAACCACGTGACTTCATCGACGTCCAGTCTGTGCTGGACAGCGGACGGCACCACCCGGATGCGCTGCTCGCACTCGCAGATCAGCGGGAAGCCCTCCCTCTCGACCGCCAGATGTTCGCAGCCCAACTCCGGGCCGGTGCCCGGCTCCCGGACACCGGATTCACCCGGTACGGCGCTATGCCCGAGCAGATCGCGCGCATCCGTCGTACGGCGACGGAGTGGGCCCAGCAACTCGATCGGCAGTCCGATGGGCCTGCGCTCTGAGACGATGGTCAGATGAGCGACAAGCACGAGGCCCAGCCCGGCGACACCTATGCCTCGATGATCCCGTACATCGTTCCGGAGTCGCTGGACCTCCTTCAGGGTCCGACGAGCGGTGTCGTGGACCTGCCGAGCCGCCTCGACTGGGGCCCGCACCGGACGTACGACCTCGCGAGCGTCGACGACACGATCGCGCTGTACAGCAAGGTGATCAGCGAAGCCTCGACCGAGGACGACCTGACCGAGTTCCTCAACCGGGACGTCCTGATTGCCGTCTGGCAGCGCCTCCGGCTCCCCCGCCGCTGCGCCGACCTGTGGAACAAGGCCTTCCCGCAGCTCACCACGGCCGGATGAAGCCGGAACATGAACGTGCAACGCGAATCGCGTTGTCCTCGCTCCAGAACAAGGGCTTCGCGTTGGCCGGGGGCAATGCGCTGTCGATGCACGGCATCGGAAGCCGCGAATCCGACGACATCGACCTGTTCACGAACGACCTGAACCAGGACGTCGGCGAGTCGGTCGAGGGCCTGAAATCGGCTTTCGAGGAGCAGGGGTACACCGCGGAGGTCACCCGCCGGTATCCGGCGCACGCGCGCATCGAGGTGGCGAAAGGCGACGAGAAGACCCACATCGACCTCGGTCAGGACTACCGCAGCAAGCCCGCGGTGGAGACCGGCGTCGGCCCGGTGATCTCGGTGGAGGACGCGGTCGGCTCCAAGGTCGGCTCGATCTACACCCGTGGCGAAGCCAAGGACTTCGTGGATGTCAACGCCGCCATGGAGGCCGGGTACTCCACCGATCACCTGCTCCAGCTGGCCGACGCCCGCGAGGCATCCCCGATGGATCGGCCGATGTTCGCGCAGCTACTCGACGACGCCCAGCGGATACCGGACGCGGAGTACGCCAAGTACGGTCTCGGGCCCGAGGAGACAGCCGGTCTGAAGGAGCGGATGAGCGCCTGGGCGAACCAGATCCGCGCCCGCGAGGCGAACCCCGACATAGACAAGTCGGTCGGCCTGCTGAACTCCGGCCAGGCGATGCCCGGACAGGTCCACGCCGCCGGCTCGAGCGGCACGGCCGAGCGCAGGTCGTCGCTGAGCCAGGAGCGGTCGAAGGGCGAACGGGGAAGCTAGGGCTGGTCCTCCGCGGGAGTCGGGCGGGGGCGGCGTCTGGGGAGGGGGCGTGGGGGTTCGGGGTCCTGGTCGTTGCCGGCCAGGTGGTTGACGATGGCGTTGAGTACGGCGGCGGTGGGGACGGCTACCAGGGCACCGACGATGCCGGCGATGACTACTCCGGTGGCGATCGCGAGGATGACGGCCAGGGGGTGGACGCTGACCGCGCGGCCGAGGAGGAACGGCTGCAGGACGTGGGCCTCCAGCTGCTGTACGCCGATCACGACCGCGAGCATGACGATCGCAACAATGGGGCCTTTGGCAACCAACGCGACGAGGACGGCGACCACGCCGCTGACCAGCGCGCCGACGACCGGTACGAACGCGCCGACGAACACCAGGATGCCGATCGCGCTCACCAGCGGCAGGCCGAGGATCGCGGCGCCGAGCGAGATGCCGATCGCATCCACGGCGGCGACCACGATCGTCGCGCGGACGAACGCGGTCAGCGAGACCCAGGCCCGGCGCCCGGACGAGTCCGCCTTGTCGCGCGCGCGGCGCGGGAACAGCCGGACCAGCCACGCCCAGATCTGATCGCCCTGGTACAGGAAGAAGAACAGGCAGAACAGCGAGATGAACAGCCCCGCGACGACATGCGTGGCCGTCGTACCGACCGCTGCTGCCTGCTGGCCGATCGCGCCGCCGGAGGTGATCTGTTCGCGCAGTGTCTTGATCGCGTTGGTGACGTCCTGGTCGGTCAGGCCGAAGTTGATCCGGCCCAGCTCGCGGAGCTTCTGCACACCTTCGCCGACCTGGGTCGACAGGCTGTCGAACTGGCCTGCGATCTGCGTGCCGACCAGGGTGAGGAGGCCGGCCACCAGCACGACCGTCGCGATCACAGTGATTCCGGCCGCGGGGCCGCGCGGGAGACGAAGCTTCTGCAGGCCGTTGGTGATGGGCACGAGCAGTGCGGTCAGGAGGACACCGACAGTCACCGGTACGACGACCTCGGACAGGTACCGGATGCCGTACCCGATCACAACCACGGCAGCCACGACCGCCAGGAACCGCCACGCCCAGGTGCTGGCGATGTACATCCCACGCGTCACGCCGGCGTCATCGACCGGCGCGACGTCATCGGGAAGCTTCTGCTCCTCCGGCTCGCCGGCCTCCTCGAGGACCTCGTTGTCCGCCACCGGACTCCGGTCCTCGGAGACCTCCACGCCGTCCCGCCCCGCCTCGCTCATGACACCTCCACAGCTCGGTTGCTGCTGAGACTAGTGCCCGCGCGCACCGGTTCCATGAATGTGGGCCGCCAGCCCCTCCGCGGCCTTCGGCTCGTCATCCGCGAGCAGACCGACGGCAGCGAGCACGTAGTCCGAGTCCACGCACACCTCCGCCCGCTGCGGGACGAGCCAGCCCTCCTCCTGCGCGTTCATTTCGATCGAGCCCAGGATCCGGGCGGCGACCTCCGGCGGGTTGTGCCGCAGTACTCCTCCGGATCCGACCAGCAGATCCACCTCCCGCAGGTCCTTCCCGGAGCGCTCGATCACCCGCCCGCCGGGCCCGAAGACGATCCGCTGCCGTCCCGCATGCCGCCTCAGCGCGACCGTCGCGGCGACGCTCGCCAGTGTCTCGTCGTACGACGCTTCCTGCTGGTCGTGTGGCAGGAAGGAAGGATCGTCATGCCGACGCTCGGCAGCCGCTCGAACTGCGTCGACGTTCGCGATGAGCCCGGCCTCGGCGCCCGCGGCGACCACAGGTACGGCGCTCCAGCGCATGCCGAGATCGCCCTCGACCGTCCGGGTGACCGGATGGGTGGCGACGACCTCCCGGCCGAGGTTCGCGTCCTCCGGGTCGAGCTCGATCACCGAATGCACGTCGGTGGTCGCGCCGCCGATGTCGACGACCGCCACATCGCCGTGCAGGCCCGCGAGCACCTCGACGCCCCGCAGTACGACGTCCGGCGTCGCGGCGCGGATCATGCTCGCGAACGCCGGATCGCGGGACAGGTTCTTCCCGCCGATCACATGCGCGAGGAACATCTCGCGGATCGCCGCCCGCGCGCTGTCCGGCGCGAACACCCCGATCTCCGGTACGACGTTGTCCGCCAGCACGTGCGGTACGGCGGCCTCGGTGAGGATCTCGCGGATCTCATCCCAGGCGTCGATGTTGCCTGCGACAACGACCGGTTTCCGCCAGGTGTACTTCGCCAGCGTCTGGGCCGCCTTCAGCAGCACCGCCGAGTTGCCGCCGTCGGTCCCGCCGAGCAGCAGCACGACGTCCGGGCGATCCTTGCGCAGCTCCTTCTGAGTGGTTGCCGTCAGCCCACCGTTGACGACGGCAACTACCCGGCCGCCGCTGGACAACGCGACCCGCTTGCCCGCCTCCGCGGTGACGAGCTCCTCGTTGCCCACGACACCGATCCGCAGCCCGCCGCCCGCACTCGAACAGGCCAGCACCTCGGCCTTCTTCACGCTACGATCGACGTCCTCGAGCGCGACCCGGCAGGCATTCCACCCGTCCATCACGTCGGTGTCGATCGTCGTACGGTGCTCGGCCCGGGCGACCAACTCACCCGAGCCGATGTCCACGGCAACCGCCTTCGTGAACGTCGACCCGAAGTCGACGGCCACTACCAGGGTCATGCCATCGCGCGGTCGAGATCGAGCAGCAGGTCGTCGATTGTCTCGATGCCGACGCTCAGGCGGATCAGGTCGGCCGGCACCTCCAGCGGCGTACCGGCAACCGAGGCGTGGGTCATCTTGCCCGGGTGCTCGATCAGCGACTCGACGCCGCCGAGGGACTCGCCCAGCGTGAAGACCTCGGCCTTGTTGCAGATGTCCAGCGCGTGCTTCTCGCCACCGGTCACGCGGAAGCTCACGATCCCGCCGTACCGCTTCATCTGCTTGGCGGCGGTCTCGTGGCCCGGGTGACCGTCGATGCCGGGGTACAGCACCTGGCTGACCGAGTTGTGCCGCTGCAGGAACTCGACGACCTTCTCGGCGTTGTCGCTGTGCCGGTCCATCCTGACGCCGAGCGTCTTGATGCCGCGCAGGACCAGCCACGAGTCGAACGGCCCGGCGACGGCGCCGATGGCGTTCTGGTGGAAGGCGATCTTCTCGGCCAGCTCGGCGTCGCGGACGACGAGCGCACCGCCGACCACGTCGGAGTGGCCGCCCATGTACTTCGTGGTCGAGTGGACGACCACGTCCGCGCCGAGCTCCAGCGGCTGCTGCAGGTACGGCGAGGCGAACGTGTTGTCGACGACCAGCAGGGCGCCGGCATCGTGCGCGATCTGGGCGACGATCGCGATGTCCGCGACGTTCAGCAAGGGGTTGGTGGGGGTCTCGAGCCAGACGACCTTGGTCCTGCCGGGCTGGATCGCGGCGCGGATCGCCTCCGGGTGGGTGACCGCGGCCGGGGTCATCTCGACGCCCCAGTTGCCGAGCACCTTGGAGAACAGCCGGAACGTGCCGCCGTACGCGTCGTCGGGGAACACCACGTGGTCACCGGGCACGCACAGCGAGCGGATCAGGGTGTCCTCGGCGGCCAGCCCGCTGGCGAACGCGAAGCCGCGGTTGCCCGCCTCGATCGCGGCCAGGCACTCCTCGAGCGCCGTCCGGGTCGGATTCGCGGAGCGGGAGTACTCGTAGCCGTTGCGCAGCCCGCCGACGCCGTCCTGCTTGTAGGTGCTGGTGGCATAGATCGGCGGGACCACCGAGCCGGTGGTCGGATCAGGCTCGTTCCCGGCGTGGATGGCGAGCGTCTCGAAGCCGTAGTGGTGTTCCGTGTTCACCGGACCAGCGTACGGCCTGGTCTGATCCGGCCGTGCAGGCCGTCCACAGGCGGGGCACGGCGCCCTCGGATCATTGCCGGGATCCAGGTTGTCCACAGGCGCGTCGAACCGGCTGGCGAATGACCCACTGCGCCACCTACGGTTGCGGTCAGTGGTTGCCGCCGGGGACTGATCAGGAAGGACGACGGGGCCGGATGAAGACGCAGGACAGGCCGCTCGACCAGGACGACCTGGCGATGGCGGACCTCGCCGAGATCCCGGACTGGGGCACGATCGCCGGTCCCGACGGTGACGAAGCCGGTCCCGAGGTCGTGCGCGCCCTGGTGAACCGGGTGATGAGCCAGACGACCTGGCAGCCGTGGCCGCTCGAGGCCGGCGAGGTCATCGGCGACGAGATGGTCTCCTGGGGTTTCACCACCCGGCGCGGGACGACGATGATCGTGTTCGACGGGCTCGCGTTCCCGGACTGCCCGGACAGCGGCTGGTCGGCGTACGACATCGGCCCGGACGACATCGCCGCGGCCGAGGCCGGGCTGGACGAGCACTGGCCGGCCCACCTGGCGCTCGCCACCAGACACTGGGGACAGCCGGACTACATCGGTGATGAGAGCAGCGTCACCTTTGTCGACGAGTGGGAGCCAGGTGCCGGCACCGGCCGCCGGCACCTCGCCGTCTGGCTGCGCCCGGGCGCCCAGATCCACCTGTACAGCAACAAGCCCAGCAAGGACCCGCTGACGACGTCGGTCGGGGTCAACTACGCCGTGTACATCGACTAGGAGACCTGCCATGAGCGAGCGGATCAGTGGAACAGCCGGGCAACGCGCTCATGCCGGAACCGGGCGTAGCGAGGTGGAGGCATGAGCGAGCCTTCCGCTGAGCCTCGGCAGGGGCGGATCTCCCGGTGGCGTGCGCGGTCGCGCGGCACCAAGACGATGAAGGCCGGGTACGCACTGGCCGCGCGCGACGTGAAGAACTGGGACAGGGACGTCCTGGCGCGCATCGGCAGCTCCCGGATGACGCCGGCGCATCTGGCACGGCTGGCGCAGGTGGGCGTCAACGGGCAGGTTCGCCCGGACCTGCACGCCGGCACGTCGCAGACGATGAGCCAGCGCGCGACCAACCGCATGCAGCGGACCCAGCGCCAGCAGAGCCCGACCAGGAACCCGCTCCGCCAGGCAGCGCGACGGTACTCACGCTGGCAGGACGTCCGGCACGGGACCAAGATGGTCAAGGCCGCGATGGTCCTGGCCGGCAAAGAGGCGAAGAACGCCGATCCCAACGTCAGACTGGCGATGGGCAACGACCCGGCCATGACCAAGACCCAGATCTCCAACATGGTCCAGGGCCAGCTGGAGACGGCGTTCAAACCCGAGGTGTACGCGCCACGACCGGGACAGCAACAGGGTGCTCAGCAGCAGGGTGTTGGTCAGCAGCAGGGTGCCGGGCAACAGCAGGGCGGCGGGCAGCGGCAGGTTCAGGGCCAAGGGCAACAGGTTCAAGGTCAGGGCCAGAGGCAACAGATCCAGGGCGGGCGGGTGCAGCCGCAGCGCGGAGCGGCGGTGATGCAGCAGCTCGTGGCTGCAGCCGGCGGCCAGGCAGCCGGGGAGACCGAACAGGCACTGGTCCAGGCGCTGGCCGAGTTCCAGCGGCTGCAGGGCGAGATCAAGCAGCTGATCGAGACCCGAATGGCCCAGATCCAGCAGGAGAACGCCAACCTCGCCGCCCTACTGAACCAGGTCGACCGCTCAGGCCAGCAGCTCAACCAACAGCCCAACCAGCAGCCCGGCCAGCAGGTCAACCAACAGGCGGGTCAGCAGCCGGAGATCGACCCGAACCTTCACAACGTAGGCCAACACCCGATCGTCCAGACCGAAGAGACAGGCCGGCAGCAGCCCACCGACCCGCAGCCCGAAGGCCAACAAGCCACCGATGGCCAGCAGGTTGACGAGGGTCAACAGGTCGGCGAGGGCCAGCAGGTCGGCGAAGGCCAGCAGGTCGGCGAAGGGCAGCAAGTCGGCAGTCAGCAAGTTGGCGACGGCCAGCAGGTCGGCGACGGTCAGCAGGTCGGCGACGGTCAGCAGGTCGGCGAGGGCCAGCAAGTCGGCGAGGGCCAGCAAGTCGGCGAAGGGCAGCAAGTTGCCGGAGGCCCGCAAGTGGCTGAGGGGCAGCGGGTTGAGGGTGGTGAGCAGGAGCTCGGCGAGGGAACTCAGCCGTCGGTCGCGGCGAGCGGGCAGCAGGTCGTCCAAGGCCGGCAGGAAGGCGCTCAGCAGCAGGCCGAGACCGCCGCACAACCGGTGAGCCGGAGCGAGGACTGGACCAGGACCGCCGAGGCACCCGACGCCCACGCCGAACGGCCCGTCGAAACCCCCGCCCAGGGACAGAGCCAAGTGCAGGGACAGCCCCAGATCCAAGGACAACCGCAGGGACAGCGGGCCCAGGGGCAGCCACAAGTCCAGGGGCAGGGTCAGGTTGAGGCCGGGGGCGACCCCAAAGAGGTTCGTGCGAAGGAAGAGGCCGCGAGGGCCGCGGCGGCGGCAGGGGATGTCGCGCCGATCCGCAACTCGACCCAGGCGGCAGCCACCAAGACGGCGGAGTCCGCCAGACAAGACACCGGAACGCGAGCCGCCGGCCAGACCGCGAACAGGAATCCGCAGCAGACCGGCCCCAGCAAGTGATCACCAGCACCTGATCACCAGCACCTGATCACCAGCACCTGATCGCCAGCACCCACTGACACCACGAACGCCGCCGTTCCCCCGGCGGCGTTCGTCGTACCCCGCACACGCCGTACCCCGCACACTCCGTACCCCGCACACGCCGTACCCCGCACTCGTCGTACCCCGCACTCGGCGCACGCGCCGTGCCGGCGTCCGCCGCACCCTCGCGGCGCTCGTCGGCGCTCTCCGCGCCCCATCAACCTGTCCGTACTCCGGCCGCGCTCGCCGTACCCGCGTCCGCCGTACCCGCACTCGTCGTACGCCGCACTCGTCGTACGCCGCACTCGTCGTACCCCGCACTCGTCGTACCCCGCACTCGTCGTACCCCGCACTCGGCGCACTCGGCGCACTCGGTGCACTCGGCGTGCCGGCGTCCGCCGCACCCCCGCGGCGCTCGTCGGCGCTCTCCGCGCCCCATCAACCTGTCTGGTACTCCGGCCGCGCTCGCCGTACTCGCGTCCGCCGTACCCGCGTCCGCCGTACTCGCGTCCGCCGTGCCCGCGCTCGCCGTAGCCCGCACTCGTCGCACGCCGCACTCGGCGCACCCCGCACTCGGCGCACTCGCCGTGCCGGCGTCCGCCGCACCCCCGCGGCGCTCGTCGGCGCTCTCCGCGCCCCATCAACCCTGCCGCGTGCGCCGTACCCGCGTGCGCCGTACCCGCGCTCGCCGTACCCGCGCTCGCCGTACCCGCGCCGCGTTTGCCCTAGCCTGGCGCTAGTCGCACTCCAGCGCTCGTCAGTGCTCGTCGCACTGCATCGGCTTCCGTCGTATTCCGGCCGCGGCCGCCGTATCACGCGGTTGCCGCAGCTGCCGCCCGTCGTACGCCGCGCTCGTCGTACCCGCGCGCGGCGGACGGTCGGCTGCGGTGGGCGGCCGAGCGGGCCTAGGAGTCGGCGAGGTTCAGCTGGGTCTCGACCGGCGTGCCTTCGGCTAGACCCTCGGCGACGCGCACCGGCTTCTTCACGGGCAGTAGGTAGGTGCCGGACTTGCTGGGGAACAGCGATGTCTGCCACGTGCTTTCGCCGACCGTCACGCTGACGCGCACCGACCCGAATCCGTTGCGCCGGCCCGCGGTCAGGTCCGCAATGTCGTCGCTGATCTCCTCCGGGACCGCGACGAAGTACCAACCACCCTCGCCGGGGTACTGCCACAGCGGCGCCGAGAACCGATAAGTGCTCACGCCTCAGGATTTCAGGCGGACGGTGAAGATCGGTAGCAGGAAGTGGACGAGCGGGCCGATCGCGAGGGCGTACACGACGGTGCCGACGCCGATCGATCCGCCGAGGAGGAAGCCTGTCGCGAGGACGGTGAGCTCGATCGACGTACGGACGAGCCGGACGCTCAGGCCGGTACGACGTACCAGCCCCGTCATCAGCCCGTCGCGCGGACCGGGGCCGAACTGCGCGCCGATGTAGAGCGCGCCGGCGAGCGCGTTGACGACGACACCAGCCAGCATGAAGACGATCCGGAGCCAGAGCGCGTCCGGGCGGTCGACCGTGGCCAGGGTGAGGTCGGTGACCAGGCCGATCACGATCGCGTTGCTGATCGTGCCGAGGCCGGGCCACTGCCGCAGCGGGACCCAGGCCAGCAGTACGACGAAGCTGACCGCGATCACCACGGTGCCGAAGCTGAACGGGAAATGCCTCGTGATGCCGGAGTGGAACACGTCCCACGGGTCCAGGCCGAGGTTGCCCTGGATCATCAGACCCATCGAGGCGCCGTACAGCGTCAGTCCGACGTACAGCTGGACCAGGCGTCGCGGCAGGTGGCCTGCCTTCAGCTGCTGGATCGGATTGATGGGCGCGAGCTGACGCGGCGGGGCATCGGGAGTGGCAGTCACGTTCTCCAGTGTCGGCGCTAAGTGGCCTGGTATTCGATAGCCAATTGCGTCATAGTGGACTGCATGAAGGGACAGTATCTCCCGGCCAGCACCCTCGTCGGCCTGCTCGGCGCCTGGGCCGACGGCACCGGTCCGGCGTACTGGCTGCTCGCCGAACGGCTCCGCTTGCTGATCGCAGACGGCCGGATCACGCCCGGATCGCGGCTGCCGAGCGAGCGCGAGCTGACCGAGAGTCTCGGCGTGAGCAGGACGACGGTCGCATCGGCGTATCGGGAACTGCGCGACCGCGGGTACGTGATCAGCCGCCGCGGTTCGGGCAGCGTCACTGCTCTCCCGGGCCGGATCCAACCGTCACTCAGCCGGCATCACGCGCCGACGTTCGAGACCGACGGACACTACGACTTCACCGCCGCCGCCCCCGCCGCCATCCCGGGGATCAGCGCGGCGGTCGCGTCGGCCATGGACGACCTCCCGGCGCAGCTCGCCACCCCTGGCTATCACCCACAGGGCTTGCCGGAGCTGCGCGCGGAGGTCGCGGCCGTGTACGCCGAACGCGGGCTGCCGACTTCGCCCGACCAGATCATCATTACCGCCGGCGCACTGGCCGCGACGTCGATCGCGATCCGTGCGATGACGCAGATCGGCGACCGGGTGCTGACCGAGAGCCCCACGCACCCCAACTCCGTCGACGCGATCCGGCACAGCGGATGCCGGATCGTCGCCACCCCGATGGGTCCGGACGGCTGGGACCTTCCGTTGCTGGAGGCAACCATCAGGCAGACCGCGCCGCGGGCCGCGTGGATGGTTGTGGATTTCCAGAACCCGACCGGGTGGTTGATGCCGGCAACGGACCGCAAGCAGCTGGCCGCCGCGTTCGCGCGCAGCCGGACGACGGTGATCGTCGACGAGACGCTGTACGGCTTGTCGCTCGACGGACAGGAGATGCCGCCACCGTTCGCGTCGTACAACCCCGACGGCGTGATCACGGTCGGTTCGGCGAGCAAGCTGTTCTGGGGCGGACTGCGGATCGGCTGGATGCGGGTGCCCCAGGCGCTGGTCGCCCAGGTGCTCGACGCCCGCGCGTCGCTGGATCTCGGCGCACCCGTGCTCGAGCAACTAGTTGCAGCGCAACTACTCCGGGAGCCGGAACCGTTGCTACCCGACCGGCGGTTGACGATCGCCCGGCAGCGCGACGCCTTGGCCCAGGTCGTGTCCGAAGAGCTGCCATCGTGGCGATTCCGGCTCCCGGGCGGCGGGCTCTCGTTGTGGTGCGAGCTGCCGGAGCCCGTCGGGTCGAGCCTGGTCGGCCTGGCCGAGCGGAACGGCGTACTGCTGGTGGCCGGCGCGCGGTTCTCCCCCGACGGCGGCCTGGAGTCGTTCATCCGGTTGCCATACACGCTGCCCGTGGATGCGCTGCGTGACGGAGTACGCCGACTTGCGGCGTCGTACGCCGCTCTCACCAGCGGCATGCCCCATGCCCGGCGCTCGGCCGCGATGATCGCGTGACGTCATCGCGCCGTAAGGGGTGCGGGGAAGGTTCGCCTTACAGCGGGCGTTGACAGACTATGAGAGTCACTCTGCGAGAGGCGTGAGAATGTCGTTCTTCACCCGCAACACCGCCATGGTCGAGCCGTCGGCCGCCCTGCCCGGGCGGGAGACCCCCGGATTCGCCGTACCGGACGAGAACATCGTCCTGCACACGCCGCAGACCGCCGCCGCGCCCGAGGGGTTCGAGGAGGTCTGGTTCGGCACCGGATGCTTCTGGGGCACCGAGGAGATCTTCTGGCAGCAGCCCGGCGTGTACACCACGGCCGTGGGCTACGCGGGCGGTTACACCCCCAACCCTACGTACGAAGAGGTCTGCACCGGCCGCACCGGCCAGACCGAGGCCGTCCGTGTCGTGTACGACCCCACCAAGACCACCTTCACGGATCTGCTGAAGGTCTTCTGGGAGACCCACGACCCGACACAGGGCATGCGCCAGGGCAATGACCTCGGTTCGCAGTACCGCTCGGCGATCTACTACACCACCGACGCCCAGCGCGCCGAGGCCGAGCGCACCCGCGACCTGTACGCCCCCGTCATCAAGCCCCTCGGCTACGGCGACATCACCACCGAAATCGCCCCCGCCACCACCTTCTACTACGCCGAGGGCTACCACCAGCAGTACCTCTACAAGAACCCCAACGGCTACCGCTGCCACAGCAACACTGGCGCGAAGTTCCCGGGCTGATCACTTGGCTGAAGAGGGCACCACCGCGGCGGTGGTGCCCTCTCAGCTCCCCACCCGCCAATCGCGGGAAGGTAGTATCCCCGGCGACGTCAGGGCAAATGGGTCGAAAGCATGTTCGGCATGGTGCAGAATGACATTTTGCCGGGAACTGGAGGTGTGCGCATTGATCAGCCGCGAGGAGTTCCTCGTGCAAGCCGACGCGTTCGACCTGAACGAATCCGACGTGCAGCGTGACTACGCGTTCGGCTGGCTCATCAGCGGCCTGTTCACGCAGTCGTCACTGCGGGAGACGACGGTTCTGAAGGGTGGCAACGCGCTCCGCAAGGGCTATCTGCCGATGACGCGATTTTCCGATGATCTCGACTTCTCCAGCCCGCACGTACTCGACCCTGACGCTGTGCTTTCCGAGTTGAACCTCGTCTGTGATTATGCTCGCGCCGAGGCTGGAATCGACTTCGACATCGACCGCAACAGACTCGCGGGAGAACAACAAGTCGACTCGTCGAGGCACGTCTACAAGTACCGGTTGTACTTCAAGGATCTCATCGGCGGTCAGGACCATGTCCGCGTCTCGGTGCGGGTCGACATGACCGAATTTGACCGACTGCAGTTGCCGGTGCAGGAACGACGCCTCATCCATCCGTACTCTGACGCTGATGCCTGCTCCGCAGTACTGAGGTGCGTATCGCTGGAGGAAGCGCTCGCCGACAAGATGAAGTGTCTCCTCCAACGCCGCTACTGCTACGACCTGTTCGACCTCATCTACGGCGCATTCATCAGCCAGGATGTCAGCGTAGATAGGAGCGAGGTGATGAAGGTCTTCTTGCGCAAGACCCTTTTCGGTCGCAGCCCGGCTGCCGCCCGTTCCTTGTTGCTCGGTCTGCCGCTCGACCTCTTTCGAGGCTATTGGCATAAGGTTCTCGTCCCCGCCGCCACCCGACTGTCATTCGATTCGGCAGTCGAAACGCTTCGTTCTGGCATCGCTGAAATGTTCTTGCCGTACGAGAACTATCGCGGTGGCGAGTTCGCCTTCTACCCATCGCATTTACGGAATCTCATCCTTGATGCCGGAGCGCGGCGAATGCTGATGGCGCTGACTTACCACGGCGTCCGCAGGGTCGTCGAGCCGTACTCACTAGTCTTTAAGACGCGCAAGAGCGACGGCGTCGGCCAGGAGTACTTCTTCGTGTACGACCGCACGGGCGGACGTTCTCGGCCAAGCATCAAGACGTTGTTT
Source organism: Kribbella sp. NPDC049584 (assembly GCF_040675555.1). NCBI lineage: Bacteria > Bacillati > Actinomycetota > Actinomycetes > Propionibacteriales > Kribbellaceae > Kribbella > Kribbella sp. NPDC049584. The sequence continues at coordinate 582,410 of NZ_JBFAPF010000001.1, forward strand.
CACCACCAGATCGAGGATCTGGAGGTTCTCGACGAGCGGTTCGAACCTCGCTACGAGGTCACCTTGGCGAAAGCCGGCGACGCCAGTCAGACAGGGGTTTTCACGGGCAACCGTGGACGCCGGTCGATACAACGGGCATCCCAAACCTGAGACCCGGACGGCGTCTACGCGGCCGAGCTGATAGCAACGGAACCAACTGCGCCATTCCGCCGGATCGGGGAGGAGGTTAGGTCGCCGCGGCGCGTCGTCGCGAACCCCGCGCTCGCGCAGGCTGCAGTGTTCTATCGCTGGAACAGCACCGATACCACCAGCAGTACCTCCACAATAACTCGAACGGTACCGCTGCTACGCAGCACCGGCGCGAAGTTCCCGCCTGAGCGCGACGCCCCTGGACTCTCTGAGTTCGGGGGCATCGTGCGTATTTGGCGGTCAGGTGTTTAGGGCACTCCCGATCCGTTCCGGCGCCTCGGTCGAGTCGGGTGCAATGGGCCGGGCGCGCCGGCGCGCGAGGACCAGGACGACGGCTCCGGGCAGCGTGGCGACCAGCGCGAGTACGCCGTACACCACCGCGACGGTGACGCCCAGCGCGGCGCCGAGGCCGAGTGAGCTGAACGCCCACGCGGCCGCGCCCTCGCGTGGGCCCCAGCCTGCGATGTTGGTCGGTACGGCGGAGGCCGTCAGCACAACCAGTGCCAGAGGCAACAATCGAGCCGGGGACACGTCGGTCCCGGTCGCCTGTACGGCGATCAGGAACACAGCCGCGTGGCCGAGCACGGCGACGACGGAGGCGAGCACGATGCCCGGCCAGGCGCGCGGTGCGAGGATCGCGTTGCGGAGGTCGCTCGTAAAGGCGCGTCCGATCCGCGAGGAGAGGCGACGTCGGTTCAGGCACAGGAGTACGACGATCAGCGCCACACCGGCGACGACAACGGCCGTCACGGCGACTGAGGGGACAAAGGTGCCCGCGGGCAGTAGAAACAGCACGCCGACCGTCAGCACGACCTGCACCGCAAATCCCGACGCCCGCTCCCACGCGACGGCCCGGAGGCTCCTACCCAGGTCGCCGGCCTCACGCCCGTGGCGTACGGCGCGGTGTACGTCGCCGACCACCCCGCCAGGCAGCGTGGCGTTGAGGAACTGGGACCGGTAGTACGCAGCTACCGCGGTCCACAGCGGCAGCTCAACGCCGAGTCCGCGGGCGACGAGCCTCCACCTCCATGCACAGCACAGCGTGGTCAGCGACGTGATCGCGAACGCTGCGGCGATCGGCCAGCCGGTCGTCAGCCGGAGCCCGTCCACCAGCGGGCCCGTGCCGACCCGCCACACAAGAACGGCGAGGATCGCGGCGCCGCCCGCCAAGCGCGCCCAGGTCCAGATGCTTCGGCTGATGGCGGTTCCGATCTCGTAGTTGGGTCTCGTACCACTAACACGGCTGTCACCTCCCGCTGGTTCACCCCGCGACGTCGGCCAGCACGGCCGACAACTCGCCTGAGGTCTGTGCCCAGTCGGACAGTGTCAGGCGCCGCGATCTGGCCGCCGCGCGCAGCCGGGCGCGCTCCAGTGGGTCACCCAGCCACCGACGCAGCGCCTGCGCGAGAGCGTGTGGGTCGCGCGGCGCAACCAGCAGGCCCGGCCGGCTGCCGTCGGACGCGTGGCCGAGAGCCTCCGGTACGCCGCCGACCTCTGTAGCCACGACCGGCAGCCCGCGGGCCAGTGCCTCGGTGACGACCATGCCGTAGGTCTCGAACTGGGAGGCCAGCACCAATGCGTCCGCCTCTGCGTAGGCACTCTCGAGTTCGGCACCCGTGAGCGGGCCGGCGAAGCACACCCGGTCGGCCAGACGCCGGTCCTTGGCCTGCCGGCGCAGTCCGTCGACAAACTCCAGATCAAGTTCCAGCGAGCTAACGAAGACGCACCGCCACGCCGGATCGTCCACCATGGCCAGCGCCTCGAGCAGGACGTCGGGCCCTTTGGCCGGCGTGATCGCTCCGACGCAAAGCAGCCGCCCGCCGGACACCGAACCCGCTGCCACCTCGGCCATGTCAGCCCCGGGGCGTACGACGTACACCTGATCCCTGGGCAGGTCGTAATGGTCGAGCAGCCACCGCTGGGTCCATTCACTGGTGGCCACAATCGCGGATGCCGCCGACAGCGCCGCCACCTCGCGCGCGTCGTCCCGCGGCATGTGCAGGAGTACGACGAGCCGCAGGCGGTCGGCCTCGGGCTCCAGCACCTCCGGGATCACGGACGCCAGCAGGCCATCGACCAACACCACTCCGCCATCCGGGACCTGGGCCAGCGCCGCTGCCGCGGCAAAGCGGGCCGCCGCGTCAGGACGGGGCCACTGGCCAGCCACGGCGTGCTCGTGAACCGACCAGCCGAGTGCCATGAGCCCGCGACAGACCCGGCGGTCGTAGACGTTGCCGCCGCTCGGCCGCAGCGGATCGTCGATCCCATCCGGGACCAGGACGTGCACCTGCCTCACAACGGCCCCTCGTTGACCGCCTGAGGTTCGCCGAGCGCGCGTACTTCGGCCGGCACCGCAGCCTCCTTCGCCCGCTCCGATGAACCGGTGCGACGCTGTTCTCGTATGAGTCTCGTACGCCTAGATACGGAGGCATTGTGCGCCTGGTTCAGGGTCGAGTGCGCAGCCGCATCCTGACCGGCCCGCTCGCCGGCTTCGCTGGTCTGCTCGTACTCCTCGGCGTGCTCGCAGCAGTCAGCGGCCTCGACGTCGCCGGCTGGGTGACCGGCGTCGTCTCCGGAGCCGGCCTTGCCACGCTGCTCGCCCGCGCGATGGCGCATCACCGTCGTGACGGGCTGGGGCCCGCGGACAGAGTGACACTGGCCCGCGCGGTCCTCGCCTGCGGGGTCGCGGCGCTCACGGCGTACTCCTTTGTCGGGCAGGCGCCGGTGGCGATCCTCGTGACGCTCTCGACGATCGCGCTGGTCCTCGATGGGGTGGACGGCCAGATCGCTCGGCGTACCGGCACCGCTTCGGCGTTCGGCGCACGTTTCGACATGGAAGTCGACGCGTTCCTGATCCTGGTTCTGAGCGTGTACGTCGGCCGTACGGCGGGTTGGTGGGTGCTTGCGATCGGTGCGGCTCGCTACCTGTTCGTGGCCGCCAGTTGGGCATTGCCGTGGCTGCGCGGCTCGCTCCGGCCTCGCTACTGGGCCAAGGTCGTCGCGGCGATCCAGGGCATCGCCCTCACCGTCGCCGCGGCCGGCATCTTGCCCGACGCCGTGACCACAGTGGTGCTGCTGATCGCGCTGGGACTGCTGGCCGAGTCGTTCGGCCGTCAGATCTGGGGGCTGTGGCGCCAGGCCGGAAGCCCGCGCGGCACTCGTGCCACCCTGGCGTCGGCGGTCGCGGTGCTCCTGCTCTGGGCCGCGCTCGTCGTGCCGGACCACACCGGCAGTCTGTCGCCGGCTGCCTTCCTCCGGATCCCGCTCGAGGGCCTGGTGTTCGTCCTTCTCGTCTGCGTACTGCCGTCGAGACTCGCCCGCGTCCTCGCGCTGATCGACGGGCTGCTCGTCGGGGTGCTGCTGGTTCTGAGGCTGCTCGACAGAGGCTTCTACTTGGCTTTCGACCGCGCCTTCCACCCCGTGTACGACGCGGCGTACGTCGGCTCCGCGCTGGGCCTGCTCAGCGACTCGATCGGCCGAGTCGGCGCCATCGCAGTGTTCGTCGTGGCCGGACTCCTCGGTGTGGGACTGCTTGCCCTGCTGCCGCTGTCGGCACTGCGGGTGACCCGGCTGGTGGCGAGACACCGGCGGCCGACGCTCCGGATCGTCGCCGTACTAGCCGTGATCTCGATCGTGCCCGTGCTGACCGGCGTCGGGCCGGAGCCCGTGCGACCTGCCTCGGCCTCCGCGGCGCGGCTGGCCACGCAGGTCCGCGAGGACCTCCGCGACCAGCGGGAGTTCGTACAGGCGCTCAAGCAGGATCCCTTCCGTGACACCCCGGGCAACGACCTGCTCACCGGCCTCAAAGGCAAGGACGTGCTCCTGGTCTTCGTCGAGAGCTATGGACGCACGGCGCTCGACTCTCCTGTCGTCGGGTCGGCGCTCGAGGCCGGCGACCGGCGGCTGCAGCAGGCCGGTTTCTCCTCACGCAGCGGCTTCCTCACCTCGCCGACCTTCGGCGGCATCAGCTGGCTGGCGCACTCCACCCTGCAGTCCGGGCTGTGGGTGAACAACCAGCAGCGGTACGACCACCTCGTCACCCTTGACCGCTTCACCCTCGCCGGCGCGTTCGGCCGGGCCGGCTGGCGGACGGTGGCCGACGTACCGTCCAACAACGAGGACTGGCCGGTGGCGAAGAGCTACTACCACTACGACATGGTTTACGACCGGCGGAACGTCGGGTACGCCGGGCCGGCGTTCAGCTATGCCTCGATGCCTGACCAGTACACCCTGGCCGCATTCCAGCGGCTGGAGCTGGACAAGCCGAACCGCGCTCCCGTCATGGCCGAGCTCGACCTGGTTTCCAGCCACACGCCCTGGGCGCCGCTCCCCCGGATGGTCGACTGGAGCCAGCTGGGTGACGGCTCGGTCTTCGACCCGATGCCGGCCGAGGGCGATTCTCCTGAAGACGTCTGGCGCCAGCCGGACCGTGTGAAGGCCGCCTACGCACAGTCCATCGCCTACTCGCTCGACGCGCTGACCTCGTTCGTACAGCAACTCCACGACCGCAACCTGGTGCTCGTCGTCCTCGGCGACCATCAGCCGGCCAGCATCGTGTCGGGCAACGGGGCGAGTCACGACGTACCGATCAGCATCATCGCCGCCGACCCAGCCATAACGGATCGCACGACAGCTTGGGGCTGGCAACCCGGCCTACGCCCGGCCTCCAACGGACCGGTCGCGCCGATGGACACCTTCCGCGACCGCTTCCTCACCGCGTACAGCCACTAGACCCTTCTCATTGCACATAGTGGCAATTTGTGCGCGTTTGTCCGGAGGTGCCGCTATCGTCTGCTGTTCGGGGTTGGCGAACGTGGAGGGGCTGGGGCGGATGAAGGTACGGCGGCTTGGGCTGGTGCTGGCGAGCGTCGGGGCGTTGGTGACGGCTGCGTTGCCGGGGCAGGCGAGCGCTGGGACTCGGGCCCTCCCCAGTTCAGTGCCGTGCATCAACCGGTTCCTCTGGACCGACAGCGCGAACGCCGTGCAGGAGGCTGATGTCCTCGCAGCGAAGCCGCCGCGGATGCTCGTCGGCGTCTACCAGCTCGCGCAGTTCGTGCCGGTCCGGGCGATGACGACCTGGTACATGTCCATCACCCGTCAGGGCGAGCAGTACTCCTACGGGCTGCTGTTGCAGGGCGGAAACCTGTACCGCCACTCGACCATCACCCCGGCGAACAGCCGGGCCCGGGTGACCGCGACCAAGCTCGGGGGCGGATGGACGAGCTTCAAGTCGATCGCCACGTCGAACTACAACGACCCGGGGAATGTCCCGCACACCTTCCTCTACGGACTCAACACCAATGGCAGCCTCTACCGGTACGCGGCGAGCGGCACCGGCTACCGGGCGTACGGCTCGTTCGCCGGGTTCAAGAGCTTCAAGGCGATGGCGATGATCAGCCAGCGGCCGACGTACGACACGCTGCTGATGACGACCACCGCGGGGGCGCTCTACACGATCCACATCCCGACCGCCGCCAAGACGAAGCCGGTCGTCAAGCTGATCCGCAAGTCCGGCTGGTCCTCGTTCGAGTCGCTGCTGATCGAGCACTGCGGCAACAACGACGGGTCCGTTGTGATCGGCATCGACCACAACACCGACTCCGGCTACCAGTACGCGTTCAGCAAGGCGAACGGCACGGCTACCGCGATCACGTCGTACGGCAAGATCCCCGTCACCTTCACCGGCACGGTCTACGCCTCCCGCACCAGCGCCTGGCTGTACGGCGAGTAGCCGGGCGTTACTTGGAGGTGAGTTGCTGGGCCAGGTATTGCTGGGGGCCGATGCGGTTGATGGCGTCGAGTTGGCTTTCGAACCAGTCGACGTGGTTCTCCTCGTCGCGGACCATTTCCTCGAAGACTGCCGCGGAGCCGTGGTCGCCGAGGTCGTGGCACTCCTTCGCGGCGGCGTTGAACTGGGCGACCGCGGCGAGCTCGCCTTCCAGACCGAGGCAGAGCATCTCCTGGGCGTCCTCGCCGACGGCGATCGCTCCGAGCTTCTGAAGGTTCGGGTGGCCGTCGAACAGCAGGATGCGGCTGATCAGTGCGTCGGCGTCCTTCATCTCGTCGATGGACAGGTCGTAGAACGCCTTGCCCAGCCGGCCGAAGCCCCAGTTGTCGAGCATCCTGGCTTCCAGGAAGTACCCGTTGATCACCGTCAGTTCGAGCGTCAGCGCCTCGTTGAGCAGCACCACGACGCGTGGATCAACCGGTTGCACTTGCCACCTCCGTGAGCGAGTGTGCCGCGACAGGCCTCCCATGCTGGCACAACAACCGCTTCACGGAGAACACACACCCACCGCAATTCCGCCCCGCCCCCGTCGCCCCACACACCTGCGCAAGCGTCCGAGCGCCGTCGTCAATGCTCCGACGGACGTCCCGGTCACTGACGACCTCACAGTGGCAGACGATCACAGAGGAAAGGCTACCCTAACTACACGCGACTAGGCACGGTCGCGTCCGTCACATATCAGCTAGCGGACACCGGTCCAGATGACTCGGTTGCTGAAGGTCCCGCGCTCGGCGGCCTTGGTGGCGCGAGTTGCTTCGAGGTCTTCCTTGGTCGTGCCCAGGTCAGCTGCCAAGGCATAGACAACCTCAAGAATGTCCGCAAGCTCCTCGACGGCAGTCGCTCTATCGGCAGCAAGGAACTCGTCGACCTCCTCCATCAGCTTCCCCCACAGCCGCCGTCGGTACTCCGCAGCCCCGGCCCGGTAGGTGATCGGCTCAGCACCACTCGCGCTGATGATCTCCGGGATGCGATCCCTCACGAGCTTGCCGTCAACGTCCACCTGCTCCTCCGTCCACCCGGGGCGACCGACGCCCAACCCTAGGTCAGCGCAATGGGCAAGCCTGTCCAGCGGAGTTGAGCGGTGAGATGTCGCATGTCGTGTACATGAGGACGGAGACGACGGGCGACCAGGCGTGTTTCGACGTACGGTGAGCGCTGCGTTGCAGTGGTTCAGACTGAGCCACCGCCAGCACGGTGCGTGCATGGCATGTCGTACGAGCCAGCCGACCAGAGTTCCGTACGTCCCCGTCCGCCTCGCGTCGGCCAACGACTACAGCCGGCTCCCGGATGACAAGCCGGGTATCTCGGGCGCGCTCGTGGTCGCCGATCCGGTCGCCACCGGCGCGGTGCGGATCAATCCGCGCAACGGGTACCCGGAGTACGTCGAACACGGCCGGCTGGCGTTGTACAACGACGTGACGACCGAGGAGTACACCGTCCCGCCGGCGTTGCAGGACCGGATGATCCTGGAGGCTGACGCGGCGACTCCGCACAACAAGTTCGTCGTACACACTCTGCCGTCCAGTCACTCCTCGTTCGCCTCGATGCCCGACCGGCTAGTGAGCACGTTGCTCCAGGGCTGATGTGAGGGGCGCCTCCCGCGGGAGGCGCCCCCGCATGTGTCAGCCGGCGCGGTAGAGGGAGCCGCCGCCGGAGATGGCGATGCTGGTGGCTTTGCCGCCGACGTTGAGGTTGACGATGAACGTCGTACCGGACTGGCGGACGCTGTAGGTGACCGAGCCGGTGGAGCGGACCGGGACGACGAACGACAGGATCGACGCGGTCTTACCGGAGCGGGCCAGCATGAGGGTCGGCGCGGACTTGCGGACGAAGCTGCTCGGGTAGACCCAGCCCTGGATCGGGTTGGTCTGGGCCTGCTTGACCAGGATCGCGCCCGCCGGCAGCGCCTGCTTGAACGGGATCTGGAACAGGATCGTCTTCGTCGTGTCACGAGGTGCGGCCGCGACCGCGGTGGTCCGCGAGTACACACTGGCGCGCTGATCGGACGGCAGATGCCACAGCGTCTGGAACGCCTGGGCCGTCTTCGCCGACGCACGGTCCCACGTCACCAGCAGATCCGGGTCCTTCAGCACCAGGACCGAACGCACGCGACTGATCCCACTCCCAGGGGCATCGCTGAACACATAAGCCTCGGAATTCGTCTTCACCGAGGACGCGGTCAGCCGGGTCGTCGGATTCAGGTACGTCGACATCGGCGTCGTCATGTCACTGTGCGCGCTGGGACTCACGGCCCAGGTTCGATAAGCGCCGGCGTTGTACGCCGCATACCCGCCGTCGACGATGATGTCCCGCCCGCGCGCCGTGTACGTGATGCTCGTGTGGTCCAAGTGCCCGTGGAACGCCCGTGGCGGACCGAACCTGATGCTGTACGACGACTCGCCCGTGAACCCGCGCGTCGCGTCGGTGCCCCAGCCGGTCCGCCCGAACACGTATCCGGCCGAGTAGATCCCGACCCGCCACGGCGGCACCGCACCCTTCGTACCGAACGATCCGGCGTACTCAAGCGGTGTACCGACCCAGGGGTACGTCGACTGCACCTCGGTGTCGCCGAGCTGATGAAGCTTGCCGAGCGAATTGGTTGCCAAGGTCAAGAACTTCGCCAGCAACGCGCGCCGCGTGGAGATCGTCGTACCGGGATTGACGCCGCAGTTCTGCATCACCGCGATCGCGCGACCCCAGAGCGAATAGTTGAACGAGGCGTACCCGGTCGACTGTTCGTTGGTCGCACCCTGGGAATCGATCGATGTCGTGATGCCGGCCGCGAACCGTTGCTGTGCAAGGTTCTTGTAGTCGGTGCGGTTGAGCGTGCAGCCGACCCCGAACAGCGCGATGCTCTCGTCGGTTCCGTGGTTCCACGCGCCGCTCCAGTAGTTCGTCAAGAACCTCGCGTGACTCAGCAACGCGGTGTCCAGCCAGGCGTAGCGAGTCGGCAACGTGGTGACCTTCAGCCCGGACAGGATCGCCTGACGCAGGCAGATGAGCACGTTCGTCCGGTGCATGGTGGACTCCCATGCGCCGACGTTCGCCTTCCAGGAGTACGGGTTGTCGCGGTACCAGTCGTACGCGATCGTGTTGACCCGCGTCAGCGCGGTCAGGTTGCCCTGGCCGGCCGCAACGATTCCTTGGCCGAGCCAACGCAGCGAGTGGAACCACATGTACCAACTGGCGTTCTTGTACGGATTCGACGCCCAGTTGATGTTTCCGCCGCCGTTGCCGACCTTGTACGCCGCATAGGGTCCCCACTGGAACTTGTCGGCGTACAAGTTCGCCAGCGGGTTGGTCTTCTCGATCCCGCTGAACCCCGGGCACGCGTAGAACGGCGCCGCGAGCGACTGGACCTTGTTGTTGTTCACACCGATGTCCGTGGCCGGCGGCGCAGTCGGCGGTACGACGTTGGTTGCCCCCGGCACGAACTGCGCCTCGAGCGGATCCTCCGGCCCCGGCACGATCTGGATGCCGGGCGAGGCGCCCGGCGTACGTGTCTCGCCTGTTGCCGTTCCCGCGCCCAGCACGACAACGGCCATCGCCGCGGCCAAGCCGGCCGCTCCCCTGAATCGCATGAAGTTGTACCTCTCCCCCGCCGCCACCGGGTGCCGGTGCCGGCCCGCACTGCGGACTGGCGCACCTGACCCGCAGGTACGCCGTACCGTCGGCAAGCACGCGAGGTTCCGCGGGTCACTTGCCGAGGTTTGGTAGCTCCCCTCTACCTGCCTCGATGCACCCGCAGCACAGAATGTTTCGGTCAGCCCATGGTTTTCTGGCCGTCGATCGATTCGCGGATGATGTCGGCATGGCCGGCGTGTTGGGCGGTTTCGGCGGTGATGTGGAGGAAGACGCGGCGGACGGACCAGAAGACGCCCGGGGGCTGCCACGGGGCGGCGGGGAGTTCGTAGGACGTGTCGAGGTCGAGCGTGCGGACCAGCTCGTCGGTAACAGCGGCGACCTTCTCGTACTCCGCGAGCACGCCGGCCAGCGTCTCGCCCTCGACGAGCCGGAACTGGTTCTCCCAGGCCGCGATCACCTCGGGCGTGTACTCCGTCGGCGTCGCCTCGCCCCTGCCCTGGGCGAAGTCGGCCCAGTGCTGCTCGACCGAGGCGACATGCTTGATCAGCCCACCGACCGTCAGCGCGCTGACCGTACTGCGGGTGTTCGCCTGCTCGTCCGTGAGGCCGTGCGCGGTCTGCCGCAGGAAGTTCCGGTGCTTGTCCAGGAAGTCGAGGAGGTCTTGCCGCTCACCGCTCTGGTTCGTCGTCATACTCCGACCTTAAGGACGAAAGCGGCCAGCTACTGACCTCTACCCAAAGAAGATGTCAGCGTCCAGGATCGGTGGCACCGGCCCGTCGTCGCGAGTATCGTGACCCGAGGCTGGCTGGGGGACATCCTTTGTATACAAGGGTTTTCGAGCTGAGGGGGTCCGCACCATGGGAACGATCACTACCAGCGACGGCACCGAGATCTTCTTCAAGGACTGGGGCGAGGGACAGCCGATCGTCTTCAGCCACGGCTGGCCGTTGTCGGCCGACGACTGGGACAACCAACTGCTGTTCTTCCTCTCCAAGGGGTACCGCGTCGTCGCGCACGACCGCCGCGGACACGGCCGCTCGACGCAGACCGGCGACGGGCACGACATGGATCACTACGCCGACGACCTGAAGGCGGTCGTCGACCACCTCGACCTGCGCGACTGCATCCACGTCGGTCACTCGACCGGCGGCGGCGAGGTCGTCCACTACCTGGCCCGGCACGGCGAGGACCGGGCCGCCAAGGCAGCGCTGCTCTGCGCGGTCCCGCCGTTGATGGTGAAGACCGACGCGAACCCCGAGGGCCTGCCCAAGGAGGTCTTCGACGGTTTCCAGGCCTCGCTCGCCGCGAACCGTTCGCAGTTCTATCGCGACCTCCCGGAAGGGCCGTTCTACGGTTACAACCGGCCCGGCGCGACACCGTCCGAGGCGAACATCTCGAACTGGTGGCGGCAAGGAATGATGGGCGGGGCGAAGGCCCACTACGACGGCATCGTCGCGTTCTCCCAGACCGACTTCACCGCCGACCTGCAGCAGATCACGATCCCGGTCCTCGTGATCCACAGCGAGGACGACCAGATCGTCCCGTACGCCGACTCCGGTCCCAAGTCAGCCGCACTGCTCAAGAACGGGGTCCTCAAGACGTACAAGGACCTCCCGCACGGCCTGCCCACGACGCACGCCGACGTGGTCAACGCCGACCTGCTCGAGTTCTTCCAGTCCTAGTCCAGCAGTTCCGGGCACCACAGGCTTCGTCACGCTCCCGCGCGCCCTCCCGGCGACAGTCGCTTGACGAAAGGCTCATCCATGCATCACCACCGCACGCGAGTACTCGCGGTCCTGGTCGCAGTACTCGCCCTCGTGCTTGCCGCCGTGACGCCGGCGGCGGCATCCCATCCGAGCGGTCCCAAACCCACCATCGTCCTGGTCCACGGCGCGTGGGCCGACGGCTCCAGCTGGCAGAAGGTCACCAACAGACTCCTCGACGACGGCTACACGGTCCGCGTCCCACCGAACCCACTCCGCAACCTCACGACGGACGCGGCAACGATCCGCGACTTCCTGTCGACGCTGTCCGGCCCGATCGTGCTCGTCGGTCACTCGTACGGCGGTGCCGTGATCACCAATGCGGCGACCGGCAACTCGAACGTCAAGGCACTCGTGTACGTCGACGCCTTCGCCCCGGCAGAGAACGAAACGGTCCTCCCGCTGGCCGGCGCCGGCTCCGCGCTCGCCGTACCCGATCCGACGACAGTGTTCGACTTCGTCCCGTACCCCGGTGCGCCGGCCGGTGACGTGGACCTGTACCTCAAGCACGACACCTTCGTGAACTCGTTCGCCTCCGGGTTGTCGCGCAAGGCCGCGGAGAGGCTTTACCCGTCGCAGCGGCCGCTGACCTTCAGCGCCGGCAACGTCCCCTCCGGCCCGCCGGCCTGGGCCACGATCCGGTCCTGGTACGTCCTCGGCACCAAGGACCTGATCATCACCCCGGCGTCGCAGAACATGATGGCGACCCGGAGTCACTCGATCATCACCCGCATCCCGACCGGCCACCTCGGACTGATCTCCGACCCCGGCCCGATCACGAAGGTCATCGAAACCGCAGCACGCTCCACCCGCTGACGCACCAACCATCGAGGCCGCGACGGCTTGTGTTCGCAGGAGCGCGAGCCGTCACGGCCGGTTTCGAGGTGTTGTGCGTCCCTGGCCGTAGGTGCAAGGTCGAGACGTCCAGGCGGGTCGGGAAACGGTCCCGGACCGATGGTCGGGTCCCGGGGAGGGATCATGGGCAGACCACGTCTCATCATCGCTTCCGTCGCTGCCTTCGCAGCCGCAGTCTTCGGCGCCGCCGTCGCTGCCTACGCGGCACCGGACACCGAGGTCACGGTCGGCAGCCCACCGACGCCGTTCTCGCAGAACAAGCAGAACGAACCCGCCGTCGCGATCGACGCGCATGATCCGTCGGTGGTCGTCGCCGGGGTGAACGACGAGATCGACATGGAGTCGTGCGCGGCCGGCGACCCGAGTACGTGCCCGTTCACCGACGGCGTCGGGGTGTCCGGCGTGTACTTCTCCTTCAACGGCGGCGCGAGCTGGACGCAGCCGACGTACAGCGGATGGACCGCACGGGACTGCCTGGGCCCCGCGCCATGCACTCCGCACGTGGGGCCGATCGGCACCTTGCCGGGCTACTACGAGGCCGGGCTGGTCTCCGACGGCGATCCCGCGGTCGCGTTCGGGCCACGGCCGGCACCTGACGGCACGTTCTCGTGGGCCAACGGCTCCCGGTTGTACTACGCCAACCTCACGTCGAACTTCTCCGCGAACAGGAAGCTGGAGACGTTCCGCGGCGCGGAGGCCATCGCGGTGTCGACCACGGACGATGTCCGCGCCGCGGCAGCCAGCAGCGCTTCGGCCTGGACCGCGCCGGTCATCATCTCCAGGCAGTCCTCGACGACCTTCTCCGACAAGGAGCAGATCTACGCCGACAACGCGTCGAGCAGCCGGTTCTTCGGTCACGTGTACACCTGCTGGGCCAGCTTCCGCAGCAACAGCCACGGGCAGGCGTTCCCGACACCACTCATGGTGGCGCGATCCGCCGACGGCGGTCGTACCTGGGTCACCAAGCAGGTCGGACCGGCCACCAGCAACGGCATCAACCAGCAGCCCGACGGCTGCGTCGTACGGACCGACAGCGTGGGCAACGTGTACGTCTTCGGCGTCGGTGCGCGCGGCGGCACGAGCCTGCAGTTGATGTACAAGTCGACCGACGGTGGCGCGCACTGGGTCGGTCCGACCGCAGTGGCGCCGGTGGTCGAGCCCGGCGTGTTCGACCCGGTCGAGGGGCGTCCGGTGATGGACGGGATCGCCGGCGCGCGCGTCGACCTGGCCGGCGGGCCGAACGTCGACATCGCCAACGGCCGGCCGACAGGAGCCGGCGCGACCAACGAGATCTTCATGACCTGGTCCGACGGCCGGCTCGGACTGAACAACGAGCAGTTGATGCTGACCTGGTCCCGCAACGGTGGTACTTCGTGGGCGACTCCGGCACCGCTCGCCCTCACCACCGGCGACCGGCCGGTCTATACCGCGCCGGCGGTGTCCCCGGACGGAAGCGACCTGTACATCGTCCACAACTCCTTCACGACGCCGTACCGCAACGACACGAGCAGTCCACGCGGTCTGATCGGCGAGGTCAGGCACGCGAACGTGACGGCCGGCGTACCCTCCGGCTGGTCCACGCTGGAGCGTGCGACGGCCGGTGATCCGCGCGGGAGCAGTGCGAACGCGCTGACGTCGGAGTTCCTCGGCGACTACGTGTACGCCGCCGCGACGAACGACTACGCCGTCGCCGTCTGGAACGACTCCCGCGATGCGGCCGTCTGCCAGTCGATCAACGACTACCGCGCGTCGCTCTACACCGCCACCCCATTGCCGGCGCCGAACGTCCTCGGCACCTGCCCGCCCACCTTCGGCAACACCGACATCTTCGGAGGCACCTACCCGGATCCAACTCCGTAACACCCCGCCGGGGCGCCATCCCTGTGATGGCGCCCCACGCCTAAACCGATTGCGTCGCGATCAGCTCTCCACCAGCCTGGGCCCGTGACGGGATTGGAGATTCGACCGCTGCGGCCGGACGATCCGCCGGTGATCGCGGCGGCTATGGCTGCGTTGGGGTGGGCCAAGCCGGACAGTCAGTACCGGCGCTACCTGGCGGAGCAGGCCGCCGGAACGCGGGACGTCCTGGTCGCGACCGTCGACGGAGCGTACGTCGGGTACGTGACTGTCTGCTGGACTTCGCCGTACTTCGGGACCATCCCGGAGATCTCGGACTTCAACGTGCTGCCGTCGTACCGGCGGCGTGGGATCGGGTCGGCGTTGATGGACGCCGCCGAGGCCACGGTGGCGGAGCGGTCCCCGGTGGTCGGGATCGGCGTCGGACTGTACCCGGACTACGGGCAGGCACAGCGGATGTACGTACGGCGCGGATACCTGCCGGACGGCCGCGGCCTGATCTACGACAACCGGCAGGTCGCACCGATGGAAACGATCCGCAACGACGACAGCGCCTGCCTGATGTTCACCAAACAACTGAGGTAGCGTCTGTGGGGTGCGTGCGATCGAGTACTCGCGGACCGGTGAACCTGATGTCCTGACGCTTGTGGATCGGCCGCTGACCGATCCGGGGCCGGGAGAAGTGCGGGTGCGGATCCACCGGTCGGGTGTCAACCCGACCGACTGGAAGTCGCGCCGAGGCAATGAGGCCGGTACGCCGGTCGACCCGCCCCAGGTGCCGAACCAGGACGGCTCCGGCGAGGTTGACGCTGTCGGCCAGGGCGTGGACGTAGGCCTCGTCGGCCGCCGCGTCTGGATCTGGGAGGCCGCGTACCAGCGCCCGTCCGGAGGCACGGCCCAGGAGTACGCCGTGGTGCCGGTCCGTCATGTGGTGGAACTGCCGGACGAGGCGTCGTACGACCTCGGCGCGAGTCTCGGCGTGCCGTTCCTGACCGCGCATCGCTGCCTGACGGTGACGGAAGACGGGCCGGATCACCTCGGCCCGGGCAGGCTGGCTGGGCGGACGGTGCTGGTTGCCGGTGGCGCCGGCGCGGTCGGTAACGCCGCGATCCAGCTGGCGCGCTGGTCCGACGCGACCGTGATCACGACCGTGAGCAGCCCGGAGAAGGCCAACCTTGCCGCGCTCGCGGGCGCCGACCACGTCATCAACTACAAGCAGCAGGACGTGATCGAGGAAGTCCGCGAGATCGTGCCGCACGGGGTCAACACGATCGTCGAGGTGTCGCCCGCGGCGAACGCGGCGATCGATGCCGCGATCATCGCGATGCACGGTTCGGTCGCGATCTACGCGACCGACGGCGGCAACACGTTCGAGCTGCCGGTGCGCCCGTCGATGGTGCCGAACGCCCGCTGGCAGTTCGTCCTGCTCTACAACGCGCCCGAGTCGTGGCGCCCGCGTGCACTGGGCGATGTCGAGGCCGCGGTCCGCGCCGGCGCCGTCCGGGTCGGACCCGAGGCCGGGCTCCCGTTGCACCACTATCCGCTGGAGCAGGCCGCCGAGGCACACGCCGCCGTCGAGCAGAGCATCGTCGGCAAGGTCCTCATCGACGTACGCTGACCAGGTCCTGTCTGGATCACCAGACAGGACCTAACTGCTGCAGGGCGGCTGCGCAGCGGCACTCAGGGTTGTCGGTGCACAGCAGTGCGGCCGGGTCGGCCTGGATCAGTTGCCGCGTTGCCGCGAGTACGGCGTCCTTCGGGATCCGGCGTACGCGCGCCTGCCCGATGCGGAGCTCCTTCGTCGCAGGACGCAGTACCGGCTCGATGTCGTCGAAGTGATGGCTCTCGCCGGGGATGTTCGGGAGCTCGATCCACAGGCCGTCGGCGTTCTTCGCATAGCGGTAGAACAGCGAACGGCCGAGCTGCTGCTCGGCGAGATGGATCGTCGTGTTGGACGTGTGGGTTACGCCGAGCAGGAGTACGTCGCCGTCGAGCGCCTCGATCGGCCCGAGCGGCCGGTCGGGGCGCTGCGCCTCGAGGATCCGCTCGGCCGCGTAGCCTGCGGCCTGATATGCGAACAGCGGATGCGAGGTGCGCAGCGGTGAGCAGGTCTGCCGGAACATCTCCGGCACCCGCCCGAGCCAGCGATCGACCGGTAGATCGGAACGGAAACTGGTTGCCTCCGACAACTTCTCGTCGAACTCGGACCAGTCGGCCGCATTCCAGTAGGCATTGTCCGGTCGGACGAGCCCCGGCGGCGCCGGGATCCCGGTGAGATCCCATGTCCCACCAGGCATCAACACAGTCCCGCACACCTCGGTCAACGCCGCACAAACCGCCTCCGCCCCACCGTCGACGTACCCGAACGAACTGAGCGACGAGTGCACGATCACCTCGGACGTCCGGTCCAGCCCGAGCTGCTGCAGCCCGTCGACGAGATCTGCTGCGGTCACTGTGTGCATGCGGGAAATATCCCATGCCGGCCACCGATCTCGCCTGGCATTTACGGCCGTCCGGTGACGGTGCGTAGCTGCGGCAGGCACTCCGCGACCAGCCCGGCTGAGGCGGGATTGTGCTCCCTGGTGGGCGGCAAGCGGCGGTGGGACGATCAGGACGAGGGGAGAGAAGGTGGGTCACATGTTGCTGATCGTTGGTGGAACAGGCGACCTGGGGGGCCGCGTCGTACGGCGGTTGATCGGGCAGGGGGCGGAGGTCCGCTGCCTGGTGCGGCCGCAGACGGATGCAGAGGAGCTCGCGCGGATCGGAGTGAAGGTGGTCAGGGGAGATCTCACCGATCCCGCGAGCCTGGCTGCGGCGTGTGCGGGTGTCGAGACTGTCGTCGCGACGGCGACGGTGATCGGGCGGCGGCTGGCCGGCGTACCCGGGCCGTCGATCCGCGCGGCCGACGAGGCGGGGATGGCCGATCTGGTCAGCGCGGCTGAGGTGGCCGATGTACGGCGGTTCGTCTATGTCTCGTTCGCCGGTCTGGACGGGGCCTTCGGTACGCCGATGGAGAACGCCAAGCTGGCGATCGAGAAGCGGCTGTCGGAGTCGCCGCTGCGGAGCGTGCGGGTGCGGCCCGACGCGTTCCAGGACATCCATCTCGGGCCGATGGGACGATTCGACGTGCGCGCCGGGAAGGTCGCGGTGATCGGGAAGGGCGACACCAGACGCCGGTGGGTGAGCACCGACGATGTGGCGGCGCTCGTCGCCGCGGTGGCGCTCGAACCCGACCCGCCCGCCGTGGTCACGTTCGGCGGTCCGGAGGCGATCAGCAAGAACGAGGCGATCGCGATCGCGGAGAGCCTGACCGCTCACAAGATCAAGACGCAGCGCATGCCGCGCCCGGTCGCCCGCCTCGCGATCCGCCTGCTCAGCCGGCGCAACGACGCGCTGGCCTCCGCCTTCGGCGCCGGCCTGCACCAGGACCTCAACGCGGCCGACTGGGACGACGAGCCCTTACGCCAAAGGGGAATCACCCCACGCTCCACCACGGAGTTCCTCCGCGAGCAGGTGAGCCGGCTCCCCTGACCGAACCACGACGTTGCGACGGAGCTGGAGTGCACCAATGAGAGGGTAGGGCCCGTGGAACGGGTGAGGCGGCGTGCCGGGTGGGTGCTGGGGCTGGGGCTGATCGGAGGCCTGGTGTGGACGGCAGTCGTCACCTTGTCGCAGCCAGGTTGGTACGACCCGACCAGGGACTGCTCGCGCAAGCTCGGCCCCGACTCGACCGGCGTTCACACCTCGTGGTTCCCGCCGACGGCGAGCTGCCTGTACGGCGACGAGTCTCGCGCCTACATGTCGACCTCGCGAACCGTCGTCCTCTCGATCGTCGCCGTACCGCTCCTGATCATCATCGTGACCGGCCTGATCCTGACCGTACGGCGGCTCACCGGCGACCCCGGCCCGCTCCGCCCGGCAGGTGACCTCGACCTCCGCAAGCGGTGGATCAAGCACCTGACTTTCGGGGCGGCGGACATCGCCATCGTCTTCGCGCCGCTGACCTTCCTCAACGCGGTCGCGATCGTGTTCGGGGCGATCCCCGGCGGCATCCTGTTCATCGTGACGTCACTCGTTGCCCTCAGCGCGATCTGCACCGCCCTCGACCGGCACCTCGGCCCGCTCCCGAGCAGCGCGCTGGACAGCCGCCGACGCGGCACGATCGCCGGTGTCACGACGTACGCCGTCGTCTTCGCCGCCACCGCCATCACCGGCGGGCTGCCGTTCTTCCGGCTCTGGTCGGTTCCGCTCGGCGGGATCGCGTACGCCGTGACCGTCGCCGTCCAATGGCGTCGCGCGACCGCTAGCGCCAACCAGGTTCAATATTCTGGTTGAGGTGGAACACGTTCTCGGGGTCGTACTCGCACTTGACCCGGGCCAGCCGGTCGTAGTTCGCCGCGCCGAATCCGGCGATCACGCGGTCCTGTCCTTCGTATCCGATGAAGTTCAGGTACACCTGCCCGGTTGACCACGGCTCCAGGTCCGCGCACACGTCCCGCACCCACCGGATCGCCTGTGCGTCGGCACACGGATCCGCCCACGCCCCGAACGGGTGCGCCACCCACTCCGCGTCCCGGTACGCCTGCGGCCAGTCCCCGGCAGACCGTCGTACGGCGCCACCCCACGGCAGGACGACCTGCTGCGAGGGTGACGGCGTGATCATCTCCCGAGCACGATCACAGAACGCGAGTACGGCGGGATCCGGGAAGGCCCACAGGTGCTCCGCGGAGCAGTAGTTCCGGAACCCGGCCGGACTGTCCAGGGCGGTCTGCAGGTCGGCGTACGGCAGTCCCGCGATGAACTGGCCCTCCGGCGCCAAGGCGTACATCGGTGCGAACGCCTCGCGTGCCTCGTCCACCCCACCGGCGTACACCGCGAGTGCGAGCACAGCGGGCTGTCCCCGCAGGCCCTCCGGCACATACGGAGCCCGAGGCGCGGTCAGGAACACCACCCCGCCGCCAAGCTCTTCCGGCGCATCCTGCAGGAGATCGCGGTACGCACGCAGTACCGAAGGCCCGGCCGCCATCGGCCAGATCAGCAACGCCAGCGTCGTCGTCACCACCTGCGTGAGCCGGAACGTCAGCGCGGTCGCCACCCCGAAGTTTCCGCCGCCGCCGTGCAGCGCCCAGAACAGCTCGGTGTTCTTGGTCTCGTCCGCGATCAGCAACCGCCCGTCCGCGGTGACGAGCTCGACCGAGACCAACGCGTCCGACGACAACCCGAGCTTCCGTTCAAGCCACCCTGAGCCGCCGCCGAGCGTCACCCCGGCGACCCCGGCCGACGGCACGCGCGCACCGGTCGTCAGCAGGCAGTACCGCTGTCCGGCGCGGTCCAGATCCCGCCAGGTCGCGCCGCCGCCGACCCGCGCGAGCCGCGAGAACGGATCGATCTGCACGCTGTTCATCCGCCGCAGATCCAGGACCAGACCGCTGTCCGAGACTCCGGCTCCGGTCACTGCATGACCACCGGCGCGGACGGCCAGTTCGAGCTCGTTCTCGACGCCGTACCGCACCGCCGCCTGCACGTCCGCGACCGACTCGCACCGCGCAATCATCGCCGGCTTCCGGTCGACCATCGCGTTGAACACCGTGCGGGCCGCGTCGTACTCCGTGTCCCCGGCCTGCAACAGAACGCCACCGAACCCCGTTGGTCTCATCCCCATTCCCCCACTCCCCCCGTGATCGTGCGCCGAGACCTTTGCCCCGGTCAACATCGGAGATGGGTAGGGTCGGAGGGTGACCAATGCGGCGGTGATCGGTGGTGCGGGCCAGGTCCTGACCGAGGACGAGGTGACGGCGTTCGTCGGCGGGGCGCTGGCCGGAGCGGGGCTGGAGGGGCGCAGCGTCTGCGTGATCGTCCCCGACGCGACCCGGAGTTGCCCGCTACCGCTGCTGCTCAGGGCCGTCACGGAGGCCTTGAAGGACAGCCAGGTCACGATCTTGGTTGCCCTGGGCACCCATGCGGAGATGACCCCGGAGCAGCTGCGCGAACACCTCGGCGGTGACTACCCGAACGTGATCAACCACGAGTGGTGGAAGCCGGACACGTTCGTGGACCTCGGCACGATCAGCTCCGACCGGGTCGGCGAGATCTCCGACGAGATGCTCCGCGACGAGGTGCCGGTCCGGCTGAACCGCGCCGTCGTCGAGCACGACGTCGCGCTGGTCGTCGGCCCGGTGTTCCCGCACGAGGTGGTCGGCTTCTCCGGCGGCAACAAGTACTTCTTCCCGGGCGTTGCCGGCCAGGAGGTGATCGACTTCTCGCACTGGCTCGGCGCCCTCATCACCAGCGCGCACATCATCGGTACGCCGGGCATCACGCCCGTCCGCGCCCTGATCAACGAGGCCGCGGCGCTGATCCCGGCCGAGAAGCTCGCGCTGTCCGTGGTCGCGCAGTCGGGGACGGACGCCCTGCACGCGGTCGCCTTCGGCGACACCCAGTCCTCCTGGCAGGCGGCCGCCGAGATCTCCGCGCAGACCCACGTCCGCTACCTCGACCATCCGGTTCAGCGGATCGTGTCGGTGATGCCACCGAAGTACGCCGATATCTGGACCGCGGCCAAGGGCTTCTACAAGGTCGAGCCGATCGTCGCGGACGGCGGCGAGGTCATCCTCTACGCGCCGCATGTGACCAAGCTGGCGGCGATGCACCCGGAGATCGAGCAGATCGGGTACCACTGCCGCGACTACTTCCTCGGCCAGTGGGACCACTTCCGCGACCTGCACTGGGGCGTCCTCGCGCACTCCACCCACCTCCGCGGCGCGGGCACCTGGGATCCGGTCAGCGGCGAGCACCTCCGCGTCCAGGTCACGCTCGCGACAGGCATCCCGGAGGACGTCGTACTCGCGGCCAACCTCGCTTACCTGGACCCCGCCGAGTTCGATCTCGCCGCGTACGAGGCCGACCCGGACACGTTCGTCGTACCGAATGCCGGAGAGACCCTCTACCGGCTTCAGTGACCCGCCGGTAACCTCAGGCGGTATGGCTGAGGTCGTCATCATCGGGTCCGGGTTCGCCGGGCTGTGCATGGGAATCAAGCTGCAGCAGGCCGGGTGTGAGGACTTCGTCATCCTCGAGAAGGCGGACGACCTCGGCGGCACCTGGCGGGACAACACGTATCCGGGCTGCGCCTGCGACATCCCGTCGTACCTGTACTCGTTCTCGTTCGAGCAGAACCCGCGCTGGACGCGGATGTTCGCGCCCTGGGACGAGATCCTCGCCTACCTGCGGTACTGCGCGGACAAGTACGGCATCGCCGGCAAGATCCGGTACGGCGCGGAGGTCACCGAAGCCGTCTTCGACGAGGCGACCGGTCACTGGACCGTCACGGTGAACGGCGACGAGACCATCGAGACCCAGGCGCTGGTCGCCGGTGTCGGCAGCCTGCACGAGCCGAAGCTGCCGGACATCCCCGGCCTCGACTCCTTCGGGGGTACGACGTTCCACTCAGCACTTTGGGATCACTCGGCAGACCTGCGTGGGCGCAACGTCGCGGTGATCGGGACCGGTGCGTCGGCGATCCAGTTCGTACCGCAGCTCGCCGGCGAGGTCGCGCAACTGGACCTGTACCAGCGGACGCCGCCGTGGATCACGCCGAAGCCGGACCGTGCCATCGGCCGCTGGGAACGCAAGCTGCACGAGCGCTTCCCCGCCGGGCAGCGGACGATCCGCAACGCCATCTACTGGGGTCTCGAAGGCCGCGGCGCCGGGTTCGCCGGCAACCCGAAGTTGATGAAAGGCCTTGAAATACAGGCGAAACGGCACCTGCGCAAGCAGGTCACCGATCCCGAACTACGCGCCAAGCTGACGCCGGACTACCAGATCGGCTGCAAGCGCGTCCTGATCTCGAACGACTACTACCCCGCGCTGACCCGGCCGAACGTCGACGTCGTCACCACGCCGATCGCGCGGATCACCCCGACCGGCGTGGTCACCGCGGACGGGACCGAGCGGGCCTGCGACGCGATCGTGCACGGCACCGGGTTCGCGGTCTCGGCCAACCTGACCCGGATGCCGATCCTCGGCAAGGACGGCGTCGACCTGGCCGACCACTGGAAACGCAACGGCATCGGCGCGCACCTCGGCATCACGGTCGCCGGGTACCCGAACCTGTTCCTGCTGGTCGGCCCGAACACGCTCCTCGGGCATTCCTCGATGATCTTCATGATCGAGGCCCAGGTCCGGTACGTGATGCAGGCCCTGCACCTCCTGCGCCGGCGCAACGCGACGTACGTCGAGGTCCGCGAGGAGGCGCAGGAACAGTTCGTCGCCGGGGTTCAGGGCGAGCTCGGCGACACCGTGTGGAACGCCGGCTGCACCAGCTGGTACCTGGACGCGTCCGGGCGGAACTCGACCATCTGGCCGGAGTGGACGATGTCGTACTGGCGCCGCACCCGGCGACTCGATCCGAGCGACTTCGCCGTCGTCCATTAGGGCGGCGTCCATCAGGGGCGCGTCCCTTAGGTGATGGCCCGGACTCCTCAAGTAGGAGTCCGGGGGTCACGACGTACGACCTTGGGATGAAGGAAAGACCGATCCGGAGGCCGATGTTTCCGGCGTCAGGCTGAAGGACTCTTGAGACATGGAAATCCTTCAGATCGCAGGAGCGGCGGTGATCGTGATCGGCATCGTGATCACGGCACTGATCGCCATCATCCCGTCAGTCGTCGACCGCTGACTCAATCGGCGGACAGGTGGACCAGCAGGTCCTGCCGGGTCAGCACGCCCACCGGCTTGCCGTCGTCCAGGACCATCAGGGCGTCCCGATCCTCGAGCAGCTCGACCGCCTTGGTCACCGGCTCGCCGGCGCCCAGGGAGGGCAGCGCCGGATCCATGTGCACCTCGACCATGTCGGCCAGCCGCGCCTTGCCGGAGTACAACGCGTCCATCAGCGTCCGCTCCGACACCGCGCCGGCCACCTCGGCCGCCATCACCGGCGGCTCGGCGCGGACGACAGGCATCTGCGAGACGCCGTACTCGCGCAGGATCGCGACCGCCTCGGCGATCGTCTCGTGCGGGTGGGTGTGCACGAGCGGCGGCAGACTGCCATCCTTGCCGGCCAGCACGTCACCGAGCGTCTTGCCCTGACGAGCCTGCGCCAGGAAGCCGTACTGCGCCAGCCAGTCGTCGTTGAACACCTTGGTGAGGTAACCGCGACCACCGTCGGGCAGCAGTACGACGATGACGGCGTCGGGGTCGTCGAGCTCGTGCGCGAGCCGGATCGCGGCCGCGGCGGCCATGCCCGCGGAGCCGCCGACCAGCATGGCCTCTTCGCGAGCGAGCCGCCGGGTCAGCGCGAACGAGTCCGCATCCGAGACCTCGATGATGCGGTCGCAGATGTCACGGTCGTAGGTCTCCGGCCAGAAGTCCTCGCCGACGCCCTCGACCAGGTACGGCCGGCCGGTGCCGCCGGAGTACACCGAGCCCTCCGGGTCGGCGCCGACGATCTGGACACGGCCTCCGGAGACCTCCTTGAGGTACCTGCCGGTGCCGGTGATCGTGCCGCCGGTGCCGACTCCCGCGACGAAGTGGGTGATCTTGCCCTCGGTCTGCTCCCACAGCTCGGGACCGGTGGTCTCGTAGTGCGAGCGCGGGTTGTTCTGGTTCGCGTACTGGTTCGGCTTCCAGGCGCCCTCGATCTCGCGAACGAGACGGTCGGAGACGTTGTAGTACGAATCGGGGTGCTCGGGCGCGACCGCGGTCGGGCAGACCACGACCTCGGCGCCGTACGCCTTGAGCACGTTGCGCTTGTCCTCGCTGACCTTGTCCGGGCAGACGAAGACGCACTTGTAGCCCTTCTGCTGGGCAACCATCGCCAGGCCCACCCCGGTGTTGCCGGAGGTCGGCTCGACGATCGTGCCACCGGGCTTCAGCTCGCCGGAGGCCTCCGCGGCCTCGATCATCCGGACCGCGATCCGGTCCTTCACCGAGCCGCCGGGGTTGAAGTACTCGACCTTGGCGAGCACGAGCGGCCTCGCGCCGTCTGTTGTCTTCGACAACCGCACCAGCGGGGTGTTGCCGATCAGGTCCAGGAGTGATTCTGCGTAGCGCACGATCTTTACTCTAGTGATATCGACGCCGTTGCCCTATTTTCACTTGCATCGACGTAACTGCGTGTAATCCTTGTCCTTATGAGTAGAGCCAGGGCAGCCAAGAAGCTGGCCCAGGCCGCAGCCTTCGGGGGCGGGGGACTCGGACTCATCGGTGCCACGTTCTACGGCGTACTGACCGCTGAGGCCGAGTACGCGAAGCGCGTGATCGGACCGACGAGGTACTACCCCACTCCGGGCGACGGTCTGTACGGCCGGTATCCAGGACATCCGATCACCTTCGCCATGATCGGCGACTCGAGCGCGGCCGGCTACGGCACCGAGTCGCCCGAGGAGACTCCCGGGGTGCTGCTCGCCTCCGGTCTGGCCGAACTGGCCAAACGCCCGGTGCGGCTGGTCGACGTGTCGAAGACCGGTGCCAAGTCCAGCGATCTGGCCGGCCAGGTCGACGCCGCGCTGCAGGCCGGGCCGCATATCGCGGTCATCCTGATCGGCGTCAACGACGTGAAGGCCAAGATGCCGCCGTCGACCTCGGTCCGGTTGCTGTCCACCGCCGTACGCCGCCTGCGCGCCGCGAACTGTGAGGTGGTGGTGGGGACCTGCCCCGACCTGGGTGTGGTCCGGACGATCATGCCGCCACTGCGGCAGGTCGCCCGGTCCTGGAGCCACCGGCTGGCCGCCGCTCAGACCATCGCAGTGGTCGAAGCAGGCGGCCGGTCCGTGTCACTGGGCTCGCTGCTCGGCGAGGTGTTCCGGACCAACCCGTCGATGTGGGGCCGCGACAACTTCCACCCGTCCGCCACCGGGTACGCCGCCGCGTCGGCCGCGTTGCTGCCGTCGGTGGCGGCTGCGATGGGAGTCGGACCCGAGTCGTTCGTCCACCCCGAGCCGTTCCGCGGAGAGGCGATCCTGCCGATCGCGGAAGCCGCCGTACAGGCCGTGCGGAAGGCGGGCACCGAGGTGGCTGCCACCGAGGTCGCCGGCCGGGAACGCGGTCCGCGCGGTCGCTGGGCGGCGCTGCGGCATCGCCGCCGGCACCCGAAGGCCGACGTCGACCGAGTGGACGAGCAAGCAGACGAACAAGCCGAGACAGTGCCTGTCGGCCAATAGTTGTTGGGTTGTGCGTCCGCTGAGCGACACCTTTCATGTCGAGAGTCTTGCCTCCGGGCGGCCGAGTGGTGCACAGTCGATAACTACGCGGTACCCCGATGACGGGAGGCGAAGATGGGCTTGAACCACTCCGAGGAGACACACCAGCGTTTGGTGGAGGCCGTGCCCAGGTGCACCGGACGCCAGATGACCGAGTGGTTCCAGCTGATGAACGACGGACCGTCGTTCCTGCGCTTCGACGACAGAGTGCGATGGCTCTCCAGCGAGTACGAACTCGCGCACGGGCACGCGACCGCCATCGTCCACGAGTTCGACCTGGTCAAAGCGCACCGGCGAATGGGCTGAGCCGCAAAGGAGACAACGAGAAGACCTGCCCTTTCAGGTGGAGGGGCAGGTCTTTCACGTTCCCTGGCTTGTTTCCGCGGCCTGCTGCAGCGGCTTGTTTCAGCGCAGTGGTTCGAGGGCCTTCGCGAGCGGCTCGAGGACGGCCGGGGTGTGCGGCGGCGGCAGGTACACGATCGCGAGGTCGAGGCCGACCTCGCCGAGAGCCGCCGCCTGCTCGGCGACCTTCGCGTAGTCGCCGTCAGGCCCCAGCCGGACGTGTGACGACAGCGTGATCTCGGTCGGAACCCGGCCGACGTCCTCGCAGTGGGCGTACAGCACGTCGCGCTTGCGGGCGAACTCCTCGGGCGTCCCGCCGACGAAATTCCAGTGCTGGGCGTACTTCGCCGTCGTCCGGAGCGTCCGCTTCTCGCCGCTGCCGCCGATACAGATCGGCGGATGCGGCTTCTGCACGCCCTTCGGCTCGCAGCGGGCCTCCGTCAACTCGTAGTGCTCGCCCCGGAACGTCGTGGTCTCCTGCGTCAGCAGACCGACGAGCACCTCGCAGGCCTCCTCGAACCGGTCGCTGCGCTCCTTCAGCGAGCCGAGCCGCATGCCGTACGCACCCGACTCCTCTTCGTTCCAGCCTGCGCCGATGCCGATCTCCAGGCGGCCGCCGGAGACGATGTCGAGGGTGGCCGCCATGTTCGCGAGCAGCGCGGGGTGCCGGTAGTGGATGCCGCTCACCAGCGTGCCGATCCGGAGCCGCTTGGTCGCCTGCGCGAGCGCGGTCAGCGTCACCCAGCCTTCCAGGCACGGGCCACTCGAGTCGGAGAAGATCGGATAGAAGTGATCGAAGGTCCAGCCGGACTCGAACAGTTCGATGTCGTCGGCGGCCTGCCAGACGGCGAGCATGTCGGCCCATTCGGTGTTCTGGGGCGAGGTCTTGATCGCGAATCGCATGATCCCGATCGTATGCCTGCCTAATGAACCGCGAGGATGTCGATCTCGTTGCCCTCCGGGTCGCTGAGGAGACAGTGCTGATCGCTCCGGTCGAGGACTCGCCCGCCTGCGGACAGAGCTGTCGCGATCCGGCCCTGCGCCTGGTCCTGCGGTACGACGAGCTCGAAGTGGATGCGATTGCGCTGCTTCGTCCGCTGGTCGTTCTTGTCCAACTGCTGGAAGAACAGAACCGGATTCAACCGGCGAGGATCGTAGATGTCGGACACCTGCTCCCGCGGATCCGGCTGATAGCCGAGCAGCGTGCGCCAGAACGTGCTCAGTACGTCGGCGTCGACCGCATCGATGCCGAACTGGACGAAGCGCAGCGGCCGCGGGTCCGGTGCGAGTCCCAGCTCATGTGCTGCGTCCTGGATGCGCCGGGCCAGCTCGATGAAGGCCGCGCCCCCTTTCGGCGCGTCGTCCTCCCACTGGTCTTTGCTGCCGTCGATCATCACGCCTGCCGGTCGCAGGTCGATCTCCAGCGGAGTGCTTACGTCGTCGGCCAGCTTCGCGACGGCGGAGGCCAGCCGGCTCGCCTGAGTTGACGATGTCGTCGGGTAGAAGACCATCGCGGCGAAGTTGGCCCACCAGTCAGCGGCCTCCGGCGACAGTTGGTCACCTGGGACGACATCGACCTCGTTGCCGTCGGGATCCGCGAGTGCGACGCCCCACGCGCCGTACGGCTCCTGCCCGGTTGTGGCCCGGACCGCGTCCACTGCGTCGGACGGCCGTACGACGTCGACGTGGATGCGGTTGCGGAGTGGCCGGGGCTCGGTGAGCGGGTGGACGGAGACCGCTGGGTCGCGGCGGAGCGGATCCTGGAGGTCGTCGGACGTGGCCTCGTAGCCGAGCGCCGTACGCCAGAAGGTCGTCACAGCGGGCGGGTCGGATGCCTCGAAGGCCAGGCGGACCTCCTGCAGCACGCTCGGATCCGCGGTCAGGCCGAGGTCGTGCGCTGCTTTCGAGATCTCAGCGGCGGACTCTTCATCGCGGGTGCGCAGCCGTATCCCGTTCGCGCGGAGGTCGACGTCGGTAGCTGCGGTGCGCTCGACCAGTGCCGCGCCGGCGGCGTGCGAGGGAGCGTCGTACCACGTGGTCAGGGTGCCGTCGATGAGCCGCCATTCGGTCATGGGCCCACAGTAGGACCCGAACCGGACGGACTGCGTCCGGAATGCCAGAAGGGCCGGTCCACCTGAACCGGCCCTTCCGAAGTCACTGCGGGTGTCGCGCCGCGGCGGTTCAGTCGCCGCCGCGGAGGATCGCGAGGATGCGCAGGATGTTCCAGTACAGCCAGACCAGGGTGACGGTCAGGCCGAACGCGGCGCGCCAGGCCTCGTTCTGCGGGGCGCCCTGGCGGACGCCTTGCTCGATCATGTCGAAGTCGAGGATCAGGTTGAAGACCGCCAGACCCGCACCGATCGCGGCGAAGATCAGGCCCATCGCGCCGAAGCCGCCGATCCCGGTCTGCACACCGAACAGGCTCAGCAGCAGGTTGATGACCACCACGCCGGCGAAGCCCATCGTGCCGATGATCACCATTCTGGTGAACTTCGGCGTCACCTTGATCGCGAAGTACTTGTACGTCGCCAGCGTCAGGCCGGCCGTCACCATCGTGGCCAGCACGGCCTGCACGATGATGCCGGGGTCACCGACCCAGTTGGCGATGAACTTGGAGCCGATTCCGAGGAACACGCCCTCGGCCGCGGCGTACACCATCACCAGCGCCGGGTTCACCCTGCGGGCGAACGACAGCACCAGCCCGATCGCGAGCGCCGCCAGCATGCCGGCGAAGAACACCGGGGTGACGATGGTGTCCGGGATCGTCTTCCAGGCGATCGCCGCCACGACGGTGACGACACCCAGGGTGGCGGCGGTGCGGACGATCACGTCGTCCATCGTCATGGGGCGGCTCGCGGCCGGAGCACCTTGGTACTGCGGCGGCATACCCGAGCCGCCGTAGCCCTGGGGCCCGGGCTGACCGTACGGAGCGGCGCCCGGATAGGCCTGGCCGTGGCCAGGCGCAAATGCACTCGACCGGTTCAGGACCGGGTTACTGCTCTGCATCATTTCCTCCTGATGGCCCACTTCCGGGGCCGTATCGAGATACTACGGCCCCATCCTGAACAACATCTGAGA
This sequence comes from Kribbella sp. NPDC049584, assembly GCF_040675555.1. Taxonomy (NCBI): domain Bacteria; kingdom Bacillati; phylum Actinomycetota; class Actinomycetes; order Propionibacteriales; family Kribbellaceae; genus Kribbella; species Kribbella sp. NPDC049584. The sequence continues at coordinate 611,065 of NZ_JBFAPF010000001.1, forward strand.
ATCGGGCTGCCGAAAGCCCTGTATTTGCAGGCTGTTGCACAACTCAATCAGTTGTCGATACACCTGCCGTCAGACGTGCGGGTGGAGGGCTTCCTGGCTGGAGAGGGCGGCGCCGACCTGGTCGGCCAGGGCCACGGCCACCAGGCGCTGTTCGAGGTCGGGGCGGGCGATGCGGCTGGCGGCGGTGAGGAGGAAGCGGCCGCGGGTCTCGCCGGCGTGCTGGACGGTCAGCTCGATCTCGGCGTTGGTCGGCAGGCCGTCGCGTTCGACCTTCAGGACGTGGGATCCGCGGGTGACCGAGCCGTCCGCGTTCAGCCGCGGGCCGGTGGTCTGCTTGCTGCCGGCAACGAACTTGGCGCCGTCGATCCCCAGCAGTGCGGTCAGTTCGGTGCGCACCTGGTCGATCAGGTCGTCGGTGGACCCGCCGGCGGCGACCGCCTGCGAGGTGGTGATCACGCCGTCCAGGTAGCCGCGCCGGCGGGACGCGTTGGCTTGTTGCCTTCGGCCCCAGATCGCGATCTGGGTGACCGCGATCCCGATCACCAGCAGCAGCACGGCCTGCTCGACGTCGTTGCTGCTGTCGATCGTGAAGCTGTTGTACGGAACGGTCAGGAAGAAGTCGAACCACACCGCGCTCGACACAGCGGCGAGCACCCCGGCCAGCCGGATGCCGAACACCGCGACGGCGACGATCACGACGACCAGCAGCAACGCCGCGTTCGCGTTGTCGAAATGCTCGCGGAACGGGGTCAGCAACGCGCAAACCGCCGGGGGCGCGAGCAGCGAGGCCGTCAGGACCGGCGTGCGGTAACTCTCCACACCCCTATTCACGCGCACTACACCTGTCCCGATCAACCCTTCTCGCGGAACTCTCTCGCGCCTACCGTTGGCGGATGCCCGAGATCACTCGCACCCGGCCACCTGAGGACGCCGACGAACGCAGTACGCTCACCGGCCTGCTCGACTTCCTCCGCTCGACGGTCGAACTCAAGCTCAGCGGTCTGACCGAGGGTCAAGCGTTCGCCCGGCCCGTCGATCCATCCGTGCTGACGCCGGCCGGCATCGTCAAACACCTCACCGCGGTCGAACGTTTCTGGTTCTCCATCGACTTCGCCGGCCTGGACCTCGAATGGCCGTGGTCCGAGGACGACCCACACGGCTGCTTCCCGATCGCACCCGACGACACCGTCGAAGGCATCCTGACGGCGTACCGGACCGAATGCGCCCGCTCCCGCGAGATCACCGCCGCCGCGTCCTTCGACGACCGGGCCCGCTCGGAGGGTATGACGTTCAACCTCCGGTACGCCGTGGCCCACATCATCGAGGAAACCGCCCGCCACCTCGGCCAACTGGACCTCCTCCGCGAAGCAACCGACGGCGAGGTCGGCGAGTGACCACCCCGCCGTACCGCATCCGTCCGGCGGACCCCGGCGACGTCGCGTTCCTCGCCGACGTCAGCCTCACCGCAACTCGCGCTCAGGGCCGGTTGCCCGCGGACTTCGACGAGGCCGACTGGCGCGGCGGCTTCGAGGAGTGGAGCCTCGAGTCGATCGACGACCCGACAACCGACCTCAACGTCATCGAACTCGACGGCCGGCCCATCGGCCGCCTGCGCGTCAGCCGTACGCCGGAATCCGTCGAGCTGAACGGCATCCAGCTCCACCCCGACGCCCAGAACCGCGGAATCGGCACAGCGATCATCACCGAACTGCAGTCCGAGGCCGCAGCCCGCGGCGTACCGCTCGAACTGCACGTCGAACGCGACAACCTCGACGCCCGCCGCCTCTACGACCGCCTCGGCTTCACCAAGACCGCCGAAGACGGCGCCGAGGATGTCATGCAGTGGACCAAAGGTTCACAGCTCTGGAACGCCGAGGTCGCTCGGCGGTACGACACGCCCGGCACCGGGATGTTCGTACCCGACATCCTCGGGCCCACTGTGGACCGCTTGGCCGAGCTCGCGGACGGTGGGCGGGCACTCGAGTTCGCGATCGGCACCGGGCGAGTCGCCGTACCGCTGTCGGAGCGGGGCGTGCAGGTGAGCGGGATCGAGCTGTCCACCGCCATGATCGTGGAACTCCGCACGAAGGTCGACGAGGCTGCGATTCCGGTGGTTCTGGGTGACATGTCCATCGTCCGCGCGACCGGTGAGTTCAGCCTCGTGTACTTGGTGTTCAACACGATCTCGAACCTGCTCACCCAGGAAGAGCAGGTCGCGTGCTTCCGCAACGCCGCCCGGCACCTCACGCCCGGCGGCTGCTTCGTCATCGAGCTCTGGGTCCCCGAACTCCGTCGACTTCCACCCGGTACGCCGGCCACAGTCGGCATTGCGGAGCCCGGCTACATCCTGCTGGACACGTACGACGTACTGAACCAGCACGTCGTCTCGCACCACTTCCACTTCGGCGAAGGGTCCCAAGCAGAGCTCGGCCGGACCCCGCACCGCTACATCTGGCCGTCCGAACTCGACCTGATGGCCCAACTCGCCGGCTTCACGCTGGAATCCCGCCACGCCGACTGGACCGGCACGCCGTTCACCGCCGACTCCCCTTCCCATATCTCCGTATACCGCCTCACCATGAGGGGATGAGAGGTCCCTCGGGTGGGGGATGTTCGGTGGGTGAGATCACTCGCGGGAGGGTTTGTGAAATGTTTCACGAGCGCTTAGGGTTGAAGTGAACATGAAGTCGGAGAACCACTCAGGAGGAGTGAACCGCATGACAGCCCAGGTACCGCACATCCTCGTCGTCGGAGGCGGTTACGTCGGGATGTACACCGCGTACGGCCTGCGTCGCGCCGCCCGCAAGGGCCGGATCCGCGTGACGGTGGTCGACCCGCGGTCGGTGATGACCTACCAGCCGTTCCTGCCCGAGGCGGCGGCCGGCTCGGTGGAGCCGCGGCACGTCGTCGTACCGCTGCGCAAGACCCTCAAGGGCTGCCGGGTGGTGACCGGCCGCGTGACCGGTATCGACCACGCGCACAAGGTCGCCAAGGTGATGCCCGAGGAGGGCCCGGAGTACGAGCTCGCCTACGACCAGATCGTGGTCGCGCTCGGCTCGATCGCCCGGACCCTGCCGATCCCCGGCCTGGCCGACGAGGCCACCGGGTTCAAGAACGTCGAGGAAGCGATCGCGCTGCGCAACAAGGTCCTCGACCGGCTCGACGTCGCGTCGTCCCAGCCCGACCCGGTGCTGCGCAAGTCCGCGCTGACGTTCGTCTTCATCGGCGGTGGGTACGCCGGTGTGGAGGCGTTCGCGGAGCTCGAGGACATGGCCCGCTACGCCACCCGCTACTACGACAACATCGAGCCCGAGGACATGCGCTGGGTCCTGGTCGAGGCCACCGGGCGGATCCTGCCCGAGGTCGGTGAGGACCTCGGCCGGTACACGGTGGACCAGCTCCGCAAGCGCAACATGGACATCAAGCTGGAGACCCGGCTGGAGTCCTGCGAGAAGGGCCACGTGATCCTCAGCGACGGCGAGGAGTTCGACGCGGACACGATCGTCTGGACCGCCGGCGTGAAGGCGAACCCGGCGCTGGCCGCGACCGACTTCCCGCTGGACGAGAAGGGCCGGATCAAGACGCTGGCGAACCTGCGGATCGAAGGCGTCGACGACGCCTGGACCGCCGGCGACAACGCCGCCGTACCGGACCTGACCAGCGACACCGGTGCGTACTGCGCCCCGAACGCGCAGCACGCCGTCCGCCAGGCGCACCAGCTCGCCGCGAACATCCTCCGGGTGATCGACGGGCAGCCGCCGCAGGACTACCGGCACAAGTACGTCGGCTCGGTCGCGAGCCTCGGCCTGCACAAGGGCGTCGCCCAGCTGTACGGCGTGAAGGTGAAGGGCTGGCTGGCCTGGTTCCTGCACCGGACGTACCACGTGTCCCGCGTCCCCACCCTGAACCGGAAGGCCCGCGTCATCCTCGACTGGACGCTGGCTCTGTTCTTCCGCCGCGAGGTCACCAGCCTCGGCAGCCTGCAGACCCCGCACGACGAGTTCCGCAGGGCGACCCAGTCGTAACCACCTGATCGGCCGGCCCTCGACTCGCCGGGGGCCGGCCTTATCAATGCAGCTGCTCAGTGCAGCAGGTCCGCGTCGTGGACCAGCAGCGCGATCTGGACGCGGTTGTTCAGGTCGAGCTTGGTGAGGATGCGGGAGACGTGTGTCTTCACGGTCGGGACGCTGAGGTAGAGCGTCGCGCTGATCTCGGCGTTCGACTTCCCCTCCCCCACGGCGACGGCGATCTCGCGTTCGCGGTCGTTCAGGCCGGCGAGCCGGGCGACGGCCTTGGCCTTGCGACTGTCCTGGCCCGAGTCGGCGACGCGCGTGATGAGGCGTTTGGTGACGGCCGGTGAGAGTACGGGCTGGCCGGCCGCGACCCGGCGTACCGATTCGACGATCTCGCCGGGTGGGGTGTCCTTCAGGACGAACCCGGCCGCGCCGGCGCGGAGCGCCCGGAGTACGTGCTCGTCGGCGTCGAAGGTGGTGAGGATGACGACCTCGGGCGCGCCCGGACGTCGTCGTACCGTCTCGGTCGCGGTCAGGCCGTCGGTGCCGGGCATCCGGATGTCCATCAGGATCACGTCCGGCGCGAGCCGATCGATCAGCCCTTGTACGCCGGAACCGTCGCCGGCCTCGCCAACCACGCGGATGTCCTGAGCGCCACCCAGCATCAGCTTCAGCCCGGCCCGCAACAACGGATCGTCGTCGACGATCAGCACGCGTATGGTCATGCCGGCCACGGTAGCCAGGCGTAGAGGCGGAAATCGCCTTCGGGCGTGCGGCCGTGTTCGATCCGGCCTTCGACCAGCGCGGCGCGTTCGCTGAGTCCCTTCAAACCTTGGCCGTCTCCGCGTCTGCGGTCGGGCGCGGGATTGCGCAGCTCGACCGACAATCCGTTGCCGGGGGCACCGGTCACGCTGATCGTCACCGGCTCACCGGGCGCGTGCTTGACCGCGTTCGTGAGGCCTTCCTGCACGATGCGGTACGCCGTACGCCCGACGTGCTCGGGCATCGCGCCCGGTGCGTCGAGGGTCAGGTCGACGGGGATGCCCGCCTCGCGGGAGCCGTCGACGAGGGCCGGCAGATCGGAGAACGCCGGCTGCGGGAGCTCGCCGACGGGAGCCCGCAGTACGCCGATCACCTCGCGGAGATCCTGCAGCGCCTGGTGCGCGCTGGCCCGGATGATCTCGGCCGCGCCGGCGACCTCGCCCGCCGACGCGTCCGGGCGGTACGCGAGCGCGCCGGCATGCACGCTGAGCAGCGAGAGCCGATGCCCGAGTACGTCGTGCATCTCGCGGGCGATCTCCTCGCGGGCCCGGAGCTGGCCCTGTTCGGCCTCGAGTCTCGCGACGGTCTCGGCGCGATCGGCACGGTCCCGCAGCGTCTGCAGGAGCTGGCGGCGCGATCGGATGTAGAGACCCCAGCCGGCCACGGCGGCGTACAGAGCGACCGCGGCGATCACGATGGCCGCCGGGTCGTCCGGCTTGTCCCGGATCTTGATGTAGGCGGCCAGGCTGATCGCGTTCACTCCGAAGATCAGCATGGTCGTCCGCAGCGGGCGATGGATCGCCACAGTGAGGATCAGGATCAGGGCGGCTGTCCCGGCCGTGTCCGAGAACGTCGACACGGCGGCGCCGACGATCGCGAGCTGGACCGGCCAGCGCCGGCGGAACCAGAGCGTGACGCACAGCGCCATCCCGACCCAGAAGTCGATCGCGAGTAGACCCGGGCTGATCGGGTCCTTGCTGCCCGCCTCGTACAGCAGGAACCCCGTCAGCACCGCCACCACGAAGACGAGACTGTCCACGATCCAGTCGCGTGTACTCCGGCGGAAGAGCTCCTTCATGGTCCGAATGTAGCGGTGCGTAAGCGTTTTCCGCGGCCGTTGGGGTTGTCCGGATACCGAAGTCGCTTTCTTGCGGTACTTAGGTCAACGGTAGGTTGCCGGGCATGAGTCAGCTCGCTGTCACCGTCATCGGCCCGGACCGCCCGGGCATCATCGCGGACGTCACCGGGGCCCTGGTCGGCACCGGGGTCAACCTCGAGGACTCCACGATGACGCTGCTGCGCGGCCATTTCGCGATGATGATCGTCTGCGCGGGGCCAATCGACGAGGTGGAGGCGGCGCTCGAGCCGCTGCAGAGCGAGCTGGTCATCACGGTGCGGACGATGGGGCCCGAGCACGAGCACGCGCCGATCGGCGCGCCGTACATGCTGAGTGTGCACGGTGCCGACCGGCCCGGGATCGTCGCCGCGGTGACGCGGATGATCGCGGCGGCCGGCGGGACGATCACGGATCTCGCGACGCGGCTGAGCGGTGGGCTGTACGTGCTGACCGCGGAGGTCGAGCTGCCGCCGTCCGCCGAGCTGGAGATGCTGGACCGGGCGCTCGAGATCACCGCTGAGGAGCTCGGGGTCGGCGTCACCCTGCGCCCGGCGGAGAGCGACGACCTGTGATCTCCTCCTGGTCCCCTAAGTTGCTGGACGTCGAGGGCGCTGTTTTGGACGTGGTCCGGGCGCCGCATCCGGTGCTGGCCGCTGAAGGCGCCTCGGTGGACCCGCTCGACCCGTTCGTGATCCAGTTGGCGGCCGACCTGGTCGCGACGATGCGGGTCTCCCCCGGGTGCGTCGGGCTGGCCGCGCCGCAGGTCGGAGTGGCGGCGCAGATGTTCTCGCTGGATGTGAGCGATCACCCGAAGACTCGTACTTGTCATGGGGTGTTCGTCCTCTGCAACGCCGTCGTCCTCGAGGCTTCTCGCAACGAGAAGGCGCGTGAGGGGTGCATGTCCGTCCCCGACTTCACCGGCGACGTCAAAAGGGCGACCCGGCTGACCGTACGCGGCGTACTGCCCGGGACCACTGACTCGGTGACCATCACCACCGACGCCTTCGAAGCTCGAGCCCTCCAGCACGAGATAGACCACTGCAACGGCAAACTCTTCCTCGACCGGGTGGCCGGCGCCCACGCCGTCTACCCCCGGAAGAACTACCAGTAACCGGGCCTGCCTCCTCGTCCCACGCCGTAGCGAGCAGGTTCTCGGCGGAGTGCCTCGGTGTGCTGGAGCGGAGGGGTCGATGCGGTGTTCATCGTTCCCTTCGCTCCAGCACGGCGAGGTGCCCGCCGAGTGCCGCGCAGTAGGCGTGGGACGAGGAGGCGGGCCCCTAGTACTCTCGTCCCGACGCCCGGGTGGCGGAACGGCAGACGCAGCGAGCTTAAACCTCGCGGCCCTAACAGGCATACGGGTTCGAATCCCGTCCCGGGCACCTCATCGGCTTGCGGTTGGCGTGGGCCGGACTGCTCGGTGGCAGACGCTGGTCAGTGGGCTATTTCTGCTTGGTAGCAGGTTAGGTGCCAGGTGGCTTGGGTTGGGGGTGTGCCTGGGGGGCGGGTGCAGTGGCCTGAGGCGAAGGTGACTGTGTGGGTGCCGGCCAGGTAGCACCAGGCGTCGTAGTCCTCGTCGGTGCCGTAGGCGTACGAGAGGTAGTGCTTGACGGGTTGAGTGCCCAGGAACGGGGTTTGGAGGCGGTGTTGGGCTTCTAAGGGGAGGTTGCCCAGGAAGCCGCGCATGTCTTGGGTGAGGTTCAGTTGTGGGGGTGGCGCGGCGGCGGGCTCGGGGGTGGTGCCGGCTCGGCCTGGGACGAGGTTGCGTAGGGCGCCGCGTGGCTTGGTTGGTTGTTGTTGTACGACGGCGTGCTTGAGGCTGGCCGGGACGAACTGGTTCAGGCGGACGCTCTGGGTGCGCTGGCCTTGCGCATTTACGCGTGGAGTCGTCACAGCTAGACCATTCGGGCCGAGTACGACGGCGTACGGGCGGTCGCGTTCGCGTTTGTGGCGGTCGGCCCACCAGTCGATCCTCGGCCCTACCTTGCGCTCGACGTACGCCTTGACGTCGTCGTGGAGCTCGTCCCAGAAGTGGAACCGGTCCGGGGACGGGACGAAGTTCATATCCGCTGCCTCATGGGCTCCGGGCATCTGCGGCGTGGCGGTCGAACGCTCCACACCGCCCGCCTCGCGACGCGTGGCGGGACGTCCGCGGGACTGCTCGGGCAGATTCCCACCACTCATCTGAACACCCGCTTCGGAGGCATGCCGGGAGCTTCCACCACCTTCATCATCCGGGTCAACCTCGTTCCAGCGGCTCTGTGGATAACCCGGCCAGCGACTTGGCGCGGATCAGGACGGCGTCGAGCATGGGTTCGGTGAGTTTGCCGGTGAACGTGTTCTGCTGGCTGGGGTGGAAGGAGCCGAGGACGGTGATTTCGCCTTGTGGGGTTGGGATTTGGTGCTCCACGGCGTGACCGAACTTGGGACGCGGTCGTGGAATGGTTGCGCCCAGCGAGGCCAGACCGTTGAGCAGGGCGTCGTACCCGAACTTGCCCAGGCACACGATCGCTCGCGTGGTGGCGAGAGACAGCTCCAGCTCGCGACGGAACCACGGAGCACAGTTGTCGCGTTCCTCAGGTGTGGGTTTGTTGGCGGGCGGCGCGCAGCGGACGGCGGCGATCATGCGGGCGCCGGTCAGGCGGAGGCCGTCGCCGGCGTGTTCACTGGTGGGCTGGTTGGCGAGACCTACCCGATAGAGCGAGGCGAACAGCCAGTCGCCGGAGCGGTCGCCGGTGAAGACGCGGCCGGTACGGTTGCCGCCGTTCGCCGCGGGCGCGAGTCCGGCGATGAGGATGCGCGGGGCCGGGTCTCCCCACCCGGGGATCGGCCGGCCCCAGTACGGCTGGTCGGCGAACGACTTCCGCTTGCCGACAGCAACATCTTCGCGCCATTCCACGAGCCGCGGACAAGCACGGCAGACAGACACTCGCGCTTCCAGCTCGTGCAGGTCGTCGGTCGCCGCGAGCCGCACGACCTCCCCCGGGTCATGCGCCACCGGAGTACGCCGCACGGCAGCATCCTCCGGCCACCCGGTCCCCGGCGGCACCGGACTCTCAAACAACTGCCCCGTCAACGGATGCGGAAGCTTCATCCCCTCAGACTAAAGACATGAGCGTCATCGGAGTCGTCGCGTCCGCCACCGGCGGGGTCGAGCAGCTGCGGCAGGGATTGGTCATGCCTCTCGTCGACCGCGGACACCAGGTCGCGATTACCCTCACGCCAGCGGCAGCGGAGTGGCTGGCGCCGGCCGAGCGGTGGGAGCTGGAGCGCATCACTGGCCTCCCGGTGCGCTCGCAACCCCGGCGACCTGGCGAGCCGCGGCCGCACCCGCCGATCGACGTGTTGGTCGCCACTCCCGCCAGTGCCAACACCGTCGCCAAGCTGGCGCTCGGGATCGGGGACAACCAGGCGCTGTCCGTCCTGTCCGAGGGTCTCGGGAGTACGCCGATGGTGGTGTTCCCGCGCGTGAACGCGGCCCACGCGAGGCATCCCGCGTGGGCCGGTCATCTGGCGACGCTGCGCGCGGCAGGCGTCGTACTCATCGAATGGGAAGTACGCGAGCCGCGAGAACCCGGCGGGCAGGAGTTGCCTTGGGCCCGCATTCTCGCTGCCGTCGACGAACTAGGCGGCTAGTTTCTCGAGCGGCTGGGGTTCGGTTGTCTGAATGGCCCGGTTGCGGCGAGGGCTGGGGATTGCCAGGGCGAGTACGACGGCTGCGGCGGCGAAGGCTGACAGCAGGAGGAATGTGTCGGTGAAGCCGGACTCGGCGGGGAGGCCTGAGGGCTGGAGGTGGCCGGTGATGATGGAGCTGGCCAGCGCCGTACCGATCGAGCCGCCGATGGTGCGGATGTTGGTGTTCATGCCGGTGGCCGCACCGGTCTGCTCGCGTGGGACGTTCTGGACGATCAGGCTGGTCATCGACGCGTAGGCGAGCCCGAGCCCGATACCGAAGAGGGCCGTCGACACCGCGACCTGCCACTGCTGGTCGTGGAACTCCGCGAAGATCAGTGCCGCGACCAAGCTGAGCGCGGAACCGGAAACGACCTGTGCCTTCACGTTGAACCGCGGTGCCAGCGGACCGCTCAGCGACCCGGTGACCGCCATCGTCACCAGCATCGGCAGCATCAGCAGGCCGGCCTGGGTCACGCTCGCTCCGAAGCCGAACCCAGCGGCCTTCGGGATCTGCAGGAACTGCGGCACGAACGCGTACACCGCGAACATCGCCGCGCCGAACAGCAGCGCCACGAGGTTCGTCGTCCACACCGCCGGGCGGCGCATCATCCGCATGTCGATCAGCGGGTTCCGTGAGCGCAGCTCAACGGCGATCCAGCCGACGAGCAGTACGACGGCCAGTGCGAACAGGCCGACGGTGCGGAACGATCCCCAGCCCCAGGTGCGGCCGGTGCTCAGCGGGAGTAGCAGGGCGATCAGCCAGCCGGACAGGAAGGCGGCGGCAAGCCAGTCGATTCGGCCGGCGACGCGGTTCGGCGACTCCGGGACGTACCGGCGTACAAGCAGCGTCGACACGGTGACGACCGCCATCGGGATCCAGAACAGCCAGCGCCAGCCGAGCCACTCCACGATCGGGCCGGCCAGCACGATGCCCAGCCCGCCGCCGGCGGCGATGATCGCGGAGACCACACCGACCACTGACGGCACGCGCTCGGCCGGGAACTCGTCCCGGATGATCCCGAACGCCAAGGGGAATACGGCTCCGCCGACGCCCTGGAAGACGCGGGCGGCGATCAGTACGCCGATGTTCGGCGCGAGGGCCGCGATCAGACAGCCGACGGCGAGCGCGCCGAGGGCGATGAACAGCGTGCGCTCCTTGCCGACCATGTCGCCGATGCGGCCGAGGAGCGGCGTTGCGACCGAGACGGACAGCAGGAGCGCGGTGAAGACCCAGGTGACCGTGCTCGGGGTGGTGTGCAGGTCGTGCTGGATGACGGGCAGCGCCGGGCTCACCAGCGACTGCAGCATCGAGAACGATGCGACGACCGTGGCGAGGACCGCCAAGGTCAGTCGGGGGTTTCCAGACCTGATGACAGGCATGCAGAAGTCCTTCGAAAGGGGTGTGATCGCGCCGTACGACGGCGCGGGAGTCCCCGGCCTGGTAAAGTCGAGGTGTGCCTCCACTATAGCGGAGGTATGCCTCCGGTAACAACTGGCTAAGGTGATCGAATGGTGAGCGAGCAGAGCAGGCCGGCTTTGCAGGTCGACGTACGGCGGCCGCAGCGGGCGGACGCGCGGCGGAATTTCGACGCCCTGCTCGCCGCCGCCCGGGACGCGTTCGCCTCCAAGGGCGTCGATGCGTCGCTCGAGGACATCGCCCGCCAGGCCGGCGTCGGCATCGGCACGCTGTACCGCAACTTCCCGAACCGTCAGGATCTGCTCAACGCGGTGTACTTCGGCGAGATCGAGGAGCTGTGCATCGCCGCGGAGAAGGTGGCCGATCTACCGCCGTGGGACGCACTGACGACGTGGCTGCACCGCTTCGTCGAGTACGCCGCGACCAAGCGCGCGATCTGGGAGTCCCTGAACCGCGAGACCGAGAGCTTCAAGGCGGCGCGAGCGGCGATGTATGCCGCCGGGACGCCACTGTTCGAGCGAGCCCAGGAGGCCGGCGAGGCCCGCAAGGACGTCTCCTTCGACGACCTCCTCCGCATGGTCAGCGGCCTCACCGCCGCCGGCTTCGTAGACCAGGCCCAACGCGACCGAGTCCTCACCATCGCCCTCGACGGCGTCCGCGTCAGGTGAACGAACGCCTCACCCGCGAGGGCTGACGATCTCGAAGCCCGCGTCCCTGCCCGCCTCAGCCAGTCGGTCGTCGTACGTGGCCAAACCCGTCAGGTCCGCTCCAAGCACCCGGGCGGTCGCGAGATGAATCGCATCCAAAGACCGCAGCATCCGATCCGGTTCGTTCATCGCGGCGTCCACGATGTCGTCGTCGATACTGATGAAGTCGAAGGCAAGAAGTAGATCGCGCGCATCCGGGAGCACGGCAGGAAAGACCCGCGTCACCGCCCTCATGACCTCGATCCGCAGCAACGCCGAACTCACCCAGGCTGCGCCGACAGCCTGATCGTAGAAGTCTGCGAATGCCTTGGAATGACTCTCTTCCACCAGCAACTTGAGCGCCGCCGACGTGTCGAGGTAGTACAGGCTCACCAGGATTCCTCGTCGCGCAGTGCGGCGAGCGCATCACTCAGCCGATCGCTGCCGTCGCCGGCACGCATCCTCGGCCTGAACCCCGGCCGCACTGCAGTGCGCACCCTGCCTTGCTCGGTGAGCCGATCCAGCACCGGTGTCGCCGCCCGCTCTTCCACGGGCACGATCCGTGCGACCAGCCGACCGTACTCGGTCACATCGATCGTCTCGCCATGCCGGACGCGAGCCAGCACCTCGCTCGTCCGGTGGCGCAGTTCCCGCAGCCCCACGGCGTGTTCGTTCGGAGTAACCATGCCACGAAGGTAGCACAATTTTGTGACACAACCCCGCGATCTAGGCGAGGGTGAGCGCGACTCCGTCGAGGATGTCGTGTTCGGAGACTGTTAGGGCGTTGACGGGCAGGCGGTCGAAGAGGCGTTGGAGGATTAGTGCGCCGGCACCGATGACGTCGACTCGGCCGGGGTGGATCGAGTGGAGGGCGGCGCGGTCGGCGCGGGTTGAGGTGGTGAGCCAGGTGGTGGCTTGGCGCAGTTCGTCCGCGGAGAGGCGCGCGTGGTGGACGGCCGTGCGGTCGTACTGCGGGAGGCCCAGGGCGACCGCCGCGACGGTGGTGCAGGTGCCGGCTACGCCGATGAAGGCGCGGGCCTGAGCCAGCGGGACCGTGGTGCTGTCGAGGAGGGCGTCTACGTCGCGCGTGATGACGGCAAGTTCGGCGGGGCTGGTCGGGTCGGTAGTGATGTGGCGTTCGGTGAGGCGGACGGAGCCCATGTCGAGCGATTCGGCCGCTTGTACGCCGTTCGCGTCGCCCAGGACCAGCTCGGTGGAGCCGCCGCCGATGTCGGCTACGAGGTACGGCGCGGGGAGGTCGAGCGAGGTCGTGGCGCCGCGGAAGCTGAGCTCGGCTTCTTCGGTGCCGGAGATGATCTCGGGGTCTACGTCCAGCCGGGCCCGGACGCCTGCGAAGAACTCGTCGCGGTTGCTGACGTCGCGGGCGGCGGAGGTCGCCACGAAGCGGATCCGGCTGGCACCCCTGGACCGGATGACGGATGCGAAGTCCTCACAGGCCTTGAAGACGCGGGCGAGGGCTTCGGGAGCGAAGGCTCCGGTGGCGTCTACCCCCTGACCGAGGCGGACGATCGTCATCCGGCGATCGACCTCGACCAGTTGCCCGTCCACAAGGTCGGCAATCAACAGCCGGATCGAGTTGGTCCCACAATCGATCGCCGCAACCCGCTCAGACACACGGGCCCCGGCGGCCCCAGTCGTCCAAAGCTTCCAATGCCTCGTCGCCCAGCGGGTTCACGCCGGGACCGGCGGCCAGCGAGTGACCCACGAGCACGTGCAAGCACTTCACCCGTGTCGGCATGCCGCCGGCGGTGATGCCGGCGATTTCCTCGACGTGTTCGATCGACTCGCGGTGGGCGAGGTACGACTCGTGGGCGGCGCGGTACCGGGCGGCCAGGTCCTCGTCCTCCGCCAGGCGGTCCGTCATTTCCTTCATCATGCCGGAGGCCTCGAGCGTCCCGATCGCGGACGCGAGGCGCGGGCACGTCACGTAGTACGTGGTGGGGAACGGGGTGCCGTCCGGCAATCGCGGCTCGGTTTCGACCACGTCCGGGAGGCCGCAGGTGCAGCGGTGCGCGATCGAGCGGATGCCGCGCGCAGTACGGCCGAGCTGTTTGCTGACTGCTTCTTCGTCGGCGGGGCTGACGCTCACCTGGTTTCCTTAGGTGACGGCGTGATGATCGGCTTCGGGGTGGGCTTAGCCGGCGTCGGCGTCGCGGCCACCGGCGGTTTGCCGGCGCCCTCGACGCTGCCCCACAGCTTCGTGTACCAGGTCGGCTTCTGCGTGTCCGTCGCGCCATCCGACGGTGTCGACGGCTCCGGCGGGGCGCCGACCGGCTTCCCGTCCGCGCCGATCACGCGGTACCCGACCTCACCCGGCATCACCCAGCCGAGCCGCTGCCGCGCCTGCGCCTTCACGTACGCGTCGTCGTCCCAGCGGGCGATCTCGTCGTTCAGCTCGCCGACCCGCTTCTCCCGGTCGCGGATCTCCTGCTGCAGCGCGCTGACCTGCTGGTGCTGGTCGAACCACACCCGCAGGCTCTGCGCGTACGACACGATCAACGCCCCGAGGACGAGCAGTACGACGGCCGCCCGCCCGGTCAGGTTGCGCGAACCCCTGGTCCGCGCCGGTTCCGGCTGGGTTCCCGCAGTACGGCGTTTGGGCTGGTCGCCCCGTCGGGCCGGTGGACGCGACTGGGTCCGGCTCGACGGACGCGAGCCGGGGCGTGCACCGGATTCCCGACGGGACGGCATACCTGAACCTCCGAAACGTCAGCCCTGGAACCGCGGGAAGGCCGAGCGACCGGCGTACGTCGCCGCGTCGTCGAGCTCCTCCTCGATCCGGAGCAGCTGGTTGTACTTCGCGGTGCGGTCGGACCGGGCCGGGGCGCCGGACTTGATCTGGCCGCAGTTGGTCGCGACCGCGAGGTCGGCGATCGTGGTGTCCTCGGTCTCGCCGGAGCGGTGGCTCATCATGCAGGTGAAGCCGCTGCGGTGGGCCAGGTCGACGGCGTCCAGGGTCTCGCTCAGCGAGCCGATCTGGTTCACCTTGACCAGCAGGCTGTTCGCCGCCTTCTCGGTGATGCCGCGCTGCAGCCGCTCGACGTTGGTGACGAACAGGTCGTCGCCGACGATCTGGATCTTGTCGCCGAGCTGACCGGTCAGGCTCTTCCAGCCGTCCCAGTCCTCCTCGTTCAGCGGGTCCTCGATCGAGACGATCGGGTACGACGCGACCAGGTCGGCGTAGTAGGCGATCATCTCGTCCGCGGACTTCTTGCCGCCCTCGAACGCGTACACGCCGTCGGTGTGGAACTCGCTCGCCGCGACGTCCATCGCCAGGGCGATGTCCTTGCCGAGCTGCAGACCGGCCTTGTCGATCGCGACCGCGATCAGGTCGAGGGCCTCACGGTTGCTGGCCAGGTTCGGCGCGAAACCGCCCTCGTCGCCGAGACCGGTGGACAGGCCCCGCTCCTTCAGCACCGCCTTCAGCGCGTGGTAGACGGTCGCGCCCTGCATCAGCGCCTCGCCGTACGTCGCGGCGCCGATCGGGGCGATCATGAACTCCTGCACGTCGACGTTGCTGTCCGCGTGCGCGCCGCCGTTCAGGATGTTCATCATCGGCACCGGCAGGACGTGCGCGTTCGGGCCGCCGACGTAGCGGAACAGCGGCAGGCCGGAGCTGTCCGCCGCCGCCTTGGCGACCGCGAGGCTGACGCCGAGGATGGCGTTCGCGCCGAGCTTGGCCTTGTTCGGGGTGCCGTCCAGGTCCAGCAGGGCCTGGTCGATCAGCCGCTGCTCGTGGACGTCGTACCCGACGATCTCCTTGTCGATGTCCTCCAGGATCGCGGTGATCGCCTTCTGGACACCCTTGCCGCCGTACCGCTCCTTGTCGCCGTCACGCAGCTCGACGGCCTCGAACTGACCGGTGGACGCGCCCGACGGGACGGCCGCCCGGGCGACGGTGTCGTCGTCGAGCAGAACCTCGACCTCGACAGTGGGGTTGCCGCGCGAGTCGAGGATCTCGCGGGCGCCGACGGCCTCGATGGTGGCCACATTGACTCCCAAGTTCTCGATGACGAATCGGTCCCGAGCCTAGCCTCCAGACCACCAGCCTCAGTGGACTGTGTCATGTCGGCCCCGCCCCACCGCCCCGGTCAGGGTCGGTCCTAACGATCGCATCCACAGGTATCTCCCGCGTCAGTAACACTCCGTTGGGCGCCCGAAAGACCGCGAGATCGCCGGAATCCACACCCAGCAAGACTTCTACGCGCGATCTTCTCCCGACGTGGCTGTCCTTCGACGGCGCCAGGTGGACATGCGTACGACGTCCCGGCCGCAAGCCCTCCCGCTCGATCGCAGCCAGCGCAGCCCGCGTCGTACCGTGCCAGAGCAGGTCCGTGGGGTGCACCCGTTCCCAACTGTTCTCCAAGGCTTCACGTGTCACCGGCATCCCCACCAACGAATGCCCCTGACATGCGCGGATCCGGTCGCCGTCCACCTGCAACCGCTGCTTGTCGTTCTCCTCGACCGCCCTGTCCAGGGCGGCGCGGTCCATGGCGAGTTCTTGCAGGACGTCGTCGATGGCCGCCCAGCCGTCCGCACTCATCGTGAGGCCACGCTCACCCGCGGCGTGGCGGAGCAGCTTGGAGATCGCTCGGCTGTTGCGACTCACGTCAACATCCTCATCAGCTCCTCCACCCGCTCATCCCGGCCCGGCCGCGACACGACGTAGTACCGGACCGGCGGCAGATCCTTGACCGGGATCTTCCGCACGGCTGCCGTCGTACGCACGGAGCCGTTGACGACGGCCGGTCCGATGCCGAGACGGACGAAGTGGACCAGCAGTTCCCACCCTTCCGCCTCAACCGCGACGGACCACCGGATCCCCTGGTCGAGCATGCTCCGCTCCAACTGCTGCCGATGCGGACGGTCCTTCGGCGGTACGACGAGCGCTTCGTCCTGCAGGTCCTTCAGGCGCACGGTACGACGCTCCGAGAGCCGGTGACCCTTCGGAACGATCAGCACCTGTGGGACCTGCACCAGCAGCCTGCATTCCAGGTCGTCAGGCGGGATGCCGAGCGCGGTAACGCCGACGTCCGCGGACCCGTCCCGGATCGCAGCCAACGTTTCGCCCGCGTCCGCA
Organism: Kribbella sp. NPDC049584; assembly: GCF_040675555.1. Lineage (NCBI taxonomy): Bacteria > Bacillati > Actinomycetota > Actinomycetes > Propionibacteriales > Kribbellaceae > Kribbella > Kribbella sp. NPDC049584. The sequence continues at coordinate 627,833 of NZ_JBFAPF010000001.1, forward strand.
GTACGCAGCCGAAGTTCACGTCCGCGGGTCAGGTAGCGCCGGAGTGAGTCGCCGAGCAGGTAGAGGTATGTGCCTGAGCCGGCGATCACGACCAGCGGGCGCGCCGGAGCTGCACCCAAGGTGCGCAGGAAGTCTGCCGTCCGGTCCTTCGTGTCATGTGCGAAGGCGGCCAGCATTTCCCCGGCTTCGGTCAGCAACAGCTGCCGGCCCTGCTTCACATACAGCCGCTCCCCAAGCCGGCCTTCCAGCTTCCGGATGCGCGTATGCAGCGCGGGCTGACTGACGTGCAGGACATCGGCCGCGCGCGTGAAGTTGCGGTGCTCCGCGAACACCGCGAACGCCTGCAGATCCTCCGCTACCAACTCCATCAACAGAAACTATAGCTATGTCGATAAGAAGTAGTTCTGCTGGATAGCTACCGCAGCCGACGCTGGAGACATGAACAGATTGGGAATCGATATCGGACGGGTGATCATCAACGGACCATCCGGGCCCGGTGACACGTCGTTCTTCTCCGGGGACACAGCAGCCATGCTGCGTACTCCCGCAGTACCAGGTGCTTTCGAGGCGATCGCGCGGCTGGTGCCGCTGTTCGACGAGACCTGGTTGGTGTCGAAGTGCGGACCGCGGATCCAGCAACGCTCATTGGAGTGGCTCGCGCACCATCGCTTCTGGGAGCGCACCGGGGTTGCCGAAGGCAACGTCCGCTTCTGCCTGCGGCGCCCGCAGAAGGCGATCCACTGCGCCGAGCTCGGCATTACGCACTTCATCGACGACAAGCCGGACGTGATCCGCGCGATCACGCCGGTCGTCGCGAACCGCTACCTCTTCAAGAACTGGAAAACGACCGAGGCAGCCGTACTACGAGACCTGCACGCCGAGCGCGCGGGGCGCGTCGGTTAGGTCTCGCTGGTCAGCGGGCGTCAGCACCACTGGACGAGGACCGAGCAGTCCGGGCCGGCGGCAGCGGCAGGCGTGGCGACGCCGGCTACGGCCAGAACGGCGAGTCCGGCCAGTGCGATCAGCTTCTTCATCGTGTCTCCATCCCCAGGGATTCGTACCATTCTCTCTGACGAGAGTAGATCTGATCCAGGCCACAATGCCTACCTGCCGAACGAGCGACGTGCGTCAGCCAGGCCCTTGAGGTTGTCGGCGGGGCCGGAGATGCCGGTCAGGACATCGTTGGTGATACGCCAGGCGAAGTACGCTGCCTGGACAGCCCAGCGGACCCGCAGGAAGGTGCCCAGACCGCGGTCCAGCTCGGCGGACAGCTCGGGGCGTTGGCGCAGGTACGCCGGGACTACCTGGTCGCCGGTGTACATGACGGCGGATGCGACGTCGTACAGGATCGGACCCTGCATGGCGCTCCCCCAGTCGATCAGCGCCACCTCGCCGTCGGGCCGCCGCCGGAACGCCTCGGCGGCCGGATCACCGTGCAGCCAGGCCCACGAGAGCTGACCGAGCGCGATCGCTTCGGTCACCGCGCCCTCGACCGCCGGCCGGATCCAGGGCTCGAGATCCAGACTCGCCTCGAGCGGCAGCATGAAATGCAGCCAGTCGGCCGTATCGCCGGATTCCACGCCTGCGGCCGCGTGCACCCGCCCGAGGAACTCGCCGATCTCGGCCTGATCGGTCTCGACCAGCTCCAGCCCGTCGACGTACTCGAGAAGCGCAACCTGCCGCCCGTCGACCCGCTCCACGAGCCGCCCGTGATTGTTGGGCGTCGGCCGGCCGGTGGTGAGCCCGGCGTCGTCCAGTCGCGCAGCGAGCGCGAGGCCTGGCTCGAAGGCGGTGTCGTCCGCATCAACAGCCTTCAGCACCAGCCGCCGGCCATCACCCGAGACCAGGTACGCCGCGGAGTTCATCCCGCCAGTGAGCGGCTCGACGGCATCGGGCTTCAGGTTCCAGTGCTCCCGCAGTACCTCGGTGATATCCACGCCTTCAGCTTGTCAGCCGTCAGCCCGTCCCGCCGGTGAATTAAATTAGGCGGTCTCGGCCGCGCGGACCTGGTCGGCCAACTCGCCGACGGCCTGCCGTAGCGCCTGCTCGGCGTCGACGCCGAGGCGGCGGGCTTCGCGCACGATGGCGAGGAGCTCCGGGCCGATCTGGTCCGCGGAGGTGACCGACGGGGTCGCGGCGTCCGACGGGAGGACCTTCGCGGAACGACCCAGGACCTTGTCGGCGAGGGCTAGCGCAGGCAGGGCGAGGGGGATGCCTTCGAGGACCGATGAGCGCTGCTTCTCGGCGGCCTTGATGGTCTCCCAGTTGGCCTCGACGGCGGCGGCGTCCGCGGCGTCGACGGTGCCGAAGACGTGCGGGTGGCGGCGGACGAGTTTCTCGACGATGCCGCCGGCGACATCGTCGATCGTGAAGGCCTCGTCGGGGTTGTCCTCGGCGATCCGCGAGTGGAACGCGACCTGCAGCAGCAGATCGCCCAGCTCCTCCTGCAGGTGCGAGAGGTCGCCGGTGTCGATGGCCTCGAGGGTTTCGTAGGTTTCCTCGAGCAGGTACTTCGCGAGGCTCTCGTGGGTCTGCTCCTGGTCCCACGGGCAGTTGCGCCGGAGCCGGTCCATCACCCGCACGAGGTCGATCAGCCGGGCTCCAGGCACGTCGTACGAGCCGTGAATGATCTCAACCTGGTACGACGGCTCGCGGACAAGCTCGTCGGACACGGCCCGGAGTAGCCCCGGCTCGCCGTCGTCCCCGGTGAGCCAGACGACCTGTCGACCGTCGGCGGCCGCGGACGACAGCCAGGTCCAGGCGCCGGACACGCCGGCCTCGACCTGGGTGACGACCAGCCCCGAGCCGATCACGGCCTGCACATCGGGCCGGTCCGGACCGCCCGCGGCGCCGATCTCGTCGGCAGCCTCGAGCGCCTGCCAGGTCGCGCGGGTCAGCAGGCCCGGCGCGACCCGGGGACTGGTGAGTACGACCGTGATCGTCCCACCGCTACTCATGAACCGTCAGCCCTGGGGTTGGGCCTGCTGGGCCGCGTCGGCGGCGGCTTTGCGCTTGGCGGCGGTCTGGTCGGACTCGACCGACAGCGAGCCGGAGACCGTCGTGTCGAGCTTGCCGTCGGTCCACTGGCCGAAGCGGGGCGCGACCGAGACCTTGATGTCCTTGGAGGCGTCCTTGACCGCCAGCAGGCCCTGCTGCAGCTTGGCCTGGTCCTGCAGGTCCTTGATCGTGCCGCCGCCGAGCTTGATCGTGACGACCGCGGCCGTCGCGACCTCGTTCAGGAAGTCGCGCGAGACCGTGTCGGTCTGGAACTTCTGGTACGTCGCGTCGTCTTCGCCGACCGCGCTCCTGGCCGCCACGGCGGTCTCCGCGGGGGTCACCGAGATCGACTTGTCCTGCTTGAGCTGCCCGAGGATCGCGTTGTTCACCAGGTCGCTGAGCGCGGCGGCGGTGTTGTAGTTCTGCCCGAGCGCCGTGGTCACCGCCTGCGAGGTCTTGTCGACGTCACCGATGCTGATCTCGGTGTTGCCGACAACGGCCGCCGCGCCGGGGTGTGTGCCCGCCGCGCAACCACCGGTCAGCAGCACGATCGCCGCCACCGCACCGAGAGCCCGTAGCCGTGTGCTCACCGAATCTCCTCGTATCCCACTCGTAAGTTTCACGCCGGCACCACAATAGGTTCGCCGATCACGTCGTCGATCAACCGGGTGCACCATTGCAGCAACTCCTGGTCGCGGAGCGGCTGACCGCCGACCGGCCTGGTGGCCGGTCTCGGCACCAGAATGGTATGCAGTTGCGGCTTCACCAGACTCTTCGGGTACAGCCTGTTGAGCCGGAGCACCTTGGAATCGGGCAGCTCGACCGGCCCGAACCGGATCAGGTTCCCCTGCAGGGTGACGTCGTGTAGCCCCGCCCGGCGGGCGTGGTTGCGGAACTTCGCCACCTCGATCAGGTTCAGCACGGCCTGCGGGATCTCGCCGTACCGGTCGTGCAGCTCCTCGACCAGCTCGGCGATGCCCTCCTCGTCGCGGACCGCCGCCAGCCGCTGGTACATCTCCAACCGCAGCCGCTGCGACGGGATGTAGTCGTGCGGCAGGTGCGCGTCGATCGGGAGCTCGATCTTGACCTCGGGCTCCTCGGCCTGCGTGTCGCCGCGGTACTCCGCGACCGCCTCGCCGACGAGCCGGACATACAGGTCGAAGCCGACGTCCGCGATGTGCCCGGACTGCTCGCCGCCGAGCAGGTTGCCCGCGCCGCGGATCTCGAGGTCCTTCATCGCGACCGCCATACCGCCGCCCAGATCGGCATGCTGCGCGATCGTGGCCAGCCGGTCGTGCGCCGTCTCCGTGAGCGGCTTCTCCGGCGGGAAGAAGAAGTACGCGTACGCACGCTCGCGGCCTCGGCCGACGCGACCGCGGAGCTGGTGCAGCTGCGACAGCCCGAGCAGGTCGGAGCGCTCGACGATCATCGTGTTCGCGTTCGAGATGTCGATCCCGGACTCGACGATCGTCGTACAGACGATGACGTCGGACTGCTTCTCCCAGAAGCCTTGGATGACCTGCTCGAGCGTGTGCTCGTTCATCTGGCCGTGCGCGACCGACACCCGCGCCTCGGGCACCAGTTGACGGATCCGCGCGGCGGCCTTCTCGATCGTGTTCACCCGGTTGTGGACGACGAAGACCTGCCCCTCCCGGAGCAGCTCGCGCCGGATCGCGGCGGTGACCTGGTGCTCGTCGTACGCGCCGACGAATGTCAGCACCGGGTGCCGTTCCTCCGGCGGGGTCGCGATCGTCGACATCTCGCGAATGCCGGTGATCGACATCTCCAGCGTCCGCGGGATAGGCGTCGCGGACATCGTCAGTACGTCGACGGCCGTCCGCAGCCGCTTCAGCTGCTCCTTGTGCTCGACGCCGAACCGCTGCTCCTCGTCGACCACGACCAGGCCGAGATCCTTGAACGCCACCTCGCCGCTGAACAACCGGTGCGTCCCGATCACCACGTCGACCGACCCGTCGGCGAGGCCGTCGATCGTCGCCTTCGCGTCCTTGTCGGTCTGGAACCGCGACAGCGGCGCCACATTGACGGGGAACGCGGCGTACCGCTCGGCGAAGGTCGCATAGTGCTGCTGCACGAGCAGCGTGGTCGGCACGAGTACGGCGACCTGCTTGCCGTCCTGCACTGCCTTGAAAGCGGCCCGTACGGCGATCTCGGTCTTGCCGTAGCCGACGTCACCGCACACGATCCGGTCCATGGGCATGACGCGTTCCATGTCGCGCTTGACGTCCTCGATCGTGGCCAGCTGGTCCGGCGTCTCCACGAACGGGAACGCGTCCTCGAGCTCGCGCTGCCACGGGGTGTCCTTGGCGAAGGCATGCCCCTTGGTCGCCTGGCGCGCGGCGTACAGCTTGATCAGCTCGCCGGCGATCTGGCGGACGGCCTTGCGGGCGCGGCCCTTGCGCTTGGCCCAGTCGCCGCCGCCCATCTTGTCCAGCGTCGGCTGCTCGCCGCCGACGTACCGCGTGACCTGGTCGAGCTGGTCGGTCGGCACGTACAGCCGGTCGCCCGGTTGACCGCGCTTGCTCGGCGCGAACTCGATCACGACGTACTCGCGGGTGGCCTTTTGTGAGCCCGAGCCGACGGTCCGCTGCATCATCTCGACGTACCGGCCGACGCCGTGCTGCTCGTGCACGACGTAGTCGCCCGGCTGCAGCTCCAGCGGGTCGATCGTCTTCTTCCGCCGCGACGGCATCCGTTGCTGCGAACGGCGTTCGGCCGCGGATCGCTGGCCGGCCAGGTCGTTCTCGGTGAGGACGGCGAACTTGATGCCGTCGGCAATGAAGCCGTGGTCCAGCTGCCCCTGCGAGATCAGTACGACGCCGGGCTCGGGGATCTCCTCGATCCCTTCGACCACACGGGCCGGCAGCTCGGCCTCGGAGAACACCTCGGCCAGACGTTGCGCGGGACCGTGTCCTTCGGTGACGCAGACGACGCGCCAGCCGTCCCGCAGCCAGCCGCGGATGTCCTCGGTCGCGGCCGCCGTCTCACCGCGGTACGGATCGACTTCGTGGACCGCGAGGATCTTGCTCGTGACCGCACCGGCCTCGGCGTCGATGTCGAACGAGACGCGCTCGCCCATCGAGTCGCGCAGCTCCGGCGTGTCCGTCGGCGCTGCCGCGAACGGCGAGAGGCTCCACCAGGCCAGGCCCTTGCCCAGGGCATGTGCCCGGACGTCACCCAGCGACATGTACGCCGCCGCGCCGAGGTCGATCGGGGCCTCGCCACCACCGGCGGCCGCGGCCCACGACGCCTCCAGGAACTCCTGGCTGGTCGCGACCAGATCGTGCGCCCGGGCGCGAACACGCTCGGGATCGCTGACGATGACGTGCGCACCGGCGGGCATCAGGTCGACGAGCAGCTCCATGTCGTCCACGAGCACCGGAGCCAGCGACTCCATGCCCTCGACGGCATGCCCCTCGGCGAGCTTCTCGAACAGCTCGGCCAGCTCGGGGTGTTCCTTGGCCAGTACGGCGGCGCGCGAACGGACCTCGTCCGTCAGCAGCAGCTCGCGGCACGGCGGCGCCCACAGACCGTGCTCGGCGATCTCCAGCGAGCGCTGATCCGCGACCGCGAAGTACCGGATCTCTTCCACGTCGTCGCCGAAGAAGTCGACCCGCAGCGGGTGCTCCTCGGTCGGCGGGAACACGTCGATGATGCCGCCGCGGACCGCGAACTCTCCGCGGCGCTCGACCAGATCGACCCGGTGGTACGCCGCTCCCGCGAGCCGCTCGACAACGTCCTCGAGCTCGACCGAGTCGCCGACGTGCAGCTGCACCGGCTTCAGATCGGCCAGGCCGGCCACCTGCGGTTGCAGCACGGATCGCACCGGCGCGACCAGGATCTTGATCGGCCCGGTGGTCTCGTCGGACGGATCGGGGTGCACGAGACGCCGCAGTACGGCGAGACGCCGGCCGACCGTGTCGGAACGGGGCGAGAGTCGCTCGTGCGGGAGCGTCTCCCACGCCGGGTAGTAGGCGACGGTGCCGGGCTCCTCGACGAGGCACTGCAGCTCCTCGGTGAGCTCCTCCGCCTCGCGGAAGGTGGCGGTGACCGCGAGGACCGGGCGGTCGGCGCCGTTCTGGGCCGCCGCGATCGCGGCGAGCAGGACCGGGCGCACGGGGCCGGGTGCGCTCAGGTCGAGGGTCGTGACACCGTCACTGCGGGCGTCACGAACGGCCTCGGACACCACCGGATCGGTGATCAGGGTGTCGACCAGACCGCTCAGTTTCACGAGTTGTACTTCCCTTGGGTGGCGTCGAGGCCGTCGGTGAGCAGGCACTCGACGGCGTCCGCGGTCCGGTCGACGGCGAACGGAAGATCCTTGCGTTCGGCCGAGGAGAACTCGTTGAGGACGAAGTCGGCTGGCGCCTGCCGGCCCGGCGGACGACCCACACCGAACCGCACTCGATAGTACTCACCGGTGCCAAGCGATTTCCGCAGCGACCTGAGCCCGTTGTGGCCGTTGTCCCCGCCGCCGAACTTGCACCGCAGTACGCCGAAGTCGATGTCGAGCTCGTCGTGGACGACGAGCAGGTTGGCCGGGTCGAGCTTGAAGAACTTCAGCAGGCCGGAGACCGGACCGCCGGACTCGTTCACGTACGCGCGGGGCTTGGCCAGCACCACCCGCAGGCCGCTGATCCGGGTCTCGATCACCTCGGCCTTGACCTGCTTGCTCTGCTTCCACTTCCCGCCGGTCCGGGCGGCCAGCTCGTCGGCCACCAGCTGACCGATGTTGTGCCGGGTGCGGGCATAGGAAGGGCCGGGATTCCCCAGTCCGACGACCAACCACACGTCGTCCGCCACGGATCCCGGCCCTCCTGAAGTTCGGCTGCTGATGCCGAGTGCAGACTACTCGGCCGCGGCGGCCACCGGCTCCTCGGCAGCGGTCGGCTCGTCGCGCTGCACGCCGGCCTCGGCCTCGGCCTCGGCCATCTCGGCGTCGACCTGCTCGGCGGTCGGCTGGGCGGTGACGTTCACGACCAGGGTGTCCGGCTCGATGGCCAGCGTGGTGCCGGTCGGGAGCTTCAGGTCGGAGGCGTGGATCTGGGCGCCGATCTCCAGGCCCTCGATCGACACGGTGACACCGTCGGGGATGTGCGTCGCCTCGGCCTCGACCAGGATGCTCGGCGCCTCCAGGACGACCAGCGCGTCGCTGACGGCCTCGCCCTCGAGGTGGACGGCGATGTCGACCTGGACCTTCTCACCGCGGCGCACGATGACCAGGTCGACGTGCTCGATGAAGCCCTTCAGCGGGTCGCGCTGGACCTGCTTCGGCAGCGCGAGGTGGGACTCTCCGCCCTCGACCTCGATCATCAGCAGGGCGTTGGCGGTCTTCAGGGCCAGCATGGTGTCGTGACCGGGCAGCGTGATGTGCACCGGGTCACTGCCGTGGCCGTAGAGGACGGCGGGAACCTTGTTGTCCCGGCGGATTCGGCGGGCAGCCCCCTTGCCGAACTCCGTACGCGATTCGGCTTGGATCTTGACCTCGGCCACGAGATGAACTCCTAAAAGCGTTGCGGTGATCAGTTGTCTGTATGGAACTCGGCTGCGGCCTCAGCGGGCGCCTGCTGACCCCGGAGAAGGCGTCAGGCAACGAACCACCGCGTCGATCACGGAGCCGCGCCCTGCACTTCTCGGGGGGCGTCCCTCGCCGAGGCAACCAAAACAGTCTACCCACCACTCCGCCCAGACGGGAAATCGTCCTACCGTGGCACTTTGCTCCCCACGCGCCGTGGGTTCCCGTGACCCGTTTCCGGCCGCACATCGGAACGTTTGCGGGCGACGTACCTGGTCGCCATATGTGCGCCATTGACTACGGGCGGCCGGTGTTCAGGTGAGTTTGGTCCAGACCTGGCGGAGGGCGCGGGCTGCGTCGCCTTCGAGGCCGGCGTTGTCCAGGGTTTCGGCGAGTTCGTCGAATTCGGGGCCCCAGCGCCACGCGACGCTGCGGAGCTGCTCCGGGAGCGCCGGGTCCTTCAGCGAACCTCCGTCGGCGCGGGTCTGCTGAGCGACGAGTGCCTCGGTCACGCCGTGCTTCTCGGCGAGCTGGAACGCCAGTACTGCCAGCGCCGCCTTGCCCTTGTTGTAGAGCGCGTACGACGACTTCGCCGCGCTGGCCGCACCCGGCTCCGTGCCGACCACCATCGGGGTGACCGCGGTCCCGTCCCACAACGCGGCGACCTCGCCGGCCGCAGCACCGGACAGCATCAGGTGGGTCGGGCTCGGTCCCCCGGTCGGCGGCGGCCCGACCACGCCGGCGTCGACGAAGGTCGCATCGGGTACGGCGGACTGGGCCTCGCGGAGCGACGTCGGCGACAGCGGATTCGCCTCGACGTACAGACCGCTGAATCCCTGACTGCCGACCTGCTTGGCAACGTCCACGGCACCCTGCGGTGCGCACGAACACAGGACGACCTCGGCACGTTCAATGGCCTGGGCGAACGGCGTACTGATCAGACCGGCTTCCTCGGCCCGCGCCCTGGACGCCTCGCTGCGACCCTCCGGGACCCAGTGCACCTCATGGCCCGCAGCGACCAACTGTCCGGCCAGCTTCGATCCCATCGCACCGGGATGGAACACAGCGATCCGCATGGCGGCATCCTTCGGGGAGAGCGGTCAGTGGTCCCCAAGATAGGCCAGTACGGCGAGCACGCGGCGGTGCTGCTCGTCGTTGGTAAGCAGCCCGAGCTTGGCGAGGATGCTGCCGACGTGGGTCTCCACGGTCCGTTCGGTCAGGAACAGCCGCCGGCTGATACCGACGTTCGTGCAGCCTTCGGCCATCAGGGTGAGCACCTCACGCTCGCGCGGCGTCAACGGCGCGAGGCGGTCGTCGGCGCGCTGTCGCCCGATCAACCGGGCGACCACCTCGGGGTCGAGCGCGGATCCGCCGGCGGCGACCCGGTCGAGCGCGTCGAGGAACTGGTCTACGGCGAGAACGCGGTCCTTCAGCAGGTACCCGAACCGGCCGGTCGCGACGAGCTCGACGGAGTGCCGCGTCTCGACGTGCTGGGACAGCAGCACGATGCCGAGCTCGGGGTTCTGCATCCGCAGCCGGCGGGCGGCCCGGGCGCCGTCATCGGTGTGGTCCGGCGGCATCCGGATGTCGATCAGCGCCAGATCCGGCGCGGTCTGAGCGACCGTCGTCATCAGGCTCGGCGCGTCGACGGCCAGTCCGGCGATCTCGTGCCCGGCATCAGCCAGCAACCGCGCAAGCCCTTCGCGGAACAACGCCGAATCCTCCCCGATCACGATCCGCACGGAAGCACCACTTCCACCGTCGTACCGCGGCCGGCCGGGCTGCGGAGCTCCAGCGAACCACCCACCGCGGCGACCCGATCGAGCAACCCACTCAGACCCGAGCCGGGCCGGGGTGACGCTCCCCCACACCCGTCGTCCTCGATCCGCACCGTCACCTCGTCGCCCGCCCGCGCCACCCGGACCGCGATCGCAGTCGCGTTCGCGTACTTCGCCGCGTTCGTGACGGCCTCGGCCGCGACGAAGTACGCCGTCGTCGCCAACTCCTCCGGCAGATCGGACGGGATCTGCAGCCGGACCGGAATCGGCAACGACTGCGTGATCGCACTCAGCGCAGCGTGCAGTCCGTCGTCCAGGCTGGTCGGACGCAAACCGTGCGCGATCTGCCGCAGCTCGGCGACGGCCGTCGCCAGCTCCGCGACCCCCTGGTCGAGCAGCCCGTCGACGTCGACCGTGCCGTCGTCCAGGTGCCGCTGCGCCAACCGCATCGCCATACCGAGCGATACCAGCCGTTGCTGGGCTCCGTCATGCAGATCCCGCTCCAGCCGCCGCCGTTCGGCATCACCCGCCTGGACGAGCCGCGTCCGGCTCGCCTCGACTTCACGCAGCGCCCTGGCCAGCTCTGCGCGCAACCGCGTCACCTCGACCAGACTGGCTGCCCCAGCCGCCACAGCCTTCAGTACTGCGGGATTCAGCACGTCAGACGCCAATACGCCGATCTGCGCACCACCCAGCATCACCGGCACGAGCTGGGGTCCGCGGACCGGCGTACCAGCGGCGTCTACGAAGCCGGACGCTCCTGGGACGAGCAGACCGACTCGGAGGCCCGGATCGCGGAGCGCGGCGCGCAGAGCGGTCTCCAGCTCCTCCGGCTGCGCCTGCTCGGTGTGGATCCGCCGCTGCAGATCTTCGATCGCCAGCAGGGCCGCACGACGTGGCGGGTAGAGCCGCCGGTCGACCCAGCGCTGCAGCCGGGAACGCAGTGGAGACAGGAGCAGCGCGCACACGGCAGTGGCCGCAGCAGCTACGACTGCCGAGTCGCTGATCACCAGCCCGAGCGCGACGGCTGCAACGGCGTACGTCGTCAGCAGGGCGACTGTGACGATGCCGTAGGTGACGGTGTCGGCCAGCACGCGGTCGACGTCGTACAACTCGTGCCGCAGCATCGCGATAGCCACCGACACCGGGAGGCTCACCAACGCGATCACGCCGAAGACAGTGGCGACGACGCCCGTGTGGCCGGTGATGATCAGCTCGGCCCCGCAGACGAACGGATAGAGCACAGCAGCCAGACCGGCCAACGACAGCCACTTGACCTGCGCACGCATCCTGCTGTCGGCTCGCCGGTACCGCAGGACCACGGAGACTGCGACCGCGACCAGAGCAACGAGCAGCGCACCGAAAGTGGCTCCGCTGAGGATCTTGAGCGGCAACGGCATCGGGGCATACGGCCTGGGCAGATCTTGGAGAGGCTCGAGGAACGGCGTCGAGTTGAAGGCACCGAAGACCTGCTGTGCAGCGCCGAGCAGCACCAGCAGCGGCGGGAGCACTCGCCAGCGCCGACCGGGTAGCCGGCCGTCCGGCAAGTACAGCAGCAACAGTCCGACCGCGACGAACAACCACCAGCCGCTCTCGTCGAACCACGCGACCACCCGGCTGTCCAGCGGCAGTCTGCCTGGATCACCCACCACAGCGCTGAAGTAGACGTCCCGCGAAGCCAGGAAGACCGCTGTCGCACCAACCCAGGTGAGAAGCGCCCCGACAGCATTACGCGGGACCCGCACGCTGATCACGAGTCCGAGGACCGCAGTCGCCGTCGCGACACCGCCCAGGCCGACGTAATTCCGCAGCGTGTGCGGACCGGTGCGGTAGACGATCAGGAGCCAACTGCTCCCCACGACCATCGCCAGGACGAGCAGGGAGAGACCGAGCGCGACCCACCGCGGCCACCGCATGTCGTCAGGGTAAGGCCGCGATCCGCCTCCACGGCTCCGAGCCAGCACGGAGATCTGCCTCCGTGGCCGCTCCGATGTGCCCACGGGGTGTTGACCGGTTCTCTGAACTGTCAGAACTCATCAAGGGGGTCCACACATGTCCACGGAAACCAGCAGGCAGTCCGCCGTACCGACTGTCGATCCGATCACCCGCCGGCGCATCGGGATCGCCGGCCTGGTCCTCGCGACCACCGCCGTCCTCGCCCTGCCAGGCGGGGTCCTCTGGCCGGAGCCCTCCGGCGGCGGCGATACCTACGCGTACGGCGACATCCAGCCACTCCGTGACCGCTGGTGGGGACTGCTCGTCTTCCTCAGCGCAAACCTGGTGCTGAACGTCCTGGCCCAGGCACTGCTGATCGTGTACCTCGTCCGCCGCCGCGGCGCCGCCTGGGCGACGGTCGGCGGCCTCATCATGTGGATCGGTACGGCGCTGTACGCCGTCGGCGTGGGCGGATGGGCAGCGGCGTACTACTTCGCAACCGCTCCCGGCGTGGATCCGTCGGCGATGGACCGCATCGGCGACGACACCCTGCATCTGCTGGGCCCGCTGATGATCGGGTCGCTGCTGGTCGCACTCGGCACGGTCGTCCAGGCGGTCGGGCTGTTCCGGTCCCACGCCGTACCGCGGTGGATCCCGGTGCTGTGGCTGACGATCGTGCTGACCTTCGTGATCCCCGGCAACGGCTGGGTCGGCCTGCTCACCGCCGTACCGATGTGTGCGGCGTCCATCGGTACGGCGTACTACGCCTGGCGGAAGGCCTGAGTTTCAGGCGCGGCCCTCGAACAGGCTGGTGACCGAGCCGTCCTCGAAGACCTCGCGGATGGCTCGGCTGATCAGCGGGGCGATCGACAGCTCGGTGAGCTTGTCGAAGCGGCGGTCCTCCGCGATCGGGAGCGTGTTCGTGACGATGACCTCGCTGGCCTGGCAGTTCTTCAGCCGGTCCACCGCGGGGCCGGACAGGATCGCGTGGGTCGCGGCGATCACCACGCCGGCGGCGCCCTCGGCGTACAGGGCGTCGGCGGCCTTGGTGATCGTGCCGGCGGTGTCGATCATGTCGTCGACCAGGATGCAGACCCGGCCCTTGACCTCGCCGACGACCCGGTTGGCGACCGTCTCGTTCGGGCGGTCGATGTCGCGGGTCTTGTGGATGAACGCCAGCGGCGCCCCGCCGAGCCGGGCCGACCACTGCTCGGCCACCTTGATCCGGCCGGCGTCCGGCGAGACCACGGCCAGCTGCTGGTCGCCGTACTTCTCCCCGACATAGTCACTCAGGATCGGCAGCGCCATCAGGTGGTCCACCGGGCCGTCGAAGAAGCCCTGGATCTGCGAGGTGTGCAGGTCGACGCAGATCAGCCGGTTCGCGCCCGCGGTCTTGAACAGGTCGGCCATCAGCCGGGCCGAGATCGGTTCGCGGCCGCGGTGCTTCTTGTCCTGCCGCGCATAGCCGTAGAACGGGAGTACGACGGTGATCCGCTTGGCCGACGCCCGCTTCAGCGCGTCGACCATGATCAGCTGCTCCATGATCCACTCGTTGATCGGCGAGGTGTGGCTCTGGATCACGAACGCGTCGCTGCCCCGGACCGACTCCTCGAACCGGACGTAGATCTCGCCGTTGGCGAAGTCGTACGCCTGCGTCGGAACCAGGCCGCTGCCGAGCTCCTCGGCGACTTGCGCGGCCAGCGCGGGATGCGCCCGGCCGGAGAAGACCATCAGGTTCTTCTCGGTGGTTCGTTTCATCCCGCTCATCGCCGCGCCTCCCGTTGTTCTGCTGTTCAGGACTGCTCGTCGCCGGCCTGTTCGGCCAGCGCCGCTTCGGCCGCCTGAGCGGTCTTGGTGCCGGCCCGCTTCCGCGCGACCCAGCCCTTGATGTTGCGCTGCCGCCCGCGTGCGACCGCGATCTCGCCCGGGCCGACGTCCTCGGTCAGCGCCGTGCCGGCCGCCAGGTAGGCGCCGTCAGCGATCGTCCGCGGGGCGACGATGACCGAGTTGCTGCCGATGAACGAGTGCTTGCCGACGTGGGTCGGGTGCTTCGCGACGCCGTCGTAGTTCGCGAAGATCGTGCCGGCGCCGATGTTCGCGCCGTCGCCGATCGTCGCGTCCCCGGCGTACGTCAGGTGCGGGACCTTGGCGCCGTCGCCGATGGTGGAGTTCTTGGTCTCGACGAACGTGCCGATCTTGCCCTTCACGCCGAGCTTGGTGTTCGGCCGCAGGTACGCGAACGGGCCGACCGACGCGCCGTCGCCGATCACCGACAGCGAGCCGTGGGTGCGGATGATCGTGGCGTTCGCGCCGATCTCCATATCCGTCAGCGTGGTGTCCGGGCCGATCGTCGTACCGCTGCCGACCGTGGTGGCGCCGTGCAGCTGGATGTTCGGCAGCAGGGTGACGTCGGGGGCCAGCTCGACGGTCGAGTCGATCCAGGTGGTGTTCGGGTCGACGATCGTGACGCCCTCGACCATGTGCTTGAGCAGCGTCCGGCGGTTCAGCTCCGCGCCGAGCGTGGCCAGCTGGACGCGGTTGTTGACGCCCTCGGTCTGCATCGCGTCGTCGGTGACGTGCGCGCCGACGCGCTTGCCGTCGTTCCGGGCGATCGAGATGACGTCGGTCAGGTACAGCTCGCCCTGGGCGTTGTCCGTGGTCAGTCGGCTGAGGCCGTCACGGAGTGTGATCGCGTCGAAGACGTAGATGCCGGCGTTGATCACGCGGATCTCGCGCTGCTCGGCGGTGGCATCCTTGTGCTCGACGATCGCGTCCACCGCGCCGTCCTCGCCCTGGACGATCCGCCCGTACCCGGTCGGGTCCGGCACCTCCGCGGTCAGCACGGTGACCGCGTTCCCCTGCTTGTCGTGGTCGGCGATCAGGTCGTGCAGCGTCTCCGCCTCGAGCAGCGGGACGTCACCCGACGTGACGATCACGGAACCATCGAAGTCGGCCGGTACGGCGGTCAGCCCGGCGCGGACCGCGTCGCCGGTGCCGAGCTGCTGCTCCTGGACGGCCGTCCGTACGTCGGGGTCGACACCCTTCAGGTGTGCCTCGACCAGTTCGCGGCCGCTGCCGACCACGACGACCAGGTGTTCGGGGGCGAGTGCCCGGGCGGTGACGACGGCGTGCCCGACGAGGCTGCGCCCGCCGATCTCGTGCAGCACCTTCGGCGTCGCCGATTTCATCCGGGTTCCGAGCCCGGCGGCCATGATCACGACCGCCGCGGGGCGATGGGAAGTCACGCGGTCTTCTCCTCGAGTTCCCTGCGAGTTTCTTTCAACAAGTATCAGCATGGGCACCCGATGCAGTGCCCGCGCAAGCCTACTTGCTCTCCGGCACCCCCCACACCCGGCCTCGACGAGACCGATCTCACCCTCCGTCGTCCCCGGGACGCTCAGTGACCGATCAGGGGCTGTAGGCGGCCGTACACCCCAGAATCTGCCACTCTGGAGCATGGCCCTCACCATCGGAGCAATCATCCTGAACGTCCCGAAAACCGGCCCCGCGGCCGAGTTCTGGAGTCAGGCTCTCGGTTTCACCACCGATGGCAACCCCGACTTCCTCATCCCGCCCCCGTCGACCCCGCCGACCCGCCTCCACTTCGACGAGACCGACCGCACCCATCTGGACCTGTGGTTCGACCACGAATCCTCAACCCTGGAAGCCGAAGTGGACCGCCTCATCTCCCTCGGCGCCGAACGAGTAGAAGACTGGCCCTACCCGCCGAACCCCGACTTCGTCGTCCTCAAGTCCCCCGACGGCACGATCTTCTGCATCATCGATTGACCAGCTTCGCGCCCGCTCCTGTCCGACAGCGGCATACACACCTCAGGTGAAGGATTGTTCGGCGAAGCTCAGGCCGCCGCGTTCGGGTTGGGTCAGGTATTGGGCTGCGGCGCTGTGGATAGGGGGTTTGCGGAGGTACTGCGTGTACGCCGGCGCGCGCAGGCGGAGGTCGAAGTTCTGGCCTTCGACGTGCCACAACGGATCCGGCTTGTCGTCGGGTGAGTCGAGTCGATGAAGGTCGGCGATCTCGAGGAGGTCGTTCGTCGGGTCGAGCTGGCCGGTGACGTCCCACGCCTCGTCGAACACCAGCGTCGCGGGCGTGATCCAGAAGCTGAAACGGCCCGCCTTCGGCTTCACCCATTCCACGATGTAGTCGAGATCAAGCAGCACCCTGATCCACGGGAAGCCATCCTCGGCTACACCGATGCTGACGGCGTGGACGCGGCAGTCGTGCCAGCCCATGACCTCGAAGTCGGCCTCCGTCCACGTCGCCTTCTCCAGCTCCCGCATCGGCCAAGTATGTCGGAGGGGACTGCCATCCTCGGCGCATGCGTGATTCGTTGGTGGATGTCGGCGACGTGACGCTGTTCGTGCGCGAGCTCGGGCAGCGGAGCGAGAAACCTTCACTGGTGGTGATGCACGGCGGGCCGGACGTCGGCCACGGGTACCTCCTGCCCGGCTTCGAGCCGCTGGCCCGCGATCACCACGTCGTACTGTTCGACTTCCGCGGTTGCGGGCGGAGCAGCCGCGGCCTGTCCGATGACGAGCTGCAACCGGAGTACGTCGTACGCGACACCCATCGCCTGATCGAGCAACTCAATCTCGGACAGGTCGATCTGCTCGGTTTCTCCACGGGCGGTCGCGCCGCGATTGGCTTCGTGGACAAGCATCCCGACCAGGTACGCCGGTTGGTGCTCGCCTCCACATCGGCGTACCCATCCGCGGACAACGCCCCATATCTAGCGGACTGGGCCGAATACCACCGCCGTCAACGCATCGAGGACGAAGCTCATGGGGCCTTGCGCAACGCCACGATCTTCGTCTGGGACCTGGACCTCGCACCGGCGTACCTCGAACTCCTCAACTCCCTCGGCACCGACGAAGGCGACTGGTCTCTCGAACGCGCGATCAAAGGCCTGACACACCCGTGGTTCCACGGCGATCCCGAACACATCCTCCGCACCTTCAACAAACCCATCCTCATCCTCCACGGCGAGCAAGACATGGGCTTCCCCGTCCAACTAGCCCACCGCCTCCACACCGCCGTCCCCAGCAACCTCATCGTCATCCCCAACACAGCCCACATGTCCCACTTCGAAAACCCCGAGCTCTGGTCGAACCACATCCGCGAATTCTTGGATGCGCCCAGCCCGGACAGCCCGACATACTGACTGCCATGACGGTCTCGGAGGTGCAGGGCTGGATCTGGCCCCCGAACGTCCGCACGGCCCTCGAACACATCTCCGCGTTGGTCGGCTACTCCTTCGACGACTGGGACTGGACGGCCGTAGAGACAGCCCTCCCCCACACCAGCTGGGATCCCCCGGAGCGGTGGTACGACTACCCGATCGTCGGCACCCAAACTCTCACCGTCCACCTGGCCAACGACGATTTCGCCCATCCGGTCGCCATCCGGGTCCACGGGGAGCTCGACGAAGTCCTCGCCGCCAGAATCGACACCATCATCCGCCTGCTCTCCGACGTCATCGTCGCCGAGAGCTGACCGAATCATCGCGGTGGTGCTTGGAAGATGGGGATCAAGTAGGGGTCATGCCGAGGCTAGCGGTGAAGCTGATTCTGCTCGACGCCGACGACCGCGTACTGCTCATCCACGCCATGGATCCGAAGTCACGCGCCGAGTGCTGGTACCCGGTCGGCGGCGGCGTCGAGCCAGGCGAGTCCCTGCAAGCGGCCGCAGCACGCGAGGCGTACGAGGAGACTGGGTTGGTTGATCTTCCGGTTGGCGCGCCGATCTGGCGCCGCGATCACCGCTACGAGTTCAACGGCAAAGCCTTCGACGTACACGAAGAATGGCTACTGCACCGCGTCGAACACTTCACGCCCCAGCCAGCAAACCTCAGCGCCTACGAGACCCGCACCATCCTCGGCTTCCATTGGTGGCGCGCCCAGGACCTCCTCACCACAACAGACACCATCTTCCCACCAGAACTCGGTCACTTGCTGACCGAACTATTGGTCGAGGTGCGGCATGAAGGATGAGCTGTTGAAGGCCCTGCAGGGCAGTCGGGGTGTGATGCTTGGGAAGTTGGACGGGGTGTCGGAGTACGACCGGCGGCGGCCGCTGACTCCGAGTGGTACGAATCTGCTCGGGCTGGTGAAGCATCTGGCCGGCATGGAGTACGGGTACCTCGGGGAGGCGCTCGGTCGCCCGCCGATCGAGCGACCGTCGTGGTTCCGCGACGACCCGTCCACCGAGATCGACATGTGGGCGACGCCGGATGAGTCGAGCGAGTACGTCGTTCGCATGTACCGGCAGGCCTGTTCTCACTCGGACACCACCGTCAACGAGCTGGACCTGGACAGCCCGGCCCACGTGGCGCATTGGGCCGAGGGCGGCCGGCACACGACCCTGGGCGTCCTGCTGATCCGCATGGTCAACGAAACGGCCCAGCACGCCGGCCACGCCGACATCATCCGCGAACTGATCGACGACGATCCGCGCTGGCACGACCGCCGAAACACAGTGCAGCGGGCCGCCGACCACTACCGCTGAAGTTCTTCAATCACGTCAGCCAACTCCGCCACCGGCCTCCGCCCGTCCAACTCCACCGTCGCCCCACTCCGAAGCAGCGGCTCCACAGTCTCGACGTACGACGCAATCTCAGCCTGCTCCTCAGCAGTCCTGCCATACGGATTGTTGGTCCGCGTACTAACCCGCTCAATCAGCACCTCAACCGGCGCACTGATCAACACCACCTGCTCGAACCGATCGTAAAACCGCCCCTGATTCTCAACCGTCCCCGAAACAACAACATCCGGCTCATCGGCCAGTAGCTGATCCATCCGGCGCTCGTCCCAACGGCCGTCAGCCAGCACCCACCCGTCGTAGTCGGTGTCGACCGTCAGCCACCCCCGCCGCCCCAACTCCTCAAGCACAGTCGTCTTCCCAACCCCCGACATCCCCGTCACCAACACCCGCACCATGCGACGGGACCGTAGCAACAAACCACGCGTACGACGGACCCTCGCCTGTCAGACGGCCCCAGAGGTGGGCGATCACTCTTCCGCTGCTCGTGCAGCCGCGTCGAGGATCGCGTGCGTCGACTCGCGTGAATCATCCAGGTCGAGTACGCCGACGACGAAGGCGATCACCGTCTCCGTGAACAGACTGGCTTCGGCCGACCTGGCCTCGTTCATCTCCTCGGACTGAATGCGAGACCGGAACAGGAACCCGTCCAGCATCGCCTGCAGCGCCAGGCCTACTCGCTCGATCGTCCACCCGGGCCTGAGCTTGAGCCGGAGTGCCGCGAGCAACCTGGCGTACCCCTCGAACCAGGGTTCTCGGGTGCGGACGATGTCCTCGATGATCGCCGTCCTCAGATCCGGGTACTGATCGAGCAGAGGTCCGATGTGGTGCAGCAGGTACGAGCGCGGCCGGGCCTGCAGCGCCTCCAGCAGCCCATCGCAGAGCCCGATCACGGAGTCCGCCAGACTCGCGGCATCGGTGCTGACCGGCAGCTTCGCCACATGGAGCGCCGGGTTGGCCTCAGGCGCATCGCGGTACAGCATCGTGTGGATGATCGCCGCCTTGACGAACGTATTGCGATCGGGCCACCGGTTGCGGAAGGCCTTCTCGCTCGCTCCGCCACCGTGGCGTTCCTGCGCGAGCTCGACAACATCACTGACGCGCATCCACTCCAGCGCGGCCGGAAAATGGATGCCGCGGAGCCGATGTGGGCGTTCCCGGATAGCGTGGTCGAACATCGCGTCGATCAGCTCGGCGGCCGCGTCCAGGAAGTACCCGGCGCTGGCGTCGTCTCGTGATGCCGGTGGCCGTGGCGTCATCTCGAAGTCCTCCCCGCCAGTACATCGGGCAGAACAATCGTCACGTTACGTGGCGATCTGTAGGGAGTCAGTTGTCTGCCCCTACGCCGCATCCGATGGACGACCCGGAACAGCTCGCTTAGCGTAATTGAACTGCCGCGCGTCCGACGGCATCGCCGAGAGGGGGATCGAACGCGCGGCAGTTCATCACCAAAGTGGATTCACGATGACCACCTCGGCCGGGCTCGGCGCGAGGTTGCTGCAGTACGCGCCGGTTAGCGAGGGTCGACGTACTTCCAGGTTTTGCCGCGGTCGCTGCTGGTGATGGCGTGGTTGCCGTTGTATTGCATGCCGTAGACGAAGTCGCCTACTGCTATCAGGTTGCCCAGGTCGGTCGGCGGTGTGAACGGCTTGCCGGCGCCGGGTCGGAGGAGTTCGCGGTCCTTTCCCCCTTGGTAGAGCGCGAGGCCCGTCCCGTTGTCGAAGGCAACGGGCGACTGCAGGTACGGCGCATCCCGGGTTGCCACTGTGGTCCAGTGTTCGCCCCGGTCGGTGGACAACCGCAGCGGTACCACGTCACCGTCATCCGTCCGGGCAGGCTTCCTGCCCGGGATCGCCACGAGGGTGCGGCCGTCCGGACTCACTCCGAGGTCGCCGCCCATTCGGCCCTGGCTGATGACGGAGTGGCCCCAGGTCTTGCCGTGGTCATCGGTCCAGTAGATGTTGCCGACGCCGCTGTTCCTGGCGGCGACCACCCACCACCGTCCGGTGCTGTCGCGTTGCGGCTGGCCGGCGTTGTCGATCCCGGGAATCTTCACCTCCCGTAGAGTGCCGGTTTCCGGATTCAGCGCCCGTAGGGTGCCGGACGCCAGCAGTACGTCGTCGGCTCCGAACTCGGTCGTCGGCGGAGCCCAGTGCAGCTTCTTCTCGATCCGGCCCTGATCCGTCAGACGGACCATGACGGCCTGCGCCCAGGTCGGATCGCTCCCCTTCATGCTCGTCGGCATCGACAGTGCCAGCACCTCGTCCCCGGCCCGCACCACGGAGTAGTCGTTCTTACGCACCGGGGCGGTGGCCCGCACCCCGTCGCGGCTCAGCACCGCGGCGGACTTCCAGGTGGATCCCGGCTGCATTATCGACCACACCGCGGCCCACCGCGTCGGTGTGGCGAACGCGACGCCGAACATTGCCGCCTTCTTGTCGTGGATCACCTTTTCGGCCGCTTGGTCGACCGGGATCGACGTCTGGCCGGCTGACGGTTTCTCAGTGCCGGTCAGGTTCCCGAGCGGCAGGACGGCAGCCAGTACTGCGATCGTCACCGCCGCGGCGACACCGGCCCCGGTCAGCGCCTGCCGACGGTGCCGGCGGCGGATACCGCGGCGCTCCAGAGCCTCGAAGGGCAACGGCTGAACCGTTTCCTGCACGTCCCAGGACAGTTCTTTCAACTCAGACATGGTTAACCTCCTCGGCGTCGTCGGCGAACTCGTGGACCAGCGGGGCCAGGCGCGCCCTGCCTCGGGCAAGGCGAGCTTTCACCGTCCCTTCAGGGACGCGCAGCTGTACGGCGATCTCACGCACCGGCAGGTCGACGATGTGGTGCAGCACGATCGCCTCGCGCTGCTCGTACGGGAGCTGTCGCAGCGCCTCGACCAACGCGACCCGATCCGCGGACATCCCGGTCACCGTCGTCTCGGGAACCCCTGCACGCGACAGCAGCCCGTGGAATCGGGTCGCGCGCCGGTACCTCCGACGTACGGCGTTCAACGCGACCGCCCGCAGCCACGCCTCCGGGTTCTCGAGCTGCGCGAACCGCCGGGGCTTCTCGACCGCCCGGACGAATGCCTCCTGTACGGCGTCCTCGGCCTCGCCCAGGTTCCCGCAGATCGCGAACAGTTGCCCGACCAGGCGCCGGTAGCACCCCTCGTACAGCTCGCGCACCGTGTCGCCGTCAGCCATCACCACTCCCCAGCTCGAACCCTTTCCCCACACGAGTCCCGACAGAAGGATCCGGTTGCACGCCCAAGGCACTATGCCCGATCTTCGGAGGCATTTCGCCTAACTGGTCCTGGACGGCCTCCGCAAAACTAAACCTTCACGCGGACCACTCGGCCGGCGATCGCCCGAGCCTCACCTCGTGTGGTGCGGTACTCCGAGGCCCGCAGCGTCTGTCGCATCTACGATGCGGGCATGTCATCCGAGTCGCAGATCTTTCCTCCACGTGCGGCGATCATGCGGAAGTTCTGGCGTGCGTTCGCGGTGGCAGCTGCGACGACGGTCGGTGTGGCTGCGCTCGTTGCCTTCGCCGGAGCCGCGCAGGGTTGGCTTCGGTGGACGATTGGTTTGGCGGGTCTCGCATCCGTCGTCTTCTGTCAGCTCAGGTGGTCCGACGCCGCGGAGTACCTGGCAAAGGCGAAGGGCATCTACCACCCGATGTACGGCGTCCTCGGCCCCCTCGGCCTGCTCATGGTCGTGCTCACCAGGCCGACCCAAAAGACTTGATCGAGCGATATGCACACGTGTCCGATTCCCCGATCTGCGCGGCAGATTTCGGTTGCCAGATTGATGGGGCATCGATTCAACTGGGCGTGTGGACGAAGCGGATCCGGATGGGCCTGACGAGTTCCGCATTGGACCGATCGTCATCCCGATCATCGAAGACGGTGACCCGCGGTTCGTGGAAGATCGGTTGCTCTGGTCGTCCGCAAGGGCCACGGCGCAAGCCCTGCACACGTGGGAAGAACTGCGCCAAGGATTGAGTCACGAGGACTGGCGAGTCCGTCACGAGAGCGTCATTCGCATCTCCGCGCGCTGGCGAAACGACCCGCGAACGCTGCCCGCGATTCTCCAGATGGCCGTCGAAGACCCGATCCCCGAAGCTCGAGACTCGGCAGTCATGTGTCTGACCGACCACCCCGGCGAGGCAGTCCGCGCAACCCTGGAGCGCGCCGCACACGACCGCGACGCCGAGGTGCGCTGGTCAGCCAACTACTGCCTCGCCCAACACGGATTCGACCACGAGCCCGTCTGGCCGGACAGCGACGCCACCGAGTAGGACGCCCACCTGAAGCCTCCGGGCGAGGCACCTAGAGCCAGGACGGTTCGTACTGGGCTACGTAGGCGCGTGCGCGTTCCGTCGGATCTGCCCAGTACTGGTGTGGCTGTCGATGCACGTGCTTTTCGCAGAACTCCCGAAGGTCACTGGAGATCGTCTCCACCTCACGGACAGGGAGACCCTCGAACTCGCTGTTGACCTGCAGGAGTTCGGACTCAGCGTTCCACCCCGACGCATCGAACGCCCACGTGCCCCACCTCGCATACACATGAAGCGGATGCTCGAAGTCCCCCAAGTACATGGCCGCCAAGTCGATCCCCTGCCCGGGATAGAAATCCCTGCACACCCAGGCCAGCACATGACACGCCCCACTCGAAAAGAACGCCCGATCCGTCCGCTCCCAGGAAACCCGCTGATCCGCCCGCTCAACCGCAGTCCGCCGAAACACCCCAGAAGCCGTCACCGCCACCACCCGATGCTAGCGAAGCGGCTCCCCCTCCCCACTGTCAGGCTCCCCGCACCCGATGCTCGACCTAGACGGCTATTTCTGCCGACAGATGCGCGAGGCCTGTCCGCTCGGCGATCTGCACAGCCGCAAGACACTGATCGCGGCAGATCCGGTCGTTCGACGTGTCCCAGGGGCGGCGAAGTAAGCTTCCGCGTCTGATCGGCAGCTTTACAGCCCTGGTTCAGGGAGACTGAGCCGGTGATCAGATCGAACGGACGTGACTGGAGCATCTCGCGCGAGTTTATTGGACAGGCGCTTCGCGACAAGGCGGCCTGGGTGCATGACCGCCTGCATCTTGCAACCGCGCTCTCTGTGCCGGCCGGTGAAGAGACGATTACCGAGACACTCCTGCTTGATCTGCGGGTTGCGCTTGGCCGTCATCTCGAGATCGAACCGTTCACGAAATACCAGGAGAGCCGGACGACCGGCGCCGATTGGGAATGGTGGTTCTGCGACGGCGTCGGGCAGCGGATGTACGGGATGCGTGTCCAAGCCAAGAAGTTGAAGGTCAAGGCCGGAAAGCCGTACTACGACTTTGCCTATAAGCCACGGCTGAGCACGAAGCGCCAAGTCGACCGGCTCATCAGCGCCGCCGACCGTGATGGGGTCCCGGCGGTCTACGCCCTATACAACGGTCCGGAATTAGACCTGAGCTGTTTTGCATGGCGTTGCTGCACGGAACCCAAAGGGGCTCACGTCTTTGGCGTATCGCTTTTGTCGGGCGAGGCCGCACTTCGCCTCGCCGACTCAGGCGATATGTCGCTCGCGCAGGCTGGTTCGCTCAGTAGGCCATGGTCGTGCGCAGCGCTTTGTCCCATCGCCTTGCGCGTGGATGAAGCTTCTCCCTTCTGGCCTGGCGGTGGACCAGACTCCCTAAGTTTCTACGCAGCAGACCTCGTGACCGACCTGATCGCACAAGAAGCGGAGGCGCGGCAGGAGTCCACAAGGCAGCAGGCTCTCCGAGCCGCGCGCGGCTATCGAAGCTGGGATGAGTCACCGCCATACGTGCGAGAACTCGTACTTCGGGCGAGTGCGTCGCCCGAAGTACGTTCCGAGCGGCTCGACACAACTCGCCTCCCACGCACGCTGGGCGGCGTTGCAGTCTTCGTCGCGCCTCCTCTGTCGGAAGACAGGGAAGGCATCCAATAGCGGGTCGCCGATAGGGGCATCCGCGCGCTGATTGGGCACTCCACAGCCACTCATCACCGGGCTCGCGGCGAACCGACGAATTGCTGGCTGAGAACGGCACGACCGGTCGTCCAGGCGCGCTACGGGACACATAGGCGTCGAGCAACCGTCAACCGCTAGGACGCCTCCTGACCCTTCGCGTCGGCGCAGTCGCTCTGGGTGCACTGGGGGCGGGGCCTCGAGCGCCGGCCGGGGCCGTGCGACTTCCAAATCGCATCCATGTCCTGTCTGGCGATGGCGTCGCGCATGCGGGTCATGGCGTTGTCGGAGTAGCGCGGGTGCTTCTGCGACCCGAACTCGAAGATGTGCAGGCACTCGGAGTCCTTGTCGATGCCGAGGTGCTCACGGAGTGCAGTCGCCCGGGGTCGCGAGATTCTCAGCTTGTCGGCCAGGTCGAAGAGCGACCAGTGGAACTTCTTCTGGAGGTCCACCTCCCGGACCGCTGCGGCGTCCACGGCCTCACCGCCGTCGCCGTCACGCACTAGCCGCACTGGCAGAGCGTCCACCTGCTTAACGATCTTGACCTTGACCGTCAGTCCCTCTCCGCTGATGTCGGCGGCGAGGGAGCTCAGTTTCGGGAACACCTGCTGGCGCGTCTTGCCGGCCTTGATGCCCTTCTCGACGCGGTTCACGTCGGAGTCACTGACCTTCGTGTCCTCGGCGACGTGCGCCTCAAGCGCCAGGAGCGTACGGATCTTGGCGCGTGCCTCCCCGCGGGCTCGCCGGCCCGGTTTAAGCAGCTCGGAGATGTTGGCATACTCGCTGTCCACGAGCGCGAGAATGTCTTGAGGAGGCTCCGTCGAGACCGGAAGCACGCGGTTGGGCAGGTGGTCCGCCAGCCGCTGCTTAAAAGCGCGGAAAAGCAGCTCGTCGAACAGCGTCACCCCAGCCCGGGCGTGGAGGTAGAGCAAGCCCTCGGAGACGTCGTTGAACCAGTGTTGCTCGTCGTCCCGGAGGGCGTCGATGGCCCGAAGTGTCCCGGCCTCGTCCTGGGTCACCTTGAAGCCCGCCAGCTGACAGGACTGGTTGATCGCCGCCTCGAAGCCGATGCTGCGGCCAGACTTCTTGTCGAAGACCTTGGCTCCTCTCTGGAAGAGTGCGGCCTTGAGGAGCATCTCGAACGCGTGCTGAAGATGGAGGAGCACGACCGTGGGTCGGCCGTCGTCGTGCGGGCTGTTGAAGGCGGTCATGGCCGTGCGCATGGAAGACAGCGCCTTCCCGTGCAGCGTCTTGGCGGTGGCCCTCATGTGGACCATGGTGCGTCACGTGACCTGAATGTGCACTAACGTTTCGTGGTGTGCAGCGCGGACGTTAGCCGTCTGTGGCCGGGGCCCGCAGCCGCGCGTCCGGGACGACTGTCGGTGCCCGGAGCGACCTGCCAGCGGCCCGGAGACGTCAGACGGGACGCGGCGGCCCGAAGCAGCTTGACTCCGGACATGTCTTGCGGATCCTTTGGAGGATCACAGCCGACCTAGCTGGTGCGGATTGTTCACCGATTCCGCTGATGTGAGCCGACGACGGCCCCCCCAGAGTGCGACACGTAGGCCTCATGTGCCCGCGAAGCTGTGAACGGCATGAGCACCAGGTCGCGAACTCCCCTAACACGATGCGCCCACCGGACACCCGCTCACCGGCCCATCCAGCCCACAAACGGCGGACCAGCCCACGACGGATGCGGTCACGCGCGATAAGCGCGCAGATAGCGCGATGAGCGCGGGGTGGGTGGGAGCGGCGCGTAGCACGGCGAGGAACGAGTCGCGCGTAGCACCGCGTGGGGACGAACCCCATCCACCCCACACACCGCGGACTTGCGCAAGTACAGAAAAGCTCCCCCGCCAGGTTTCGATCCTGGTCTTCGAGATTCAAAGTCTCGCGGGCTGCCGATTACCCCACGGGGGATCGTGGTTGCCGGGACAGTTTGCCATGAGTGGGGTGGATGACACGCCCAGGGGTTCCTTACCTACGGTTCCGTAGGTTACGGTGGCGTAGGTAAGGAACCCGGACCAGAGGGATGAAACAGCTATGACCCCACCCGTTGCCACGCCGGAAGCGCCCACCCGTATCGCGCCGGTTGTCGAGGATGTGAACACCGGCACGCTCGGCGGTGAGCAGAAGAAGGCCTGGGAGCAGATCGCGCTGGCGTTGTTCATCGGCATTCCGTTCCTGGCGGTGCTGGCGGCGGTGCCGATCGCGTGGGGCGGTTTTCTCGGCTGGCGGGACGTCGTGCTCGCCGTGGTGTTCTACACGGTCGCGGGGCACGGGATCTCGATCGGTTTCCACCGGCTGTTCACGCACAAGTCGTTCAAGCCGAACCGGCCGATGAAGTACGCGCTTGCCATCGCCGGCTCGCTGGCGATCGAGGGGCCGGTGATCCGCTGGGTGGCCGATCACCGCAAGCACCACAAGTTCTCCGACCGCGACGGCGACCCGCACAGCCCGTGGAAGTACGGCAACACCCTCGGGGCGCTGACCAAGGGCTTCTACCACGCTCACGTCGGCTGGCTGTTCGACACCGAGCAGACCCCGCAGCGCCAGTACGCACCGGACCTGCTGAAGGACAAGGACATCGTGCGAGTGTCCCGCATGTTCCCGCTCCTGGTGGCGGTCTCGCTCCTCGCGCCCGCGGTCATCGGCGGCCTGTGGTCCTGGTCGATCTCCGGCGCGCTGACGGCGTTCTTCTGGGCCAGCCTGGTCCGCATCGCGCTGCTGCACCACGTCACCTGGTCGATCAACTCGATCTGCCACACGATCGGCGACCGGCCGTTCAAGAGCCGGGACAAGTCCGGCAACGTGTGGTGGCTGGCGATCCTGAGCCAGGGCGAGTCGTGGCACAACCTGCACCACTCCGACCCGACCTGCGCGCGGCACGGCGTACTGAAGGGTCAGCTGGACACGTCGGCACGCTGCATCTGGTTCTTCGAGCAGCGCGGCTGGGTCTCCGATGTCCGCTGGCCGGTCAAGGAGCGGCTGGAGGCCCGACGTGTGGACTCTTCGGCGCGTACGCTCAAGGCTGCCTGAAAACTCCCAACGGCGCTACCCGAAGTGCGGCATGATGCTGACGTGATCACGACGTGACGGAACCCAAACCGCGGCGGTCCGGCCGGATCCGGATGACCAGTGCCGAACGTCGCGAACAACTCATCACGATTGCCCGCGGCCTGTTCGCGCAGAAGGGGTACGAGGCCACCTCGGTCGAGGAGATCGCGCACCGCGCCGAGGTCTCCAAGCCGGTCGTCTACGAACACTTCGGCGGCAAGGAAGGCCTGTACGCCGTTGTCGTCGACCGCGAGGTCCGCAGCCTGCTGGACGGCGTCACCGGTGCGCTGACGGCCGGTCGCGCGCACGAGCTCGTCGAGCAGGCGGCACTCGCGCTGCTCGACTACATCGAGAAGAACGCCGACGGTTTCCGGATCCTGGTCCGCGACTCGCCGGTCGGATCGTCGACCGGTTCGTTCATCTCGATCCTGAGCGATGTCGCGACCCGGGTCGAGCACATCCTCGCCGAGGAGTTCAAGCGCCGCGGCCTGGACCCGAAGAACGCGCCGATGTACGCCCAGATGCTGGTCGGCATGGTCGCGCTCACCGGCCAGTGGTGGCTGGACGCCCGCAAACCCAAGAAGCCCGACGTCGCCGCCCACCTGGTCAACCTGGCCTGGAACGGCCTGTCCGGCCTCGAGGCCAAGCCCACGCTCTCGACCAGACCGCACAAGTAACAGCCTGAGGTCGTACGGCGAAATCCGCCCGTGGCATGACCTCGGCGCGAAATCAGCCCCGTACCCTGGCTCGCATGACGGGGATGCTGACCGCAAGGCCGCTGCCTGCCCGGAGCAAGGCGTTCGACCTGCTTCTGGC
Organism: Kribbella sp. NPDC049584; assembly: GCF_040675555.1. Taxonomy (NCBI): domain Bacteria; kingdom Bacillati; phylum Actinomycetota; class Actinomycetes; order Propionibacteriales; family Kribbellaceae; genus Kribbella; species Kribbella sp. NPDC049584. The sequence goes on from NZ_JBFAPF010000001.1 coordinate 656,470, forward strand.
CGGCGGGCTTTGCATGACCTTCGGCTTCCTGTCGCTGGCCCAGGTGCACTGGGGCGGCATCCTCGCGTTCGGGATGCTGGTCCCGCTGATCTGGCGCCGCACCCACCCCGAGCTGACGTTCTTCGCGGTCTGCTCGGTGGCCGCCGTGCAATGGCTGTTCGGCATCGAGTTGCAGGCCGGCAACGTCGGTCTGCTCGTCGCCCTCTACGCGATCGCCGTGTACGGCGACGTGCGGCTGAGCCGGATCGCCCTCGGCATCGGCGGCCTCGGCGTGCTGATGGCGGTCTCGCGGTACTGGTCGAACTCGGACTGGAAGCAGCAGATCACCACGATGGTCGGCCTGGCCGCGGTCGTCTTCGGCGTCTGGGCGTTCGGCGACCGCCGCCGTACCCGTGGTCTGTACGTCGCTCAGCTCGAGGAGCGCGCCGCACAGCTCGAGCGGGACCGCGACCGCGAGTCGAAGCTGGCCGTGAGCAACGAACGGACCCGGATCGCCCGCGAGATCCACGACGTGGTCGCGCACGGCCTGTCGATCATGATCGTCCAGGCCGACGGCGGGCTGTATGCCGCGGACCAGTCCCCCGAGGCGGCGAAGAAGGCGCTGGCCACCATCGGCGACACCGGCCGCGCGAGCCTGACCGAGATGCGCAAGATGCTCGGCCTGCTCAAGCAGGACGAGCAGAACGAGCTCGACCCGAACCAGCCGCGCCCGCAGCCGGGCGTGTCCAGCCTGCCGGAGCTGATCGACAACGTCCGAGAGGCCGGGCTGAATGTCACGTACGACGTCACCGGCCACCCACGCGATCTGCCCGCGCTGCTGGGACTCACGGCGTACCGGATCGTGCAGGAGGGTCTGACCAACACGCTGAAACACGCCGGGCCGGGAGCGCGCACCTCCGTCTCGTTGGACTTCGGGCGCGAGATGCTGACCGTGGTGGTCACCGACGACGGCCGTGGCGCCGGCGTCGCGCCGAGCTCCGACCCTGGTCACGGCCTGGTCGGGATGCGGCAGCGCGCCTCGGTCTCGGGCGGTACGGTGAGCGCCGGACCGAAGGCGGGCGGCGGTTACGAGGTGATCGCCAAACTGCCCTACAACTTGCCGAGTGGAGAGTAATGGACGACGTGATCCGGGTGTTCCTCGTGGACGATCAGGAGCTCGTCAGAGCAGGTTTCACGATGCTCGTGGACTCCCAGCCCGATATGCGCGTGGTCGGCCAGGCGGGCGACGGCGGTGAGGCGGTCGAGAAGATCCAGGTCACCGCGTGCGACGTCGTACTGATGGATGTCCGGATGCCGCGGCTGGACGGGGTCGAGGCGACCCGCCGGCTGCAGTCGTTGCCGGACGCACCGAAAGTGATAGTGCTGACCACGTTCGACCTGGACGAGTACGCGTTCGCGGCGATCAAGGCCGGGGCGGCCGGCTTCCTGCTCAAGAACACCCCGCCGGCCGACCTGCTGTCGGCGATCCGCCAGGTGCACTCCGGCGATGCCGTGGTCTCCCCCAGTACGACGAAGCGCCTCCTCGAGCACTTCGCCGGGGCACTGCCCGATACCGAGACCGAGCGCCCCGACCTGGCGGATCTGACGGCCCGCGAGCGGGAGGTCCTGGTCGAGGTGGCCCGCGGCCTGTCGAACACCGAGATCGCCAAGCTCTTCACGTTGTCCGAGGCAACGGTCAAGACCCACATCGGCCGCATCCTGGCCAAGACCGGCCTGCGCGACCGGGTCGCCCTCGTCGTCCTGGGGTACGAAACGGGTCTGGTCCGACCCACCAAGTAATACCCAGGTAGGACCCGTAGTCCCCACTCTGGTCCGACGTAACCGGGCCGCCGGATCACTAACTTCTTGGACAACATCGGAGTTGAACCAAGGAGTGACATGAGCTTGCAGACCGGAGAGCTTGCGGCCGGGCGGTTGCCGCAGGACGGGGAACCGCGGACCGCGATCCGGGCGCACGAGCTGCGCAAGGTGTACGGACAGGGCGATACCGCGGTCGCCGCTCTGGACGGTGTCTCGGTCGACTTCGGCGTCGGCCAGTTCACCGCGATCATGGGCCCGTCCGGGTCCGGCAAGTCGACGCTGATGCACTGCCTGGCCGGCCTCGACACGCCGACCGGCGGTCAGGTCCTGCTCGGCGAGACCGAGCTGACCCAACTGCCCGACTCGGAGCTGACCAAGATCCGCCGGGACCGGGTCGGCTTCGTGTTCCAGTCGTTCAACCTGCTCCCGATGCTGACGGCCAAGGACAACATCCTGCTGCCGCTCGAGCTCGGCAACCGCAAGCCCGATCAGCAGTGGCTCGACACGCTGATCGACGTACTCGGTCTCGAGGATCGGCTCACGCACCGGCCGTCGGAGCTGTCCGGCGGTCAGCAGCAGCGGGTCGCGGTCGCGCGGGCCCTCGTCGGCCGGCCTGAGGTCGTGTTCGCCGACGAGCCGACCGGCAACCTGGACTCGCGGTCCGGCGCCGAGGTGCTCGGCTTCCTGCGTCGTTCGGTCCGCGAGTTCGGCCAGACCGTGGTGATGGTCACCCACGATCCGCTGGCCGCGTCGTACGCCGACCGCGTCGTGATGCTTGCCGACGGCAAGCTTGCGGGCGAGCTGCGGCAGCCGACCCCGGAGAGCGTCCTCGACGCCCTGCGCCAGCTGGGAGCCTGACGTGCGACGTTCCATCCTCTCCTCGCTGCGCGCCCACGTGGGCCGCCTGGTCGCCGCCTGTCTGGCGATCGTTCTCGGGGTCGGTTTCGGTTCGCTGGCGATGATCGTGCACTCGTCCGCGTCGCACGGTGTCGACGAGACGATCGGCGCGCAGTACAAGGGTGTCGACGCCGTCGTCTACCCGAACCAGGCGTCGATCTCGCCCGCCGACATCGCCAACGTGCAGAAGCTGCCGCAGGCCGCGTCGGTCGTCACGCTGACGACGGCGTACATACAGGTGTCGTACCCGGACCTCGTCCGGCCGACCACGCTCCCGATCGACGCGCTCTACGACACCACTCGCATCGCCGGGCTCGGTACCTCCTCGGGACGGTTGCCAACCACAACGAATGAGATCGCGCTGCCGGCCCGCGCCGCCGCCAAGCACAAGGTCACCGTCGGTCAGACGCTGCGGATCAGCTCGTACGAGGACAAGTCCTGGAACGTCACGGTCGTCGGGCTCCTCGACGACTCGAAGTACGTCGGTACGGCGTCCGCGGTCGCGACTCCGGCCGCGGTGAAGATGTTCGAACCGGGCGCCTTCGTCCGAGGGATCGCGATCGCCGCCAAACCCGGCGTCACGCAGCAGCAGCTGGCCGACGCCGCGGGACCCGTTGTTTCCAAGGGATTGGAGACCTTCACCGGAACGGGATTCATCGAACACGAGGTGAAGAGCTACACCAACGGCATCGACGTGCTCGGCGGTGTGTTCGGGATGTTCGCCGTGATCGCGCTGTTCGTCGCGTGTCTGGTGATCGGCAACACGTTCACGATCGTGATCGCCCAGCGCACCCGCGAGATGGCGCTGCTGCGGTGTGTCGGCGCGTCCCGGCGGCAGGTGTTCTCGTCGGTGATCGCCGAGGCGAGCGTGGTCGGCGTGATCGCGTCGACGGTCGGTGTCGTCTTCGGTGTCGCGCTCTCCGCGCTGGGCCTGGCGCTGTCCCGCGAGTTCGACTGGGGCATCCCGCCGGTGCCGCTGCACCTTGACCTGTCGTCGGTGTTCCTGCCGCTGCTGCTCGGAACCGTGGCGACCCTGATTGCCGCCGTCGTACCGGCTCGTCGGGCGACCAAGGTCGCGCCGCTCGCAGCGCTGCGTCCCGAGGCTGCTCCGGCGGCCGCGTCCAAGGCCGGCGTACTGCGTCTTATCGTGGGTTTCCTGCTCCTTCTCGGCGGTGGCCTGCTGCTGGCGTCCGGAGCGGCAACACACCAGGTCCTGGTCGGTGTCGCGGGCGGTGCGATCTCGTTCCTCGGCATCCTCGCGGTCGGTTCACTGCTCGTGCCTGCGCTGATCCGCGTCATCGGCGCGCTGCCCGCTCGGAGCGGCGGCGTACCCGCGAGGATCGCGGTAGCGAACGCGGTCCGGAATCCGAAGCGTACGGCGGCCACCACGTCCGCGCTGCTCATCGGCGTGACATTGATCAGCCTGACTTGCGTCGGGATCGCCTCGGTGCGGAAGACGTTCGACGTGTCGATGGACGGCCAGTACCCGGTCGACCTGATGGTGACGACGTACAAGGAGAAGATGCCGGCCAACGCCGAGCAGCAACTCCGCAACATCAAGGGCATCACGCAGGTCGTCCCGGTCAGCCAGGTACTGGTGAAGTCCGGCGGCCAAGAGGTCCAGGTGACGGGCATCGACCCGGCGAAGGCAGGCTCGGTCATCCACAACCCGGAGGCGGCCGCGAAGCTCAAGCCGGGTACGGCGTTGTTGGACCGGTCAACGATGATCATGCTGAAGCTCGAGAACGGATCGCCGCTGACGATCGTGTCCGGACAGCACAAGCTGACCGTCACAGCCCAGCAGGCGACCGGGCTCGATCCGATCACCGTGAGCTCGTCCGATCTCGCCAAGCTGGCGCCGACCGCGCCGCTGACCGGGTTCTGGCTGGCCTCGGACCCGAAGGCGGACGGCTCGGACGTGCTCGACGCCGTGGACCAGTCGCTCCCGACCGTGAAGGACCTCTCCGTCACGGGCGGCCTGGCCGAACGGACCAGCTACACGAAGGTCTTCGACGTACTGCTGATCGTCGGCGTCGGTCTGCTCGGGGTCTCGGTGCTGATCGCACTGGTTGGCGTGGGCAACACGCTCAGCCTGTCGGTCCTCGAGCGGACACGGGAGAACGCACTGCTCCGCGCGATGGGCCTGTCCCGCCGCCAGCTGCGCAGGATGCTCGCCGTCGAATCGTTGCTGATGGCACTGGTCGCGGCAGGCCTCGGGATTGTGCTCGGTCTGGTCTACGGCTGGACCGGGACGAGCGCGCTGATGGGCGGCCAGACCGTCGACGGCGGCGTCGAGTACGCCGTACCCGGAACCCTGCTGATCATCATCGCCGCCGTCGCCGCCGTCGCCGGCCTGCTTGCCTCGGTCCTACCCGCGCGACGGGCCGCGAAGGTCGCTCCGGCAGGTGCCCTGGCGACCGAATGAGCCAGCGGCTCGCCCGGCTTGAGGGGGCCGGGCGAGCCGCTTGCACCTCTACCTCGCTTCGCTCGGCTCCGGCGAAGCGGTGCGCGCTGTGCTTTTTGGTTCACTCGCTACGCTCGTTCACAGACAATCTCCACGCGATTCCCGTGGCCGTCGGCGGTGTGAAACCGTCGGCGGCCCGGGATCGTCTCGTTGTCCCAGGTGACCGGATAGCCGAGGTTGGCGAGCTTTGCCGCCAGTCCATCCAGGTCGTCAACAGCCAACGCCGGATGCGCCTTCTTCGCCGGAGTGAACCCCGCCTCCACTCCGACATGGATCTCTGCGTCGCCGGCCTTGAACCAGCATCCGCCACGCGGTTGGAGCAGCTCCGGCTTCTCCACCTCGGTCATCCCGAGCGCCTCGCCGTAGAACGCCCGCGCCACGTCCTCGCCGCCCGGCGGGCACGACACCTGAACATGATCGAGCCGCATGCTCATCCCTTCTTCTGGGCCATCTTCTGGGCAACGGCGAAGATCCGACGGAACGGCAACAACGTCCCGTACGGCTGCTGCGGATAAGCCTCCGCCAACCGAGCGCCGTACTCGGCCTCGAACTGCTTGCGCAGGTCATCCGGCAACGACTGCAGCACCGGGCGCGCACCGGTCCCCTTCACCCATTCCAGTACGGCGTTGTCGCCCGCCAGCACATGGAAGTACGTCGTCTCCCACGCATCCACCACACAGCCTTCCGCGCTGAGCACATCGACGTACTCCGCCGGCCCGGGCACGTCCGGACGCAGCGACGCGTCCTTCGCATACTCGGCGTACGGCTCGGTCTCAGCGAGCTCACGCAGGATCGCGTGCGACGGCGCGTTCCCGTTGCCCGGGATCTGGATCGCCAGCCACCCGCCCGGACGCAACGCCCGCACGAACCCGGGCAGCAGGTCGACCTGCTCCGCGATCCACTGCAGCGTCGCATTCGTGACGATCACGTCGACCGATCCCGGCTCGGCGGCCCATTCGCGAACATCACCCAACTCGAAGCTCAGGTGGTCGTCCGCGTACTCCGCTGCGGCCTCGAGCATCTGCGGTGAGCTGTCGATGCCACGGATCTCGGCCTCCGGCCAGACCTCGCGCAGGGTCGCGGTCAGCGCGCCCGGACCGCAGCCGAGATCGACGACAGTCCGTACGTCGGTCGCGTGCACACGCTCGACCAGGTCCCGGAACGGACGGGCCCGCTCGTCGGCGTACGTGCCGTACTGCACTGGACTCCACACCGGTGACGTCCGCATCGGTCTGCACCTCTCTCCGCGATTTATCTTGACATCGAGATACTCTAGTCCTGCGACTTGTCTTGATGTCAAGAGTCTTGATGGGTAGTCTCGAACCATGGAGGACGAGGTCGATCGGCTGATCGAGGCCTGGCGCCGTGAGCGCCCCGACCTCGACGTGGCGCCGATGGAGGTGCTGTCCCGGGTCAGCCGGCTCGCGCGCCACCTGGATCGCGCCCGCAGTCAAGCGTTCGACACCCACGGCCTGGAGTCGTGGGAGTTCGACGTACTCGCGGCCCTGCGCCGGGCTGGTGCGCCGTACCAACTCTCCCCCGGCAAACTGCTCAAGGAAACCCTGGTCACCTCGGGCACGATGACGAACCGGGTCGACCGGCTCGCCGCGCGCGGCCTGGTCGAGCGCCTGCCGGATCCCTCGGATCGCCGCGGCGTGCTGGTCCAGCTGACCACTGCCGGACGCGACGCGGTCGACGCGGCGATGGCCGACCTGCTCACCCACGAGCGCGCGCTGCTGGGATCGCTCAGCGAGCGCGACCAGCAGAAGATCGCCCGCGTACTGCGCGAACTCGTCCGTCCGTTCGATCTCGAAAAGCACTGACAATAGCCGCACAAACGCGCCGGGGAATTGTGCCGGAATAATCCGAAAAGACGACCCGTCACTTCTGCCCGGCCACGATCGTTGCTAGTTGCAACGAGATCGAGAGATTGCTGTAGCCGACGACTATCGACACTGAGTGAGCGCCCGCACTAGGGTCATCACCGTCGGTGGTTGGCCGACTACAAAACGTCAGATCACGGTGACTTCGGCGGCAAGAGGTGGTCCGCCGAAAGTGGCCGCGCGGTGTCCGGGGCTCGGGGCCCGAACAACGCCGGCCGGCACGGGGCCCGCTCACCCAAGAGCCCGGCGCCCCCTCCGAATCACAGGGGATCGGAGGGGCGCCGCGGCTCAACCCGCGTCTCGGCAGCATCTCCTGCGCCAGCTCGGCAGCGTTTACTGCGCCAGTTCGGCAGCGTCTACTCCGCCAGTTCGGCGGCTTCGAACCAGGCGGTCTCGAGCTCGGTCCGCTCGTCGGCGAGTTTGCGCAGCTCGGTGTCCAGCTCGGCCAGCCGCTCGTAGTCGCTCGCGCTGGCGGCCAGCTGGTCGTGCAGCTTCGCCTCGGTCTCGGTGAGTTTGGCGAGCTGCCGCTCGATCCGGTTCAGCTCTTTCTTCGCCGCCCGCGTCGCTGCCGGGTCAACGGACAAATTGCTGGACATCTCCGCCGCCGGTGTCAGCGCATTTGACGGCGCCCGGCGTGGAATTCCGGCCTCGAGTTCCTCGAGATACTGATCGACACCGCGCGGCAGATGCCGCACCTGGCCGTCACCCATGATCGCGTAAACCATGTCGCTCACGCGTTCGAGGAAGTACCGGTCGTGGGTGACCGTGACGACGACGCCGGGCCAGCTGTCGAGGAAATCCTCCAGCACGGTCAGCGTCTCGACGTCCAGGTCGTTGGTCGGCTCGTCGAGGATCAGCACGTTCGGCTCGTCGAGCAGGATGCGCAGCAGTTGCAGCCGCCGCCGCTCGCCACCGGACAGATCCGAGATCCGCGTCGTCAGCTTGTCCCCGGTGAACCCGAAGCGCTCGAGCAGCTGCGACGACGTCAGCTCACCGCCTCGGCCCGCAAGCGCCGCCGTACGGCGGATCGAGGTGATGTGCTCGAGCACGGTCGCCGCGCCGTCGACCTCGTCGAGGGTCTGGGACAGGTTCGCGACGCGGACCGTCTTGCCCTGTTTGACCACGCCGCGGTCCGGGGCGAGCTGACCGGTGAGGACCCTGAGGAACGTCGTCTTGCCGGCGCCGTTCGGGCCGAGCAGCCCGATCCGGTCGGCCGGGCCGAGGCGGAACGTGACGTGGTTGAGCATCACCCGCTCGCCGAAGCTCAGGCTGACGTCCTCGACATCGAACACGTCCTTGCCGAGCCGGGCCGTCGCCAGCTGCGAGAGCGCCACCTTGTCGCGTGGCGGCGGCTCGTTCTCGATCAGGGCGTTGGCCGCGTCGATGCGGAACTTCGGCTTGGTGGATCGCGCCGGTGCACCACGGCGCAGCCAGGCGAGTTCCTTCTTCAGGAGGTTCTGCCGCTTGGTCTCGGTGACCTGCGCGGAACGGGACCGCTCGGCCTTGGCGAGGACGTACGCGGCGTACCCACCGTCGTACGACGAGACCTGGCCGCCCTGCACCTCCCAGGTGACCGTGCAGACCGCGTCCAGGAACCAGCGGTCGTGGGTGACGACGATGAGGGCGCCGGCGCGGTCGACGACGTGCTCGGCGAGCCAGCTGACGGCCTCGATGTCGAGGTGGTTGGTGGGCTCGTCGAGGACGAGCAGGTCGACCTCGGTCAGCAACAGCCTCGCGAGCGACGCCCGACGGCGCTCGCCGCCGCTCAGGCTGCCGACGAGCGCCTGGTGGTCGACCTCGCCGAGCAAGTGCTCCATCACCGAGCGTGCGCGTGGATCGGCGGCCCAGGTGTAGGTCTCGACATCGCCGAGCACCGCGTGCAGCACGGTCTGCCCGGGATCGAGGTCGTCGCTCTGCCCGAGGTACCCGAGCCGCAGGTCGCGGTTGTGCGTGATCCGGCCGCTGTCGGGCTCCTCACGCCTCGCCAGGACCTGTAGAAGCGTCGATTTGCCGTCGCCGTTCCGCCCGACCACGCCGGCCCGTTCTCCCCGCCCGATCCCGAGAGTGACCGAGTCGAGCAACGTCCGGGTGCCGAAGCCTTTGGAAACAGCTTCCATATTGACCAAGTTAGGTGCCGCCATAACGCGCCCAAGGGTATCCGACCGGGACAGCCGTGCCAGGATCGTCCAGGTGCTGACTCCCGCCTGGCTCGAGGGCCTGTCCCTGGGCGACCCGATCGCGGCCGATCCGCTGGAGGGCGGGTACGCCAGCAAGACCTACCGCGTGCGTACGTCGCTGGGCCGGACGGTGGTCGTGAAGACCCAGGACAACCTGCCGCTCGACCTGTATCCGCTCGAAGCCGATGGCCTCGACGCACTGCGGGTCCCGGGCGGGTTCGCCGTACCAGAGGTGCTCCGGGTCACGTCGTCGTTCATCGTCCTGGCTGACCTCGGTACGACGGCAGCGTCACCGACGTACTGGGAGGATGCGGGGCGGGCGTTGGCGCTGCAGCATCAGCAGACGTCGGACAAGTTCGGGTACCACCGGGACAACTACCTGGGCACGCTTCCGCAGCGGAACCCGTGGACGACCGACGGTCACGCGTTCTTCGCGGAGCAGCGTCTACTCCGGTACCTCGAGGAGCCCAACTGCTTCGGACAGCTCACGTCGGCCGATCGCCACCGGCTGGAACGCCTTACCGGTCGCCTGCCGGAACTGGTCCCGGACCAGCCGCCGTCGCTCCTGCACGGTGACCTCTGGCACGGCAACCTCCTGCCCGGCCCCGACGGGCAGCCCGGCATGATCGATCCCGCCGTCAACTACGGCTGGCCCGAAGCCGACCTGGCCACGCTGCTCGTCTACGGCAACCTGTCCGACGCCTTCTTCTCGGCGTACGAGGAGGTGCACCCGCTGGCCGACGGCTGGCGTGCGCGGATGCCGCTCCTGCACCTGCGTGAACTCCTCTGCATCACGGCCCACTGGCCCGACCGTGCGCAAACCGTCGCCGAGATCCACACGATCCTCAAGAGCTTCGATTGAGGTTGAGCACGTACTCCTTCTGATTGAGGGGGTTGCCGTCGGTCCGCGGCCGGGTGGGAGCCGGGCCGGAGACCGGTTGATAGCTGTGGAACGTGGTGGCGAGGAGGCCTTCGCCGTGACTCAGGGACGGCAGCAGACTCTCGAACGGATGGGTGGCCGCCGCTGGGATCGTGCCCTCCAGGTGGGCCTGCGTCTCGGTCAGGGTGGTCTGGGAGACGAGACCGCGATGTTCGGCGACGTGAGCGAGAACGCGTGACACCGTGTCGGCCGGAACGTCGAGCTCGAAGTGGTTGACCGGCTCCAGGACCGTCGTGCCGGCTCGGGCGATCGCCTCCAGCAGGACGATCGGCACCAGCCGCCGGAAGTCACCGGCCGTCGTGCCGACGCTGTCGTAGGCCGTATGCGTGAGGTCGACCCGGATGTTCGGGATCTCCCAGCCGTACAGGCCTTGATGGAGCGTCAGGCGTACGGTCTCCTCGATCGCGGTATGGAACGCGCGCGGCAGCCCCCCGAGCTCGACCACCAGGTTGTACTCGATGCCCTCGGCAATCGGCGCGACGTGGAATCCGACGCCGGCCAGCCACAAGTTGCCCGGCGCCATCATCTCGCGGATCGCGTCGCCCTCGCCGTCGAGCCGTTCGACGTGGATCGGTGTGGTCTCGCTGAACGTGACGTCGACGCCGTACTCCGTTGCCAGCAAGGACGCGATCACCTCCTTCTGGACCTCGCCGTACAGGCTGACCGTGAGGTCGTCGGCCTTACGGACCCGGATCAGCGGGTCCTGCTCGGCGAGCTGCGTCAACGCCTGGAACAGCTTGACCCGGTCCCGCGCGCTCACGACCGTCTCCAGCGTCGGCGGCGCGAACAACCGTCCGACCTGCTTGGTACGCACACCGAGCTGATCGCCGATCCGGATGCTCTTCAACCCGCGCAACGCCACGATCTGACCGGCCTCGGCCCTGTCAACGGGTCGACCTGACACCTCGATCGCGCTCGGACGAGCCTGGTACTCCGCTCCGTCCACCGGCTGTACGTCGACGTACGAGCGTGCCGTCAAGTTGCCCGCGAACATCCGGGCCAGCGCGATCTTCTGCCCCGCCGCGCCGCGATCGACCTTGAAAACCCTTGCCTGCAAAGGATTCTGCGGTGATCCGGTGGCCCGGGGCAACCATGACCGAATGCCCTCGATGACCTCGGGTACGCCGACACCGGTCATCGCGGAGCCGAAGTACACCGGATGCACCCACGCCTTGGCGACCTGGCGCCGCAGCTCGCCGGCGAGGTCCAGCGCATCGCCGGACAGGTATCGCTCGAGAAAGTCATCGTTGCGCTCGGCAAGCAGCTCCGCCAGCGGCTCGTCGTCGACGGGCGTCAGGCTGGCGGACCGCGTCCCGAGCTCCGTGACTCCGGCCATCGGTACGGCGGCCGGGGTCAGCAAGCGCTTGATATCGGCCAGCAGCTCGTCGTACCGCGCACCGACGCGGTCGATCTTGTTCACGAACAGCAGCGTCGGGATGCGCAGCCGGTCCAGCGTGCGCATCAGCAACCGCGTCTGCGGCTGCACGCCTTCGACCGCGGAGATCACCAGCACCGCGCCGTCGAGCACCGACAGTGCCCGCTCGACCTCGGCGATGAAGTCGGAGTGTCCCGGGGTGTCGATCAGGTTCACCGGCAGGTCACCGAGCGCGAACGACACCACAGCCGAGCGGATCGTGATGCCACGTTTCCGCTCGAGGTCCATCGAGTCGGTCTGGGTGTTCCCGTCGTCGACCCGGCCGACCCGGTCGATGACCCCGGCGGCGTACAGCAGCCGCTCGGTCAGGCTGGTCTTACCGGCGTCGACATGCGCCACAATGCCCATCGTCAGAGAGTTCAAGAGTCCTCGCGAATGCGTCGAAACGATCAGAACCAATGAGGTCGATCGATCCGCGGCGCATCCCGGTCTCCTGTCTCTGCACTAAGGGGCAGTCGGACCGTAACACCACACCCGGTGTGTGGACGAGCGATTTTCAGGCTTTGAGGACTGGTACGTCGTACCGCTGGATCAGTCCGTCGCGAGTCACCAGCGTCAGTTTCTCAACGAGAGCCTGGGCCACCAGCATCCGATCGAAGGGATCCCGATGGATCGCCGGCAACCGCCCCGCGAGGTCGGCATGGGTCGCGGAGATCGGCAACTCGCTGAGACCACCACGCTCGATCCAGTCCAGCAGGTTGTCCGGCAGTTTGATCTTCCCAGCAGCCTGCTTGATCGAGAGTTCCCAGACGGACGCAGCGCTGACATAAACGTCGAGCTCTGTGTCGATCCGGACCCTGAGATCGTCCGAGAGCTCTGGGCTGGCTTGTAACCACCAGATCAGCACATGCGTGTCCAGCAGAAGACGCGCCGCTCCAGACAGTTCCGTCACGAGGGGATGCCGAAGTCATCGGCGATCTGTGCGTTCGTCTGTGGCGAGTCCCAGTCGTCAGCCAGGCTGATCTGGCCTGCCAGCGAGCCCCATCCAGTGCGTCGACGGGCAGTAGGCAGCGGAACTACCTTTGCAACAGGATGGCCGGCACGGCTGATGATGACTTCCTCGCCATGCTCTACCCGCTCGATAATCCGAGACAGCTGCGTCTTCGCTTCATGAATGTTGTACTGCGGGGCAGGCTCGCCCATCATCCCTCCTTAGTCCACTTGGCTAAGTGTACTAGTGAGAGACGATGGCGGGAAGGATTCGGGCGCCGGGGACGGGGCCCTCGGCCTGGCGGACCATTCGGCACAGGCCGGACTCGGCGAGTTCGACGGCCAGGTCTACCGCGCTGCGGCTGTCGGCGGCGAGGAACAGGCAGGTGGGGCCGGATCCGGAGATCTGCGCGGCGAGCGCGCCCTGGTCGAGGCCGAACTGGAGGGTGTCGCCCAGCTCCGGCCGCAACGACAACGCGGCCGCCTGCAGGTCGTTGCTGAGAGCAACAGCGAGGGCGCCGGGCTGACCGGACAGCAGCGCGGACAGCAGTTCAGGGCGGACCTGCGGTGCCTCGACGCGGCGCAGGGGCCGCAGGCGGTCCAGTTCGGCGTACACCTCGGGGGTGGACAGGCCGCCGTCGGCAACCGCGAACACCCAGTGGAACGTGCCGCGGGACATCACCTCGGTGACCTGCTCGCCGCGGCCCTGGCCGAGCGCCGTGTGCCCGACCAGGCAGAACGGCACGTCACTGCCCAGCTCCGCGGCGTGATGCTGCAGCTCGGTCTGCGTGAGCTGCAGACCCCACAGCCGGTTGCACGCCACCAGAGTCGCTGCGGCGTCAGTCGATCCACCGGCCATTCCGCCGGCCACCGGGATCGTCTTGCGGATCGTCAGGTCGACACCCTCGTCGACGTCGTACTCCGCCTGCAGCAGCCGGGCCGCCTTCACCGCGAGGTTCGTCTCGTCGGCCGGTACGTCGTCCGCGAAGTCCCCCACGATCTCGACCGAGACCTCGCCGTCGTCATCACGAACCTGCGCGGTGACGTCGTCGTACAGGGCAACGGCCTGGTACACCGTGGCGACGGGGTGGAACCCGTCCGGGCGCGGCGGACCGACCGACAGACCGAGATTGATCTTGGCCGGCGCTCGCACCGTAACCTCAACAGAAGGTGGCACGTCGCACAGGTTAGTGCCTTACTGAGTCCGACCTGCACCGGCGAGCGCCGCGAACTCGGTGATGCCGAGCATCTCGCCGCGCAACTGCGGGTCGATACCCGTTGCCGCGAGCACCTCGTCCAGCCGTGCACGGTCCGGCATCCAGCGCGCCAGTGCGGAGCGGATCGTCTTACGCCGCTGCGAGAACGCGGCCTCGATCACCGCGAACACCTCCTCGCGGCTCGCCGGCGTCTCCGGCGGATCGCGTCGTTCGAACGCGACCAGCCCGGAGTCCACGTTCGGCGCCGGCCAGAAGACATTCCGCCCGACCGGCCCGGCGCGCCGCACGTCGGCGTACCAGGCTGCCTTGGCGGACGGTACGCCGTACGTCCGCGAGCCGGGGGGAGCGGCCAGGCGGTCCGCGACCTCGGACTGCACCATCACGAGACCGTGGCGTAGCGAGTCGGACACCTGCAGCAGGTGGAGCAGGACGGGCACCGCGACGTTGTACGGGAGATTCGCCACGCAGGCGGTCGGCGTACCGATCTCCGCCGGGGTCACGTCCATCGCGTCGGCCTGGACCACGGTCAACGCGGAGGCCTGCTCGGGCGCGTACGTCGCGATGGTGGACGGGAGCGCCTGCGCGAGCAGCGGGTCGATCTCGACCGCGGTGACCGGGTGGCCCTCCGCGAGCAGCGCCAGGGTCAGTGAGCCGAGCCCGGGGCCGACCTCCAGCACGGTCTCGCCGGCGGACAGGTCGGCGGCGCGCACGATCCTTCGGACCGTGTTCGGGTCGATGACGAAGTTCTGGCCGCGCTGCTTGGTCGGACGAACCCCGAGCGCGGCGGCCAGTGAACGCACCTCCGCCGGACCGAGAAGCCTCGGTCCGGCGGAGGTGGATGAATCAGACGAGCTCACGCCGTCAGTGTGTCAGGCTCAGGCCTTCTTGCCGCACACCGGCCACGCGCCGTAGCCACCGCGGTCGGCCTTGACCTTCTCCGCGATCGCGATCTGCTGCGCCTTCGAGGCACCGTTGGCGTTGTTGGCGTACGCCGTACCGCCGTAGGCCGCCCAGGTTCCGTGGTCGAACTGGAGACCGCCGTAGTACCCGTTGCCGGTGTTCGCGGCCCAGTTGCCACCGGACTCACACGCGGCGATCCGGTCCCACGCGCCACCACTGCTGGTGGGGACCGACGGCTTCTCGTCCGTCGTCGTGGTGGTCGGCTCCGTGGGCTTCGGCTTGGTGCCGACCAGGACCTGCTCGTCGACCGGCGCGGTGACGACCCTCGACGTGACCACCTTCGTGGTCGACAGCTTGCCGTCCAGGTAGGTGTACAGGTACGTGACGGACTTGGATCCGTCGGTGCCCTTGGCCGTGGTCTTCTTCGTGCCCTCGACCAGCGTCGCCGACTTGGTCTCGTCGGTGCCGTGCGCAACCGCCAGGGTCTTGGTGACCTGCTTCTGCAGGACCTGCACGTAGCCGATCTTGTTGATACCGACCTTCAGCGGGGTCGCGGCGGACGGGGTGATCCGGTCGTCGGCGTCCCAACGGATCTTCGCCTCGGTCAGGGCCTCGCCGACAGTGCCGGCCAGCGACTTGATCGTCGCGACCTTGCCCAGGTGGACGATCTGCACGGTCTTCGGGGTCTTCACGACCAGCTCCAGCCCCTGGCGCCCGAGTGGCGCGCTACGGCTGGTGGACAGCTGGGCCCCGTCGTACCGCAGACCGAGGTCGGCGAGCGCTTCGTTCACGCTGTCGGCGGTGGTCCAGTAGGCCTTCTTGGTGCCGTCGGCGTTGACGGTCAGCTCGCGACCGTACTGGACCGAGATCTCCTGGCCGTCCTTGAGCTTGGAGTCCGGACCCGGCGCAACCACGTCGTGGGCACCGATCTGAACTTTCTCGGCCTTCAGGGCGTCTGCCACGGTGGAGCCGAAGGTGTGAACCTTCCGCACCTGGCCGTCGACGGAGAGACTGACCGTCTTGCTCTTCGCGGCATACGCCACGGAGCCGCCCGCGACGGCGAACGCAGCCGTCGCACCGACGGCCACGATGATGGACTTACGCACTAACGCTCCCAGGTAGGGCTACCCGGGCACGGGGTGGGACAGCACAGGCACCGACCGCCGACGCCGGACTGGCTGCCCGGAGCTTATGGTCCCGCCGAGGGGATGTGCTGTCCGGAATCTTCCCCGATCCCGGCCAACATCACGGGACCATAACGAAGATATGCCGGAAGTGCCAATCCTCTGGTCGGCGAGTCGCAAATGGGTGTAACGGGGCCGACACACCTCGTTACGCCAGGTGATTGCCCCACTGGCCGCGATGCACCACTTCGGCGGTCGTCCTGCGACCCCGTTTCAGCGACGGCGAACGCTTGTCCGGGGCCCGGTACCCGACCGACAGCACCCCGACCAGATCGAACCCCTGAGGTACGCCGAACTCCTTCAGCAGTCGGTGCGTTTTGTCCGCGGGAGGCCCGAAAAAGCAGGCTCCCAGGCCTTCGTCGACCACTGTCTGCAGCATCAGCAGCACCGCCATCCCGGTGTCGACGTACCAGTACGGCGCCGTCCAGCGGCCCTCGTCGCGATCGGTCCAGCCCTTGTCCGGTTCGGTATACCGATCGAGGTACGCGTCCTTGTGCGCGAACGCGAGAACGAGCAGCGGCGCGCGCCGCAGGCCTGTGATCCACTCCACATACTTCTCGTCCGGATCCTCGGCCGCGATCCGCCAGTACCGCTCCCGCTCGTCACCCTCGAGCGTCAGGAACGCCCACCCCTGGCTGAAGCCGCCCGAAGGCGCCCGAAGACCGTTCTCCAGGATCCGCTCCCGCACCTCGTCCGGAACCGCCCGATCCGGGTCGTAGTTCCGCACCATCCGCCGCCGCCGAACAACCTCACTGAACTCCATGAGCCCTGTCTATCAGCCGAGCCAGCAGGTACGCCTCGGTCCCGGCCAGTCCGACCGAGCAGAACAGCACGGTCCCGCCCGTCACGTCGCCGCTCAAGGCCGCCCCCAGACTGATCAGCCGATCGTGCTGCGGGGTGCCGGACAGGATGAACGGCGGGTCGTACGCCCGGGTCTGCGCGATCGAGTCCGTGACGACAAGGTCGGCCCGATCGATCAGCTCCGGCCCGAACTCGGCGCGACCGTGCTGCTTCGGACCAAGCGTGGTGACGAAGGCGCCATCCTTGACCCACGCCGGCTCAATCACCGGCGTCGGGCTGTTGGTCGCGAGCACCACAACGTCCGCGCCCTCGACCGCTTGTTGCGCTGAGTCGACCGCGGATACGAGCAGTCCTAGTTCCTCGGAAGCCCTTGCAGCAAAGGCGATTCGCCGTTCGTGGTTGCGGCTGAAGACTCGCACGCTCGACAGTCGCCGTACAGCGGAAATTGCCCAGAGCTGGGTGAAGGCCTGCGTGCCTGTCCCGATCAACGCGAGGGTCTCGGCGCCCGGCTTCGCCAGCGCATCGACGGCCACACCACCGATCGCCCCGACCCGCCGCGGCCCCAGTTCGTTGCCCACAGCAATCGCCCGGACCTCGCCGGTCGTCCAGTCCTGCAACACAACAACCTGCTGCCCTGGATCGACATCGAACGAGTCGTACGACCGATACCCGTACCACTCCCCCTCCAACGCTCCCGTGGTAAACACCAGGCGCCCGGCCCCTAACTCAGTCGCGACCCGAGGCGGCGTCCGCAACCGCCCCTCATGAGCCGCGACAATCGCCTCCCGCATCCAACGAACAGCTTCGTCAGCACGCAACCGAGCCCGAACATCAGCGTCACTCAGGACAGTCACCACGATCCACCTACCGATCCGGCTGCCTGGGACCACCAGGCTGAGACCGCGCCGTCTGTTGCCCCTGCGACGCTTCACCCTGCTCCGCCGACGCATGGTCAGCAGCACCCACCGGTCGCTTAGTCGCGCCAGCAGCGGGCGCTTGCGGCGCAGTCAGGGTCCGCAGCCGTCTGAGATCCGGCGGGAGGTTCTCCTGCGCATGACGAACACCTTGGTTGAGCCGGGACGCCGGCCGCTGCGACTGCTCAAGGGCGCGCTGAGCGTTGTCGATGCGGTACTTGCGTTCGATCCGATTGAGTTCCTCGTCCAGCCCGGCCACAGCTTTCTGAGCTGCCTTGGTCGCCTCACTGGTCTTGTGGTCGCTACCGAGCGAGTCGTCGGCCTCGACCGCCTCCAGCCCGGACAGCGAATCGCGCAAGGGTTCGACCAGCCGTCTCCGCACCTCGGCCCGGTGGACTTCGGGCATCAGGCCCGGCTTCACCAGGCGTTCGTCGATCACCAGGTCGACCGCAGCATTCCAGCGCTGGGCGTCGTCCGACAGCAGCAGCTTCTCGGTCACCTCAGTACTCGTCAGCCCGCTCCGCGCGGCCAGGGCCAGATCAAGTTGCCGGGCGGCAGCCGTGTAGGCCGGGTAGGCGTCGAGGCTCGTTTGAGCCAACACGTCGTCCTGCACGTGCTTCAGCCCGGCGTCAGGGAAAACGTCGCGGATGACGTCGTCGAGATGGACGTGGGTCCAGTGCTCGGTCCGGCCTTCGTTGTCGGCTATCGCTGCGGAGTCGTACGGGTAAGCGTCCGGTGCGGTCTCGTCGCCCATTTCTGCGAGCAGGTGCACGGCTTCGTGGGTCAGCGTCCCCATCGCGTCGCGGAGCTCCCAGGCTTCACCACCGGTCAGCGGTCGATCGAGGTCACGGGCCTTGCGCAACGGCTCGAGCACGTTCTCGATCGAGACCGACATACTGCCGTCGTCACCTGCGGTGCCGAGCAGATCCGGTTCCGGCTCCTCGAACAGCACCCCGTTCCAGTGGGTTCGCGGCGCGGCTGCGGTACCGCCGAACCGCTGGTCGACTGCGTAGATGACCGCGGCCACCAGCCGGTACTCCCATGACTGCGGGGAGATCTCGACGTCAGGCGTCACGATCCGCCGTCCGCTCCTTCGTTCCGGCGGCGGTCGATCAGACGCTTGAGGGTCGAGTTCATCCGCAGGATCGTCCGGGACTCACGCGGCGGGGCTTGCCGGGCCAGTGCGCCGATCTCCCTGATCGCACGCTCTGCGTGCTCGATCTGCTCGGACGGCGAGCTCTCGTTGTTGATCACTTGAGCCATCAGGGTTGACGCACGCCAGTACTCCGGGCTGGTGCCTGGTTTGGGGCCGGTGATCAGGTCGGGGAGTTTTTTGGCTCGGATCAGGGCGTGGCCGCGGGAGCGTTCGTCGGGGATCTGTTCGGCGAGGGCCTTCATGCGGGCGGTCTCGGCGGCGATCGTGGCCTCGTCGGCGCCTCGGAGTGAGTCGGCGAGCTCTAGTAGCTGGGCGTCGAAGGCGTCGTAGTCCACGGGCTCAGCGTAATGGCCGTTCGGTTACCAAGCGCCACCGAAAGCGTTGTCTGCGTTGTTGTTGAGGGCGGTGCAGAGTTCGGGGACGGAGATGTTCAGGACGTCGGCCATTTTGCGGACGGTGTGGGGGATCAGGTACGACGCGTTGGGCTTGCCGCGGTACGGGGACGGGGTCAGGTACGGCGCGTCGGTCTCGACGAGGATGCGGTCGAGGGGGGTGACGGCCAGGGCGTCGCGGAGGGACTGGGCGTTCTTGAAGGTGACGACGCCGGCGAAGCTGAGGAACGCGCCGCGGTTGACGCATTCGCGGGCGAGCTCGGTGTCGCCGGAGAAGCAGTGCATCACGAGGCGGTCCGGTACGCCCTCGCGGTCGAGGATGCGCAGGATGTCCTCGTGGGCGTCCCGGTCGTGGATCATCAACGTCTTGCCGAGGCGCTTCGCGAGTTCGATGTGCGCGGCGAACGACTCGTGTTGCGCCGCACGCCCGTCCTCGCCGGTCCGGAAGTAGTCGAGCCCGGTCTCGCCGATCACGCGGACCTTGTCCGAGCTCGACGCCAGCCGCTCGATCTCCGCGAGCGCGCTGTCCAGTTCGCCGGCTTCCTTCAGCTTCGGCGCCTCGTTCGGGTGCAGGGCGACGCCCGCGATCAGGTTCGGGTACTGCGCTGCCGCCTCGACCGCCCACACCGCACCGGGCAGATCGCACCCGACCTGCACGATCCGCGTCACGCCGACCGACGACGCCAGCTTGATCGCCTCGGCCGGGCTCAACCACGCCCCGTCCTCGCCGTCGGCGATGTCCAGATGACAGTGCGCGTCGACCACACTCATCGGCAACGGATCAGGCACCGCGGGCCGACTGCGGTCCCGCGACCGCCCGTCCTCACCGACAGCAGCCCGTTCCCGGGTCGGGCGGTCAACCTCCACACCATCAGACATACCGCCTAGATTACTGACCGTTCCGAGTCGCTGGCGGGTTGTTTCGCCGATGGCGGCTTACAACCCGTCAGCGGCACCACAAACGGTGATCGACCGCTGTCCACAGGCCGAAAGTCGCGCGCGGCGACAGGTGCGGGTCGGGGCATGTTGTGGGGTATGGACGTGAGACTTGAGGTTGTGGCTGCGAGGCGGGGCGGGTGGTTCTCGCGGCGGCATGCGATCGCGGCTGGGTACTCCGATGCTGACCTCCGTCGGGAGGTGAGGTCGGGGAGGTGGCTGCATCTGACCCGGGGCGCGTACGCCGAGCCGGGAGCCGCGGTCGGGGAGATGCCGGCTTGGGAGCGAGATGCTTGGCTTCATCTGCGTACTGCGAGCGCGGTGTACCACCGGTTGAGGGGTCGGGCCGTGGTCAGCCATCAGTCGGCGTTGCTCCTGCTGGGGGTTCGGGTGTCGGAGCTCGACCTGCGCCGAGTACATGTCACCAGACTGGTCGGCGCAGGTCGGTCAGGCACCGCGGTCTGCCAGCACGCGCCTCGGCCGCCGGTCGACGCGCCGGCCGAGGTTGACGGCGTACGGACGGGCCGGTCCACGAGCCGTCGTAGAAACCGTTCGGGCGACCAGCTATCCCGTTGCGGTCGCCGTCGTGGATCAGGCACTCCGGTTGCGCATAGCAACAGCACCGCAGCTGGCAGCCGCCCTCAAACTATTCACCGGCCGGCCGGGCATCAGCTCGGCGAGGAGGGCGGTTCTCTTCGGTGACGCGCGGTCCGAGTCGGTCGGCGAGTCGCGGCTGCAGGTGCTGCTGGCGGATCTCGGCCTGCCTGCACCGTTGCCTCAGGCAGAGATCCGGGACCCCGGCGGTTCGCTGGTTGCGCGGGTCGACTTCCTGTTCACGCAGTACGGCGTGATCGTCGAGTTCGACGGAGACGTCAAGTACGGCGATGGCGGCGGGCAGGCGCTGATCGCCGAGAAGGTGCGCGAGGACCGCCTGCGCGACCTGGGCTACCAGATCGTCCGCGTCCGCTGGCCCGACGTAGCCCACCCGTCCAATCTTCTCGCCCGCATCCACCGCGCCATTGGCCGCGCACAGCCCGCTTCGATAGCGGGTCATGTGACGGCTATCGCGCAATAACCAGACACTCACCAAACAACCCCTTATCGGGCCTCGGCGGCTTCCTTCACCTTGGTGACGAGCATCTCCCACATGCCCTGCGAGTGCTTGGCCTCTTCTTCGCTGGCGTTGTTGTCCTGGGACAGCTTCAAGTGCGTATCGCCGGTCAGCTCGTAGGTCAGCGTGTGGTAGTTCTCGGGTACGTCGGGTTGGCCCGTGAGCGGACTGTAGTGGGTCAGCTTGAGCAGACGTCCGGGGTCGACGGCGAGGATCTCGCCCTTGTCCTGGTACGGCTTGCCCTCCCATTCACCGCTCCAGGTGATCGGGCTGCCCACCTGCCAGTCAGTCTCGACCTCGGCACCGAACCACAACTCCTTCAGCTTCTCCGGGCTGGTCAGCACCTCCCACACCCGCGCCGCCGGCGCATCGATATCGGTCTCGGCCACTGCCACGTATCCAGTCATCGTCAATCTCCTCTCTCCCCCGACCGTACGGTTCCCGGTCCCCATGCGCTTGTAGAAAAGCGTCAGCCGGATCGTGCAGGAAGTCAGCACCCACGGCCATGTTCGCGGCCCGCGCAGCCCAGTAATTTGCGTCTCGGTTCCGCCCCACCGACAGGAGCAGTCGATGCCCAGAAGGCTCAGCGCAGTTCTCGCCGTACTCAGCCTCGCAATGACAGCGCTACACACCGACACTGCCCCGCCGATCCCCGTGCAGATCCTCAGCCTGACCGACCTGCACGGCTACCTCTCGGAGACCGAGAACCTGACCATCGCCGGTCCGTCCGGCACCCAGCAGGTCGGCGGTGCTGCTTATCTCAAGGCACACCTGGACCAGCTGCGGAAGCCGAACAGCTTCCTGATCGGCTCGGGCGACCAGTTCAGCGGCTGGCCGGACTACACGCAGGCGTTCGCGAACGAGCCGACGATCGAGGTGCTGAACGCGTTCGGGATGGACTTCGACGTCGCCGGGAACCACGAGTTCGACCGCGAGTTCCCTTTCCTGCGCCGGATGCAGACCGGCGCCTGCTACGGCAAGCCCGGGTTCGACAGTTGCTTCAAGGACTCCACCGGCCGGAACTTCCACGGCACCGATTACGCGTACCACGCGGCGAACATCGTCGACCCGCGAACCAAGCGGCCGGTGCTCCCGCCGTACTGGATCGCGAAGGCGGGCTCGCAGCGGATCGGGTTCATCGGGCTGGGCTTCCCGGGTACGCCGACCGAGACCCTGTCGATCGAAGGGTCCGGTTTCGAGTTCCGGGGCGTGGTCGACGCCGCGAACCGGGCCGCCGCCGAACTCAAGGCCCAAGGCGTGAACGCGATCGTCGTCAGCATGCACGAGGGCGGTCAGCAGGGCGGCTTGTACGACGAGTGCAAGAATCCGACCGGTCCTATCTTCGACGCCGCGCGGGCGCTGTCGCCGGACATCGACGTGATCCTCGGCGGCCACTGGCACACCGCGTTCAACTGCATGATTCCGGACCCGAACGGCGTACCGCGTCCGGTGCTCGAGGCAAGCAACCACGGCCGGGTGCTCGGCGAGGTGAACCTGTCGCTCGATCCCGCGACCGGTGAGGTGATCCGGTCCGCGACGACCGCGACCAACCACGCGGTCACCAAGGACGTCACGCCTGATCCGGCGATCCAGAAAATCGTGAAGTACTGGATGGACAAGTGGACGGCCCGGCAGGCGGAGCCGCTGACGAAGCTCGACCGGGATCTCGACTTCGCCACCACGACGGAGAGCCGGACCGGAAACCTGGTCGCGGACCTCTACAAGGCCGAGGCGGACGGCGACTTCGCGCTGGTACCGGCGGACCTCGGCGTCGACGTGATCGCGGCCGGGCTCAAGGCCGGCACGGTGACGTACGGCGAAGCGTGGCCGGTCGCCGGGATCTCGCCGATCACCACGCTCTCGATGAAGGGCGCCACGGTCGAGGCGGTCCTCGAGCAGCAGTGGATCCCGCCCGCGTACGGCTGCAGCCGGCTGTCCGCGCTCGCCACCTCGGCGAACTTCCGCTACACCTATGACCTGGACAGGCCCGTCGGCGACCGGATCGATCCGGCGAAGATCCTGATCAACGGGAAGCCGCTGCAGCTCGACAAGACCTACCGCGTGACGACGAGCGCCGCGATGCCGCTGCACGGAGCGCAGTACGGCTATCCGGGGTTTCAGCAGTACACCCAGCTGACCCGGGCTCCGAAAATGGGCCAGGAGGTCTTCCTCACCTATCTGCGGACCCATCCGTTGCTCAAGGCACCCAGTCTCGGACGCGTCACCGCGATCCCCGGTACGCCGCCGCCGGTCGACGGCCCGTTCGGTCCGCTGAACCTGCTGCCGCAGAGCGAGATGACCGCGACGGCCACCAGCCAGGGCTCGCCCGCCTACAGCGCAGCGTCAGCTATCGACGGCAACTGCACGACGATGTGGCACTCGAACTGGAGTCCGCACGCGCCGCTGCCGCAGTACATCACCCTCGATCTGAAGACGCCGCGTGCGATCGAGGCGCTCGTCTACACCCCGCGCCAGGACGCCGACGTGCCGAACGGCCGGATCTCGTCGTACGACGTCCAGACGAGCCTCGACGGGATCACGTTCACATCGGCGACGACCGGGTCATGGGACGGCAGCGTCGATGCGAAGATCGCCCGACTCCCAGCCGCAACGACGGCCCGTTATGTGCGACTGATCGGACTGGCCGGTGGGGCGGATTACGCGGCGGCGACCGAGCTCAATATAGCTCTAGCTCCGGGTTTCTGATCTTGGTGCGGTGGGCGGTCGGCGAGATGCCGTAGCGGCGGCTGAACTGGCGGCTGAGGTAGTGCGGCGAGTCGAAGCCGACCGCTGCGGCGATCTGCGCGACGGACATGTCGGTCGCGCCGAGAAGCTCGGCCGCGCGTTGCAGGCGGAGTGCGAGTACGACGTTCATGATCGAATCGCCGACCTGCTCCTTGAAGAGATGCGCGAGCCGGGAGACCGACACCTGGGCGAGCCCGGCGAGTGAGGTCAGCGTGTGCGGCCGCGCAGGGTCCGCGGTGATTGCCTCGAGCACCAGCTGCACGCGGGCGTCCAGGTGCTGCGTCTCCCGGCGCAGGCTCGCGACCGCGGTCAGCAGCACCTCCTCGATGCCGTTCATCGTCAGCTCGGTCGCGACACTCTTCTCCAGCAGGTGCAGTTCGGTGTCGCCGGTCGGCGAGAGTCCGGCACGTTGCGCGTCCCGGTGCAACCGGTCGAACGCCGACACCACGCGGTCGGTCTCCGACGACCTGGTCAAGCGCACGTACGACAGCCCGGGCATTGCCTGTGGCAACGACAACCACCCGTGCCACTCACGCCGCGGCTGGAAGTGCGCCCACCACGACTCCCAGTAGGTGCCGACGGTCCCGTAGTCGTGCGGCGTACCCGGGCTGACCAGTACGACGTCCCCGTGGCGCAAGGTCAGCCTGTTCTCGCCGATGAGATACCGGCCCGTTCCGGACGCGGTGTACAGCAGGTACCAGCTGCCCACGCCGTCCGGCCGGACGACGCGATAGTCGCCGCCGCTGTGGAAGTGGCCGGTCACCAGTTTGCTCGGCGGCGGGATCTCGCTGTACAGCTCGATCAGCACCTGGGTAGCAAGATCGTGCTCGAAGTCAGCAGGCTCCGTCATGGTGGATCCCCTCGTGAGGGCCCCAAGATTAGCAAGATCCTGCACCCGACGAATCGAGTCATCCGTGCCCTTCCTACCCGTCGCCGAGCTCGAGTACGACGCCTCCACGCTGGTCTTCGAGCACGGCTGGCAGTCCTGGAGCCCGAGCGGCTGGTACCGGCTCGACGCGTCGCCGCCGCGGCCGACCGCCCCGAACCATCACGTGATGGCGTACCGCCCCGGCGTCGAGGCCGGCCGGTTCCAGGGAGAGGGTCTGCTCGCGGTCGCGACCGCCGGCGAAGTCACCACCGTTACCGCAACGACGCCCGACGCCGTCCCATCGATCCGCGCGGAGATCCACAACGACCGGCTGCTGATCTCCGCGGACGGCGACGTACAACTCACCACCAGCAAGCACGCCAACCCGAACCAGGCGCTCGCGGACTGGGCCGACACCTTCGCCGCCGGTGCACCGCCCGTCCGCGTGTTCGGTCCGTCCTGGTGCAGCTGGTACGCGTACTGGGGCAAGGTCACCGAGCGCGACGTGATGGCCGAGGTCCGCCAGTTCGACCAGCACGAGCTCAGCGTCGACCTGGTCCTGCTCGACGAGGGATACCAGGCGGCGATCGGGGATTGGCTCACGCCGCGCGACGACTTCGGATCGACCGTCCGGCTCGCCGCCGACATCCGCTCGAGTGGTCGCCGCGCCGGCATCTGGGTCGCTCCGTTCCTGGTCGGCAGCGGGAGCGAGACTGCCCGCAAGCATCCGGAGTGGCTGGTCCCCGGGATCAATGCCGGCACGAACTGGGGCCAGGAGCAACTGGTCCTCGACGTCACCCACCCCGGTGCGGCGCAGCACCTCCAGGACGTCTTCACCGAACTGTGCCGGCAGGGGTACGACCACTTCAAGCTCGACTTCGTGTACGCCGGTGCGATCGACGGACCACGCCACGAGCAGCTCGACGGCATCGCGGCGTACCGGCACGGGATGCGGCTGCTGCGCGAGGCCGTCGGACCGAACCGGATCCTGCACGGCTGCGGCGCTCCGATCCTGCCGAGCCTCGGACTGGTCGACTGCATGCGCATCTCGCCCGACACCGATCCGCTGGTCGACCCACCGTCCGGCGACATCAGTCAGCCCGGGCAGCGCGGCGCGCGGTCCACGTCGGTGGCGCGTGAGTTCCTGCACGGTCGGTGGTGGGCCAACGACTCCGACTGCCTGATCGTGCGGCCCGACGTCCAGGAGCGGGAGATCTGGGCACAACACATCGCCGAAGGTCCGGGGCTACGGATGTCGAGCGATCCCATCGGCGAGCTCGATCGCTGGGCGCTCGACCGCACCCGCGAGCTGCTCGTACCGAGTTCGCCTCGGCCGCACCCGTTGAAGGATCCCGATGCTTAGGCCCGCGCCCCGCCGCAGTCGTCGCATCGGCCGGGGCAGACAGACAGCCGCCGCCTATGCCCTGCTCGCACCGAGTCTGATCGGCGTACTCGGCTTCCTGCTGGCACCCGTGGTGATCGTGCTCGTCCTCAGCCTGTTCGACTGGAAGTTGCTGTCGACGCCGGAATTCATTGGGCTCGCCAACTACCGCAAGCTGTTCAGCGACTCCGACGTCTGGCACTCGCTGCTGGTCACGCTGTACTACGTCATCATCTGCGTGCCGGGTACGACGATCCTGTCGCTGCTCCTGGCGCTGCTGGTCGACCGCAAACTCCGCGGCATGAAGTACTTCCGCGCGCTGCTCGTGATCCCGTGGATGGCGACGCCCGTCGCCCTCGGTCTCGTCTGGAGCTGGATTTTCGACCCGGGCCGCGGTGCCCTGAACCAGTTCCTCGGACTGTTCGGCGTCCACGGCCCGGCCTGGCTGTCGTCGCCGGTGCTGGCGATGCCGAGCGTCGCGGCGGTGCACATCTGGCAGTTCGCCGGGTACAACATGCTGTTCTTCCTGGCCGGCCTGCAGAACATCCCGCCGTCGTTGCGCGAGGCATCGTCCCTGGACGGCGCGTCCCCGGTCGCGCACTTCTTCTCGATCACGCTTCCGCTGCTGCGCCCGACGATGCTGTTCGTGCTGATCACGAACGTGATCGGCTCGTTCCAGGCCTTCGACACGATCTTCGTGATGACCGAGGGCGGCCCCGGTGACAGCACCGAGGTGACGACGTACCTGATCTACGACGAGGCGTTCAAGAAGTTCGACTTCGGCTACGCGTCGACGATCTCGGTGCTGCTGTTCGCGGTGGTGCTGATCGCGACGATCTCCCAGTTCGTGTACTTCGAACGCCGTACGACCTACGAGGTGTCCGGATGAAACTGCGCATCTTCGTGTACGCCGTCCTGGTGACCGGCTGCGTGCTCGCGATCTTCCCGTACTTCCTGACCGTGCTCACCGCGTTCAAGGGGCCGGGGCAACTGTCGGAGACGATGCCGTGGGAGCCCGGGGTGCCGCCCAGCACCGCCGCGTTCCACCGGCTGTTCGCCTCCGGTTTCGGCGGCTATCTGGTCAACACGACACTCGTCACGGCCGGGATCACCCTCGGCCAGGTCGTGTTCGCGGTGCTGGCGGCGTACGCGTTCGCGCGGCTGTCGTTCCCCGGCCGGGACGCGTTGTTCTGGGTCTATCTGTCGACCTTGATGGTGCCGCCGGTCGTCACGATGATCCCGCTGTACCTGATGATGCAGAAGCTCGGTCTGGTCGACACCTGGGCCGGCCTGATGCTGCCGACGATGCTCGGTACGCCGTACGCGATCTTCCTGCTCCGCCAGTTCTTCCGCGGCATTCCCGCGGATCTCGAGGACGCCGCCCGGATCGACGGCGCCGGGCGGGTCCGGACGCTGGTGTCGATCGTGCTGCCGTTGTCGAAACCGATCCTGGTCACCGTCACCACGCTCGCCGTGGTGGCCAACTGGAACAGCTTCCTCTGGCCGCTGATCATCACCAGCAGCGAGGACAAGCGGTTGCTGTCGGTCGGGATCGCCTTGTTCAAGGGGGAGATCGGCGTCGACTACAACGCCGTGATGGCCGGCAGCCTGATCGCGCTGGCGCCGCTGCTGGTCCTGTTCATCGTCTTCCAGCGCTTCATCGTCCGCTCGGTCGCAGTTACCGGGCTCAAGTAGTCGGAGGCTCTCATGTCTTTGTCCAGGAGGACTTTTCTGATCGGCGCCGGAAGTGTGCTCGCCCTCGCGGGCTGCGGCTCGTCGAACGACAAGGCGAGCAGTGGCGGCGGCAAGGTCGAGCTCGTCTACCGCCTGTGGGACGAGCAGCAGGAGATCGGCTACAAGACGGTCTTCGCGGAGTTCACGAAGGAGAACCCGGACATCACGGTCCGGATGGAGGTGCTGCCGTGGGACCAGTACTGGACCAAGCTCACCACCGAACTGGCCAGCGGCAAGGCGCCGGACGTGTTCTGGCTGACCGTCGACTACTTCCCGGACTTTGCCGGCAAGGGTGTGCTCGCGCCGCTCGACGACCTGATCTCGAAGGCCGGGCTGAAGCTCGACGCGTACAACCCGAATGTCGTGCAGTCCTACAAGTTCGAGGACAAGCAACTGGGGATGCCCAAGGACATGGGCATCGTCGGACTGCTGTACAACAAGGATTTGTTCAAGAAGGCCGGCGTGACGATGCCGGCCGAGCTGACCTGGGCGCCGGACGGTTCGGGCAGCTTCCTCGAGGTCGCACGCAAGCTGACCGTCGGCACCAAGCAGTGGGGCTTCTGCTCGTGGAACCACAACCAGACGCAGTGGCTGAACTGGATCGCCTCGAACGGCGGTCACGCGATGGACAAGCCGTACGGCACATTCGACTTCGCCGGCCAGAAGTCCGTCGAGGCGCTGCAGTTCGCACGTGACCTGATCTTCAAGTGGAAGGTCTCCCCGGACGGCACGCGGACCAACCCGCCGACCGGACAGGCGACCGAGATGTTCTACCGGGGCGAGGTCGCGATGTTCCCGGCGAACAACGCCCTGCTCCCGTTCGCGCTGCCCGAGGTGAAGTTCCCGATCGGCGTCGCCGCGATGCCGGCCGGACCCGCCGGACGCACGGTGGTGATCAACGGCCTCGCCGAGACGATGTTCGCGAAGACCAAGCACCCGGAGGAGGCCGGCAAGCTGGTCGCCTTCCTCGGCACGGAGAAAGCACAACGCCTGATGGGCGACGCCGGCTACATCATCCCGGCCCTCACCGACGCCGGCGCCGGCTACCAGGCGTTCTGGCAGAAGAAGGGCATCGATGTCCAGCCCTTCCTCGACTCCGCCGCCGGCAGCACGGTCAACCTCCCGATCGCCGACGGCTGGACCTCGAAGTCCACCGAAATCAACAAGGCCGCCAACGACCTCTTCCTCGACAAGACCCCCGTCCAGGACATCGCCGCCACCATGGACAAGATCGGAAACGACAGATGAAGGAACTGACCGACTCGTACGCCGATCGGGCGGACAGCGCCGTACTGCGACAGCGGCTCGGGGCGGATGGCTACCTGTTCTTTCGGGGGTTGTTGCCGGTTGAGGTGGTCACCGATGTGCATGAGCAGCTGACGCGGATCTTGTACGACAGTGACTGGTTGGCGCGGGATGCGGATCCGCGGGAGTTGGTGGCTTCGGGGCGGGCGGTCGAGGAGGGGTCGGCGGGGTTCTTCGGTGCTTATACGGCGATCCAGAGCACGCAGGCGTTCCACGAGCTCGCCGTACGGCCGGAGTTGATCGGGCTCGCCTCGCAGTTGCTGGGTGAGGAGGCGTTCGCGCATCCCGCGCATATCTGCCGGATCGCGCCGCCGTCGCCGGGTGCGAATCCGACGCCGATCCATCAGGACTACCGGTTCATCCAAGGGTGCGTCGACACGCTGACCACCTGGCTCCCGTTGAGCCCGGCGCCGCCGGAGATCGGCGGGCTGCGGGTGTACGCCGGGTCGCCGCGTCTCGGCGTACTGCCGGTGAAGGCGTCCGACGGGCCGGGGATGATGCGGGCCGAGGCCGACGAGAACCATCCGGAGTGGCGTACGACGTCGTACCAGCCGGGCGACGTACTGCTGTTCGGGAGCCTGACCGTGCACGGCGCGATGCCGAACAGGACCAAGCGGCTGCGGCTGTCGGCCGACTTCCGGTACCAGGCACGCAGCGCACCGATGGCCCGCGACCTCCTCGGCACCGGCAAGCCGCACTACCACCCGGACGTGCCAGACTTCCCGACCCTCACCCGCGGCTGGACCTCGACGAAATCCATCGAGGTCCCGCCCGGGGTGACCTTCGTCGATCGCTGGGACCCACGCGTGGACGACGTCCCGACGCCGCAGTCCCGGTTCGCCTACGCCTGAGGCCGTACCCGCACCACTGATCAACCGGCGGCAGCCGTCCGGGTCTACGCCTGAGCCGCGGCGCCGCGCCGCCGTTGTCGCGAGTTGATCAGTGGTGGAGGTCCGCCTATGGAACTACGACGATCTTGCCGCGGGCGTGGCCCGACTCGCTCAGCGCCTGGGCTTTGTTCGCGTCGGCTAGGCTGAAGGTCTTGGCGATTCGGATTGTGAGCTTGCCGTTGGCGGCTGCCTGGAGTTGGGTGTCGAGGGTGGCACGGACCTGCTCAGGGGCGCCTGTGCCGCCCCCGGAGACCTGGATGCCGAGCTCGGCCGCGCCGAAGTCGGCGATGGTGACGATTCGGTCGGTGCCTCCCCGGAGTTCGATCGACTCCTCGAGACCGCCCTTGCCGGCCGTGTCGAACACCGCGTCGACGCCCTGCGGCGCGGCCTCGCGGACCCGCTCGAGCAGGCCGTCGCCGTAGGCCACCGGGATGGCGCCGATCGAGCGCAGGTAGTCGTGGTTCGCAGGGGACGCCGTACCGATCACCGTGAGACCGGCCGCCGCGGCGAGCTGTACGGCGACCGAGCCGACCGCACCCGCCGCACCGTGGATCAGGATCGTCTCACCCGGCTTCACAGCGAGCAGGTCGAGCACCCGCTGCGAGGTCTCGCCGGCCACGGGCACGCCCACCGCCTGCTCCCAACTCAAGCCGCCGGGCTTCAAAGTCACGTTGCCGCCGAGCGCGTATTCGGCGTACGAACCGCCGATCGACCAGCCGACGACCTCGTCGCCGACCGCGAAGGCGGCGCCGTCACCGGCCTCGTCGACCACCCCGGCGACCTCGAACCCCGGGATCGCGGGGAATTTCGCCGGTGCGAAGTCCTTGGTGAAGCCGCGGCGGATCTTCGTGTCGTACGGGTTCACACCGGCTGCCTGCACCTTGATCCGCACCTGCCCGGGGCCCGCGTGCGGCTCCGGCACGTCCCGCACCTTGAGTACCTCGGGGTCGCCGTACTCCTCGAACACCACAGCCCGCATGCGACAGCCTCCTCGACTTGGTTGTTGCTACAAGAAAAGGCTGCGCCGCCGCCCGGCATTCCCGGGCGGCGGCGTCAGTTCGTACCGATCAGTTCTCTTCGAGCCGTGGGAAGAGCGGCTCACCCTTCGTCAGCTTCGAGCCGGCCGGCAGCTGGCCCCAGGTGCCGGCGTCCTGCACCCGCTGGTCCTTGAGCGCGCCCAGCTTCTCCTCGGCGCCGAGCAGCTCCCAGAGCTTCGCGGACGACTTCGGCATCGTCGGGTTGTGCAGTACGGCGACCGCGCGCAGCGTCTCGGCCGCGGAGTACAGGATCGTGGCGAGGCGGTCCCGCTTCGAATCGTCCTTCGCGACCTTCCACGGCTCCTGCTCCGTGACATACCCGTTGACCGCGCCGACGAGGTCGTTGATCGCGGCCAGCGCGTCCTGGAACGCGAGCGTGTCCAGAGCCTTGTCCGCGGTGGCCACGGTCTGCGCGAGCTTGTCCGCCAGCGCCTGCTCGGCCGGCCCGTGGTCGGTCGCCTCCGGCAGCACGCCGTCGAAGTACTTGCCGACCATCGCCGCGATCCGGCTGGCCAGGTTACCCAGACCGTTCGCGAGCTCGGAGGTGTAGACCGCGCTCAGGTGCTCCCAGGAGAACGAGCCGTCCGAACCGAACTGGATCGTGCGCAGGAAGTAGTACCGGAACGCGTCCGAGCCGAAGTGGTCGGTGATCTCGTGCGGCGCGATCGCGGTCAGCTTCGACTTGCTCATCTTCTCGCCGCCGACCAGCAGCCAGCCGTGCGCGAACACCTGACGAGGCACGGCGACCCCGGCAGCCATCAGCATGGCCGGCCAGATCACCGCGTGGAACCGGAGGATGTCCTTGCCGACGAGGTGTACGTCGACCGGCCACAGCTCCTCGAACCGCTTCGGGTCGGTGCCGTAGCCCGCGGCCGTCACGTAGTTGAGCAGCGCGTCGATCCACACATACAGAACGTGGTCCTCGTCCCACGGCACCGGGATGCCCCAGTCGAAGGTCGAGCGGGTGATCGACAGGTCCTGCAGGCCCTGCTTGACGAACGCGATCACCTCGTTGCGGGCGCTGGCCGGCGCCACGAAGTCAGGCTGCGACTCGTACAGCTCGAGCAGCTTGTCGGCGTACGCCGAGAGCCGGAAGAAGTAGTTGGTCTCCGAGACCAACTCCAGCTCGGTGCCGTGGATCATGCACCGCTGCGTGCCGTCCTCGTCGGTCCGGATGTCCGCGGGGAGCTTGAACTCCTCACAGCCGACGCAGTACAGGCCCTCGTACTCGCCCTTGTAGACGTCGCCCTTGTCGTACAGCGTCTGCCAGAACTCGCGGACCCGCTCGGTGTGGCGCTGCTCGGTGGTCCGGATGAAGTCGTCGTACGCGATGTCGACGTCCACCCAGGCCGGCTTCCAGGCCTCCTCGACCAGCTTGTCCGTCCACGCCTGCGGCGTCATGCCCTGCGCCTCGGCGCTGCGCATCACCTTCTCGCCGTGCTCGTCGGTACCCGTCAGGTACCACTTGCGCTCGCCGCGCTGCGCGTGCCAGCGCGTCAGGACGTCCCCGGCCACCGTCGTGTAGGCGCTGCCGATGTGCGGCGGGGCCGTGACGTAGTAGATCGGGGTGGTGACGTAATAGGCCTTCTCGGACATGTCTCAAGCGTAGTGGCGTGCGCGAATGCTATTTACCAGGGTCTCTCGCAGCCAGTACGGCGTCGTACACGGTCCGTTTCGGGACGTTGAAGCGCTTGGCGACGTCAGCGATCGCTTGTTTGCGGTGCGTACCCGCTTCCTCGTCCTTCGCGACCTCCCGGGCGAGGTCCTCACCGGTGACGATCTTGTGCGGGTCGGCGCCGGCCACGACGATCGTGATCTCGCCGCGGACGCCGTCCTTCGACCAGGTCACGAGCTCGTCGAGCGGGCCGCGCTTGACCTCCTCGTACGTCTTGGTCAGCTCCCGGCACACCGCCGTACGCCGATCCGCGCCGAACGCCTCGGCCATCGCCTCCAGGGACGCGGTGATCCGGTGCGGCGCCTCGAAGAAGACCATCGTCCGCGGCTCGTCCTTGAGCTCCTCGAGCCGCCGCCCGCGCTCGCCCGGCTTGCGCGGCAGGAACCCCTCGAACGTGAACCGATCCACCGGCAACCCGCTCAACGCCAGCGCGGTCAACACCGCCGAAGGCCCCGGCACGGCCGTCACGTCGACCTCGGCCTCGATCGCCGCCGCCACCAGCCGATACCCGGGATCCGACACGCTGGGCATCCCCGCGTCGGTCACCACCACCACGGTCTGCCCGTCGACCAACGCCTGCAGCAACTCCGGCGTCCGCTCCCGCTCGTTCCCCTCGAAGTAACTGACGACCCGCCCGCCCAGCTGGATCCCCAGCTCCGACGTCAACCGCCGCAACCGCCGCGTATCCTCCGCAGCCACCACATCCGCGGCCGCCAACACCCGCCCCAACCGCGCCGAAGCATCAGAAACATCCCCGATAGGAGTCCCCGCCAGCACCAATCGCCCGGTCATGGCAGAAGAGTAAGAGCGTCGAGGTGCCGCGGCCGCACGACAGTGAAATGCCGACGGTCCAGCGTGGCGACTTCCCGGGCACCGAGCGCCTCCGCGACGGCTACCACCGAGGCGTCCGCCACCCCGAGCGGTAGGTCGGCATACGTGTGCATCAGATCGGCGATCCGCTCGACTTCAGAATCACACTCAGCAATTGCGAAATCGCCCGCCGCGAGCGACTCCACGAAGTCGGCCTCCACCTTCGCTCCGACCTCGCGTTGGATCAGGTAGCAAACCTCCGGTATGACGAAGCTCGGCACGACCAACTGTTCGCGGTTGAGGTGAGCGGCGGCGAACAGGTCGACGCAGGCGCGGTGATCGGCATCGTTGTACAGCACCGCGGCGACGAGCGGTCCGGTGTCGACGACGATCACTCGCCGCGGCCGAACTCGTCTCGCAGGATCTCCTCGCTCTGCCGGGCGATCTCCGGATGGCTTCCCGCTCCGGCGCCGAACCACGACGGCGGCCACGGCCGGGGCTCAGTCGCTCGGCGGCGGCGCATATCGCGGCGGTGCTTGAGGATCTCCCGCATGTCCGGCACGAGCTCCGCGGCAGCTTCGTCGGGCAGCTCGTCGATCAACGCGTGCAGCTCCTCGCGTGGCGTGCTCATGTGACTGATTGTAGGAGGTTCGGTGCGGGTGGTTCGGGTTATCCACAACCGCGGGGAGGCGGTGGTACCGGGGCGTCCGTACGATGGCGGGCGTGGCTGCTGTGATCGAGGATGGGACTGCGCGGCGTAGCGACGTCGGCGAGGGGCTGGAGACGCTCGGGCGGGACGTGCTCGGTAGACGGCTGCCGCCGCTCAAGGAGCGCCTGTACCCGCCCATGCCGCGGGACTTCGACGGCGGCTGGATCGCCACGCTGGCGATCACGCTGATGGCGGGCATCCTGCGGTTCTGGCACCTCAGTACGCCGGTGAAGTTCGTCTTCGACGAGACGTACTACGCCAAGGACGCGTTCAGCCTGCTCAAGTTCGGGTACGCGCGCCAGTTCATCGACCAGCCCGAGGGCGCCGCCGACAAGGCGATCCTGAGCGGCAACCTGGACGTCTTCAAGCCGTCCCCGAGCCTGACCGTGCACCCCGAGGTCGGCAAGTGGATGATCGCGGCCGGTGAGCAGCTGTTCGGCATGAACACGTTCGGCTGGCGCTTCATGCCGGCCCTGTTCGGCACCCTGACCGTGCTGCTGGTGATCCGGACCGTACGCCGGATGACGCGGTCGACGCTGATCGGCTCGATCGCCGGCCTGCTGCTCGCGGTCGACGGCCTGCATTTCGTCATGTCCCGGGTCGCGCTCCTCGACATCTTCCTCGCGTTCTGGCTGGTTGCGGCGGTCTCCTGTCTGGTCGCTGACCGTGACTGGACACGTCGCCGGCACGCGGACTCCCTCGATACGCCGACCCCCGACGGGCAGCGTCGTACGATCGGCCGCTGGCTGCTCATCCGCCCGTGGCGTATCGCCGCCGGCGTCTGCTTCGGCCTCGCGCTCGGCACGAAGTGGTCCGCGGTCTGGACGCTCGCCGCCTTCGGCGTCCTCGCGTTCGCCTGGGACTTCGGCGCGCGACGTGCGCTCGGCGTACGGTTCGCGTTCGTGAAGTCGGCGCTGGTCGACGGCATCCCGGCGTTCGTCAGCCTGGTGCTCGTCGCCGGCATCACCTACCTCGCGACCTGGACCGGCTGGCTGCTGCACGACAACGCCTACGACCACAACTGGGCGGCGAGCAATCCGGCGCACGGCGTGATGAAGGTCGTGCCTGACGACTTCCGGTCACTGCTGGAGTACCACAAGGAAGTGCTCGCGTTCCACACCGGCGACTACATCAAGCACGCCACCCACCCGTACCAGTCGAACCCGGCCGGCTGGCCGATCATCGCCCGCCCGATCGGCTTCGACGCGGTCAACGACATCAAACCCGGCACGCCGGGCTGCAACGCCCCCGCCGGGACCAACTGCCTGCAGGTGATCTCTGCCCTCGGTACGCCGCTGCTGTGGTGGGGCGGAGCACTTGCGCTGATCGCGGCGCTGGTCTTCTGGATCGGCTCCCGCGACTGGCGGTACGGCGTACCGATCGTGGGCTTCGTGACGTGCTGGGTGCCGTGGTTCGCGTTCGACGACAGACCGATCTTCTTCTTCTACGCCGTCACGATGATCCCGTTCACCGTGATGGCGGTGGCGCTGATCCTCGGCAAGATCCTCGGGCCGGCCCGCGCGGCCGTCGGCACAGCAGTGAGTACGGCGAGTACGGCGATGAGCAGCGCGTCGCCGCGCCGGCTGATCGGCAGCGCGGTGGTCGGCGCGTTCGTCGTCCTCGTCGTGCTGAACTTCGCCTACATCTGGCCGATCCTGACCGACAAGGTTCTCCCCCACCCGGACTGGCTCAGCCGGATGTGGTTCAAGTCCTGGATCTGACCGCGTAGTCGATGTTCTCGAACGGCCAGTCCGCGGCCAGCCAGCCGCTGACGGCTTCGTACAACGGAACGTCCAACTCGGCCCGGTCCGCACTCACCCAGGAACGTACGTCGGTGGCGCCCGGGTTCTTGCGCGACGGGTAGATGTAGACGCATCCGATCACGTCGCCGTCGGTCTCGATCACCGTGAACGTGAAGCCGCGGCGCTGGACGAAATCCTCCGCGTGCCGCTGCAGATCCCCGAGATTCGACTCCAGCGTCATGCCGTCGACCGGCGGCCAGCTGCCGCCGAAGCCCGGCGTCGCGCGGATGTGCTCGATGCTGCTCGTCCACGCGGCATGATCCGGGACGTTGTGCTCCGGGCCGAGCGGTTCCAGCCGGAAGCGCGGTGTGATCAGTTCCCGGGGCACCTCGAAGTCAGCCGGGACGAAGTCGCTCATGCCCGCAGGCTATGAGGCCGTGCCTCGAACCGCACGCGCATTAATGCAGCTCGTGGTGCCCTTTGCCCTTGTTCTTCTTGCCGTGCCGCTTGGCCGACGACTGGCCGCCGACGCCGCCGAACAGCGCGAGTCCCTTCACCACGACGGTCGGAGCGTTCGGGTTCGGATCGTCGCTGCCGCGGGCGCCGAAGCCCCCGAAGATGCCGACGCCCTCATTGCGCACTGTCACGCCCTCAGGCACGGTGATGTCGATCCCGCCGAACACCGCGAACGCGTAGATCGTCACCTCGCGACCCTCGAAGACCGCGTTCGTCATGTCGAGATCGTGTCCGCCGAACACCGCGAACGCGTTCGTACGCCGCTTCACCCGCCAGCGGCCGGTCCGCTCGCCGCCGCCGAAGATCGCCACCATCGTGTCGAAGCTCTGGCTCGGGTCGGCCGGCTCCTCGATCGGGACCGGGCTCTTGGAGACCGACGGCTGCGTCATCGGCAGCGGCATCGGCTGGGCCTGACCCGGTACGACGAGGTCTCGCGTGATCGGCTCGAGCTCGCCCAGCGTCCTGGCCTGCAACGTCTGCTCGAGGCGCTCGGCATGCTCGTCCTGCGACAACCGGCCCGACATCAGGGCATCCCGCAGTACGTCGACGACCTGGTCACGATCGGTGTCGGACGCCCGCAGGTGCGCGTGCGGGTGCGGGCGGTCGGGCAGATTCTCCATAAGACCGAACGATATATCGAGAAGGGCTCGGTGAGGACTCCGGAAAATCCCCGATCCTCACCCCTACTCCTGGGGCTGGACTCTGAGGGCAAGCAGCAGCGCGACGAGCGTGATCGTCGCGAACGTGAGCGCGGTACCCGGGTAGCCGCCCAGTCCGAGGCCCACGCCGCCGATCGCGGCGCCGAGGAAGGTGCCGAGGCTCATGCCGGCCGCGTTGACGCTGAGCGCCGAGCCGCGGAGATCACCGCTGCGACGGACCAGGAGCGTGGTGACACAGGCCGCGACTGTCGCGTGGGCGGCCCCCATGAGGGCTGTGAGCATCAGCGTGAGCGGCAGGGTCGGCGAGAAGTAGAACGCCGAAACCGCGGCCAGAGCGAGGGTGATGCCGCCGAGCAGCAGTCGCTCGGGGCTGATCCACGCGCGATCGGTGACGAGATAACGTCCGGCGAAGAGATTGCCGAGGAAGAACGACGCGCCGCTCAGCGACCACACCAGCGCGAACCAGTCCGGAGCCAGGTCGAACTTGTCGTCGTAGAACGCGGCGAGGTAGGCGAGGTATCCCATGAAGGCCGCGGTCCGCAGCATGGCGACCGCGAGCAGCGGAAGCGCACCGGGCACGCGGGCCAGCTCGCGGTACGTCGCGAGGTAGCTGACCCGCTCATTCCTGCTGCGAGGTGGCTTGCGCCCGTGTCCGCGCCAGAAGAAGGCCGCGGACAAGGCGAGTGAGATCACCGAGGCGGCGAGCAGGTTGCCGCGCCAACCCCAG
Source organism: Kribbella sp. NPDC049584 (assembly GCF_040675555.1). NCBI lineage: Bacteria > Bacillati > Actinomycetota > Actinomycetes > Propionibacteriales > Kribbellaceae > Kribbella > Kribbella sp. NPDC049584. The sequence goes on from NZ_JBFAPF010000001.1 coordinate 694,405, forward strand.
ATCAGTCCTGGTACGGCGAGCACCGGCGCGGCCAGCATCGCCATCGCCGAGGTCGTCGCGGACACGAGCGTCGCCGCCCGACCCGCGGCCGTCGGCGAGCGGAACCTGTCAGCCGCCGCAGCCCCGATCGACGGCGCCAGGATCGACGTCGCCGCACCGATCAGCAAGCAGAACGCAGCCAACGCAAACACGTTGCCTACAGCCCCTAACGCCGCCGAGATCCCGAGCAACGCGAGCCCACCCGCGGCGACCAGCTCCCGCGCCACCCGGTCGATCAACGGCGCCAGCGAGACCCCGACCGCCAGGGCCGCCAGTCCACCGAGGCCGCGCAGCCCGCCGATCTCCGCGACGCTCCCTCCCGCGGCCCTCGCGATCGGCACGAGATACATCCCGAACACCGTGAACGGAATCAGGCTGACCGTCGAGGCGAGCAGGAACGGCCACAACCGCCGGGCCATCCGGAGGTCGCCGGGAACTTCGGCGACGACCTTCTGTGACGCGCTCATTGATCCGTCCTGTAGCGGTAGAGGCTGCTCGGGCGGGAGCTGAACTGGGAGAAGGGGAACGGTTCGGCCGACAGCGCGGTGACGCCCTCACCGAGGAACGCGCGCACGACCGCACTGCCCGTCTGCGCATAGACAGCCAGCGGCTTCGATTGCTCGCGGCAACGAGTGAGGAGTACGTCGAACGTGCCGTTGGACAGAGTCATACCCGTGGCGACAACGGCGTCGGCAGCATCCACGACCTCGATCATGTCCCGCGAGACAGGCAGACCGGAGGCGGTCTCGCGGAGGTTGAAATCGCACGGCAGGCACACGCCACCGCGCTCGGTGATCGCGTCGACGAGCGGGTTGACGACGCCGATCAGCGCGACTTTGGTGCCATCAGCAACATCGAGGAGACCGGCCACGGCTGCGTCGCGGGCGCGCGCCCGGACGTCCGGCGTACCGGCCGGGAGCACGATCTCCTCGGCCTGCTCCGACGTGTGATGCGGCTCGACCGCGGCAAGGTAGGCATCGAGCGCCGCGATCCGCACCGGGAGCGGATCGTCGGACGTGAGTACGTCGGCCAGCGTGCGCCCTGAGGTGTCGGCGCAGTACGACGGGTCCAGCTCCCCCGCCTCGAACGAGCAGGCGCCGAAGACCTCGCCGACCCGCAACAAGACGTAGTAGTTGCGGTAGGTGACGTCGGCGCCCGGAAGCCGGGTGGTGTGATGCAGCCAGAAAGCGCTGGTGATGTTGAAATTCGCCGGCGAAGGCGAACCGGCCAGCACGGCGGCGGTCAGGTCGGTAACGGTCATGGCAGCTCGGCCAGCCTTTCAGGGTGGGAAACTCCTCGCGCCTGACCAATGCCGACGTGTCGGCGGTCCCACGACATGGCCGACCACGGCACCGAGAGCTCGTCGAGCGAGTCGATCTCGAGCGGTCGCATCGACGCCATCGGTCGCGCTTCGGCATGGCGGGCAAAAGCGGACTCGACGTACCGCGTCCCGGTGTCGGCGGCCAGGAACACGTGCTTGCGGCCGCGGTCGCAGCTGTGCTCCCACAACGCCGACAGGTAGGCCGCGCCCGCCGACAGCCCCGCGAACACCCCGGAGGTCCGGAGCAGATCGACGGCCGCAGACATCGCGTAGTCGAACGAGACCCAGTGCAGCCGGTCGTACAACTCGTGCCGCACGTTGCGGAACTCGATCGAGCTCCCGATCCCCGCGATGATCATGTCCGGATCCTGCGTGTGGCCGGCCCCGAACGTGACACTGCCGAACGGTTGCACGCCGACCAGGTTCAGGTCGCGCCCACGTTCGCGCAGGTTCGCCGCGATCGCGCCGGTCGACGCGCCCGTACCCACTCCGCCGACCAGGCAGAGCGGTCCGTCCGGCACGACCTCTTCGACGAGATCCGCGACCGCGCGGTACCCGAGGTAGTGGATGTCGTCGTGATACTGCTGCATCCAGTGGTACGTCGGGTTGTCGCGCAGGATCTCCCCGATCCGGCGTACCCGGAGGTTCTGGTCGAGCTGCAGGTTGTTCGAGGAGGGCACCTGCTCGACGGTCGCGCCGAGGATCTCGAGCTGGATCTTCAGGGTCCGGTCGACCGTCGTCGAGCCGACGATGTGGCAGTTCATCCCGTACCGGTGGCAGGCGAGCGCGAGCGCGTGGGCGTAGATCCCGCTCGAGGAGTCGATCAGCGTGTCACCGCGCCGCACCCGCCCGGTCTCGAGCAGGTGGCGGACGGCGCCGAGCGCGGAGTACACCTTCATGGTCTCGAACCGCAGGCAGATCAGATCGTCCCCTGAGGCGGAACGGATCCGGATCGGATCGGGATCTTTGATGGCCTCCGCCAGGTGGTCGTGCAGTCGCGTCATCGGCGCGGTTCGCTCCTTGTGTCGATGGATAACACGGGCGGAGATTGAGGGTCACCGATCCACGCGGCTGCCACCAGCCGGCGGGTCACTTCGTGGTGTGGTGCGGTCGTGAGGGTTGCCGGCGGGCCTTGCTCGACCACACGGCCGGCGTCGAGGACCAGGACCTGATCCGCGACGGCTGCGACCAGGCCGAGGTCGTGGCCGATCCAGATCAGCGCCGTCCCGCGCGCCTTCAGCTCGGTCAGCAGCTCGAGGACGAGCGCCGTACCGCGATCGTCGAGGGCGGTGGTGATCTCGTCGCAGATGAGTACGTCGGGGTCCGCGAGGACAGCCCGCGCGAGCGCGGCGCGCTGGAGCTCGCCGCCGGAGAGCCGGCTCGGCGGCCGGGCCGCGGTGATCGCGGCGACACCGAGACGCGCGAGCGTGGCCTGTGCTTCCTCCCGGGCTTGGTGTGCCGACAGGCCGCGGAGGCGTTGCGCCGTACGGGCCACCTGCTCGTCAACCGGGCGACGTTCGTCGAAGGAGCCGCGAACCTCCTGCCAGACGTACTGGACGCGACGGTTCTGCTCGCGCGTGCGTTTGCGGAGGACCGGCAGCGGCTCGCCGTCGAGGAGGATGCGGCCGGTATGGCGCTCGTGCAGCCCGGCAAGACAGCGGGCGAGCGTGGTCTTGCCGCTACCGGAACGCCCGACGACGCCGAGACAGGCGCCGGCGCGGATTTCGAGCGCGACCTCACGCAGTACGACGTCGCGACCGCGCGGGCGCAGCGAAGCAGATAGGTTCATTGCCTCTAGCAACGGCCGCCCGACGGTAGAGGTTCCCGTCGCGGGCAGGTCGGGCGAGGACGGCAGTACGTCGGCAACCACTCGGCCCGCGTCCAGCACCACAACCCGGGTTGCAAGCCCCCGTACGAGGTCGAGATCGTGACTGAGCAGCAAGATCCCCAGCCCGGTCCCCGTCAGTTCACGCAGCTCCTCAACCAACTGCAGGCGGGTGAGCGAGTCGAGTCCGGTACTGGGTTCATCGAGGACCAGCACCCGCGGTCTGCACGTCAAGGCCTGTGCCAGTGCGATCCGCTGCCGCTGCCCGCCGGAAAACTGATGCGGAAACCTCTTCAGGATCGCGCGGTCCCCCGGCAACTGCGCGGCGCGGACAGCCTCCTCGGCATCGCCGTCGTGAAGCTTCGCGAGCTCACGCAACGTCGTTCCGATTCTCCTGGCCGGGTTGAGTGCGCTGCCTGGATGTTGCGGCATATACGCAACCACCCGCCCACGCACGTCGGCCCGGGTGGGACCGTTGCTATCGACAACCACCTCACCGCCGACCTCGACCCGTCCGTCGAGCCGTACGCCGTCACCGTGCTCGCCGAGCAACGCCAACGCGGACGTCGTCTTACCCGACCCGGAGGCGCCGACGAGCGCCGTCACCTGACCCGCGACGACCTCGAACGACACTCGGTCCACGAGAATCGCCGACCCCGCCGTCGCTGTCAGGTTCTCGACTCGCGCGACCGTCATACGCCCGCCCTCCGGCGCGACCTGTGCACGAGCCGATCGGCCAGCAGGTTGAAGCCCAGCGTGAAGGAGACGAGGAGAAGGGCCGGCGCGAGCACCGACCACGGCTGAAGCAGCAGGCCTTCGCGGTTGCGGGACACGCTGACCGCCCAGTCCGGCGCCGTCGGGCTCAACCCCAGCCCGAGGAAGTTGACCGAGGCAACCAGGAAGACCGCGAGCGTGATCCGCGTGCCGAGATCCGCAGCCACCGGGCCGAGCACCGAGCGCCCGACGTACCCGATCTGAATTGCGAACCACGACTCACGCTGCATCCGCAACGCCTCGACCACCGACCCACTCGCCGCATCCAGCGCCGCCGCCCGAACGAGCCGCGTGACCGTCGGCACGTTGATCATGGCCACCGCCACCATGATCGCCACCGCCGAAGCGCGCCACCCGACCGCGACCACACTGATCACCAGCAACGAAGGCAACGGCAACAGCACGTCCAGCGGCCGCATCAACCCCTCGTCCAGCCACCGATGCCGCGTCGACGCTGCCACCAAGCCGATCACGCCACCCACGACGTACGCCAACACCACCGCGCCGACAGCCATCCCCAGCGCCGTGCGCCCGCCGACCAGCAACAGCGCGAACACGTCCCGACCCAGCCCGTCCGTCCCCAGCAAGCCCTCGGACGAGTACGGCAACCCTTGCCGCGTGCTGTGCGGCACCAACGGGCCGAGGATTGCAATGCCGACCGGCACGGCAACCAACCCGCCCGCGATCCATCCACGTCGGCTCATCGGAGCAGGGCCGTTCTGGGGACGAGGCGGTTGCAGACGAGGTCTGCCGCCAGGTTGATGAGTAGCGCCGCGACCGCCAGCACCAACGTCAAGCCCTGGACCGTCGGGATGTCTCGGGTTTCGACGCCGTCGACGAGCGCCGTGGCGAAGCCGGGGATGGCGAAGATGGCTTCTACTACGAGGACTCCGCCGAGGAGCGTGTCGCCGGTGCGGGCCAGTTCTTGGACACCTGGTACGGCGGCGTTCGGGAGGACGTGGCGGAGCAGGAGCTGCCGACGCGGGATCCCGAGCCGGCGCGCTTGTACGACGTACTCGGCGTGCAGAGCGTTGATCGTCCCGGCCCGGACCTGGCGTGACAGAAGGCAGACGGTGCGACCGAACAGCACCGCGACCGGCAGGACCAACAGGCCGGGAGCTGCGAGCAGATCCCCGCCGACCCACGTGGCCGGCAACCGACCGAGGCGTAGCGAGAACAACGCAACGAGCACGACCGCGATGACGAAGTCCGGGATCGCCGACAACGCCAGCGTCACCGACGTGATCGCGCGATCGATCCGCCCGTTCTCGTGCGTCCCCATCACGATGCCCAGGGCAACGGCCAGCGGCACGACGACCGCGAGCGTCACCACAGTCAGGACGAGCGTCGCACCGATCGAGGCTCGCACGATGTCGACCACGGGTCCCCCGCTGATCAGCGACGTACCCAGGTCACCTGTCAGCACGTTCCCCAACCAGTGCACGAAGCGCTCCGGCGCCGGCTGATCCAGCCCGAGCTCGCCCCGCAATCGCGCGACCTGGTCCGGAGTCAGCGTCTCGGTGAACCGCAGCTCGGCCGCGTCGCCCGGCAGCAACGACGTCAGCACGAAGACGAGCACCGAGAGCACGACCAGCTGCACAACCGCGACCAGCGCCCGCTGCCCGGCGTACGACCGCATTCAGGCCAGCCACACCTTGTCGAAACGCCCCTGGTCCAACGTGTTCGGCGGCACCGCCTGCACACCCTGCACCTTGGCCGACACCGCGACGAGATAGTCCGGCAGGCCCCACGCCAGGATCCCGCCCTCGTCACGCAATGTCTTCTGCAGTACGCCGTACCTCGCCGACCGCTCCTGCTCGGACGTCACCGCCCGTGCCGCAGCGAATCCCGCGTCGAACGCAGGACGCCGCCAATGCGTAACGTTGAACGGCGAATGTGACAGCAACCGATCCGTGAAGTACTGCGGGATCGGCATCGCGCCGGACCGATGGTTGCCAATAGCACCCTTCGTCAGCAGGTCCCTGGCGTACGTCTGCGGGCTCCCAGTGGTCACCTTCAACCGCACGCCCGCCTCGGCCACCTGCTCCGCGAACAACGTCGCAGCCTCGACGAACCCGGCCGACGCATCCGCGGTGAAGATCTCGACTTCCTTCCCCACCAGCCCGGCCTTCGTCAGCAACGCCTTCGCCCGATCCACATCACGCTCGCGGGCCGGCAGGTCGGCGGGGTAGTACTGATATCCCTTACCGAAAAGGTCGTTCCCGACCTCGCCTCGCCCGGCGAGCACGACGTCGACCAGCCGCTGCCGGTCCGCGAGCAACTTGAACGCGAGCCGTACGTCGGGGTTGTCGAACGGCGGCTGATCGACCTTCATCACGAAGGCCTGCATGGTGCTCGCCTTCGCGGCGACGACCCGCACCGCCTTGCCAGCCGTCCGCGCGAACGTGGCGGTCATGTCGTTCGCGTACTCCGCCTGTCCGCCCTGTACGGCGTTCGCCCGCGCCTCGGAGTCCGCGGACAGGATGTGCAACTCCTCGATCCGTGCAGGCCCGTCCCAATACTCGTCGTACCGCGAAGCGACCATCGACCGGCCCGCGTCGAAGGAGACGAAGCGAAACGGCCCGGTGCCAAGCGGCTTCGTCGGATCGTTGAACCCGTTGCGCACGATCTGCGTGCCGATGCCCGCGAGCAGCGCCGGGAACTCCGCGTTCGGAGCCGTCAACACCAGCTCGACCGTCGACGGCCCCAAAGCCCTGCTGCGTTTGAGATCCAGCGTTGCGAGCGATGACTGCGCGACCCGCTCCGGCACGGCGGGGTCCGCGATCCGCGCCAGACTGAACAACACATCCTCGGCGACCAACTTGGCACCGTCATGGAAGCTCGCATCCTGCAGGCTGAACCGCCACCTCGTTGCCGTCCCGTCGTGCTCCCACTTCGATGCCAGCCGCGGCACCGGCTTCAGATCGGGCCCGAGCTCGACCAGCTTCTCGTAGATCGCCTTGTGTCGCGCGATATCCACGAACAGGCTCTGCACGTGCGGGTCGAGCACTTCCTTCGCGCCACCCCCGGCGTACACAGCGCGCAACCGCCCGCCCTGCTTGGGCTGCGCCGCCGCTTCCCCGTCCGCCCCACATCCGGCCACAGCAGCCAGCCCCGCGGCCCCGGCCACCCCCATGAACCCACGCCTGCTCAACGCCTCGGACACGCGCCACATCCTCACGTTAGTGAAAACGATTGTCAAATCCAGCGCGCATCCGAACCCGACGCGATCATTCTTCCGACCCCCACCCCCGATCGCTCTCCGTGACGGCGTGTCCGGGGCAGACCGGCGCTACTCGTCGCAGTCGGGGGTGGGGCAGGTGGGTGGGAGGGCGGCGGCTATGCGGTTGAGGAGGGTGGTGAGTTGGGCCTGCTCGTCGGCGGTGAGGCGGTTGAAGAAGTACGTGCGGACGGCGTCGACGTGGTCCGGGGCGGCGGCGTCGATGGCTTTGCGGCCGAGGACGGTGAGACGGACCATCGAGCCGCGGGCGTCGGCGGTGCATTCCTCGCGGCAGACCAGGCCGCGTTTCTCCATCCGGCTGACCTGGTGGGACAGGCGGCTGCGTTCCCATCCGACGGAGCGGCCGAGGTCGCGGGTCCGGAGTACGCCGTCCTCCGCCTCCGACAACGGGTGGAGCAGGGCGTAGTCGGCGCCGGACAGGCCCGAATTGCTGATCATCCGCGCCTCGAGCGCGCGCATCAGCTCGCGGTGCGTGTCCCGGTACGACTGCCAGAGCCGCGCCTCACGCTGATCGAGCCACTGCGGTTCACCCATGAACACAGTGTACGGATATCTGTTGACATGTCATCGAGTCAGTTACGGCGTGCGTGACAAGGCAACCGCGAGGCCGATGGTGCCGGCCATCACGAGCAGTTCGAGTACGGCGAGCCGCCGGAACGCGACCGGATCACCCGCCTCCAACTGCGGCAGCGTGCTCTGCCGGTGCAGCTGCCCGATGATGACGAGCGTCGCGAAGGCCAGCGTCTTCCCCAGCACCAAGGCGCCGTACCCGCTCGTGACCCATTGCGTGATCAGACCCCAGCCGTCCTGCCGGCCGCCGAGGTGGATCTCGGCTGTCAGCAGGCCCGTGATCCCCATCGTCACCGCGCACACCACGGCGAGCGTGCTGAACACCTCGACAGCTTGGCGCGAACGGGAATACCGCAGTACGGCGCCCAATCCGCCGACCCACGCGGTCGCGGCGACAACGTGCACGACCAGCGAGGTCGTCGCGAGAACAGACCAGGCGCTCGTCCGATCGAGCGCACCGTGGCCGGTCAGCAGCGGTCCGATCAGAGCGGCGACCGTGAGTACGGCGGCAAGCCGTGCACCGCGCAATGTCTTCACACCGCTCAACACAACAGCCAACACAGCGGTCAGTACGACGGCAGCGGCCAGCGCACGGACTTGCGTGAGCTGACCAGCCGGCTCGGCATGCTCCGCAAGGTGCGACAGCGGTATGCCGAGAATCACCGTCGCGGTGGCAATCAACCCGCCGATGCTTGCCACCGCCCAGATCCCGGCCGCCAACGCTGCGTCCTGGCAGGCCCGAATCGCCTTACTGCCAAGCTTTCCGCCGTCCGCGGGCAGAAACAGCAGTACGGCGAGCACGGCGCCACCGGTAGCCACGGCGGCCGCGTCGGCGACGAACCGCAGTACCGGAACGGCCCAGGACACACCGAGGCCAGCGCCGAGCAGGCCGTCCACGGCCCGCTTCGGCGCACCGCCCGCGGCGTACAGCGCCGCCACCATCACGACGATGCCGGAGGCAACCATCCCGAGGATCAGCCAGCCGGCCCGCCCCGCGGGGCGGACGGTGGCGGGCGGCAGAGGTTCGCTCATCAGGCCGCCGGGCGGCGACGGACGATGACGATCGCGAGCGCAACGACCACCAGCATCACCAGGCACATCGCGACGATCGTGACCACATTGCCGTTGCCCTCGGGGGCCGCCGGCGTGCCGGCCGGTTGCGTCGCCGGATGACCGGCGTGCGTGACCGTGAACGCTCCCGAGATCGTGATCGGGTGCCCGTCGGCCGACACGACGCGGGCCTCGACGGTGTACTTCCCGGCCTCAATCATCGCGCCGACCGGCTGCGTGACCGTGTTGTCGACCACCTCGGCGTCACCGTTCGCGACGTTCGTACCGCTGGGCGATTTGACCTGCACCTGCGTCCCGTTCGACCCGACCGGTTCGTTGAAGGTCAGGATCACCTTCGTCGGCGGCGCGGCCATCGACGACCCGTCCGTCGGCGTCATCGACTCGAGTTTGGCGTGCGCCGCCGCCACGCCGGTGGAAACCACCAGCGTGAACAGCGACGCCACCAGAATTGCGATCAGTCGACGCACGGCTACTGCTTCTCCACAGAGGCCGGACTAGCGGCAGTACGTCGCGGCCGCAGCCCGAAGGCCAGGCCGAGCAGTCCGACGAGCAGCCCGGCGCCGCCGAGCCAGCGCGCCAGCGTGTCCGACGTACCCTCCGACGTCGTCGCCGCCACCGGAGTGAGAGCGGCCGCCAGCTTCAGCGTCGGCGCCGGGTGCTCGGGCTCGTCCGCGCCGTCCTTGGCGACGTCGGCCCACTTCACCACCTCCCCGTCGCTGTAGGTCTGGACGGCGGGGAAGCTCAGCGAGTCGACCCCCTCCGGCAGCTTGCCGACTGACAACGCGAACTCGTCGAAGTCGTTCGCCGGGATGCCGCCCGCGGTCGCGGTCCAGGTGACCGTGCTGATCGCCTTGGTCAGCGTCACGTCGCCGACCTTGACCTCCGCCGGCAGCTTCTCTTCCTTCTTCTCCACCTTCCAGCCGTCCTTCACCTGCGCGCCGACGGACGCGAACGGATGGTCCTTGGGCAGGCTGACGACGAGCTTGGTGGTGCTGGTGTTGTCGGACTCGGTCGGCACGCGGAAGACCAGCTTCGCGTACCCGCCGGGCTTGGCGTCCGGCGAGGACACCGTGACGTGCGCCGACGCCGATCCCGCGGCGCCGATCACGACCAGCGCGGACGCCGCGACGATCGCGCCGGCACGCAGGACGAATCTCTTGGGCATGAGAGAACCTTTCGAGGCATACGAGTAATCCGGCCCGTAGACCGGTTCAGACAGCAGCGATCACTCGTACGCCGGGAGGTCCGCGGCGGGAAACGTTCGACTCGAGCCGGGACGCGGCGAGCCGCACCGGCGCGGACACCACGACGAACCTGCGGCCGCGTCCCGGCACCGGATGCAGAACCGGAAGCCGGGGAAGGAACCGCGCGACGATGCGTACGACGCGCGTGATCCAACGCCGGGCCCGGCTGACCGCGAGTACGCCGGCCAGCAGGACCGAGAGGTGCGTGGCGGACATCATCAAGCTGCTGCCGACACCTGGCGACATCGCCATACCGTCGTGCATGCTCGCCGAGTCCAGCGTGACGTGCACGAACAGCTGCACCGCGGCGAGGACGAGTGCCGTCAGCAACCATTCCCCGGCGAGGTACTCCCCCAGCAGCCAGCACACCCCGGCCAGTGCAGCCAACGGAGGGACGACGCCGAGCGGCACACCACCGCCGCCCACGAGCACGTGACCGACTACCGCCACCGCGACGCTCAGCGCCGCGACCACGGACGTCGTCCTGCTCTCGGTCGGCATGTCGTTCCCCTCGCTCCAGTCACTCTACGGACAGGAACGGGTCCGGGTTCCCTCGGTACTGACCCGCGGACCGTCCACCATGAGAAAGAATTTGCCGGATCGGTGCAACCAGTCGGTGCGCCCACCACGTTAGACCCGGCATGACTGGGGAGAGCCGCGGGTGAGACCGGAGACCGAGCAGGACTACGTCGAGTTCGTCACGCATCAGGCCAACGCTCTGTGCCGGACCGCCTACCTGCTGTGCGGTGACTGGCGCCGGGCCGAGGACGCGACCCAGGAAGCTCTCATCCGGCTGTATCGCGTCTGGGGCCGGATCCAGCGCAAAGGCGCTGTCGGTGCGTACGCGCGGAAGGTCGTGGTCTCGACCACGCTCGACGCGCTGCGCCGCAAGTCCAGCCAGGAGGTCGTCGGTGGTGACGACTACTTCGCCAACGAGACCGACCCCGCCGACCCGCTCGGCGTCCTCGAGGACCGCCTCGTGATCACCAAGGCCCTGGCCGAACTCCCGCCCCGCCAGCGCGCCTGCGTCGTACTGCGGTACTTCGACGAACTGTCCGTCGAGGAGACCGCCGCCGCCCTCGATTGCCGCCCCGGGACGGTCAAGAGCCAGACGCTGCGCGCCTTGGAGAAACTGCGCACGCATCCGGCCCTCGCCGAGCTTTCCGACCTGGCCGTGAAGGGGTTGAGATGACCAGCGAACTGAAGGACCTGCTCGACCAGGCCGTCGACCGGCCCGCGACGTTCACACCGGACGTGGCGGACCTGGTCGCCGCGGGACGGCACCGCATCCACGTCCGCCGCGCGATCATCTCTGCCGCGACGGCAGCGACCGCGGCGACCGTCGTCATCGCCGTCCTGCTCATGGGTCACCTGGGGAACGCCCGGACCGCACCCCAGCCGGCGACCACAACCCAGCCGACGATGGTCACCGATCTGTGCGCCAAGTCCGACGACTTCTTCCGGACCGCGAACGACGACGCATGGCGCCGGCAGGTGGTCAGCAAGTGGACCGACAAGGTCGTCGAGGTGACCGACCCCGACGGCGCGATGACGGTACGACGCTCGCCGGACGGATCGCAGTACGCGTACTGCGTGTCCGGCGTACCGATCCAGGGCAAGGCACTGGGTGGTTTCGGCTCGACGATGCTGAACGTCGGCATCGTCACCCGCCCGTACCAGATCCAGCAGTACTGGAGCACGGGCTGCGGCAATGACTCGGTCGATCGGGAGAACCGGCAGACCTGGTGTATGGGGGTTCGGTACAGCTGGGCGGGCCGGGTGCCGGAGGGAGTCACCCGGATCGTGGTCTCGGGCCTAGGCCAGCATGCGGACGCAACGATCAAGGACGGCTTCTGGGTCGATCGCGTGTACACCGACAACATCACGAAGCGGGACCGTTGGCCGATCGAGATCTACATGTACGACAGGGCAGGGAAGCAGGTGTTCAAGCAGCGGTACTGACCTTTGCGATGATGTCCGGATGGACGTAGCGGTGCTGGAGATCGGGGGAAGCCACGTCACGGCGGCCATGGTGACGCCGGCGACGTGGGACGTCACCGAGGTGGACCGGGCCAAGCTCGAGTCCCAGGAGGCCGCGGAAGTCGTGGTCGGGCAGCTCGCGGACGCGGCGCGGAAGTTGCCGCTGGCAAACGGTCTGGCGATCGCGCTGCCCGGTCCGTTCGACTTCGGTACGGGCGTGGCGTGGTACCGCGGGCAGGGCAAGTTCGACCAGCTGTACGGGTTCAACCTCGGCGCGGCGTTGAGCGCCGAGCTCGGGACCGACCGGCTCCTGTTCGTGAACGACGCGGAGGCGTTCACGGTCGGTGAGTGGACGGCGGGCGAGGTCCGCGGCGTCGAGCGTTGCCTCGGCGTCACGATCGGCACCGGCATCGGTACGGCGTTCCTCGCCGACGGCCGGGTGGTCCGCGAGGGCGAAACCGTCCCACCGGGCGGCGAGCTCTACAAGACGACGTACGCGGGGAAGCCGCTCGAGGACTCGATCTCCGCCCGCGCAATCCTCCGCGCGTACGCCGACCGCACCGGCCTCGAGGCCCCCGGCGTGAAGGAGATCGCCGACCTGGCCCGCGCCGGCGACCCGACCGCGCAGGAAGTCCTGGTCACTGCCTTCGCCCACCTTTCCGCGGCCCTGATCCCGTGGCTCGAGCGCTTCGGGGTGACCCACACCGTCCTGGGCGGCTCGATCTCAGGAGCCTTCGACCTCGTGCATTCGTCTCTTGCTTTCCCGGCCTCGGCCACACAGGACACCGAACATTCCGCGCTGATCGGCGCCGCGGCCCACTACCTCCGCTCATGAAGATCGCCGTACCCCGCCTCCGGCCCAACCTCGACGCGGCTGAGCCGACCGAGCTGGACGATGAGGAGCGGCTGCTCGACCTGGCGCTGGACGACGTCGACCTCAGCGACCAGGAGGCTGAGCATGTCGAGCTCAGCGGCTGCCGGCTGACGCGGTGCAAACTGGCCGGTTCCGACCTGGAGAAGCTGATCCTGGTCGACGCCGAGCTGGCCCAGTGCGATATCGCGAACGCCCGCTGGTCCGACGCCGCGCTGACCCGGGTCGCGATCTCGGCGTCCCGCATGATCGGGTTCGCCGGCCCCGGAGCCAGCCTCCAGCACGTCACGATCCGCGACAGCGTGCTCGACTTCGCGTCGTTCCGGTTCTCGAGGTTCCAGAAGGTCGAGCTGACCGACTGCCGGCTGCAGAACGCCGACTTCGTCTCCGCGGACCTGACCGGGGCGGTGTTCCGGAACTGCGACCTGTCCGGCGTGGAGTTCTCCCAGGTCAAGGCCGCCAAGGCGGTTTTCGTGGACTGCACTTGGGAGGGCGCGAAGGGCCTGGCCTCGCTGGCCGGTGCGACGGTCGCGGCGGCATCCCCGATCGACACGCTGGCGTTCACCAGCGCAGTGACCGCGGCGAGCGGTATCACACTTGCCCACCCCGACGAGCTCGACTGACTGATCTCCGCAGACGAGCCCTGCACGGGGCGTGAGCCTGCCCACGCCGGGGACGGTCCGGCCGGACGGCCCATTAGGGTGGGGCCTGTGACTGACTCGACGATCATCTACACCCACACCGACGAGGCTCCGGCGCTCGCCACGTACTCGTTCCTCCCTGTCGTCCAGGCGTACGCCGGCCAGGCCGGTGTCGGAGTGGAGACCCGGGACATCTCACTGGCAGGCCGGATCCTGGCCGTCTTCCCGGAGTACCTCAAGGACGACCAGCGGATCGCGGACGCGCTGACCGAGCTCGGCGAGCTGGCCAAGACGCCCGAGGCGAACATCATCAAACTGCCGAACGTCTCGGCCTCGATCCCGCAGCTGAAGGCCGCGATCGCCGAGCTGCAGTCCCAGGGCTACGCCCTGCCGGAGTACCCGGACGAGCCGAAGACCGACGAGGAGCGGGAGATCCAGGCCCGCTACGACAAGATCAAGGGCTCCGCGGTGAACCCGGTCCTGCGCGAGGGCAACTCGGACCGCCGTGCGCCCGCCTCGGTGAAGAACTACGCCAAGACCCACCCGCACCGGATGGGCGCCTGGTCGCCGGAGTCGAAGACCAACGTCGCGACGATGGACACCGACGACTTCCGCTCGACCGAGAAGTCCGCCGTCATCGAGGCCGACGACGTACTGCGGATCGAGCTGGTCGGCGACGACGGGACGACCACCGTGCTGCGCGAGTCGATCCCGGTCCTGGCCGGTGAGGTCGTCGACGCGTCGGTCCTGCACGTGGCCGCGTTGCGCGAGTTCCTGACCGCGCAGGTCGCCCAGGCGAAGGCCGACGACGTGCTGTTCTCGGTCCACCTGAAGGCCACGATGATGAAGGTCTCCGACCCGATCATCTTCGGTCACGTCGTCCGGGCCTTCTTCCCGAAGACGTTCGCGCAGTACGGCGACGTGCTGGCGAAGGCCGGCCTGACGCCGAACGACGGCCTCGGCGGCATCCTGCACGGCATCGCGACGCTGCCCGAGGGCGCCGAGATCAAGGCCTCCTTCGACGCCGAGCTCGCCGACGGCCCGAAGCTCGCGATGGTCGACTCGGACAAGGGCATCACCAACCTGCACGTCCCGTCGGACGTGATCGTCGACGCGTCGATGCCGGCCATGATCCGTACGTCGGGGCACATGTGGGGCCCGGACGGCGAGGAGCACGACACCCTCGCCGTGCTGCCGGACCACAGTTACTCCGGGATCTACCAGGCGGTCCTCGACGACTGCCGCGCGAACGGCGCATTCGACCCGGCCACGATGGGCTCGGTGCCGAACGTCGGCCTGATGGCGCAGAAGGCCGAGGAGTACGGCTCGCACGACAAGACGTTCGAGATCCAGACCACCGGGACCGTCCGGCTGGTGAACCAGGCCGGCGACGTCGTCCTCGAGCAGGCCGCCTCGGCCGGCGACATCTTCCGCGCCTGCCAGACCAAGGACGCGCCGATCCAGGACTGGGTCAAGCTGGCCGTCAACCGGGCGCGCGCGACCGGCGACCCGGCGGTGTTCTGGCTGGACGAGACCCGGGCCCACGACGCGCAGATCATCACCAAGGTGCAGAAGTACCTGTTCGACCACGACACCGAGGGCCTGGACCTCCGCATCCTGGCTCCGGTGGAGGCGATCAAGTTCTCGCTGGAGCGGATCCGCCGCGGCGAGAACACGATCTCGGTGACGGGCAACGTACTGCGTGACTACCTGACCGACCTGTTCCCGATCCTCGAGCTGGGGACGTCGGCGAAGATGCTGTCGATCGTGCCGCTGATGGCCGGCGGCGGCCTGTTCGAGACCGGTGCCGGCGGTTCGGCGCCGAAGCACGTACAGCAGCTGGTCAAGGAGAACTACCTGCGCTGGGACAGCCTCGGCGAGTTCTTCGCGCTGGCCGCGAGCTTCGAGCACCTGGCCCAGGCAACCGGCAACGCCCGCGCCCAGGTCCTGGCCGACACCCTCGACCGCGCGACGGCGACGTTCCTCAACGAGGACAAGTCCCCCACCCGCAGGGTCGGCGGCATCGACAACCGCGGCAGCCACTTCTACCTGTCCCTCTACTGGGCCCAGGAGCTGGCCAAGCAGACCGACGACGCCGCCCTGGCCAAGGCTTTCGCCCCGTTGGCCGAGTCTCTGTCCGCCAACGAGCAGACGATCGTCGGCGAACTCCTGGCAGTGCAGGGCAACCCGGTAGACCTCGGCGGCTACTACCAGCCCGACCCGGCGAAGGCGGCCGCAGTCATGCGCCCGTCGAAAACCTGGAACGACGCGCTCGCGTCACTCTGACCCGGCAGAACCGAAGCGCCCGGTGCCCCACGTGGGCACCGGGCGCTTCGGCGTTCAGGAGCTTTCAGGAGCTTTCACGAGGTGAACGGGACCCGCGTCCAGGTCAGTACGGCGGGGTTGCGCGAGTCGATCGTGACACGGAGGTAGTCGTTGTCCCCGGTCGATCCGTCCACGGTGATACGCGACAAGTTCTCCGCCGGGGTAGTGACGCCGTAGAACTTGGTCCACGGCGAGCTCGCGGCGAGCGGCTTGTCGCTGTTGTAGACGTGGCTGTCGCCGTTGAACAGGTAGACCGGGCCGCGGAAGTTCGCCGCCTCGCGGGCGATCTCCTGCACGATCGGCTGGAACGCGTAGTAGTCCGCGAAGGCCGGGTTCGTCACGGTCGGATCGAACATGTCGGCCTGGGTCAGCAGCACCACTGCCTTGTTGTGCTCGTCGCGAGCCTGGGCGAACGTGTCGTGGATGCTCTGCATCACGGCCGACGTCCGGTTCAGCACCTCGGCGGCCTGCTCGGGCGTCGGCGCGGTCTTGCCGGTCCACGGCGCCATACTGTTGTTGCTGCCAACGATGTGCAGCGCCGCGAACGCGACGCCGTCCCGGGTGAACCGGACGTCTTCCGGGATGCCCTGCGCCACCTGGGTCTCGACCTTCGCCGGGTGCTCTCCGAGCGTCCTGCCAGGCCGCGGAAAGAACACCTGCCGGACCTTCGCGAGCCGCTCCAACGGGTTGTAGCTGCCGTTGTTGGCCCGGTGGCAGTCGGTCCATTCGTTGTCGCCGACGGTGTAGACCAACGGGTCGGCGAACCGGTCGAACTGCGTCTTCACCTGCGCGAAGTACTCGTCGCTGCAGACCGACGAGCCGTCCTTGATGTCGCCGAGGTGGGTGACCAGCTTGACCGGCTTGTCCGCGTTGATCTGGTCGACCACCTTCGGGAACCTGGCGATCTGCGCCGGGCCGTAGGGAATGTCGCCGATCACGGCGAACGAGTAGGTCTGTGGTCCCCGGTCCGCGGCAGCGGACGGGATTCCGACCGCCAGCCCGACGAGAGCCAAACAGGCAGAGATCACAGGCGCACGACGTACTCTCACAGCGTTCCTCCAGGTACGAGCGGATACGGGCCAACTTTTGGATCCGGTGATGAACGCCGGTGCACAGCCGTATGAACATCAGTGCCTGAGAGCCCGCTGAACGCGCCGCAGGAAATGCGTGGCCGGACCATCGACCGCGTTCCTAGACTGACGGTTATGACAACGACCCGTTCCGTGCTTGCCTCGCAAGCAGCGGACTACCCCCGATGGTTCCAGGATGTGATTGCCAAAGCCGAGCTCGCCGACAACGGGCCGGTGCGGGGGACCATGGTCGTACGACCGTACGGGTACGGGATCTGGGAACTGTTGCAGGAGGCAATGAACCGTCGGATCAAGGCAACCGGCGCCGCGAACGCCTACTTCCCGCTCCTGATCCCCGAGAGCTACCTCCAACGCGAAGCCGAGCACGTCGAAGGCTTCAGCCCCGAGCTCGCCGTGGTGACGCATGCCGGCGGCAAGCAACTCGAGGAACCGGCAGTCATCCGCCCCACCTCGGAAACCGTCATCGGCGAGTACATGGCGAAGTGGATCCAGAGCTACCGCGACCTCCCGCTCCTGCTCAACCAATGGGCCAACGCGGTCCGCTGGGAGCTGCGCCCACGCCTGTTCCTCCGCACCACCGAGTTCCTGTGGCAGGAGGGCCACACCGCCCACGCCACCTTCGAGGACGCCCGCGCGTACGCCACCAAGATCCTGAACGACGTCTATCGCGACGTCATGGTCAACGTCCTCGCGATCCCGGTCACCGTCGGCCGCAAGACCCGCCGCGAACGCTTCGCCGGCGCCATCAACACCATGACGCTCGAGGCGATGACCGGCGACGGCAAAGCCCTGCAGATGTGCACGTCCCACGAACTCGGCCAGAACTTCGCCCGCGCCTTCGACATCGACTACCTGTCGAGCGACGGCCGACGCGAGCTCGCCTGGACCACCTCCTGGGGCAGCACCACCCGCATGGTCGGCGGCCTGATCATGGTGCACGGCGACGACGACGGCCTCCGCATCCCGCCGGCAGTCGCCCCGATCCAGGTCGTCGTACTCGCGGTAAGAGACGAAACGATCGAGGCTGCTCAACGCATCGCCAAGGACCTCGCAGCCGCCGGTGTGCGGGTCACGGTCGACGATCGCACCGACCAGCCGTTCGGCCGCCGCGCGGTCAACTGGGAGCTCAAGGGCGTCCCGATCCGCATCGAGCTCGGCCCGCGCGATCTGGCCGCAGACGTGGCAACCGTCGTACGCCGTCTCCGCGACTCGACCAAGACCGCCGTCATCCTCTCCGAGCTCAAGTCAACCGTCGTCCACGCGATCGACACCGACCAGGCGCACTTACTGGAGGAAGCAACGGCTCGCCACACCGCACGAACCACCGCGGTGTCGACTGTCGACGAGGCAGTGGAAGCAGCCGCGTCGGGTTGGGCCAGCCTGCCGTACGACGCAATCGGCGAAGAGGGCGAGGACCGCCTGGCCGAGTCCGGTGTCACGGTCCGTTGCCTCCAACGCCCGGACGGCACCCTGCCCCTGGACGACGCCGAACCCGGCCTGATCGCGTATGTCGCCCGCTCCTACTAGTTGTTGAAGGTCCCGTCAGCGCGCCAGGTACTTCCGCACATCGTCGGCCACCTGGGCGCGGCTCCGCAGACCGTATTTGCGGAGAATCGCGCTCAGGTGGGTCTTCACCGTGTTGAGGCTGATGCCGAGCTCAGCGGCCAGCTGGTCGTTGTCGAGACCGTCGGCGAGGAGAACGGCGACCGTCTGCTGCGCCTTGGTCAGACTGGTGAACCGACGCTCAGGCCCCTCGTCGGTCTCCATCAGCATCTCGATCAACTCGGACTGGATGTGCTCGGTCGCGTCGATGATCCGGTCGAGATACGTCCGTACGGCGGCAGTCAGGTCGGGCTCGTTCTCCGCCTCGGCCGCGATCTCGCGGATCGACGCGACCCGGTGCGTCAGGTACTCCATCACGTGGTCGGACGTCAGCAGGTTCGGCCCGACGTCACCCGCGGGCAGCCGGCGCAAGGCGTCCCGGTCCTCGCCTTCGCGGGTGAGCACGCGCTCCACGACGGCACACAACCACTCGAACGCTCGTACTGCGTTGTCGTCGTACGACTTGGGCTCGTAGCTCTGCATCGACAGCAGGCCGAACAGTTGGTCGGGGCCGTCCTTCGACGGACGGAAGATCGGCACGGTGACCGCATCCTCGGACCGCCGCGTCAGGTCCCCCACCGGTATGCCGGCATGCAGCGCGAACCCGTTGTCGTAGGCGAACCGGTACGTCTGCCGGTGCTTGACGACCCACGCGGTCTGCCCGTTCGGCCCGAAAATGTGGGTATCCGGGTTCACGTAATGACCCTTGTCGTAGCCGTACGGGTACCGCACCCGGCTGCTGCCCTGCAGGAATCCGACGAAGAACGCGTCGACGCGCGCGACCTTCCCGGCTACGACCCGGACGTAGTCGTACAGGCCGTAGTGGTCGGAGCGGAACAGCGCTTCGATCTTGTGGTAGGCCTCGCGCAGGATGATCGCGGTCTCCGCGTCAACCCGCAGCGGGGCGCCCTTGTCTGACTCCACAACGTCGGCTCCCCACCCAGCACGGCAGCATCGATCCCTTGACTATGCCGCTGTACCCGCGACTTGCCAAGCGATGCACGTGATCCGGTGGCCGGACGGTGTGACGGGACGGCGGTCGCGGGCGGTGAGTGTGAGCTCCCGAGTCGCCCTCCCAAGCCTCGGCCGAGCCCTCCTGCACCACCCGCGACCACGAGCGGAACACCGGTGACTGTTGAGCCCCCGCGTCGATCGATCCCACGCCCCCTGCGAGATCGGCGACCCCCCGACGGTTGTTCGGTGTCCCTTCCTCCCCCCGCTGACTACACGGTGCCACCGAACGCCGACGGTGACCATCGCCCGCCGCATGATCTTGTTGTGCCCTCAATCTCATCCCGGGGGTGAGATCGGATGTATACGATTACAGCTGCCAGCTCGTGTCGAGCGGCTTCCCCTCGGCGTATCCGGCAGCGGTCTGCAGTCCGACCACGGCGCGCTCGTGGAACTCGGCGAGGTTCGCGGCACCGACGTACGTGCAGGAACTGCGGACGCCGGAGACGATCGAGTCCAGCACGTCCTCGACGCTCGGGCTCTCCGGGTCCAGGTACATCCGGGCCGTCGAGATGCCCTCCTCGAAGATGCTCTTCCGGGCCCGCTGGAACGGCGTGTCGTCGGCCGTCCGGGACCGCACCGCCCGCGCGGACGCCATCCCGAAGCTCTCCTTGTAGATCCGGCCCTGGCTGTCGCGGTGCGGGTCGCCGGGCGACTCGTACGTGCCGGCGAACCACGAGCCGATCATCACGCTCGACGCCCCGGCCGCCAGGGCGAGCGCGACATCGCGCGGATACCGTACGCCGCCGTCCGCCCAGACGTGCTTGCCGAGCTCACGGGCCCGCGTCGCACATTCGAGTACGGCGGAGAACTGCGGACGACCGACGGCCGTCTGCATCCGCGTCGTACACATCGCACCCGGCCCGACGCCGACCTTCACGATGTCAGCACCGGCGTTGACGAGATCCGTGACGCCCTCGGCGGTGACCACGTTGCCGGCGACGATCGGCACCGTCGGACCGAGCGCCCGAACCCGCTCGACGACCTCGAGCATCCGCTCCTGATGCCCGTGTGCGGTGTCGATCACGAGTACGTCGACGCCGACGTCGAGCAACGCCTTCGCCTTCTGCTCGGCGTCCCCGTTGATCCCGATCGCGGCGGCGATCCGCAGCTTGCCGTTCGCATCCAGCGCCGGCTCGTACAGCGTGGCGCGCAGCGCGCGCTGCCGCGTCAGGATGCCGACGATCTGGTCGTTCGCATCCACCACCGGCGCAAGCCGGTGCCGCCCGTCGTGCAGCTGGTTGAACGCGGCCTCCGGATCGATGCCCTGCGGCAACGTCAGCAACTCCCGGGACATGATCCCTTCAAGCTGCGTGAACCGGTCCACGCCCACACAGTCCGCCTCGGTCACAACCCCGACCGGCCGCCCGTGATCGACGACCACGACCGCGCCGTGGTTCCGCTTCGGCAACAGGTTCAACGCCTCGCCGACGGTCCCGGTCGGCGGCAGCGTCAACGCCGTGTCATGCACCGGATCCCGGCTCTTCACCCAACCGACCACGTCAGCGACGACATCGACCGGAATGTCCTGCGGAATAACGGCCAACCCGCCACCCCGGGCCATGGTCTCCGCCATCCGCCGCCCCGACACAGCAGTCATATTCGCGGCGACCACCGGGATCGAAGCCCCGCTCCCGTCCCCCGTCGAAAGATCCACATCCAGCCGCGACGCGACCCCGGACCGATTCGGCACGAGAAACACATCACTGAAGGTGAGATCGCCCGCAGCCTCCCGCTCATGATGAAACCGCATGACAATCCCCTTCCGCCCAGCTTCCAAACCAAGCCAGCCTGCCACGGGGATCAATCCCTCACAAGGCAGACCACCGGCGGAAGAGATAGGACTCGAGGGCTGCGACAGCTGCATAGAAGGCGTGCGTACGCCGGGCAACCCGCGGATCCATCCACTTCCAGCCGGCGGCATGCCCGTAGGCCGCCACGGCGTCCGCGACCGTGAAGAGGACCAAGCCGGCGGACAGTCGACCGGGACGGGAACCGCTGGTCGACACGATGCCTCGACTGGCGATGTGGGACACCATCGCAACGGTTCGCTCGATCAGCACGAATTGATCGACGATCAACGACTGTTGCCGGCCTGCACGCCACTGTTCGAGGCCCTGCGCGTCAGCGGGGTGCGCGATCCCGAGCGCCAGAACGTACAGTGCCTCAGCTCCGCCCGCTCCGGCTCCGAACGCCACAGCCTGCTTGCCTCCTGGCGGTTGACGTACGGCGAACACGAGTGCGCTACACCCCAACTCAGTTACCGCTGAGATCGCTCCACGACGTACGGCCTCGATCAGCGCCGGACGTCGGGCCGTACCTGCGGCTGCTCTCTTCAGCAGCAACGCCAGTGCCCAACTCGCCGCCCCGGCCAGTGGCCAGCCGACAGAGACGTCAGACGAACGCGCCGCCGCAACAGGCACGCCTGCCAACGAGACGATCCCCAGCGTTCCGATCGCCCCGGATACCGACTCCGACGTCTTGGCTACCGTCACTCCTCTTCTGCCGGTGCGGAACGGAAACGCTCCTGCTCGGCGGGAACGACCTCGATCTCGGGAAGCTTGGACTCCTCAACCGCGATCACGGTCCTGACCCCGACCTGGACGGCCGGCTGCGTGCCCTTCGTGATCACACTCACGGCAGGTTTCGTGCCCTTGGTAATGATCCGGACCAGCGGCTTGGTCAACGGAAAGGCGAGCTGATCGTCGCCCAGCGCTTCGGGCTGCTCGAACCGCTCACTCGACCGGATGGCCTCGACCTGCTGGTCGTCGAGCTCGTAGCCGGCCTCGGCGAGCGCCTGCACCGGGTCGCTGTCCATCGCCTCCGCGAAGGACGGCTCGGTGAGCACTCGCTCCAGCAGGGCCGCGAACTGCTGCTCGCTCTCTGATACCGGGATGTACCTGTCCGGCATGGGTCCTCCTTACAGCTGTTCCACCGGCCCGATCAGGCAGGCAGGTGTCGTAGCGGCCGGCGCGCGACGTCCGCGCGTCGATTCCCGGTGTTCCGGTCCCGCGCGTGCGCGACGATGCGCAGATTGGGCAATGCGTGACTCGTGCGCCGGATCAGGTCTTCGGGGAAGTACAGACTGATCGGCTCGGGATGCCCGTACTCGATCATGAGGCGTTCGGGATTCCGGGCGCGGGACAGGTACACCAGCGCCCGCACCTCGCGGCTGACGTCCCAGATCTCCTCGGGCGACAGGTGCACCCCGCTCCGGAACAGGTACAGGTTGCGGAAGAATCCGAACTCGTCGTACATCACTTCGCTCACGTCCAGCCGGTCCCGCTGCTCCTGCCACAGCCTCGAGCCGGGGATCTGGCAGTACCACTGCAGCAGCAAGCGGACGCCGTACGACGCGTAGAGTTTCGCCGCGAAAGCGATGGTCCGGCGTACTTCGGTGACGGTTTCCCACGGCAGCCCGAGAATGAACGAGAAATCCGCGCGATCCGCGATTCCGTGCTCCACAAGCTTCTGCGCCGCACGCTCCAAAATATCGGTCGTCGTCCCTTTCCCGATCTTTTCGAGCCCCTCGTCGTACCCGCATTCTGCGCCGACCAGGAACTGCCCGGTGAATTCGGCGATCGATTCGACGTACCCCGGGAACAGCAGGTCGGTGGCCCGCGAGTCATAGACCAGGCTCGGAGTCATCCCGCGGCGCCGGATCGACTCCGCGATCTGGATCGCACGGCGTGGATTCATCGAGAACTCGTCGTCGATGATGTGCACGAACCCGGTCCGGGTACGGTCCGTGTACGCCGACAGCGCCTCGAGGCGGTCCACGAACACCTCGGGTTCGAGACCGCGATAGCTCCGGCGGTACGACGTGCTGCAGAACGAGCAGTCGAACGCGCAACCGCGGGACGACTCGATCGAAAGGCCCTGGAACAGGCCGGGCCGCAACTGACTGTAGTCCGGCAACGGTGCGGCGCCGAGCTCCTCCGGAGAAAGCTGCCGGGCGACAGGATTCCGCACCAGCTCACCCTTGTCCATCCAGCTCAGATTGGCGACGCCGGCCACGTCACCGCCGTGCTCGATCGCATCGGCCAGCTCGACGATCGCCCGCTCCCCCTCGCCGCGAACGACGTACTGCACCGGGAAGGTCCGCAGCAGATACCCGTCGAACATTGTCGGATGAATGCCACCGAGAACGATCGGCACCTCCGGCCGCACCGCCCGGACCTGCAGAATCACCGACAGCGCGGTCGGCCAGGACATCGAGGTCGCCCCGATGCCGACCAGGCCGGCCTCGGCCACCTGCGGCAGATAGTCGTCGATCCGGTCCGACCCGTCCGAGATCAGATCCACCAGCGCCGCGTCGTGCCCACTCTCTTTGAGCACCGCCTGCAGCAGGTACATCCCGTACGCCGGACATTCCCGGACCGCATCCATCGCGATCGGCTTCGCCTCACCGGCGAAATCATCCATGATCGGCGGCGAGATCAGCAGCACCTTCATCGCGCCCCCATTCCCCACCATGCGACGAAGAATCAATTAATTGATTAACAACGCCCCGACCCCCCTTCAAATCCAGCCTGCTCCGCCCCATCCGGAGTGTCAAGCACTCCGACGGTGCCGGTCGATCGCGGCCGTGACCCTGGCGTAAAACTGACGCCGTACAACAAGCGAAGCCGGCTCCCCGCAAGGCAGGGAGCCGGCTTCGGGGTGGTTCAGCGAAGGTCGAAGCGGTCCAGTTCCATGACCTTGTGCCAGGCGGCTACGAAGTCCGTGACGAACTTCTGCTTGGCGTCGTCGCTCGCGTAGACCTCCGCGACCGCGCGGAGTTCGGAGTTCGAGCCGAAGACCAGGTCGGCGCGGGTGCCGGTCCACTTGACCTTGCCGTCGACGGTGCCTTCGAACGTCTCCTGGCTGTCGTCGGCGGCGTGCCATTCGGTGCCGAGGTCGAGCAGGTTCACGAAGAAGTCGTTCGTGAGCGTGCCCGGGTTGTCGGTCAGTACGCCGTACTTCGAGCCGTCGTAGTTCGTGCCGAGGACCCGCAGGCCGCCGACCAGGACGGTCATCTCCGGCGCGCTCAGCGTGAGCAGGTTCGCCCGGTCGAGCAGCAGGTACTCCGCCGGGAGGCGGTTGCCCTTGCCGTAGTAGTTCCGGAACCCGTCCGCGACCGGCTCGAGCGCGGCGAACGAGTCGACATCCGTCTGCTCGGCCGAGGCGTCGGTCCGGCCCGGCGTGAACGGTACGACGACGTCGTATCCGGCGTTCTTCGCAGCGACCTCCACACCGACACCGCCGGCGAGGACGATCAGGTCGGCCAGCGAGACCGGCTTGCCGAAGGACTGCTGGATGCCCTCGAGCGTCCGCAGTACCTGGGCCAACTCGTCGGGGTTGTTGACCTCCCAGCCGGCCTGCGGCTGCAGGCGGATGCGCGCACCGTTGGCGCCACCACGCTTGTCACTGCCACGGAACGTCGACGCCGACGCCCACGCGGTCGAGACCAGCTGCGACACCGACAGGCCGGACGCAGCGATGGCCGCCTTCAGCGCGGTCACATCGGCGTCGTTGACCAGCTCGTGGTCGACGGCCGGCAGCGGGTCCTGCCAGATCAGCACCTCGCTCGGGACCTCCGGACCGAGGTACCGGACGACCGGACCCATGTCGCGGTGGGTCAGCTTGAACCAGGCCCGTGCGAACGCGTCCGCGAACTCGTCCGGGTTGTCCTTGAACCGGCGCGAGATCGGCTCGTAGATCGGGTCGAAGCGCAGCGCCAGGTCCGTCGTCAGCATGGTCGGCTTCTGCTTCTTGGCCGGGTCGAACGCGTTCGGGATGATCTCCTCGGCGTCCTTGGCCACCCACTGGTTCGCACCGGCAGGGCTCTTCGTCAGCTCCCACTCGTAGCCGAACAGGATATTGAAGAAGTCGTTGCCCCACTTGGCCGGCGTGGTGGTCCAGGTGACCTCCAGACCGCTGGTGATCGCGTCCGGGCCGTGGCCGCTCTTGTACGTGTTGCGCCAGCCGAGACCCTGGTGGTCCATCGGCGCACCCTCCGGCTCGGCGCCGACGTACTTCTCCGGGTCGGCCGCACCGTGCGTCTTGCCGAAGGTGTGGCCGCCGGCGATCAGCGCGACGGTCTCCTCGTCGTTCATCGCCATCCGGCCGAAGGTCTCGCGGATGTCGCGGGCCGAGGCGATCGGGTCCGGGTTGCCGTTCGGGCCTTCCGGGTTCACGTAGATGAGGCCCATCTGGACCGCACCGAGCGGCTTCTCCAGCTCCCGGTCGCCGGTGTAGCGCTCGTCGCCGAGCCACGTGGTCTCGGGGCCCCAGTAGACGTCGTCCTCCGGCTCCCACACGTCCACGCGGCCACCGGCGTACCCGAAGGTCTTGAAGCCCATCGTCTCGAGCGCGACGTTGCCGGTCAGGATCAGCAGGTCGGCCCAGGAGATCTTCTGGCCGTACTTCTTCTTCACCGGCCAGAGCAGGCGGCGCGCCTTGTCCAGGTTCGCGTTGTCCGGCCAGCTGTTCAGCGGGGCGAACCGCTGCTGCCCCGCACCGGCGCCGCCGCGGCCGTCGCTGATCCGGTAGGTGCCGGCGCTGTGCCAGGCCATCCGGATCATCAGCGGGCCGTAGTTCCCGAAGTCGGCCGGCCACCAGTCCTGCGAGGTGGTCAGCACCTCGGCGATATCGGCCTTCACCGCGGCCAGGTCGAGGCTCTGGAACGCGGCGGCGTAGTCGAACTCCTCGCCGAGCGGGTTCGCCACCGCGGGGTTCTTGGCCAGGATCTTCAGGTTCAGCTGGTTCGGCCACCAGGCGCGGTTCGCGTTCCCGGTGGTCGGGTGCACGCCCTGACCGTGGGCGACGGGGCAGCCTTGGCCCTTGCCTTCCTCGGCGCCGCGACTCTCCTCGGTGCCTTCACCGGGCAGTGGCTCATGGATCTCGGACATCAGATTCCTTCCAGGAATGGACGTTTTCGGACGGAAGATCAGGTACGGCGTGAGCAGTCGGCGCACAGCCCCCAATAGATGACCTCGGCCTCGTCGATGACGAACCCGTGGTCCTCGGACGCGGTCAGGCAGGGCGCATGCCCGACCGCACAGTCGACGTCGGCGATGGCACCGCAGGACCGGCAGACCGCGTGGTGATGGTTGTCACCCACGCGCGACTCGTACCGCGCCACCGACCCCAACGGCTGGATCCGCCGCACCAGGCCCGCCGCCGTCAACGTGTGCAGCGAGTCGTACACGGCCTGGTGCGACGCCTGCGGCAATTCGTTGCGCACGGCACCTATAATCGAGTCCGTGTCCGCATGCGGATGCTCGTACACCGCGGCCAGCACCGCCACCCGCGGCCGGGTCACCCGCAACGAGACCCCACGCAACAACCCCTGGAGCTCATCCACCGTCGGCACGTGCCAGAGTCTTCCCCGTTTTCTGGAACGAGTCAAGATTAGCTGCCGCGATTCTCAACCTGAGACAACTCAGGCCTGAAGATTCTCCAAGTCCGCCAGCAGATTCGGGTGCTCGGGCTTCCAGCCGAGCGCATCCCGGGTGTGGGCGCTCGACGAAGGCTGGTCGGTCGCGAAGATCGGGCCGAGCGGGCCGTACGTCTCCTCCGGCACCGCCTCGACCGGCAGGCCGAGCCGCCGGCCGATGACCGCAGCGATGTCGCGTACGGCGTCGCCCTCGTCGTCCACCGCATGCCACGCCGTCCCGGCGGGCGCATTCTCCAGCACCAACCGAAACAGCACGGCCGCATCCAGCGCATGCACCGCCGGCCA
This sequence comes from Kribbella sp. NPDC049584, assembly GCF_040675555.1. NCBI lineage: Bacteria > Bacillati > Actinomycetota > Actinomycetes > Propionibacteriales > Kribbellaceae > Kribbella > Kribbella sp. NPDC049584. The sequence continues at coordinate 721,737 of NZ_JBFAPF010000001.1, forward strand.
CCGCTGCGTGCCATCTCCGGGATACCCGGACACCCCGGTGCGCCGAGCGATCTCGGTCAGCAAGCCGGCGAACCCACCAGTCCCCTGATTGTGAACAGTCCGAGGCATCCGTACGGCGGCACTCCGCACCCCACGCTCCGCCAGACCCAGCACGCCCATCACTGAGCGGCCGCGCCCACCCACCGGTCCGTCAAGAGGCAGCGGATCCGCCTCCGTGGACGGCCGCCCCGGCACCCACGGCGTACCCGACACCGTCACGAACGGACGACCGCTCCCCACCAACGCCTCACCCAACACCGCAAGCGCAGCCCCCTCCTCGGCGACCCCCGACGCCAGCGCCTCCGGGCTGCTGAAATCGTTGCTAAAGGCAAGGTGAATCACCCCGTCAGACTCACTAGCGCCGCTCCGGAGAACATCCAGATCGGCGAGACCGCCGCGGACGACCGCCGCACCAGCCTCCTGCAGCGCCGACGCACTCGCGTCGGACCGTGCGAGCGCCAGCACGGAATGCCCATTGCCGAGCAACTCCCGAACAACCGCCGAGCCGATCAGCCCGCTTCCACCAGTGATGAATACCTGCATCAGACGCTCCTCAGCGTGATGGGACCTTTGTCCCATCACAGTAGCACTGACGGGACAAAGGTCCCATCACCTACAATCGGTCCATGGCCCGATGGCAGCCCGGCGCACGCGAACGACTGATCCTCGCGGCAGTGGACCTCTTCGCCGACCAGGGCTACGACGCGACCACGGTCGCCCAGATCGCCGACAAGGCCGGCGTCACCAAGAGCACGTTCTTCCGGCACTTCCCCGACAAGCGCGAACTCCTCGTCGCCGGCCAGGAGACCCTCTGCCGCCTCCTGACCGAGGGGATCGCCGAGACCCCCGAGGACGCCGGCCCACTCGATGCGATCGCGGCGGGGCTCGAGCGCGCCTCGAGCGCGATGGGACCGATGAACCGCGAGCTCGGCCCCCGCCTCAAAGCAGCCATCGCCGCCAGCACCGAACTGCAGGAACGCGATGCCCTGAAGAGCGTCGGCCTCGCCAAGGCCATGACCGATGCGTTGCTCGCGCGCGGCGTACCGGACCCGCTCGCGCAACTCGCCGCCGAGCTGGGCGTGCTCGCTTTCAAGCGCGGGTACGCCGCCTGGATGGAGCTCGACCACGACGAGGACGGGCTGGCGCCGCACGTGCTGACCGCCCTCGCGGATCTCCGCGCGGCCAGCGCCTCACTCGGGTGAGCGGGCGCCTGAGACAGATCCTTGCCTCAGGCACCTACCCGCCTTGCTATCAGCCGGCCGGGACAGGAACCGGCGTGGGCCGGGCGACGACCGCAGTACGGCGCGAACTGCGGAGGACACTGATGCTCACGGCAAGGGTCCACAAGCTCCACAGTGCGCCCATGCTGGCCGTCGTACCCCAGCCCTGGGCGCTGTAGAAGTTCGCCGGGTCGTCTCCGAAGTACAGCGCCGGGACGAAGGCGAGGTTAATCGCCGCGAGCACGAACGCGGACCACCCGACCCACTTCGGCAGCAGCCGCAACCGGTAGACAACGATCCCGAGCGCGATCAGGAACAACCCCATCAACAGCCGCGAGATCAGGCCCTGCATCAGGTACTGCGCTCCCGCGAACGGGCCTTCCTTCGTCGTGTCGATGTCGTGGTCGGTGACGATCGCGGCGCCCGCCTCCATCGACTGCGGCACGAACACCATCGCGACCCAGAGCAGACCGGCCGACTGGATCACGCCCGCGATCCAGTCCGACGCGACGTCGACCTGATGGATCAACTGGCGCAGGCCGGTGAAGAACAGGATGTAGAAGACGCAGCCCACGATCCCGATCAGGCTGCGAGTCAGGATGTTCCAGTCCGGCGGGGCGCCGGAGTAGAGGAAGTACAGCGGCACCTGGACGACGATCAATGCGCTCGCGACGACCCCGAACAGCCCCGCATACCTGCGAATCACGACTTCGGACATGGCGGTTCCTCCCTAAGATGACGAGACGTCTCGTCTCATGACGAGACGCTAAGTCTCGCCGGAGATCACTGTCAAGACACTACGTCTCGTCTCGTGTAAGCTGCGGACGTATGGCGACACCCTCGACCCCCGCGCCCCGCTCGGCGCCCAACCCCGACCGCCGCAGCGAGCGCGCCCGCCAGGCGATCCTGGACGCAGCCCTCGAGCTGTGCGGCGAGCAGCTCTATGCCGGCCTCACCATGGAGGGCATCGCCAAACGCGCAGGCGTCGGCAAGCAGACGATCTACCGCTGGTGGCCCTCGAAGGCCGCCATCCTCCTGGAAGCGATCGAGGAACGCGGCCGCAGCACCCTGGACTTCCCCGACACCGGCAACCTTGAAGCCGACCTGCGCACCCAGATGACCCAGGTAGCCCAAGCCTTCGCCAGCCCCCTCTTCGCCGCCTACAGCAAGGGCCTGATAGCAGCCGCCCAAAGCGACCCCGACATCGCCAAGGCAGTAGTCGACTCCATCATCAAGCCCCGAGTAGACCTCTGCGTAGAACGCCTAACCAGGGCCCAATCAGCAGGCGAACTCCGCCAAGACATTGACTTGGCAGACCTAGTAGAACTCCTCTACGCCCCCCTCTACTACCGCCTACTCCTCCACACCCGCCCCGTAACCGAAGCCCAGGTAGACACCATCCTGAACCTGGCTCTAAACGGCGCCACCAAATAGCCAGCCCCAGCCGGTGAGCACCCGCCCAACCCAACCCCAAACAGGTGAGCGGCCGCCCAACCCAGCCCAAACAGGTGAGCTGATTGCCCAGGCCAACCACGGAGCCGAGCGAAGCGAAGGCGCAAGGGGTGCGGGTGGCGAAGCCGCCGCCCGCGGCAAGCGAAGCGCAGCCGCACAACACGACGAAGGCGAGCCGGCCGACGCTTTCCGTCGGCACGACTCGCCCATCGCCTTCGTGGAGCTGAGGGGATTCGAACCCCTGGCCTCTTCGTTGCGAACGAAGCGCGCTACCAACTGCGCCACAGCCCCGAGCTGGTCGCCTTTGTTTCCCTGGCGACCGCGAAACTCTAACACGTAGAGGCCCGGACTCTAAAACCGGATATCAGTCGCCGACGGCGCGTTTCACCTCGGGTTCTTCGGGTGTGGCAGGCTCGGCGACGACGGGCTTCTCGGCGGGGTCGGTCGTCCGTGCACTGGAGAAGACTTCGTCGTCGGTGAGGGAGATCGTGCGCACCGTCCGGTCGGGTGCTTTCTCTTTCAGGACGTACGTCGGCAGCGTCACCGGCACCGGGTCCCAGAGGCCTTCGGCAGCAGGCTTCTCGACGGGCTTGGCGGGCGTCGGTGCGTCGGGGAGCTTGACCTCGATGGTCATCTCTTCGTCGGGTGACGGCGCCGGCTTCCCGGCAGGCCCGCGGTCGTGCTGGGCCTGGATGCGCGCACGTCGCTGGGCAGCGATCCGCGCACGCGTCCGCGCCTGCCGCCGCAGCTGCACCCGGGTGAGTACGACGAACCCGAGGATCGCGGCGCCGGGGATGGAGACCGACCACCACGGCACCATCGCGAGGCCGGCCAGTGCGACGACCGACAGCAGGGAGAGGGTCAGGATCGACAGCACCCGCCGACGGCGCATCGCGGCCACCCGGCGGGCTCGGTTGGGGACGTACCGCTTGGGCGGCGACGGGTCGTCGGCGGCGGTGGTGCCGGCCGGGCGTACGACGTACCGCGGCCGCGACGGGTCGCGGGAAAGGACCCGCGCTTCGGCGGATGACGGCACGACTGGTTGCCGCCGCGCCTCGTCGCCTCGCTTCAGCCACATCGGGACGAGGTAGGCGGCCCACGCGGCGACGATCGCCACATAGATCAGCCCTGTCGTCCCCATGCGACGACGCTAAAGGGCGGCGGGGGCCAGATGAGGTACGTGAGTCGGTGTGTCGCAAGAAGACTCGTGTGACTGATGTGAATAGCACGCACGGTAATCATTGCAATCGCGCTACGAGACCGGGCCCGACCTCCTCGACGTTGAGCGCGAAGATGCGGTGGTCGCGCCAGTCGCCGTCGATGTGCAGGAACCGCGGCCGCTCGCCTTCGTACCGGAAGCCGAGCTTCTCGACCACGCGCAGACTTGCCTTGTTCTCCGGGCGGATCGCGACTTCGATCCGGTGCAGGCCGAGGGTGAACCAGCAGTGGTCGGCGGCCATGGCGACAGCGGTCGGCACGATCCCGCGACCGGCGTACTGCTCGTCGACCCAGTAGCCGAGGTTCGCCCAGCGCGCCGATCCGTACGTGATGCCGGACACTGTCAGCTGTCCGACCAGGGGCCACTTCGATCGCGCGCCGGCGCCGGCCGCACCGCCGTACGTGATGACGAACGGGAGCATGCGTCCGTACCGCGCCTGCCGGTTCCAGTCACGTGCCATGGCGCGGAACGTGCGCGCACCGTCCTCCGCACCGGGTGGCTGTGTCGCGTCCCACGGCCGCAACCAGCTGACGTTCCGCTGACGCGCAGCAGCCCACTCTCCCCCGTCGCCTGCCCGTAGCGGCCGCAGCCCGACCTGTCCGTGCTGCAGCTCGACAGGCCAGTGCACGATCGCCATCAGTCGGTGTCCGTCCGCACATGGTCCCCGCCGTGTACTTGCTCGACCGCATGTCGCAGCAGCGGCTCCAGTACGGCGAGACCGTCCTTCACCCCGCCACGCGATCCGGGCAGGTTGACGATGACCGTAGTACCCGCGACTCCGGCCAGTCCACGCGACAGTGCGGCTGTCGGTACGCCGTTGGCAACGCCGTACGCCCGGATCGCTTCAGCAATCCCAGGCACGACCTTGGACAGCACAGCGGCTGTCTGCTCAGGTGTCTCGTCGGTCGGCGAGATCCCGGTGCCACCGGTTGTCAGCACAACGTCGTACGACGCCTCGACAGCAGCACGCAATGCATCGCCGACCGGCGGGCCATCGGGAACGACAGACGGGCCGGACACCTCGAAGCCCCATTCGGCCAGCCGTGAGGCTATGAGCGGACCCGTGGTGTCGGTGTAGATCCCAGCGGCCGCGCGGTTGGACACGCTGACGACAAGAGCTCTCACGGCCGCTCCCAGTGCCCGGTCTTGCCGCCCTCTTTCAACTCCACCCGTACGTCGGACAGCACTGCCGCCGGATCCAAAGCCTTCACCATGTCGATGACAGCGAGCCCAGCGACTGCAACAGCAGTCAGCGCTTCCATCTCGACACCGGTGCGGTCGGTCGTCTTAACCTGCGCCCGGATCAGTACGGCGTCGTCCGCCACCTCGAGGTCGACCTTGGCGCCGGTGATCGCGATCGGATGGCACAGCGGCACCAGGTCCGGCGTCCGCTTCGCGCCCATGATCCCGGCAATCCGGGCGACACCGAGCGCATCACCCTTCGGTACGCCGTCACCGCGCAGCGCCGTCACGACCTCGGCCGACACCAGAACCTTGCCGCTGGCAACGGCCCGGCGGACGGAAGTGTCCTTCGCCGACACGTCGACCATCCGCGCGGCCCCGGTCTCGTCGACGTGCGTCAGCCCGGCAGGCGGCTCGGTCATCCGGTCTCCTCATCCAGCAGCATCAGCTCTACTTGGTCGCCGGCCCGGACCGAGGTGACGTCCTCGGGCACGATGATCAGTGCGTTCGCGCGGCTCAACCCGCCGAGCAGGTGCGAGCCGTGCCCGCCGACTGTACTGGCCATCCAGCCCTCGTCGCCGGAGGTGGCCGTGGCGCGGACGAACTGCCGCCGCCCGGGGGGTGAGCTGATCCCGTCCAGCGTCACTCCCGGGACCAGTGCGCGCCGGTACGGCATCTGCCCCATCATCTTGCGCAGTGCGGGCCGGACGAACACCTCGAACGACACGTACGCCGACACCGGGTTGCCCGGCAGCGTGAAGATCGGCACCTCGTCCTCACCGATCACACCGAACCCCTGCGGCTTCCCCGGCTGCATCGCGACCTGCGGGAAGTCGACAGTGCCGAGCTTGGACAGCTCCTCCTTCACAACGTCGTACGCACCCATGCTGACGCCACCTGTGGTGATGACCAGGTCAGCACGCACCAGCTGATCGGACAGGGTGTCCATGATCCGCTTGGGGTCGTCGTCGACGATGCCGACGCGGTACACCACCGCTCCGGCGTCCCGCGCGCACGCCGCCATCGTGTAGCTGTTCGAGTCGTAGATCTGCCCTTCGCCCAGCCGGCTACCCGGCTCGCGCAGCTCCGCGCCCGTGGAGATCACCACGACCCGCGGTCGCGGACGGGCCTTCACCCGAGCCCGGCCGACAGCAGCGAGTACGGCGATCTGACGCGGCCCAAGGATCGTGTCGCGGTCCAGCACCTGCACTCCGGCCGTCACGTCCTCGCCCGCGTGCCGCACCGAACCACCGACCGGCGGCTGCTGAGTGATGCGGACGTTGACCGTCCCACCGTCGGTCCATTCGACCGGTACGACGCTGTCAGCGCCCCTCGGCATCGGCGCGCCGGTCATGATCCGCACGCAGGTACCAGGGGTCACGACGATCGGCTGGCTCCGACCGGCGCGGAACTCTCCTACCACTGGCAGGGCGATCGGGTTCTCGTCGGAGGCGCCGGCCAGGTCACGGGCCTGGACGGCGTACCCGTCCATGGCCGAGTTGTCGAACCCGGGCAGGCTCACCCCCGAGACGATGTCCTCACACAGCACCAACCCGACCGCGTCCATCAGCGGCTGGTCGAACGCGGGCAGAGGCGTCACTCGCCCGAGCACAGCCTCCAGATGCTCATCCACACTCCGTCTCACGAGCCTGACCCTAATCCACACCCTCCGGGTGGTTGCCCCAGGTCATCCGGACGTCGGGCTCGCGTTCCTCGTTGGCACTACCATCGGTACGGCGTACCTCGACGAAGCCGTGGGCTTTGTAGAAGGACTGGGCGCGGGTGTTGGTCTGGAACGTCCAGAGCGCCAGACCGCCCGGCCGGAGGTCCTTGGCGAGGTCCACGAGGGTCGATCCGATGCCCTGGCCGGCCGCTTCGGGTACGACGTACAGCTGGTCGAGGTCGTCGCCGTCGAGGGTGAGCACCGCCACGATCCGGTCGTCGTCGAGCGCCACCCAGGTCTGCGCGTCCGGCAGCAGCACGTCGGCGAACCAGGTCGCCACCTCCGCGGCCGTGTGGATCGCCGGCGGCAGCTGCGAGCCGTCAGCGTGCCGCGAGCGCCACCACACCGCGGCGGCCTCGTCCGTGTCGGACGGCTCCAACGGCCTGATCAGCAGGTCGTCCATCGCACTCCCCCGGCGTGTTCAGCCGCTGAGTTCGGTCCCGTCCGGGATGACCCGGCGCTCGCCGGGCGGCGCCTCCACCTCTACGTCCCCGACCACCACGACCTCCTTGCCGAAGGCAACATCGCCGCGGACCTCCAGCCGGTCGGCGCGGACCAGCGACGGCGGCCCGGCGGGGAACCGGGTGTCGAAGTCGGCGAGGATCTTGAAGTACTCCGGGTCCAGGTCCACGTACGGCTCGTCGCCCTCGTGCGTCGTGGTCAGGTCGCCGGCCTCGTCCAGCTCGTACACGTCGGAGCGCAGTACGAGCAGGTCGTTCGTGGTCTTCACCGGCTTGAACCGGGTGCGGTCCACGATCACCGCCTGCGAGCCCTCGAAGGTCTCGATCGCGGTGCCCATCGCGGTCTCGAGCTGGATCACCTTCGGCGAGGACGGGTCGGCCGGGTCGACGGTCTTGCGGTTCACGATGATCGGCAGGCCGAGGATCCCGTCGTGCCCGTCCATCAGCTCGGCGAGCCGGTCCAGGTCGATCCACAGGTTGTTGGTGTTGAACGTCTTGTGCCGGGTGATGTCCTGGAAGTACTGCGTGTCCTCCTCGGCGACCTGGGCGCTGTCCCGCAGGATCAGCCGGCCGTCGGACTTGCGCACCGCGACGTGGCCGCCCTTGCGGTCGGAGCGGGTGCGGCGGCAGACCTCCATACCAAACGGTACGGTATGTTCCGCCATCCACGCGGCGATCCGGGGATCCGGCGTCGCGCCCAGGTTGTCGGCGTTCGAGATGAACGCGTGCCGGAAGCCGTGCTCGCGCAGCGCGTCGAGGGTGCCGGAGGCAACCAACGCGGTGAACAGGTCGCCGTGCCCGGGCGGGCACCAGGCCAGCTCCGGGTCCGGCTCCCACTCGGCCGGTGTCAGGTCGTCGGCCAGCAGCTTCGGCTCCATGTTCTGCATGAAGTCGAGCGGCAGCCCGTCGATCGCGAGGCCGTCGTACTCGCTCAGGATCTGCAGCGACTCGGTCTTGGTGCGGAACGAGTTCATCAGCACCAGCGGCAGCGGTACGTCGTACTTGCGCCGGGTGCTCAGGATCTGGCGGGCGATGATGTCGAGGAAGCTCAGCCCGTCCTTGACCTGGAGTGCGGACTTCGGGCCGGTGACGCCCATCGACGTGCCGAGGCCGCCGTTGAGCTTGATGACGACCGTCTCGGCGAGCGCGGCGCGCATGGCCTCCGGATCGGTGTCCAGGTGGTCGAGGTGCGGCAGCTCGCCGACCGGTTCGATGTCGGCCTCGTGGATCTTTCCCTGCTGCCCCGATTCGAGCAGCCGGTAGTAGTGCGTGAAGACGCGTATTGCAACGTCGGCAGCACCGGCTGCACGCATCTTCTCCTGCGCTTGTCTGAGACCGACCTCACTCATGCACCAACCCTAGGGGAAAGCCACCAATCCGAGTGTTGCCGGTGTCACCCTCATACGATCAGACCGTGTTTCAGTCGAAGGCCACGGCGCGGCAACATTTCCTCGGTACCCGGGAACAGCGCCCCCATGCGGAAGGGCTGCTGACCTGCGCGAAGCAGGTGCTGCCCGACGTCCACCGGGTCGCCCTGTACGTGTCGAGGGGCCCGGAGCCGCAGACCGGTGGGCTGATCGACTGGCTGCTCGCCAGCGACCGCGAGGTACTCCTGCCGATTCTCTACGCCGACAACGACCTCGGCTGGGGCATTGCGCCCGGTGCGGCCGACCTGGTGCCCGGTCGTCTCGGTCTGTCGGAGCCGCCGACCGATCTGGGCTCGGACGCCATCGCCACCGCCGATCTGATCATCTGCCCCGCCGTGGCCGTCGCCCGTGACGGCGTACGTCTGGGCCGCGGCGGCGGCTCGTACGACCGCGCACTCGCGCGCATCCGCCCTGGTACGCCGGTCTGGGCCGCCGTGTACGACGCCGAGATCGTGGAGGCCCTCCCGTCCGACACGCACGACCACCCGGTGGATGCAGCGCTTACACCAACTCGCTTGATCCCCTTGCGAAGATCAGGAGATGACTGAGACCGCGGTCGAAGCCGCAGCCACAGCCGCACGCTCCCTCAGCCTGACGGTCACCGACCCGCTGGTGCTCTACACCGCCTTCTCCACGGTCGTTCACCTACGGCCGTCGCCAGTGGTCGCACGGGTACCGATGAACCTCCCCGCCGGCATGAAAGAGCCAGAGCCCGCCGTACGCCGGCAGCAGCGCGAGTTGGACATCGTCGCCTGGCTGGCTGAGCAAGGCGCACCCGTGGTGCAGCCGACTGCCCTGGTGCCGCTCAGGCCGGTGGAGCAGGACGGCCTGTCCATGACCTTCTGGACTTACGTGGAAGTGGATCAGACCGTCGAGCCCGACTACTTCGGCGCCACCGCTGCCGTGCCGGAGCTGCATGCCCAACTGGCGAGCTATCCCGGTGAACTGGCCTGGATGACTCCGCTGCGGCTGATCGGCCCAGGTCTGGAGGTGGCCGAGGCTGTGCCCGGTCTGCTCGAGCAGGACGACGTCGACCGGGCACGGGCCGAGTGGAAGGTGCTGGAGCCCGTCCTTGCCAGCAGGGCAGGTTTCGAGGCGATGTTCCCGTCGGCGACCGTGCAGCCGATCCACGGCGACGCCCCGTCGTGGAACCGGATCACAACCGTCCATGGGCCGCTGTGGGCCGACTTCGAGGACGCGACGCTCGGACCGATCGAGTGGGATGTCGCCGGCTTCGGCCCCGATCTCTGCCGGGCGTACGACGAGTCTGCGCGGACACGCGGCCTCCCGACGCTCGACCCGAAGATCCAGCAGGTGATGGACCTGGCCCGCGCACTACAGGTCCTCGTCTGCGCCCCACTGATCCCGCAGCTGCCGGAGCTGGCCGACGGGATTCGGATGTTCGCAACGCAGTGGCGCGCGATGCAGTTCGCTGGTGGACTGGGCTGATGTTTCAGACGTACGTCGACAACGGCCTGGTTCCCGGACTCATCAGTCTCGTCAGCCGCGGCGACGAAACCCGGGTCGAGGTGCTCGGCAAGATGGCGTACGACGGGCCCGAGCTGCAGCGGGACAGTCTGTTCCGGGTCTCGTCGTTCACCAAGCCGATCATCGCCGCCGCGACCATGATCCTGGTCGACGAGCTCAGGCTGTCCATGGACGCACCGGTTGCCGATGTCCTGCCGGAGCTGGCGAATCCCGTCGTACTGCGGCAACCGGATGGACCTCTGGACGACACTGTGCCGGCTGAGCGGCCGATCACGGCCCGGGACCTGCTGACCTTCCGGCTCGGGCTGGGTGAGTCGGACAATCCGGCGCTGCGACAGCGCGAGGAGGAGCTGGACCTCCACACGTTCGGACCGCCTGTACCGCGGACTGCGTTGGAGCCGGACGAGTGGATGCGGCGTCTAGGCACGCTGCCGCTGCAGTACCAGCCGGGTGAGCAGTGGTTGTACTCGACCGGCTCGCACGTGCTCGGCGTACTGATCGCTCGAGTTGCCGGCCAGCCGCTGGAGGAGTTCCTGCGTGAGCGGATCTTCGAACCGCTCGGGATGCGCGACACCGGGTTCACGGCAGTAGATCCGGGGCGGCTGACAACGGCGTACGTCGGGGACGACGTACTGGATCCGGCCGCGGGGAGCCAATGGCTGACGCCGCCCTCGTTCCCGGATGCGAGTGGTGGGCTCATCTCGACCGTCGACGACTTCCACGCGTTCACACGGGCGCTGCTGTACGGCGGCCTGCTGTCTCCGGCCGCAGTCGCGGAGATGACTACGGATCAGCTCACGCCGGCGCAGCGAGAGGCAGCCAGCGGGTTCCTCGGTCCGGACACTGGCTGGGGGTACGGCATGTCCGTCGGCGGTGGACGCTACGGCTGGGCGGGCGGTCTGGGCTCGCTGTGGTCGACCACTCCTGCGGACGGGACGATCTCGATCCTGCTGACCCAGCGGGCGCTCTGGACCTGGCCGGAGGAACTGTTCGCCGAGGCCAGCGCGCCCGCTTGGTGACAGCTAGCGATCCGGTTTGGTGAAGGTCAGTGAGTGCTTGCGGGTCGCCTCGACGGCGCCCTTCGTGAAGGCCCACTGCAGCGTTTGGCCCTTGACCCACAGCTTGGTCTGATCGACGTAGTTGGACGAGAACGCGTGTCCGGACACTCCGGTCAGGTTCACCCAGCGGGACTGGTCGAAGTCCGACAGGTCGACGACCATCCGCATCGACGGCGTCGCGGTCACGTCGTACCCCTCGGCGGCGTCCCAGGCTGTCGCGTCGACGATCGACGTACCGCCGCCGAGCTCGTAGGGGCCGCGGTTGAAGATCTTCTCGACCAGCCCGATCCCGGACTTGCCGAGTGTCTGGTTGGTCAGCGTGAGCTTGTGCAGCTTGCCCCACTGCCAGTTGACGGGCTCGCGGGCCATCTTCTGGGTGATCTCGGTCCGCGCGTTGACCAGGGCCTCGCGCAGGATGTCGTCGCGGCTCTCCTTCTGCGGCGTGCCGATGTTGTCCCACCAGCCGCTGTTGGGCTGGCCGAGCAGCGTGTGGACCACCTCGAACCAGCGCGAGCCGCCGTCCGGCCAGGTGCCCTCCGGGAGCTGGTCGTGGAAGGTCAGCGCGAGCAGGTTGCGCCAGACCACGTTGAAGTACGCGGCCGCGGCGGAGTCCGGCGGCTGGGTGAAGTCCCAGTTCCGCAGGGTGTCCTGGCCCTGCTTGTCGAACGAGTCGTCGATGCTGATCCGGAGCAGGTACGGCACGAGCATCTCGGCGACCTTGCTCTTGGTGTCCAGCTGGATCGACGCCATCGCGTTCGCGTCCAGCTTGCTGGCGGCCTGGATCCGCTCGAGGATCTGCTGACTTCGGTAGCCGTAGTCCCAGGTGTTCGTCAGGTAGTAGGTGTACGTGTTCGGCACCACTGCCTGGTTGGCGGTGACGATGATCCCGCTCGGTGGATCGAACTCGGTCGGCAACGCATCGAAGGGTATATAGCCCTTCCAGTAGTACTTCGGGTCCCAGCCGGGCACGGGCCAGTCACCGCGACCTGTGGCCCGGATCGGGATCAGTCCGGGTGACTGGTAGCCGATGTGGCCGTCGGTGTCGGCGTACACCAGATTCTGCGAGGGGACCTGGAACTGCTGCGCTGCGGCGCGGAACTCGGTCCAGTTCTGCGCGGTGTTGATCGCGAACAGCGCATCGGCGGTCTTGCCCGGGTTGAGCGCGGTCCACTGCAGCGCAACGCCGTACGCCGTCGGGTACTTCGCCTGCGACGCCGCCTGCTCGCCGACCTTGCGCTCGTCCTCGCCGACGTCGGAGATGAGCGGGCCGTGCCGCGTCTCGCGGACGGTGATCTTCACCGGCTTGTCCTCGCCGGCCACCTTGAACGTCTCCTCACGCGTGGCCATCGCGCGCCACTTGTTGTTGTAGAGGACGTTGTTGCCGTCGATGCGCTCCAGGTACAGGTCCTGGACGTCCGGGTCGAGGTTGGTGAAGCCCCAGGAGATCGCGTTGTTGTGGCCGATCACCACACCCGGCAGACCGGAGAAGCTGAAGCCGGAGACGTCGAACGGGCAGGCCTTGCCGACGTTGTTGCAGTGCAGGCCGACCTGCGTCCAGATGCCCGGCATGGTCGCGCCCAGGTGCGGGTCGTTGGCCAGCAGCGGCTTGCCGGTAGTGGTGTGGTCACCGGAGACGACCCAGGAGTTCGAACCGACGCCGTCGCCCTGACCGAGCAGCTCAGGCAGGCCCTTGGCGACACTCTGCACAGAGTCGAGTGACTTGAGCAGGTCCTGGGTCAGCATGCCGCGGCGCAGCTCGGGGCTCACCGCCGCAGTGGTGAACTTGCCGTCCTTGCCGATCGAGCCGCTCGACATGATCGGCTGGTTCCGGTCGTACGGGTACGCCGGGTACAGGCTCTCGATGTTGCGGGCCGGGAACGCGGCCAGCAGCTTCGTCCGGGTGATCTCCTCGTCCAGGTTGCCGCCGAGGTCCCACGCCATCGCCTTGAGCCAGGCCAGCGAGTCCGCCGCGGTCCACGGCTCCGGGGTGTAGTTCTTCGGGCCACCGGGCTGCAGGGACAGTACGCCGTACTCCAGGCTCAGGCCGGAGCCGCTGTGCGTCGACAGGTACGAGTTGACGCCGCGGGCGTAGTCGTCGAGGTACTCCCGGGTGCTCGGGCTGAGCAGCGGCAGCTCCTGCTCGGCGACCCGCCGCCAGCCGAGGGTCCGGACGAACTTGTCGGTCTCGAGCGCGTCCTTGCCGAACAGCTCGCTCAGCCGGCCGGCGGTGACATGCCGGCGGAAGTCCATCTCGAAGAACCGGTCCTGCGCGGCCACATACCCCTGTGCGGCGAACAGGTCGGCCGGGGTGTCGGCGTAGATCTGCGGGATCCCGTTCGCGTCCCGGACCACGTTGACGTCGCCGTCGAGACCGTTCAGCTCGATCGATCCGTCGTACGTCGGGAACGAGTGGCGGACGACGAAGATCACGGTCCCGGCGATCACCACGAGGACCGTGGCGAGGGCGATTCCGCTGATGACGACGAGTCGAAGCAGGCGAGGCACGGACCAACCGTAGAGAATCCCCCCGCACACCCCAAATGGGGTCCCTCACAACTTTGCGTTGCTCTGCGTTCCCTCGACATGAACGCAGAGTTGAGGTATGAGGGCGTACCGGATTCCGAGCTGGACCGCATTCGCTGCAACGGCCACGACGATTTCGGAAACGCCGTCGTTTCGCGGACGTCGGAGGGCGGCGAGCCACTGCGCTGCTGCCTGACGCTCGCGGGCGCCGGCGAGCGGATCGCACTGGTCGCGCACCGGCCGATGGAAGCCGGCGGGCCGTACGCCGAGATCGGGCCGGTCTTCGTGCACGTGACGGGCTGCCCGGGGCCGGCCGAGGGCTTCCCGCTCGACTTCCGGGACCGGCGGGCGGTACTGCGGCCGTACGACGTCGCGGGTCAGATGCTGGACGGTGTCGTCGCAGAGCCTGGGACGAGTGAAACCGAGCTCAAACGACTGTTCGAGGACCCGGCCGTGGATACCGTCCAGGTGCGGAACGTGGTGGCCGGTTGCTGGAACTTCACGGTGCGCCGACAGGGCTGAGTTGGAATACTTCGGGCCGCTGGCGCATTATTAGCAGTCGGGTAGTAGGAGTGCCAGCGGCTTGAAGGGAACCGACCGTGCCGACGTACCAGTACCAGTGCACCGACTGTGGTGAAGCGCTCGAGGTGCGCCAAAGCTTCACGGACGATGCTTTGACCGTGTGCCCGAACTGCCAGGGCAACCTGCGCAAGGTCTTCAACGCCGTGGGCGTCGTGTTCAAGGGCTCCGGCTTCTACCGGACCGACAGCCGCTCGAACGGCAAGGGTTCGGTGCCGGCGAAGTCCGAGTCGTCGTCCTCGTCGGGCTCCAGCTCGTCGACCGCGTCGTCCTCGTCGTCGGAGTCTTCGAAGTCCTCGTCGACCTCGAAGGACTCGTCGTCGGGCAGCTCGTCGTCCTCGAGCACCAGCGCCGCCTGATCTTTTCTGTGGATAACCGGTAGGGATGCCGGAGAAGTTCGTATCTTCTCCGGCATGAAAATCCCTTCCCTGCTTCGTGATCTGCTCCGGGCCGCCCGCTGGCACCGTCGGCTGTTGGCCGGCGTCGCCGCCGCGGCCGCGGTGTATTTCGGCCTTCTCGCCCTCTCCCCTTCTCCACCGCCGACCGTCGCGGTGCTGGCCGCCGCGCGCGACCTGACCGGCGGAGCTGTGCCCACGCCCGACGATCTGCGTACCGTCGACCTGCCGCCCGGCGCGGTGCCTTCCGGGGCCCTCAGACCCGGCGCCGACCTGACCGCGCGACTGCTGAGCGGACCGGTCAGAGCCGGCGAGCCACTCACCGACGCCAGATTCCTCGCGCCACCAGCCGTGCCGCCCGCCTCGCTCGCGTATCCGTTCCGCGTCGACGACGCGGACATCAGCGCTCTCCTGCGTGTCGGCGATCACATCAATCTGTACGCCGCATCGAGCACGACCGCCGACACCGCGAGCCTGCTCGGCCGAAGTGTCCGAGTGGTCGCCCTGCCGGCGCCGCGTTCGGCAACGGCCGGCGCGCTGATCGTGGTCGCGACAACGCCGGAGATCGCGACCCGACTGGCCCAGGCGAGTACGAATTCACGCATCACCGTCGCTCTGACACCCGACACGAGCTGATTACCCAGCGAACATGTGGCCGCACGATGAGTTGCCTGATCGGCGCGGTCGCTCGCTCTCGGAAGCCCGCGGCCCTACGTTTCTCGGGTACAAATCACCCGCTTCGTGGAGGCAACCCACATGCTCAAGGGCTTCAAGGAATTCGTCATGCGCGGGAACGTCGTCGACCTCGCAGTCGCGGTCGTCATCGGCGGAGCGTTCGGCAAGATCGTCGGTGCGATCGTGGACGGTTTCATCAACCCGCTGGTTGCGGCGATCTTCGGCAAGACCGACATCAGCCACGTCTGGACCTTCAAGATCAACGGCGCGGAGTTCTCGATCGGTCTGATCCTGCAGGCAGCGCTGAACTTCCTGTTCGTCGCGGCGGCGGTCTACTTCTTCATCGTGATGCCGCTGAACAAGCTCGCCGAGCGCCGTGCGCGCGGCCAGGAGCCGGAGCCCGACCCGCTGACCACTGAGCAGGAGCTGCTGACCGAGATCCGCGACCTGCTCCGCACCCGCCAGCCGTAAAACCGCCAGCAGCAGGCCGGCGGGCAGTAAGCCGAGGCCATCAAGCAGGTGGGCGCAAAACCTCAGCCCCTGAGCTCGCCGACGTCCACCTGCTCACCGGCATAGCGCATCCAGCGGTACGGGACCGGCTGACCGTCGTTCCACTCCTCCATCAAGGCGGCGGGCACGTCGACGAAGCCGCTGCCGTGGTAGGCGCGGATCGCCGGCACGTTCTCCGGCCGGACCCTGATGAACACCTCCGAGTACCCGGCGTCCAGCGCCGGCCCGAGCAGCGCCCGGACGAGCTCGCCGCCGACCCCACGACCGCGGAGCTTCGGGTCCACGATGATCCGGGCGAGCTCGACCTCGTCCTCCTCGTCGTCCAGCCAGATCTCGCCGTAGCCCACCGGCTGATCACCGTCGAACAACAGATAGGAGTGGATGTCCTTCTCGACCGTCCGCCAGTTCGTCAGCAGATCCTCCGGGAACGGGTACTCCATCCGCCCGGACAGCAACGCCACTTCCTTCGCGTCCAAGGCCCAACTCGCGACCTGGACGCCGTGCTCGTCGGAAAACACCCGAAGTTCCACGCTCTCCCCCTCAGTTGACGAACTCCACGATCGTTCGCACCAGCTGATCCAGGTACTGCGGGCTGTTCCGGAAGGCGGGCGTCGGCGGTTCGGGACACCCGGCCAGCTCACGACTCCCCCGGATCGACTGCAGCAGCGAGTCGACCGTCTTCCGCTGATGCGACGGATTCTCCGGTACCGACGGAAGGACCGCCACCCGAATACGTGCCAGCGCCGCAAGCTCCTGGCCCGTCACACCACGCAGAATGCCGCCGGTCAGCAGGCGTTCCGCTGCGTCGGGCGGGCAGCCGCGGCTCACTAAACCGGCCCGGGCGCGTTCGTTCGCGGCGGCGTCGTCACCGGTCGCGGGCCAGGCCAGGAGGAGGCGATCGACCAGCTCAGGAAACTTCAGCGCCAGCAGCACGGCGACGGTACACCCATTGGAGGCGCCAACGATTCTGACCGGATCGGCATGTTTCGCCAACTGTTCACCGAGGGCCTCGACCTCGACGTCCCACCCGCTTGCACGCTGCGGCCGGTCAGGCGCGAGTACCTCCACGCCATACGACGTGAGTCCCGGGTGGATTCCCGTCGTACCCCAGAATGTCGCTGCGTCCATGGCTTCCCAGAGGCCGCCGTGGACCAGGAGCACGGTCATCCGTGGTGCGGGGGGACCTCGTTCAGGATGCGATCGTCGTCGTCGCTGCCGAAGTCGTTGTCACCCCAGGTCCGCGGGTCGTCGTCGCGGGTCTGTTCCGGCAGCAGCGGCTCGTCGTCTTCGTACGGGCTCGTCATGTCTCCAGGTTACCGAGTCGCCGGGGCGGTCCGGGAGTGAGTTCTCCGGGAAGTGAGCTGTCCCGGGAGTGATACGTGCGACCAGCGCGTGGACGTTACAGGTCTGCCTCGGTTGCCGAACGATCCGGCGGCGTGACCGGAACGACGCGCCGCCGTGATGTTCTGGCACGCACGACGTGACCCCCTTCCAGCATGATGGGTGACCTTGCCAACCCGGAAGGACCGAGTCGTGAGTGCATTACGGACACGGGGCCTGATCGGTGCGACGCTCGTCGTGGCTGTTCTCGGTATCACCGCCGCCTGCGGTAACGAGAACGCCACCTCTCCGCCCGCCGCCCAGCCCACCGACACGCCGACCACCCCCGGCACCCCCACGCCGTCACCCACCCCCAGCGGCACACCCAGCACCGACTGCCCGGACACCATCGCGGCCGTCCGCAGTGCCACCGACAAGGTGGTCTGGGGCCAAGGTGCCGCCACCTCCACCTTCAACCCGGTCAGCGTGACGATCTGCCAGTACGACGCCGCGGCATCCGGGCAGGACTACGCGACCGTGACGACGAAGCGCACCGGCAAGCAGGCGACCGACCTGTTCGCCCTGGTCAACGCGGCGAAACCCGTCGCGAAGAAGCCGGCCATCTGCACCAAGGAACTCGGCCCGACCTACGTGATGCGGTTCACCGACAACGACCGCGGCGTGCTGTCGATCACGGCCGAAGCCTTCGGCTGCCGCCGCCTGGTGCCAACCTCTTTGGAGGGCCAGGGCAAACCAGGCACGCTGCCGGCGCCGCGCCAGGTGACCGCAGAACTGGTCAAGTCGCTCGGCCTCCGCTGACCCCCGCGCCGGACGCGCACCCCGAAGCCGTCCGGAGCGGGGTTACCCGCGCCTGCCTTGCGGGTCCCTCCAGAGGTCGACCCGCGAGGCAGGTTGCGGCGGCCGGCGCGTTGCCGCACGCTGATGCATGCGAACGATCCGGCTGCTGTGTGCGCTGGTCCTCGCCTGCACTGCCTGCTCGGCTCCAGCGGCCAACAGGCCCTGCCTGTCAGGCTTTACGTGTACGACGTTGCACGTCCCGCTCGACCGCCAACGACCAAGCGGCCAGTCGCTTGATCTCGCAGTCATTGCGGCGGACAACGTCGACGCCCCACGCGGCGTTCTGCTGCTCCTCACCGGCGGCCCGGGACAGCCCGGCGTACCGCTCCTCCCCAGCCTCAAGCGGAACGTCCATCCTGACGTGCTGCGCGAGTACCGCCTCGTCATGCTCGACCAACGCGGCACAGGTCCGAGCGGCATCAATTGCCCTTCATTACAAGAGACTGTGGGCGGCTCGGACTTCCTGACACCGCCTCCGGCCGCCGTCGACGAATGCGCGCAACGGATCGGCACAGGTCTCGGGTACTACGGCACGCCCGACACCGTTGACGACATCGAGCAGCTGCGCCAATACCTCAAGGTAGACAGCCTGACGCTGGACGGTACGTCGTACGGGAGCTTCACCGCGGCGCAGTACGGCTTGAGGTATCCGGACCGTGTGCAGTCGCTCGTGCTGGATTCCGTCGTACCGCACAAGGGTTTCGACCCGATGGGTGTCGATCTGATGGCTGCAACCGGGCCGGTGCTCAAGGCCGCGTGCCGTCAAGATCCAACATGTACGACGGACCCGGTGGCGGACCTGGCCTGGTTGGTGCAGCACGGTGTCAGCGGGACGGACCTGATGGAGTCGTTGTCGGTCGCCAGCCTCAACTCGGTAAACCCAATGCTCAAAGGGATCCCGGCCACCCTGCACGCCGCACGCAGTGGCGACGACACCGGTCTGAAGGAGCTCTTCCAACAAACGACGAGCAAAGGTCTCGCGTACGGCACCCTCTCTGCCGGCCTGCACATGGCCACCCTCTGCTCGGACCTCCGCTTCCCATGGTCAGGCAAACCCAAGCGCGAGACCGCTCTCCACGACGCCTTGCGACGATTGGACCCGAAGCGGCTGTACCCGTACGACGTGGCGACCGCGCGCAGCCAGCTGATGATCCAGGGCTGCCTGCGCTGGCCGGCCGCCCGCGTGTCGACGTACCCGGCCGCACAGGAACTCCTCCCGCGCACGCTGATCCTGCACGGGAGCAACGACCTGTTCTGCCCACTGGACTGGTCCAGATGGGAGCAGGCGCACGCACGCGACGCCAACCTGGTCGTCATACCCGGCAGCGGCCACAGCGTGCAGCGCGATCCCCGGGGGCAGGAAGCCGTCCGGGGATTCCTGCTCGACTAGCGAGATCGAACTGTGCGCGAATGGTTGCAGCACGTCGGCGGCTCGATGCGTCTAATAGGTGTGAGGAGTTGTACGCCCAGCCAGGGAGCGGCGAGTGGAGTTCGAGGAGTACGTATCCGCCCGTGGGCAAGAACTGGTGCGGCTCGGGTTCACCGTCTCCGGCGACTATCAGCGGGCGGAGGATCTTGCGCAGATCGCGTTGATGCAGGCGTTCCGCTCGTGGCGGAAGGTGCGCAACGCGGACGATCCACACCACTATGTCCGGCGCATCCTGGTGAACGAGTTCCTGTCGATGACCCGGCGGCGTTCGTACAGCGAGGCGCCGACGGCCGAGATCGACCCGCAGGGCGCGGTGCCCGATCACGCCACGGACATCGCGAACTCCGACGACCTCTGGCGAGCGCTCGCCACCTTGTCCGCCCGGGAACGGGTCGTGCTCGTCCTGCGCTACTACCAGGACCTGGACGACCAGACGATCGCCGACGTGCTCGGCATCAAACCGTCCTCCGTGCGTGCGACCGCGAGCCGAGCGCTCGCCTCGCTACGGGACGCAAAGAAGACCAACCGTGTTGATGAGAGGTTGTCGTGAGCAACACCGATCTCGAGGATGACCTGCGGGGTACCTTCGAACGCGCCGCCGCCTCGGTGCCAGAGTCCATCGACCTGACCGAGCGCGCCACCATGGGCGCGCAGCGGGCGCAACGGCGTACGTGGATCATCTCCGGCGCGGCCGCCGTCGCGGTCGCGGCGATCGCCGCCTTCGGCTCCGGACTGGCCGGCTCGAACGACAGGCCCAGCCAGCCGCCGGTCGCGGGTGGGCAGGCGCCGGTCTCGGCGACCCCGACGCCGCAGCCGCCGACGGCTCAGACGGTGTCCGGCACGTGGCGACCGCTCCAGATGGCCGGATTCAAGGCGCTGAAGGCCGCGCGGCCGGACGATCCGGTGCTGGTCTTCCGCGCTGACGGGACGTGGACGGGTTCGGACGGTTGCAACGGACTGCAAGGTACATACAGCATCGGCCAGCGCGGCGCGTTCACCGCGACGTCTGGACCGCAGCACCTGATGGGCTGCGACAACGTGCCGCATACCGGCGTACTGAAGGCAGCGAAGCGGGTTGCCATCGACGCCGACACGCTGCAGTTCTTCGACGCCGACGGGCGTCAACTTGCGAGTTACGCTCGCGCACGGTAGTCGCAATTGCTCGCGGACGGTGATCGCCTCTTGACGGAACGGAGCCTCTGACCGGACCATCTAGTGGCCGGTCCACCGATCTTGGGAGCTTTGTGCGACTCTCTGTTACCGTCCCGCTGCTCACCCTCGGCTCAGTTTCACTCTTCGCAGTTGCCCTCACTGTGCCCTCGTCGGGTGCGGTCGCGGGTGCTGCGGCGTGTGCCCACGCACAACCGAGTGCGAGCTCGACCGACGCGAAGCGGCTGGCGCAACCGACATCCGCATCCGACGCCCGGCCGCTCGGCGAGTCGCTCGGCGACGGCATCTCTGCCGCCATCAGTTCGCTCGAGCCGCTCGATGCGACCGGCCGGCCCACGTCCGGCCTGCCGTACGGGCTGAGCCAGGGCGTCATCGGCGTGGTCGGCTCAGCCACAGCTGGCTACAAGGTCGTCGTCGACTCCGCGCGGCTGGACGCGAAGAAGTACCAGTCCGCGATGGACCGCAACCTGCCGGCGGCCGGCAAGCAGATGGTCCGGGTGGAACGCAGTTGTCGCTCGGCCCAGTCGATCGCCGACGCCTGGAACGCCGTCGGCGCCCGTGACTGGTCGCCAGACGCGGGCAGTACGACGTTCGCCGCGGACCTCGACCCGGTGACAGAGAACGTCGTGGTCGAGTACGACCAGGCGACCACCTCCCCCGCGTCCCAGGCCGGACTCCGCAAGCTGTCCGGCGTACAGGTCGTTGCCAGCTCGCTCGCACGGACGACCCGGTTGAGCGACACCCCGAAGGGCGGCCACTGGGGCGGTGCGCGAATCACGTCGGCGTTGAAGAACTGCACCGCCGGCTTCTCCGTCGTACGACGCTCCAATGGCCAACGTGGCACGGTCACTGCCGGCCACTGTGGTGCTGCAGGCACGGTGTGGAAGTCGGGCACCAACTACTACGGCACCACGACGCTGCGGACGAACTACCCGGACTACGACCAGTCGCTGGTCACCGGCAGCGCATACGGCGCGAAGATCTGGACCGACGGCCCCGGCGACACCGTCAACACCCGCACCGTCACAGGCGGCGGCGACCCCGGCGTCGGCACAGTGGTCTGCCAATCCGGCAGCTTCAGTACGTCGCTGTGCGGCCTCACGGTCCGTTCCAATTCGGCGAAGTACTGCGACTCCGACGGCTGCACGACGTACGTCATGCGCGCCACCCGCGGCGGCCTGGTCGCCATCATCGGCGGCGACTCCGGCGGCCCCGTCTACACCCGCCGCGGCACCAGCTCCGCCACCGTCCGCGGCATAGCCTTCGCCGGCGCCGGCTGCGCCGCTTCCCGCTGCACCACCCTCTACGCCGAACGCTACAAATCCATCACCGGCCACCTAGGCGTCACCGCCCTGACCGGCTGACCGCTAAGCTGTCCCCGCACGTGCGCCCCCGTAGCTCAGGGGATAGAGCGTCGGTTTCCTAAACCGTGCGTCGCAGGTTCGAATCCTGCCGGGGGCACCATGTAAATGCGCAGGTCAGGCGCATCTCGCGGGGTCAACAAGCAAAGGAAGTCGTTCGGCGTGGGGCTATGCATGGTGCGAAAGCAAGTTTAAGGGGGTTGTCTGGAGTGGCTCGAACTGACCACGCGAGCGTTGGTGCGAACGCACGGCCAGCATCGAGCGCTGAGAAACGCCGAGGCTGGCAGGAAGCCGGCTGCCGCCTTGGAGCGACCCGGCTTGAGGTGGAGCGAGACACTGAATGTTCCTTGAGCGCCTAACTCTGACGAACTTCCAGTGCTTCGGGCCCGAGCCGACCACGATCCGCTTCGACACTCAGCTGACTGCGATGCTTGGCGCGAACGCGGCTGGAAAGACTGCCGCCTGCGAAGCTCTCTCGCGACTGTTCAGCGTTGTAGGTGATCAGCGGCAGATACGCGTGGAGGACTTCCATGTCCCCGACGACGAGGATGAAGCGCCCTCGACGAGGGCTCTCAGCATCGAAGCAGTCTTCGCGTTCCCCGAACTCGCCGACGATGATGCCGACGCCTCAGGCAGCGTGCCGGAATTCTTCGCACAGATGACGGCCGACGACGATGGACAGCTCAAGCTTCGCATCGTCCTCGATGCGTCCTGGTCAGCCGAAGGTCCTGTGAACGGGACCATCGAAGACAGTCGCCGGGTCGTCCACACGTTCGAAGAGGAGTACGGCGAAAAGTGGCTTGAGCTTAGCGCCCCGGATCGCAATCGCATTCAGATGGTCTACGTGCCTGCGACCCGGGATGGAGCACGCCAAGTCAACGCCTTCCTCCGCGGGCGGGTTTGGCGCGCGAGCCAGTGGTCCGACCCGTTCCGAGAGCACGTCGGCGGTGCGGCTGACGAGCTTTCGAAGAAGTTCAAGAGCGAGGCGGTCGTTGAGACCGTGACCAAGGCGATCTCGACAAGGTGGCAAGAGCTCCATCACCTGACCTCCGAGCAGAACCCGATGTTCGAGCCCATCAACCGTGACGTGAGCGTCCTCGTCACGAACGCAGAGATGCTGTTCGAGCCTTCGCCGACCGGACGAACCCGGTCTGCCAGAGAGTTGAGTGACGGGCAGCAGTCCCTGCTCCACATCGCTCTGACTGCGGCCACCTTGGACCTTGAGGGCGCAATCGCTGCTGGCGAGCACGACGACAAGTTCGAACTCACCGCGACGGCATTGCCAACCCTCACCCTCCTTGCGCTCGAGGAGCCAGAGAACAACTTGGCGCCCTTCTTCCTTTCCCGTGTGGTTCAGCAACTGCTTGACGTGACCCAAGGCGGCCGCGCCCAGTCCCTCATCTCAAGCCATTCCGCCAGCGTTCTGTCCCGCATCTCACCCGAGCAGGTCCGGCACTTCCGACTCGACGAGGCAACGAAGACGACCCGAGTGCGCGAGATCGTCCTCCCGGACGAGGCATCCGAGGCAGGCAAGTACATCCGCGAGGCGATTCATGCCCATCCGGAGCTGTACTTCGCCCGTTTCGTGGTCCTCGGCGAAGGCGATTCCGAAGCACTCGTTCTGCCAAAACTCGCCGCAGCTAGGGGCCTGCACATCGACCAATCGTTCGTTGCCGTCGTACCACTAGGTGGGCGGCACACCAATCACTTCTGGCGCCTCCTCTCACAGCTCGGGATCCCGTACGCAACGCTTCTCGATCTCGACTGGGGCCGGAGCGGAGGAGGCGAAGGACGCATCCGTGACGCCTGCACCCGCCTGCTTCAGCTGGGACTGAATCCGTTCGACCGGTCCGATGAGATCGTCGGCTTCAATTCGATCGACGAC
This sequence comes from Kribbella sp. NPDC049584, assembly GCF_040675555.1. Taxonomy (NCBI): domain Bacteria; kingdom Bacillati; phylum Actinomycetota; class Actinomycetes; order Propionibacteriales; family Kribbellaceae; genus Kribbella; species Kribbella sp. NPDC049584. The sequence continues at coordinate 745,711 of NZ_JBFAPF010000001.1, forward strand.
ATCGGCGCACTCGACCGCACCCAGTTGGTGGCTTGGATGAACCACCTCGAGAAGTGGGACATCTACTTCTCTGCTCCGCTCGACCTCGACATGCTCTTGCTGACGACGTTCAAGTCGGCGTACACCGACCACCTTGAGGTCGGAAAGAAGGGACCAAGTAGTTTGGGAGATCCGCGCGACGCGGCGCTCGGTGAGGCAGATGTGCGACCTGATGTGGAGTACTGGACGGACGAAGACAGGACCGACGACCTGCGCTGGTACCGCTACCTGTTCCTCAGCCAGTCCAAGCCCAGTACCCACCTGCGCGCCCTGTCCTATGTCTCCCAGGCTGACCTAGCGAAGGTTAAAGGTCGGCTCTCACGTCTTGTCGACCGGATCGCCAAGGCGGTCACCCCAACATGAGGACTGACCCCGCTGACTGGCGTCCGCGCGACATCGAGGAGCTGGAACCCGCGGCCTGGGATGCCTTGCGCGCCGGCACTCTTTCCCTCACTGCAGGACCAGGCGCTGGAAAGTCCGAGTTCTTGGCACAGCGCGCCAGCTATCTCCTCGAGACCGGCCTATGCCGTCCGCCCCAGCAGATCCTCGCAATCTCGTTCAAGCGGGATGCGGCAGCGAACCTTCGGCGAAGGGTACAGACACGGTTACCTGAGCACGCCGAACGGTTCACCTCGATGACGTTCGACTCGTTCACCAAGTCGGTTGTCGATCGTTTTGGGGATCTACTCCCGCCCGCCTGGGCGATTGCAGGCAGCTACCGGATCGGCTTTTCCAGCCAGATCGAGGTTCGCGACTTCCTTGCCAGCCTAGCGGCAACAGCGCCAGAGAAGTTCCGTAGCGACCTCTACGCCATCCCGGCGACCGGGTTCATCACGAACCTTGTCGGTTCCTATCGTCTGGAGCCCGAGCCGCAGGAACCCGTGACTGCGCGAGAATACGCGGTCCAGCAGTGGTGGGCCCAGAAGTTCCAAGCCCATGCACTCCCCTCGGTCGACTTCGTGATGCTGAACCGACTGGCCGAGCTTGTCATCCGTTCGAGTGCGCAACTGCAACGCGCGCTCATCGCCACCTACCCACATGTGTTCGTCGACGAGTTCCAGGACACCACTTATGCCCAATATTCCTTCCTGAGGTCCGTGTTTGCGCACGAGGGCACGACCGTCACGGTCGTCGGCGACCGCAAGCAACGGATCATGGGCTGGGCTGGCGCTCTGATCGACGCATTCACCCAGTTCGAACACGACTTCAACGCACAGTCGTTCGAGCTCACATGGAACTTCCGGTCCACCCAAGAGCTCGTCGACCTGCAACATCGTTTCGCGACACGGCTCGACCCAGACAGCCAACAGCAGGTCTCGCAGGTCGTCCGCCATGTCGGAGAGTCCCCAATTCAGGTCTGGTCGTTCTCCAACGCAAGGCTCGAGGCCGAGTCACTCGCAGCGTGGATCGCCGCCGACATCGAGCAATCCGGACGCCCGCCGGCGGAGTACGCCCTGATTGCGCGCCAACGAGTGGCCGACCTCGAACCGGAGTTCGCGCAGGCGCTCGCAGCGCAAGGACTCAAGCTGCGCAACGACGACGCCCAGGTCGGCGAACTCCGACTCCAGGACCTGCTCAAAGACGAGCTCGCGCGCCTGCTCATCGGTCTGGTGCGTCTCGGCGCCGCTCGCGGCGGCGAGGCGCAGACTTGGCGCGAGGTCATCGCCATCCTGACCAGGCTCGCTCCAACCGACCGGAACCGCGAAGTGGGGTCGAGCGTCGACGACGCACTCTCCGACTTTCTGGCACAACTGCGCAGCTGGTTCAGAGCTACGCCTTTGGGCGATCAAGCGACCACTGGTCCGGTCAGCGAGCTCACCGAGGTCCTCACCGACAAGCTCATCGCATTCGTGGAGTACGACAAGGTCGCGCAGAAGCGCATTCTCGCTGACCGGCCAGAAGACCTCGCGCTGACTCTCAACGCGTTCAAGACCCGGCTAGGTGACGTTCTCGGACGGGTCGACAAGTGGGACGAAGTAGCGACTGCGTTCACCGACGAAGAAGCAGTGCCGCTGCTGACCATCCACCGCAGCAAAGGCCTGGAGTACCACACGGTCTTCTTCGTCGGCCTCGACGACCAGCAATGGTGGGCACACGCCCGCGACACGATCGAATCCACAATGGCATTCTTCGTCGGTGTGTCCCGCGCGGCCGAGCGGCTCATCTTCACTCAGTGCGATGAGCGCGGCGCGACGGGCGGGATCGCCGACCTGTACGAGGTGTTGAACCAAGCAGGCATTCCGTTCGTGCGAATGGGCTGATGCGGGAAGGACCAGAAGATTCCACAACATCCGGCCATCTGCGCGATCTCCCGCCGCCAATATAGGGACGAGCGATGTGGCCATCCGAGCCCCGGCCACCGCTTTACAAGTGTGCGGATCGCCCGCAGAGAGGTGCATCACGCGGAAATCGTGTCGGTATCGCTGTCTCTGCTGTCACATCTCGCCCAAGCTGACTGAACTTCATTGACAGGACCATTGACAGGACGAACGCGCCGGCCGACAGGCTCCGCCCTACCCGGAATCGCCGATCCAACTGCCGGTTCGACGGTTCCCCCGCATCCTGCAAAAGGAGCCTGGCACGATCGATGAGGACATGCCGCGAGGCTCTCCCCCTTCCAATCTGAGCACCCCACAACCAGTCGAGTCCCATCAGGACGAAGGTTGTCGAAGGTTGGATGTCAACGGGCTGCGGATGATGACAGAGCGCGCGGTCGGGCTCAACCTCGCCTGGTGGTAGACACTCCGCCGTCAGCTCGGGCACTGTGTCTGGGGGCAGCTTTGCTGCCGGGTGGATGGGGGAACGAACCGTGACGAGTCTCGACCGCGACCGGGCACAGACGCCGGCAATGAGGCCATTGCGCTGGTACGCACTCGGAGCTGTGGTCTTGGCGGCGGTCGGCGCGATCGGGCTCTACGTCCTCCTGGCTGAGCTGGTTCACATCAAGCCGTGGCCCAAAGCCCCGACGGCAGCCCAGCAGCAACTGCTCATCGACATGGTGAAGATCGCTCTCGGGCTGACTGCGGGCGTCGGCGCCGCCGTCGCGCTCATCGTCGGCTACCGGCGCGCACGAGTCGACGAGTCCGCGAGCCACCGTGACGATCAGCGGCTGTTCAGCAGCAGATACCAGGACGCCGCCGATCTGATCGGCAGCGACAAGGCTGCCGTTCGGCTCGCCGGGATCTACGCTATGGCCCGCCTCGCCGACGACTGGGAAAGTCAGCGCCAGCAGTGCATCGACGTGCTTTGCGCGTATCTGCGGCTGCCCTATCCCTCCTCCGCGCCGCCAGAGGTCAAGCCGATCCGGACGAAGCTCGCTGGTTACCGATCGTCGCCTGGCATCGATCCTGACGGTCCGACCAGGGAACCAGGAGAACGCGAGGTTCGCCGCACCGTCCTCCGCCTCATCACCGCACACCTGCATCCCTCAGCTCCTGAGTCGAGGCGGTGGCATGGGTACGACCTCGACTTCACCGACGCCGTCTTTGACGGCGCCGACTTCCGCGGCGTCCACTTCTCCTCCGGCGCCCTCGTTCTCTTCCGGCGCGCGTTGTTCGCTAGCGGCTTCGTCGACTTCGGCGAGGCGACGTTCGCCGGCGGCGTCGACTTCACCGAAGCGTCGTTCGCCGGCGGCACTGTCGACTTCGGCAAAGCGACGTTTTCCGGCGGCGACGTCAGTTTCATCGGCGCGACATTCGCCAACAGCAGTGACGACCGCGCTGTGGTCTCATTCCGCCGCGCGAAGTTCGCTGGCGGCACCATCCACTTCGACGCCGCGGAGTTCGCCGGCAGCGTCGACTTCCACGAAGCGATGTTCTCGGGGAGCACCGTCAATTTCAGTACCGCGAGATTCTCCACCGGCACCGCCAGCTTCGGCGGCGCGAGGTTCTTTGGTGGCACCGTCAACTTCAGCTACGCCTTACTCTCCGGCGGAACCATCGATTTCGGCCACGCCAACCCCGCGTCCCCTACCGAGATCCACGGAGGCAACGTCAGCTTCGTCGGCGCAAGACTCGACGCCGGCACCGTCGATTTCGCCGACACGATCTTCTCCAGGGGAACCGTCGACCTCGGCGCAGTGGAGTTCCTCGGCGGCACAATGGACCTCTCCGACGTACGCATTGAGCCCGGATACCCGCTCGAGACCTTTCCCGACCCCACGGCAGGGCTGGAGCTGCCGAGCAGGCCGACACCGGACGCCTCCAGTGCCAGCGCCGCGTCCCCCGCAGTCAGCCCGCCAAGGAGAGCGTCCACATCGAGACGTGGACCTGCGGATTAAAAGGGGCAATGATGTCCTAGTAACCAGCCTCTCTAAGCGTCAGAAGTCCGCGTTCGAAGGGTTTCTAGCCCCGTGAGCTGACTCTGTTTAACGCGCCTTCGCACCACGAATGATCCCACGGTGCCAGGTGCGCGCGCGGTCATGTGGCCGAGCGCGTCCATCGCCCGCGGAGACCGACCAGATTCCTATCTTCGGAGTGGACCGGTGAGGTGGGGGCGACGTTTCCGGCCCTCATCAAGAAGGTGGTCCCCAAGACCGCCACGAACGTCGACAAGAGCTGGATCGGGATCGGCGTCGACAAGGTCTTCACCGACATCGCCCACTGCGACGTTCTCAACGACATCGGAGTTGCCGGCATCGCAGAGGATCGCTTCGGCGCGGCCAACACTGTGGAGGAGCGTCCCGACGACGGGACATCCGAACGCGGGGTGGCATGACGTGGCCGGACGAGCGTCCCGAAGCCCTGGCCGCCGACATTCTCTAAAAGTGAGCCGAACACGCTGCGTGGCACCGCCGGCCCTGCATGCGTGAGACAGAGTGATCAGGAACCTCAGGGCATGAAGCTGCGTCAAAGCTGGCCAGTGGAGTCAAGGAGGGTGGAAGTTTTCGATGCTGACCTACTACACAGCGATGGACAGCGTTCTGGTTGCTAGCTCGGACCAGATCGAGAAGCAAGAGAGAAGTGCGGTCAATACCGCGCTGGCGACAGGAGCCCTCATGGAGGGTTTGCTCTTCCATGACCGTATCCCGGTCCTCTCACAGACCCAGGCATTTGACAACGCAGCGCTCCTTAGCAGCCTGGTCAGCGAGGACCGCAATGCCCTGGCCCTGCTCAAGCTCTTTGAGCGAAGCCGCCTCCAGGTCCGCCTGCTGGCCGACCCAGCGGGCCGCGGGCAGGCAACGCTTCTGCGCGCCTTCGAGAGCAAGGTGCGCGACGACGCCTTCACGTTCTCCGCTTGGCCGGAATTGAACAGCAAGGACATGCGCGAGCGAGTACTTGCGCAGCTCGCGGGCGACAAGAACGTGACACCCGAGGCAGTCAGCGCACGCCTTGACGCGTTGCGCAACCTGGACAATGTCCTGCGCAGGAGCCAGGCGGTGGAGGAGATCGCAGGTCCGCCGAGCGGTGCCACGCTCGGGGTGCTCAGCCGGCAGCAGATCGATCTGCTGTCAACCCCGGACGAGGAGACAGCCGCCGCGCGTCGACGGTTGTACGCCGACATCAATGCTCAGCCGACCGGCCACGAGAACAAGCGAGCGGTCTGGTACGCCGCCATCGACCGTGGCCGGCGGGAACATCCCGAGTTGGACCTCTTCCACGACAAGGTCAAACTGGTTGTCGACCTGGCGTACAACGAGGTGATCTTTGCGTCGCTAGGCGTACCTGACATGATCCTCGCCACGGAGGCCTCCGCGGCGGTTGCCAGGGACGTATCCGATGATTCCCCGCAACTGGATTTCAGCGTCACCGAACGGCATGCGGTGGTGGTCAAGCCCTCGGATATCGACGGATGGCTCAACTGGCAGCAAGTTGGGCAAATGCTGTCTGACCTCGACATGATCGTCGGGGTCGACCAGAAGGTGCGGTTCTACCGCCGGGAGCGCGTGAACGCGCTGGTCAAAACCGAGCAGGACGGCAGTCTTTACCTGCAGATAGTGACCAGCGTCCCTCCGGACGTCGCCACCGCTCTGGCCTCCGCTGGAGCCGGCACCGCAGTCGGGACCGCTGCGGGTAGCTTGATCAGCGGCGTGGTCACGGCGGTTGTCGGAGCGGCGGCGAGCGCGCCAATCTCACGCCGTCTGCCTGGTTGGATACTGGCCCGCGACGCTGTCCTCCGCCGGCGGCGGATCGAAGGACGGCAAACTATTCTGACCTCCGGCAAGAGGTCGTGGCGCGACAGATTGAGGAACAGGTGACTTCTCCCCAGCGACCCATTGAGATGCTCGAGGAACGCGAGGTCTACCGCAACCGTTTCATCACCGTCTACGACGACGAGGTCCAGTTTGCTTCTGGCGCGCGGGGCGACTACCTGCGCATCGTCGAGGCGGAGGGCGCGCGAGGCGTCGTGGCCTTACCGCTCTTCGCGGATCTCGTCGGGCTCGTCAAGACATACCGCTACGCCCTCGGCGCCTTCGAGTGGAGCCTGCCGCGCGGGTTCGCACACTCCGTCGACACCTCCCTCACCGTTCTGACCGAGCTCAACGAGGAACTCGGCGCTGACCCGGTCGACCTGCAGCGTCTCGGTGAACTAAATCCGAACAGCGGCCTGCTGGCGTCGACGGTCGACGTCTTCGTCGCGCGGTACGCCGCCGCCGAAGCGACCCCGACCGACACGGACGAGATCGCGGAGGTCAGGTGGATCCCGGTGACGCAACTCTTCGACGAAATCCGAGATGGCCAGATATCCGACGCTTTCACTCTATCCGCACTCTGCCTGGCACAGGTCTCCGACGTACTCCCAACACCTCCATGCAAACACCCCTGAGTCTAGAGGCGCTCGCACGGCTTGGTTGGGCCTTGGCGTAAGCCGCGGCACCACCCGCGCGGCTCTGACTGTGTAGGAACCGCGTAGGTACAGATAGCGCGCACCCGAGACCCGTACGACCGCGATCGATCGAGCGGCCCCGGCCTACCCGAGGGGATGCCGCAGTCACAAGGATCCGACCGCAACGTCCACCGAGGGAGCCGGCCTCAGTCGCGGGCGTGTCAGCGTGCGGCCTGCGAGCCCCGGCGACTACGTTCCAATGGTGACCACCGCAGGATCCTCGCCAAGTCAACCGCCAAGACTTCGAGGTCTCCGAATGTCCTGGCTGGTCTGGGTCGCCGTCGTACTGGTCGCTGTCGCGGGTGGGCTCTACCTAAGCCTCACGAGCGGCACTACCCAGATCTATGTTGCGGACGTCGACCTGCCTGCGTATCACCAGTTGACTCAAGACGACCTCGAGCTGAGAGCGGTAGAGCGCCGTCGGCTCCCGCCCGACGCTGTTCCGGAATCCGCACGCGAAGGATTGCTCGGCCGCTACACGACACGTGCAGTGAAGCAGGGCCAGCCGCTCCGAACTGACTCGTGCGGACCGCAGCTGCGCACTGGCGCTATTGCGTCGGCGATCGTTGCCATGCCGTGGACTGCGGAAACAAGTCTCGGCGGACAGTTGGCCAGGGGGGATCAGGTCAAGGTCCTGTTCTCACCGAATGAAGAGTCCACTCCGGAGGCTCACCACATCGTCGACGCCCTGGTCGTCGACCTGATCAGCGGATCCTCAGTTGTGCTTTCCGTTCGGCCAGCCGAAATCGCACTTTTCGCTGCCCAGCGGGGCAGCAGCACCGTGTCCATCGTGCGTGTCGGCGCCTACCACGGGTCCTGACTACTGGCGCCGCTTCGAGTACCTACGATGCGGCTCAGCCCACTCGGGCTGCTTGTTCCAGAGAATGAAGAGCTTGATGTCCGAGAATGCTGCTCGCTCATCCATGACATCGGCCACTGAAGGCCAGGACAGAAGGAGTCGGTCGCGGTACAGATCGAAAGCCGCGCGCTGCTGCTCGGCTACCTCGATCGCACTCGACAACGAGGCCTTATACGCAACTGACGCAACCAGGCTGCCACCAACGACGACCGCCACGAACGTCCACGCAGAAGAATGGGCGAATAGCAGAGCGAGCGCGCAGACTACCGTCGACACCCCTGCTTGGAAGGCGACGACGAGTGGGAACTGGTATTGAATTACCGCCGCCTCATAATCCCGCTGGAAGGCTTCGGGGAGAAGCGGGTAGATCCGGGGCCAGAAATAGATCGTTTCGATCTGATACCGGCTGTTCGCGTAGCGCTCGCCGGCTAGCAGGATATTTCCGAGCCTGGTCGAAAGCACTTGGTCCCGATAATCTTCCATTGGATAGAGGTAGTACGCCGACGCCGGATCGCCATACTCCTCCGATTGGAGTCGATCCATCATGGTGCGATGCCTTGTCTGCCCGTTGAAATAGGCGAGCCGAGCGGAGTTAGGTTTGGCGATGAAGGGATACCCCTCGAACAGCCTGACAATGCCACGCCATTGGCTGGCGACTCCGGCTGCCAGGAAGTAGATCACTGCGAAATAGATAAAGATTCCGATCAGCTTGGTGAGCAGATCCACGTGTGCCCACGACGCTACAGAAAGGTTTGTCGGCCACCAAGCGATAACGAAGATGAGCGATGTGACGGTAGTGAAGACGAAGGTGGGAAGCAGAGCGTTGAAGAAAAATCGGCGGGAGAACAATCCAGCGAGTTGCTGCAGCGCCGTGGTGATCATTGAGATCCGCCGGGCCGAGGCACTGTCTTCAGACTCTCAGGACCGCCGTCGCAATCGGGCTGAGGGCAGCCCTTGTGCCAGGCGCCTCGCTTCATGCTGATCCGATTGCACTTCTTACAGAGCACCCAGACGCCGTCACTGTTGCCAGGTGGTCTCTCCCCGCCGGGTCCCATTGAATGATGGTCACGCTGATGCTCGGGCAACACAAGGTCCAGGTACCGACGGTTGCTGCGGCGATCATTGACAAGATTGCCCAGGCTGTCCACGGAGACAATCCGCCAGGCATCGGCCCCGGGAGTCGCTCGCAGCGCCGGTGCTGGCTGGCGCAGCCTATCTCGGCGGAGCGGAGAGCTGAACGTGCGCCACCCGGTCCCAGTTATCCACAGGGCGCCCGGCGTACGCAGGCAAAATGCAAATAGAGTTGGCCGAAGTGGCTTGAGTCGAGGCGCGGGGGCGTAGATGGCACATGGAAGTCCGTTCACACCTCGCCCTGGTGTGGCGCCGCGTGCGCCGCTGGGGCGAGAGGCTGAGCGGGCGTTAGCGCGCGCCTTCGCGAGCGACGTGGCTCACGCGCAGGTGGAGACGAACGGGTTGTTGTTCTCGGGGTCGCGCGGGATGGGCAAGTCCACCTTGCTTCTCCAGGTTGCTGAGGAGTTGCGCTCGCGGGGCTGGCGGGTGGCCGAGGTGAAGGTTGGTGCGGGCCAGCCGGTGAACGAAGCTCTCCAGAGTAGTCTCGACAGCGAACGCATGCGCGGCGGCGCTCGGGTGCTCGATCGGCTGCGGAGCCTGTCTCGATCGGTCCGGGGTGGGAGCTTGTCGGTTGGCGTGGGAGGACCAAGCGCATCGGTGAACATCGAGCGCCCAACTGGCGGGCCCCAGATCGCAAAGCTACTCACTGACGCCGGCGAGCAGGCGCGTCGATCGGGGCAACCTGCGATGGTCGTTATCGACAACCTCCAGCGCTGGTCTCCATCACAACTGGAGCAACTGTGCGACGGCCTCAACGAGTGTTCTCGGGCAGGGCACCCCGTCGGTGTTGTCACCGCGGGATCTGGTGCAGCCGAGGCGGCCCTCACCACGGCGGACCGGGGTCAGGTCTTCGACGTCGGCCGCATCGACGTCCTGACACCGCCCGAGGCAAACGCGGTGGTCCGCCACACTGCCAGCCTCGCCGGCGTCACGTTCAGCCAAGATGCCCTGAACACCGTCGTGCAGTTCTCGCAAGGGCACCCGCTGCGGCTGCAGCTCGCAGCCTTCGAAGCGTGGCGGGCGGCGCCCAACGGGACGCGCGAGATTACGAACCACTCGGCGCTGGCCGGAGTCGAACGTGCCCGTCACAAGCTCGACAGGCAGATTCACGGCCCAGCCTGGAACCGCCTCCAGTCAACCGAGCAGGCGATCGCGCAAACCTTGGCCGCCGGGCCCCCGATCCAGGACCGCGCCTCAGTCGAAGCGCGGCTGCCACCGTCATCGCGGTCAGCGAACGTCGATGCGGCGTTCTACAGCCTCATTCGCAAGGACGTGATCAAGGAGATCCGCAAGGGCGGCCTAGCCTTCACCGACCCGGGAACCTCCGAATGGATCCTGCGCTTCCGGCCACCCGCCGGATCGGCCAACCACGTACTTCAGGCCTCACCCTCACCCCGACAGATAGGCTCGACCAAGCCCGCCATCGCACCCCAGGCGAGCCGTCCCGGGCGAGGTCCGAGCCCGAACAGCCCGACCCACGAACGATAGGTGGACACATGACGGCGAACGTTCCCGCTCACCGCTCGCGTCTAATCCCAGGTCTTGACCTGGAACTCGACGACGTGATCGACGCCCCCGCGACGGTTCGCGACATCGCCACCGACACCCTCGATCCCGAGGTCGCTGTCGCGATCCACTGCACCGAGGGCCTGATCACCTACGTCGAAGAGCTCCACGGCCGGCGACTCGACGAATTCCTCAGCGGCGACGAGCGCGCGCGAGTCGCGCAGTTCATCGACTCCCTCGGCAACAACCCCGCTCGAGCCGACGAGTACTACGTCAGCTCGTCGCTGCTCGGCTACCCCCGCCGTGACCCAGGCGACGGCTGGAACCTCGAAGACACCCGGGAAGCCAACCGGCTGGCATCGAGGCATCAGAACGACCCCACTCTCCCCGACTACGCCCGCGAGAGCCTTCTGCTTCTCACCGCCCTTGTCGACTATCTCGACGCCCTCCATGGCAGCACCGGCTTCCGCGAGATCCTCACCCCCGCCGAACGCGATCGCGTAGCCGAGATCGTCAGCGCGATTCTCGATGGCCCAACCCACGTCCGCTGAAGTTCGCACCATCGGGCGCAGGTCTCGAACGGTCGAACGGCGGATTAAAAGGCTGCTCGATGGCGTCAACCTTGCCATCTTCAGGCGACAGGAGTGTCGCCGTCCGCCTCTGTGGGTGCCTCAGCCAGCAGCAGTTGATTCCAGTTCGCGTCACGAACCGTGTCACGCGCTCGGAGTTGCTCCAATCGACACGTCGCCCGTCACGCAGCCTAGGCAAGCGGCAGACGGCGGCTGATCACAAGCGGTTCATCCGCTGGTTCGTCCGCAATGTCCCACCGCTGCCCGCTCGCTCCCGCGAGCGGACGCCCCACTGGGGTGAGGGCGCGCGGCGAGGACCGGTCGGTCTCAGCGACGGAACGGCCGTCGCGCCCACGACCTTCTCCACCGGCAGATTTACCTAGCAAAACAGGACCTATCTGCGTGACGTGCGATGTTTCCCGAGGCAACTGACATTCCAATATGTATGCGGCGGACTGCGGGAGGACATCGGCGTCGGGGTCAACCACCAGGCGCCAACCCAAATCAAGCGATTGCTACTGAATCAGATTGCGAAGCGGCGAGAGGTGTACTTGTCGGCGTGGCTGTCCCACCATGGCCCTAGGGACTGGGGCTCAAATCAGGTCCGTCGGCACCTCATCGACTCGGGCCGACGGCAGTCAGAGAATGGGGAGGCTTACATGTTCGCAACTTTTGAGGGTCGAGTTGTAAGTGGTCGACTCGTAATCGGCGAGCTCGGTGAGCGGATCAGGGTACTCGAGGGAAAGAGCGTCGCTGTCACCTCAATGGCGACTAACGAGTCTGGACAGCTTGCCACAGGTGAACTGGTGGCTGGTGAGTTGAGAGACGGCGATCTAATTCCCAATGGGGAGCGGGGTCTGCGGGATCTCGAGGGTCAAGAGGTTCTTGTTGTCGTACGTCACGAACTGCTTCCTCGTCAGACTCAAGGCGATCCGTTTGACATGAAATACCAGCTCGGACAGAAGATGGGCGACGTCGACAAGTAGCGGACGGCGACTCAGAACTTGGTGGGTCCTCCGATGACCGCAGACGCCCCAATGGTCGACGTTCTAATGGCGGCCAGTCGCGACCTGAACGCCCATGTTGCCGAGAACCTTGGGGCTCGATTCGCACTCAGCCGCGAAGACGGCGGCGAGCGCCTTATTCTCGATCCGTCTGGGTCGCCGCGTCTCGCGGTCTATCGCGTCGCAATTTGGAAAGCAGGTGATGGAAGAACGCTCGTGGCTTTTTCACTCGAGAGCGAGATCCCCCACATGTCGTCTATCATCGCCTGGCTCGGAGAGCCTTCGGTCGACTCTGCCTATCCATACCTTGTGGTCAACCTGAACCTTAAAAGTAGCCTAGGTTCGCTAGGGGTTATTGTTGGACTGCGGGGCGGATCGGTAACTCAACTCGATGCTGTTGTGACAGAGCAGCGACACAAAATGCCTCAACCGCTGATGACCAAAGACTGGCCGCGAGGATTCCGCGGGATTCGCGAGATCCACCTTGCCACCGAGCAAACAATCGTCGCCTCACTGACGGCCGGCCAGGATGCCCTCGCCGCCTGGATCGCTGGTTCTGAGGCAATGGTGAGTGAACCGGCATCATCATCTGATTTGGAATATTCGCGTTCCTACAGAGAGCAGATGAAGAACCTTCATCGACAGGGCGGCGTCTTTGACTCCGTCTTCGGCCATGGGTGGGTTGCCGATATGTTCCGTGACAACGTGCTGTCAGGTGTACACCAGCATCCATAAGGTTTCGAGTAATTAGTGACGGAGGCACCGATGCGAGTTCTCCTATTCTTCCCACCGCAATGTCGACCGCTGCACCCGTATCTATCGCTGCCGCTGGTGAAGGGTGAACTCATACGCCGGGGACACGAATGTAGAGTCGTTGATCTCAATCTCCGCTTCTACACGCATATACTTCGACAGGAGACCTTGTCGAGTGTCGTGCCGGCATTGAGCGACAGGGTCCGCGAGTTGGACGCATGTGAGGCTCTGGACGCGGCAGAAGCAATAGAACTGTATCGGAAGGCGTGTGCCGTGATCCGCTCGCCATACATTCTCGAGCATGTGGCGGAGGCGATCGACGTCTTTCGCTCGGAGGATTTCTACGACTACGGCAGATTTCTCTGGGCGCGCAAGATCCTGGAAGATGCACTCGATCTTTACAGTTGTTCCTTCGGGGACACTGATCTGGGGCTATCCCAGCTGCGGACGCGCTACAGTACAGCCAAACCTTCGGATATTTGGGCAGCTACCGCAGATTCCGGAGAAAACCCATTCCGCGACCTTCTGCCTGAGTGGGTTGATGGGGAGATCCGGGACTTCGCACCAGATGTGGTGGGCCTTTCGTTTGCTTTCGATGAACAGTTGATCCCAGGAATGACCGTGGCGCGCCACGTGAAGGCACATTGGGATCTCCCGGTATATGCCGGCGGCAGCATGGTCACAAGACTGAAGGACGATCTGCCATCGCAGGAGCCGTTCGATTCACTCATTGACGACTACTTGCCGTACGAATCCGAAGCTCAATTCGGGGACATCATCGATCGCCTTGAAGGCAAAGCAACAGGCGATCAGGGAGCATTGCTCGAAGTATGTCCAGATTTCGACGACCTACCACTTGATGAGTACTTCCTTCCGACGCTAATTCTTCCTTATATCACCTCGCGTGGATGCAGCTTTGGCAAGTGCCTGTATTGCGTGCATTACAAGACCTACGAGAGATTCGTCTACGGCGACGCCGTGACGACTGTGCGGCACCTTCGGTCACTTGCTGATCGGTATCATTGTCAGCACTTTCATTTTGTGGATGAGGCATTGGAGCCACGTTTCGGGCGTGAGCTTGCCAAGGAGCTCGAGTCACATGGATGTGACTACCGATGGATGGTGTTTGGGCGCATCCACCGGGCCTGGACGCTTGAAGTTGTCCAGACGATTGCTCGTAGCGGTTGCAGGCGGCTGATATTTGGCTTGGACGCTGCGACGGACCGCCTTCAGCAGATCATGAAAAAGAATACCGATCTTAAGCATGCAGAGAATGTGCTCGCGTGGTGCGCACAGGAACGGATCGCCGCGCAGGTAAACTTCATAACGGGCTATCCGACGGAGACCAAGGAAGAAGCGCTCGAAGCGTTGCGATTTATCGAACGCAACCGCACCTCACTCCGAACCGTTGGTGTAAGCGTCGCGGTGTCGAACTTCGCGATGGTTCGCGGAGCGGGCCTGGACCAGATGTCTGCCAAGATTAGCAAGGATTCAGATAAGCCCTTCCAGATCTATTACGACTACCATCCTCACAGCGGCCTAAACATGAAGGAGGCCGCCACACTCGGTCAGTTCGTCCAAACATCCGCGGACCGCATTTTGGGATCTTCTAAACGCTTTCCACTGTTACGTGAGATGGCGTTTCTGTATAACGATCGCTTTGGAAGGGATCAGGTGGTTCCGAGAACTGATATAGCGCCGCCTACGGACTCCTCAATTCAGTGGTTTAGTCACGACCTGCGTGCACTAGGCGCGCTTATTGCGACATCAAGAGCAGGCCTCGAGGAACGCGCAGAGGAGTATCTTTCGGTCTGGTGGAGACTAGCTTGCGAAGCAGACGTTCGCTCAATCTCCAGGGGAGGAGATATACATGGTTACCAACTGAGCGGAATTTTCACCGACAATGCGTTCGAGCTGTGTATAGTGGATAGTTTTTCGATTGCGGGTGGAGACGCCGATCCGGCGTTTCCCGCACCCAACGGAGGCTCCGGTGACGAAGCACTAGCAGTCATTGCCGCGAGTGCCCCCATGTAGGCGGCCCGCCCGCGGAGCAGATGGAATCGAACCGACGACCTTCTCATTACGAGGAGGAACGTCACCGCCTCATCCAGCCTCTACCAGCGACTTTGGTTGCGGTAGCACTCGCACCACGCCTCGCTAGCCCCCTGATTTGACACCACTACGCACCACCACCTGCACCACGAGCCCGACCGGGACGCCGTCGTGTCATGAGTCTGCCCGGGCTGACCGTCGCCGGCGCCGCTCGTAAGCTGCGAATGCCTCCCCCTTCTCGGCCGGCTGCCGTAGTTTCGTGCCATGGACACTTACGGTCGCGCGTCGATCCGGTTCATCCTTAACGGTCACCACTACGACCTGTCCCGCGAGGACGTCGCGAACCGGCTGACCGGCGTTGCGCCTGACACGATCCGCAAGCATGCCGTGAGGGTCAACGGCACATGGTTCCCCGTTACCCAGGCATTCGAGGTCGCCACCGGCGTCCCTCGATCGGAATTCATGTCCAACACCGCTCGCAGGCACCTGTCCGCACTCGGTTACGAGGTCGCCGGCGACCTCGTACCGCGAACAGCGCCACCCATCGCCCGCGCCCCTTACACTCCTCCTGCCACGCGGACTGAGGCGCCGCCCCGCGAAGCGCCTGAGACGTCGGCCGAGTGGCACACGGAGGCCAACATCCAGGCATCCCTCGTGACGGCGCTCGCAACCGACGGATGGCGGATCCTGTCGGTGGCCAACACTGCCACTAAGGAACACGGCATCGACGTGATCGCGGCGCGCGACAACCAGACAATTGGGGTCGAGGTCAAGGGATTCCCCAGCCGCGGCTACGCGGACCCGAACCGTGCCAGCGAGGTTAAGCGCACCAGCCCAAGCACCCAGGCTGGCCACTGGTACTCCCAGGCCGTGCTGGCCGCAATGCGACTGCGGGGCAAGGAGCCGAGCTGGCGCAGCGTCATCGCGTTGCCGGACTTTCCGCGCTACCGCGACCTGCATGCCGAGACGGCCGGATCACTTGCTGCGGCGCAAATCGAGGTCTGGTGGGTCGACCAGACCGGTACGGTACATCGGTCGTGACCGTGACACGTTGGTACGCCCGGCCACAAGGCCAAGTTCTGAACCTCAGGAAACGCCCACGTCTGGCCAGCTGGAACAAGGCGACAGACCCCGACCAGCTGCGGCTCCGGGAGTACCTCAACGACACCGCCGAACTGCTGGCGCCCTCCATGGTGGTCACCGGCCCCTGGGCGCTTCTGCTCGAGGTCGGCCTACCCGCCGGGCGCGACCTGCTCGACGCTGCCGACCTCGATAACTATGCCTTCCCCCTGGCCGCTCGGCTGCGCAATGCCGAGCTGGTCTCGGTCTGGTGCGCCAAGCGGCACGTCGAGACATCGTGTGTTCTCGTCGCACCCGCGCACGAGACGCCCGGACCCGGCACGACCTATACGGTTCGCACCACAGCCTCGGCCCAAAGCAAGGCCTACAAAGAGCAGGTGCGAGCTGCGGTGAGGCACGCGGCGCAGATCCCAGACGGGGCCGTGCATCTGCAACTCTCCTTCGTCGTCGGCCCACACCGCAACTGGCTTACCCTCTGGAAGCCCACCATCGACGCCCTCGAGCCACTCCTTGGCCGCACCCGGCCAGACCGGGAATGGCACCCTAGAGACGGTCGGATCACGGACCTTGGCCTTCACGTCGCCGGCGACCCCTCGCTCGGCCACGACGTTGTGGTCAGCATCGCCGCGGAACCAGCCCGCTCCACCTGAAGAGCCGAACCCCAAAGCATGTCGTGCCATCGCGGCGTCCCAGCGTGCGACCGGCAGCACGGACGATGCCCGTCGACGACAGAGTGCATGAGGCGAACCCAGATCGCCGCAACAGCGCTCGCTCGGCGGCCGTCAGACAGCATGCCTGCAGGGTCCGCTGGAAGAGGAAACGGCGGGCCTGGCAGCCTCATCTAGAGTTCGGCTGTGGCATCTACAACGCTCTACGACTTGCCTGCCGACGACGTCGACTACGACGCTGTACGCCGTTTTGTCCTTGAGGCCGAGGCAGCCAATCTCTTGACCGAGTCCCTGACGTTTGAGATCAAGGAGAAGCGCCACGGTAACAACGTCGTGGAGGCGGTGGCGGCGCTGAGCAACACTGACGGTGGACTCGTCCTCGTCGGCGTTAGGGAGGATGCTCAAGGCGAAGACAGACTCGCCGGTGTCCCCCGTTCTGAGCATGACACTCTGGTCACGCAGATGCGGGATACCATCCCTGGGGCGCTGCCCGAAGTGATCGCAGTTGCAAAGCCGGACACCGACCGGCTAATCGTCGTACTTCGAGTCAACGCTGATCGCGTACTGCACCCGGTGCTCGTCAAGGGAAAGGCTCTATACCGGATCCCTGGCGCGTCAGTCGCCGCCGACCGCCAGCGGCTGCTCGACCTTGTCGCCCGAGACCACTCTGGTAACGCGGAGAACGTATCCGCAGACTATGCCTTGACGGCGCCGTCAGAGCTCCCCCTCTGGCCAGACGCGGACGGTGCTGTGGCTACAGTGCGTGTAGCAGGCGGACTGAGGTTGCCGCGCCGCATCCTGGACCGTCAATGGCTAACGTCATCCGCAAGAGCGGCGGCCCTCGATGCACTGCAGGAATCTTCGTTGCCGGACACCGTCTGGGGGATCGCGCCGGCTCTCCGGAGCATGAGCTTGCCCACGCAATGGCACATCACGGAAGCCCGCTCGAGAACTGTCAAACTCCAGGCACCGGAAGTAGATCAAGTACTCGGCAAACCAGCGACGGTCTTGACCGCCGGCGATACGCCGGTGCAGGCTTCGGCATTCATCCAGCTCGCCGGACGCAACTTGTCAGCTCTCGTCGGGCTGCGTTGGCTCCCCCGCGGCCCGGCAGTTCCCCAGATGGCGATTGAGAACTTGCGCTCCGCATTGCTCGCTGGCCTCTTGGCCGTGTCCTCGACATGTCAGGCGGTCGCGCACGCTCTGGACGCGGAAGAGCCAACCGAGCTCGCCCCGTGGGAGGCCTGGCTCCAACCGCGCCAGGAACTTCGGGTGTCAAGCGTACTCAGCACCGATCCTTTCCCGAAGGACGGTGACCAGCAATTGCACGGGGGCTACTTCGCACGATCACGAACGCTCGACAACTCGGTTGAGCATCTCGACGCCTTGGCTCGGAGTTGGGTCACGGTCCTCCTTCTAGACATGGGTGTAAGGGACTTCGAGCCGTGGCTCGATGCGCTTCCGCTACCGGAGTGGGCAGAACTCGAGGGCTAAGTTGGGGCGGCGGTCGCCGCCCAGCTTCATTGGTGCACCCGGAGTCATGCCACCGGGCTGTGGATAACTCCCGAGCCGGCCAGGTAATCCCTGCGAAACTGTTGAGGGTCGCCAGTCCCCGGCCCGGAGCCACCGGCGGGTGGAGCCGCCGCCCGCATGGCGTCGAGGCGGGAGGCCCCGTCGGCAGGCAGGCCCGGGACTGGCGACACTCAGTCGACGGCCGCGGGTGGAGGCGTTTTCCTCGGCCAGTCGTGCCTGGCGGTCCAGATCCATCGACTGCTGCCGGGAGTCTCCTGCCGGTACGCGAGCGGCCAGCCACAGAACTCGTAGGGTGTTCGCCCCATATTCTCCGCGGCGCGCCGGGTGTCTTCCCAGTCGGAGGCGTAGTAGACCATCCGGTCCCAGGGCCCACCGACCAGGGTGATGACGGACTCGCGCTGCGCCCCGGGCATCAGTCGCTGTTGTTCGCGTGGTTGGTCGCGACACCGTCGCGGCCGGGGGCTGGGCGGATGTCGTTCTGATCGATGAATGACACTCGGCCGTCGGCGCGCCGGACACGGCCGAGCCAGCGGCCCCCTTCATTGACCCAGGCGTCCAGCTGGCCGGCGCCCGGCGTCCAGGCATCGACTGTGATCGGTGGGTCGACGCGGCGAACATTCGCCGGGTCGCGCGGTCCGTGGACGGTGTACTGCAGCTCCAGGTCCGCGGCGAGCGCGTTGGCCTCGACCTCGGTCGCGCAGCGCCCGCGGTGACCGTTCACCGCGTTGTCCCACACCAGCCAGTCGTCGTCCCCGTTGTCCCCGGGCCGGACATTGAAGCGTCCCACCATGACCTCATCATGACATTAATCGAACTCATGTTCTAGTCGGGCTGCCTGCGGCAGCCTTCAGCCAACGGTCGGAAGATCTTCCGGGCGGAGATCGGCCCGTACCCGGACGAACCGCATGCCGTGACGGACCTGGCCGCCCTGCGTCGCGGCGTCGGCGCTGACCTCGGCGACGACGGTCGGCTGGACCTTCACGAGAGGCTTCTTGCTGTCTCGGCCGCCCCAGCGCTGCGAGCTGATCTCGTCGGGCCACGGGTGGCCGCGCTTGGCGGGTTTCAGAACCGCGGCGAGTTGGGCCGACTGTTCCGGCTTCAGTGGAACGGTGCGGCCGATCACGGTCAGCATGCCGTCGGCGTCGTACGCGCCGGCGATCACGACTTCCGGGCGGGTGATCGAGCCGAGTACGCCGCCCACGATGACTTCGCGGGTCTCGCGGTGCTTGACCTTGATCCAGGCGTCTCTGCGGCCGGGGGTGTAGCGAGTGGCGGCGCCTTTGATCACGAGGCCTTCGACACCCATCGCGTCGGGCAGGACCTCGAACCATTCTCGGGCCTCGTCCAGGTCGTCGGTGACGGGTGTCAGCTGCATCGGAGGTACCCAGGAGCCTGCGAGCTGCTCGAGTCGCTGCCTGCGGACCGTCCAGCGCTGGGTGCGCAGATCCACTCCCCCGCTCGCGAGCAGATCGAAGGCCGCATACGCGGCAGGCACCTCAGCGGCGCGGTTGCGCGCTTTCGCCGGGCTGGTCACGAGACGCTGCTGGAGGGCGTCGAAGCTCAGGCGACCATCCGCGCCGAGGACGACCAGCTCGCCATCCAGAACGATGCCGGCGGCCAGCTGCCGCGTAGCGGCGGTGACGATGTCAGGGAAGCGGTCGCTGATGTCGTTGCGGTTGCGGGTCCACAACCGCGCGCCGACACCGTCACGGACGATCGCGACGCGGTAGCCGTCCCATTTCACTTCGTAGCGTGAACCACCGGGTAGGGCATGCGTGCCGGGGATTTCATTCGCGGACTTCGCCAGGGCGACCTCGACGGGCCCGGCCAGATCGGCCGGGACATGCGGAGGCGGCGCCTCACGGCGTGGCTTGGCCGGTGTCACTGTCTCGTCTGTTCTCGCGCCGGCGGAAGGGCGGCCAGACCACGATGATCACTCGCCGTACCGTGAGCCGGGTGTCACGCTGTGGGCAGAACCGGTGGTGCTCCGGAACGTTCGCCCCGTCGCACTTCCCGCACCGCCACACGCCGCCCACGGCACCAGCATGCGCTTGGCTATCAGCTCATGTCGCCGTACGGCGATCGGTTCGGTGGCGAGAGGATGATTCCCTCGGCCTGCGCCTTGGACCGGATCGCGTCCTCGGAGCGGCCAAGCTTGACGCTCATCACTCCAACGGGCGTGTTTGCACCGGCCAGTTCACGCAACTGCCGGTGCTGGTGCTCAGTCCACTCTTCGCCGCTGTGACGGCTCGACTTCGCCTCAGCCACTGTGCGTCCCTTCTCCCGTCCGGAGTAGTTGCTTCTGGCATCCAGTACCCAGCCCGACACTCCGCCCCAGGCGATCACCCCGCTCTCCGGACGCCCGCGTCTCGACCTGACAAGGGTGGAAACTGTCGGCGGCTGGTGGGATCGTGTTGTGGTATGGAGCTGACTGCCCGGGATTTCGAGCGGATACCGCGGGGGAACTTGCACGTTCCGGTGCGCGAGTTCGCGCGGCTGTGGTGGACAGCAGAGAGGCGCGGTGATGCGGAGGAGGCTGCGGGACTTCCCGAGGACTCCTTCCTGACCGGTGTGCAGGTGACTTGCCGCTGGCTCGCGAATGCGATCGTCACGGTCCAGCGCCCGGGCGGGTCGGTGCGTCAGTGGGCCCATGCTCCGATCACTGATACGTCTGAGAACGCGTACGAAGAGTTGGTCGAGGTAGAGACTCAGGCCGCAGAGCGTGCAGTCGCCGTCAGCGCCCCCGGACAGCCGGGCTTCGAGGACGGCGCACTCGCGACGCTGGCGTGGGCCTGGCGTCGATCCGGTGTTCCCCCGATCGAGGTGGAACAGACTTCTGCCAAGCAAACTGGCTAGATGTGTCCGTGCCGGGATGGGCCTCAGGGAAGCGCTGAACGGCTTCCCTGAGAGCCCTTCGCCGTTAGGCGCTTCGTTGGCGTGGGTGGCGGGCGCCGGCGGTGAGTCCTGAGGTGATCGTGCGCTCGGCTTCGGCGTGCGGTAGACCGATACGGGCAGCTGCCGAGAGAAGTTCGTCGCGTGCCGTGTGCTGGTCGAGCAGTAACGCGCCGGCGAGTTGGCCGAGTGCGAAGGCGGCGCGGTTGAGGGTGTCGTTGCGGTGGCCTGGCGTGGCGGCCAGAACGTTCTCGAGTTCCCCGGCGAGCGCTGCGAGGGTGTAGGCGCTGGCGTTCCTCAGTGCACAGGTTTCGGTGGGTGCCTTGCTGGTTGGCGGTGGGGTGTCGAGGGCGTCGATGATCCAACCGGGCAAGGACTGCGGTGCGATGGTGACGGCTGCGAGGTAGCGGCCGTCGGAGGTGATCGATCCGGCGGCGACGACGTAGCCGCCGTGTCCGCGGGTGTCGATCTTCCATCCGATGCGGCCGGCGCTGTTGCCGAGTTGCTCGCCTTCGGGCTGGCGGTAGTAGAGGTGTTGTCCTCCCGACGGCGTGGCGACGGTGTACGTCGGGCGCACGGATTCATCGTCATGGTCGGCGGCCACGAGTGCGAGTACGTCGGCTCCGCTTGCCGCACCGCGCTCTCGCCACCGTGCGGGTACCTCGTCACTCGGGTCCTTGGGCTGGTCCAGGTCCACGACAAGTAGCCTTGACGGTCCGGCTGCGACGCCGATGTTGTACGGCGCTTTGCGCCACGTGCGGGCGATCGAGACGTGGTCGGTGGTGGCAGCGGCTTCCCAGTCAGCCACGGCCGGGGTCTTGCGTCCGGGCGCCAGCGGAAAGACCGAGAAGCCTTGGTCGGCGTGCCAGTGCGCGGCGCGGCTGAGCGCCTGGTGGCCGGCATCGGTAACTTGTCGCTGTGGCCGGGCAGTGCTCACGGTTCGACCTCTCTTCGGCGGGGGTGGACTCGTTCGCTGCGGATCTGTTGCGGTGCGCTCCGGTCGTCGTGTGCGGTGTTCTCGCGCAGTTCGAGGTAGACGCGGACGCCGAAGGAGCCGCGGTTGGGGTAGGCGCGGTCGCTGCCGGCGACCTCGAAGTGGCCGCGGAGATGGTCCACGAGGCGGGCGATTTCGTCGGGCTCTCCGGACATCCGGACCTTGATGGTCACCGGACCTCGACGGCGAGGTGGAAGTCGTTCGGCTGGTTGTAACCGGCCCCTGACGGATCGGCCGGGGTGGGTTGGTGTACCTGTGTCGCCATGGGTGTTCTCCTTACAAGGTTGAGTTTTGGCTGCTGGGAGGTGCCCGCCGGCGTGGCCTGCTCCTCGCGGCACCCCCGGGTTGTCCGGTGTCAGGCGTGGTCCTCGCGGTGGAGGACAGCGCGGAGACGGGATCCGATCCATTCGCCGACCGGTGGGCTGACGGCGTTGCCGTAGCCGTCGACCTGGTCGCGGGCCGATCCCCACACGATGTACGTGCCGCGGTGGTTGCCGAAGGTGACGTCGAAGCCGCAGCCACGGCCGATCTCATGGGCGGCCATCATGCGGAAGTAGCAGTCCTCGAGCCGCAGGTCGCGCAGGGTCTCGCGCCACTCGGCGGCCAGAAGCGCGGTGGTGTCGCGGGAGGTGAGGGTGCCGAACGGGTCAGTCGCCGGATGCGGCGCGGTCTCGGTGCCGGTCGAGCCGTTCTGCTTGTACCAGCCGGTGAACAGCAGTCCGGGAATCTGCTCGGCCGTGACGGTCGGCATGGCTTCTGCGTGAACCGTCGGCGTGGTGTTCTTCCGGAACGGCAGGACCCCGGTCGATACCAGGCCCATGGTCTCTGAGCCGCCCTGTGTCGGGAGCGGTTCGTCGACTCCTCGTCCGGTGCCTTGGTAGTTGTCGACGGCAAGCAGTACGGCTTTTTCGTGGGTAGCGGTGACCGTGTCCATGGGGAGGGTGATGTGCTGCCCGTCGCCGTTGTGGCGGTGAGCAACCATGACCTGGCCAGTGAAGGTGCCGGTGGACAGGATCGCGGTCTCCTGTTGGCTGGTCTGTGTGGACATCGGCTGCAATGGGTGGCGCTCGGAGCCGTGCGCGGACTTGGCCGGCATCAGCACCGCGGGGAACTCCGCGAACCGCTGACGGCACCGCTCCGCTCGCGCCATCGTGGCGGCGGCGAGAGGCTTTTCCCGGTCGCCGATGCGGGTGCCGAGGTTCGACAGGTCGAGCGCGTCCAGGCTCGGTGTGTAGTGCGGCACAACTGGCTTGCGGCACCGCTCGCAGCGGTACTCGTACTGCTTGCCGTAACGAACCGAGCCGGTGGCTGGGATGCCGGTTTTCCACGCCTGAAAGGACTTCTCGACGGTCTCGCAGTGCTTACACCACGCCAGCGGTCGGTGGTCCAGATCAGGCGCGGGGAGTGTCTTGTCCCAGAACACCCCGTACCAGCGGTCGCGGGACTGCCCGACCCCGAAGAACATCGAGTTCAGGAACAGGATCTTGTGGTTGTAGCCCTCGATGTCGAACTGCTTGAGCCACCACCGGTAGGTGGAGCCGTCACCGACCTTCTTCTTCCCGGGCACGAGCGGACCCCATGATTGGAGTTCGGTGGTGCACTCGACCAGGATCAGACGCGGGTGGTGCTTCTGGGCGTAGTGCAGAACGCAGTTGGCCGTCGCGCGGTCGCGCTCGGACCGTGTCACCCGCGCCTCGTAGTCCGGGTCGTCGAAGTTGAACAGGGTCAGGCCCTGCTCATAGGCCTTCTGCGTGTTGGCCTGCGAATGGTTCACACACGAAACGCCGGCGGCGAGGAGATCGCCGGGCGGCAGGTCCCGGGCATCGTGGTAATCGGCCGACTCCGGGTCGACGAGGTCGGCGATCCAGTGCTCGGTGCCAGGGTGGTTCGCCTCGTGCACCTCGACTTTGTACGGGTTGTGGTTCGCGGCGGTGATCACATCGAACCCAGCTCGCTCGATCCCCTGGCTCAGGCCACCGAAGCCGGAGAACAGGTCGACGGCGACGAGGGTGTCGTGCCGGAATCGCCGCCGTACCGGCGCTGGACGATGCGTAGCAACACGGGCCTTGCTCATCGCTTGGTCCCCTTACGGATCAGGCTGTTGCGCGGGTTCTGGACGGTGTAGACCTCAGGGCAGCAGTACGGCGAGCCGCACTTGTGTGACGTGGTGCACCAGGGCTGGCATGCAGTCTTGGACACGCCCTTGATTCGTTTGGTCCTCTTGGTCTTCATGGGATCTGTCGCCTCCAGCTGGTGGGCTTGTGTGACGGCAGCCCCGTCCTTTGGGGCCTGCCGGCAGCTGCCGTCTGCCAGGCCGCTAGAGGCTCCGAAGTCAAGGGGTTCTCGGTTGGTGGACAAGGAAATAAGCGAGCGCAGCGAGCGCCGCCGTCCTCCAGGCGAGAACCCCTTGAATTCGGAGGGGGCGGTCTGGCACCGCCCGCCAAACCCAGCCACAGAAGGCCTTTCGCCCGACCGAAGGTCGGGTTGCTCTCCCGCCCGCCAAGGGCGGGAGAGCCTGGACTGCGCTGTTAGTCGTCGTAGCTGCCGAGTTCCATGACTGGCTCGCTGTCCTCGGCTGTCTGTGCCTCCGTGGCGCCGCGGCTGATGTCGGCGTGCGGCGCGTAGTCGGCGGTGTGGTCGTCGTGATGCCACCGGGCGAGTTCTTCCTCGCGCGCGGCTTCGTCGTCGGACTGACGTTGTTCGGCTTCGCGGCGGTGCTGAATCTCGATCAGTGCCCGCTGCGCGCGGCGTACCGCCTCGGCGGTCTCATCCGCCGTTGGGACGCGTGGAACATCGGATTCCGCGACCTGTTCCTCGTCGGCGGCGACTTCGCGGATGTCGAGCGGGGCCAGGGCTTCGCGTGCGGCCTCCGACGCGACTTCATCGGGCTCCGCGGACGCGCGGATCTGCTCGCCGTCAACATGGTCGACGACGATCTCGGCGTCTGGGATCTCGTCCAGCGCCACGTTCTCGACGCTGCTCGGCAGCTGATCGTTGACGAGTTCAGCCTCTACGAACTCGTCGCCCGGTCGGGCGGTGGCGAAGTCCCGGGCACGGGCCTCGGCAACCTCGGTCAAGTCGTGCTCATCGACTACAGCCAGATCGCTGTGCGTTTCGTCGGCGTCGAGCCATTCCTCCGGTGTGGGTCCGTCGTCGGTGTTGTCGACGCCGCGGCTCTCCAACTCGAAGGCGGCGCGTTCGGCGGCGGCGCGGGTCTCGGCGGTGTGGGCGAGCCAAACGGCGCGCGCGTCGTCGGCGACCTGGAGTTCGGCGGCGCGGGCGTCGAGCGCCTCGGCCAGCGCTCTGGCCTGCTCGGCTTCGGTGCGCAGCTGCTCTCTGGCTGTCTCGTCGTCGCTGGCGTCGGCTTCGGCGATTCGGAGTGCAGCGGTGCGGCGCTCGCGCTCGGCGGCCTGCCGGGTGCCGGCGAGTTCCTCACCGACGTACGGCGGTGCCCATGCCTTCTCGCGCTCGTAGGCTCGGACCCGGACCCGCAGTTGGCCGTTCGACATCTCGGCCTCCGCGCGGTCGGCTTCCGGTTTGCCGAGCGCTCGCCACGCGGCGCGCCACGAGGCGTACTGCTCGACTTGGCCGGGTTTCGGCGGTTTGCCGAGTGCGTCATCGCTGGTCTCGTGGCCCATCACCTCGCGGTGCGCGGCCACGATGCCGGCGCGCACGGTCCAGGCGCTGCGCTCGTCCACGTCGGCGGCGGTTGGCGGTTCGCCGAACGCTTCGATTGCCCACTGGGGTCGCTCGTCGGCGACTTGCTCGCCGAGCTGCTTGCCGCGACGGTCGGCCTCGGTGGCGAGGCTGGACAGGTACGCCGACCACTTCGGGTCATCGACGTGTGGAAGCCGATCCGCGAAGCTGTCGCCGACCGGATCGAGGTTGCCGGTGACGTTCTTGATCCGGTCTTGGATGACATGGCTGATCTTGCGGGCGTCGTGCAGTGAACGCTGCTGGATCGCGTCCGTCAGGACCTGGCGCGGGTCGTGCCCGGCGAGCTCGACCCGGCGCAGGAGCGTCTGGAGCGTTCCGGCGCCGTCCTCGACCGCCAGCTTCGTGCGCTGATCGGGCGTGAGCACCCCGGCGTCGGTCAGTTCGTCCAGCCAACTGGCAGTCCGGCCAGCGGTAGCAAGTGCGATCCCGTCGGCCAGCAGTTCCGCGGGTGTGCGGAGCCGGTTGGCTTCGGCGGCGTCCTCGGCGGCAGTCTGCAACGCCGACAGCTGCGGGTCGTCCATGTCGAATGCGCCTCGCAGCACCGACAGGGCCGTCCGCTTCTCTGCGGTGCTGGTTTCGCCGTACTCAGCTTCCTTGGCCAGCGACTGGGTGACGACGTGCGCGGTGTTCGCGACCCGGCCCCGGGTCATCGCGACGTACAGCGCGTACACGGATGTGTTCTGGGTGGCGACCAGGTGGCTGGAGTCCACGGTCAGGCCTTGGGAGGAGTGGACGGTGGCGGCGTAGGCCAGCGACACCCAGTCCTGGACGTACTGCGCGGGCAACACCATGGTTTCGCCGGGCACGGGTTGACGGGTGCCGCGGATCAGCGGCGCGACCCGCAGGCTGCCGTCGTCCAGCACCTCGACCACTTTGAACTCGTCGCGGTTGAACGCGGCCCGCTTGTTGCCGTGGTAGCCGTTGAGGTGCCACGCGTTGAGCCGGGTCTGGATCAGGTCGCCGGCGCCGACCCGGTTGCCGGTCGAAGACAGCCAGGCGGTGCGCTCGTCGTCCACCTGGCCGTACCCGACCAGCCGGGCACGTAGCTGCGCGGACAGCTCGGCGGCCTGGGCGTTGGTGTCCACGATCAGCAGGGCGTGGCGCCCGTTGAGATGGTCGGCCAGCCACGCGTCGGCCGCGGACCGTTGCGCGGCTTCGAGGTGGCCGCCGTCGAGGATGCGGCCCTGCTTGTGGTACTCGCCCAGCACCGATTCGTCGCCCTCGCGCAGCCGCAGCGACGCGGGGCCTTCCCATCCGGCGGTGAAGCGGCGGGTCTCGCTGAGCTCGTGGTGCAGCGCGTTGGCGGTGACCAGCCGCATGCCGCCGCCGGCGCCGACCGCGGCGAGCTGACGGTGGTCACCGACCAACAGCAGCTTGGCGCCGGCGGCGTCACAGTACGTCTGGATCTGGGCCAGGTCAGTGGTGTTGGCCATCGCGGACTCGTCCACGACTACCAGGTCGCCGTCGCGCAGCGCCCACGCCTGGTCCTCGGTGGCGGCCGAGCCGTCGGCGAGCCCCTGCTGGGTCATCAGCCACCGGGTGATGTTCTTCGCGGTGACGCCGTCGGCGGCCAGCACTTCGGTCGCGACCTGGGACGCCGCCAGCCCGACCAACCGGCGCTGCTGTCCGCCCCACAGGCTCGGGTCTTCCCACGCTTTCGCGAGCGCGCCGACGACGCGGGACTTGCCGGTGCCGGCCGGGCCGACGAGCGTCTCGACCCTCGCCCCGGAGGTGAGAACGCCGCGCACCGCGGCCTCCTGATCGGCGCCAAGCTGGAGACCATCGGCAGGCAGCCGCTCCACGAACGCCTGAGCGCACGGCGGGCTCATCGCGGCAGCGCCACGGGCGTAACCGGACGCGGCGAGCTGCCGTTCGGCCTTGACGTGATCCGGGGTCACGTACCGGGTCGCGCCCGGTGCGGCGTATGCCGACGAGCCATCGCCGCGGCGGAGCTCGTCCGGCAGCGCCGCGAGCTCGTCGGGACTCTGGCCGGGCCGATCCGCGTCCACCTGCTGCGCGAGCTTGAGGCCGCGCTCGGTCAGCCGGTCCAGCAGCCGCTCGATCCTGGCCGGGCGCATGTTGCCGAGATTGTCGGGCAATGCGTCGCTGATCGCCCGGGTCAGGTCCGCAGCGCGCCAGGTCGCCTGCTTGGACTGCACCTCGGCCAAGGCCGTCTCAAGCACCTTGGCCGGGTTGATCCGGCCGGGCAGCCACTGACGCTGCTGCAACGCGAGCACATCGCGGGCGACCTTGCCGAGTCCCCCGCGGACCTCGGCGCGCAGCTGACGGTCCCACCGCTCCAGGCGCTGCTCGACGGTCTCACCGGTGTGCGACTTGGCCTTGCGGGTCGCCAGCGACGCCTGCTGCTGGATGTAGGCCAGCTCCAGGTTGTTCGGCTCGCGACCCTTCTTGGCCTCGAACGCAGCCACCATCGGCGCGGTCTTCTTCGTGATCGCCTTGCGGCGCGAGGAGAACAGGTCCATCACGGCCTGGTCGATTCCGACGATCTCGCGGGCCTTGCCATCGGGGCGGGTCTTGAACTGCACGCCGAGTGCCCTGATCAGGTGCTGTTCCATGACCCGCTCGCCGACGGCCGCAGCCGCGGGCTGAACCCGGTGCAGCGCCTTGGAGTCGACCGTGCGCCACTTGCCGTCCGGTCCCTGCACGCGGTTGAGGATCGCGTTGTGGATGTGCAGCTGTGGGTCGTGCTCGCGGCTGTCGTGCTGGAAGAAGGATGCGATCGTCCAGCCGTGCGCGTCGGCCCAGCGGCCGGACGCTCCCCCGAAGTGACCGACGCGAGTGTAGCCGGCTTTGTCCTGCAGGTAGTTCAGCGCAGCGCGGTTGCCTGCCCAGATCGCGTCCTCGACCGCCTGGCGGTGCTTGCCCCAGTGCACCGCTTCCCGCTCCGCGCGCTGCACCGCAGTGCGGTGCAGGTGCACCGCTGCCCGGTTGCCGGCGCGCTCGGCGTCGGCCAGTGCACCGCGCGCTCGCTCCGCTTCGGTGCGGGCCTGCACCTCCTGCGCCTCGAACGCGGTGTGCAGGACGGTCACCGACTTCTGCGGACTGAACGTGGCGTCGTGGAACGACACGTTCTTGCGCACCGCTTTGCCCGCCAGTGCACGCAGTTCGGCGCGGCGCTCCGGTGATGCACCGGGCTCCTTGGCCAGTGCATCGGCGTACACCTGCTCCTCGGACTTGTAGTTGCGGCCGGTGTGGCCGAGGGTCTCGGCCTCGTCCCACCGCGCCGGGTCCCGGAAGGCATCGCTGCGCGGGTCGATGAACCGCTCGTACAGCGCGGTCATGTCCTGCGCATCGACCTCGCCGGTCAGTCCGAGCGCTTCAGCGCCCTTGCCGAACCAGCGCCCGGGCGGCTCGCCGGCCGCGACTGCGCCGGTGTAGTAGTTCTCCCGGCCGGACGCGACCGCGCCGGTCAGGTAGTCGGCCCGGTGACCACTGCGGACACTCACTACAGCCATGCCGCACCCCCGAACTCAACCGGCGCGAGAGCGCCAGCCGCAGCAGGCGGCAAGCCGATACGACGACGCGAAGCGGAGTCGAGGCTCCATTTGATCGTGATGCCTAGGTGTGATCTGAGTTCTTCGTTCTTGCGCTTGGTCTCGCTGCTGCCTGCTGGCTGCTGCTGAATCGTCAGATCGCTCATCGGCTGGGTCGGCTTCATGGCGATCGCTGCGCGTCGATTGCTGAACTGATTGCTGGTCGCTGACTTCGTGCTGTGGATGCTCATCGGCTGCTGCTCGATTCGAGTTCGCGGCTGGAGTTTTCGTCGGCGGAGTTGTTGTCGGGTTCGTTTTCGCCGGTCTCGTTGACGAGTTGGCGTTGTCCACGGACCTGTGGAGCAGGTGAGGGCACAGTGGCGGTCTCAGCGGCGGTGTCTGTGGCGGCGGGCTCGGCCCATCCCGCCAGCTCCTGGAGGCGCTTGGCGCGGCCAAAGCCGACCGGCCGCCCGAAGGCTTCCTCGGTGGCGCGGCGGATCTCGCGCTGTCCGAGGGGCGCACCGCCGTGCTCTGCTGCGTGGCGCACCACTGCGTCGAGTAGCTCGGCGTCCGATGGTGAATCTGTCTTGCGCGGTGCGGTGTCGGCGGTCTCTGTGGGCTGGTCGGTGCGGTGCGGTGCGTGCACCGGTGCGGGTGCACCGTTCGGGGCGTCGTTGTGCGCCGGTGCAGTCGGTGCGGTCGGTGCGGTGCGGGCCGGGTGGTGCACCGGTGCACTAGTCGGTGCAGTTGTCGATGCGGTGCGGAGTGCACCGATCAGGTAGGCCAACAGCCACACAGGTGCGTTCGGCTGCTCGATGCGCTCGGTGCTGCCGGACACGTCAGTGGCGGTGGTCTCATGCGGTGTGCTTGGGCCGGTGAGTCTGAGCGCGGCCGAATCGACCAGCGCGAGCAATTCGCCCGGCGTGAGCCGTCCGCCGGCCGGAAGTAGACCTGCCAGTTCGCTGGCCGTCAGCAGCCCGTCGCGGATCGTCTGCAGTGCGGCCGTCCGGGCGGACCGGGCGGCGTCGAATGGCCACAGGCGGTGGCTCGGGCACAGCGTCGCCAGCCGGGACGCCATACGGACAACCTGCTGGACCAGTGCCCTGGCACCGGCCGGGTCGTCACCTCCGGTCCGCGACAGGTGCAGCCAGACGCGGGTCGTGATCACCGGCGAGGTGAGCCAGGTCAGCGCCGACAGCCGCGGTTTGGCGGGCTGCGCGAGCCGCAGGTGCAGCCGCAGCAGGTGTGCCAGCATCTCGACCAGTACGGCGTAGGCCAGCGGGGCGAGCGCATGCGCGAGCGCGTCGGCGATGCCGTGGGCGGTGTCGATGTTCAGCCAGACGGTGCCGCCGATGAACACGTATGTGGTGACGAGCGCGCCCGGGATGCGCCATCCGCGGGTGAGCGCGGCCAGCCGCAGGGCGGTGCAGGCCACGATCATGCCGTCGGCAACCAACGGCACCAGCGGGCTGTCGAACTTGGCCGACACGGCGCCGAACGAGCGGGCGCCGCCGACGCCGGCGACTCCGAGTGCCGCGAGGATCGCCACCGTGATCAGCACCCGCCGGGTCGTCAGCCGCCCGGCCTCGATCGCGGCAGCGACGGGACGGACCGCGCGCCGAGCTCCCCAGATCGAGCCGGTGAGGACTGCGGCGAGAAGCAGCAGTCCGGCGCCGCCGGCGGCGATCATCGGCCAGGTAACCGTGCCTGCGTCGAACACGCCGGGCAGGTTGAGAGACAGGGTGGTCATCGCTGGCCTCCAGCGGTGTTCGGTACGGCGGCCAAGCCGCGGTCGCCGCGGCGACCGCGCTTGATCTGCTCCGGAGTCGGGGCCGGGCCGTTGTCGTCGCGGGCCGTGGCCCACCAGGTCACGAACTGGTCGGCGTCGGCCGCCAGCGGAACGGTGATCGCGCGCTGCCCGGCGGGGTCCCGGTGGGCTAGCACGTCACACGCCGGGACGTACTCGCCGATACGGCGGGTCACGCCAGGCCGTTGCCGGTCGTGCCAGTCACCGACGAGCTTGTTCGACGCCTCCTCGCCCTCGTAGGCGGCAGTCCAGGCGTCCATCAGCCACAGCAGTTCCTCGACGATCTCGGGGTGCCACAGCCAGCACGGCGGAAGCGTCTCCTGCGCGGTCGCGTAGCGCAGATAGGTCGATTCCATCCACGGCAGCAGTTCGCTCAGCACGGTCTGCAGTGCGGCCTCGTCCTGCTCCGGCAAGCGGAGCCACGACCGCACCGGCTCCGCGTCGGGGCCGGCGTCGGCGCCTGTTCCCAGGCCGCGGGCGGTACTGGGCTTGGCCGCGAGCCGCGTCAGCAGATCCTCGAACGAGGCAACGGTGTTGCCGAGCGAGGCAACGGTGTCGTTCAGCCGTGCGACGGCGGTCTTGGAAGCGGTCTGCTTCAGACCCGCCTTCATCGCGGATACGTCCCTGGTCAGGGCCTCGACCGAGCGGGCGAGCCCGGCCACCGCGGCGAGCGCGGCGGTCCCGGGGTCCTTCTCGTCGTCGTACTGCATCAGTCATCTCCCTGGAACAGCTCGTTCATGTAGTCGTCCAGCCAGTCGCAGAACTCATCAGCATCGATCGCAACCAGCCCGGTCGGGCGGCCGCGCTCGTCATAGGCAGGCACGGCGCTCAGGCCGCGTCCCTCGACCTCGGCGCAGCCGTAGTAGGCGCGCAGTTCCGCGGCCGGTGATCCGTTGGTTGCCGTTGGCCACTTCATCGACGGACCTGCCGATCCACCGTGCGCCCAGTGCGAGCGGCGAGCCCGGCGCGAGCCTTGCGCATCGCGCCGGCCAGGCGCAGTCGGGCGACCACCTCACGAGCGGGGTCGTTGACCTCGAGCCACGTCAGCGCGGCATCGAGCCGGGCGACAGTGCGGCGGGCAACAGGCCCGGTGACGCGGCGCCGGGTCAGGCTTGCGCTGTCGAGTGTCGCGATGACCTGGTCACGTAGCCAGGCGGCATCGGTGAGCAGCCGGGCACCGGCCCAGTTCTCGAGTGCCGCCACCTGGCGGGCCGTCCACTGGACGCTGCGACGGTTGTGGAACCGCTCCATGCGCAGGTCGAGCCGGTTCCACGCCATCTTGACGCGCCCGATGGCGGGCGGCATGCCGCGGGTGATGATCAGCGCCTGCCCGGCGCGCAACTGCGCGACCTGCCCCGGAGTGAGGACCGGGACGCGGCGGTCGCTGATCGACACCCCGCCGGTGGTTCGGTCGCGGGTCGCGACCTGCTCCAGCCGCTCGCCGCACAGTGTCGACCAAAACTGCAGATCGTCGTCGTCGGACGTGCCGGCCAGGACGACCTTCGTGGTGACGTTGGTCAGAAGCGCGCCTGTGGCGGCCTCGCCGAACCGGTCCCGCAGCTGGGAGCGGGACTGCGCGGAGATGTGCAGCGTGATCCCCCGGGACCCGAAGTCACCTGTCCAGCGGTCCAGCGGGATCAGGCAGATCAGCGCGGCCTCGTCGAGCACCATCGTCAGCTGCGGGTCCAATCGGCGACCCGGCGTCCGGACGGCGAGCGTTTTGGCCTGGCGGGCGATGTGCGCTGTCAGGGCTGTGACCAGCGGCGCGGTCTTCTTGTCCTCTGCGCCGAGCAGGTAGACGGTGCCGTTTTCGGCCAGCAGTCGCTCCACATCGAACGGCACGCCACCCGGCGCCGCCGCAGCGGCAGCGGTCGGCACGGACAACCAGCTCAGCGCGGGCATGATCGTGGTGGAGATGCTGGAGCGGGTGCGCTCGTTGTTGGTGAAGAACTGCATCGCCTGCTGCTCGAACCCCGTCGCGTTCGCCACGCGCAGCTCCCACAGCGCGTCGGACTTGGCCTGGTCGTCGGGGTGCGCGATCCAGCGCTGAACGTCAGCCATCGTGTAGCCGCCGAGCGCGGCGGCGTGCATCAACGCGGTCAGCGCCTGCCGCGCGAGGTTGAGCCAGTGCTCGGCGTCGTCGGACTTCGCGCCGACCCCGTCGAGCAGGTCCGATGCGCGGTCCATCACCACGCCCGGATCGGTGCAGCCGGTCAGTGGGTCGAACGTGATCGTGGACCCGTCGCCGGTGAGACCGTCGGGGTCGAACACCCACACCGGTCCCCGCTTGGCGCGCTGGGTGCGGGTGATGTCGAGAATGTCGGTCTTGGTGGAGGTCGCGATCACCGCGCCCGGCGCGTCCAACAAGTGGTTCATCATCAGGCCGGTCTTGCCAGCGCGCGGCCCCGCGACGGTCAGCGTGTGATCCTCGGCCGAGGACCGGACCTTGACCCAGCCGACCGTGGCCACGGTCGCGCCGATCTGCGTGAGCGGCACGAACCGCCGCTTCCACGCCGGCACGTCAGCCAGCGACGGGCGCACGATCTTGGCCTTCTTGCGCAGCATCCGCGCCGACGACACCCGCCGCACATCCCACCCCGACGCCAGCCCGTCCGTGACCCGGCCGGCGCGGCCCAGGCGCCGCAGCAGGCCGCGCGAGCTGGACCGCGACCGCAACGTGAACCCCGCCGTGGTGAGCAGCACCACGGCCGCGGCCAGCAGCAGCTGCCACCACCGCTGCGACGCCTGCACAGTCGACGGCAGCGCCCGCAGCGCCAGCGCGGCGTAGCCCAGCCATAGCGCGAACGCGAGACCGCCGCCGACCGGGCGGTTCACCGCCACCACGCCCAGCGTGATCAGCAGCAAGACACCGCCGCCGATCACCCACCCGGCGACGCCGCCCGGCGTTCCGAGCCGCAGTCCGATCGCCCCGGCCAGCAGCACCCACAACGGGCCAGCGATCAGCGCGCCGTGCAGCAACCGCCAAAACAACAGCCCCGCCGTCACCAGCCCAACCGCGCCCGTCGCGGCGACCCAGTACCCCAACTCGGTCAGCGCCGGCGTCTTGCCCCACACGACCGCAGCCACACCCGCGGCCAGCACCACGCCCATGACGAGGGTGAACTGCGGAACCATCGCCCCCTCAGTCCGCGTCGGCCGCCGCATCATCGCGCACCACCGATCAACACACCGGCCACCGCGAACACCGCACCCACAACCACCGCGACAACCGACACCCGCAGCCACCGGTGCTTCGCCCACGCAATATCGGCCAGCCGCTTGGCCTGATGAGCCACCGCTACCAACGGGTCGGCCACCTTGTCCCGGATCATCTGCGGGTCGATATGGCGCTCGAGCAACTGCTCAACCGAGCGACGACGCACCGCGCCGAAGTACAAGAACTCCCCCGGCACCAACGCATCAGCCGGGCGGTACAGCCGCGGCACCACCACCAGCAACGCCGAACCCAACGCCACCGCCAACGCCACCAGCGCCAGACCGAACGCCACCCGCTCGACCAGCGGCGCGCCGTGCGACTGCGACACCAAGGTCAGCACGACCGCGGCGAGCGCGGTCTCGACGGTCGCGGCGAATCCGGCCTTCGTGTCCGCCTTGTCAATCGCCTGCGCAGCCGAGTCGTGCATCCTCCACGCGAGATCCATCGGCGTGTGATCGCTCATCGCGCACCACCCGCCGCGGGGTCGGGCTGCACGTTGGCCGCGTACGACATGTGCGCATGGAAGGCAGCCATTTCCTGGCAGGTGATCGCGGTGCTGTAGAACTCGATCGGCCCGAAGGCCTTGTGCACGGTGTAGCGGCCGTCGTCTTCGACCGGAACCTCTCCCAGGGCCTCGGCGACCTGGTCGACGACCCGGCATTTCGCCGGCCAGTCACCGTCGCCCGTGTAGACACGACCGGTCACGATCGGCAGCGACAGCTCCGGGTGATCCGCCACCCACGCCGCCAGCTCGAACAACCCACGGATCAGCTCCGCACGGTCGCACGGAACTTCCAACATCCCGAACCGCGGCACCCACTCCATGCCGGCCCGTACTGCGTCAGTCATGCTGTAGACCTCTCGAACTCGTTGCTGAGTGATGGGAGAACCGGCCCTGTTCTGGTTGGCGCCTGTGCGGGGCCGGTCTTGGTTTGTTCGCTGGACAGTCGGGTCTTGCTCGATGAGCGGTCTCAAGACGCCTCGACGCGAAACTCGCTGGCGGACACGACCCGACCGGTCGTCACCGCGGCCTCCGCCATCTGATCGAGGACCCTCGCCGGGATGATGAGGCGACGGCCGATGCGTACGGCCGGGAACGCGCCTGCCGCAATCGCTCGATAGAGAGTCATCTCGGCCATCCCTAGCTCCGTCGCAACCTCGGCGATCGTCAGCCACTGCCGCTTGAAGTCCGTTGCGTTCTGCATTGCTGCTCCTTTGAGAAGACTAGTCTGGACTAGTCTAGGCTAGTTAACTATTACCGACAACAGTTCGCCGCTAGACATGACTAGCTGACCTAGCGCGAACTACCGTTCAGCTATGAAGTTGGACAAGACCTCAACCAGCGCCCCCTATCTCCAAGTCGCGCAGGCGATTCGCGATTCGATCGTGTCCGGCGAGCTCAGACCGGGCGACAGGCTTCCGACGGGACCCAAACTCGCGAAGGAGCTAGGTGTGGCCACGATGACGGTGCGCCGAGCGATCGAACTTCTTCGTCGCGAAGGTCTACTTCGGAGCACCCAGGGAGTCGGAGTCTTCGTTGCCACTTCAGACATCAACGTTTCGGAACCACCAGATCTGGAGCAGCAAGTCAGAGAGCTGCGGGAACGCGTGATTCGGCTCGAACAGTTGGCAGCGGGAAAGGGCAGTTCGTCGGAACCTGAGTGATCCGCCGGGGCTGTTGTCGCTCTCGTTTCCACACGAACTAGTGAATACTGGTGGTGACCAGCGAGGAACTGACTGCTAGTGCGGGTTTCCCGACCCCGCGCGCGATGCGGAGGCGGCTGACGCGGTGGTGAGATCGCGAACCCTGACCGGCATGCAGGGTTTCCCGGACGGCCCGGAAATCGGGGTTGTTGCTGGGTTCCTGCTGAAGCTACTTCGAGGCTCGCTCGGGCTTACCCAGGTTGAGCTGGCCGAGGAGCTCGCCGTCGATGACAGCACAATTCAGGGCTGGGAAAGCGGACGCCGGCCGCTGTGCGCGCTGAGGGGCTCCGAGCTGCTCCGGCTCGGACGCGCCGTGGCTGCGCTCGGTGCACCGGTAAGCGCTGTCTCGATGTTGCCGCTTGCGGTCGAGGCTGACGAACTGCTTGCTACTTGCATCAACGCCGGCGGCGCGCCGATGTCCACTCGTGATAACCCACTCGGCCACGCCGTACACCGCCGAGACTTCGTCGCGTTCGCCACATGGCCCTTCACCGGAGTCGTGCCGTCCGCTGTCCGCGACCTTCCGCTGCCAAAGTCCCGCGGCCCGGCTGCGGACAAACCTCAGTTGACCGCTGTGCAGCGACAGTCGTTCTTCGACCAGATGTTGGTGTCTGCCGAGGCGGCAGACGAGCGAACACAGCTGATCCGTCGGCAAGCGACCTACATGCTGGGATTCGATACCCGGCCGTCGTCGGCCATCTGGCTGGCGGACCAGCACCGGCGCATCGCAGTCCGAGCGCTCGACATTCGCGACGTACCAGGAGGTATCGCGACACGATCCGCGAGCTTGGCTCTTGCTAGACAAGGAGACGTGGAACCAGTCCGACACTTCATCCAGGGCACCCTCTCGGAGAGCAACCAACTGTTGGGCGCGCTCACATACTGGGCGTACTGGTTAGGCGAGATTCCGGAGACGTACCCCAATGACGAGACGATGTTGACCTCAGGCTCGCCCCTTTGGTCGGGCCGTCGCCTGATTGAGCATCTGATGAGCCATCTCACAGATGCTAAGAACGCCGAGATGAATATTCACAGCCTCCTGGGCCTCGTCATGGCTCGACGCGACCTCTTGGAATCCAACTCGGCCCTCCGCGAGCGCATATTCGAGGTCGTCGACCGGGCCGACACCCCGGCCCTCAGCCGTCACGCTCGTACGGAACTGGCAAACTTACGATTCGCGGCTCAGTTGGCTGGCCGCTAGCGACGAAGGGCGATCACATGAGCGAGTCGTACGACGAGGAAGCGGCAGGCACCGCGGCGTTCGCCTACGAGATGGGCGTTCTCAAGCGGCTGCGGCGCTCGGGATGGTGGCACGCCGGCATCCGCGACCCCGAGTCGGTCGCCGAGCACAGCCTCCGGGTCGCGCAACTCGCCGCCCTGATCGCCGCAGAGGAAGGCGGCGACCCCGCTCGAGCGGCATATCTCGGACTGTGGCATGACTCCCAGGAGACGAGAATCGGGGATATACCTCATAGCGCGAAGCCATACGTGACTGCCCAGCCAAACGAAGCGATCACAGCCGACCAAGTCGCTGGGCTGCCGAACCGCGCGGCTCAGTCCGTCAGTGAAGCGGTAGCCGAGTACGAGGCCCAGGGCACAATCGAAGCGATCTGCGCGAAGGACGCCGACAAGCTGGAGTGCCTGATCCAAGCCGTCGAATACGGCGAAATCGGCGCGAAGAAGATCCAGGACTGGATCGACTCATCCCGCGCAGCGCTGAAGACGGAGTTCGCTATGCGCGTTGCCGACGCGGCCCTACGCACGTCGACGTTGGCTTGGCGGGAGTCGTAGAGAAACGCCTTAGCGCCACGGTCGTGGTTCGCGCAGTCGCAGTTGAGTGGCCGCACTGAGCCAGCCTCTCAAGTCTTGATCGGCTCAGTGCGCAGGCATGGGAGACACGATGGGGCGAAGCGATCCGCAGTCGGCGGACGTCGCTGCGCAAATGACTGTTCTCAGCGCATGTGGGCACCTGACCCTGGAGCCGACTGGTGGAGCGCGCGAACTGTTCGCTGCCTTAGGGCGGGTCGGCAGACCCGAGCGCCTCGAGGCCGCGGATCGCCGTTCGGTTCGCAAGTGGAGCCTAAGCGGCACCTTCGGTCGGGGGCGCTTCCCGTGGCACACGGACGGTGCAATCTCCTCAGCACCGCCGAGATGGCTGCTACTGCGGCCCCTGGAGCTTTCGGAGCCGACCTGGACCGAGCTACTCGATCCAGGTCCGGCATTGCTCCATACCCTCGCCCGAGCAGTTCTAGTCGCACGGGATCACGCGGGCCGCGCGCGATACCTCCCCGCCAGAGTGCCCACTGAGACTGGATACCGTCTCCGATGGGACCCACGGGCTTGCCCCCCACGAAGTCACGCAATCATGGACGAGGTGGACGCGACACCGCCGACCAACATCGTCGAGTGGCAGCTCGGGCGATGCCTGATTGTAGACAATCACCGTCTGTTACACCGCAGGCCGGCTGTCGGTTCGGCAATGACACGAGTACTGGAACGAACGTACATTTGGAGTCTGTGATGTGGGATTACGACGGCCTGATCGGTAAGGCCCGCGTATATTTTGAGCGCGCCGAGGCTGTTGGCAAGGCGGATGATGACGCCTTTGCGATCTGGCTCCTCCTCGGTCTTGAGTTCCTTCTTCGTGCGCCGTTGTCGAGAGTGCATCCGGCGCTGCTCGCGGATCCGAATGGCGACGCCATCCTGCATGCCGTGGGCTATCCAGGGGGCTCCGAAGGAAGAGACCCGAAGTCAATCCAAGTCACGACAGTGATCACGCGACTCCGGCGGATCGTTGAGGATTTCACCAGTGACCGCGAGAACGACGCAACACTCCTCGCTGCGTTGCGCAACCGTGAACTGCACAGCAGCGAGGCAGCGCTAGCGAGTATCGAGGTAGCTCTTTGGCTGCCGCGCTTTACGAGAGTCGCAGAGGTCATCTGCAGCCATCTTGGCCTGGACCCGACAGATGTCGTCGGCGAGCAGGTGATGAAGCATGGCAGAGCCCTCGTTGACGCAGAGGACAAAAAGCTCGCCAATGAGGTGCGGGTCCGGATCGCTCAGGCCACGGCGTTCGCCTCCGGGTTGACCGCAGAGGAGAAGGCTGACCGTCACACACGTTCCCCATTCGCACCCCCATGGAGCACAGCCAAGGTCGCTTGCCCGGGCTGCGCTTTTGATGTTGCACTCGAACTGGAGACAATCCGGCGAACCAACGAACGTCTGGAGGACGGCGATATCCTGACTGATGTAATTTCCGTCGCCCGCAAGCTGCGTTGTCCCGTTTGCGGCTTGAACCTAGACAGCACTGCGGAGATCAGCGCTGCAGGCCTGCCACAGCAACACACAAGCACGGAGTCTGAGAGTCTTGCGGATCGCTACCTCTCCGACTTTGAGCCTGACGACTACGGCAATGATTAGAAGACATGCCGGCCTCGGCGACGGCGATAGGGGGATTCCATGACCGCCGCTCCGCCGTCCACGCCGGAACCTTCCGGTTCACCTCTGCTCGAGAGCGCATACGACTTCGTTGAGCATTCCCTGGAGGAAGCGCAGTTTGCTTCAGACGCGGAGCCGCGCCGATGGAAATTTGCAATTATCGATATTGCGACCGCAGTCGAACTTTTCCTGAAGGAACGACTTCGACGAGAGCACCCCATCCTGATCTATACTAAGGTCGATGACGGCACGGGTCATACAGTTAGTCTTGAGACAGCACTAAAGCGCCTACAGGTCTGCAAAGTTTCATTCGCCGCCGATGATGTTGTGCGCCTTCGAAGGGCGCGCGACATCAGAAATTCAATCGTGCATTTCAGCAGTCAAGCGACCAGTCAACAGCTTAGAGCTGCCTATATTGACCTCTTTGAATTCGCACACGTTCTTCATGAGCGCGAGTTGGGCGAAGAGCTTCACAATAAGCTTGACGAATCGTACTGGGCCACCGAAGCACTACTCATCAGTGAGTTTAGGCGCGAATACCTCGCCTATCAGGGCGAAATCGCTCACCGCGACTGGCCGAGCGAATTGGTCAACGCGCAATATTTCACTCACGTCGTTATCGACGGTACGCCCTATCTGCGCATCCCGTACGGGGATGAGCGAGAAGGCTGGGCTGCGCCGCCCAGCGAGCCATGCCATGATTGCTATGCCCTCGCCGGCCAGCTGCATGGGCCCGATTGTGATACTGAGCGCTGCCCAAAATGTGGGGGGCAGGCGCTGATGGAGGAATGTGCCGCAGAATACGGGTGGGGGTCGTGGCCCGATGAAACAGCGGTAGGCCCCGCTAACGGGACGCCGTCGACTCCGTAGGGGTTGTGCTTCTTCGGCCACTCGAGCATGCGAGAGTCGCGCCCTCGGCGCGCAGTTGGCGTGGGAGCGCTAATTGTTACCGGCGGTGCAACGCCGACGCCCGGTCCCTTATGGAACCGGGCGGGCGATGAGGACGGGCGGAGTCGCTCGCGTCTGCGCCCAGCGACCGCGGTGGGTGAAGGACCGGCGGGATGGCAAGCTGAGACCGTGAGCCGAGAGGACCGCGAGCCGCCAAGCGTCCAGGACATCCTCGCCAGGGCAGCCATCCAGCTCAGCCCGTTCGGAGCAGAGGCGATGCTGACCGTCTACGAGGGATTCAGAGACCGTCGCGCGCAACGCGCTCGGGAGACCCTGAACGCCATCACCGAGCGGGTCACGCCGGAGCACCTGGCAGCGCGACTCGAGAGATCTGAGGAGCTTGATGCGGTCTTCGGACTCGCACTGTCCGCGGCCGCCAACTCAGCCTCCGCAGCGAAACGGCGAACGCTCGGTGCTGTGGTAGCCAGAGCAGTCTTGGACGATGCGATGATTGATGAGGCCGCACTCCGTACGACAGCGTTGTCGCAGATTGATGCGCCGCACGTGCGATGCCTGGAGGACATTCACCGGATACAGAAGGCCGTGGAGGATGCGGGCGAACGTCCCCGTGCGGCGGCCGGCGCCGAACGTGAGAACAATCAGCGCATCCTGGACGTTGCTCGCAGGTACCCGACGCCGGTCCTGCTTGCGCTCACAAATGTCGGCCTGCTGGACGCCACGCCGTCCTGGGATGGTCAGGCTGACCGTGTGCGCGGCCTGACTGTGTTTGGCGAGGCGGTGCTGAGCGACCTCCACCAGTACGCCACCGAACTCGGTCCGGACGCTACGTGACGCGTAGCTCACCTGGGAACACCGTGGGAACGAAGTGCCGCCGACCCAAGTCAATGGAGTCGAAATGGCACGAACTGGTGTCGGTTGGTTACGCCTGAAGCGGCGGATGTCGATGAGGCGCGTCGGTTTCCTAAACCGAGCATCAAACGCCTGAAATGCATACCGACCACAGGGGCCGCGTAGCCGCACCTCAGGTCCATCGGGGCGATCGAGCGGCCGGCGGTCGAGGCCAGCCGGCTGCGATCTCCGGCCCACTTGGGCCTCGAGAGATGTGTTGCGCTTACGAGCACAGCGTGATGATGGGGGTGTGGCCAAGCTTCCGTCTGGGACGGTCTCAATGTTGTTCTCCGACGTCGAGCAGTCGACGCGTCTGTTGATGCGGCTGGGCCGTGCGTATGAGCAGGCTCTTGACAGTTGCCAACTGGCCCAGCGGTCGGCGTGGGTGCGGTTCAGCGGTGTGGAGATGGGTACCGAGGGCGACAGCTTCTTCGTGGTGTTCTCGACTGCGGAGGACGCAGTTGGCGCGGCCGTGCAGGCACAGGTCGCTCTCGGTGAGCTTGCGTGGCGAAACGATGAGCAGGTTCGGGTCCGGATGGGCATCCACACCGGCACGCCGCGAATCCATGGTGGGAACTACGTGGGACTCGACGTCCACCGGGCTGCGCGGATCGCGGCGGCCGCGCATGGCGGTCAGGTCTTGGTCTCCGATGCGACCGCGAAGCTGGTCGCTGGGCGGCTGCCGCAGGGGGTATCGCTGCGAGACCTCGGCGCGCATCGATTGAAGGACCTCGCCGAACCGGAGCACCTGCACCAACTCGCGATCCCGGGTTTACCGGTCGACTTCCCACCACTGAAATCACTTGGCGCCAGCGCGAGCCTGCCAGTGACGACCACTCCATTGCTGGGGCGCCGCACCGCGGCGACCGATCTGGTGAGGCTATTGGTCGACCCTCAGGTTCGCCTGGTGACGCTCACTGGGCCGGGTGGGTCGGGAAAGACCCGGCTATCAATCGCGGCCGCACGTGAGGTTGCCGAGCACTTTCCGGACGGCGTGTGCTTTGCATCTTTGGCCGCCTTCACGAGCCCCAGGCGCATCTGGAGCAGCATCGGGGAGGTCCTCGGTTTACCCTCCGACCGGCGCGCCCCGCCGGGCTTCTTCGAAGCCGTGGCGCCGCTGTCGGCGGTGTTCGTACTCGACAACCTGGAGCAAATGGACGGTGCAGCAGCGGCCGTCGACCAACTGCTGCACGCAACCACAGACATCGTGGTGCTCGCGACCTCACGACGCGCCCTTAACTTGACTAGTGAACGCCAATACCCGGTGTTGCCGCTCGCGCTCCCGACTGAGGACACGCTGGCATCGGCGAAAGCATCAGCGGCGGTTCGGCTGTTCGTCGAGCGGGCCCGCGCCGTGCACCCTTCGTTCGTCCTGACCCCCTCGAACGCCGCTGACGTGTCGCAGATCTGTCGACACCTCGACGGCCTGCCACTGGCCATTGAGCTCGCTGCCGCCCGAACCAACGTGCTCGGGCCCCGGGCTCTACGGCTGCGACTTGAGCGGGCTCTCGACCTGCGCGGTTCCGTCGTGGACCGACCGGCCCGACACAGCTCGCTCCGGGCCACCATCGACTGGTCCTACCGCCTGCTCACCACTCAACAGCGTCTGCTGTTCCGACATCTCGGCGTGTTCGCTGGCGGCGCGAACCTCGGCGCTTTGGCGGCAGTCCATCCCGCCGACACCGGCAGCGACACTCAGTTGCTCGACCTGGCCGCCGACTTGGTCGACGCCAACCTGGTGACCATCACCGACGACGACGGCGAGCCGAGGTTCGCGATGCTGGAGACCATCCGGTCCTTCGCGATCGACGAGCTCGCCCAGGCCGGCGAACTCGCCGACGTGCGTCGCAGGCACGCCGAACACTTCCTGAAGGTTGCCGAGCGGCTGGACAGGCGCCGGGTTCTGACGACTCCCTCCAAGCAGGCAGGGCACCTGTTCGGTGCGGAACGGAACAACTTACGGGCGGCATTGGTGTGGGCCAGTGCCATGGCCGGTGAAGGAGAGACAGAGGCCGGGTCGCGTCAGAGTCTCGGGCTGGCCTTGCTGTCGAGCGTGGCGTGGATGTGGAAACACGAGGACCTCGCCGAAGTTCGCCAGTGGTTAGAGGCCTTCCTCAAGAATCCGCCCATAGAGGAGACCGCAGCAGTGGGCCGCTGCCTTGCCGACTACGCCGAGACCCTGGAGCTACTTGGGATGCCTGTCGATGGCCGAGAGGCAGCCCGTCGAAGCGTTGAGATCCTGCAGAGGCTCGGTGACTCAGAACTGCCCTACGCCTTGGCAATCCTGGGCAGTCTGGAGGTTGAGCTCGGGGACCGAATCGCCGGCCGACACGACTTGGAGGCTTCCGTGCTGCACGCGCGAGAATCGGCCGACAGATTCAATCTCGGAGCCATGCTGACGCACTTGGCCTTCCTGGACATGGAAGAGGAGAACTGGGGACAGGCCCTGGAGCTGCTTCGCGAGGCGGTCGATCTGTCCCGCGGTGACGGTGTGGACTACTGGGCAACACGTGCCAACAACTACATCGCGATCATCCTGGGCAGAACTGGCCGCGCTGCTGAGGCACTTGAGCTGATGTCCACCCAACTGCAGCACTCGCTGCGCCTGGAAAGCACTCTCAACCTCGCCATCCTCGCCAACGACTACAGCGGGGTACTCGCTGCGGCAGGACTCCCAAGTTGGACGCCGGTTCTGCTAGGGGCCGCTGACGCCGAACTTGAACGCAGAGGAATCGCGCGCAATCGCCAGGAACGAGCCGACATTACAGAAACCTGTGCAGCGGCGCGCACAGCTATGTCGCCCACGGAGTGGACCGACGCCTACCAGCGCGGCCACAACATGACGATCACGGAGGCGCTCGAGAAGGCCATCGCCGCAGCCACCAGCCCCGACGACTGACGCACCTTGTTCATCCAAGCCGGGTCCGCGTCGAGGACGAGGACAGGGCCGCCAGCTGGCCACATGTGGAGCTCAGCTGACGACCTTCTCATTACGAGTCCGTCACCACGAGCGCATGCATCCGAGCGACTCGCGATCCTGAGCCCTGAACGTGCTCACCGGTCGCGGGTCGTTGACGGCTGTTCGGGGCAGTCCGGGGGCACCTCGGGGGCACCACTCTTCGACGGATTATCGGCCCGAGTGGACGTTAACTGGTCGTTCCCCAGACGCTGTCGAGGACGCGCGTCCTACC
This sequence comes from Kribbella sp. NPDC049584, assembly GCF_040675555.1. Classification (NCBI taxonomy): domain Bacteria; kingdom Bacillati; phylum Actinomycetota; class Actinomycetes; order Propionibacteriales; family Kribbellaceae; genus Kribbella; species Kribbella sp. NPDC049584. The sequence goes on from NZ_JBFAPF010000001.1 coordinate 789,981, forward strand.
ACAGTGGTAGGACCGGAAAGGCGGTGATCATGAATCCCCGAACCCGGATCGACCCAGACCAGCCCTGCCCAGCCTGCGGAGCACCTGCGGAAATTGAGATGGTGCCCATCCGCTCTCACCAGTCCAGCGGACCGACGAGATGGACTGACGGTGACGCCCATTGCTCGGTGCACTGCGATCAGGGCTTGACTAAGGCCTACCAGCGCGATTGGTGAGGCAGACACCCACACCTGCCCCGTCCCCCTGATAGCTGCCAACCAAGGTCAGCGCCGCGCGGGTCAAGAGTCGGCTTGCCGATCCCGTAGAGACGCCGTGGGCGCTCTTGATGCGTGTCGTGGTGGCCGTACGATCGAGCGGCCAGGGGGACGGGGGAACCCACGGTCAGAGACCGTGACGGCAACTCGTGCCGGATGGGATGACATGGGCGAGAAGCGTCCTGTTGCTGGGCTCCGGCGAGGACGGCGCCCCAGCACCGCCCACAGCCGGAGCCGTGCGCCGAAGGCGCGCCCTTGATCCATAAGAGGTGGGTCCGGCAGGCTCTCCTCGATGTCAAGTCCTCGCGCATACGCGAGCGCACCTGCACAGCTCTGCGCATCGGAGCTCGTGGAGCAACTGTGGAACGCTTTTTGGAACGAACTAGCGAGTAACGGAGTTGCTGGAGTCGAGAAGAGCCGAACTCCGCATGCGTCCTGAGGCTCAAATCGACCCCTGTTGATGCGGTCCGGCGGCCTTCTAATCCGGCAGTCAGGGTCAGATGACCTGCTCCACCGTCTTGGCGAGCTCGTCGGATGCCGTCGCCCTACACTGCGCCTTGACATGTCCGCTTGAGGTTGGGTGACTATGCGTATGCGTGACGATGCGACGGACGCTCAAAGCGCCGCACACCCCGTCAATGTCGCCTCTGCCAGTGGAGCAGTCGCCGGTTCGCCGGTGCCCGAGGGACTGTCGCCAGAGCAGTACATCGCGTCGCGACTCCAGCAATACCAGACGTGGTATGATGGTAAGGCTGTCAAAACAAAGTCACGCTATCTCCGGATGCGGACCGCGTCGGTCGTGGCCGGTGCGGTGGTACCGGCGATAGTCAACATCGACTTTCCGTATTCCAAAGCCGTGACAACTGTCCTCAGTTTGATCGTCGTGGTGCTTGTCTCGCTTGAGAGTGTCTACCACTACAGAGAACAGTGGAAGAACTACCGATCGACCGAACAAGCGCTGGGACATGAGAAGGTCTACTACGAGACTAGATGCGGCGCCTACGAAGGCTTGAGCGATGACGAAGCATTCCGCCGCCTCGTAGAGCGCGTTGAAAGCGCCATCGCAGCAGAAAACGCCTCGACGCTGAACACGATGACGCTGGCTGGACAGGTTTCGAGCGATGACAAGGGCACCTTCGGGTGAATTTCTTGATCAGCGCGAGACACACACGGACGGTTGCATGGGAACGACTGTGTCGAACCGAGTCAATCACAGGCACAACCGGACGAACTGATCACGCCCGGATGCGCCTGGAGCGGTCCTTGTCGGTCTGGCGCGCCGGTTGCCTAAACCGAGCCTCGCGGGATAGAGGGCGGCCGGATCCTTGCCGTTCGCGATTCGCTGCAGGCCGCGCGGCGTGCCATGGTTTGTGCCATGAACTCGTGTCTAGCCGAGGGGGAGAACTCGCCTCAAGTGGTCGGATTCGCGACTCGCGCAGCCTGAAGTCGACCAGCGTGGCAAGTGACATGGCTCTCATAATCCCTGGCTCGACCTCTCCAGAGCCTCTGATGGCCGGCCTGGCGGCCGACGGCTCATTCGGCCTTGCCGCCAGCGCGTCAAGGGTCCTCAACTTGTCGGCAGCGCAGACGGAACTTTTGCAGAGCTTCCAGTAACCGCAGCGTCCCCGAAAACTCCGCCCGTCCGATCTTCAAGGATCGGGCTCTCGTCTATTGAACAGGCCGACAGGCGCAGTCGCAGGACGTTTGCCACTGGGATCGACAGCTTCTTCGACTGCCCGCGAAGCAGCGTGAGGTTCACCACTCTGCGATCGTCCGTTTCGACCTCGAAGTGATACTTCCGACTCTTCGAAATATCACTGATTCCAACGACAGCTGTGAACCTGTCGAAATATCCGCCAAGATTGTATTCGAGGAATTTATCGGACGAGTCCGTACAAACGAGGCCGAATGTGACGTTCCTAGAGTACGTAACTCCGCGAATATCTTGCGGCCCCTCCCTTACGGATGGGAAGCCATTCACAGACGCCACCTCGTCTGGCAGTGCCTGGCCATCGTTCAAGCTACGGGTGCTCAGGAAACGTGTCACCGCGCCAGCAAGACTGGCCGGCGCCGGAGTGGTTCCGTCCCCAGTGGGCGCGGGGTTCACATTACCAGAGGCCGAGGCTGTCGGAACTGAGGGATTTGAATTTCCTGCCGAATCGGATCCGCATCTTGAAATCGCAATGAGGAATGTGATCAAGGCGACGACCCCCGCAACAATCGTCCAGAATTGGGCATGGCTCTCCATGCTGGTACGCCCCGGGCTCATGCTCTCCCCCACGCTCAATCATCGGCTCCGCGAACGCCGCTCGCGGACCGCTTACCCACCCTGAACGCGATACTCCACCTGTTCCTGACAGGCTGCAAGAGGATACGGCCTTCGTATACGCCCACTACCGTCCGAATGGCACGCGATGCTGCTCGCCGACTCCTGAGCAACGCTGGCGCCGAGAGCTACTCCGGGCCCGCGCCATGACCATCCTGAGACAGCATGGTTCGAAGACGGCCACTTTCAACAGCGGGCGATCGGCCGAACGTCGTCCTCCGTTCAGCCGACACCGGGCGCGTGCAACTAGTTGCTTCCTCACCTCGCAGGATCCCGGCGCGACTCGTTCGGCGGGCACCTGCGTCAATCCCCAGGCCGAGGCTCAAATAAGCGTCCCAATGGATCAGCAGTCAGTAAAGCTGAGCTTCAACAAACACGACCTCGACGGCACAGGCAATCGGGCATCGCGCAGCGCAAATGCCTGAGGCGACGGTTAGTGATAGGGAGAGATCCTGCGCAGCACTATCAGCTATCGCCATTCCGCCTGGTTCAGGTGCAGACTGTGGTGAGATAGACAGCAAGGGCTTGGTGAGCTCGCAGGAGTATCTGCAACCCCACCACGGACGATTCGTCCACGTTCACCGTCGGGACACCGCTCGGAACGGAACGGCTTGAGCGCACTCTCACGGCGGCTGCACGTCTTCGCTATTTGGGTACCGAACACAGCGACGCTGACACCAGGCAAGACTCCAACGCCGATGCAGGACCCAACGCGAGAGCCCCCTTTCTACGTAGCGACGCTCCGTCCCAACGACCACGGCGTGGTGAGTCAGGAGGTCTCTATCTTGGTGGACCGGCCAGCTTCGGCGCAGACTGTCCGACTGCAGGTTTACTGGGATACCGAAGCGTCCAATCGGTCGAGCCCTACCGTCAGCCCTCGCTCCACGACTCCACCCATCTCGTCGCCGCCCCCGGCTACCATCAGTCCTCCGGCGACCATCCTTCCTCCGGCTCCCGTCGGCGCGCAGTGCGGGAACCAGGCGAACGCGGGCGTCGCCGCTGCATGCGTCGAACTCGAGGTTGAGGCCGCCGCGCTAACCGGGAGCCCCAGACTTCTGACGCTCAGAGAGACTCGTCACCAGGGCAGAATTGGCCCCTTTAGTCCGCCCAATGTGTGGTCCTACAGCCATAAGTCAGCCAACGACGCCATCGTTCGCCTGGCCGTTGATGGGCTCGCCGCCCGCAACCGTGGCGCGCACGCCGCGAGAGGCATTGACGAGGCCTGCCTCGACCAGCACCGAAACCGCCCGATGAGCAGTACTAAGCGCGACGCCGTAGCGCTCCGCGAGGGACTTCATCGTCGGCAGAGGATCGCCGGGAGCTACGAATCCGCTCGTGATCGCGCCTCGCAGGTCTGCGGCGATTCGGCGGTACGGCTCCAAGTCCGCCTCATCGGCGGACGGCAGACGCACAACCTGGGCGAGGTCGCCCCCGGGCCCATCATCGCGGCTCGCCGGCCGCGGTGGCATTCGGACAATGAGCGCTTCAGCTGCCCGTTGGGATCGCTCCGCCTGGTATGCGGTGTAGGACCTGAGCGTTGTGGAGCCTCCGCCGCCATGTCCGAGGCGCGCGGCAACGACATTGATGTCCAGACCTGCACCAATCAGCTCAGTTGCGTGATAGTGCCGCCAGTTCTTTAGCTCGGCTTGGACGCCAAGCCGCTTTGCCATCCGGCCAAACTTCTGAGTCGCGGTATCAGGTTTGAGCGGTGCAAGTCCGTCGGGGGCAGGCGAGAAGATGTACGCGTCCGGCCGCACTTTCAGACCAAGCGCAGCTGCCGCGGCCTTCTTCCGTTCGTAGCGTGCGCGAAGCATCAGTCCGGTCTCGTGATCAAGCACCGTTCGGCGCTGCTGGTGGGTCTTCGTGTCCTTCAGGCGCAAGGTGCCGTCGTCAGCCATGTAGAGAGCCTGGCGAACCACCAAGACTGCTGGCTGCGCCTCCAGGCCAGGATCTTCTGGAGGAGGCGGGTCTTCGAAGTGCTGCCACTGAAGTGCACAGTGTTCACTTCGCCGGTTGCCAGTAGTCGCCTTCGAGAAGATGAACTCGCCCCAGTCGTCGTCAATGGCGTACGCCCCGTTGATGAGTTGCGCAGCTTCGGCAGCAGTGGGCGGTCGCGGGTCAGGCTTCGGCATCGACGGCTTGTCTGCCTGCTCAACAGGGTTCTTCGCGATCCAGTTCCATTTGACCCCGCGGTCGAGCGCGCCACTGAGTATCCAGTGGATTGCCAGGATGGAGTTGTCAGCGAGCGGCACGCAAACGTGTGGCTTGCATGCCCGGCGACATGCCCGGCAGCTATCCGGGCTGGCAGGTACACAGGGTTCGCTGCGATGCTCGTCGCACACATGTCCCGGCTTGTCGGTTCGATGATCGATGAGCTTCCGACTCCGACTCCTCTTGCACTGCTTCGAGCATCTCCTCAGTTCGGCGTAGAGGCTGTCAAACGGCTCAGCATCTTGGAGTTTGGCGAGGGGTTCGGCGCCGAGAAAGGGCTCCACGTGCCGGTAATACTTGCGCTTGTATTCACGAAGCGTTGATGTAGCGACGTCGCTCACATCGAAGTGGCGCCTGACCAGCTGGGAGAGCGTCGCTCTGGTCTTTGGGTTGCGCTGCTCGTCAACCTGGTTGAGCAGTTTGGTCCGCACCTCCTCAGCCAGACGCGCCTGACGCGGACCGGCCGGCACGGTCTCGGTGAGGTACAGCCTCTTCCCCGTGATCTTGTCCGTCCCTGCGTACACCTTGACTCGAAGCGACCCGGAGGGCAGCCGCTCGATCTCACCCCGGTCCCGACTTCGCCGCCCGCTCGTCTTCCCCATGTCACAAGCCTAGGCCACGGCGTGGGGCTATTCATGGTGCGAACTCGCGTCAACTGGGGATGTTCAAGGCACTTCACGATTGCAGATCGCCAAGCACAGCAGGCGTGAGTAGGCCAGAGTTGGTAAGAGTGACGCATTCCTAAACCGTGCGTCGCAGGTTCGAATCCTGCCGGGGGCACCATGTGATGTCTCAGGACATCGCGGACAAGTGAACCCATGATTCGTGGGTTCACCTGCTTCTTTGGGGGCGGGTCCGGGTGGTTTCCCGGTGGGTTGGTAAGCGCGGCTGGGGTCGAGGACCAGGCTGCGGTGGCGGGATGACTTGACCGATTCATCGCGGCTCACAATGCGGGGCCACTCAGTCACGCTGATCCGGCTAACCGGCGGTGATCCGGATCGGGTTGACGAGGTCGGCGATGACGAGCAGCACGCCCATCACCACGATCACGCTGGCCGCGACGTAGGCGACGGGCAGCAGCTTGACGATGTCGACGTACCCCGGATCGGGCCGGTGGAGGCGCTTAGCCAGACCACGCCGGATACCCTCCCAGATCGCGCCGAGCATGTGCCCACCGTCCAGCGGCAGCAGCGGGATGAAGTTGAACAGAGCGAGGAAGAGGTTCAGCGAGGCGAGCAGCGAGACCAGGAACGCGACCCGCTCACCGCCGGTCAGCGACTGGTTCGACGCGATCTCACCGGCCACCCGGCTGGCGCCGACCACGCTCATCGGGCTGTCCTGGTCGCGGTCGCCGCCGGCTATCGCCTTCGCCACCCCGACCAGCTCCTGCGGGAAGTTGCCGATCGCCTCCACCGTAGCGACGGTCAGCTCGCCCATCGTGTCGACGACGTACCCCAGGCCTTGCCGCTCGGCCCTCATCTCCGGCGAGACTCCGAGGAAACCGACCGAGACGAACTTGTCCGCGCCGGCGCCATCCCGAACCCGGTCGACGATCGTGCTCGTGGTCAGCGTCTTCTCAGCACCGTTGCGCTCGACAACGATCGTGGCCGGCTTGTCGGTGTTCGCCCGGATCAGCGGGGTGAGCTGGTCCCAGCTGGAGACCCGGGTGCCGTTGAACGAGACGATCCTGTCGCCGACCTCGAACCCGGCCTGCTTGGCCGGCGAGACCTTGTCGGTATCGGTGCACTGGCGGTGCGCGGTCGTCTGGGAGGCCGGGATCACACAGTCGGTGACGGTGTCGACGGTGGTTTGCGCGACGTTGGCGCCGTACAGCATGAACAGGCCGCCGAACAGCACGAACGCGATCATGACGTTGACCAGCGGCCCGGACGCCCTCACGATCAGCTTCTTCCACCACGCCTTCTGGTAGTAGAGCCGGCCGTCGTCCTCCGGCGTGACCGTCTCGTACTCCGCTCTACGCACCAGCTCGACCGTCGACCGGATCGGGCCCGTGCTCGCCATCCGGAGCTTGGTCCGGTCCTCGCCCGTCGCAGGCGGGAAGACACCGACGAGCCGGACGAACCCACCCACGGGTATCGCCTTGATGCCGTACTCCGTCCCGCCGCGCTGAGTCGACCAGACGGTCCGCCCGAAGCCGACGAAGAACTGCGCCACCTTCATCCCGAAGGCCTTGGCGGACACCATGTGGCCCAGCTCGTGCAACGCCACCGAGATCAGGACCCCGAGCACGAACAGCACGATGCCCAGGACGCTGAGCAGCACAGCCATACTTCCGAATTCTCCCTCCGGCATCATTCCGAGAGCAGATCCTCGGCTATTGATGGATAGCCGGTCGGGTTACACCGAATCTCGCAGGCTCGTCCGCTGTCATCTGCACACCACGTTCAGGTACCGCGTGCTGTCCAGCGCTACGCGGCAGGCGTGACCGCTGGACAGCTTGTCCTGCGCCACTGATTCCTCCGGCGAGTCCCAGAGCCAGCGATCACGGCGCGCCACTACAGCTCTCAACGGATGCTGCTGACAACTTTCTCGCTCTTGAGTCGCGTCGCGCGATGCAAGAGCTGCGACACGCTCCAGATGCCAATGCCGATCAACGCGAACACGATGCCGAGGACAGCGACGCCGCTCCAGCCTGCGCTTTCGTACAGCACTCCAGACAGCGCCGATCCGATCGCGCCGCCGACGAAGACGCTTCCGATGAAGACAGTGTTGAGCCTCGAACGTGCTTCCGGCCTGAGCGCGTAGATCTCCTGCTGGCTGAGCACCAGACTGCCCTGAACCGCAAGGTCGAGCAGTACTCCCGCGAGTCCGAGAACGACCAGGTTGTGCACGCCAAGACCGGCCACGGCCATGGCGACCGCTGCCAGCACGAAGACAACTCCGGTCGCCGGCCTGCCGAGACCACGATCTCCGATGCGTCCGGCGATCGGTGCGGCGACAGCGCCGGCAGCGCCGATGAGCGCGAAAATCGCAATCTGGGTCTGCGACAGGTGGTGTTCCCTGATCAACTCGTACGTCACCGAGGTCCAGAACGCGGAGAACGTCCCGAACATGAGTGCCTGCAGTACGGCACGGCGCCGCAGCGCCGGCTCCTCCCGGACGAGGCGTCAAATGGACACCACGAGACTGCCGTAACTGCCTGCATGGTCAGGCTTGCGCCTGGGCAGTGTCGCGGCCAGCACCAGCGCCATGATCACCATCAGCACGGCGGAGAGGACATAGACCGAGCGCCATCCCCAGAGATCGGCGAGGAAGCTCGAGACACTTCGCGCAAGCATGATGCCGAGAAGCAATCCGCTCATCACCTGCCCGACGTACCGTCCACCCTGGCCGGCGGGGGCCAGATGGGCCGCCACCGGGATCACGATCTGCGCGACCACGGAAGTGAAGCCGAGGATCGCCGAGACCACCAGGAACAGCGGCAGGTTCGTGGCAAAAGCCGCGACCGCCGATGCGATGGCAGTCACGATGAGCACCCTTGATGCCAGGATTCGATTCTCGATCAGATCCCCTAGCGGCATCAGCACAAGGATCCCTGCCGCATAGCCGAGCTGAGTCACGGTCACGACGATCGAGGCGGTGCTGTCGGGCACCGCGAACGTCTGCGCGATCAGGTCCAGAAGGGGCTGCGAGTAGAAGATGTTCGCGATCGAAACACCGGAGGCCGCGGCCAGGATGAATGTCAGCGCGCGGAGTCTGCGCGTACTGAGGCCCGGAGGCACCGGAGTCGTTCGGCTCTGAGAGCTCATTGTGTTCCCTGCTCCTACCGTTCGAGGGGTCAGGCGTGCTGCAGGCACGCGGCTGAGAGCGGATACCGAGTGAGAATGGTCATTCTCACGACAGGGACTACTATAGAGAAGAACCATTCTCATCCCAAATGGAGGCCCGATGCCGACGGCGATCTCGACCGAGGAGTCCATGCGCGACCAGCTGCTCGATGCCGTGGAGCAGGTGTTCTACGCTCGCGGCATCCAGGCGGCGAACATGAGTGAACTCAGAGACGCCGCAGGCCTGCCGCTACGCCGCATCTACCAGCTCTTCCCGAGCAAGGACGAGCTGATCGTCGCGTTCTTGCGGCGACGGCACGACCGCCTGATGGCGATGCTCGAGGCTCAGGTAGCAGCTGCCGATTCTCCCGAGGACCGGGTTCTGGCGCTCTTCGCCCATCTCGACGCCTGGTTTCGCGAGCCGTCCTTCCGTGGGTGCCCGTGGACGAACGCCTACTGTGAGTTGGGTCCCACGAACCCCGCCGTCGCCGCCGAGGTCGATCACCACGAGCTCGAACACCGGGCTCTGGTCACTCGAGTCGTACTCGACGCCGGCTACAGCCCGGAAATCGCGGACGTCATCTACTTGTTGATCGCCGGTGCGGTGACGACCGCCGGAGTCCAGCACTCGCTGGATGCGGCTGAGCAAGCGCGGCACGGCGTGCGGATACTGCTCGCAAGCAGTCGGGCCGAAGTGGCGATGGCGACATAGGTCCCGGCGGCTGCGACATCAGTCCGGTTTGTCGTGCGACACCCGTCCGGGATGTGTTGAGCCACCACACCGCCGGCGGGCACCCTGTGATGTCGCAAGACAGGTGCCAGGCGGCACCGCTTACTGTCGGGCCATGGCGATTCGGAGGCGTTCTTCGGGGTCGATGTAGTGGTCGTGATTGTCGTCGCCGAGGTCGATCTGTACCCAGTTGATCTTGCCGGTGAACCGGCTGGTGACAGGGGTGTAGTCCTGTGTGACGGCGGTGCCCGATTCGTAGCCGATGTCGGTGGTCTCGTCGGCTGAGAAGATCATCGGCTGGGTTGCTTCGACCCGGCCGGTGCCGACGGCTCGACCGTCGTAGTACAGGGTGACGTCGCCACCCTTGGCGAGGCCGCCGCCGTCGTAGGCGAACTCCATGCGTACCTGGTGGTTGCCCGCTGGGATCGGCAAGTCTGCCTCGGTCGCGAACTCCTGGATGCCGAGCACGTTGTAGACGAATTTGGCCTTGCCCTGCTTGGCGTAGACGGTCCATCCTCCGAATCTGCCGCCCTGGGCGATGATCACGCCCTCGGCTCCGCTATCGGGGACGACCACGTCCGCGGTGACCGAGAACGACTTGTTCTTGATGCTGAGCACGCTGCTCTCCGAGAGCCTTCCCATTCCTGGGAAGAACTGTTGTGACTTCCCGTGGATCAACGTGGGTCGCCCTGCCATCGACGGCTCGAATCGTTCGGCACCGCGATCGTCGATGGGCAGCACGTTGTATTTCGTGGCCTCGATGAGCCAGAGCCGTTGCAGCTTGGCGAGCATCTCCGGTTTGTCCGCAGCCAGGTTGCGAGCCTGGCTGTAGTCGCTGGAACCGTCGTACAGCTCCCAGACGTCGTCGTCGAACGCCGGCAGTGCGCCTCCGGTCATGACCCACGGAGTGCGGTGCTTCGTGACGGCGCTCCAGCTCCGGTGGTAGATGCCCCGGTTGCCGAACATCTCGAAGTATTGGAGGTCGTGGGCTTCCGGCGCGTCCGAATGGTTGAAGGTGTACAGCATGCTCGTTCCCTCGATGGGGGACTGCTGGACGCCGTTGACCATGGTCGGCTCGGGCAGCCCGGCCGCCTCGAGGATCGTCGGGGCGACGTCGATGACGTGGGTGAACTGTGTCCGCAGCCCACCGCGTTCTTCGATCCCCTCCGGCCAGTGCACGATTGTGCCGTTGCGCGTGCCACCCCAGTGGGAGGCCACCTGTTTGGTCCACTGGAACGGCGCGTTCATCGCCCAGGCCCAGCCGACCGAGTAGTGGTTGTACGAGCTGGGCGAGCCCAATTCGGCCATCTTGCTGACCATGAACTCCGGCGTCTCGAGCGCGGCCATCCCGTTGAAGTTCGCCATCTCGTTGAAGGCCCCGTTGAGCGTGCCTTCGGCCGACGCACCGTTGTCACCGATCATGTAGTAGACAATCGTGTCGTCCAGGACCCCGAGGTCCTCGATCGCATCGATGAGCCGGCCGACATGGTGGTCGACGTGCTCGAGGAACCCGGCATACACCTCCATCTGCCGGGCCAGCGCCGGCTTGAGCTCGTCCGGCATGTCGTCCCAGGCAGGAATCTCGGCGTGCCGCGACGTCAGGTCGGCGTCGGCCGGGATGACGCCCAGCTCCTTTTGCCGCGCGAAGGTGCGCTCGCGCTGCACGTCCCAGCCCTCGTCGAACTGGCCGGCGTATCGGTCGGCCCACTCCTTCGGAACATGGTGTGGGGCGTGGGTCGCGCCCGGCGCGAAGTAGACGAAGAACGGCTTGTCCGGCATCAGCGCCTTCTGCTGCCGTACCCAGTTCACCGCCCGGTCGGCCAGATCCTCGGTGAGGTGGTAGCCCTGCTCAGGGGTCGCGGGCGGCTCGACCGGTGTGGTGCCCTCGTACAAGGCGGGATCCCACTGATTGTTCTCGCCACCGATGAAGCCGTAGAACGTCTCGAAACCTCCACCCACCGACGGCCACGCGTCGAACGGGCCCATCGGAGACGCCTGCCAGACCGGGACCTCGTGACACTTGCCGAACTGGGCCGTGGAGTACCCGTTCAACTTCAAGGTCATCGCCAACGGCGCTTTGGTGTTTGGACGCATCGAACTGTTCCCGGGGGCCGAGGTCGCGGTCTCGGTGATGCTGCCCATCCCGACTGAGTGATGATTCCGCCCGGACAGCAACGCGGCTCGGGTGGGCGCGCACAGCGCCGTGGTGTGAAACCGGTTGTAGCGCAGCCCACCGGCCGCCAATCGGTCCGCCGTCGGCGTACGGCACGGTCCCCCGAACGTGCTCGACGCACCGAACCCGATGTCGTCCAGCAGCACGATCAAAACGTTCGGGGCCCCGTCGGGTGGCAGCAGCGGCTCGATCGGAGGAAACCGCGTGTCCGGGTCCTTCGCGTCGTACGTCGTCAGACCCGGCGTCGGCCGGTCGGGGATCGGTAACATCGTGCGCGCATGCCGGTCAACAGCCATGAGGTCCTCCGAATCAGTCCCCGCCGGCTCGGCGACCCGCGAGCCCTCGCAAAGTACGGGTTCCAGAGTGCGAGAGACATCCCCCTCACCGGATGAATCGCCCCAGCCGTAGCCGTCCGCCGCTCACGTCGTACCGACTGATCCTCGAGCTCGGTCGGTGGCCGCCGCGCGGTTCACGACGCCAATCGTCCCGCAGGGGTGATGTGGTGACACGAGTTCTGCCGAATCGTCGGTGGAGTACCCCGGAATGCACGAACTCGGGCTCGTCCGACGAGCGGCGCTGCGCAGGACAGAAGCGGACGATCGTGCGGACAGTGATTAACCATCTGACTCTGGACGAGCGCGGAGAACACCGCTTGGAGGCGCACGCGAAACCTCCCGGATCGAAGCCATTCAACTCTGACCGCTGGAGGTAGAGCATGACTGTCAACGTCGATGAGCTGGGGCCGGTCGACTGGATCGTGGTCGAATTCCCTAGCACCAAGCTGACCGGAGAGATCGCACCGATCCTCGCCGATTACGTCGACCGGAGCCTGATCCGGATCCTCGACCTGCTGTTCCTCATGAAGGACACCGACGGCAACGTCGAGGCGTTCGAGTCGACCGATCTGGACGACAGTGAGATCGGGCAGCTACGGGCGTTCGAGACCGGGATCGCGATGCTGCTCAGTGAGCAGGACGTAGAGGACCTCGCCGAGACCATCGAGCCCGGCAGCTCGGCCGCGGTACTCGTCTGGGAGAACCTGTGGGCCGCGCCGTTCGGTGCGGCGGTGCGACACGCCGGCGGCCAACTGGCCGCAAGCGGACGGATCCCGATCCAAGCGGTGCTCGCCGCGATCGAGGCCGACGCCGCAGAGACCGAAGAGACCATCAAGTCCGAGGAAGGTATCTGAGATGCCACTCGCAGCTCGACGCAGGCGCAGGACCGTAGCAGCCGTGGGTGGTGCCGTGGTCGTCGCACATGGCATCAACCGCCGGCATGACCGGCGCGACGACCGCCGTGACGACCGGCGTGACGACCGGGGTGACCGGCGCGAAGACCGCCGCGACTGACACAACCGTCAAGAGATCTCATCCCCGGAGCACGAGCGTGGGCTCGTGGGAAACGTGCCGGGTGGACCTTTGTCCGTCGGGGACTCGACTAGTTGTGATGTCCAGGGAGGTTGGAACCGCTTCACGACCAGGACGCCGAGCCTGGTGGGCGTCTGCTGAGTTGGGCGACCGGCTACTTCACGACGATTGTGGCGATCATTTCTGGGTGGATGGAGCAGTGGTACTTCACTGTGCCGCCAGTCGTGAAGGTATGGGTGAACGTCTGGCCACCCTGCAGCGGCGGCGAACTGAACGAGTTGTCGTCGGCGACCACGGTGTGCGCTGTCGAGTCGTCGAACTTCCACGTCACCTTGCCGCCGACCGGGACGGTCGCACTCGCCGGCATGAATGAGAAGTTCTTGACCTCGACCATCGTGCCGCCACCGGCAGCCGGCGAACCGCCGCCACCCGCCGACGTCGTAGTTGACGCGGGAGCCGCTCCACCGCCGTCCGACCCGGAGCCGCATCCACTCACCAGCCCGAGCAAACCAATCACCACGGCAAGTACGACGACCCACCGCCCGCTTCGCCCGGCCCCACCGTAAGACTTCCCCGCCCGCCTCATGAACACCTCACTCAGCGAAACCCCAACCCCATCACCGACCGGGCCACCAACCAAAGCCCAGCCCTAGCTACGCCACGACACCACCCAACGGACGCTACGCCCACACCCGTTCCCTGCAAAGAGAATGCCAACAGCAGACTCCCCACATCTTGGGGCAGACACAAAGGCCAGGATGCTCGACCGCGGACCCCGGATCGCACGTACGCTGATGGGTATGTCCGTGTCGCCGCAGTCTGATCTGCCTTCAGTTGCTGACGTCGCCGGTGACGTTGCCGGTGTGGTCGAGCGGTTCACGCATGGGGCGACGCACGCGTTCGCATTCGGCGATGGCGGCGTTCCCGAAGCGGTTCTCGCGAGCTATGACCAGTACGACGATCTCGGCGGCGAGGACAAGCTCGGTAAGTACCGGGTCGTGGTCGCGCCCGAGGTGCTCGGCCGGCAATTGCCGGAGATGGTCGAGGCGATCCGCCGCGGGACATTCGGCCCGCCGGTACTGGTGGGCACAGATGTCGAGCCCGTGCTCGTGGTGATGTCGACACCGCAGTACCGCACCCTGCGCGGTGACGACGAGCCGCCTCCAGGCGTGATCGACGACCCGACCGTTCGCACCTACGACTCGGCACCGACACCGGGCAGCACCCCGTTCAGCGTGGAGGAGTGGGCCAAGGACGACCCGTTCACACAGCAGATTCTCGAGGAGATCCGCCAGGAACGCGGCACAACCGATGGCTGAGAACGAGCCGGAACGGCCGTTCCAGGTCCTGCTCAGCGAAGGCGCCGTCCAGGACCTAACACGAATGCGGGACGCGGCTGCCGCCGAGGCCCAGCAATACCCCGACGACAAGTCGCCTGCGCATAACGCGAACCGCACGCTCTACAAGAACGTCCTGCGTGAGCTGCAGGATCTCGAGACCGGATCGTCGAAGGGTCACCATGTGCTCGGCGCGCACCGACGTCTCGGTGACGGCCGGGACATCGTGGTATCCGAGATCGGCGACGGCACCGGGAAACCCAACCATCGACTGACGTTCCGGGAGATCCCCGGCCGGAACGCGGGCGGGACCGATGCCCGCGACGTGATCGCGATCGGCCCGCGGCACGCCGGCGAGAACAACGCCTACCAGCAGACGGCGATGCGCCTCGGGCGGTCGGCCGATCAGCAGCTCCCGCAGCTGGACCGGTTCGGTGAGGCACAGGTCGGCAGCGGCGGCAAGGCGCATCAGCGAAACCCCGTCCTGGACGCGAACCGCGCGATCGCGCACGCGTTCGACGGCCAAACACCGCTGTCCGGTTCGCGCCCGCTCAGCGGGACCGGCTTCGGTAGCCGGGCATCGTCGGGCGGCACAACCAGGCAAGCGAGTCGTCCGCTCAACCCGCAGCGTGGCGAGTAGAGCCCTGCTGTTTCCGCCCGGCTTCAGGCTTGCGGTGTTAGCGGCGGGACGTGCGGGTGCAGGTGCGGTACCAGCCGTAGGCTAGGAGGGCGCAGATGGCGCCGTTGAGGGCTCCTGCGCCGACGTCGGTCAGGTGGTGCATGCCGCGGTAGACCCGCGAGAACGCCACCAGAGACGGCATTGCGAGGCAGAGGATCACCGTCGTCCAGCGCAACCATTGGTTCTCGATGCCCAGCGCTAGGAGGGCGAACGCGAAGTACAGGCCGGTCGAGGCGCCGACGTGGCCGCT
This sequence comes from Kribbella sp. NPDC049584, assembly GCF_040675555.1. Taxonomy (NCBI): domain Bacteria; kingdom Bacillati; phylum Actinomycetota; class Actinomycetes; order Propionibacteriales; family Kribbellaceae; genus Kribbella; species Kribbella sp. NPDC049584. Next base: position 805,096 of record NZ_JBFAPF010000001.1, read on the forward strand.
GGGGTAGCTCGCGGTTGGTGGTGACGGGTCGAGCCTGTCCACCTGCGGGCGGTCGCGGTCGACGACCTTGGCCGCGATGACGAAGATCAGCCCCTGCAGGGCGATCGCTACCGGTGCGACGAGCGCGAGGTGCAGCCTCCGGGTCCGCCACAACAGCAGGGACGACACGACGATGCACACCGCGATCACCCCCGCGGTGTTGCCGATCTGCGACCACACTGCGGTGATCGCGTTCCAGGTGCCACTCCGGTCGCCGGCAAGACCCCTGTTGACCGCCTCTTCGCCGTGGGAGATCCCATCGAGTGGTCCCTTCAGCGCCAGCCCGATGCCGATGATGAGTCCACCGAGCGCTACGCCGGGTGCGACGGTCCGGGTGAGGAGATGGACGCCGTCTTGCCGATGAACCCGATCCATGAGGAGAACATAATGCCTAGACCGAGGATGTACCCGGCAAGGATGTCCGACGGGAAGTGCGCGCCGATGAAGAGCCTGTCCAGACCGACGATCACAGGCACCACGATCGCGAGTACGACGGCGACGCGGCGCGCCGTAGCGGACAGCATCGGCCAGAGCAGGAAGACCAGGACGCCGGCTGCCAAGGTGATGTTCAGGGCGTGCCCGGAGGGAAACGAGTAGCCCTCGGCATGCGGCACCGGACCATCGACGACCGGCCGGGCGCGCTGCGTGATCGGTTTGGAAATGCCGCCGATTCCCCAGCCGACCATCATCGTCACGAACGCCCACAACGCCCGCCCCTTGAGCTTCTTGGACGTCCACACCCAGACCACTACCGTGGTCGCGACGAGGTACACGAAGATCGGCTGGCTGATCAACTGGATCACAGTCAGCGCGGGCAGCAGCCCATGCCGAACGCTGAACCCGGTGGCCGCGCGGCTGGCCGCGTCGTCGGCTCTGATCAACGGATCGAATTGCTGTCGCACCGCCAAACCCAGGATCACCACAGGCAGCGCAAACCCCAGCATCGCCAGGACACCACGCAACAACCGCCAACCCCGCGTCCGGACGACCGTCGTCGCACCTGCCCGCCGTGTCGCCATAGCCAACCTGTACCCATCGGGCACAGGCTCAAGGCGAGGAGCCATCAGTCGGCATGCTGTCGGCGGTCAGCCGGTCGGAGCGGTCCCCCAGGCGAGTTGGTCCACCATGGTGAGGCCTGTCGGGACCATCGTCTCCCGCCGGCCGTCTGCCGACATGACGAACAGATCCGTGCAGCAGCGGTCAGGATGGTTGCGGCTGCTCATGAACGCGATCCGGGTCCCGCTCGGTGAGTACGCCGGGACCGCGCTGAACAGCGGGTACGGCGTCTCCGTCAACTGGTCGGCGTGGTTGCCCGTCGACGAGACCGTCCAGACGTTGCCGCCCAGTCGACAGCAATTGGTGGAGATCGCGATACGACGACTGTCCGGCGACCAGTTGGGGTGGATCGCTTGCAGGACAGGAGGGCTGACGGCGCGGACATGGCTGCCGTCGGCGTTCATCACGTACACCTGGGAACTGATTCCGCCCGCGCCGAACCGAATGAACGCGATGCGACCATCGGAAGCGACCGCGGGCCAGAAGTCGGAGGAACCAGGCTCGGCGAACGCCGTCAGCGGCGTCAGTTGTGTTCCGTCGAGGCGGACCGAGTAGATCGCGCAACCTCGATCTTCCGGCGGGCACCGGACGAAGACCAGGCGTCGGCCGTCCGGGGTATAGCGCGGCGCGAAGTTCGAGAAGCCTGGCTCGTCCGAGAAGACCAGGTGTTGGTCCGTTCCGTCCGCAGCCATCGTGTAGAGACGCTGGATTCCCGAACTGTCACTGACGAACGCGATCCGTCGACCGTCCGGTGACCAGTTGGGGAACGCGGCGGAACTCCCCTCGGGGGTCTGCGTGATCTGGCGGAAGTGGGAGCCGTCCGGCGCGAGGGTGTAGATCTGCCCGGTGGCGAACGAGCTGATCGCCAGCAGGCCGTCGCGCGCGGTCGCCTGCGGGGCCGCGGCCGATGCCGACAGGGTGAGTCCGACGGTGAGCAGACCGGACGCCAGCACAGTAGCCAGCCGCCGCGAGCGCAGTACGTGAATCATTGGTCCTCCTTGCTTCGCCGGCAGGTGATCGCGGGCGTTGGACGGGCTACGGCTGGGGACCCCAGTCAGCCAGCACGAGATCGCCGGCATCGAGCAGTACGGCGACGTCGGAGCCGTCGGCGCTCATCGTGGCCAGTTGGCCGTTGAGATCGAAGACGATCTTGTGCCCGTCGGGCGAGTAGCGTCCGAAGTCCGACGATTGGCCGGCCGGGCGGTCGGTGATCTTCCTGACCGATTTGCCGTTGGGCCGGACGGTGTAGAGGTCACTGATCGGACGGTCGAAGTTGCTCGTGAACAGGATGCGGCTGCCGTCCGGCGAGTCGTCGGGCCAGAACGCCTCGAGATCGGGATCGGTCAGTTGTTTCAGGCCGCGGCCGTCCGGGCCGATCCGCCAGATGGTGGAGATGAAACCCTCCCGATTGCTGGCGAACAGGATCGTCCGACCGTCGGCGGACCAGTCCGCGAAGGCGTCGAACCAGTGACCGCCCGTCAGGATCCGAAGGCCGGTGCCGTCACTCTTGACCGTGGCGACCGTGCACTCGACGAATCCGAACGGCGACGTACACCGGGCGAACACGATGCGGCTCCCGTCCGGGGACCAGCGCGGGCCGAAGGCGTCGTGGCCGGGGTCGTTCAGAAGTTGCCGCTGCCCGGTGCCGTCGGCGCTCATCACCCTGAGCTGGAACGGACCTGTCTCGTTGCTGACGTACAGGATCCGGCGGCCGTCGGGCGAGTAGGCAGGATCGCCGGCCTGCTGGGGCGCGGTCAGGTGCGTCAGTTGCCGGGCATCCGTGCCGTCCGGCTTGATCGTGAAGACCTGTGAGTGGCCTTCGGTATCAGGATCAGGGAGGATGACGCCGACGGAGTACGCGATGCGGCCATTCGTCCTGCCCGGCCCCGCGGCGGCGCTGCCGGCCCCGACCGACCCGGCGACCAGCACAAGGATGGCGGTCGCAAGGCCCAGCCCTCTCCACCGTGCGACCGCAGCGGAATCATGCATGTCGAACCCCCTCGGGACGTGCGGCAACGACCGGCAACCACCCCTGCCCACCGAAGCTGCCGGCTACCTGCCGCCGTCAGCTCTGTCATCGACGCTCGCATCCCGCCGCCCGATCGGGCCAGTCGACCGTGTCACTCACTGACACGCCTGGGTCGATTCGCCCGACGCGGCGTACAGACAGGTCTAGGCCAGCGATGCGAAGGTGGGGTGGAGCCCATGGCGACCTACCCACGGAGGGGGCAGGTATGGACGATCACACCGTGACCGGCCGCGCGATGGCGATCCTCGAAGCCGTCGGCGCCGGGCTCGGACCGATGACTCTGTCGAAGTTGGTGGCCGAGACAGGCATCCCCAAGCCGAGCGTCCGTCGGATCGCGAACCGGCTTGTCGATCACCGCATCCTGCATCGGGAGTCCGGCGGCTACTCGCTCGGCCTGCATCTCGCCGAACTCGGGCAACTGGCTGCCAGGCAACTGGGGACGGCCGAGACAGCGTCACCGTTCATCCACGAACTCCATCAGCGCACCCGGCAGATCGCCTGGATCGGCACGGCCGGTGACGACGGCTTCGTCATGCTCGAGTCGTCGTTCGCGCTGAGACACTCACAGCTGATGGCGGCGGAGTGGCCGCCGCCAGCTCCGCCGGGTTTGTTCGGGGCTACCGCGGCCGGGCAACTCCTGCTCTCGACCCGGCCCCAGCTGGTCGACCTGTTCCTGCAGTCGGGGCCGACCCGGCTCACGCCGTACACGGTCACCAATCCGCAGCTGATCGTCCGCCGCCTGGAGCGAGTCGCGGAGACAGGACTGGCCATCGAGCGCGAGGAGACGCGCGTCGGCTGGTGGTGCGGTGCGGTGGTCATTCCTGGTCCCACCACCCCACACATCCTCGGCCTGACCGCCGAACTCCACGGGATGTCGCCGCACCGCGGACTACGCCAACTCCAACAGATCGCCGACGAGCTGACCTGCGAGCTGAAGTCGACGTAGCCCACGTCCGGGTCGGTGGAGCTCGATGATCGGTACTGTGAGGGCCGGCCGGATGGAAGGGAATCGCGTGCAGGTCGTTGTCGGTGCGGGTTGGATATTGAAGCTGGCCGGGTTGGTGGATCCGGCCGCGCGGGAGATGGTGGAGATGCAGTACCAGTGGCAGCGGCCGTTCGTGCTCGACTCCACCGCCGCAACTGTTGCCTTCGGCCTCAAACCGACGGCGACCGACGACGCACTCCGGGAAATGATCGGGAAGGGCAAGTAATGAGCTCCAACAGGCCAGGCCGCGGGTTCCGCCGCCTCATCGTCACGCTGGTCGTGCTGGCGGTGCTGGCGGTCGCAGTGGACCGGATCGCCGCGGTGGTCGCGCAGAACCAGCTCGCCTCGATGGCCACCAAGGAGGCCGCGAAGTACGACGTACGCTCGGCCGACACCTCGGTGAAGATCGGGGGTTTCGGGTTCTTCCCGCAGCTGTTCAAGGAGGACTTCTCCAAGGTCACGCTGACGATGGGGCAGCCGAAGCTGTCCAAGATCCCGGGTGAGAAGCTCACGGTCGACATGCACAGCGTGCATGTGCCGCGCTCCCTGCTGACAAAGCAGTCCGGTGCGGTGACCATCGACTCGACCGACCTGCGACTGCAGTTCTCGCCGCGCGAGTTGAGCAGGCTCGCCGTCGCGGCCACTGGGCTGGACGGGCTGAGCGTCGTCGCGGTCGACGGCAAGCTGCACGCGAAGCTGACGCTGGGCGGATCCAGCGCCGACGTACCGATCACTCCGCAGATCAGCAACGGCCGCCTGGCGCTGTCGGTCGACCAGCTACCGGACGGCATTCCGGCTGCCCTGCGGACCGCGCTGCAGAACCGTCTGGCCGACGGCATCGAGATCCCGAAACTCCCGTTCGGCGCCCAGGTCACCGGGGTCAACGTCCAGGACAACTCGGTCATCCTGACCGCTGCCGTACAGGACCTGAAGTTCAACTCCTGACTCCCTTGGGTTGCGATGGTTCGCGATATATCGTCGAACTATCGCAATCACTTTCGTAGGGACGGGTGGTCGAGATGACCGGATCGGCGTTCGCCGCGGGCTGGCCTTGGCAGCAGTTCGCGCGGCATTGTTCGAACTTCGACGACATTGTTGACGAGTTGCGCGCGGCGATGACCGGCGCACGGCGCGGGCACCAGAGGCACGAGCAGCGCTTCGGGCCGCAGTGGGGGATGTTCGGCGGCGGCCAGATGTTCGGTCCGCCGTGGGGTCCGCCGCCGCGGTGGCGCGGCCCGAAGGCCCGCAGGGGTGACGTTCGGGCGGCGATCCTCGCCGTACTGGCGGAGCAGCCGATGAACGGCTACCAGATCATCCAGGAGATCGCCGAGCGCAGCGGTGGCGTGTGGAAGCCGAGCCCCGGCTCGATCTACCCGACGCTGCAGCAGCTCGAGGACGAGGGCCTGGTGACGGCGGACGCCGCGGTCGGCCGGCGGACGTTCCAGCTCACGGACGAGGGGCGTGCGTACGTCGCCGCACACCAGGACGAGGTGTCCGCGCCGTGGGAGGCGATGAGCGCTCCCGCCGACGACGAGAACGGGTTCAAGCCGGTGCTCGGGCAGGTCGCGAGCGCGATGTGGCAGATCATGGCCAGCGGTACGCCGGAACAGCAGGCGAAGGCCCGCGAGGCGGTCGGTGACCTGCGCCGCAGGCTGTACGGCATCCTCGCCGAGGACGACGACAGCCCGGAGAACAACGAGCAGGACCGGGCATGACCTCGCCCGACCGGGGCCGACCCCGTCGGGGCGGTCCTGGCGCCCGCCGCGGGCGCGAACGGCAGGGCTGGAACGGATCGGGCTGGAACGGGCCAGGCTGGAACGGGCCGGGCGACTGGCAGCAGAACGGTTGGGGCGGCCGCGGTTGGGTCGGCGACTGGCGCGAGACCGGATTCGACGAGCCGCAGGATGCGCGGCGGCGCAACGACGGACCTGCGAAGCGGGTGCGGATCGGCGACGCCGAGCGGGACCAGGCTGTGTCGTTGCTCAGTGACCACTTCGTCGCGGGGCGGCTGACGCAGGCCGAGTTCGAGGAGCGCAGCGAGCAGGCGACACGATCGCGGTACAACGACGAGCTCGAGCCGCTGTTCGACGACCTACCGACCTCTCGGGAGCTGCAGCTCGCGCAACGCGGCCCGGCCGGCGTACGACGCAGGCCCGGCCCACCGCCGCCGTTCCTGATGCTGATGCCGTTCCTGATGATCGGCTTGGTAATCAGCTCGGTCGCCCTGACCGCGCCGTGGTTGCTGTGGGGCGTGTTCTGGATCGTCCTGATCAGCGGCATGTCCAAGCGCCGCTGGCACAACAACTACCGTCGCTGACGGGCCCGCGGGATCTCCTCCGCAAACTCGACGACGAAACCATCCGGGTCGGCAACGTGGACCGTCCGATGTCCCCACGGACGGTCCGCCGGCCCGCTCAACACTTGTACGCCGGCCGCGACCAACCGCTCGGCGTACGCATCCACGCCGTCAACCAGCACCACCACTTCCCCACCCGCACCCGGCGTCACGTCCCGCCCGGTCAACCACTCCGCCCGCCGCCGCTCGTACAACGCGAACCGCACTCCCCCGGCGTCGAACTCCGCGTACCCCGCATCGGTGAACTTGTACGCGAACCCCACCACATCCCGGTAGAACGCCACAGACCGCTCCAGCTCCGCGACGTACAAAATGACGTACCCGATGTCCATACGCGGACGCTACCCGCCCGTTGTCACTGCAGATGGTTGCATATAAGCTACCCCTGATGGATGCGGGAGAGTTGGTGAGAAAGGCTCGGCAAGACGCCGGGCTGTCGCGGCGTGCGCTCGCAGCCAGAGCCGGGGTTCCTACCTCGACGGTTTCGCGCATCGAGGTCGGCTCGACCGATCCGACGCTGACCATGCTGTCTCGACTGATCGCGGCCTCGGGCCGCCATTTGTCCGTCACGATGGACAGCGTCACGCCGGGCGGTGGGCTATCGATCGAGAGTCTCACCGAGGCGTTCTCGCCTGACACAGGAGTTCGCAGGGTCAATTGGGCTCGCCTGCGCGGATTTCTCGACCGCCTCGTCGCTGAGCCGCACCTCACAGCGGAGGCGATCGAGACTCCCCCGCACCGGACCGGAGACCCTGCCTTCGATGCACTCCTTGCCGGCATCGCGGAGAAGCTTGCCGACGACACCGGGATCCCACGACCTCGATGGACCCGCTCGGTTCCTGCGTCGCCCACTCCCTGGGAAGCTCCAGGTATGCCGTCGCGCGTCCGGCGAGCACGTGCGCAGGCGCCCGCCCAACTAGCCGCCCGCAACATCTGGCTGGCCGAGCACGATCTCTGGCGTGACGCGGCGTGAGTCGCCGTAGTACACCCCAGCCCGGACCCACGACGACATGACGGTCCTCTGGCCGAGGTGTGGGTTCTCTGACGCCCAGGCGGCAGTGGACGCGTACTACCAGGCTTATCCATTCGAGGAGCACGACCCACATCTCGTGGACTACGTACAGCAGATCGCAGACCAGGCTGAGCCGAGCTAATTGTCGGCGCCGGTCCGTAGGGTCGCGGGCATGTACGGCGGAGTGTTGATTCTGGAGAGCCTGAAGGTTGGGACAGAGTTGGATGGGCTCCAGTTGGCGGTGCGGAAGATCAGCCGGATTGCCGTGGGCAATGCGTCGGCCGATCAACCGGCGGTGTGGTCTCTGCTGGAGTTCGAGGTGGAGCGTGGGGAAGAGTTGGCCGAGGTGTTGTCGCGGGTGCTCGACGGTCCCGGTTGGTATGCCGACTTCCATGACGACCGGGAGATCTTCGTGGTGTTTCCGGGGCGCGTGTTCCGGTATGCGCGCGGAGACGACCGGGCGCGCGAGGAGGCGAAGGAATTCGGGCGTGGCCTGGCAATTCCGGAGGCTCAACTGGACTGGACGCGGTAGTCCTGGGAGAGGATTACGACATGGCGAAGGTGCGGGTGGAGAACTTCACGATCACCCTGGATGGGTACAGCACGGGGCTCGGGCAACGGATGGATGCGCCGTTCGGTGACCGGATGGAGGGGCTGCACGACTGGATGTTCGCGGCGTTCGAGGACCGTGATGCCGGGCGGGGTGGGATCGACGCGGAGCAGGTAAGCCGGTATGCCGAGGGGTCCGGTGCGACGATCATGGGGCGCAACATGTTCGGGCCGTTCCGCGGTCCGTGGGAGGACGAGTCGTGGACCGGGTGGTGGGGTCCCAACCCGCCGTACCACCACGATGTCTTCGTGCACACGCACCACCAGCGTCCCGACCTGTCGATGGAGGGCGGCACGACGTTCCATTTCACCGACGAGCCGGTGGAGAAGGTGCTGGACCGGGCACTCACCGCGGCGAACGGCAAGGACGTGGTGATCGGGGGCGGCGCGACAACCGTCCAGCAGTACCTGCGGGCCGGCCTCATCGATATCTTGCATGTCGTCGTCGTGCCGATGCTGGCGGGCGCCGGTGAGCGGCTGTTCGACAACGTGACCGATGCCCTGGGCAACTATAAGGTCGCGAGCACGATCAGCTCACCGCGGGCAACTCATGTGGAGATCGTTCGACGATGACGACAGTACTGCGCTACGCCGCGTTCACGTCTGATCCGGCCGGTGGGAATCCGGCCGGGGTGGTGCTCGACGCGAGGGGGTTGGACGACGAGGCGATGCAGGCGATCGCCGCGGAGGTTGGATACTCCGAGACCGCCTTCGTCGTCGATGGATCGGTGCGGTACTTCTCGCCCAAGGCCGAGGTGCCGTTCTGCGGGCATGCGACGGTGGCGACCGCTGTCGCGTTGGCGGAGCGGGACGGGCCGGGCGAGTTCGTGTTCTCGACCCAGGCCGGGCTGGTGCCGGTGACCGTGGATGACGGACTGCGCGCCACGCTCACCAGCGTCGAGCCGTCCGTCGAGCCGGCCGGGGACCTGACAGATGTCCTCGACATCCTGCGTTGGGAAGCGACGGAGCTCGACCCGGAGCTGCCGGCAAGGATCGCGTACGCCGGAGCGCGGCATCTCGTGCTGAGTGCGGCGACCCGGCAACGACTTGCCGACCTGGACTACGACTTCGATCGCCTGCTGGCGTACATGCTCGAGCGCGACCTGACCACGCTGCAGCTCGTGTGGCGCGAGTCGCCGACCACGTTCCACGTGCGGGACCCGTTCCCGGTCGGTGGGGTCGTCGAGGATCCGGCCACCGGTGCGGCGGCGGCGGCGTTCGGCGCCTACCTGCGCGAGCTCGGGCTCGGCCAGCCCACGATCACGCTGCACCAAGGCGACGACCTGGGCCGGCCGAGCCTCATCACGGTCGAGCTGAAACCGGATGACAATCGCGTGCGAGTCAGCGGCAACGCCGTACCGATCACGGCACCCGCGTGAGCCACTCCTCGGTGCCGAACTTCTCCGCAACCCGTTCCTGGGCGAGCTCGACCGTCGCGTCGTCGATCGTCCCGGCGTCCAGGCCGTAGCGGCTCCGGAACGTCCCGACCATCCGCGAGATCACCTCCGCACGGTCGAGACCGGTCTGGCTGCGCAGCGGGTCGACGCGTTTGTTCGCGCTCGGGGTCCCCTTGTCGGACAGCTTCTCGCGGCCGATCCGCAGTACCTCGAGCATCTTGTCGGCGTCCATGTCGTAGGCCATCGTCACGTGGTGCAGCACCGCGCCGCCCGCGAACCGCTTCTGCGCCGCGCCCGCGATCTTGCCGGCCGGCGAGGTGATGTCGTTGATCGGCTGGTACGTCGCCGCGATGCCGAGATCGTTGAGCGCGCCAATGACCCAGTCGTCGAGGAACGCGTACGACTCGATGAACGACAGGCCGGAGACGAGCGATTCCGGAACGTACAGCGAGTAGGTGATCGTGTTACCCGGCTCGACGAACATCGCGCCGCCGCCGCTGATCCGCCGTACGACAGTCACGTCGTGGCGGGCCGCGCCGTCCAGGTCGACCTCGTTGCGCAGCGACTGGAAGCTGCCGATGATCACCGCGTTCGATGCCCACTCCCAGACACGCAGCGTCGGCGGACGTTCACCTGACCCGACCTGCTCGGTGAGTACTTCGTCGAGCGCCATCTGCAACGCGGGATCGCGCGGTACGTCGTGCACGAACTCCCACTGGTGGTCGCGCCAACCGGTTGCCCCGGTCAACGCACGCCGTACGGCGACCGCGACTGCCTCCGGGGAGAACCCGATCATCTCGACGCCGTCGCCCAGCACACCACGCACCCGCGCGGCGATCTGCGCCGCGGGCAACGCGATCGGCAGGCCGGCCAAGGCGCCGTTGATCCGCTCGAGCGCATCGTCCGGTTCGAGGAAGAAGTCGCCGGAGATCTGAGCGGTCCGGACATGTTCGTCGACCACATCGAGATCTGCGACGACGAGCTTCCCACCAGGCACCTTGTACTCACCATGCATACTCAGCTCAACTGGTGGCCGGCGAGGCTTGTTCCCGCTCCAGGATGAGCCGGACCTCGTCACCGACCGCGGCGCCCGCCGCCTTCAGGGCCGCCTTGCTGACCCCGACGCAGAATCCGCCGCCCGCGACCAGCATCGTGCTCCCCGCGAAGTCCGCGCCGTTCAGGGTTCCGAGCACTCGTCGCTGCTTGCGGCCGCCTAGTTGCTCGACGCAATCAGCCGGTACGTCGACCACCGCGAGCCCGCCCGGTTTCGCCGGATCCCAGCGCCGGACCGCGGCGGTGAACTCAACTGTCGTGCTCATCCGAACCGCCCCCTTCAAGCGCACTTCAGCCTAGACTCCCGAGCATGGCGGAGATGAGCATGAACAAGGCGATCCATGCCGCCGTACGGCGGGATCTCGATCGTTTCCTTGACGCGTTGGGGCGGTTCCCGGACGGGGACCGCGAGCGGGCCGAGCAGTTGGCGACGGCCTGGCAGAACTTCGACGAGCAGCTCACCCGGCACCACGAGGGTGAACACGACACCGCGTGGCCGGCGCTGGAGAAGGTCGGCGTGAGCCGTGACGTGCTCGCGGAGTTGGATGCCGAGCACGACGCGATGGCGAACGCACTCGCCGCGGCGGGTACGGCGATGGGCAAGTTGCGGAAGTCAGCGAGCCATGCCGACGCGGTCGCCGCCGAAACCGCGATGCGCGAGCTCCAGCGGGTCACCGTCATACACCTCGAACACGAGGAGGCGGAGATCGAGCCCGTCTACCTGGCGAAGAAGGACAGCCCCGAGATCAAGGCGATGGGCCGCGAGTTCGCCAAGGTCGGCCCCGTCCAAGGCGGCACCTTCTTCGCCTGGGCCCTCGACGGCGCCGCCCCCGAGGAGTCCGAAGCCATCACCCACACCGTCCCCAAACCAGTCCTCACCGTAATAACAGGCCTCTTCGGCCGCACCTACCGCAAATCGGTAGCCCCGGTCTGGCGCTCCTGACCTCCGCGGCGACTCGCGGGAGGATTACGCGGCCTGCTTGAGTTGTGCGGCGACTTGCCAGACTCGGGAGCGGACTGTGTCGATGTCGGCGGAGGCGTCGACCTCGTGGTGGATGCCGCGGTTGGCGTAGAAGTGGATCAGCGGGGCGGTTTGCTCGTGGTAGATCTCGAAGCGGCGCCGGATGACTACTTCGGTGTCGTCGGAGCGGTGCTCGATCTCGGCGCGGCGGAGCAGCCGGTGGACCAACGAGTCGACCGCAACCTGGAGAACCAGCGCTGCGTCGAGAGAACGCCCTTGCTCGTCGAGGATGTCGTCCAGTACGCCGGCCTGGTGGAGGGTGCGTGGGTAGCCGTCCAGGACGAAGCCCGCATCGGCGTCCGCAGCCGCGAGCCGATCCCGGACCATTGCGTTGGTGACCTCGTCGGGCACGTACTCGCCCGCGTCGAGGTAGCGCTTGGCCGTCTGCCCGAGCTCGGTGCCGTCCGCGATGTTGCGCCGGAACAGATCACCGGTGGAGATGACGGGCACCCCGAGATGCTCGGCCAGGTGACCCGCGTGCGTCCCTTTGCCCGCCCCCGGCGGCCCCATCAGCAAGACAGTGGTCACGGCACCCTCCTGACCCTCGGTAAGTCCCAAAGAATATGGGACCTTCCGCGACGACGGTACGGCGTACGTCACTCCGGCTTTCGGGAATATGTCACACCGCGCATAACTGTCCGGAATCAGTACTTCTCGAGCAAATCCCACGGGGACGGGCAGGGCCGGATCGGCACCCGTGCGATCCGGCCGACTCGGCGGCACATGTGCCGGGTCGCTTTGAAAGTCGATCCGGCCGAGCGCCGCCGCGGCCGGGCAGTCGACCGTCGCCGAACTCAACCGGATCCAGGTGCCTTCCGGCTCAGAAGATCATCTCCGGCCGAAGCTCGATGATGTCGCCCGGCCCCGCGAATTTCGCCGCCAGCTCCTCGGCCCGCTCCCGCGTCGCGCAGTCCAGCACGAAGAATCCGGCCAGCTGCTCCTTCGACTCGGCGTACGGACCGTCGGTGCTCACCGGCCGTTTGCCCTCCCAACGGAACGTCCGCGTCGTCGACGGCGCGTCCAGCGCCAGCCCGCTGACCAGCTCACCGGACGCGGACAGTTCGGCGAGCATCGCGTCGAACTCCTTGCCCATCGCCTCCCGCTCGTCGGCCGGGATCGACCGGCCCACCTCGGTGAAGTCGATCGTCGGGTGACCCCACGGCTGCGGGTTGGAGTGGATCAGAACCACGTACTTCATCATGACCTCCAGTCTCAGCCGGTACGCCGTACTGCGCCCCGGCACCGATGACGTCGGAGGCCCGGTCGCGGCCTCGACATTTCTTCTCGATGTATTCCAGCTCACATCCGGTCACACTCGCCCGGCCGGGATCCGTCAGCCCGTTTAGACGCGAGGAGAGGAACACATCATGAGCACGATTCTGGTGACGGGCGGGACCGGGACCATCGGGCGCCACGCCGTGCCGCTGCTGCAGGCCGCCGGGTGCAAGGTCCGGGTTCTGAGCCGGCACGCCCACGACCGCGGCGACGGCGTCGAGTACCTGGCGGTCGATCTGCTGAAAGGCGACGGACTGGACCAGGCTGTGGGCGGCGTGGACGTCATCCTGCACCTCGCCGGTGGGCCGAAGGGCGATGACATCGGCACCCGCAACCTGGTCAAGGCGGCCGAGCGGGCCGGGGTCGGCCACCTGGTGCACATCTCGGTGACCGCGGTCGACCAGCTGCCGCTGACGTACTTCAAGTCGAAGCTCGGCGCCGAGCAGGCCGTCCTGCAGTCGTCCGTGCCGTCGTCCGTACTGCGGGTCGCCCAGCTGCACGACTTCGCCTGGAACACAGCCCGGATGATGGCGAAGCTGCCCATCCTGCCGATGCCGGGCGGCGTCCGATTCCAGCCGGTCGACGGCCGGGACGTGGCCCAGCGCCTCGTCGAGCTCGCACTCGGTGAGCCGCAGGGCCTCGTGCCAGACCTGGTGGGCCCGAAGGTTTACAGCCTGTCAGAACTCGCTCACGACTATCTGCGGGCCACCGGCAAGCACCGGGTGTCACTCCCGGTCCGGGTGCCCGGCAAGGCCGGCAAGGTGTATCGAGCCGGCAAGAACCTCACCCTGACCGGCGCTGACTTCGGGACTCACACCTGGGAAGACTTCGTCGCCGCGCAGGTGTAAGGCTCCAGCAGTTCATCCAGGTCCGGCGTACGCCGCCGTGCGATCCCGGCGAGGAAGTCCGCCACCTGCACCCGCGGATCGTGCTTGGAATCGACCTGTGTGAACGAGTGCAACGGTGGCGGCTCCGCCTGCCCCGCCTGCTCGGCCAGGAAGGCTCCCAGCCTCGCCACCCGGCCAGGGGTCAGCGCGCTCTGCTCGTCGTGCACCACGGCGACCGACCGATGGCCGGCGCTCCAGTACATGACCGTCTCGGCGAGCGCCGGCACCAGCGGCTCGAGTGGTGGCGGGATCTCCGGATCCTCGTCGATCAGCCGCTGCATCACCTTCTCGACCCGGGCCCGGGTGACCGCACGCAACGCAGGTACGTCGGCCGGCATCGTCGCGAAGAACCGGTCCACGGCGTCGTGGTCCATCAGCCGCACGCGCTTGGTCCGGGCCAGATCCACGAACGCCGCCAGGAACCCGGTCCGCAACCTCAGCGCAGCCACGGTCTCGGAATGATCCGTGCCGAGGCTCGTCCCGGCGCCGTACGACGGCTCCTCGGTGAACAGCTCGACGACCCGCGCCGCGACGTACGAGGTCTTGTCGATGACGTGGACGTGGGCATGCCCGCGGAGCGTGGTGAGTAGCCATTCGAGTGCGGGCCGCTGCTCGGGTCGCAGTAATTGGTTGGACTTGTACTCCGTGCGCTGGCGCAGGCGGGTTCGCAGTACTGCGATGATGCCTGCGGCCGCGGGTACGTCGAGATCGACGCTCCCGTGGGTGATGACGGGTGAGGCGGGGTCGAGCAGGTTGGTTCCGGAGAACCCCGACTCGTCGCACGCGATTTCGAACTGGGTACTCATACGCAAGCTCCAAGGCTGAAGGACTGCACGCTTCGGGGCCCGTCCGCGGGACGGGCGTGATCAGGTCGCGCGCCAGGCTTCATCGGGCGCGATGCGATCAGTGAGCGGCAGCAGCCTTGGCAGACATGCGACCCATCATGGTCCGGCCGACAGCCGGACACCAGTGAATTCCTACGACTTGCGGCCGAGTGCGACCAGGAGGAGCTGGCCGGCGCCGGTGGAGCTGAGCGTCTGCTCGTCGGGCGGCCACCACGCCGTCAGGTCGACCAGCCCGGGCTTGACCAGCTCGAGCCCGCCGAGGAGCTCCTCCGTCTCGGTCCTGGTGCGGAACCGGATCTGCGGGAAGACGTCCCGCAGCTTCTCCTCGATGGCGGTCGAGAACTCCGCCAGCCGGCCACCGTCGCGCGGGTTGAGCGGATTGGTGAGCGCCAGATAGGACCCGGACGGCACGGCGGCCACGTAATCCGCGATGACCCGGACAGCCTTCGGGCTCGGGACGTTGTGCAGCACCAGCCCGAGCAGGATCCCGACCGGTCGGGTGAGGTCGAGCCCCGCGGTCACATCCGGATGATTGAGTACGGCGGCCGGGTCGGTCAGGTCGACGCCGGCGAAGAAGCTGCGCTTGTCGTCGGCGAGCAGGGCCTGACCGTGCGAGATCGCGGTCAGGTCGTTGTCGACGTACACGACCTTCGCGGCAGCGTTGGCGCGCTGCGCGATCTCGTGCGTGTTGAGCGCGGTGGGCAGACCGGCGCCGAGGTCGAGGAACTGGTCGATCCCGCCCTCGGTCGTCATCCGGCCGATCGCCTCGGCCAGCCAGCGCCGGTTCTGTCTGGTCAGCTCAGGCAGTTCGGGCGCGATCTTCAGCAGCTCCTGGACGAAACGCCGGTCGACCTCGAAGTTGTTCTTGCCGCCGAGCAGCAGGTCGTAGACCCGCGCCTGGGACGCGCGGTCGAGGTCGATCAGGTCCAGCTGCCCATAGTCCGGCATGACCTGCTCCACCTCCGTTCCGTCATCCGAAAACCGGGATTGCCGGAAGGCTATCCAGCGAATGGGCCGAGCGCCGCACCGGGGCTCGATTGTGGAACCTCCGGGTCTGGCTGTCCCACCCCACGGGAGATCCGCGCGACTCCTGCGGTAAGCGCTTGCCAGCCTCGTCCGCGCCCTCCACACTGAGCGACTACCGCCCCAACCTCCCAGGAGGAACCATGCCCCCGACCCTGCACCGCCGCACGTTCTTGCTCGGCAGCCTCGGTCTCACCGCGGCAACCATCGCCAGACCCGCGAGCGCCACGACCACCCGAGCACGAGCCGTCCGGGCCCGGACGCTGGACGAGCTCCGCAAGGCCATCGCGGCCGCCAAGCCGGGTGCCGAGATCGTGCTGGCCAACGGCACGTACGCCGTACCCGGTGATGAGACCATCGCCGTCAGCGCGAAGCACGGGACCGCGACCGCGCCCATCACCGTCCGCGCGGAGTCGGTCGGCGGCGTGACGCTGACCGGGAACAACGGGTTTGTGCTCGCAGGTTCGTCGTACGTCGTGATCGAGGGATTCAGGCTCCGGCAGCAGACGACGTTCGAGGTGCCGACGACGTGCCAGCACATCCGGATCAGCCGGAACGACATCCAGCTCGGCGATATCGAGGGCTCGCACTGGGTGATGGTGCGCGCCGACGCGACCGTTGTCGAGCGCAACCACTTCCACGGGAAGTCGAAGCTCGGCGTGTTCCTCGGCGTCGAGGGCCCCGGCTCGGACGGCATGGCCCGCGGCGTGCAGATCGTCCGGAACTACTTCTCCGACCACACGTACGCCGGCGACAACGGCGGCGAGCCGATCCGGCTCGGACTCAGCGGCCGGTCGTTGAGCGATGCCGGCGCGTTCGTCGAGGAGAACCTGTTCGAGCGATGCAACGGCGACCCGGAGGCGATCTCGGTCAAGTCGACCGGCAACACCATCCGGCACAACACGATCCGGGACAGCCTCGGCGGGATCGTGCTCCGGCACGGCAACAGGTCCCGCGTCGATGCGAACTTCGTCCTTGCCGGAAGCAACGGAATCCGGATCTACGGCAACGACCACCTGATCGTGAACAACTACGTCGAACGGATCGCCGGCTCCGGGATCGTGCTCGGCAGCGGCAGCGTCCGCGACCACAAGCCCGAGGACTCCCCCGAGAGCCGGCGCGGCAACGACGCACCTGATCGAGTCACCATCGCGCTGAACACCGTTCAATCGTGCGGAACGGCGATCAGCGGCGAGTCGCAGCGTCCTTTACCCCCACTCGGCTGCTCGATCACCGACAACCTCCTCGTCGGCGACGCAGGCACGCAACTGGTCTCGATGCCGTATCTGGACGGGATCGCGTTCTCCGGCAACCTCTGCTGGGGTGCCGCGTCCGACGGCACCATCCCCGCGGGCGGATCGGCCCGGAAGGACCCGAAGCTCGCGGCGGGCAGCGACGGCGTACGTCGGCTCACGGCCGGCAGCCCGGCGATCAACGCGGCCAGCAAGTCGTACCCGACCGTCACCCGCGACCTCGACGACCACCCGCGCATCGGCACAGCTGACGTCGGCGCCGACGAGTACAGCAAGGCGACACCGCGCAACCGTCCACTGGAACCCGCAGACGTCGGCCCTGCGTCGCGATGAGTTTTCTCCTGCTCGTTCGTCTCAACACCTACCAACGAACGAGCAGGAGGACAGATGTCGAAGGTCTTGTACTCGGTGACGATGTCGGTGGACGGGTTCATCACCGGGCCGGACGGTGACATGCAGTGGATGCGGCCGTACCTCGGACCGAATCCGGAGGTCGACGAGCTGATCCCGCGGATCGGATCGATCCTCGTCGGCCGCCGGTCCCACGACGGGGACGATCCGTTCAAAGGTGAGTCCGGCGAGGGTCAGGCGTTCGGCGGCGGGTGGAGCGGGCCGCAGTACGTCGTCACGCACCGCCCGCCGGCGGATGCGGAGCCCGATGTCACGTACGTCGACGACTTCGCCAAGGCACTCGCCCAGGCCAAAGAGGCGGCCGGCGACAAGTACGTGAACGTGATCGGCGCCAACGTCGCCAAGCAGTGCATCGAGGCCGGCGAACTGGACGAGGTCCTGCTCCTGTTCGCCCCGACGATGCTCGGCGACGGCACGCGCCTGTTCGACTACCCGGGCGGCCACACAGTCCGGCTCGAACGTATGAGCGTCGCCGAGACCGCCATGGCCACCAGCATGTGGTTCAAGGTGGTCTAGAAGTCCGCAGCGGTCGGCTGCATCACCGCGCGGATCTCTACGGAGCGGCCCGCGGCTCGCGCGTCTGGTAGCAGGCGCGCGAGCTCGACCGCTCGTTCACGGCTCTCCACGTCGACGACGTAGTACCCGTCGATCCGCGTCGGCCGGCAGTCGGGGAGCCGGACGGACAACTGCGGATCGGCGAGCAGTTCGCCACAGACCAGTTCACCGGCGTCGTGGGCGACTCGCTCGAACTCGTCACGCTGCAGGCGCGGTTCACCGTCACCCTGCAGGATCAGTAGAAACTTCATCGGCGCGCTCCTCTCGGTAATAGGACGGAGCCGAGCGCGCGGTTTTGACATGATGGCCCGATGTTCGTGCGTACCGAACGGCTGACCTTGCGCCGCTTCACGCCGGCCGACGCCGAGCGATTCGCGGCGTACCGCTCGGATCCCGATGTCGCCCGCTTCCAGGGATGGGACGCGCCGGTGCCGCTCACCGAAGCTCAGGAGTCGGTCGAGCGGTTCGGCCAGGCCGATCCGGAAGCGCCGGGCTGGTTCCAGTACGCGGTCGACCTGGACGGCGTACTGATCGGGGACCTCGGTGTGAACCTGCACAAGAACCTGATGCAGGCCGATCTCGGGTTCACGTTCGCAACGGAGTACCAGGGGAAGGGGTACGCGTCCGAGGCCGTTCGCGGACTGCTCGAATATCTCTTCGTCGAGCGGAAGCTGCACCGGGTCTCCGCGGAGGCCGATGCGCGCAATACTGCATCGGCGCGGTTGCTCGAGCGGGTCGGGTTCACCCGCGAAGGTCTGCGGCTGTCCAACACCTGGATGAAGGGCGAGTGGACCGACGACCTGCTGTTCGGCTACCTCCGCGACGACTACCTCAACCGATCGCGGCCCACGCCCGTGCCGTCAACCTGATCGAGCCGTCCGCCTCGATCGGCAACCGCTCCCGCACGCCTTCACGCATCGCGTCCTGATCCGCCGGGTCCAGACTGCGCAGGTACACCGGTGCGACACCCGTCCCGCCGAGGAACGGCGTCCAGTAGTCGTCGAACGACGTGAACACGGTCGGTATGTCGATCGCGCGCGTCCGCACGTCGGCGAACCCCGCCTCGCGGAACAGGCCTTCCAGACCTTCCGCCGTACAGAAGGGGAATCGGACGCCCTCGTCGTGTTCGCGGTCCTGCGGGCGCAGCGCGAGCATCGTGTCGAAGAAGTAGCGCATGATCTGCATGCCTTCGGCGTAGTCCCACACGTAAACCGCGACGGTCGACCCGATCTCCCGCATCCGGCGCAGGGCCTCGACCCGCTCCGGGACGAAGTTGAGCACGAGGCCGGAGACCACCACGTCGAACGGGCCGTCGGGTAGCTCGGCCGCCGACCGTACGTCGAAGCTCGCGCGCTCGTCGTGGATCGACTGGCGGGCGTAGTCGATGAAGCCCTCCGACGGGTCGACCCCGAGCACGGCCGCTGGATCCGCCGTGCGCAGGATCGTGCTCGTCAGCGCGCCCGTGCCGCAGCCGACATCGAGCCAGCTCAACCCTGCCGGCTGCTCGATCCAGTCGATGAACTCCGTCGCGACGAGCCGGCTCCAGCGGCCGACGTACGACTCGTAGATTCCCCCGCTCGACCACTCAGTCATTTGGGCAGGATAGACGGGAGTGAAACGCCCGTCAGGCCCTCGGCAACCTTCCAGAGGCGAGCGCTGGTCTCGGCGTCGAGAGCGGCCTTCGGCTGCTTGGCCACGGCGGTGGGACCGACGAGCCCGAAGATGCCCGAAGGACCGTAGTAGCCGCCGGCCTCGGCGGCAGGGTCGGCGGCCGCGAACAGGAGCGGCTCGGCGCCCACCTCGACGTCCTGCTTCGGGAGCGGGTTGAAGCGCATGCCGACCCGGTTGAGAAGCGACGGCCGCTCCCGGCCGAGCGCGGCACCAGCGCTCTGCAGGTTGGTGCGGGTGTAGCCGGGGTGCGCGGCGACGCTGAGCAGGCCCCAACCGCGGTCGGCGGACAGCCTGGCCAGCTGGTTGCTCATCATCAGATCGGCGAGCTTCGACTGCGAGTACGCCGCGGTCCGCCGGTATCGCTGGTCCCACTGCAGATCGTCGAAGTGGATGCGGCCGAAGTTCGCGGCACCGCTGGCCATGGTCGCGATCCGAGGCGCGGGCGCCGCCAGGACCAGCGGCAGCAGTCGCACAGTGAGCGCGAACGGACCGAGGAAGTTCGATCCGAACTGCAGCTCGAAGCCGTCCTTGGTGGCGATCCGGGTCGGCGGAACCATCACGCCGGCGTTGTTCACCAGCACGTCGACATGCGCCTCGTCGGCAGTGAGCTTCTCGGCGAACTCCTGGACCGAGGCCAGGTCCGCGAGGTCGATCCGTCGCACCTCGAGCTGGGCGTCCGGGTGCGCGGCGAGGATCTCGGCCTTCGCCGCCTCGCCCTTGGCCGGAGTCCGGACCGCCATCACCACCCGCGCACCCGCGGCGGCGAGCCGCTTGGTGGCCTCCTTGCCGGTGCCGCTGTTGGCGCCGGTGACGACAACGAGCTTGCCGGTCTGATCGGGAACGTCGTACATGATCCACACTCCGTAAAAGACTGATGGTCTGTTATGGCACGACGTTATCAGACCGCTGGTCCGATAACAACAGACCGATGGTCTGTAGAATGTGAGCGTGAAGACATTCCAGCGGGCTCGGAGCGACGAGCAGCGGGCCGAGCGGCGGCGCGCGATCCTCGCGACAGCCGCCACGATGCTGACCGAGATGCCGGTCGCGGAGGTCAGCCTGAACGAGCTGAGCCGTCGCGTCGGCCTGGCGAAGTCGAACGTGCTGAACTACTTCGACTCTCGCGAGGCCGTCCTGCTCGAGCTGTCGAGCAGCGAGCTCGCGGCCTGGGTGAAGGATCTGGATGCCACGGTCGGCGACGCGCTCCCCGAGCTGTCGGTCGATGACCGGGCGGAGCAGTTGATCAGCGCCATCGTCGGCACGCTGGCGGAGCGGCCGGTGCTCTGCGACCTGTTCAGTGCGCAGGCGGGAGTCCTGGAGCGCAACATCACGACCGAGACAGCGCTGGCGTTCAAGCGCGCGGCCGCCGCGTCGTACGAGGACATGATCGCGGCGGTCGTCGGCGTACTGCCGGAGTTGGGCCAGGACGGGGCCGCCCGGTTCATCGCGACCGCAAGCCTGCTCGCGGGCGCGATCTGGTCCCACTCACATCCCGTCCCGGCCATCCTCGCCGCCTACGAGGCCGACCCGTCCCTCGAGGCCATCCGGCTGCAGTTCGAGCCGGCCCTCACCGATTCCCTCCGCACCTTGCTGTACGGCGCCCTCCCCCGCGCCACGGACTGAAGCCCGCCGCGGGGGGTCGGGCGCGTGGTCAGGGCAGGTAGTAGTTCGGGTTCGGGAGCTTGAAGGTACGGTCCGCGAAGCCGCCCTTGAGGTCGGAGAACTGGTCGCCGAAGTTCGCGACGATGTCGTAGCCGAGCGACTCGATGTGTGCGCGGGTCGCCGACTTGTAGTGGATCGTCGTACACGAGCCGTTCGGGTCGGCCGCGCACGCCTTCTTCAGGTAGTCCGGGTAGTCGGCGACGGCCGGCTTGGTGAACAGGCCGTCCTCACCGTTGCGCAGCGTCGTCGGCTCCGGGAAGCCGGCGTCGACGCCGATGCCGTCAGCGGTGAGGTTGCCCAGCGTGGCCTTCTCCTGCGCGGCGCCACGGCCGGTCAGGAAGAAGATCGCGTATCCCTCCCGCGCGGCCGTCTTCACCAGGTCGACCATGCCGGGGACCGCCGGGAAGCGCTGGTTCAGCACGTAGTCCGCATTGGTCGTCGGATTGAACGCCCAGTTGCTGAAGATCTCGTAGTTCCAGGTCGCCAGCGCGGTGTCGTCGACGTCCAGCAGGATCGCCTTGGTCTGGCGGGTGTGGTGCGGCGTCGAGATCCAGCGGGTGCCGGCCGCAGCCACCGAGCGGGCTTCCTTGGCGTAGTTGCTGTTGTCCGCGAACGTGCCGCTGCCGAGCGGGTCGCCGTAGTAGTTGCGCAACTGCTGCCGCAGTACGTCGATGTTCGTGACCTGCTTCTCGCTGCGCGGGGTCGACGTCTGGATGGCCGGCTGCGGGTTCGCGGCACCCGCCGAGTACGCGACCCCGCCGACGACCGATGTCATCGCGACAGCTGCGACGCTGCTCAGAACCATCCGGCGGGACGGCCGGCGCCAGGAACGGAATGCCATGGTGACCTCTTCGGAGTGCGGGAATGCTTGCGAAAGCAAACTAACCCCGGTCCGGCCGTGTTGACCGCGCAACAGCCCGAAGTACAGGGGAATCCTGCGTCTGTTCAGACGGACTTCACGTAACGGTGGCATGGCACCGGTATGGTTCCGCCTTCCACCGCGGCCGGGTAGTCGAAGGGGCCGCCGTCGACCCAGCCGCTGCGCTCGTAGAACCGGCGGGCCCGCGCGTTCCCGGTCGCCACAGCAAGCCAGGCTTCCCCGTGTCCGTTGGCTTTCACCTGCCTTTCAGCTTCGGTGAGTAGCGTCCCGGCTACACCCGATCCGCGGTGATCACGCGCCACGTACACCTGCTCGACCTCGTCCCCCACGACCATCACGAACCCCGCGACCTCGTCGCCGACCAACGCGACGGTGGTGTCCGCAACCCGTTGCGCAGCACGCGTTCCGAACGACTCCTCGGTCCGGACCGCGACCAGCTCGTCCGGCACATGCCCGAGATGCCCGTCCCGCCAGCCGTCGTACCAGATCGACGCCACAACCTCAGAGTCCCCAGCAACAGCAGGCCGCACGGTCACAGTCATGCGGCCAGCGTAAACACCAGCGAGGCCCCTGCCATACCAAGGAAGAACACGGCGAGGAAGAACTGCGCGGTGTAATCCGTGTCGCGCACGTGCATGTACAAGGCGCAGACGAAAAACAGGACGAGCCCAATCGCGGCGACCAGGCCAGCCAGGTCGCTACGCCGGGTCGTAGGCCAGGTTCGGGCGGAGCCAGCGTTCGACCTCTTCGACCGGGAGACCACGGCGTACGGCGTAGTCCTCGATCTGGTCGCGGCCGAGGCGGCCGACACTGAAGTAGCGGGAGGCCGGGTTCGCGAAGATCAGGCCGCTGACCGCCGCGGCCGGCGTCATCGCGAACGACTCCGTCAGCCCGAGACCGAGCTTGTCCGCCTCGAGCAGCTCGAACAGCTCCTTCTTCTCGGTGTGGTCCGGGCTCGCCGGGTACCCGAGTGCCGGCCGGATTCCGCGGAACCGCTCCGCGTGCAGATCCTCCAGCACCGGCTGTACGTCGGGCTCGAACCACGCCTTCCGCGCTTCCAGGTGGATCCACTCGGCGAACGCTTCGGCCAGCCGGTCGGCCAGCGCCTTCACCATGATCGCCCGGTAGTCGTCGTTCTTCTCCTCGTACGACTTCGCCAGCGCCTCGGCGCCGTGGATCGCGACGCCGAACCCGCCGAGGTGGTCACCGGCCGGCGCGACGTAGTCCGCCAGGCAGCGGTTGTGCCGCCCGGCAGGCTTCTCGGTCTGCTGCCGCAACATCGGGAACGACCGGTCGAGACCGTCGAGGATGATGTCGTCGCCCTCGCTGTGCGCCGGCCAGAACCCGTACACACCTTCGGCGCGGAAGGAGCCGTTGGCAATGATCTCGTCCAGCAGCGTGTTCGCGTCGTCGAACAGCTCGCGCGCGACGGGATTGTCCAGGATCGCCGGGTACTTGCCCTTCACTTCCCAGGCCAGGAAGAGGAACTGCCAGTCGATCATCGCGCGCAGCGTCTCCAGCGACGGCGTCTCCCGCCGCAGGCCGGTGAACGCCGGCACGGGCAGTTCGCCGTACTCGACGGGCTCCTTGTTCGCCCGGGCCTCGGCCAGGGTCAGCAGCGGGCTGCGCTGCTTGTTCGCGTGCTGCTCGCGGAGCCGCTCCTGCTCAAGACTGTTGCGCTTGGCAAGCTCCTCGGCCCGCTCCTCGTCGAGCAGATCCGACACCACACCGACCACCCGCGACGCGTCCAGCACATGCACCGTCGTCTTGTCGTACGCCGGGGCGATCCGGACCGCGGTGTGCTGCTTCGACGTGGTCGCGCCGCCGATCAGCAGCGGCAGCTTCAGCCCGCGCCGCTGCATCTCGTTGGCCACGGCAACCATCTCGTCGAGCGACGGCGTGATCAGCCCGGACAGCCCGACCGCGTCGGCGCCCTCGGCAACGGCCGTGTCCAGGATCTTTGCCGCCGGCACCATCACGCCGAGATCGATCACCTCGTAGTTGTTGCAGCCGAGCACCACACCGACGATGTTCTTGCCGATGTCGTGGACGTCGCCCTTGACGGTCGCCAGCACGACCTTGCCCTGGCCGCGGACCATCTCCGCGCGACCCTCGAGCCGGGCCTGCTCCTTCTCCGCCTCCATGAACGGCTCCAGGTAGGCGACCGAGCGCTTCATCACCCGCGCGCTCTTCACCACCTGTGGCAGGAACATCTTGCCGGCCCCGAACAGGTCGCCGACGATCTTCATGCCGTCCATCAGCGGACCCTCGATCACCTCGAGCGGACGCGGCAACTGCTTGCGCGCCTCCTCGGTGTCCGCCTCGATGTAGTCGACGATGCCGTGGACCAGCGCGTGCGACAGCCGCTCCTGCACCGTGCCCTCGCGCCAGGTCAGGTCGACCTCGCGCTGGGTGCCCTTGCCCTTCACGTTCTCGGCGAAGGCGACCAGGCGGTCGGTGGCGTCGTCACGCCGGTCGAAGATGACGTCCTCGACCAACTCGAGCAGGTCCTTCGGGATGTCTTCGTACACGGCCAGCTGGCCGGCGTTGACGATTCCCATGTCCAGGCCGGCCTTGCCCGCGTGGTACAGGAAGGCCGAGTGCATCGCTTCGCGGACGATGTCGTTGCCACGGAACGAGAACGACAGGTTCGAGATGCCGCCGCTGATGTGCACGCCCGGGCAGCGCGCCTTGATCAACGGCAGCGCGTCGATGAAGTTCTTCGCGTAGCTGTTGTGCTCGGACATACCGGTCGCGACGGCCAGCACGTTCGGGTCGAAGATGATGTCCTCGGCCGGGAAACCGATCCCGGTCAGCAGGTCGTACGCGCGACCGCAGATCGCGACCTTGCGCTCGACGGTGTCGGCCTGACCCTGCTCGTCGAAGGCCATCACGACCGCGCCGGCGCCGTAGTCCATGATCTTGCGGGCGTGGTCGAGGAACTGCTCCTCGCCCTCCTTCAGGCTGATCGAGTTGACCACGCCCTTGCCCTGCACGCATTTCAGCCCGGTCTCCAGCACCGACCACTTCGAGCTGTCGATCATGATCGGGATCCGGGCCACCTCGGGCTCGGTCGCGATCAGGTTCAGGAACGTGGTCATCGCCTGCTCGCTGTCGAGCAGGTCGGCGTCCATGTTCACGTCCAGCAGGTTCGCGCCGCCGCGCACCTGCTCCAGCGCCACGTCGACCGCGGCCTGGTGGTCGTCGCCCTCGATCAGCCGGCGGAACCGTGCCGACCCGGTGACGTTGGTCCGCTCGCCGATCATCACGAACCCGGTGTCGGCGCTGATCTTGAACGGCTCGAGCCCGGAGAACCTGGTGGTGTGATCAGTCGGTACGACGGGCCGCGGCGGCACGTCCCGCACCGCGGCCGCGATCTGCTTGATGTGGGCCGGCGTCGTACCGCAGCAGCCGCCGACGAGGTTCACCAGCCCGGACTGCGCGAACTCCTCGAGCATGCCCGCGGTCTCCTCGGGCTGCTCGTCGTACCCGCCGAAGGCGTTCGGGAGGCCGGCGTTGGGGTGCGAGGCGACGTAGGTGTCGGCGAACCGGGCGAGGTCCGCGACGTGGGGGCGCATCTCCGCGGCACCGAGCGAACAGTTCACGCCGACGACGAGCGGCTTGGCGTGCTCGACCGAGCTCCAGAACGCCTCGACGGTCTGACCCGACAGGGTGCGGCCGCTCAGGTCGACGATCGTCACCGAGATCCACAGCGGCAGGTCCGGCGCGACCTCGCGGGCGGCCGCGACGGCGGCCTTCGCGTTCAGCGTGTCGAAGATCGTCTCGATCAGCAGCAGGTCGACGCCGCCCTCGGCGAGTGCGGCGATCTGCTCGGCGTACGTCGCCTTGACCTGCTCGAAGGTCACCGCACGGTACGCCGGGTCCTCGACCCGCGGGCTCAGCGACAGCGTGACGTTGAGCGGGCCGATCGAACCGGCCACGAACCGGGGGCTCTCGGGGGTGGCGAACTCGTCCGCCGCCTGCCGGGCGAGCCGGGCGCCGGCCAGGTTCATCTCGCGCACGTACTGCTGCAGGCCGTAGTCGGCCTGCCCGATGCTCGACGCGGTGAAGGTGTTCGTGGTGGTGATGTCGGCGCCGGCCGCCAGGTACTGCCGGTGGACGTCGAGGATCACGTCCGGACGGGTCAGGTTGACCAGGTCCGGGTCGCCGGTGACGTCGTGGGTCGCGTCGTTGTAGCGCTCGGGCTGGAAGTCCGCGGGCTGGAGCTTGGCGTTCTGCAGCATCGTGCCCCAGGCACCGTCGAGCACGACGATCCGCTGATCCAGCAGCTCGCGCAACGCGGTTTCACTCATCTGCCGTCCCCTCCAGAAGCGATCTCCGGAGGCGCCCTTGCAGTGTCTGCACTCAGGTCGAGCGTGGCGGACCATCGGCCCGTTGCAGCGCCTCTCGGCCTGGACGGCCCATCGTAGCGGCGGCACAGCCCGCAACCAGCACCTCAGATCACATTCTAAGACGGTGTCTCAAGGCGTGATCAGGGCTTGAAGGCCGGGCGCGTAGAGCCCGACCACCCGGTCGAGCTCGGCGGCAGCGATCGGGCCGTCCAGGTCGATCGCCATCGCGGCGCCGAGACCGAGCAACTGGCCGGTGATCAGCGCGGCCCGCAGGTCGACGTCCGGACCGGTGAGGCGGGCGGCGAACGCGCGGGTGACCTGGTCGCGGAAGTGCTCGCGGATCTGGGCGCGCTCGTCGCCCTTGCCGGCCGCGAACACGACCCGGACGAGCAGGTCCTGGTCGTTCTGCCGGCGGTACTCCACGAGGGTTCGGACGGCGTGCTCGCCGAGCCGCTCGTTCGGCGCGGCCAGCAGGAGCTGGGCGGCCTCGGTGAAATCGGCGACCCGCTCGAACAGCGCTTCCTTGCCGCCGAAGTGCTTGACGATCAGGGCGGCGCTGACACCCGCGTCCGCGGCGACCCCGCGCAGCGTGACCGCGTTGTACGGCTCGCGCGCGAACGCCTTCCGCGCTGCGCGCAGGATCGCCGTCCGCCCCGGATCGGTCACGTCCGTGTCACCTCACCCGCCACCTCGCCCGCGACCTCACCCGTCACCTCGTGCGCCGGCTCGCGACGACGTACCGGGATCAGCAACACCAGCCCCGCCGCCGCCACGGCCGCCAGACCGGCGATCACGAACACGATCCGGTACGCCGAGAGCGCGGGCGCGACCCGGCCGGCACTCGCGATCGTGACGTTGGCCAGCACGGTCGCGACGATCGTGCTGCAGATCGCCTGCCCGACCGTGCGCATCAGCGTGTTGAGGCCGTTCGCGGCAGCCGTTTCGGTCACCGGCACAGCATGCATGATCAGCGCCGGAAGCGCCGAGTACGCAACGGCGGTGCCGGCAGAAACGACCGTCGCACCGATGACGATCCCCGGCACGTTACTGCTGGTGAACAGCCGGACCACGTACCCCGCGGCCATCAGCACCGACGCGATCCCCAGCGTGAACCGCGGGCCCCGCGCGTTCGAGATCCGGGCGGATACGGGCGACAACAACACCATCGCCACACCACCCGGCAGCAGACACAGGCCACTGACCACGATGGATTCACCCAGTCCGTAGCCGGTCCAGGTCGGCTCCTGAACGAGCTGCGCGGTCGACAGCGAGTTGGCGTAGAACGCGAACCCGATCAGCAGCGCGCCCAGGTTGGTGAAGAGCACGGCGGGACGCGCGGAGACGCGGAGGTCGACGAGCGGGCTCCTCGTGCGCAGCTCGTACCAGCCCCACACCGGGATCAGCAGCACGGTGACGGCGTACAGGATGACGAGGGTCGACGTACTCCAGGCAGTGGTCTTCGAGACTGCGAGGAGGAAGCAGACGAGGAACGCGCTGAGGCCGAGAGCGCCGACGATGTCGAAGCGACCGCTGGTCCGGACCGCGGACTCGGGGACGATCAGCAGCACCAGGACGATGTCGAGCAGGCCGAGGCCGAGGTTGATCCAGAACATCGTGTGCCAGTTCGCGTACTCGACCACCAGCGTCGCGGCCGGGATGCCGAACGCCGCGCCGATGCCGAGCGTCGAGCTCATGATCGCGATGGACGGGATCACTCGGCGCGGAGGCAGCTCGTCGCGGAGGATGCTGATGCCGAGCGGGACCACCGCGACCGCGGCGCCCTGGAACGCGCGGCCGACGATCAGCACGGTCAGGTTCGCACTGATTGCGCAGAGCAACGAACCGATGACCATCGAGGACAGCGCGATCAGCAGCACGCGGCGCTTGCCGTACATGTCGCCGGCGCGGCCGAGCAGCGGGGTGAACACGGCACCGGTCAGCAGCGTGACGGTGATCAGCCAGCTCACGTCCGACGCGGGGCTGTGGGTGATCCCCGGGAGCTCGGGCAGGAGCGGCACGACGATGGTCTGGCTGATAGAGACCAGCACACCGCAGAACGCGAGCGCGGCCAGAATCAGGCGTGGGTGAGCGGCAGGGCGGACGGTCACGCGGAGTCCTCACAAGGGTGAACAGTTGTTTACTCAGGAATAGTAAACGCCTGTTCACCCCGATCGGAAGTGGACCGGCGAACTGCCCGCCGATTGGACCAGTTCGCCGAGGGCGGCATTGCCTAGGTTGGTCGGATGAGGATCTTCATCGCCGGTGCGACCGGCGTCATCGGCCGTCGCCTGGTACCGCTACTGGTTGCCGACGGCCACGAGGTGACCGCGTTGTCGCGGCGATCACAGGTGGCCGGCGTGACGACGGTGCAGGGTGACGTGTACGACGCTGTCGCGCTCCGCGAGGTGGTTGCTGCCGCCCGGCCGGATGTGGTCATGCACCAACTGACCGACCTCACATCGCGCGATTTCGCCGCGAACGGCCGAATCCGGCGTGAGGGCACCCGCAACCTCGTCGACGCTGCGCTCGCCGCCGGCGTACGACGGGTGATCTCGCAGAGCATCGCGTGGGCGTACGAGCCGGGCGGGACGCCCGCCGACGAGTCCACACCGCTCGATCTGCACGCCGCCGACGAGAACCGCCGCGGGACGGTCGAGGCGGTTGCCGCCCTCGAGTCGATCACCGCCGAGGCTCCCGAGTGGGTCGTACTGCGCTACGGCATGCTCTACGGCCCCGACACCTGGTACACCAAGGGCGCCCTGATGGCCGATCTGGCGGTGTCCGGTCAACTCCCCGCCACCGCCGACGTCACCAGCTTCCTCCACGTCCAGGACGCGGCGTCAGCCGCCGCAGCCGCCCTGACCTGGCCTTCCGGCCCCGTCAACGTCGTAGACGATGAGCCAGCTCCCGCCACCACCTGGCTCCCTGCCTTCGCACGATCAGTAGGCGCCCCCGCCCCGGCCGACCCCGCGCCGGACATCCCGCAGACCTCCTGGGCCCGAGGCGCCACCAACCTCCGCGCCCACACCCTGGGCTGGTCCCCCGCCCATCCCACCTGGCGCACCGGCTTTTTCGCGTGACGCCCTCCCGCCCGGCCGGATTCTTGGCGGCGAACCCGGACACAAGAGATCGGGCCCGGACGCTCTGAGGGGGAGGAGAGCGTCGGGCCCGATCGGTCGGTCCGCCGGCAGCGGGGGGTAGCGCTGGAGTTAGCGGACCGGGCCTGTGATCAGTTCGATGGTGGCCTTGTGGGTCTGGCCGGACTGGTCGACCCAGCCGACCTCGACCTTGTCGCCGGGGTGCTGCTTGTTGAGCAGCTCCGACAGCGTGTCGGGCGAGTCGACGGTGTGACCGGCGAAGGAGGTGATCACGTCACCGGCCTCGAGGCCCGCCTCGTCCGCGTGACCGTCCGCGAGGACGTCGCCGACGACCGCGCCGCTGATGCCCTGGCTCGTCACGACCGAGACTCCGAGCATCGGCGAGGCGCCGATGTGTACGACGTCCGACGACTTGCCGTTCTCGATCTGCTGCGCGATGTCGAGCGCCTGGTTGATCGGGATCGCGTACCCCTGGGCCGTCGTCCCCGACCCGTCGCCGGAACCGCCCTGCCCGTTCCCGAAGCCGTTCCCCGAACCGTCGCCCGAACCGTCACCGGAACCATCGCCGAAGCCGTTGCCCGAGCCGTTCTGCGAACCGGGTCCGTTGCCCGACCCGTCACCGAAGCCGTTACCGCCGCCGAACGGGTCGCCGAAGCCGTTCCCGTTCCCGGATCCGTCGCCGAACCCGGTGCCGTCCCCGGCCGCCGCCAGCGTCGCCGTCGAGGTCGCGCCGGAGGTGACCGCCGTCTGACCCGGCCGGCCGTGGCCGCCGTTGTTCCCGTTGCCGCCGGCGACGTCCACGCCGACGACCTGGCCGTTCGCGTCCACCAGCGGGCCGCCGGAGTCGCCGGCCTGGATGTTCGCGTCGGTCTCGATCAGGTTCGTGAGATTCTCCGGGTCCTGCCCGTTCTCGTCGGTCGCGGTGATCGCCTGGTTCAGTCCGGTCACCTTCCCGGCCGCGTAGCTCGGCGTACCGCCGACGCCGCCCGCGTTGCCGACGCCGACCACCTGGTCGCCCAGCTTCACCTGGTCGGAGTTGCCGGTCTTCGCGGTCTGCAGCCCGGACGCGTCCTTCAGCTTCAGGACGGCGATGTCGTGCTGCTCGTCGTACCCGACGACGCTCGCGGCGTACGTCTTCCCGTTGCCGATGTCGGTCACGGAGATCGACGTCGCGCCCTCGACCACGTGGTGGTTCGTGAGTACCTCACCGTCACCGGTGAGCACGATCCCGGTGCCGGCGGCCCGCGCGTTCTGGAACCCGAGCACGGTGTTCACGTCGACCAGCCCCGGCGACACCTTCGCCGCCACGGACGAGGGGTCGAACGCCTTCTGCGACAGCTGCGAGCTGTTCGCGGCCGAGTGCTGGTCGATGCCCCAGGCAACCGATCCCGCGACCACCACGGCGGCCAGCCCGAGCGCCCCGGCTCCCAGCAACCGGCGGCCGCGCTTCTTCGGCGGCTTCGGCGGGAACGGGTACTGCGGGTTGTACTGCGGACCCTGCTGGTACGGCGATCCCGGCTGGTACTGCGCGTTCGGGTACGGCCCGTTCTGGGGGTACTGCGGGTACCCGCCATGCGCCGGCGGCCAACCGCCGTACTGCCCACCGTCGTACGGTCCAGGTCCAGCGCTTTCGTTCATCTTCCCGTGTCCTCCTCAGCCAGTTCCCTCTGCCTTCGAGTAGAGCTCGCCAGACTGAGAACTCCATCGGGCCAACCAATGAATCAGCTGAGAATCTTCTCCACGGCCGTCACCACGGCCCGCCGCCGCACCGTCGCGCTCGGTAGATCGGCGCCGTACTCCGGGTTCATCGACGACCAGCTCGTCGCGATGGCCTGGATCAGCGAGAGCAGCGTGACCGCGCTGAACTGCCGCGTGACCACCCGCCGCCGCATCCCCCGCTGCAGCTCGTCCAGCCGGCTGTGATTGACCGCGACGATCGCCTCCAAGGGCTGCCCCTCAGGCCTCTCGAGCCGGTACCAGGTCGAGAGCCGGAGCCGGTCCGGATGTGCCTCGAAGTAGTCGAACACCCGGCCCGCGTACGCCGGGAGGTCGTCGGCGTCGAACCCGACCTCGTCGAGGTACTGGTCCACGGAGGCGCTGAACGCCGCGTCGAACAGCTCGTCCTTGTTGCCGAAGTACGCGTAGAGCATGGCCTTGTTGCATCCGGCCACCTCGGCGATCCGGTCGACCCGCGCGCCGGCGATCCCGCGCGCGGCGAACTCCTCGATGGCGGCGGCCAGGATGCGCGCCTTGGTCCGATCGGCGTTGCGTTGCTGCATACGACCAGGCTAACCAACTGGTCAGTTGATTTCTACCAACTGGCTGGTTAGCGTGGAATTAAACAACCAACCAGTTAGTTAGGCCTAGACATGAGCAAAATTTGGATGATCACCGGCAGCTCCCGCGGACTCGGCCGCGCCCTCACCGAGGCTGTGCTGGCCGCCGGCGACCGGGTCGTCGCCACCGCACGCAAACCCGAGCAGCTCGACGACCTGGTCGCGAAGTACGGCGAGCAGATCCGCGCCGTCGCCCTCGATGTCACCGATGCCGCGGCCGCACGCGCCGCCGTACAGACCGCTCTGGACACGTTCGGCGGGCTGGACGTGGTCGCGAACAACGCCGGCTACGCGAACAGCGCCTCGATCGAGGAGACCCCCGACGACGACTTCCGGGCGCAGATCGAGACCAACCTGTTCGGTGTCGTCAATGTGACGAAGGCGGCGCTGCCGGTGTTCCGCGAGCAGAAGAGCGGGCACTTCCTGCAGTTCTCATCGGTCGGCGGGCGGGTCGGCGGGACCCCCGGCATGGGCGCGTACCAGACCGCGAAGTTCGCGGTCGAAGGCTTCTCCGAGGTGCTCAGCAACGAGGTCCGGCCGTTCGGCGTGAAGGTGACGATCGTCGAGCCGGGCGCGTTCCGCACCGACTGGGGCGGCTCGTCGATGCAGCTCGCCGAGGTGCACCCGGACTACGACTCCACCGTCGGCGAGATGAACCGCTACCGCCTGGAGACCGACGGCAAGCAGCCCGGCGACCCGGCGAAGGCTGCCGAGGCGATCCTGCACGTCGCGAACCTCGACAACCCGCCGCTCCGGCTCCTGCTCGGCAAGGACGCCCTCACCCACGCCGACCGCGCGTCCAGGTCCCGCGCCGACGAGGCCGCCGCCTGGGCCCACCTGACTACCTCGACCGACTATTCAGCGGAGTGACCGGAAGAACTCGCGGACGTCGTCGATCAGGATCTGCGGCTCTTCCAGCGCGGCGAAGTGACCGCCGTGGTCGACGTCGGTCCAGCGGGTGATGTTGTTGTCCCGTTCGGCGTACCGGCGGATCGGCACGTCGTGGGCGAACGCGAGCACGGCGGTCGGCACCCCGGAGTTCTCCAGCTTGGTCCCCCACGCCTCCTGCTGCGCGTAACCGACGTACGCGGCCGAGCCGGCGGTGCCGGTGAGCCAGTAGATCATCACGTTCGTGAGCAGCCGGTCCTTGCCGATGATTGCCTCCGGCAAGGTTTCGGCGGGCCACGTCCAGGCCATGAACTTGTCCATGATCCAGGCCAGCTGGCCGACCGGCGAGTCGACGAGTCCGTACGCCAGCGTCTGCGGCCGGGTGGACTGGATCGAGATGTAACCGAACTCCTTCTGCAGGAAAGCGCCGATCCGCGCGATCCGGTCCTGCTCGAGCGGCGTCAGCGTCTTCAGCTCCTCCTCCGGCAGCGGGAACGGCGGCAGCGACGGTCCGCCGTTCGTGTGTACGCCGACGACCCGGTCACGAGCCGCACGCGCGACCGCCGGCGAGACGGCGCCACCGATGTCGCCACCTTGTACGCCGTACCGCTCGTAGCCGAGCTCCTCCATCAGCAGCGCCCACACCTGGCCGACCCGCTCTCTGGACCACCCGGCGGTAGACACCGGCCCCGAGAACCCGAACCCGGGCAGCGAGGGGATCACCAGGTGGAACGCGTCCGAAGCCTGGCCGCCGTGGGCGACCGGGTCGGTCAGCGGCCCGATCAGGTCGAGGAACTCGACGATCGACCCCGGCCAGCCGTGCGTCAGGATCAGCGGCAGTGCGTCCGGCTCGGCCGACCGGACATGGAGGAAGTGGATCTGCTGACCCTCGATCTCGGTGGTGAACTGCGGATACGAGTTCAGCTCCTTCTCGGCCGCGCGCCAGTCGTACGAGGTTCGCCAGTAGTCGACCAGTGAGGACAGCCAGGAGACCGGTACGCCGGTGTCCCAGCCGTCACCAGGTAGCGGTGCGGGGAGCCGGGTGGTCGCCAGTTTGGCGGCGAGGTCGTCGAGAGTGCTCTGCGGGATGTCGATCGTGAAGGGCTTGATCATGTCTAGAACTCTGTCATCTACTTAGGACAGCTTCGGTCCTAACCGGCTGCAAGAATGAAAGACATGCTCGAAACCTCTGCCCGGCTCCTCAAACTCCTCTCGCTCCTGCAGCAGCCCAAGGAGTGGAGCGGTGCTGCTCTGGCGGACGAGCTCGGCGTCGGCGTCCGGACCGTACGGCGGGACGTCGACAAGCTCCGCAACCTCGGCTATCCGGTCGACGCCATACCGGGTGTCGCCGGGTATCGGCTCGGCTCCGGCGCAGCGCTCCCGCCACTGCTGCTGGACGACGAGGAGGCCGTTGCCGTCGCCATCGGACTGCGCGCCGCGGCGAGCGGCACCGTCGCCGGCACCGAGGAGTCGTCTGTCCGCGCCCTCACGAAGCTCGAGCAGGTGCTGCCCTCCAGACTGCGGCACCGGATCGAGCTCCTCCAGCAGGTGGCTGTCACGCCTGCGGGCGGCCCATCCGTCCAACCTGACGTGCTGCTCGCTGTCGCGGCTGCCTGTCGCGACCATCAGCGGCTGCGGTTCGACTACAGCAACCACGACGGTACGGCGACCACCCGGGCGACCGAGCCGCATCGGCTCGTGCACACCGGCCGGCGTTGGTACCTCGTCGCTTGGGATCTCGATCGGTCCGACTGGCGCACGTTCCGCCTTGACCGCCTCGAGCCGCGGATCCCGACCGGCCCGCGATTCACGCCACGCGAAGAGGTACCGGACATCGCGACCACGAACCGTGGCGTCGCGTACGGCGGATACCGTTACCAGGCCCGCATCCTCGTCCACGCACCCGCCGAGCAAGTGGCCGACCGCTTCGGGCCCAGCGTCGCGTCGGTGACCCCGATCAACGGCGCCCATACCAAACCGTTTGGTATGGAGGCGGCGACGACGCTCGTCGAGACCGGCGCGAACTCTCTCGACGAGATCGCCTTCTACCTCGGTCGGCTGGATCACCCGTTCGAGATCCAGTCACCCCCGGAATTGATCGAACGCGTCCGCGAGCTGGCGACGCGCCTGGCGGCGTCGCTCCCACCGTCCTGACCGGTACGGTTCAGGCATGCAGGATCGGTACGTCGAGACCGTGCTGGGCCGGATCCGCTTGCGCATCGACGGATCCGGGCCCGCGATGCTGTTCTGGCCGAGCCTGCTGATGGACGGCACGCTCTGGTCCGCCCAGGCCGCGCACTTCGCCGACCGCTTCCAGGTCATCCTCGTCGATCCGCCCGGCCACGGCGGCAGCCAAGCGCTGACCGGACCGTTCACGTTCGGCCACTGCGCGCAGGTGATCGCCCAGATCCTCGACGACCTCGGCGTCGGCAGAGCGCACCTGATCGGCAACAGCTGGGGCGGCATGATCGGCGGCACGTTCGCCGCCCTGTATCCGGACCGGACCGGCATCGCGGTCCTGATGAACGCCACCGCCTCACCCGCGGGCCGCAGGCAACGATTCGAGTACGGCGTCCTGACCCGCTCCGCGCAACTCCTACGAGGGATCCGCGGACCGCTCAAGGCGCCGGTGCGCGACGCGTTCCTCGGCCCGACCGCCAAACGCCAGAAGCCCGAAGTCGTTGCCACCGTCAACGAACTCGCCGCGAAGGTGAACATCACCTCTGGCCGGCACGCGGTCACCAGCGTGGTCCCGCGCCGCCCCGACCAGCGCGAGCTGTTCGGCACGATCCGCACGCCGGTCCTGGTCGTCGCCGGTGGCGAGGACCGGACGTTCCCGCCGGCGGAGTCCGAGGAGATGGCCGATGCGATCCCCGGCGCGCGCTTCGTCGTACTCGAGCAGTCGGCGCATCTGGCCGCGCTCGAGTCCCCGGAAGAGGTCAACGCCCTGATCGACGATTTTCTCGCCGACCAGGGCGCTGCCTACTGACACTGTTTACTGAGACTGCCTACTGACCGATGGTCAGTGGTTGCTGACGACGGCCCCGCTCTTCGGGTCCAGGATCAGCTTGTTCTTGCTCGGGTGCTGCCAGAAGTTGAACATGCCGTTCAGGCTGCCGGCGCGCTGGTCGAACGAGTGGTCGCCGATCCGGCCGGTGCGCCAGTTGTCCTCGATGAACTTCAGCACCGAGCTCTGGTCGGTCACCGTGTGGTCGACGTGGTTGGTCTTCGCGTACGGCGAGACCACGAGCAGCGGCAGGCGCGGACCGAAGCCGCAGCGGTCGGCGTACCCGCCGGAGACCGGGTCCTTGCCACAGGTCGCGGCCTGGTCGAGCGCCGCGTCCTTGGAGCCGTTCACCGTCGGCGACTTCTGGTGGTCGTACCAGCCGTCGGAGTCGTCGTAGGCCAGGACGATCGCGGTCGAGGACCAGTCCTTCGACTTCTGCAGCTGGTTGATCTCCTTGACGATGAACGCCTGCTCGTCCAGCGGGTCGGAGTATCCGGCGTGGCCGTCCTGGTACTCACCGGCCTTCAGGAAGCTGACCGCCGGCAGGTTGTTCGCCGCCAGCGCCGCGTCGAAGTCCGACGTGTCGTACTGGTGGTTGGCCTGGTCGGTGTGACCGATCGCCTTCACCGAGGTCGGCGGCAGGTGACTCGGGTTCGACGTCGACTTGTAGTACTCGAACGGGTTGTGGTGCGGGCTGTAGTCGTTCGCCGCGATGCCGCCGACGTTCGGGTGTGCCGCGCCGCAGACCGCCTTGCCGTTGGCGGTGCCGGTCGGCTTGAAGCCGCCCTGGAACCAGCCCCAGGTGACGTGCTTCTGGTTCAGCAGGTCGCCGATGTTCTGCCCGTGCATCACGGCCAGGTTGTTGGTCGACTTGCCGTTGTTGTTCGAGCAGTCGTCGTAGTACGGGTCGGGGTCGTTGGTGATCGTGCCGATCCCGTTCTTGTCCGGCGACTGGACGACGTACGTGTCGGTGGTCGGCTTGCCGGTCTTCGGGTCGACGGCCTGACCCCCGTGGGTCTGACCGGCGATCAGGTTCAGCGCGCCCGGGGTGGACGGGCCGTAGACCGTGTTGTACGAATTGTCGTTCAGCGCGTAGTGCTGCGCGTAGTTCCACATCGCCGTGACGGTGTTGCCGTCGTAGTAGTCCATCACCAAGCCCGGCTCACCGAACAGCACCGGCTGACCGGTGCACTTGTCGGTCTCGGTGTTCTCGACGAACTTGTCCATCTTGCCGCCGTCGACGGCCTTCTGCTCCGGACCGTAGCCGTGGTTCTGGTCGCAGGTCAGTGCCTGCGACGGCGCCAGCCGCTTCGGGTTGTACGCGTTCGGGTTGTTCGTCAGCAGCTTCTTCGACAGCCCGTTGACCTTGGGCGTGTTCCGGGCCGCCTTGAACGGCGTGCCGTCGGTGTTGGCCGCGTTCGGGTAGGTGCCGAAGTAGTGGTCGAACGAGATGTTCTCGCCGAAGATCACCACGACGTGCTGGATCGGCGTCGACGGACGAACCGCCGGGAACGAAAAGGCGGCGTCGCCCACCTGTGCGCTACCGCCCTGACTGCTCACACTCGCGTTGCCGCCGCCCCCACTGGCGACGCCCTGATTGGTGCCGCCGCCGCTACAGGCGACCAGCAACAGGCTCGTCGCGGCCACGCCGGCCGTAGCGAGCACACGGGTTCTTGCGCGCATGCCTTCTCCTCTTAGGTAAATCATGCGAGCAACGACCGCCCGAAGTGGTCGTTGCCGTCCCGAACACCGGGAAGAACAAAGAAGTAGCCGCCACCGATCGGCCGGATGTAGTCGACGAGTGGCTCGTCGATCAGCCGGGTCTGCACGGCCTCGAACTGCCGGGCGATGTCCTGCTGGTAGCAGCAGAACAGCAGCCCCATGTCCAGGTCACCGACCGCGTCGGTGCCCTTGTCGTAGTTGTAGCCGCGGCGCAGGAACTGACTGGCCGCAGTACTGGTGGTGCGTGGGTTGGCGAGCCGGATGTGGCTGGTCAACGGGATCGCGCCGCCGGTCGGATCGGCAGCGTAGTTCGGCAGGTCGGTCTCGTGGTTGCCGTCCAGCGGTGCGCCGGAGTCGCGGCGACGGCCGAACATGTTCTCCTGCTCTCCGAGCGACACCCGGTCCCAGAACTCGACCAGCATCCGGATCTGCCGCAACACCTGGTAGCTGCCGCCCTCGGTCCAGGCCGGCTCGCCGTTACCCTTGCCGACCCAGACGAGCTTGTCGTGATCGGCGACCGCCGGCTTCACGATGCCGTCCTTGAAGCCCATCAGGTTGCGCTGCGTCCCGGACGGCCGCGGCGGGTTCTGGAAACCGTCGACCCGCCAACGCAGCTGCATCGCTCCGCGCGTGTGCCGGGCGATGTCCCGCAGGGCGTGCAGCACGGTGTCGCTCTCCGTCGCGCACAGCTGCAGGCTCAGATCCCCGTGGCACTGGCTGTCGTCCAGGCTGTCGTTGGGGAATTCCTTCATCGGCTTCAGCTTCGCCGGCTTGCGATCCGCGAGGCCGTACCGCGCGTCGAACAGCGAGGCCCCGACGCCGACGGTGACCGTCAGATCATCGCCCGGCATCTCCGGACCGAGTACGCCGGAATCGGCCGGCGGACCGGTGATACCCAGCGGCGGAAGGGCACCGCCCGCGGTCAGCAGTCTCGCCCGCTCGGTCACCGTCCTGAACAGCTCTGTGAGCTCGCTCTTGTTCGCCGCGATCACATCGAACGACGCGAAAATCGCCTGCTTCTGCGGATCGTCGGTGATACCGGCCTGGTGTTCGCCGTGGAACGGCACCGCGGTGGTCGGGGTCGCGGCGGCCGTGGAACCTGCCAGGCCGGCCACTGCCGCGGTCCCGACACCGGTCACGGCCGCTGCGCCGGCGCCGGCCAGCGTGCCGCGCAGGAACGAGCGACGGTCGAAGCCGGTCATCCAGCCCTCCGAACATCACAGATCGCAGCGACGGAGGCGAGCTTCTCCAGCAGTTCGCCGACCGCGCCATTGAGCTGCTCGCGGGCTGTGCGGTCCAACTGCGCGACCGGAGTGTTCAGGTGCGCGGTCAGCAGGGCCCCGACTCGGGCTTCCCACTGCTGCACCTGCGGAAGATCGGGGTCGCGGGGCTTGAGAACCGGCTCGAGGATGGCCAGGACGTTCGCCGTACCGCTCAAGTTGGCCAGTGCGGTGTTCAGCGACGTACCACTGCCCTGGTCGTTCTCGCCGGTCAGCTCGAACTGAAGCGCGTTCTCCATGATCTCGTGGGCGCGGAGCCCGAGATCGTTCGGATCCACCTGTTCGTTGGGCAGATCCTTCTGCAGCCCGTGTACGTCGGTCGCCAGCTGGTCCGCGATCGGCTTCAGGGTCGCGGCGGACGCGTTGTGCCACAAACCCTTCTCCAACGGGTGGAAGCCGCCCGATCCGTCGATCTTGTCCGCGAAGTCGCCGAACGCGTCGTACGCCGCGCCGAGCGAGTTGTACGCCAGATGCGCCGGTAGCCAGTCGGTCCGGGCAGCGAGAAGGTTGCCTGCGTCAACGTCCGCACGCAGCTTGTCCGTCTTGACCACCAGGCCCGCGACGCCGGTGGCGACGGCGGCCTCGTACTGCTTGACCAGCGGCAGCATGTCGTTCTTGGTGACCGGGACCACGGCCGGGCCGGCCTTCCCGTCGCCCACGACGGTGACCGTAGGGCCGGTGATCGCGTCGGTGTCCTCGATCAGGCAGCGGATCGCGTACCGCCCGGCGCCGAGCTGCACGTCCATCGGTGCGGACGTCTCCGGGCCGAGGCCCTCGACTTCGCCGTACACCTTGTTGCTGCCGACCTCGACCAGGTCGACCTCGGCGGACGCGTCACCGGTGTTGTGCAGTGTGACGGTCTGCCGGCCGGTCCTCGCGTCGGTCCAGCCCTGGCCACACTGGCTGCGGGACACCGCGACCTCGGGTGGGCCACCGGCCGCGTCGGCGGCGGAGCCCTGCCAGGGCCGCCAGATCGCTAATGCGACGACCGCTCCTACGGCTATCAGCGAGACTGCCGCCGGCAGCGGACGGGGGGTGCGCACGAGATGTTGCTCCTGAGGCCTGGGCAGATCCATTCGTCGCCGATACTAATCACGAGGTTGCCCGGGAACGCCTTTGTTGGCCCTCTCGTCATCCACTGTTCGCCCTAGCGGCGCGACGGTACCGGGGTGCGAGACAGGTCGGAGGCAACGACGATCTCGCCGTCGAACTCGGCGGCAGCTTCGCTGAGAAAACGCTCAGGTTCCTGATAACGCTGGGAAAAGTGGGTGAGGACCAGTTTGCGAACGCCACACTCCGCCGCGACCCGGGCTGCCTGCCGGGCCGTCAAATGCCCGAAACGACGGGCTAAATCGGCTTCGGAAGAGAGGTAGGTGGACTCGATCACCAGCAGATCGGCGTCCTCGGCGAGACGCAGTACGTTCTCGCACAGGCGGGTGTCCATGATGAACGCGAACCGTTGCCCCGGCCGCGATTCGCTGACGTCCTCGATCCGCACCGTACGGCCGTCCACCTCGAGGGATCCGACCTGCTGGAGCCGACCGATGGCCGGACCAACGATGCCATGGGCAGCGAGTCTGTCGGGCAGCATCCGCCGGCCGTCGGGTTCGATCAACTGGTATCCGAAGGAGTCCACCGAGTGCTCCAGCCGGCGAGCCCACAACTGCCCGAACGATCCGACCGACAGCAGCCCGTCCTCCTCCACCGGCTCCTCGAGCAATTCGGCCCGCTCGTAGAACGACGCGGCGTACCGCAGACGGGTGAAGTACTTCTGGCCGGACGCCGGATAGTGCGCACGGACCGGATGCGGTACGTCGTCCAGCGACAACCGCTGCACGATTCCCGGCATGCCGAGGCAGTGATCGCCGTGGAAATGGGTGATGCACAACCGCGTGATCGCCCCGGCCGCGACCCCGGCGTACAGCATCTGCCGCTGGGTGCCCTCCCCCGGGTCGAAGAGGAATCCTTCGTCGTCCCAGCGCAGGAAGTAGCCGTTCTGCGTACGTTCCCGCGACGGCACCTGGCTGCCGGTCCCGAGCACGACGAGTTCACGCACCCGCCCAAGACTAGCTAACCGAGTGTTCGCTGGAACGAAGCCAGGAAACGATCGACCTCTGCGGAGGTCCAGATCAGCGGCGGGCGGATCTTCAGCACTCCCCCGCCGGGCCCGGTCGTCCCGACGAGTACGCCGTGATCTCGCAACCGCTCGGCGAAGCCTGCCGCATCGGGCAATTCGACCCCGACCATCAGCCCTTGACCGCGCACCGGCATCTCCGGCACCAGCGCCTCCAGCCCGGCACGCAACTCTGCGCCGACCGCACCGGAACGCGCGACCAGCCCGGTCTGCTCGATCACATCCAGCACGGTGAGCGCGGCGACACAGGACACCGGATTGCCGCCGAAGGTGCTGAAGTACTCGTCCACCTCGGTGAACGCCTGGGCGATCTCGCGCCGGGTGATCAGCGCCGCGACCGGATGACCGTTGCCCATCGGCTTGCCGAGCGTGACGAAGTCCGGTGTCAGCCCGAAGTCCTGGAATCGCCACAGGTTCCGTCCGCCGCGTCCGAAGCCGGCCTGCACCTCGTCCGCCAGGAACAGCCCGCCGGCGGCCCGCGCGGCGTCCTGCAAGCCGCGCATGAAGTCGTCTCGCGGTGTCAGGATCCCCGCGCTGCTGAACACGCTGTCCACCGCGAGCAAGGCCGGATCATGACCGGCCCGCTGCAGCTCGGCACGGGCCGAGCCGACACGCGCGATCGCAGCCGGTCCGTCGTCCCCGGGATCTCGCGGTGCCTGGAAGACCGCGACGTGGGACGGCCTGGCCGAGGCCGGGTAGGTGTTGGTGGAGAAGGCTGCGGTCGCCTCGCTGACCCCGTGGTACGCCAGGTCCGCGACGATCGCACCACCGCGTCCGGTCACCACCCTGGCCATGCGCCAGGCCAGATCGTTGGCCTCGCTGCCGGAGTTGGCGAACACACACGTGTCCAGTCCGTCCGGCATCGACGCGACCAGCCGCTCGGCGAGCTCGACCACGTGCGGGTGCAGGTACCGCGAGTTCAGATTCAGTACGGCGGCCTGCCGCGAGATCGCTTGTACGACGGCCGGGTGGGTGTGCCCGACGACAGGAACGTTGTTGTAGGCATCGAGATACCGGCGTCCGTCGGCGGTGTGGATCCACGGACCTTCGGCTCGGACCACCTGCAACGGCCGGCGGTAGAACAGTGGCGACAGCTCGCCGCCGAGGACCGCCTTCCGGCGTACCAGCAAGGTCGGGTCGGGGGCTGTGGTGACGCGCGATGTGCCGCAGAGGCGCTGGAAGCGGTTGGCCAGCTCGCTCTGTTCGAGCTCGCCGAGCTGGTCGAGGATGCGCCAGCTGCCGACGACGAGACTGGTCAGGTACTCCTCGTTGTCGGGATAGAGCGGCGCGCGCCATGCCGAGATCAGCACGCTGGCGGCGGAGCGGGCCAGGACAAGTTCGCCGATCAACTCAACCTCGGCGGCCTCGAGCGGCAGGACCCGCTGATAACCGTCCAGGAAGCGTCCGGCGTCGGCCCACAGATCTCCGGACTCTCGCAGCAACGAGGTGAGCCCGATCGCGAGATCGGCGACGCGCGCGGTGTGATGCATGTCGCCGAAGTCGATGACACCGGAGATGCCGCCGTCGGCCAGCAGCAGATTGCTCAACGTCACATCGCCGTGCAGGGCCGATGCCGGGAGCTTG
This sequence comes from Kribbella sp. NPDC049584, assembly GCF_040675555.1. NCBI lineage: Bacteria > Bacillati > Actinomycetota > Actinomycetes > Propionibacteriales > Kribbellaceae > Kribbella > Kribbella sp. NPDC049584. Next base: position 847,516 of record NZ_JBFAPF010000001.1, read on the forward strand.
CGGGTCGCCTCGTCCAGACCGGCGAAACGATCGAGCAGGCGCCGCATCGGGGCTCGCCGCCGTACGTCCGGCAAGTGGTCCGCGTACGGCCGCAGCTCGGCGACGTGGCGCGGATCCCAGTCGAGCCTGCGATGTGCCGACGGGTGTCCGAAGCCTTGGAGTGCGCGGGTCAACCGGCCGCTCATCACACCGAAGTCGGTCGCGAACCAGTTCGGCAGGGCCGTCAGGTCGGCGACCTCGCCGGGCAGGACCGTGATGACCCGGACCAGATGTGTGCGACCGTCGGCAGCCCGGACGCTGGTGACCGGCCCGCCGGTCGTGGTGGGGATCAGGCGCGGGATCGGCAACTCCGGATCGACGCGGGCGACGTGCTCCATCGCGGCGCACTCCATCGCGATCTGGCCCGCATCGTCCCCGGAGTTCGACACCTTGACCACCAGCCGCCGGCTGCCGGCCTCGGCGAGGAAGTTCCGGTCGCGTTCACTGCGCAGCTCGGTGACCACGGCATCGAGGCCGTACTCCGAGCGCAACAGCTGCGCCGCCGTCCGGACGTCGACCTGTGGCGGATCCTCGACCATACTCGCGGTCCGCCCTGCGCTGCGTGTCATCGGCGTCATCGGCGTCATCGGCTCCTCGACTGTCGATGGGTGGAACGGCAGCGCCCCGCGCCGGTTATGAGCACGCAAGCCCAGGGCGCTGCCGGCTCAGGTGAGGACGAGCGGTCCGGCGTCGATCAGCAACGACGGGACGACCACGCTGTCCATGAAGGTCTGGTCGCCGATCTCCCGGACGGCGCCGACCGCGAGTACTGCGTTCAGCACCTCGTCCATCCGGAAGGTGAAACGCAGCTGCGGATGCCACGCGGCCAGCTTGCCGTCCTCGGCCCAGTAGGTCGCGTCCCTGGTGGTCCCGGTGACCAGCGTCTGCTTCGGGTGCAGCACTCGCAGGTAGTCGAGCCGGTTGACCACCAGACCGCTGCCGCACTCGGCAAGCAACTCGTCCTCGCTCGCTTCACCGGCGTCCAGCAGCAGGTGCGACGGCACCGGGTCTCCCCCGAACCGCCAGCCGTCCGGCACCGCGTGACCGGTCGGGATACCACCGGTCAGCTCTGCCCGGCGGCGGTCGGACACCACACCGGTCAGCACCCCGCGGTCGATCAACGGCGTCCGCCGCCGAACGTTGCCTTCAGCATCGAACCCGCTCAGCAGCCCCGCGGTGTCGGTCGCGTCGTCGACGAGGGTCAGGTGCTCACTCACGACCTGCTGTCCCATCCGGCCGGCCAGCACCGACCGGCCGCTCGCGTAATGCTGGGCGCCGAGCGCCCAGTGCCCGAAGGTCGCGATCAGCGTATTCACCGCGGACGGCTTGAGCAGGACCCGGCAGGTGCCGCGGAAGGGCTCGCGCACCGGCAACGGGCGCAGCGCGTCCCGCAGCCGACCGGGAATGTCGCCGACCGGGATCAGATCGGCGTCCCGGTGCACCAGCTTGACGCTCGCGGATTGCCCGTCCTGCTTGGCGATCGCCTGGATCGATGCCTTGGTCAACGTTTCGGACCGGAACAGGCCCGCCGCGTCTGCGACGACCCGGTCCAGTACGTCGTAGCGGATCGCGCCGCCGAGGCGGGCGGACTCGTCGAGGCCGTCGCGGACCGTGGCGAACCATGCGTGCCGGACGGCGGGATCGCAGTCCAGGACGGACTTCGCGGGCTCCACCACAATCGGCTCGGCGTCGGGCGCCGCAACCGACGGCACCGCCGTCTGCTCGGGCTCACCGGACGGGGCCGGGAGGTCGGCGAGGGCTGCCGTCAACCGGTCCGCGAGGATCTGGACGGCGGCCGGCTCGAGGGTCTCCAGGGTGCCTCCGGCCGTCCGGGCTTCCCGGTTCACCTTGACCCGGACCCGGAGCCTGCGCTCGCTGTGCTGCGCGGTGATCTCGGACTCGGCGTACCGCAACAGTTCGGCGTTCTCGCCGAGCACGTCCAGCCGGGTCCCCGGCCCGAGGATGTCCAGCGCCTGCTCGATGTCTGTCCGCTCGATGCTCATCGTCCCACCTGCACGTTCTGGAAACGTCCCGGCACGGTGCCGTGACCGACATGAGCCACCTGCAGCGGCTCGCCCTTGTTGCACGACGGGACGCCGTGCACCTTCCACTCGTCCGGACCGCCGAGCGCGTCCAGACCGGCCCAGAACTGCGGTGTGACGCTCTGGTAGCTGCAGTTCTTCAGCAACCGGCCGACCTTGCCGTCGCGGATCTCCCAGCCGAGCTCGGTGGTGAACCGGAACGACATCCGCTGGTCGTCGATCGAGAAGCCGCGGTTGGTGTCGACCAGGATGCCGCGCTTGGTGCCGGCAATCATCTCCTCGAGCGAGGACTCGCCCGGCTCCAGGCAGATGTTGGTCATCCGGACCAGCGGCAGCCGCTGCCAGCCATCGGCCCGGGACGCGCCGGTCGGCTGGTCACCGAGCGCCGCCGCTGACTCGCGGCCGGACATGTAGCCGAGGAAGATGCCGTCCTTGACCAGTTGGGTCCGCTGCGCCGGCACGCCCTCGTCGTCGTACCCGAACGAACCCAGGCCGCCGGGGATGGTGGCATCGGCGTACGCCGAGACGATCGGCGAGCCCCAGCGGAAGTTGCCACGCCGCTCCGGCGTCGCGTAGGTCCCGCCGGCCAGGCTGGCCTCGGTGCCGAGGGCCCGGTCGGCCTCCATCGGGTGGCCGGCGCACTCGTGCAGGACCATGGCCAACTGGTTGCCGCCAGCAATGAGTGTGGTGACCTCGTCGGGGCACTGCGGCGCGGTCAGCAGGGCGACCGCCTCGGCCGCGACCCGGGCCGCGTTCTCCACCAGGCCGAGCGACTCGACGTGTTCCCAGCCCGCGGTGGCGAAGTCTCCGCGCTGCCCGCGGATCTGCCGTGGCACACCCTGCGGGAACGATCGGCGCTGCAGGTCGTCGCCGTTGCCGGCGTTCACCATCAGGCCGCCGCCGCTCTCGGTCAGCGTCTGCTCGATCAGCGCGCCCTCGGTGTTCGCGAACACCTTCTCGTCGCGGTACAGGTCGATCGACGCCTCGATCTGCTGGACCAGCGGACCGGCGGTCGACGCCTCCTTCACGGCGGCGGACAGCAGGTCGAGCTTGGTGGACAGCGGTACGTCGAACGGGTCGACCCGCAGCGGCGACGACCAGGTCGCCCGCGTCGTGACCGGATCGCCGAGGGCGACCTGACCGCCACCGCCGGCGGCGCGGGCCTGGCCGACCGCCTGCGCGATCACATTGTCGAGGCCGTCCGGGTCCAGCCGGTGGGTGGCGGCGAACCCCCACCGCCCGCCGATCAGCACGCGCAGTCCGAGGCCGAGCGAGTCGTCGTAGCCGACCTCACCCGGACCGTCGAGCTCGACCAGAACCTGCTCGTGAGTACGCCGGACCACCCGGATGTCGCCGTACTGAACGTCCGCGGGCAACAGGGCCAGCACGGTCTCGGCGGTGTCTCGCATCACTCGGACCTCCGATTGGGGACGGGGTGAAACCTCACCGTAGCAGATGCTACGAGATTTTGAATAGAGGTCGTGAGCGCTACAGAATCGTTCGGCGGACAGCAGTCGGCCCCGGTCCGCGAACTGCGCGTACCGGGGCCGAACGTCAACAGGGACAGGCGTTTCAGCGCTTCTTCGGCCGGACGTCGATGGCCAGGCTGATGCTGAACGCCACGATGATCAGGGCGCCACCCAGCAGGGTCAGTCCGGTGTCACCGAACAGCTTCGCCGTCATCGCGGCGAACAGGACGACCAGCGCGAGCACCACGGCGACCGCGATCTTCCAGTCGTCGCCGATGATGAAGTCGTACCAGAACTGCCCGAAGGCCTTGAGGAACTTCATTTCTTCACCTCCACCGCGAGGTCAGCGGCGCCGACCGGCGCCGGAGCGGCCGGCTTGCGCAGCGCGGCCACGAAGATCCGGCTGAGCAGCAGCCAGGCCGCCAGCAGGACCAGGATCATCAGGTCGTGGCCCGGCCAGTTCAGGCTCTCGCGGCCGTCACGGAAGATCCCGATTCCCTCGACCGCCCAGTAGGTCCCGAACGAGGCGAGCAGCAGGCCGACGCCGTACTTGAGCAGGTTCTCGTTGATCATCGACAGCGGCCGGCGCAAAGCGATCGCGATGCCGAGCACGATCACGACGGCCGCGGCCGCGCCGAGGCTGGCGGCCGGGATGTTGTTCGCGTTCAGGCCGAAGGTCAGCACGATGAAGACGACCTCCATCCCCTCCAGGAACACGCCCTTGAACGAGACCATGAAGGCGAACAGGTCCAGGCCGCCCTTGCTCTCGCCGGCCGCCTTCGCCGCCTCGACCTCCTCGCGGTAGATCGCGTCCTCGTCATGGACGGCCTTGCGTCCGGACGACCTGAGGATCGCCTTGCGCAGCCACTGCAGTCCGAAGATCAGCAGCAGACCGCCGATGGCCAGTTGCAGCGCAGACTCCGGGAGCCAGTTCGCCAGCGCGTAGCCGGCCGCGGCCGTCACCACCGCGAGCGCACCGAGCGCGGCGAACGTGCCGATCAGCGCCGACCTCCAGCTCCGCGTGTAGCCCATCGCCATGACGATCGTGGTGGCTTCCACCATCTCCACGAAACACGCGACGAACGTCGCGACGATCAACCCCCACGTTGCCGCGTCCATCTCTCACATCCTCAGGTTGATGAAACATATGTTGCAAGCAACGATAGTTACGCCGTTCTGAGTGTGTCAATGCGCACTGGGTTCCGGTGGACGCGGCCGGATCCGGGCATGCCGAAGCACCCGAGGTGATCAGGGAGTCACCTCGGGTACGTCGGCACGGAAGGTCAGGCCAGGGCCGCTACCAGCGTGCTCGCGGAGATGTTGCCGCCGCAGGACACCACGGCGACCCGCTTGCCTTCCAGTTCGGTACGACGTGCCCGCGCAGCCGCGAACGCCATCGCGGCCGAGCCTTCGATCAACTGGTGCTCGGTGTCGATCACCGTCCGCAGGGCCGAGCTGATCGCGTCCTCGCTGACCAGGACCCAGTCGTCGACCAGCTCACGGCACAGGTCGAAGGTGATGCTGCCCGGCTCGACGCTGCCCGCAGTACCGTCCGAGAGCGTCGGCTGGGCGTCGATCTGGATGATCTTCCCGGCCCGCACCGACGCTGCCATCGCGTCGTCGCGCACCGGCGAGGCGCCGTACACCATGATCCCCGGCAGGTGTTTCTTGAGCACCGATGCGACGCCGCTGATCAACCCGCCGCCGCCGACCGCCACCACGACTGCGTCGAGTGGTTCCCCACCCAGCTGCTCGAGGATCTCGACGGCGACCGTGCCCTGGCCGGCGATGATGTCCGGGTCGTTGTACGGCGGCACATAGGTCAGGTCGTGTTCGGCCGCATAGGCCCGCGCCTTCGGTTCGAGTACGCCGGAATCGTTGCCCTCGGCCCGGATCTCCAGACCGAGCCGGCGCAGCGCGGCGACCTTGCTCGGCGACGCGTTCTCCGGCAGGTACACGATCCCGTGCCCGCCCAGCATGGCAAGCGCGTTGCCGACCCCGAGGCCGTGGTTCCCGGTCGAGGCGGTCACCACCCCGGCCTGCCGCTGCTCGTCGGTCAGGGTGAGGATCTTCGCCATCGAACCGCGCGCCTTGAAGGAGCCGGTGCGCTGCAGGTGCTCGCTCTTCACCAGCAGGTCGGCGCCGAGCTCGTCGCTGAGCGCGCCGTACCGCACGAACGGCGTCGGCGGCAGGTGCTCACGCAGCCTCGGTGCGACCCGTTCCGAGCGCTCGGCGGCTTCCGCGGGGCTGAACGTCATGCAGTACTCCTATCCGGTTGCCACTGACAGCTGGGCCCGGAGCCCGGCGCGCAGGGGGATACACATCGGTTTACCACTCACCGGGTGCGGCACGACCTTGGACTCCACCCCGAACACATCCCGGATGATGTCGCAGGTGAACACGTCCTCCGGCGACCCCTGCGTGACGAGGGCGCCGGACTTCATCACGAACACGTGGTCGGCGTACTCCGCAGCCATGTTGAAGTCGTGCAGCACCATCGCGACGGTCTTGCCCTGCTCCTGGTTGAGCTGGTGCAACAGGTCCAGCACCTCGAGTTGGTAGGCGACGTCCAGGTACGTCGTCGGCTCGTCGAGCAGGATCAGGTCGGTGCCCTGGGCCAGGCACAGCGCGATCCAGACCCGCTGCCGCTGGCCGCCGGACAGCTGGTCGACGTGCTGGTGGCGCAACTCGGCGGTGCTGGTCACGGACATGGCCCATTCGACCGCTTCCTTGTCCGCCGGGCTCGGCACCTTCAGCGAGGTGCGGTGCGGGTGCCGGCCGAACCAGACCAGGTCCTCGACCGAGATCGATTCGGGCGTGACCAAGACCTGCGGCAGGATCGCGAGCAGCCGGGCCACTTCCTTGGTCGGGGTGTCCTGGATCGACTTCCCGTCCAGGATCACGCTGCCCTTGGCCGGCGGCAGCAGCCGGGCCAGCGCCCGCAACGCGGTGCTCTTGCCGGAGCCGTTCGGGCCGATCAGCACGCTGACCTTCCCGTCGGGGATGGTCAAGGTCAGATCGCGAGCGATCACCTTCTGGTCATAGGCGAGCTGAACGCCTTGTGCCTGCAGACGCATGGCGGGTCTCCTACTTTCCGGTCTTCACGAGCAGGTACAGGAAGTACGGGCCACCGACCACGGCCGTGACCAGGCCGGCCGGAATCTCCAGCGGCGGCGCCAGTCCACGCCCGATCATGTCGGCGAACAGCATCAGCAGTACACCGAACAACGCGGCGGCCGGGATCGACGCCAGGTGTTTGCCGCCGAACACGCGCCGAGCCATATGCGGAGCGATCAGCCCGACGAAGCCGATCGTGCCGGCCACCGCGACCGCGGCCGCGGCCAACGCGACCGCGAACAACAGCAACAGCCGACGGGTCTTCTCGACCGGTTCACCGAGGCCGGCGGCCAGGTCGTCGCCGAGACCGAGTACGTCGAGCTTGCGCGCCCACACCACGATCAGCGGCACCAGCACGAGCACCCAGGGCAGGATCTCCAGCACCGAACTCATCGACCGGCCGAACAAACTTCCGGTCAGCCAGATCAGCGCCGCACTGACATCAAGAGGTTTGCGGACCAGCAAGAACCGGATGCCCGCCTCGAACGCCGCACTGACCGCGATGCCGACCAGCGCGATCCGCACCGGAGTCGCACCACGCCGATAGGCCAGCAGGTACACCAGCGCCGCGGCCGCCAGTCCCCCGGTGAACGCCGCCGGCACGACGGCCACCACCGGGACGCCGGGGATCGCGAGCAGCAGCAACATGCCGCCGAAGCCCGCACCCTTGGTGACACCAATGATGTCCGGAGCCGCCAGCGGGTTGCGGATCACGCCTTGCATCACGGCGCCGGACACCGCGAGCGCAGTACCGATCAACCAGCACAGCAAGACCCGGGGCACCTGGAAGTCGAACACGATCGCGGCCGCCTGGTCAGACCTGTCGCCGACCAGGGCGTGCAGGACGTTGCCGAACGACACCTCGGTCGCCCCGATCTTCAGGCTGTAGATACTCAGCACGATCGCCAGGGCGCCGAGCGATGCCATCAGGGCGGCGGGATGCCGCTTGGCCAGCGACGTACGCCGGACGTGCTGCGCGACGATGGTCGTGCTGGTCATGAGGTCACCTTCTGTCGCCGGGCCAGGTAGACGAAGATCGGTGCGCCGAGCAGGGCCGTGACCACGCCGGCAGGAACTTCGAACGGCGGCTTCACGTAGCGGGAGACGATGTCGGAGTACAGCACCAGCACGCCACCGCCCAACGCACACAGCGGCAACAGCACGGTGTAGCTGGAACCGACCAGGCGGCGCATGATGTGCGGCACCACCAGGCCGATGAACGCGACCGGTCCGGCGACGGACACAGCCGCGCCGCACAGCACGATCACCAGCGCCGACCCCAGCGTCCGGGTCCGTTCGACGTTCTGGCCCAGCCCGCGAGCCATGTCGTCGCCCAGAGCCAGGAGGTTCAGCGGCCGAGCCATGGCGAACGCGCCGAGAAGCCCGAGCACGAGCCACGGGAGCATGTTGCGCACGTCCTGCCAGCCGGCGAAGTTCACGCCCCCGACCAGCCAGAACAGCACGCTGTCGGTGGAGTTCTCGTCGAAGATGATCAGCACCTGGGTCAGCGAGATCAACAGACTGCTCGCGGTCACACCCGCGAGCGCCATCCGCACCGGGCTGACCCGGCCGCGCCCCGAACCCGCCAGCAGCATCACCGATACGCCCGCCGCGGCCGCACCACCGAACGACAGCAGGATCGTCGGCGCACCCGACAGCGACGGCACCACGGTGATCGCCAGTACGACGACGAACACCGCGCCGGCGTTGACTCCCATGATCTCCGGCGCCGCCAGCGGGTTGGCCGCGACCGCCTGCATCAACGCGCCGGCCACCGCGAGGGCGGCGCCGACGCAGAGCGCCAGCACCACCCGCGGCATCCGGATCGATTGCAGGATCAGCTCGTCGGAATCGTTGGCGTTGAAGATCGCTCCCGGCAGGTGTGACAACGAGATGTGCTGACTGCCGATCGACAGACCCCACGCAACCCCGGCAACGAGCAGCACCAGGACGACCAGCGACACCCAGGTGACCCGCTGCTTGCTGGTGACGATCTTCGGACGCCGGTGGTCGACGTCATCGGTCGATTCGGGCACAGTGCCCACGGACAGGCTCATGTCACTTCCCGTAGAGCATCTTGACGGCTTCCTTGGCGACGACCTCGGAGGCGATCAGACCGCGCGAACGGGACCATTCGTTCGGGTCCACGTCGTAGCTCGCGTTGTTCTTCACCGCCGGGATCTCCTTCCACAGCGGACTCTTCTTCCACTGGTCGCGCAGCGTCGGCCCGTCGTTGGGAGCAATGAACATCACGTCGGGCTTCGTCGCGACCAGCGTCTCCAAGGTGAGCGAGACCGACGCATCGCTGGAGCTGTCCGGCAGCGGTGACTTGATACCGATCGCGGACAGCACGCCCGGGGTATAGGCCTTCGGCGGGAAGCCGGTGAAGCCCTTCTCCGAGGCGCGCACGAACAAGGCCTTGCGGTTCTCGTCCGCGGGCGCCGTCGCCTTCAGGTCGGCCATCGTCTTGGCGTGCTCGGCCAGCCGGGTCTTCATCTGGTCGCACTTGTTCAGCGCGATGGCGGTGGACATCTCACTGTCCAGCACCTGCTGGTAGTTGCCGTTCAGGCTGGCGTAGGCGATCGTCGGTGCGATCTTCGACAGTTGCGCGTAGATGGCCTTGTGCCGGCCGCTGTCGGCCACGATCAGGTCCGGCTTGAGCGCGGTGATCACCTGGATGTTCGGCGTCGCCCGCAGGCCGACCGACTTGTAGGGCCCGACCTTTTCGCGCAGCGCGGGGATGATCCGCTTCGGCTGGTCGTCGTCGGCAACCCCGACCGGTGACATCCCGACCGCGACGAGCGCGTCGACGAACGAGTATTCCAGCGCCACCACCCGGGTCGGAGTACCGGTGATCGTGGTGGTGCCCAGGTCGTGCTTCACCGTGCGGGTGGCCTTGCCGCACTGGTCCAGGTTCACGTCGGGGCTGACGCCTTCGGCGGCGGCTGCCCGGTCGGCGTTCGGTGCCGCGCCGGTGGCGGACGTGGAGGCGGAGCCGCCGCAGCCGGACAGGGCGACCGCGGCGGCGGTCAGGGTGACGGCGACGGCGAAGCGCCGCAACCTCGAGGTTCGGTGGGACATGGCATTCGCTCCTGATGTCGACAATGCCTTGCAGGGGTGGGATTCACCCGGCCGCGATGCGGGACAGGGCCGGGTCGTCGACGTCCGGGCGGTCGGACAGACCGGGGCCGTCGTAAAGGTTCCAGGGAGCCTGCTGGTAGCTGTTGGCGCAGGGCAGGCCGGGAGTCAGCCGGTAGGTGCCAGTGGTCAGATCGACCAGGCTGGACACGATCGTGGCGTAACGGTCGAGCTCGTGCCGGCGCGGGTCGACGTGCTGGCAGACGGCGTTGGGATGACTGAAGTGGTCGCTCATCGTGTTCTGCACGATGGTCTCGACGGCCTTCTCGGTGGTGCCGTCGACGCGGACCTGACGCAGGCCCTCCTCGACGCGCGGCACCCGGTAGAGCGAATCCACCGAGAACGGCCGGTAGGTCTCGTTGAGCTGGGCTGGGACGAACGCCTGGAAGTGGTTGCCGTGGACAAGCAGTCCGTCGGTCGGGTACATCCAGCCGTGCCGTCCGGGCGTGGTCTCGACGTCGATGGCGAAACCGTCGCGGTGGGTCAGCAGCAGGTTGCTCGACAGGCTCTGGCGGACTCCGAAGACGACCTGCAGGGCGTCGTACAGGTCCCAGCTCTCCAGCACCATCCGGCGGACGAACGTGCCGGGTACGGCGAGACCGCGGCCGAAGCCGACGCCGAGCCCGTTCGCGTTCAGGGACAGACCGGCCGAGTTCGCGCCGTGCCGGGCGAGCTGGCCGGCCTCGACGTGGCCGATCACCGTCGGCTTGCCCGGCCGGGAGATCCTCAGCAGCACGATCGTGTCGGCGACCCCGGCCCACAGGTCCCAGTTCTGGCCGGACCAGACGTGCCCGAGCGGATTGGCCGGCGGCAGGATCGCGAACGACGTACAGCCGTCGTCACGCTGGTCGCCGTCGCGCTGGTCGTCGGGGGCGAACGGGTTGCCGCGGGTCAGTTCGCCGCGGCTGTTCAGCGCGAGGATCTCGGCGAACGTACGGCCGGATCCTTCGGCGATCCCGCGGACCTCGTCCAGCAGTTCGGGAGCGTGCGGCTCGATCACCGGGACCCAGTGCGGCGCGCGCTCGAGAACCTCGGTCCAGGCCAGCCCGGTGGCGCGCGGGACGGACTCGGCGTAGAACGCCAGCGAGCGCTCGATCAGCGTCCGCGCGGCCTCGCCGTACTGGCGGCCGCAATCGCGGGCGTCGGCGCCGGAGATCTCGATGGTCGGAAGGTGTGCCACGGAAGTCGCTCCAGGGGTGGACGGAAAACTGGACACGCGCCGTTCGTTGTGTTCACTACGAATATTCGTCTGACGGTAGTGATTGCTACAATCCCTGTCAACGGGTCGGCGCATCGTTTACCTGGCGGTGACAAAGCGGGCCGGATGACATGATCTGCGTACTGACAGGAACGACTGGGAGCCGGAGGAGCCGACGTGACCGAAACCAAGGCGCCCACCCTGCCGGAGCGGGTGGCGAGCCGGATCGACTCGCTGACCGCGACCGAGCGGAAGATCGCCGAGTACCTGTCGGCCCATCCGCAGGAGGCCGCCTTCTCCTCCGCCGAGGAGCTCGGCCGGGCCACCGGCACCAGCGATGCGAGCGTGGTGCGCACTGCCAAGGCACTCGGCTTCGACGGGCTGCCGGGCCTGAAGCGATCGCTACAGGGTGAGCTCCAGGCGCTGCTCAGCCCGGCGAACCGGCTCAGCAACAGCCTCGCGACGTTCGACGACGGCGCCGAGGGCATCCTGACCGCGACCCTGCGCGACCACGTGGAGCGGCTCCAGCAGGCCGAACGGACCATCGACCCGGAGTCGTTCGCACACGCCGTCGAACTGATCGACTCCGCCCGCGAGACGATCATCTGCGGATTCGCCGGCCTCGACGGCATCTCGGCGTACACCGCGACCCACCTGACCCGCATCGGCCGCCGGGCGCGGGCCGCGTCGGACACCGGCTACCGGCTGGCCGACCGGCTGCTGACACTCGGTCCGGAGGACGTGGTGGTGGTGATCGCCCACAACCGGATCATCGTGGAGACCCGCGTCATCCTCGACCTCTGCGCCGAGGTCGGCGCCCGCGTCGTGCTCATCACCGACACGCTCGGCGAGGCGCTCCGCGACCAGGTCGACGCCGTTCTGTCGGCCCCGACGAGCCGTCCGGGGACGTTCACCAGCCAGGCGACCGTGCTGATCCTGCTCGAGGCCCTGGTGATCGCGGTGGCCGCGCAGGACCAGGAACGGTCGCTGAAGACGACCGACCGGATGAACCAGCTCCGGGAAGAACTGATGGGTTTCTCCCGTGCTGACGAAGTCGCGCTGAACCTGCCGGCCTCACGGCGCAAGCGGGACGGCTAGACCGTGCCCTCGGTGCGTTCGTAGACGTCGGCCTCGAACTCCTCCAGCAGGCGTTCACAGTCGGCCACCTTGGCCCTTGCCAACTCCTTGCCGTCGGCATCCATCCAGTCGCGGTCCTCCACCTTGGCGAGCCAGCGGCGGAGCTTCTCCAGGTCCTGGCGGATCTCCTCGGCCTCCTCGAAGGTGTAGTTCTCCCGGAACCGCTCGAACTCGATCTCCTTGACGAACTTGGTCTCGCACTCCTCGACGATCTCGGCGTATTCCTTGGCCGACTGGACCCGGAAGCCCTCGACGAACTGCTCGCGGGCGTCGTCGTCCAGATCGGTCAGGGTCAGGAACACGCTCGAGCCGCCCAGCTCGGTGACCCGCTCGCGGACCTTCTCCATCCCGGCCCGCAGTTCGCCGCGGTCCGGTAGCACGCAGACGGCCTGCTGCACGTAGAACCCGCCCAGGCGCTTGAGATCCCGCCACACCGCGACCCGGGCCCGGGACGACTCGCTGGGCACCTTGTAGATGAGCAGCAGCCAGCTCTCGGGGCTCTTGGCCTTGGTACGTCGGGTCGCCATGCCGGACAGGTTATCCGCTGACACAGGACCGCAGCCCGTCGACGAGGTACGGCATCACCTCCTGCCAGTCCGCGACCAGCCCGACGTCACAGTGCGCGAAGATCTCCGCGGCCGGATCGGTGTTGATCGCCACGACGGTCCCGGCGCGACCGGCGCCGGCCAGGTGGTTCAGGTTGCCGGACAGTCCGACTGCCAGGTACACCCGCGGGGCGACGCTGCGGCCGGTGATGCCGATCTGCCGTCCGTGCGGGAGCCAGCCCTGGTCCGTCACCTTGCGGGTGGCGGCGAACTCCGCATTGAGCAGGGCACGGACCGGCTCCAACTGGTCGTACTTGTCCGGCGGTACGCCGCGACCGATGCCGATGACGACCTCCGCGCGGTCGAGCGCGTCACCGTCGTCGCCGGTACGCCGTTCTGTCCTGGTGATCGCGGTATCGGGCTCGACGTGCAGAGTCTCCTGCTTGAGCGCCCGGTGCGCGCGCGGGGTGCGCAGCGGAAGCAGACCTGTTCTCAAGGTCGCGATCTGTGGGCTCCCGTGGCTGATGATCTCCGCAAGCGTGCCGCCACCGGACGGCTTCAGCCCACTCAACCGTCCATCCTTCGTCGACAAGCTGACGAGGTCGGACATCAGCCCTGCATCACAGGTCACAGCCAGCCGCCCAAGCACTTCCCGATCCCAAGGCAACGCGGCCCCCAACACAGCCCAGGTGTGTCTGTCTTCCAGCCACCCGGTCAGCGCACGAGCCACCGACCGCGATTCATCACCATCCAGCTCGACGATCAAGTCAGCACCCCACCGCGCAAGGTCCCGAGTGCCCTCCGCCGTCGTAACAGCGGTCACCGACCCACCAACCTCACCAGCAAGAGCCGCCGCAGCACCCAGCAACGCCCGAGTCCCCGCCACAGACCCAGCCCCAACCAACACCACCACCTCAGCCCGCAGCTCTCCGAGCCGCCCGCCGATAAGCCGGCCGGAGGCGCCGGACGGTGATGCGCCAGAGGAGCAGGAGGGTGGTGCGCCAGAGGCGCCCGCGGATGGTGCGACAGAGGCGTCCGCGGATGGTGCGCCGGAGGCGTCGGGCGAGATGGGTGGTGTCAGATCGCGGGCCGGGGGTGCCTGCTTGTCGGCGGCATATCCCGCGACCCGCTCGTCAGCGGTGGAGGCTGCGCCCGGCTCCTTCTCCGTTCCCGCTGGGTGCCGCCCGTCGGGTGGCAGGGTGGGGACGCGGTCGACCGAGGTCGTGGACTGGAAGCAGCCGCGGGTGATCAGTTCGGCGATTGCTCTGTCGGCTTGGATATTGGGCTGGCCGCGGAAGATTACTGGGTTTCGGGTGAGGGGGGCGGGGTGGACGTGGGCGACCTTGGTGGGGCTGGCGGGTAGGCCCCAGGACGCTTCGGGGAGGTCGAGGGTGGTGACCTGGCGGACGGTGTCGGAGGGAGGCCAGGTCTCGGCGGGGGCCTTGGCGGGGTCGCAGGAACGCTCGGCTACGGCTACTACCGCGGGGAGGTCGATGGTGACCGACTCCGTGCCGGTGTCGTACTGGACCGTGGTGCGCAGACGACCGTCAGTTGGCTCGAGAGATAGCACCGGACCGGTGAACGGCAGGCCGAGGAGCTCGGCGAGCATCGCGCCGACGGCTCCGGTGCTGCCGTCGACCGAGCTGTTGCCGACCAGGATCAGGTCCGGCGGATCGTCGAGCAGCCTGATCGTGGCCGCCAGCGCGCGAGCGGTCACCAGACAATCCGAGCCGGCCAGCGCGGGATCCGACAGCTGCACGGCATCGTCGACTCCCCACGCCAGCGCCTCCCGCAGTACGTCGACCGCGGCGGGAGGGCCCATCGTGATCGCCGTACTGCGACCGCCTGTCTCCCGCGCCAGCCGCACTGCCTGCGCCACGGCTCGGCGGCACCACGGGTTCATCTCTGCAACCGTGCCAGCCCGCTCGAGGCGGCCGTCAGCATCGAGACGGCCGCTATGGTCGCCCTTCGGCACCTGCTTCACCAGGGCCGTGACTACCAGGGAGCCACGTCCTCGGCTCATGACAATCCAGTTCCTACGGCTAGACCGATAGCGAACGTGACGGCGGCCGACAAACCACCGAGCAGCAGCTGACGGCCGCCGCCGTACCAGAACGGGCGGGCCGTGATCCTGCCGACGATGCCGCCGGTGACGACCAGGCCGAGCGCGCTGAGCAGCAGTGCGGGCAGCACCGAGACGGCCCCGAACAGCAACGGGAGCAGCGGAATCACCGCGCCGACCGCGAACGCCGCGAACGACGAGCCGGCCGCGACCCACGGCGACGGGAGATCGTTGGGGTCGACACCGAGCTCTTCGCGCACGTGGACGTCGAGCGCCACCGCCGGGTTGGACGTCAATTCGCGGGCGACCTCGGCCGCGAGCTCCGGACGCAGGCCCTTGGCCTCATACATCATCGCGAGCTCGCGCTCTTCTTCTTCCGGGTGGATCTCGAGCTCGCGCCGCTCGATCGCGATCTCGGCCTGCATCAACTCGGTCTGGGACGACACCGAGGTGAACTCGCCGGACGCCATCGAGCACGCACCGGCGACCAGACCGGCCAGCCCGGTCATGATCACGACCTTGCCGGTTGCGCCGCCGCCGACCACACCGGCGACCAGCGCGAAGTTCGAGACCAGGCCGTCCATCACGCCGAACGTCGCCGGCCGCAGCCAGCCACCGGTCACGTCGCGATGCGAGTGGTGGATCTCGGGTGTTTCGGTTTCCGCAACATCCGCGGTCATGGGGGGACATTCCTTCCGCAGGGTAGGTGAGGCTTGCCGCACTGAGGTTTGCGTAACCTCAGTTATTCTGAATCACCTGTTACATCAGTCTACTCGTTACTTATCGGCACCGGCAACGGCGCCTCGGTCCGCGGCCGACAGGTGCTGCACGGTCACGCCGGTGGCGGTCATCGTGCGGGTCACCGCCCGGCCGCCGTACACCCAGTAGATGACCAGCTCGTCCCTGCCACGGTTGATGAACTGGTGCGGTACGCCGGCCGGCACCCAGGTCGCATCACCCGCCTCCAGGTCGACCCGCTCGCCGTCGATCACCGCGGTCGCCTGACCGGCGAACACCAGCACCGACTCCTCGACGTTGTGCGAGTGCATCGGGATTTCGGTGCCGATGGCAAACGTTGTGGTGCCGGTGGTGATCCGGTTCGCGTCGCAGTTCCAGGCGCCGACGTACGGGACGGTACGGACGCCGCTGCCGCGGTCGAACACCTCGGTCTCGTCCGGCCGGATCACCAGCCGGGGCGCGGGCTCCGGCGACCAGACCGTCTTGACGTTCATGAACTCGCGCATCCCGTAGGCGCCGAGCTCGCGGCCGTACCCGGACTGCTTGATCCCACCGAACGGCAGGCGAGGATCCGACGCGACGATCGCGTTCACGAACACCGCGCCGGCCTCGATCCGCCGTACGAGGTCCGCCGAGCGCTCGGGTGACGTCCACAGCGAGGCGCCCAGGCCGAACTCGGTCCGGTTCGCCAGCTGGATCGCCTCGTCGGCGTCACGGGCCCGGACAACCGCCGCGACCGGACCGAACGTCTCCTCGTCGAACGCCGCCATCCCCGGCAGCACGTGATCGAGAACGGTCGGCAGGTAGAAGAACCCCGGGCCGGCAGGAGATCCCCCGCAGACCAGGGTGGCGCCGGCTTTCACGGTACGGCGTACCTGGTCGTGCAACGTGTCGCGTAGACCATCGCGAGCCAGCGGGCCGAGAGTGGTCTCGCGACGGAGCGGATCGCCGACGACGAGCTTCTCGAGCTCGACGGTGAAGAGGTCGACGAACTCGTCGGCGACGGATTCCTCGACGATCAACCGCTTCGCGTTGACGCAACTCTGGCCGGTGTTGAGGAAACGTGCCTTCACCGCGGCGCGCGCGGCTGCATCCAGGTCGGCGTCGGCGAGGACGATGAACGGGTCGGATCCGCCGAGCTCGAGGACCTGCTTCTTCAACGCCTGACCGGCCTGGGTCGCGATGATCCGGCCGACCTCGGTGGAACCGGTGAACGTCACCGCGGCGATCCTGTGGTCGGTGATCAGCGCGGCGACCTGCTCGGTCTCGACCAGCGCGACCCCGATCAGGCCGCTCGGCATCCCGGCATCGGCGAGGACGGACTCGATCGCGAGCGCGCTCTGCGGCACGGTGTTCGCGTGTTTGAGGATCGCGCCGTTGCCGGCCGCGAGCGCGGGGGCGGCGAAGCGGAAGAACTGCCAGAACGGGAAGTTCCACGGCATCACGGCCAGGACGACGCCGAGTGGTTCGACCTCGATCCGGCCCTGCGCCGTGACCTGTTCGGCGGCGAGGAAGCCTGCCGCGTTGGCGGCGTAGTACTCGCAGGTGATCGCGCACTTCTCGATCTCGGCCTCGGCCTCGGTGATCGGCTTGCCCATCTCGGTGCTGATCAGGTGCGCGAGGCCGTCCTGGCGCGCGCGGAGAGTGTCCGCGATCGACTGCAGGACTGCGGCGCGTTCCTCGGCGGACGTGCTCCGCCAGTTGCTCTGGGCAAGCAGTGCGGCGCTGAGCAGGCGGTCGACGCGGTCTTCGTCGTACGGCTCGAAGGTCGCGAGCTGCTCGCCGGTGGCGGGGTTGATCGAGGCGATCACAGGGTGTGCCCTTCGCTGAGGCGGTCAAGGACGTAAGGAAGTACGCCGCCGTGGCGGTAGTAGTCGTGCTCGCGCGGCGTGTCGAGGCGGACGCGAAGCCGGTAGGTGCGGCCGGCGGAACGCGCGGTGGCTGAATTGTCGTCGTGCAGGTCTATGTCGATCGGATCGTCGCCGGTTAGGTCGTCGCCCTCGCCGGGGAGGAACTCGAGCGGGAGGATGCCGAGGCCGACGAGGTTGGAGCGGTGGATCCGCTCGAAGGACTGGGCCAGGACGGCACGGACGCCGAGCAGGGCGGGGCCTTTGGCGGCCCAGTCGCGCGACGAGCCGGTTCCGTATTCCTTGCCTGCGACAACGACGATCGGTACGCCGGCCGCGCGGTAGGCCATCGCGGCTTCGTAGATCGAGGTGGTGGCGCCGTCGGGCCCCCGGGTCAGCGGCCCTTCGATGCCGACCAGTCGGTTGCGCAATCGAACGTTGCCGAAGGCACCACGCATCATCACCTCGTGGTTGCCTCGGCGGGAGGCGTAGGTGTTCAGCTCGGTCTCGCCGAGATCTTTCAGATAGCGTCCGGCGACGCTGTCAGGCGGGATCGCGCCTGCGGGTGAGAGGTGGTCGGTCGTCACGGAATCGCCCAGGCGGACCAGTGCGCGGGCTCCGTTGAGGTCGTCGGTTTGTTTGGTGAAGTAGTCCGGTCGCCGGAGGTACGTCGAGTTGCCCCAGGCAAACGTCTTGCCCTGCGGTGCGTCCAGGTTCTGCCAGCGGTCGTCGCCGGTGAACAGGTCGTCGTACGCGTGCTGGAAGAGGCCGGGGGCGAGCACCTCCCGCAGTACCGCGTCGATCTCGGCGGGTTCGGGCCAGATGTCGCGCAGGTAGACGTCATCGTTGAGCGGCTCGGTCAGCAGGTCGAGGTCGATCCGTCCGGCCAGCGCGTAGGCGATCACCAACGGCGGCGAGGCGAGGTAGTTGAGCTTCACTTCGGGCTGGATCCGGCCTTCGAAGTTCCGGTTCCCCGACAGCACAGCCGCCACGGTCAGGTCGTTTGCTCGCACCGTCTGCGCGACGTCGTCGATCAGCTCACCCGACGCTCCGATACACGTCATACAACCGAACCCGGTCAGGTGAAACCCGAGCTTCTCCAGGTACGGCGTCAACCCCGCCGCCTGCAGGTAATCCATCACCACCCGCGACCCCGGCGACAACGTCGTCTTCACCCACGACCGACTCACCAGCCCCCGCTCCACCGCCTTCTTAGCAAGCAACCCAGCCGCCACCATCACCGCCGGATTAGACGTGTTAGTACA
The DNA here is from genome assembly GCF_040675555.1 of Kribbella sp. NPDC049584. Taxonomy (NCBI): domain Bacteria; kingdom Bacillati; phylum Actinomycetota; class Actinomycetes; order Propionibacteriales; family Kribbellaceae; genus Kribbella; species Kribbella sp. NPDC049584. The sequence continues at coordinate 866,113 of NZ_JBFAPF010000001.1, forward strand.
AGAAGTAATAGCCGCCACAACCACAGCCCCATGCCCAACCTCACCCGACTCCGCGACGGTGCGCGGGCCTTTGGGGAGGTGGGTTTCGGCCGCTTGTTTGGTGGTGGTGAGGGGGATTCGTTGGTTGGGGCGGTGGGGGCCGGCTATGGAGGGGACGATGGTGGAGAGGTCGAGGGTGAGGTGTTCGTCGTAGACCAGGTTGGCGGTGGGGTCGTGCCATAGGCCTTGGGTGCGGGCGTAGGACTCGACCAGCGCGACCTTTGCGGCCGGGCGGTTGGTGAAGCGGAGGTAGTCGAGGGTTTGGTGGTCGATGGGGAAGTACGCCGCAGTGGAGCCGAACTCGGGGCACATGTTGGCGATCGTGGCGCGGTCCGGGACGGGGAGGTCGGCGAGGGCGGGACCGGTGAACTCCACGAACTTGCCGACGACGCCGTGGGAACGCAGGGTCTCGGTGATGGTGAGGACGAGGTCCGTGGCTGTGGTGCCGGGCGGCAGCGCACCGGTCAGCGACACACCGACGACCGGCGGCAGGACCATCGACACCGACTGGCCGAGCATCGCGGCCTCGGCCTCGATCCCGCCGATCCCCCAGCCGAGTACGCCGAGGCCGTTCACCATCGTGGTGTGCGAGTCGGTGCCGAGGCACAGATCCGGGAACACCCACCCGTCACGCTCCTCGACGACCCGCGCCAGGTGCTCCAGGTTGATCTGATGCATGATCCCGGCACCGGGCGGCACGACCTTCAGCTGCCGGAACGTCTGCTGTCCCCAGCGCAGGAACCGGTAGCGCTCGGCGTTCCGCTCGTACTCGCGGGCCACATTCAGTCGCAACGCGTCCGGCCGGCCGAACACATCCGCGATCACCGAGTGGTCCACGACGAGCTCCGCCGGCACCACCGGATCGACCAGCGCGGGATCTTTGCCCAATGCAACCATCGCGTCCCGCATCGCCGCCAGGTCGACCAGCACGGGTACGCCGTTCGTGTCGTGCAGGAACACCCGGGACGGATACACCTCGAGCTCGCCGGTTGCCCCCGGCTCCCAGTTCCGCAGTACGTCGCTCGCCGTACCGTGCCGGAGCGCGTTCTCCAGCAGGATCCGCAACGTCCGGGGCAGATGGTCCGGCGCGATGCCCGCGAGCTGCTGGATCATGTCAGAGCACCGATGACGGCCTCGGCGAACTCCGACGTACTCGCCGTCCCGCCGAGGTCCGCGGTCCGCGTGCCGTCGGCGACAGTTGCCCGAAGCCCCTGGTTGACCAGGCCGGCGGCCTCGCTCAGGCCCAGCCAGTCGAGCAACATCGCGCCGGAGGCGATCATCGCGGTCGGGTTCGCCAGACCGCGGCCGGCGATGTCCGGCGCCGAGCCGTGGGCGGCCTGGGCCATCGCCCGGTCGTAGGAGGCGTTGATCGACGGTGCGATGCCGAGCGAGCCGGCCAGTTCGCCGGTCAGGTCGGACAGGATGTCGCCGAACATGTTCTCGGTCACGAGTACGTCGAAGTCGGCGCCGCGCCGGACCAGATGCACGGTCATCGCGTCGATGTGGAAGTCGTCGACGTCCAGCTGCGGGTAGTCGGCCGCGACCTCCCGGCAGATCTCCAGGAAGAACCCGGTGGTGGTGCGCAGCACGTTCGCCTTGTGCACGATCGTCAGGTGCCGGCTCCGCCGGAGCGCCAGCTCGCAGGCCTGCCGCGCGATCCGCTCGATCGCCGGCCGGGTGAAGATCCCCATCGCGATCGCCACGTCCTTGGTCGGCATGAACTCGCCGGTGCCGCGGTAGGTACTGCGATCCGCGTAGAAGCCCTCGGTGTTCTCCCGGACCACGACCAGATCGAGCCCGGGCACCAGCGCCGGCGTCCCCTCGAACGCGCGAGCCGGCCGGATGTTCGCGAACAGGTCGAAGTGCTTGCGCAGGAATCCGCTCGGGTTCAGCCGGGCCCGATGCTCGGCGGGGTACGACGCACTGTCGTGAGGACCGAGCAACCATCCGTCGAGCTTGTCCAGCGTCTCGACCGTGACATCGGGCAGCGCATTGCCGTGAGTCTCGATCGCCGCAGCGCCGACCGGGAGCGGAACCCACTCGACCGGATCGGCACCCGCGGCGGCCAGCCCTGCGTCGAGGACGCGGACCGCGGCCGGGACGATCTCCGGCCCGATGCCGTCGCCGTCGAGAACTCCTAGTCGATACGTCATGTGTAGGAGTGTCAGTCGTTATAACGACTCACGTCAAGGCATCGCCCCGTGACGTCTCGCGCCTTGATATGCTGCGATCTGGCGTTATAACCGAAAGGAGTGCGCCGGTGACGAAGGCAGAGGCCGCCTACGATCTCGTCCGGGAGCAGGTGCTCCGGGGCGACCTCGTCCCGGGTGCGGTCATCCCGCAGGCCACCCTCGCCCGCGAGCTCGGCGTGAGTACGACGCCGTTGCGCGAAGCACTGCGCCGGCTGATGACCGAGGGCCTGGTCGAGCTGGACGCCCACCGCGACGCCCGCGTGACCCGGCTGACCCTCGAGGAGGCCCGCGACCTGATCGAGGTACGCCGCTCCCTCGACCCGCTCGCCGCCGGCCTGGCCGCCGAACGCCGTACCCGCGAGGACCTCGCGCTGATCCGGCAGACCGCCGACGAACTGCGGCCGCTGCGCACCGACCCCGGATCGGCCGAGCTGCTCACGCATCGGCGCTTCCACGTGGCGATCTACACCGCGTCGCACAACCAGCTGCTCATCCAGCACCTGGACGGACTGTGGGACAAGGCCGACCGTTATCGCCGGCTGGCCCTCGAGGACGGCCGCAGCGAGGCCGACCTGGACCGCACGCATTCGGAGCACCGCGCGCTGGTGGACGCGATCGCGGCCGGCGACTCCGCCACCGCGACGACGGTGATGCTCGCGCATGTCGAGGCCAGCCTCGGTGCCCGGGCGGTCGCCCGCCTGACGTCTGCCGCCGAACAACCCGCCGCCCGGTCGCTCCGGGGCATCCGAGGAGTCCGATCATGAGTGCGCTGTGGACCGGCTACCAGCACCGCGAGGTTGATGCCGACGGCTGGACGACGTTCTGGCGACTCGACCCTCGCGACCGCGATCTCCGCCTGTCCGACTGGACCGGCTATCCGGACCGCGCCGGTCATCGGCTGTGGGAACGCGCAGCGACACCCGCGGGGGTGCGCGCAGCCTGGCGCACCTCGGCGACATCGGTCGAGCTCGAGATCCGGGCCGCGCTCTCCATCTACATCCGGATCGCACCCGTCGACGTCCTGGTCGACGGCGAGCTGCACCAGCGGTGCGAGGTGCTGGAGGGTGAGCAGCGGCTGAGGATCGAGCTGCCGGGTCGTCCCGCCGAGGTCGAGATCTGGCTCCCCCAAGCGGGAAAGATCGCGCTCCGCGAGGTGTGTTTCGACGGCGACGCCGAGCCGCTCGCGCCGACCGGCCCGCGGTGGATCACCTACGGCAGCTCGATCACCCAAGCCGGCGGCGCGTACGGACCATCGGAGACCTGGCCGGCACTGGTCGCCCGGAAGAACGGCTGGGACTGCGTCTCGCTCGGTTTCGCCGGCGAGTGCCACCTCGACCCGGTCGCCGCCCGGACGATCCGCGACCTGCCGGCTCAGCTCATCTCGCTGTGTCTCGGCATCAACATCCACGGCGGAGCGACGTACAGCGGCCGGACGCTCCCCGGCCAGGTCGAGTCGTTCATCGCCACCATTCGCGAAGGCCACCCGCAGACGCCGCTCGTCGTGATCACGCCACTGCCCGCCCCGGACCGCGAAGGCGAGCCGAACGCCGTCGGCCTCACGCTCGACGACGTTCGCGCGTGTGTCGAGCTCGGCGCCCGCACCGATCCCGCCGTACGCGTGATCGACGGTAGGACGATCCTCAGCTCCGACGAAGCCCGGGCCCTGTATGCGGATGAGGTGCATCCAGGGCCCGATGGCTACCGCCTGATCGGCGAGCGCCTCGCCGGTCTGCTCACAATCGACTGAATCACTCAGCCGGGCTGAGGCTCGTGCCGAGTGCCTGCCAGTCGAGGACCGGCGCGGCCAGCTGGCTGATCGTGGCGAGCAGGCCCAGGCGCGCGGCCCGGATCTCCGGCTCCTTCGCCATCACGAGGATCTCGTCGAAGAAGACGTTGACCGGCTCGACCAGAACCGACGCGGCAGCAACGAAGTCGGCCAGGCCGGTCGGCGCCTGCCCGATCTTCTGCACCGCCTCGTGCAGCACGACCTCGGCCGGCTCGGTCAGCTTGCTCGAGTCGTACGACGCCTCGGTGCCCTCCGGCACGATCCGGCGTACCCGCTGGAGAACGGCGACCAGGTCGGCGAACTCGCTGTTGCCGACCAATCCCTGCAGAGCCTTCAGCGTTTCGTCGGCCGCGGCCGGAGAAGTTGCCAACGGCAACACTGCGGCCACCTGGAGGTGATCGTCACCCCGGTCGAGCAGCTGCTGCTCGTACCGCCGGACGGTGAACTCGGCCACCTCGTCCAGCGACTCCGCCGGTACGTCGATGCCCTGGGCACCGATCTCCGCGGCCGCTGCCTGCAGCCCGGTCTCGAGGGTGATCGCGCGCAGCTCCGGGTGCTCGCGCAGGATCGCGACCACACCGGCGGCCGCACGGCGCAACGCGAACGGGTCCGAGCTTCCGGTCGGCTTCGCACCGACACCGAACAGACCCGCCAGCAAGTCGAACCGGTCGGCCAGCGCGAGCAGCGCCCCCGGAGTCGTCGACGGCACCGGGTCACCGGCCGACCGCGGCAGCTCCATGTCGAACAACGCCTGGGCAACACCTTCGGTCTCACCAGCACGACGCGCGTATTCACGGGCCATCGTCCCGGCCAGGCTGGTCAGCTCGACGACCATCTGCGAGCCCAGATCGAACTTCGCCAGCTCCGCCGCCCGCTTCAGCGTGGTCAGGTCGTCGCCGTCGAGCCCCACCTTGTCGGCCAGCGCCAACGCGATCCGGCCGATGCGTCCCGCGCGGTCGGCCATCGAACCGAGCCGCTCCTCGAAGGCCAGCTTCTCCAGCTCGCCCTTCATCGACTCCAGCGGCGTCTCCAGGTCGGCCCGCCAGAAGAACGCGGCGTCCTCGTAGCGTGCCCGCAGTACGCCCTCGTTGCCTGCCCGCACGACGTCCTCGTCAACGGAACCGTTGGCAACGGCAACGAAATGCGGGAGCAGCTTGCCGTCGGCGTCGCGCACCGGCAGGTAGCGCTGGTGCTTGCGCATCACCGTCGTCAGGATCTCGCTCGGCAGCTCGAGGTAGTCCGCGGCGAAGCCACCGAGGATCGCCGTCGGCTCCTCGATCAGGTTGACGATCTGGTCGACCAGCGCGGACTCACCCTCGAAGTCGACGGTGCCGTTCACGCCCTTCGCCAGCTCGGTCGCGGCGGCGACGATCTGCGACCGGCGCTTGGCCGGATCGGCTTCGATGCCGTGGATCCGGAGCAGGTCGAGGTACCCCTCGGCGGAGGCGATCTCGACCTTCGGCGGCGCGGCGGTCCGGTGGACCCGCGTGGTCCGGCCGGCGGCGAGCGACGACACCGAGACCGGGACCACCTGGTCGCCGAGCAGCGCGACGAGCCACCGGATCGGGCGCGTGAACGACAGGTTCGCGTCGTTCCAGCGCATGTTCTTGTCGGAGCGCAGGCCCTTGACGATCTCGCTCAGCACGCCGCTCAGGACCTCGGCCGCACCGCGACCCGGGTCCGGCTTCGTCACCGCGACGTACTCGACACCGTCGACGTCCAGGTCGTGCAGCTCGCTCGGGTCGACCTTCTGACCGCGGGCGAACCCGGCGGCGGCCTTGGTGATGTTGCCGTCGGCGTCGTACGCGGCGGCCTTCTTCGGTCCGCGCACCACGCGCTCCGCGTCCGGCTCACTGGCCTGGACCTCGGCGACGAAGGCGACCACGCGACGCGGAGTCGCGTACGTCGTGATGGCGCCGTGGCCGAGCCTGGTCGCGCCGAGCTTCTCCTCCAGCGCGGAACGCACGGCCTCGGCGGTCTTGGTGACCTCCGACGGCGGCATCTCCTCGGTGCCGATCTCGAAGGTCAGCTGCCGGGTCCCGGTGATCGCCGGGAACTCGGCCGGCTCGGGCGCGGCCGGCGGCAGCTCGGCGAGACCCAGCGGGTACTTCAGCTCCTCACGACGCTCGGCCCACAGCCGCGAGACCTCGCGGGCCAGCGTGCGCATCCGGCCGAAGGCCTTCGCGCGTTCCGTCGTACTCACGGCGCCACGGGCGTCGAGGACGTTGAAGGTGTGCGAGCAGCGCAGGACCTGGATGTGGGCGGGCACCGGGAGCCGGTCGTCGATCATCCGGCGCGCCTCGTTCGCGTACTCCTCGAACAGCCGCTTCTGCGATTCCACGTCGGCGTCGTCGAGGTAGTAGCGGCTCATCTCGTACTCCGCCTGGCCGAACGCCTCGCCGTACGAGATGCCGGGCGCGTAGGCGATGTCCTTGAAGTGCGAGACGCCCTGCAGCGCCATCATGATCCGCTCGATGCCATAGGTGATCTCCACCGACACCGGGTCGAGCGTCATGCCGCCGGCCTGCTGGAAGTACGTGAACTGGGTGATCTCGAGGCCGTCGAGCCAGACCTCCCAGCCCAGTCCCCAGGAACCGGTCGCCGGGTTGGCCCAGTTGTCCTCGACGAACCGCACGTCGTGCGCGTGGATGTCGATCCCGAGCGCGGTCAGGCTCTCCAGGAACAGCTCCTGCGGGTTACCCGGGTCCGGCTTCAGCACCACCTGGAACTGTGTGTGGGTCTGCAGGCGGTTCGGGTTCTCGCCGTAGCGGCTGTCGTCGGGCCGGACACTCGGCTCGACGTAGGCAACCCGCCACGGCTCGGGACCGAGCACCCGCAGGATCGTCGCCGGGTTCAGCGTTCCGGCCCCGACCTCGGTGTTGAACGGCTGCACGATCATGCAGCCCCGATCGGTCCAGTACTTCGTCAGCGCCAGCAGCGCGTCCTGCATGGTGAGCACAGCAAACCTCAAGCCATCTTCCGGGGGTTCTCGCAGCGAAGTCTATAGGTCGTGCCTGGTGGTTCTACGCCGTAGCGAGCAGGTGCTCGGTGCGGTGCATCGGCGTGCGGGGGCGAAGGTCTCGATGCGGAGCATCGTGGCCTTTGCACCCGTGCGGCGAGGTGCCGTGCCGAGTGCCGCGCAGTAGGCGTGGAGCCACCAGGCACGACCTTTAGGCCTGCGCGGGTGCTATTCCCCGGATGACCAGGTCGAGCAGGTGGCCGGCCCGGCCGGCGTCCTGGCCGCTGGCCAGCGCGATGCCGTTGACCAGCGTCAGCAGGTCGGAGATGTCCACGTCGGCGGGCACCGAGCCGTCCTCCTGAGCCCGCTCGAGCAGAAGCCGGCCGGCCGAGCGGATCCGGACGTGACACTGCGAGCCGTGTTCGGCGCTCATCACCAGCGCCGGGCCGAGGCCGTGCACGGTGGCGATGTGGTCGACCATGCCGTGCAGCCAGATCGTCAACGCCCGCAGGGGTTCCGGGTGATCCCTGAGCTCCTCGGCCCGGGCGCAGACGCCGGCGATGCTGCTCTCGAAGACGGCCTCGAGGAGCGCGACGCGGCCGCCGAAGTGGCGGTGCAGGGTGGCCGAGCCGACCCCGGCGCGGCGGGCGATCTCCTCCAGCGAAGCCTCGGCACCCTGCTCGGCGACCACCTCGGCAGCGGCCGCGACCATCAGGTCGCGATTTCGCCGGGCATCGGCTCGCACGATCGGCTCCTTGCATAAGTGGGGTGGTCCCCCATATCGTAGCAGGGGTTAACCGGGGTGCCACCCCACTTATTCTCTCGTGAGGAGCAGCAGATGCGGATCGGACTGGCGTTCGGGGACGCCCGCAAACAACGCGATCTCGCCGGGATTGCCGAGCAGATCCGGACGGCCCGCGGCATCGACACCGCCTGGCTCACCCAGGGCCCGAACCTCGACGCCCTGCTCACCCTCGCCACCGCCGGCGCCGGCGCGACCTCTCTCGAGCTCGGCACCGCGGTGGTGCCGTTCCCCCAGCGGCATCCACTCGTGCTGGCGAGCCAGGCGCTCACCGTCCAGGCAGCGACCGGCAACCGGCTGACGCTGGGGATCGGGGCCGGTATCGCGCTGATGGTCGGTTCGATGTTCGGGCTGCCCACCGATCGACCGGCTCGCCGCCTCCGCGAGTACCTGGAGGTACTGCGGCCCCTGCTCCGCGGCGAAGCCGTCGACCATCACGGCGAGACGCTGACCGCGGTCGGCTCGGTCGACATCGACGGAGCCGTCGCGCCGACCGTGCTGGTCGCCGCCCTCGGTCCGGCCATGCTCAAGGTCACCGGCGAACTGGCCGACGGCACCATCACCTGGATGACCGGCCCCAGGACACTCGAGACTCACGTCGTACCGTCGATCACCAAGGCGGCGCAGGGCCGTCCGGCGCCGCGGATCGTGGCCGGGCTGCACATCTGCCTGACTTCCGACCTCGAGTCGACGCGAACGCAGTACGCCACCGACTTCGCGCTGTCCGGCCAGGTGCCGGAGTACCGGGCCGTGCTCGATCGCGAAGGCGTCGACGGGCCTGCCGAGATCCTGATCGCCGGCGACGAGACCGCGGTCCGCAAGGAGCTGGACCGGCTGCGTGACACCGGGATCACCGACCTGATGCTCGCACCGATCGGTACGCCGGCCGAACAAGCGCGGACGACCGAGTTCGTGTCTACTATCGGCGGGTGACGGTTACTGACGCGCACGGGGCGGTCGACGCGGTCTGGCGGATCGAGTCGGCGCGGATCATCGCGGGTGTCGCGCGGATCGTGCGGGATGTCGGGCTGGCGGAGGAGCTGGCGCAGGATGCGCTGGTGGCGGCGCTTGAGCAGTGGCCGCAGTCCGGCGTACCGAACAATCCGGGCGCCTGGCTGATGGCGATCGCCAAGCGCCGGGCGATCGACCTGATCCGCCGCAAGGAGACCTACCAGCGCAAGCTCGCCGAGATGGGGCACGAGCTCGAGATCGACGGCGACAGCGTCGAGGATGACGTGGAGGCGATCCTCGAGGACCACATCGAGGACGACCTGCTGCGGCTGGTCTTCACCGCGTGCCACCCGGTGCTGACCATGGATGCCCGCGTGACGCTGACCTTGAAGCTCCTCGGCGGATTGAAGACCGACGAGATCGCGCGCGCGTTCCTCGCGCCGGAGCCGACCATCGCGCAGCGGATCGTCCGGGCCAAGCGCAACCTGGCCAAGGCCGAGGTCCAGTTCGAGGTACCGTCCGGGCCGGACCTGCTGGATCGGCTGTCGTCGGTGCTCGAGGTCGCCTACCTCATCTACAACGAGGGGTACTCCGCGACCGCGGGGGACGACTGGATGCGTCCGGCGCTGTGCAACGAGGCGATGCGGCTCGGGCGCCTGCTCGCGGAGCTGATGCCGACCGAGCCCGAGGTACTCGGACTGCTGGCGCTGATGGAACTGCAGTCGTCCCGGGCCAACGCCCGCGTCGGACCCGACGGCGAGCCGGTGCTCCTGCTCGACCAGGACCGCCGCCGCTGGGACCGCCTGCTCATCCGCCGTGGCCTGGAAGGCATCGACCGCGCCTGGGCGCTGGAGAAGCCGCCCGGCCCGTACCTTCTGCAGGCCGCGATCGCCGCCTGCCACGCCCGGGCCGCCGACCCGAAGGACACCGACTGGGCCCGGATCGCCGGGCTGTACGCCGTACTCGCGCAGGTCACGCCGTCACCGGTGGTCGAGCTCAACCAGGCGGTCGCCATCTCGATGGCGTTCGGCCCGGAGCGTGGCTTGCAGGCCGTCGACGCGCTCGCCGACGACCCGTCGCTGAAGGACTACCACCTACTGCCGAGCGTGCGCGGCGACCTGCTGTTCAAACTCGGCCGCCTCTCCGAAGCCCGCGAGGAATTCGAGAAGGCAGCCGCGCTGACCCGCAACGAACGCGAACGAAAGCTCCTTCTGGAGCGGGCCGCAGCCTGCTAGCTGGGGCGAGCTGGGACTAGCTGTGCCGGCGGGCCATCCAGGCTCCGACTCCGAGGGCTACCGCGCCTCCGATGGCTGCGGTGGCCTTCGGGTGGCGCTTGCCGATGACCGGGAGCTGCTTCACCGCGCCGGGGAGCTGCTTCACCGCGCCAGGGACTTCCTTCACCTTCTGGCCGGCCTGACCGGCGGTCTCCTTGACCCGGTGCGGAACGTTCAGCCGGCGACTGAGCTCCTGCACCGTGTCCGCGAGATGCTGCCGGGTCTCCTCGAGGTCGACGCGCAGCGTTTCGCTGTCGGACATCGGCTCGCGGTGGGCTGCGTTCTTGGTGGTGCTCATGACGTGACCTTTCCTTCCGGCTGGTGTCCCTTGAGTGCTTCCAGGTCCTCGTGCATGCCGTCGACGGCACGATGCGGTACGGGCGGAGTGGCGCGCGTGACGTGCCGTTTGCCGAGCAATGCCGCGACGGCTGCTATCGCGAACAGCACCGCGGCGATCGTCAGCGCCGACAGCCAGGCAGGCCACGCGGTGGCCAGGCCGAGCACGGCCGCGGCAATCAGCACGCCGAGTCCGTAGACCGCGACCGTGCCGGCTCCGCCGAAGAGCCCGGCGCCGACTCCGGCCTCCTTGCCCTTCTCCTTCAGCTCGGCCTTCGCCAGCTGGAGCTCGTCGCGAACCAGCCGGCTCAGGTCGCTGGTCACCTGGCTCACCAGCGCACCGACGTTGTCGTTGTGGTTGTTCAGCTCGGCATGCTTCTTCAGCTCGGCATCGTGCCGGGCGAGTTGCGGACGTACCGTCATGGCCGCCTCCCGTATTCGGCTGACGACCCGGTACCCGATTCACCTCACGCTACGCAGCCGAGGCCCCGGCGGACTGTCATCCGTGAATGCACAGCGCGAGCAGACTGTGACCTACGTCACAGGTAGTCGAGGGACGATCCTCACGCTCGACGCAGGGGTGAGATCGTCACCCACCAGGAGGAACCATCATGAACACCGTCGTTTCGAAGGACGGCACCACCATCGCCTACGACCGGCGCGGGAACGGGCCGGCGCTCGTTCTCGTCGACGGCGCGCTCTGCTCCCGCGCACAGGGCCCGATGCCCGCGGTCGCCGACGCGCTCGCCGACCGGTTCACCGTCTACAACTACGACCGGCGCGGTCGGGGCGACTCCGGCGACACCGGCCCGTACGACGTGGACCGCGAGATCGAGGACCTCGCGGCCGTGATCGAGGCGGCCGGCGGATCGGCGTACGTCTACGGCTCGTCGTCCGGCGCGGCGCTCGCGCTCCGGGCCGCGGCGGCCGGGCTGCCGATCGAGAAGCTGGTCGCGTTCGAGCCGCCGTACGTCGTCGACGACAGCCGCACCCAGATCCCGCGCACGTGGGTCGCCGACCTGCAGGCGCTCGAGCCGGGCGACGCGATCAAGTACTTCTTCACCAAGGGGATCGGGCTGCCCGGGATCTTCGTCACGATGATGAAGCTGATGCCGGCCTGGAAGCCGATGAAGGCGATCGCGCACACCCTGCCGTACGACGCGCAGGTCCTCGGCGACAACTGCTTCGGCGAGCCGATGGACGCATCCCAGTGGGCGTCGATCCAGCAGCCGGTGCAGGTGGTGAACGGCGGCAAGAGCCCGGCGTGGATGAAGGCGTCCACCCGTGCGCTGGCCGACGCGATCCCCGGCGCCGGGCACACCGAAGTACCGGGTCAGAACCACGTGATCAAGGCCGCTGCGATCGCGCCGGTGATCGCCGGCTTCTGTGGCTGAACAACGCGAAGGGCGTCCGGCCTGAGCCGGACGCCCTTCGTCGTACTACGTGGCGGGTCAGGCGCCGGTGATCAGCGCGCCGGCGCCGGAGCGGGCCGCGTCGAAGCGGGCCTGGGCGTCGGCCCAGTTGACGACGTTCCACCAGGCCTTGACGTAGTCCGGCTTCACGTTCTTGTACTGCAGGTAGAACGCGTGCTCCCACATGTCCAGCATCGCGATCGGGGTCTGGCCGGCCGGCAGGTTGCCCTGCTGGTCGTACAGCTGGTGGATCAGCAGCCGGCTACCCAGCGCGTCCCAGCCGAGGATGGCCCAGCCGGAGCCCTGGATCGTGGTCGCGCTCGCGGTGAAGTTCGCCTGGAACGCGTCGAACGAGCCGAAGAACTCGTCGATCGCGGCGCCGAGCTCGCCGTCCGGCTTGTCGCCGCCGTCCGGGGACAGGTTCTTCCAGAAGATCGAGTGGTTGACGTGCCCACCGAGGTTGAAGGCAAGCGTCTTCTCGAGCCCGACGATCGATCCGAAGTCACCCTTCTCGCGGGCCTCGGCCAGCTTGTCCAGGGTGTCGTTCAGACCCTTCACGTAGGTCGCGTGGTGCTTGTCGTGGTGCAGCTCCATGATCTCGCCGGCGATACTCGGCGCGAGCGCGCTGTAGTCGTAGGGAAGATCGGGAAGCGTGTACGTGGTCAACTCTGCTCCTTCGTCGGGGCCCCCTGGGGCCGGTATCTCCGATGTCCTGTTGTCAGCGGCACCAGCTTGAAACTTGAACCACGGTTGAGGTCAAGGAACCACGCTGACGAACGCGGCACCCACCTCGACCCCGGTGCCCGATGCCACGTCACTCACACCGGACACCCCCAGCTTCACATACTCCGCCCAACGATCCGCGAGGGGTCTCACCGAGGCTGATGAAGGACCTTCAGCTCCGCGCGGAGGGCCTCGGCGAACACCTCCGGCCGGTCGGCGAAGCCGGTGTGTCCGCCGGGGAAACGGGTGGGTTCGATGCCCAGCTGAGCGGCCAGGGCCTCGGAGGTTCGCTCACAGAGCTGAGCGGTCGAGTCGGCGCCGATCCCGACGACGACGTTCGCCGTACGCAGCCTTTCGAGGTCCGGTGTCCAGGTGATCGTCTCGCGCATCTCGTGGGAGAACCAGAACTGCTCGGCCGCGACCTGCTGCGGGTCGCGTTCGCCGCTGAACATCATCTCGACGACCTCGTCCGGTACTCCGAGATTGGCCAGCTGGAAGAACTGCTGCCAAGCCCCGACCACGTAACCGGCCAGGTAGTCGGCCATCAGCTTCTCGGACTTCGCCAGCAGCTCGTCACCGTCCTCGACCAGTCGATCGAGCGGCGGCTCGTGGGCGATCACCGCGCGGACGACGTCCAGGTGCTCCTGGGCGAGCGCCAGCACGCTGACCGCTCCCCCGCTCGAGCCGAGTACGACGGCAGGCCCGGCGTCGACGTGCCGGATCAGCCGGGCCAGGTCGTCGGCCCGCTGCTCGGGTCGCGACGTACCGCCGGGAGCGAGCGTGCTTCGCTTGATCCCCCGCGGATCGGTCGTCAGCACGGTGTAGTCATCGGCCAGCAGGTCGGCCAGGGGCGCGAACGAGTCCGCGTCCATCGGCGCGCCGACCAGGACCACCAACGGTCCTGATCCGCGCACCTCGTAGTACAACTCCGCCTCGGGAACCTTCAGTGTGTTGTTCATGCCACCTCCACGAACGACGGTGGCACGAATGGACACTCAGTTCTGGAAGATGTCCGAGTCCGGGCCGAAATCGGCCTCGTCGACGACCCGGCGTACCTCGACCTCGGAGCCGAGCGCCTCCGCCAGCCGGGCGGCCCACTCGATCGCCTCGTCGCGGTTGCGGACCTCGACGACGATCACGCCGCCGACCAGTTCCTTGGTCTCGGCGAACGGGCCGTCGGTGACCGTACGCCGGCCGTCCTCGACCTTCACCCGGGCGCCGAGCGAGCTGCGGTGCACGCCCTCCGCGAACAGCAGCACACCGGCCTTCGACAGATCCTCGACCACGTTGCCGACCCCCTCCGCGACCTCCGGCGATGGCAACTTCCCGGCCTCGCTGTCGGCGTCGGTCTTGTTGATGATCATGTAGCGCATCGCTGCTGCTCCTCGTCGTGTCGATCGATCACTTACTCTCACGTCGATCGACCGACCGCCAGATCGACACGCGACGGTCGGGGATCAATCCGACGTTGCTTCGGCGATGGATCTGGGCGCCCGCACCGGCGAGAACCGCAGGTTGCCGGCGGGCATCATCCAGGTCATCACCTCGACCGCGAGGCGACCGGCCCGCACCGCCGGATCGGCCTCGGCGTACTGACGGGCAGTCGCGGCGTCCACGGACCAGACGGAGAAGCCGCGGAAACGCTCGTCGTCCTGATCGACCAGCGGTCCGCGAGCCAGCACCAGACCGCGATCCTGCAACTCGGCCCCGTGGGCGAGATGGCGGTCCTGGAGGTCGGCGGCCTCCTCATCCGTCATCGCCGGCGCGTCCGGCCGCAGCGTCAGCAGGATCACGGTGAAGCGGTCGAAGCGCATGCCGACAAGGTAGTCCGTCCGGGCGCTCAGTTGGGCTGGTCGCCGTTGGGGTTGTAGGCGCAGGCGTCGACGAGGTTCTGGGTGGGGCCGGGGGGTGGGGTCGTGGTGGTTGTGGTCGGCTTGCGGGTGGTGGGGCTGGGGGTGGTCGGCGTGGCCATCGGGGGCGGGGTGGATTCGAGGGCGTTCTCGACGGTGTCGCGGAGGGCCTGGTAATCCGGGTGCAGGTACTTGAGGCGCAGCTTCTCCGGGTCCAGCGTGACGTTGGAGACCGTGCCGGCCTTGACCCGGAGGGCCAACTGGACCATCGCCGGGAGCAGCTCCTGCGGGATGTCCGTCCGGAGCAGATGCTGACCGGCCTTGGCGATCGCCTTGTACTTCGTCACGAGGGTCTGCGGATCCGCCGCGTCGACGATGCTCTTGATCACGCACCGCTGCCGGACCTGCCGCTGGTCGTCGTCGGCGCCGTACCGCCCGCGGGCGAACCAGAGTGCGTGCCGTCCGTCGAGGTGCTGGTTCGGGCCGGGCTCGATCCATTCCTTCGGCGGGATGTGCGAGCTGCTGATGCCGCCCATCGCGACCCGCTCGTTGACGTTGACCTTGATCCCGCCGAGCGCGTCGACGATCTCCGGGAAGCTCTGCAGGTTCACCTGCAGGTAGTAGTCGAGCTTCAGGCCGATCGCCTCACCGACCGACTGCTTGACCACGTCGGCGCCCTCGTTGTCCGACGGGCCGAGGATGCCGGGATGTGCGTCGGGGATGTTCTGGTACATCGCGGTCAGCATCCACTCGAGCCGGCCGTCGAGGCTGAGCCCCTCCTTGCCGAAACCGTTCGGGTAGTACTTGTGCAGCGGCGAGTCCTTCGGGAACGGCATGAAGGTCAGGTTCCGCGGCAGCGAGATCAGCGCGGTGTTGCCGGTCCTGGTGTCGATACTCGCCACGATCACCGTGTCGGTCCGCACCCCCTCCCGGCTCGGCGCGTCGTCGCCGCCGAGCAGCAGCAGGTTGAGCCGCGGCTTGTCCTCCCACGGGTCCTTGACGTTGACCGTCGTCGGCCGGGTCGCGGACCTGGACTCGTCCTGCGCCTGGAACACGTCCTGCACGAGCGTCCGCTGCGCGAGCACACTCTGTACGCCGATCGCGGCCGGCGCCGCGATCGCGAAGCAGAGGATCCCGACGAACCCGGCCCCGAGCACCCGGCCACCCGTGCCGCCCGTTGCCGGACGCAACGACCGGTGCGACGCGACGATGACGACGATCCAGACGAACGCGACCGCGCCGATCAGCACCGACGTCATCAGCAACCGGCTCGGTACGACGGCGGCGGCGAGGACCTCCTCCCGCCGGGTCAGGCCGACGTACACGCCGAGGCCGACGAGTGCGAGGAACAGGGTGAGTACGAACGCGCCGATCCGCCGGCGGCCGCCGATGATCAACCCGAGTCCTGGAAGCAGTGCGCCCAACAGGGTCAGCCCCAGCAACTTCGGCACCGATCGTGGCCGTCTCGTCGCCGCGCGCGCACGTCTCCCCATTGGCTCCCCTGTCGCCCGTCCCACTTCCAGTGTGCGCCAAGTACCACACCCCGTACCTCTTCAGACGTGTTACAGCGTTAATCGGTTGTCAATCGGCCGGATCCGGCCGGTAGGTTGACCGATCGTGCAGATTCTGGTGCTGGGCGGAAACGGGTTTGTCGGACGCGCGATCGTCGAGGACGCGCTGGCGCACGGAGCGGAGGTCGCGTCGTTCAGCCGGGGCAAGAGCGGGTCGCCACTGCCCGCGCAGGTCACGGAGCTGGTCGGCGACCGGGAGACCGGGGACTACGACGCGCTGCGGACCGGTGAGTGGGACGCGGTGGTCGACCTGAGCGGCTTCCGGACCCGGGACGTCGACCAGGCGATGGACGTCCTCGGTGACCGGGTCGGGCGGTATGTGTTCGTCTCGAGCCACGCCGTGTACGTCCGCGACCTGCCGGCCGGGACCGATGAGACCGCGCCCCGGCGCGAGCCGATGCGGGATGCCGAAGTACTCACGAACGACACCTACGGTCCGTGCAAGGTCGCGTGTGAGGACGACGTCCTCGAGCGGTACGGCGATCGGGCAACGATCGTCCGTCCCGGCCGAGTGACCGGTCCGGGCGACTCGTCGGGTACGGCGTTGTACTGGATCCGCCGGGGTGCTCGTGGTGGACGGGTCGCGCTGCCGACCAAGCCCGAGGCGCCGCTGCAACTCATCGACAGCCGTGACGTGGCGCGCTTGGTAGTGCAGCTGATCACCGACGAGCGTGCCGGCGCGTTCAACGCGATCGGCCCCGACTCCACGATCGCCGAGCTCATCGAGGTCGCGGCCGACCTCTCGCACACCACGGTCGACATCGTGCCGATCCCGTTCGACGCGGTCCCGCCGCGCTTCCCGTTGATGGACCCGGAGGCGGAGTGGGGCGAGCGTCGCCGCAGCCCGGCGAAGGCCCGCGCGGCCGGCATGCCGGTCACCCCGCTGCGGACGACGGTGGCCGACGTCCTCCAGTGGGACCTCGACCGCGGCACGCCTGAGCTCAGCATCGGTCTGACGCCTGAGCAGGAAGCACAGCTCCTCGCGCAGCAGTAGCCGCTACTCCGGCAGCGCCAGCGTCCTGCCTGCGTCTCGCGCGGCGTTGATCGTGCGAGTCAGGGTGTCCTTCAGCGCGGTGGCCTCGTCGGTGAAGCCTTGGACGATCGACGTGTCGCCGACCGGCTCGGTGCGGGCGAGGAGTTCGATGTAGCGGTCGCCGTCCTCCAGCGCTGCCTCGGCGCGGAGCGCGGCGTCGGCGGAGCGGACCCGGTCGGCGTACCGGTCCAGGAGATCGACCTTGCGTTTGATCGCGTCGACGGAGAGCGCGAGGGCGCGACGCTGCGGCCCGAGTACGGCGTCCAGCTCGGCGGTCTCCATCCCGCGGGCGATGTCTTTCTGCCGCGCACGCAGTACTGTCTGCTCCCGCAGTACCTGCGCGATGTCCCAGAGCTGCTCCGGGAGGACCAGCTCGTTCTTCACGTCGTCGAGCAGCCCGCGGCGGGTAACTGTTGCCTCAAGCACCGTTTTCACCGCACGCTGCGCGCGCCCGAGCAGCCGCGCGGCGGGCTCGTCGAAGTCCTCCGGCAGCAGGTACTTCCCGTGCTGGAGCCGGACCGCCTTGTGCCCGCGGTCCTCGACCATCGACTTCACCACGATCCCGCCGGTGGCGAGTACGGCGATGCCGGCGAGCACGACCGCCGCCCAGGCCGCGACCGCGGTCGGCAGCGTCGCCGCCATCACGATCAAGGCGAGGATCCATCCGCCCACGCACACCGCGAGCCACACGAGCAACGTGCCGAAGGTGTTCGCTGGAGCCACCGACCACGAGGTCTGCCGTTTCGGGCGGGACGCATCGGCGGCGACGAACAACTCCGGCCGGTGCTCGTACAACCGCCGTACGCCCACAGGCACACCCGGCGCGAACACCGGCTCCATCGCCACCTCCGGGAGAAGTCGTCAGCACTTAGCGTAGCCGTGCGGAGAGCCCGTCAAGGAAGACGTCGAGGCCGAACTCGAACAACTTGTCCAGGTCGTACTCATAGTCGAACCCGTCCGCAAGCAGCTCGCGGAACGCCGGCAGATCGCCCATCGCGATCATCGTGCCCAACTTGTCGGCCTGCTCCGTGACCCACTCGTCGGCTGTTACGCCGGTGTCCTGCTCGGCTTGTGCCTCGGCCTCCATCACCAGCGCCACGCCGCGCACGTATGCGAACAGACTGATCATCGTCGACAGCGCCGCACTCTTCTCGAACCCACGCAAGGCCCGCAGCACCGCATCCGTGTGCGGAAGCAACCGCGGCACCAGCTGCGGCCGGCTCAGACTGATCGCACTCGCGAGCCACAGATGCCGGCGGTACGCCGCCCAGTGCACCCGCGCCACCATCGCGATCGCCTCGCGCCAATCGTCCGGCGGCGTCCCGAGCGGGAACTCCGCGATCGCCGCGTCGACCATCCGTACGACGAGCACGTCCTTGCCGCCCACGTACCGGTAGAGCGCCATCGTCGACACCCCGAGCTCGCTCGCGATCCGCCGCATCGACAACGCGGCCAGCCCTTCGGCGTCCGCGATCGCGATCCCCATCCGCACGACCTCGTCGCGATTCAGCTCCGGTTGCTGATCCGGCCGCAGAGTGCGCCGCGCAGCCCGCGGCGGCGGACCGACGACCGTCCCGACCCCAGGGCTGGGATGCACGAGTCGCTCGGCCTGCAACGTCTGCAGCGCCTTGGTCGCGGTCGCCATCGCCACCCCGAAGTCCCGCACCAACGCCCGCGTCGACGGCACCCGGTCCCCCGGCTTCAACTCGCCGGTCGTGATGCGCCGCCGCAACTCAGCTGCAATCGTTTCGTACTGCGTCATCCGAACCCTCCAAGGTAGTGCGCATACATCGTACGCGCACTATCTCGGAATGAGACCCCTCCTGACACGTCAGCTTAGGTAAGGCTATCCTCTGTCGCATGCGGGAGACGATCGGGCTGACCGGCGACGAGCTGAGCCTCGGATACCACGGCCGGCGCGTCGTCGACGGCGCTTCGCTGCACCTCGAGCCCGCCCGCGTCACCGCACTCGTGGGGCCCAACGGCAGCGGCAAGTCGACGCTGCTGCGCGCGCTCGCCCGGCTCCATCACCCCGACGCCGGCAGCATCACCTTTCCCGGCGGTGGCAACGCGCTCGACCTGTCGGCGAAGGAATTCGCCCGCAAGGTCACGCTGCTCTCGCAGTCCCGGCCGACCCCGAACGGCGTGAGCGTGCGCGACGTCGTCGGGTACGGACGTCATCCGCATCGCAGCCGCTGGCGCAACGACGACGCGGACGGCCCGCGCGCGATCGAGCACGCGATGACGGTCACCGGTGTCACCTCGATGGCCGAGCGTGCCGTCGACGAGCTGTCCGGCGGCGAGCTGCAACGCGTCTGGCTCGCAACCTGCCTCGCGCAGGACACCGGCGTACTCCTGCTCGACGAGCCGACCACGTTCCTCGACCTGCGGTACCAGATCGAGATCCTCGACCTGATGCGCGAGCTCGCCGACGAGCACGGGGTCGCGGTCGGCGTCGTACTGCACGACCTGAACCAGGCCGCTGCGGTAGCGGACCGGATCGCACTACTCGATCAGGGGCGAGTACGTGCGACCGGTACGCCGGACGAGGTACTGCGAGCGGACGCGCTCACCGAGACGTACGGCATCACCATCGAGGTCGGCACCGATCCGGCCACCGGTCTGGTCACTACTCGCCCCATCGGCAAGCACTTGTCCCGCGTCACGACTAATTAAAGGCACTCTGATGAGACGAACCGCCATCGCTCTGGTTGCTGCTGCCCTCCTGGGCCTGACCGCCTGCGGCACGAGTGAACCCGCCGCCTCCGACGACGCCAGTGACGCTGCCGCGCAGCCGGTCTCGCTGACCGACGCGCGGAACAAGAAGCTCGACCTGAAGGCACCCGCCAAGAAGGTCGTCGCGCTGGAGTGGAACGCCGCCGAGAACCTGGTCACGCTCGGCGTGATGCCGGTCGGCGTCGCGGACACCAAGGGCTACACGAACTGGGTCACCGCGGCGAAGCTCGACCCGTCGGTCAAGGACGTCGGCACCCGTGGTGAGGCGAGCGTCGACGCGATCGTTGCCCTCAACCCCGATCTGGTGATCACCACGACCGACGAGGCCGCGAACACGATCACGCAACTCGAGAAGGCCGCGCCGGTGCTGGTGATCCGCGGCGCGGACGCGAAGAACGCGATCCCGCAGATGAAGACGAACCTCGATCTCATCGGCCAGGCGGTCGGGAAGGCGGATCAGGCCAAGCAGCTGAACGCCGACTTCGACAAGGCGGTTGCCGACGGCAAGCAGAAGATCGCCGACGCCGGCAAGACCGGCACCGGGTTCACGATGGCGGACGGGTGGAAGCAGGGCAGCACGATCTCGATCCGGATGTACACGACCGGGTCGTTGCTGGGCGCGGTCGCCACCGAACTGGGTCTGAAGAACGGGTGGATCGGCGCCGGCGACAAGGACTACGGGCTCGCGCAGACCGACCTCGAGGGTCTGACCAAGCTGCCCGACGGCAACTTCCTCTACATCGCGAACAAGAACGACGGCGGCGACGTGTTCGGCGGCGACCTGGCCGGCAACGCGATCTGGAAGAACCTGCCGTTCGTGAAGTCCGGCAAGGTTCACCGGCTGCCCGACGGCATCTGGATGTTCGGCGGCCCGAAGTCCACCGAGCAGTTCATCGACGCCGCCGTACAGGCAGTCACATCTTGACCCAGCGGGAGGCCGTTCAGTCGGTTCCACTGGCTGTTCCGGTTCGTCGGTTGCAGGTCACCGGCGTGTTCGTCGCTGCCCTGGTGGCGATCGTGGTGCTCGCCGGTGTGCATCTGACCCAAGGCACGTCTTCGGTGGGAGCCGGGGATCTGCTGCGGCTGGTGTCCGGGCAGGGGAACGACAATGCCGCGAACGTGCTGGTCGCGTCGCGGTTGCCGCGGTTGCTTGCCGGCGTGCTGGTAGGTATCGCCCTGGGGGTTGCGGGAGCGGGGTTGCAGTCGTTGGCGCGCAACCCGCTTGCTTCACCCGACACGTTGGGGGTCAACGCGGGGGCGTACCTGGCAGTCGTGATCGTGGCCGCGTTCGGGGTGTCGTTGCCCGCGCTGCCCGCCGGTGGAGTCGCGTTCGTCGGCGGGCTGGCCGCCGCGGGGTTGGTGCTCGTGCTGTCGGCGGGCGGCTCCACCGGGCCGACCCGGCTGATCCTGGCCGGGTCGGCGGTCGCGATGGCGCTCGCCGGCGTGACCACGCTGCTTCTGCTGCTGTATCGCGAGGAGACGGTCGGCACGTTCGCCTGGGGCGCCGGCACGCTGGTCCAGACCGACCTGCGCGCGGTCACCCAGATGGCCCCGATCGTTGCCCTCGGCATCCTCGCCGCGTTCCTGCTCGCCGCCAAACTCGACATTCTTGCCCTCGGCGACGACACCGCATCCGTCCTCGGCGTGGACGTACGCCGGATCCGCGTGTTCACCACGCTCGTCACCGTCATGCTCTCCGCCGCGGCCGTCACCGTCGCGGGACCGGTCGGCTTCGTCGGTCTGGTTGCACCGGTCCTCGTCCGCCTCCTTGCTCCGCTAGTTCCCGGCCTGCTCAGGCATCGGGTCCTCCTCCCGCTCTCCGGTCTCGCCGGCGTCCTCGTCGTACTCGCCTCGGATGTCGTTCTGCGGGCCGCGTTCGGCGGGCAGGCCGGGGTGGAGATTCCGACCGGGATCATGACGATGGTGGTCGGCGCGATCGTCCTCATCTGGCTGGCCCGCCGCCACCGCGATTCCGGCCCGAGCCGCTCCGCCGGCGGGACGAGCAGCGGGCTGCGCAGTCGCCGTACGTTCTGGATCGTGACCGCGGCGCTCGTCGTACTGCTGGTCGCGGCCGGCGTCGGCGCGATGCTGACCGGGGACGCACTCCTTCGGACCGGCGACCTCGCGAACTGGATCAACGGCGCGTCGGGTCGCGCGATCACCTTCGTGCTGGACCAGCGCTTCCCGCGGGTCATCTCGGCGCTCCTGTGCGGGGCCGCGCTGGCGATCGCCGGTACGACGGTGCAGGCGGTGTGCCGCAACCCACTGGCCGAACCGGGCATTCTCGGGATCACCGGCGGCGCCGGCGTCGGCGCGATCGCCACGCTCATCCTGTTGCCATCAGCAAGCATCTGGTTGCTGTCCGGGGTCGCGGCGGTCGCGGCCGTGGTGACGTTCGGCTTGGTGTATCTGATCTCGTGGCGGGGTGGGCTGAGCTCGGATCGGTTGGTGCTGATCGGGGTCGGGGTCTCGTCGGTGGCGACGGCGATCATCACGCTGCTGATCGTTGCCACGGATCCGTGGAACCTGAGTTTGGCGATGACGTGGTTGTCGGGGAGTACGTACGGGCGGACCCTGCCGCAGGTGCTGCCGGTGGCGATCGCCCTGATAGTCCTGACTCCAGTTGTTGCGCATGCCCGCCGGGAGCTGGATCTGCTGGCGCTCGACGACGATGTGCCGCGGATCCTGGGAGTGCGGTTGGAGCGGACCCGGCTATTGATGCTGTTGGCGGCGGCTCTACTGACCGCGGCCGCTGTTTCGGCGATCGGTGTGGTCGGGTTTGTCGGGCTGGTCGCGCCGCACGCCGCACGCGCTCTGGTCGGCGGGCGGCACGCGCGGATCCTTCCGGTCGCGGCGCTGCTCGGCGCGATCCTGGTCAGCGTCGCGGACAGCCTCGGCCGTACCGTCCTCGCCCCCGCCCAGATCCCGGCCGGCCTGCTGACGGCCCTGATCGGAGCGCCGTACTTCGTCTATCTGCTCTGGAGGACCCGGGTTCCCTCGCGCTGACTTCGTGTCAAGATGGGCGGCATGCTGCGCGAACTGCACCTCACCGGCAACCCGGACGCCGACAAGCTGCTCAACGACGACCCGTTCGCCTTGCTGGTCGGGATGCTCCTGGACCAGCAGTACCCGATGGAGCACGCCTTCTCCGGGCCGTGGAAGATCGCGAACCGGATGGACGGGTTCGATCTGCACAAGATCGCCGCGTCGGACCTGGAGACGTTCGTCGAGCTCTGCGTGACCCCGCCGGCCATCCACCGGTACGGCGGGTCGATGGCGCGCCGGGTGCACGCACTGGCGCAGCACATCATCGACAAGTACGACGGCGAGACCGAGAACATCTGGCTGAGCGGCCGCCCGAAGCCGGACGGCGCCGAGGTGCTGAAGCGGCTGAAGGCGCTGCCGGGGTTCGGCGAGCAGAAGGCGAAGATCTTCCTCGCAATGCTCGGCAAGCAGCGCGGCGTACAGCCCAAGGGCTGGCGTGAGGCCGCCGGGCACTACGGTGACCGCGGCTCGCACCGCTCGATCGCCGATGTCACCGACGCCGCCTCGCTGGCCGAGGTCCGCAACTTCAAGAAGGCCGCGAAGGCCGCGGCCAAGGAAGTCGCCGGCGCCTAGGTCCTTCGCCGGACCGCTCGTCGCCGACGGCATCGCCGGCTTGCCGGACCCCGCGACACCCGAGCCCGACCTGTTGCAGATCGGGCTCTCTGCGTGCGGGTTGTCCCTTGTGAACCACGCGGTTTCCTGCAGGAGGCGACGTACCGTCTTATGCTCGGCTGGGGCAGCCACGGGAGGAGAGCGGATGGACATCCGGGATCTGGATCGTCGTGCCGGCGCAGTGCTCGGGGAAGTCGTGATGCAGGTGCGGACCGAGCAACTCTGGTTCCCCACGCCGTGCCCCGACTGGACCGTCCGCGGTCTTCTGCGTCATGTGGTCAGCCAGAACGAGGGTCTCGCCGCCGCTGCCCTGAACGGCTCCGCCTCCATCCACACCTGGAACGGCGGCCGCCTCGCCGACAACCCGGCCGGTGCCTACCGCCGGTCGAACGTGCGGGTCGCTGACGCGTTCGCCGACGGCGGTGCACTGGACCGGCTGGTGGAGGTGCGCGAGTTCGGCTCGTTCCCGCGCCGGATCGCGCTGACCTTCCACCAGCTCGACTGTGTCGTCCACGCCTGGGATCTCGCCCGCGCGATCGACGTCCCGTACAACCCGCCGCCGGACATGGTCGAGATGGCGCTCACGCTGGCCCGCCGCATCCCCGACACCGACGCCAACCGCGGCCCCGGCTACGCATTCGACCGGATCGTGAAGGTCTCCGGCACGGCCCCCGACCTCGACCAGCTACTGGGCCTGCTCGGTCGCAACCCGGAGTGGGTGTCCCCGCTCGACTGAGTACTCCGGGAGATCGATCGCGTCCGGCTTGGCTACGGTCATCTTCGCCAGCGCGCCGGACATCAGCTTCGACGTCATCGTCCGGAGGACGAAATCGCGGTACCGGATGCCGAACGACGACATCGGCATCGCCATCTTGATCCCGCCGGGCGGGAGCTCCATCCGCTGGTCGACGTACGCCTGCATCCGGGCCTGGTACGCCGGGAACGCGCGGGCGTGATCGCCGTCGGCAGCGACCAGCTCCCCCGCCAGTACGTACGCTCCGACGAGCGAGAGCGCCGTACCGTGGCCGGCCATCGGCGAACCGCAGTACCCGGCGTCGCCGACGAGCGTGATCCGGCCCCGAGACCATTCCGGTACGACGACACGGCTCGTGCTGTCCAGGTAGAAGTCCTCGGCCTCGTCGAGCTGCTCCAAGATCGATGCGGTGTGCCAGCCGAGGCCGGCGTACTGCTCACGCACCAGCCGCTTCTGCGCGGCGAGGTCGCGCCGGTCGTAGCTGATGACCGGCGACCGGAAGCTCAGCAACGCCTTCGCGTACTGCGGATCGTGATCCGGCCGCAGCCCGACCCAGCGACCGCGCGGAGCGGTGTACACCTTGAACCAGTGGTCCAGCGGCTCGGGCGTCTCGACAGTGAAGTACGACGTGTAGCCGCCGAGGTGATGCACGAACTCCGACTCCGCGCCGAACGCGAGCCGCCGCACCCGCGAGTGCACCCCGTCCGCACCGACGACCAGATCGAATCGCCGCCGGGTCCCGCTCGCGAAGGTCACCTCCACACCGGTCGCGTCCTGCTGCAGCTCGGTGATCGAGTCGCCGTACACGTACTCGACGTCGGCCGTAGCCTCGGTCAGGATCGCGGCCAGATCACCCCGCAGGATCTCGATCTCTGCGACCGGACCGGCGCCGTCCAGCAGTTCCGCGTGCATCACCGCGGAGCGCGTGCCGTCGGCCCGGACGTACTCGAGCCCGCGCTCGTGCATCTTCCGCTCGGCCACCGCCGGCATCACACCCATCCGCTCGGCGACCACCCGCGACACCCCACGGAGGTCGACGGTCTGTCCGCCCGGCCGCGGTCCCGGCGCGATCTCGACAGCCGTCGGCGCGAACCCGAACCGCCGCAACCAGAACGCCAACGCCGGCCCGGCAATCCCGCCACCAGAAATCAGAACAGTCTTCATCGGTCACCCCTTCAACTAGTGCGCGTACGCCGTAAACGGTGCACTAGCCCTAGGGGTGACCGCCAGCGCGCACTAGTGCACCGATTCAGAGGGTGAGCGCTAGTCGCGTCGCCTGGTCGATGGCGCGTTTGGCGTCCAACTCCGCCGCGACGTCGGCGCCGCCGATGAGGTGGACCGGGCGGCCCGTCGCCTGTAGCGCCTCCGCAAGGTCGCGGACCGGTTCCTGGCCGGCACAGACGACGACCGTGTCGACGGCGAGGACCTTCGGCTTCTCGTGCTTCGGCCCGAAGGTGATGTGCAGACCTTCGTCGTCGATGCGCTCGTAGTTGACGCCGCGCACCTGCTCGACCTGCTTGTTCTTCAGTGCGGCCCGATGCACCCAGCCTGTGGTCTTGCCGAGGCCCGCGCCGATCTTCCCGGGCTTGCGCTGCAGCAGGTACACCTTTCGCGGCGACGGCTCCGGATGCGGTACGCCAAGCGCGCCGGCGAGCTTGGTCGGATCGCCGACGCCCCACTCCGCCTTCCATGCCGCGAGATCCAGCGCCGGCGACTCCGGGGTGGTCAGGAACTCGCTGACATCCACGCCGATCCCGCCGGCCCCGATCACCGCGACCCGTTCACCAACAGGCTTTCCATCGCGGACGACTTCGGCGTACGAGAGAACCGTCGGACGGTCGATCCCGGGGATCGCCGGAATCCGCGGTACGACACCGGTCGCGAGCACGATCTCGTCGAAGCCGGCCAGGTCCTCGACCGTCGCGCGGCGGCTCAGGTGCAGCTTCACGCCGGTCAGGTCGAGCCGCCGCCGGTAGTACCGGATCGTCTCGGCGAACTCCTCCTTGCCCGGGATCCGCCGCGCGATCCCGAACTGCCCGCCGATCTCCGCATCGGCCTCGAACAGCTCGACCCGATGCCCACGCTCGGCCGCGGTCACTGCCGCGGCGAGCCCGGCCGGTCCCGCACCGACAACGGCGATGCTCTTGGTACGGCGCGTCGGCAGCAGCTGCAGCTCGGTCTCACGGGCCGCGAACGGATTGACCATGCAGCTGGCCTTCCTCTTCGCGAACACGTGGTCCAGACACGCCTGGTTGCAGGCGATGCAGACGTTGATCTCGTCGGCCCGGTCAGTCGTTGCCTTCAGCACCCACTCCGGGTCGGCCAGGAAAGGGCGGGCCATGCTGACCAGATCGGCGTCGCCGCGCGCCAGCACCTCCTCGGCGACCTGCGGCAGGTTGATCCGGTTCGAAGTGACGACCGGGATGCTCACGTGCGGCTTGAACGCCGCGGTGACCGACGTGAAGGCCGCGCGCGGAACCGACGTGACGATGGTCGGTACGCGCGCCTCGTGCCAGCCGATGCCGGTGTTGATGATCGACGCCCCGGCGGCCTCGATCTCCTTGCCCAGAGCAACCACATCGTCCCAGGTCTGACCGCCCTCGACCAGATCGGCCATCGACAGCCGGTAGATGATCAGGAAGTCGTCGCCGACCCGCTCCCGGGTCTGCCGGACGATCTCGACCGCGAGCCGGCGGCGGTTCTCCGGGCTGCCACCCCAGCGATCGGTCCGGTTGTTCGTGCGCTCGGACAGGAACTGGTTGATGAAGTACCCCTCGGAGCCCATGATCTCGACGCCGTCGTACCCGGCCTCGCGGGCGAGCGCCGCGCACTCGACGTACGCCTTGAGCTGCTTCAGCACTCCGCGGTCGGTGAGAGCGCGGGGTTTGAAGGGGTTGATCGGGGCTTTGAGGGCGGACGCGGAGACGCTGAACGGGTGGTACGAGTAGCGGCCGGCGTGCAGGATCTGCAGCGCGATGCGGCCGCCTGCGTCATGGACCGCATCGGTCAGCAGGCGATGTCGGCGAGCCTGTCGATGGCTGGTCAGCGTCGATCCGAACGGCGTCAGCCAGCCGGTGCGGTTCGGAGCGTAGCCACCTGTCACCATCAGCCCGACCCCACCACGCGCGCGCTCGGCGAAGTACGCCGCGAGCTTGGGCAGATCGCGCAGCCGATCCTCGAGACCGGTGTGCATCGAGCCCATGATCACCCGGTTCGGCAGCACCACATGCCCGAGGTCCAAGGGCTCCAGCACGTGCGGATACGAGCTCATGGGTGATCCTTCCGGAGGGCTTCGATCACTTCGTCGCACCAGGCTGTGAACGACTCTTCGGCACGGATGCCGCCACGCAGCACGAGGTACTGGTGGAGGTCGCGGCCGTGCAGCGTGGACGGCTTCGGGAAGTCGCGCTTCTGGATGCTGCGATACACCTCGAGCCGCGTCGCATGCTCGGCGCGGTGCCGCTCGATCTCCTTGAGGACGAGATCCACCGAGCCCAGTGAGGCGCCGCGGAGCTTCACGCCGAGCCCGTCCCGCAGTACGGCGGGATCCTCGGGTTCGGCGAGCCAGCGGGTGAGCTCGGCCCGCCCGGCCGCCGCGACCCGGTAGACCTTCTTGTCCGGCCGGCCATCCTGCGCGATCTCCGTGTGCGTCACCCAGCCGGCCTCGTCCATCCGGCGCAGCACCCGGTAGATCTGCTGGTGCGTGGCCGGCCAGAAGTAGCCGATCGACCGGTCGAACCGCCGGGCCAGCTCGTAGCCGGACCCGGCGCGCTCGGTCAACGAGACCAGGATCGCGTGCTCCAGCGCCATGACCGGAGCGTACCTATGCAACTCGTTGCACTGCACCTGATTGCAACCCGGATCACATCCAGGACCCGGACCGGCTGCTCAGGGTTTGAGAGAATGGTTGCAGACGCCATCTATTGATCGGAGCATCATGAATCACCCGACCAAGACGACGTTGCCAGGGATCGGCACGCGGCACGACCTGGTCACCGAGGGCGGGAGACACGTCTCGGTGGTGGTGCACAACGACGGCCGGCGGTTCCTCGGCTTCCACGACCCGGAGGACGACGACACCTGCCAGGCCACGGTCCCGCTCGGTCACGACGAGGCTGCCGCGCTGGCCCAACTGCTGATCCCCGAGCGGATCGACCCGGTCCGTGGCGAGCTCGAGATCGACCTGGTCACCGAGCACATCCCGGTCACGGCCAGGTCGCCGTACTCCGGCCGCACGCTCGGCGACACCCAGGCCCGCAGCCGAACCGGCGCATCGATCGTCGCCGTCCTGCGGCGCACCGGCGCGACGCCCTCCCCGACGCCGGACTTCCGGTTCGCGACCGGCGACACGCTGGTCGTGGTCGGCACCCGCGAGGGCGTGGACGCCGTGACCGATCTGATCGCGGGTGGGTGAGATGCACGAGAACATCACCGCCCTGCTGATCGAGCTGGGCGCGGTCATTCTTGCCCTGGGCATCCTCGGCCGGATCGCGGGCCGGCTCGGATTCTCTCCGATCCCCCTGTATCTGCTGGCCGGGCTCGCCTTCGGGCACGGCGGATTGTTGCCGCTGGCAGCGAGTGAGGAGTTCGTTGCCACCGGCGCCGAGATCGGCGTGATCCTGCTGCTGTTGCTGCTCGGCCTCGAGTACACGGCCTCGGATCTGGTCGGCACACTGAAGACGCAGTACGTGTCGGGTGCGGTGGACTTCCTGCTGAACGCGTTGCCGGGTGCTGCCGTGGCGTTGCTGCTCGGCTGGGGTCCGGTGGCCGCCGTCGCGTTGGCCGGTGTCACGTGGATCTCGTCGTCGGGCGTGATCGCGAAGGTGGTCGGGGACCTCGGCCGGCTGGGCAACCGCGAGACCCCCGTCGTGCTCGGCATTGTGGTGCTCGAGGACCTGTCGATGGCGGTCTACCTGCCGATTCTCACCGCTCTGCTCGCGGGCGTCGGGCTGGCAGGTGGAAGCATGACGCTGCTGATCTCGCTGGGGACGGTGAGCGTGGTGCTGTTCATCGCGCTGAGGTACGGCCGGGTGATCAGCCGGGCGGTGTCGTCCGACAACCCCGAGATGCTGCTGCTCGTCGTGCTCGGTCTGACGTTGCTCGTCGCGGGGATCGCGCAGCACCTGCAGGTGTCGGCTGCGGTCGGCGCGTTCCTGGTCGGGATCGCGTTGTCCGGCGAGGTCGCGCACGGTGCGCGGAACCTGCTCGCTCCGCTGCGCGATCTGTTCGCCGCGGTCTTCTTCGTGTTCTTCGGGTTGAGCACCGACCCGGCGAAGATCCCGCCGGTGCTGGCGATCGCCTTCGGCCTCGCCGTACTCACGGCACTCACCAAGATCGCCACCGGCTGGTACGCCGCCCGCCGGGCCGGCATCTCGACCGCAGGACGCTGGCGTGCAGGTGGGACGCTCGTGGCCCGCGGTGAGTTCTCGATCGTCATCGCCGGCTTGGCCGTCGGGGTCGAGCCGAAGCTGGGGCCGCTCGCGACGGCGTACGTGCTGATCCTGGTCGTCCTCGGTCCGATCGCCGCCCGCTACACCGAGCCGCTCGCCCGTCGTCTGTTCAAGTCCAAGCCGCGGGCGACCGCACCCGTTCCCGAGCGGGTCGAGACTCCCAGCTAGAAGAGTTTGTCGCCGCGTTCGTGGTCGAGCAGGGCTCGTTTGCGTTCGATGCCGCCGCCGTACCCGGTGAGACTGCCGGTCGAGCCGACCAGGCGGTGGCACGGGACGATGATGCTGATCGGGTTCTTCCCGTTCGCCAGGCCGACCGCGCGGGCCGACTGCGGTTTCAGCCCGAGCGCGGAGGCGAGACCGCCGTACGTGGTGGTCTCGCCGTACGGGATGTCCTGGAGGGCGGTCCAGATCTGGCGCTGGAAATCCGTGCCGACCAGGTGCAGCGGTACGTCGAACGTCGTGCGGCCGTGGTGGAAATACTCGTCCAGCTGCTCGGCGACAGCGCGCAAGGTCGAGTCGTCACGGTCGCCGAAGCCGGCTTCCTCGGGACGGTAGCGCTGCTGGTCCATGTACAGGCCGGTGAGCGCGCCCGCATCGGTCCCCACGAGGGTGAGAGGACCGAGCGGGCTGTCGATGACGGCGTACGTCACTGAGTCGATTCCCACTGGGCGCGGCTGATCCGGTAGAGCACGTGCCGCTGCAGGCGGTGGCCGTCCTGGATGCGCGGGTGGTCGAAGTCGCCGGCCTCGTCGTGCACCATCCCGATCCGCTGCATCACCCGCTGCGACGGCAGATTCGTGGTCGCGGTGAACGAGACGATCTCGTTCAGTCCGGCCGGCCCGAACCCGTACGCCAGCGCGGCCCGGGCCGCCTCGGTCGCATAACCGTTGCCCCAGGCACCTTTCGCCAGACGCCAGCCGATCTCGACGCCGGGCAGGAACGGCGCCTCGAAGGTCGGCACGTTCAGCCCGGTGAAGCCGATGAACTCGCCGGTGTCCTTCACCTCCAGCGCCCACAGGCCCCAGCCGCGGCCGTCGAGCTCCGGGATGTTCCGGTCGATGAGGGCGTCGCTCTGCTCTCGCGTCTGCGGCGCCGGGAAGTGCTCCATCACCGCCGGGTCGGCGTTCAGCGCAGCGAACGGCTCCCGATCGGAGTCACGCCACTGACGCAGCAACAGACGGTCGGTGGTCAGGTCGGTCATTCTCACTCCGGAATCTTGTTGATCGCGTGGTCACCGGTGGCCCACAAGTACTGGACGGCGTACGCACGCCAAGGCCGCCACGCACGCGCGTGGTCGGTCAGGAGTTTGGGGGCCTCGGGCAAGCCTAGGTCACGCGCGGCGTAGCGGACACCTAAATCACTGGCCACAAAAGCATCCGGGTCACCGAGCGCGCGCATCGCGATCGACTCGACCGTCCACGGCCCGATCCCCGGCAGCGCCGCGAGTTGCTCCCGTGCGCGATCCCAGTCCGCACCGGCACCGAGATCGATCTCCCCCTCGGCCAGCGTCCGGACCAGCGTCATCAACGTCGTACGCCGGGACTTCGGAAACGCCAGCGTCTCCGGGTCGAGCCCGGCCAGCGCCTGCATCGTCGGGAACAGGTGCGTCAGCCCGCCGGCCGCATCCTCGATCGGCTCACCATGCTGCAACACCAGCCGATGAGCGTGCGTCCGGGCAGCCGCGGTCGACACCTGCTGACCGAGCACCGCGCGTACGGCGAACTCCTCGCCGTCGACCGTGTGCGGAACCCGGCGGCCCGGCGCCTTCACGATCAGCGACGCGAGCACCGGGTCCTCGCTCAGCAGGTCGTCGACCGCGATCGGATCCGCGTCGAGGTCGAGCATCCGCCGGCAACGGCTGATAGCGATCGCCAGGTCGCGCTGATCGGTGAGCGAGAGCTGACAGGCGATGTGGTCGGGCATGGGCCGCAACGCGACCACGCCATGACCGTGCGGCAGTCGCAGTGTGCGCCGGTAGTGCCCGTCCCGCCACTCCTCGAC
The DNA here is from genome assembly GCF_040675555.1 of Kribbella sp. NPDC049584. Taxonomy (NCBI): domain Bacteria; kingdom Bacillati; phylum Actinomycetota; class Actinomycetes; order Propionibacteriales; family Kribbellaceae; genus Kribbella; species Kribbella sp. NPDC049584. The sequence continues at coordinate 897,639 of NZ_JBFAPF010000001.1, forward strand.
GCCTGGTACGCCGGTCGCGATCAAGTGACCGATCAAGTTGTCCGGCGTCAGCGGAGCGCGGAACGGGAGGCGCAGCGAGATCGTGCCCGGCGCGGCAGTCGTCGTACCTCGGCGGACGCGGCGGCGCAGCTCGGTCGGGGAGAGCGCGAAGACCTCCTGCACGGTCTCGTTGAACGTCCGCACGCTCGAGAACCCGGCGGCGAACGCGACGTCGGCCATCTGCAGGTTGCTCGTCTCGATCAGCAGGCGCGCGGTCTGTGCACGCTGCGCCCGAGCCAGCGCGAGCGGCCCGGCGCCGAGCTCAGCCAGCAGTTGCCGCTGCACCTGCCGCACGCTGTACCCGAGCTGCCGGGCCAGGCCCGGCACGCCGTCGCGGTCGACGACGCCGTCCGCGATCAGGCGCATCGCACGGGCCACGAGGTCGGCGCGGTCGTTCCACTCCGGGGAGCCCGGGCTGGCATCGGGCCGACACCGCTTGCAGGCGCGGAATCCGGCCTGCTGCGCCGCGGCCGCGCTCGGGTAGAACCGCATGTTCTCGACCTTCGGCGGCACCACCGGGCAGCTCGGCCGGCAGTAGATCTTTGTGGTCAGAACGGCGGTGAAGAACCACCCGTCGAAACGCGCGTCCTTGGACTGGACGGCCCGGACACATCGCTCCCTGCACTCGTACACGTCCTCCAGCATCCCTGCCGCCACCGACAGTCGCTAGCGGTTTTGCGACATGGAGGTGGAACGGCTCGCGGGTTTGCGACGCAAGGATCCGGTGGCGGATTCTCGCCAGCTTCACGGTCGCGGCTCGCGTGGACTGGGCGGCATGAACGAACTGCTTGGCAAGAAGGCAATGGTGACAGGTGGCAGCCGCGGGATCGGCGCGGCCACCGCGATCGCGCTGGCGGCGAAGGGCGCCGACGTCGTGATCACCTACAACGCGTCGGCGGATGCGGCGGCAACGATAGTGAAGGAGATCGAGAGCCTGGGGCGGCGTGCCGTTGCCCTCGCCGTCGATGCCGCGGATGCGGTCGCGGTCGGCCACGGCGTACGCCGGGCTGCGGAATCCCTTGGCGGGCTGGACATTCTGGTGAACAACGCCGGGGTGGGAGCGATCGCGCCGATCGGTGATCTCACGCTCGCCGATGTCGATCGGGTGCTCGCGGTCAACGTACGGGGTGTGTACGCCGCGACGCAGGCCGCCGTACCGCTGCTGTCCGACGGTGGCCGGTTGATCCACCTCGGCAGCTGCGCCGCGGGCCGGGTCACGACTCCGGGGATGACGCTGTACGCGCTCAGCAAGTCCGCTGTGACCGGGCTCAGCAAGGCGCTGGCGCGCGAACTCGGGCCGCGCCGGATCACGTCGAACGTCATCCAGCCCGGCCCGATCAACACCGACCTGAATCCCGCCGACGGCCCTTTCGCCGCCGTCCAGCGCGCCAACCTGGCAATCGACCGCTTCGGCGACTCCACCGAGATCGCCGCCGCTGTCGCCTACCTGGCCGGGCCTGACGCCGCCTACATCACCGGCACCGAACTCACCATCGACGGCGGGCACACCGCCTGATTTTGTCGGAGGCCGTCTCTAGCCTCGGCTCCATGAAGTTCTCGGTCACTGTTGGGGCGGTGGGTGGCGGGCGGGATCCGCGCGGCCTGGCTGAGCTTGCCCGCGTGGTGGAGGACTCTGGCTGGGACGCGCTGTTCCTGGAGGACTACCTCGTCTACCAGGGCGACGCGTCCCAGCCGACGTACGACCCGTGGATCTGCCTGGCGGCGATGGCGGTGGTGACCGAGCGGATCCGTATCGGCACGACGGTGACGCCGTTGCCCCGGCGGCGGCCCTGGAAGGTGGCGGCGGAGGCTGTTGCGCTGGATCACCTCTCCGATGGGCGGATGGTGCTGGGGGTCGGGATCGGGGATCCGGGCGATCCGTTCATGCAGGAGAAGAGTCCGAAAGTGCTGGCGGAGATGCTGGACGAAGGGCTGGAGCTGATCGACCGGCTGTGGAGTGGGGAGCGGGTCAGCTTCGTGGGGAAGCATTACCGCTTGGAGGACGTGCGGTTGACGGCTCGGCCGGTGCAGGAGCCGCGGATTCCTGTCTGGGTGGGCGGGAACATGTTGGTGCCAGCTGTCAGGCGACGGATTCTCCGGTGGGGTGGGTCTTGTGCGTACAAGGGGAGCACGGATGCGCCGCAGCAGATCACCCCTGAGGATGTCCGCCGACTGCTGGACGACGGCGCGCGCGAGGTGAAGGTCAGTGGGGGTGAGCCGGCGGCGTTCGCGGCGGCGGGGGCCGCGTGGTGGGGGCGGTGGATCGCGCCGATGGCGGTCGAGGAGACGCTGGCGATCGTCCGGCAGGGGCCGCCGTCGCTCTGAACCGTTGACAGTGTGGAGGGGCCGGGGCAGACTGCGGATGTTTTTAACGTTCAAAACGCCCGTGGGAGGTCGCTGTGGCTACGCTCAAGCAGGTCGCCGCCCACGCCGAAGTGTCGGTGCAGACGGTGTCGAACGCCCTGAACGCCCCGCACCGGCTCCGCCCGGACACACTCGAACGCGTCAACAAATCGATCGAGCTGCTCAACTACCGGCCCAATCGTAACGCCCGCAGTCTGCGCACCAGCGCGGTCGAGCTGATCGGCTACTGCGTCCCGAACTGGCCGAACCAGACCCACCTGGTGATGGACCAGTTCCTGCACGCCCTCTGCGCGGCCGCCGAACGCACCGGCCGGCACATCCTGCTGTTCACGGCACCACCCGGCATCGACGGCATGCCGACGTACGACGATCTGCATGCCCGCCGGCTCGTCGACGGGTTCGTGCTGTCGCAGACCGAGACGCACGATCCGCGGCACGGCTGGCTGAAAGAGCAGGGCATCCCGTTCGTCAGCTTCGGCCGGGTGTGGAAGCAGACCACGCAGCCGGGTCCGTGGGTGGACGTCGACGGTGCGGCCGGTTCCGCGATGGCGGTCCGGCACCTGTACGAGACCGGCCGCCGGCGGATCGCGTTCCTGGGCTGGCCGAAGACGTCCGGTCTGGCCGAGGATCGCGCGGGCGGTTGGCGTGACGAATGCAAGGCACTCGGCCTGCCGATCAGCGGACTGTCCGTGCGCTGCCGCGAGGACAGCCTCGACGAAGGCGCCCGTGCCACCGCGGCGCTGCTCGACGCCGGCCGCGAGATCGACGGGATCGTTGCCCTGAGCGACGTTCTCGCGCTCGGCGCGCTCCGCGAACTCACCCGCCGCGGCCTCACCGCCGGCCATCAGGTCGGCGTCACCGGCTTCGACGACTCACCGCTCGCGGACGTCGTCTCCCCCGGCCTGACCAGTCTGCGGCAACCGATGGACCACATCGCCGCCGAACTGATCACGATCCTCACCGGCGCGCCCGACGGCACGCCGAGCGAACGCTTGCTGCAACCCGAACTGGTGATCAGGGGCAGCTCAGCCCCTGGCTGACCTCGGCGCGTCCCCGGGCGCCGTGAGAAGGAGGAACCGCCATGACTCCCTGTCCGACCAACCGCAGTAGCTCTCCACCCGGCCGCAGACCGGTACGCCGGACGGCCGGGATCGCCCTGCTCGCCGCCGCGACCGTCCTCGCGGGCACCGCCTCGGCGATCGCTGGGCCTTCCAGAACCAACTCGACCCCGACGGCTTCGGCCCGATCGTCGGAGCTGTCCGAGACCACCCGCCTCGCCGACCGGCGGTCGCTGGTCGTCGGCGATCGCGCGTACGCGATGGGCGACGAGACGGGCCTCTACCCCGCCTCCGGCTGGCACATCCGCGGCGAGATGGGCGGCTTCTGGACCCAGCCGATCAAGTTGCTCGACGGCATCTGGTTCGGCCTCGACGGCAACTGGCTCGGCAAGGACGTCGCCGCCGCGAAGTACACCAGCGGTCACGGCTACAGCCGGATCGACTACTCCGGTTCCGTCGACGTACGCCGTACCGACTTCGTCCCCGACGGGGTTCGTGCGACGCTGGTCGGCCTCACGCTCAGCTCGAGTACGGCGAAGACGGTCAAGCTCGACGTGGACGCACACTCCGAGCTGATGCAGTCGTACCCGTGGGACTGGACGACTCCGGGCGCAGCCGACGCCAACCTGCCGGACACCGGCGACTACACCGACGGCGCGCTCCGGTTCCGCGAGCAGGGCACTCCGTCGTACCCGAACGCGACGGCGCACGACTATGCCGCGTTCGTCGGATCGTCCCTGCGTCCGACGGATCACGCCCTTGGTCCGGACCACCGCGGGCCGCAGAGCCCCGCGGTGATCTGCCCGAAGGATGGGACGACGCCCGCACGCTGCGACGACTCGCTCGTCGGCAAGGGCACCGGCGGCCGGCTCACGTACGACGTGAAGTTGTCAGCGGGTCAGCAGAAGACGATCTGGTTCGCAGTGGCCGGATCGGACCAGGGCAGCCAGGCCGCGCAGCGCGAGTACGGCAAGGCCCTGAGCAATCCCGAGAAGTTGCTGCGGGCAAAGACCTCCACACGGCAGCAGATCGACGCGCAGTCCGCAGTGGACCTTCCTGGTGACCGGCTGCTGCAGCAGAGCGTCGAGTGGAGCAAGCAGAACCTCGCCGACTCGGTGCAGGAGGCACACAACCTGCAGATCCGGGACGTCAACGAGGGCAAGGACTACCCGGCACCGGCCGGGACCGTCCAGACCGCGCGGTGGTTCGGCGCCGGCTTCCCGGACTATCCGTGGCTGTTCGCGACCGACGGTGAGTACACCGCGTTCGCCGCGGTCGCAGCGGGTCAGTTCGACACCGTCAAGGACCATCTCAAAGCGCTACGCGACGTCAGCGACATCCTGAACAACCGCAGCGGCAAGGTCGCGCACGAGGTCACCCCGACCGGTTCGGTGTACTTCGGCTCGAACCAGAGCGCGGGCAACACCGACGAGACGGTGAAGTTCCCGAGCACGGTCGCGCTGCTGTGGCGGTGGACGGGTGACAACAAGTTCCGCGACGAGATGTACGACTTCAGCGTGCGGAACCTGCAGTACGTGTACCGCGAGCTGGACAAGGACGGCGACGGCTGGCCGGAGGGCCTGGGGAACGTCGAGCGCACCGGGATGGGCGTGGAGAAGCTGGACAACACCGTCTACCTGATCCGCGGTCTGACCGACCTCGCCGACCTGGCCGCGTCCAAGCACGACACGAAGGTGCAGCAGTGGGCCACCACCCGCGCGAACGACCTCGAGTCCCGCTTCGAGGCGCAGTGGTGGGTACCGCAGGCGAAGGGGTACGCCGACTCGATCGACGACCCGGCCAACCCGGCGAACGACAACACTCCGATCTTCCAGCGGCACTGGATCGGTGTGACACCGATGGAGGCGGTACTGGACCGACCCGGACAGCCGGCCTCGCCGCTCGCCTCGACCGACCACGCGAACATCGCACTCGACCAGCGCGAAACGGCTTGCTACACAGGCGAATTCGGCCTGTTCCACACCGGCACCGGTGCGACCTCGGACCCGGCCGGCAACCCCGGCGCAACGTGCGATCCGGTGGTGTCGCAGGTGAAGAGTGAGCGCAGCATCTTCGGTCTGAACACGTCGATCATGGCCGTTGCGGAAGGCAACTTCGGCCGGATGGGCGCGAAGCAGCAGCAGGCGTACACGACCGGCAACGCCCGGATCCAGCTCGACCCGTCGGTCTGGGAGACCCCCGGCGCGATGCCGGAGATCGCCCCGTCGCCGGACTCGCCGGCGAATATCGGCCGGCCGTTCTACGACCGTTCGATGGCGCTGCAGGCGTGGGGTGCGTACGGCATCCTCTGGCCGGTGATCCACCAGCAGCTCGGCGTCGACCCCGACCTCGGGCACGGCAGGATCGCCGTGGTGCCGCAGATCCCGGCCGGACAGCAGAAGGTGGCCGGTAGCAACATCCGCGTCGGTCGCGGCTCGGTCGATGTCGCCGCACGCCTTACAGGTAAGGCATTGTCGACCGATGTAACCGTGAAGGGCGTGGGCGCGGCGCTCACGGTCGGCGCCGTACTCCCGTCCGGGGCGAAGGTGAAGAGTGTGACGGTCGACGGCCGGTCGGCGCAGTACAAGCTCGTCACCACCACCCGCGGGACGGAGGTCCAGGTGCCGGCGAAGGGCTCTCACACCGAACTGAGAATCACACTCCGCTGAGAACTCCGCACGCAGAACCCCGAGGTCGTTCGCGACCTCGGGGTTCTGTCTTTCCACATCTTTCCTGCACCGCCGGGTTCAAGATGGCGGGCCCCTCCGAGTATGAGCCGGAGGGGCCCGCACCAGCTGAAGGAAAGTGACGTCTCCAGCTTCCCGATACGGGTCCGTGGAGGCCGGCAGACCCCGTCACCGGTCTACCTCGGTGGGGATCCCCACCGCGAGGGCCCTCGGTTTCCGATCGACCCACCGCTCCAGTCCGAAGCGGCGTGTCGATATTTCTACGCTCTCAGCGGAGGTCGCACAAGCCTTTCCTGGCAACAGTTTCGGTCGTCCACAGTGATCGCGCGGCAATCCACAGAAACTGTCCCGGTTATGCACACCCCCTGTGCATAACGTGTCTTAGCCCTTAGCGGGTTTGAGCGCCATCGGTTGCAGAATGCGATACCCGGCATACACGCCGAGCGCGCTGACCAGAAGGACGGACGGTACGGCGACGGCGAGTGGCGGCCGGTGATATCCGGCGTTGGTGAGGATGCCGGCGAGCCATTGCGCGACGAGCAGGAACTCGGCGGCCACCGCGGGGATCAACGCGAGCGGCAGCATCAGCAGACCGCGCCAGAAGCCGAGCCGGACGAAGGTGATGCCGAGCAACCAGCCCGTCACTTCGTGGGACAGGATCAGCAGGAAGAATTCGGCGAACACCAGACCGACCTGCGAGGTGCTGGTGAACAGGTGCGGGTTGGTCAACCTGTCCGGCCAGCCCTGCGATGCGTAGAGCGCGTGCTCCACCTGGTATGCCAGCACCCACACGATCGAGGTGGCCGCGGCAGCGCCCGTCAGGTAGATGCCTGAGGCAACCGCATACATCCGCCGGGTGACGCCGTGCGCAACGAGCAACACCAGGTACGCCGGGGTGAGCGTCACGCCGATCGCCAGCGAGAAGTACTTCGGCGACTGGGTTCCGTAGTCCCACATGCTGCTGCTGACACCGCTCGTGGCGAGCTGTATGACGAGCCCGATGACCAGGAACGCAACGATCATCACGATCCAGTAGCCGACGAGCATCTGCCGCATACCCACTGCCATCGACAGCAGCACGGTCTTCAACCGGCGCCAGTCGGTTGCCTCCCGCGGAAGCGCCGCCTCGGCTTTCGTGGTCATCAGCGGGCTCCTGTCAGGTGGACGAAGAGGTCCTGCAGGCCGACCGGACCGATCTCCAGGCCGGCCGCCGTCGCCTGCCCGAGCAGCGCCGGGTCGAGGTCGCCGAGGACCGTGGTGGACTTGGTGCCGCCCAGCCGTTCCTCCGCGAGCACGGTGAAGCCGGCGGTGAACTTGTCCACGGCTGCGGCCGGCCCGACGATCGAGGCGCCGCGACCGCGCAACGAGTCCACCGGCGACTGGGTGACGAGGCGGCCGTTGTCGAGGATGACGACCTCCTCGAGCATCGCGCTGACCTCGCTGACCAGGTGGGTGGACAGCACGAACGTGCGCGGTCCTTCGGTGTAGTCGGCAAGCAGCGCGTCGTAGAACAGGTTCCGCGACGGGACGTCCATGCCCAGGTAGCTCTCGTCGAAGATCGTCAGCGGAGCCCGGCTGGCCAGACCGAGGACGACGCCGAGCGCGGACTTCTTACCGCGGGAGAGCTTCTGGATCTTCTTGTTCAGCGGTACTTCGAAGCGGTCCAGCAGGTCGCTCGCGAGGTGGGCGTCCCAGTACGGGCGGAGCGCTGCGGCCAGTGCGATCGCTTGTTTGACCGACACTGCCTCGGGGCGATCGCCGGACTCGCGGATCAAGCACACGCGGCTGGTGACGACGGCGTTCTCGTACGGCTCCTGCGCCGTACCGAGGTCGCCGCCCTCGATCAGGACCCGACCCTCGTCGGGCCGGCGGAACCCGGCCAGGACCGCGGCGAGCGTGCTCTTACCGGACCCGTTCCGGCCGAGCAGCCCGTGGATCTTCCCGGGCGCCAGCCGCAGATCGAGCCGATCCAACGCCGGCACCCCGGCGAACCGCACCGAAAGGTTCTCGGTCCTCACAGTCAGGGCGGTGGTCATCAGGCGTCTCCATGGGTGGGGGCTGATGGTCGCTCGCCGTAGCGAGCAGGTGCTCGGTGCGGTGCCTCGGCGTGCTGGAGGGGAGGCCTCGATGTGGTTTCATCGTGGCCTTTCCTCCAGTGCGGCGAGGTGCCGTGCCGAGTGCCGCGCAGTAGGCGAGAGGCCATCAGTCCCCACCCCAAGTGCGGATGTGCTGGACGATGTCTTTGAGCGGGATGCCGATTGCTTTGGCTTCGCGGATCATCGGGTCGACGACGTCGGCGACGAACGAGTCGCGGCGGCCGGTGCGGAGCAGGTCGCGGGCGTTCGGGGAGACGAACATCCCGATGCCGCGCTTCTTGTACAGCACGCCCTCGTCGACCAGTTGCGCGAACCCCTTGGCCGCGGTGGCCGGGTTGATCCGGTAGAAGGCGGCGTACTGGTTGGTCGACATCACCTGCTCGTCCTCGGCCAGCGCACCGGTCACGATGTCGTTCTTGATCTGCTCCGCGATCTGCAGATAGATCGGACTCCGGTCGTCGAACACAACCCCACCCCCTTCCCTGGTTAGGTACTTGAGTAACGAACCGTAGACCCTCGCAGGGTCACCCGCCCGCGGAGTACTGCGTCTGCTGGAGCGCCTTCTTCAGAGCCGGTACGACGGGGCCGACGCGGACCGCGAGTTGCGCCAGGCGGTCCTTGTGGCGGATGCGCTGCTCCTTGGTGACGATCGTGCGCAGGTCCGCGGTCGACGCGAGTACGACCATCGACGCGTCTCGGAGATCGACCCGGGAGACGAGCCGCGAGGCGCGGAGGGTGTCGTGCGCGGCTTGCAGGAGCTGCCGGCGCATCAGCGGGTGGCGGATGGTGATGCGGTCCGCCGGGAAGATCCCCAGGATGCGATGCGGCTCGACCTTGATCAGCCGTGCATGATCCAGCTCGTCGCGCACCCGGCGTACTGTCGCCCCCGGCCGCCGCTCAATCCAATACCGCCACCGACGCGGCCGGATCGCCCGCACTTCCTCGAGCACCCCCGCCAGGACAGGGTCAGCCGGAGCCGGCGCGTTCGTCACCCGAGCCCGCCCACCGTCATCAACAAGATTCCCGCCCAGCACGAGGTCGACCAAAGCCGCCGCCCGCACGACCTTCCCAACCTTCCCCCGAGCCCCCAACCGCTGCCGCTCCGAATCACAAGACAGCAAGAACATCCGCGCCGCCAGGGAATCCGGAAGCTGCAAGTTGCCAAGAGCAACAACCTTCGGCCCCACCCGCGCGCCCGCCCCACCCCTGGCCCCGCTCCCGGCACCAGCCGGCCCGGCGAGCCCGCGGGCCGCTCGCGGCACGCCCACACTTCCCGCAGTGCGGGCACTCCCCAAACTCCTCACTGTCACCACACTCCCCCGGCACTCCCCGCACCGCGGACACTTCCCGCACTCCCCGCACCGCGGACACTCCCCGCACTTCCCGCACCGCGGACACTTCCCGCACCGCGGACACTTCTCGGGCCGGGGCGCGGGCCCGGGTGGTTGTCCGTGGCGAGCGTTGCATGCTTTCTACTCATCGTGTTCCTCCTTGGGAGGGCGGCCGGGGCGGCGGGGTTTGCTCAGGCCGCCGGGGAGGCGGCCGGCGTCGGCCAGGGCCCGGCGGAGTAGGTACTCGATCTGGGCGTTGGTGCTGCGCAGGTCGTCGGCCGCCCAGCGGGCCAGCGCGTCGTGCACCACGGGATCCAGCCGGAGCAGGATCTTCTTGCGTTCGACAGCCACGGCAGACGACCACTCACTGGTAGAGCGAGCCGGCGTTGACCACCGGCTGGGCGTCACGGTCGCCGCACAGCACCACCATCAGATTGCTGACCATCGTCGCCTTCCGCTCCTCGTCCAGCTCGACCACCTCATGCTCGGACAGCCGGTCCAGCGCCAGCTCGACCATGCCGACCGCACCTTCGACGATCCGCTGCCGGGCGGCGACGACCGCACCCGCCTGCTGGCGCCGCAGCATCGCCTGGGCGATCTCCGGCGCATACGCGAGGTGCGTGATCCGCGACTCGATCACATGCACCCCGGCCGCGTGAACCCGCGCACCGATCTCCGCCGACAACTTCTCGGTGATCTCGTCGGTGCTGTCCCGCAGCGACAGCACGCCGTCCTCGGTGTGCACGTCGTACGGGTAGCTGTTCGCGATGTGCCGGACCGCGGTCTCGGTCTGGATCGCGACGAACTCGACGAAGTCGTCCACCTCGAACATCGCCTGCGCGGTGTCCTCGACCTGCCAGACCACCACCGCGGCGATCTCGATCGGGTTGCCGTCGGCATCGTTGACCTTGGCAACGGCCGTCTCGTGGTTGCGGATCCGGGTCGAGACCTCACGCCGCGACGAGATCGGATTCACCCAGCGCAGACCGTTGGTGCGCACGGTCCCGGCGTACCGCCCGAGGATCTGCAGCACCCGGGCGCGGCCCGGCGAGACCGCGGTCAGCCCGGCGGCGACGATCAGGCCGATCACGAACACCGCGATGCCGAGCACGACCTGCGGGCCCCGGTCGTGGGTCGCGCCGATGATGAGCCCGGACACCCCGGCCACCAGCAATACGAAGGCCAGCAGCGCCATCGGCCATCCGTTCAGATCCCGGCCGGCTCGCTCGGTCACCTTCGGCGCCGGCATCTCCACCGCGACATCCACCATCACACACGCTCCCTTGCTTGAATAGCGCAAAGGTAGCAAAGTGATATCACATTTACAAGCGGCGCCTCAGCCGCACCATCGGCCCCGTCCACCGACCACCGTCCACCGTCCACCGTCCACCGACCACCGACCACCGACCACCGACCACCGAACCCTCTCAGGGGTTGACCCCCGAGACGGTCGGTTGCATACCCGGAATCTCCGGGGTCAAGCGACCGTCTCAGGGGTCAACCCCTCAAACGTTCGAGCCGCGGGGGCGGAGGCGGGGGCGGAGGCGGGGCGGGGGCGGGGGCGGGGCGAGGGCGGGGGCGGGGGCGGAGGCGGGGCGAGGGCGGGGGCGAGGGCGGGGGCGGGCCAGGGGCGGGGCGGGGTTACAGGCGGGGGTTAGGGGAGGCGGGATGCGAGGGACTCGAGGTGGGACTGCCAGAGCGCGGAGTGGGAGTTGGGCAGCGGGTCGATGGCCGAGGCGCCCCAGGCATGGATCGGACGGATGCCGTGCAGGGCGTTCACCAGCCAGGCCTCGGTCGCGTTCTGCAGGTCCTGCGGCGTGGCGGCCCGCTCGGAAACCTCGACGCCCTGATTGGCGGCGATCCGGCGCAGGAGCTGCGCGGTCACCGAAGCGAGCAGCGGACGGTCCGACTGCGGGAAGCAGAGCGTGTCGTCCTCCCACCACGCGACCGCCGAGTACGCCGCCTCGAGCACGGTCCCGTCGGCGTCGAGCAGCAGGATCTCGTCCGCACGATCCGGCGCCGCCTCCTTCAGCTTCCCGAGCAACTCCAGGTCCGGACCTTTGACCCGCGGCGCGGTCCGCGGATCAGGACCTTCGTGTACGGCGACGCGCACCCGACCGCCGATCGGCGGCGCCGGCCGCAGCTGTACGGCGAGCTCACCCGACGTCTGCAGCTCGAACCGCGGGAACCACCGCCCGAACCCGGGCAACCGCCCGGCCTGCTCGTCCCAGAACCGCTCCGCGGCGACCCCCGCCGCGGCGCACGACCGGACGAACCGCTCCCGGTGCAGCTCCAATCCCCGGACCTTGCCATTGGCAACCAGGAACGAATCCGCCACCAGCAGACCACTCATCTCCCCCACCCTTCACCCGCGATCCGCCCCGCCGACGGCTGCCCTTGCTTTCAGCACCATTTCTTCGTACTCCGCGACCGGGTCGGAATCCAGCACGATCGCGCCCCCTGCCCCGATCACAGTCTGGTCCGGCGTCAGCACGGCCGTCCGGATCACCACGCTCAGGTCCGCCCGCCCGTCCAAGGACAGGTAGCCGAGCGCGCCGGAGTACACCCCGCGCGCGCTCCACTCGAGCTCGTCGATGATCTCCATCGTGCGGATCTTCGGCGCACCCGTCATCGACCCCGGCGGGAAGCACGCCCGCACCGCGTCGACCGCGGTCAGGCCGTCCCGCAACCGGCCGCGGACCGTCGTCACCAGCTGGTGCATGGTCCGGTAGCTCTCGACCTGCATCAGCTGCGGCACGGTCACCGTCCCCGGCACGCTCACTCGGCCGAGGTCGTTGCGGATCAGGTCGACGATCATCAGGTTCTCGGCCCGGGTCTTGTCATCCTCGGCCAGCGCCTTCGCCGCGAGCTGGTCCTGCGCCGGGTCGAGATCACGCGGCGCGGTCCCCTTGATCGGCCGGCACTCGGCCCAGCCGTCCGCGTCGACGGTCAGGAACCGCTCCGGTGAGGAGCTCGCCACCGCGAGATCGCCGTACCGGAGGAAGGCGGCGTACGGCGCCGGGTTCGCGGACCGCTGCCAGCGGAAGAACTCGAACGGGTCCTGCACTGCCGGCAGCCGGACCCGGTTGGTCAGATTGACCTCGTACGTCTGCCCCGCCTCGAGCTCCTCCAGGCAGCGTGCGATGCCGGCCAGGTACGTCGCTCGGTCCTGCTCGAGATGCGCCTCGAGGTCGAGCGTGGCGATGGCCGGCGGCTCGAGGCTGCCCATCCACCAATCGGCGGCGGCCTCCTCAGCCCGGTCCAGCCAGTCCTCGCCGGCACCCGGTTCGCCGACCGCGACGAGGTAGGTCAGGTCGTGATCGTGGTCGATGACGACGAACCGGTTCGCCCAGATCCAGAGCGCGTCCGGCGTCGGCGATTCGTGCGCGGCCCGGCCACCGGTGAGCGCCTTCAGCTCGTATCCGAAGTACCCGACATAGCCGCCGCAGAAGAGGCCGGCCAGCTCGGGAGGGGCCTCTGCGGACTGCGCGGCGAGCAGCTCGTTGAGCTCCGCGAAGACGTCGCCGTCGGCAACATCCCGGACGATCACCTCCGCCCCGAGCGAAGTGCCCAGAACGGAGACGCGACGCGACGCACGGTCCGTGAGACTGCCGTCCAGCCAGAACGCGACCGGTTCGGCGGCCAGCAGCTCGCGGTAGACCGTCTCGCCGTCGAGCGCTCGATCGAGCGTCCGGACGGACCAGCGCAGCGCACTCACAAGCACACCGTACCGACCGCGGGGCCCGCAGCGGACCCCAGCGCTCAGGAGATGGTCAGTGCGACCTTCGTGCGCATCGCGGTGATGCGGCGGATCGGGATCGCGACCTCGAGGCCGTCCTTCGATTCGGCGCGATCCGCGAGCCAGGCGGCGGCGGTGTCGCGGCGGACATCCGGCGTACCCGGGAGGTACAGCGCGTTGATCAGCCGGATCGCGTCGTCGCGGCTGCGGATCATGTACACGTACCGCTCGCGCTGGCTCTCCATCACGTCGAAGCCGGCGTGTTTGAGCTGGTCCTTCAGCTCGGTGATCTCGCCACCGGCCGGGAACTGCGGCGTCGACCGCAGCCGCGTGGTCAGGCCGCTCAACGTACGGATGTCCCCACGCCGGAGCGGCCGTACGGCGGGCACGATCGCCGCCAGCACGCCGCCGCGCCGCAGTACCCGGGCCGCCTCCGCGAGTACGTCGGCAAGCGGCTGGAGGACCATCAGGCCCATCGAGCACGTGACGACGTCGAAGACCTCGTTCGCGAACGGGAGGTGGAGGGCGTCCGCCTGCACCTTGGGACCGGGCGCGCCGGCGAGCTGGGCGGGGTTGTTGTCGACACCGACCACCCAGCGCCCGTACAGCTCACGCGCCACCGGCCCGTTGCCGCAGGCGAGGTCGAGCACCCGGCGGGCCTCGCCCGAGACGGCACGGACCAGCCACCGGTACGGCGTGTGGTCGCCGGACACTGCCCGTGACAACAGCGCTTCGGTGCTGCCGGGTGCGGCGGTGTGGAATTCCCGCAGGTACTGCGGCCAATCAACAAAGTTCTCAGACATCGCGGGCTGAACCTACCGGCTGGCGACCCGGCGTACTTCGCCGGGTGCTCAGCGTTAACAGAGAGTTGACGATCAGGGAGCAGGTGCCGAGCTAGACGCGGCTGACGAAGATGTGGCCGGCGGTCTCGTCGCTGATCACGCCGCCGGCCTCGCGGCTGCCGACCAGCACGCCGTCGGTGTCCATCGTCGAGTCCACCTCGCGACCGGGCAGCGCGCCGGCCTTACGCAGGACGGCCATCGCGTCGTCGTCGGTCTGCACCGGCTCGGCGATGCGGCGGACCAGCACCCGCACACTCTCGCCGGTGGACTGGTCAAGAACCTGGTCGAGCGGCTCGACACCGATCCGGAAGTCCTCGATCCCGCTCGCGATACCGCTGGTCTGCAGCTCCTCCAGCCCCGGGATCGGGTTGCCGTACGGCGACTCGGTCGGGTTGTCGAGGATCTTCAGCAGCCGCAGCTCGACCGCGTCGCTCATCACGTGCTCCCAGCGGCAGGCCTCGGCGTGCACGTCCTCCCACTCGAGCCCGATCACATCGACCAGGAGACGCTCCGCGAGGCGGTGCTTGCGCATCACCCGGACCGCCTGCTTGCGGCCGACGTCGGTGAGCTCCAGATGGCGGTCGCCCTCCACCTTGATCAGACCGTCGCGCTCCATCCGCGCAACCGTCTGACTGACCGTCGGACCGGACTGGTGCAGGCGCTCGGCAATCCGTGCCCGGAGAGGGAGGATGCCCTCTTCTTCCAGCTCGTAGACGGTCCGCAGGTACATCTCGGTGGTATCGATCAGCTCGCTCACGACAACCATTCTCACCTATTGAGGCAACCCTTACCGAATCGCTGCTGGGTACTGGCGAATGATGAGCACGATGACAGCGGTGATGTGGTTCCGCCGGGACCTTCGACTGGCGGACAATCCGGCCCTGCTGGACGCGGTGGCTGCCGGTGACGGCCGCGTCCTGGGCGTGTTCGTGGTGGATCCGTTGCTCTGGGAGCGTTCGGGCGATCCGCGGCGGGATCACCTCGCGGCGTCGTTGCGCAGTCTCTCCGAATCGATGGGCGGACGGCTAGTCGTACGGCGGGGCGATCCGGCAACCGTCGTACCGGCGATCGCGGACGAGGTCGGCGCCGCGAGTGTGCATGTCAGCGCGGACTACGGGCCGTACGGACAGCGGCGTGACCAAGAAGTTGAAGCCTCATTGAAGTGTCCGCTGAGGCGGACGGGATCGCCGTACGCCGTGGCGCCGGGACGGGTGGTGAATCAGCAGGGGCGCTCGTACCAGGTGTTCACGCCGTACTTCAAAGCGTGGCTGGAGCACGGGTGGCGACAGCCGGTGCAGGCGCCGGCCGACGTGACGTGGGTGAAGGCTTCCGGCGAGGAGTTGCCGTCCGGAGACGGAGCCGGTGAGCAGGCTGCGCTCCAGCACTGGAAGGCGTACCTCGACCGCATCGCGGCGTACGACGACGAGCGGGACCGGCCCGATCTGGACAGCACTTCGCGGATGTCGGTGCCGTTGAAGTACGGCGAGATCCACCCGCGGACGATGCTCGCCGATCTGGCCCGCGAACGCGGCGCCGGTGCGGAGGCGTACCGCCGCGAGCTGGCCTGGCGCGAGTTCTGCGCGGACCTTCTCGCGCGCCACCCGCACGCCGCATGGAAGCCGCTGCGCCCGGAGTTCGACAAGATGCAGTACGACGAACCGGGCGAACTGTTCGACGCGTGGCGCGCGGGGCGGACCGGGTTCCCGATCGTGGACGCCGGGATGCGGCAGTTGGCCGAGACCGGCTTCATGCACAACCGGGTGCGGATGGTCGTCGCATCGTTCCTGGTCAAGGACCTGCACGTGCATTGGCGGTTCGGCGCTCGCTGGTTCATGAAGTCGCTGCGCGACGGTGATCTGGCGTCGAACTCGCTCAACTGGCAGTGGGTGGCCGGTTGCGGTGCGGATGCGGCGCCGTACTTCCGGATCTTCAACCCGGTAAGCCAGGGCCAGAAGTTCGACCCCGACGGCGAGTACGTCCGCCGCTGGATCCCCGAGTTGCGGCACCTCGACGGCAAGGCGGCGCACGAGCCCTGGCGGTACGGCGCCGACGCCTACCCGGGACCGATCGTCGACCACCGCGAGGCCCGCGCCGAGGCCCTCCGCCGGTACGCCGCGATTCGCTGACCACTCCCTGCCCTTGACGAGCGCTCTCGCCATACCCCTATAGTGCTAGTTACCTAGATGAATGGGGTTATGGATGATCGAGTTCCATCTGGACGGCCGGTCGGGGGTCTCGCCGTACCAGCAGATCGTTCAGCAGGTCCGGAACGCGTTGCGGCTCGGACTGCTGCGGGAGGGGGACCAGCTGCCGACCGTGAAGGACGTGGTGGCCGCGCTGGCGATCAACCCGAACACCGTGCTCAAGGCGTACCGCGAGCTCGAGCACGAGGGTCTGGTCCAGGCCCGGCCCGGGCGCGGCACGTTCGTCACCCGCACCCTCACCGACAACACGCTCGCCGCGCACGGTCCGCTCCGCCAGGACCTCCGCCGCTGGCTGGCCAAGGCGCGCAAAGCAGGCCTCGACGACGAGAGCATCGAGGCGTTGTTCCTGACAACCTTTCGGTCCGCCGCTCAGGAGGACATAGCGTGAACACAGTTCTGCGGGCCCAGGGGCTCGGCAAGAAGTATGGGCGGCGCTGGGCGCTGACCGATTGTGAGCTGGAGGTTCCGGCCGGGCATGTGGTGGGGCTGGTCGGGCCCAACGGCGCCGGTAAGAGCACGTTGCTGAACCTGGCCGTGGGGATGCTGACGCCCACTGCGGGGACCGTCGAGGTGCTGGGGGCGCCGGCCGGGGCGCAGCAGGCGAAGGTCGGGTACGTCGCGCAGGACACACCGACGTACGCGCGGTTGAGTATCGCGGACCACATGCGCCTCGGGCGAGGGCTCAATCCGGCGTGGGACGAATCCCTTGCACAGCAGCGGATCCAGCACCTGAAGCTCGATCCGAAGCAGCGGGCGGGCAAGCTCTCCGGTGGTCAGCGGGCGCAGCTCGCGCTCACGCTCGGTCTGGCGAAGCGACCCGAGCTGCTCGTGCTCGACGAACCCGTCGCGGCACTCGATCCGCTGGCCCGGCGCGAGTTCCTGCAGGACCTGATGGAGGCGGTCGCGGAGCAGGAGCTCAGCGTCGTACTGTCCTCGCATCTGGTCTCCGATGTCGAGCGTGCCTGTGACTACGTGATCGTGCTCGTCGATTCGCGGGTGCAGGTCAGCGGTGAGATCGACACCCTGCTCGCCACGCACTACCGGTTGACCGGTCCGCGCCGCGATCCGAAGGACCTGCCGCGGGACCAGTTCGTCGTGACCGCGAGCCACACCGACCGGCAGTCGACGTACCTGATCCGGACCGAGCAGCCGATCCACGATCCGGCCTGGACGGTCACCCGACTCACGCTCGAGGACCTGGTGCTGGCCTACATGGGCCGCGACGTCCAGCCGGAGCGCCCAGTTCTGGAGGTGCAGCGATGATCTGGCTGACCTGGCGACAGTTCCGCGTGCAGTTCCTGGTCGTCGCAACCGTGATCGTCGCGGCCGCGGTCTTCCTCGCCGTGACCGGACCGAACCTGCTCGACGACTATCACCGACTCACCACCACCTTCATCGACAGCCTCGCCTACGAGCGACTCAACCCGTTGCTGTACCGGATCGGTCAGGTGCTGCTGTACGCCGTACCGCCGGTGATCGGGGCGTTCTGGGGTGCGCCGCTGATCGCTCGCGAGCTGGAGACCGGCACGCATCGGCTGGTGTGGAGCCAGAGCATCTCCCGCTGGCGTTGGCTCGCCGTGAAGGTCGGCGTCACCGGACTGGCCGCGATGGCGATCACCGGGCTGCTCAGCTTCGCTGTGACGTGGTGGTCGGCACCGATCGACGACGCACTGAACACCGGCCAGGATTCAAACACCTACCTACCGCGAATGTTCCCGTCGACCTTCTCCGCCCGCGGGCTGGTCCCGGTCGGCTACGCGGCGTTCGCGTTCGCTCTCGGAGTCGCGATCGGGCTGGTGGTCCGCCGCACCCTGGTGGCACTCGCGATCACCCTGGCGGCGGTGATCTTGATCCAGATCCTCACCCCGTCGTTGATCCGGCCGCATCTGCTGGCACCGGTCGACAGGTACATCGTCGCGACCGCGGACAACATCCGCGGGTTCGGCATCACCGGCGACGGGGCGAATCAGCAGGTGAAAGAGATGGAAGTCGCCACCGGTACGGTCGCCGCCTGGAAGGTCTCCGACAAGACGGTGGACAAGTCCGGCAAGGAATTGAGCACACTGCCCGACTGGACCATGGCGTGTGCGCCCGGGCCGCCGCCTGCCGGCCCCAAGCAGCAGGTGAGGACCACGCCGGCCGAGGTGGCGTGTTTCCAGCGGCTTGCCGACGAGGGCTACCGGCAGCACGTGCGCTACTTCCCCAAGGAGACGTTCTGGGACCTGCAGTGGCGGGAGTTCGGCCTGTTCATGCTCCTGGCGTTGGGGCTGACCGGGTTCAGCTTCTGGCGGATTCGGCGCGACCTGTCCTGAACCGGCGTACGAGGAGGGCTGCCGCGAGGAGGACGGCAGCCACGACCGCGGAGGTCCACGGGAGCGTGACCGCGAG
This sequence comes from Kribbella sp. NPDC049584, assembly GCF_040675555.1. NCBI lineage: Bacteria > Bacillati > Actinomycetota > Actinomycetes > Propionibacteriales > Kribbellaceae > Kribbella > Kribbella sp. NPDC049584. The sequence goes on from NZ_JBFAPF010000001.1 coordinate 916,387, forward strand.
TACGACGCAACCGGTCAGGCCGATCACGTTGACGGCGCGCGGCCAGCGACGCTGGTCGGCCGGCTGGGTGAACGCAGAGGCGTTCGCGATCGCGTAGTACAGCAGGACGCCGAACGACGAGAAGCCGATCACGCCCCGCAGATCGGTGGTGAGCACGAGTACGCCGACGACCGCCGCGAGCGCGAGCTCGGCGTGGTGCGGCACCTGGTAACGGGGATGTACGGCGGCCAGCCAGCCCGGGAGGTCCCGGTTGCGGGCCATGGCGAGCGTGGTGCGGCCGATGCCGGCGATCAAGGCGAGCAGAGCGCCGAGGCTGGCGAGGGCGGCGCCGATCCGGACGATCGGTGTCGCCCAGGCCGCACCGACCCCGTCGACCGCGGACGCGAGGGGCGCCGTGGTCGACGCGGGGTCGCCGGTCCGCAGCAGCGCGACCGCGACGAGCAGGTAGATGCCGATAGCAACGGCTAGCGCGACGGTGATGGCTCGCGGGATCGTTCTGGCCGGCTCACGGACCTCCTCGCCCATGGTCGCGATCCGTGCGTAACCGGCGAACGCGAAGAACAGCAGACCGGCCGACTGCAGCACGCCGTACGCCGAGGTGGGGGCGGACGTGTGATGGTGGGGCTCGCCGGTGTAGAGCAGGACGAGGACCAGGGCGAGCACGACGAACGTGCAGGTGACGAGGATCCTGGTCAGGCGGGCCGTTCTGGTCACACCGCGATAGTTGACGGCGGCAAGGACCAGAACAGCCGCAAGGGCCAGCAGGCGTTGCAGCCATTCGTCGGGAACGACGTACGTCGCGAAGGTCAGCGCCATCGCGGCGCAGGACGCGGTCTTCCCGATCACGAAGCACCACCCTGCGGCGAAGCCCCACCACTCCCCCAAGCGTTCGCGGCCATAGATGTACGTGCCGCCGGACACCGGGTAGACCGCGGCCAACTGTGCCGAGGAGGCTGCGTTGCAGTAGGCGACAACTGCTGCGATCGCCAGGCCGAGGAGCAGCCATGAGCCGGCGGCGTGCGCGGCCGGCGACCAGACCGCGAACACACCGGCACCAACCATCGACCCGAGCCCGATCAGGACCGCGTCACCCAGCCCGAGCCGCCGCGCCAGCCGGGCCTCGCCCGTCTGCTCCGGCCTGGATGCGTTCATGTCAGCTGTCCGCCGCCAACGCCGCCGCGATCTTGTCCTCGGCATCGGCGACGACCTCCTTGGGGGCTTCGGGCAGGACATCGGCCCACAGCGGCAGCATCTCCCGCCTGGCCTCGAGCATTCCCAGCGGCCGCGGGTAGAACCACACATGAAAATGAGCCGAGCCGTCGCCCCAACGATAGACGTGCACCCGGGCGATGTCGCCGAGCGCGAGAACGGCCCGCTCGACCCGGGCGACCATCGGCCCGTAGCTGCGGGCCAAGGCATCCGGCAGGTCGGCGAACGAGTCGTGGTGGGCGCGGCTGGTCAGCCAGACCACGCCGGGGATGGTGACGCCGGTCGCCCGGCAGAGCGCCCAGTCGTCGTCGTACCAGAGCGGTTTGTCCGCAGCGTCCCGGGTGGTCGCGGTGTCGTCCAGGCCGGTGAGCCAGCTGCACAGTCCACAGGGATCCCCACCGGGCTCGCCGACGCGCAGCGGCTCGGGAATCACCCGGGGCTGCGGCTCACGACGGATCAGCGGTTCGGCGTACGGCAGTGTCATGGCGGTCTCCTCCAGGAGAAGCTGATGATGCCGTTAGTGAAACATGCTCGTTGCAGGAAATGCAACAGGCGTGTTTCATGCCTCCAGTACGCCGCGGAGTACCAGGTCGAGGGTCAGGCGCCGGGCCCGCGACCGGGACCAGTGGTGCCGGCCGCGCATGTGCACATAGGTGAAGGCGGCCGACACCATCAGCACCTCGGCCACGTCGCTGACCCGGCCGTGCGGGTGCAGGGTTCCGTCAGCTTCACCCTCACGGAGGAACCGCTCGAACGGATCCAGGAACGAGACCGGCCCGTTGCGGGCCTGTTCCTGATGGAACACCAGGTCCGACGACAACATCAGCGGGAGATGCCGGTCGATCACGTCGAACAGCGCCTCGATCGTGCGGATCAGGCCCTCACGGCCGGTCCCGGAACCGGCCAGCACCGGCCACATCGTGTCCCGGTAGTCGTCGGCCAGCGCGTCCAGCAAGGAGTCCAGCAGCGCCTCGACGGTCAGGCCCTGCCGCCAGAGCGTGACCCGGGACCGGCCGACCTTCTCCGCGACCCGCTCCAGCGTCACCCCGGCCCAGCCGTGCTCGGCCAGTACGGCGATGGCCGCCGTACGCAGCGTCTCGTCCACCGCCACGGTCATCCGCGACCCCTCACTCTTGTGCAACATGATCGTTGCATTGCACCATGACTGTAGCAACCACCTGAGGAGGCGGCGTGGACAGCAGGACCGAGATCCGGGTGCAGTTCACCGACCAGGAGCGGGCCGGGCTCACCGCGCTCGCGGCCGGGCTGCGCGGAGTGGCCGAGTCCGACCTGTCCGAGGAGGACGCGCTGGTCGCGGCGGTCGAGATGGCGCTCACCCGGCTGATCGACGATTTCGAGGTGCCCGACCCGGCGACCCGCGAGCAGGTCCAGGTCGCCCGCGACGATCTGCGCGCGCACTGGATCCGGGGTGCCGCCGGGATCTAGGCCGTCGCCTTCAGCACACCCAGCAGTCGTGCGACTTCAGCCGCCACGGCGTCGCGGGCCGGGCCGAGGTACTTCCGCGTATCGACCAGCTTGGGGTTCTCGGCGAGCACCTCGCGAACGACGCCGGTGAAGACGTTGTTCAGATGGGTGGCGATGTTGACCTTGGTCATGCCGGCCTCGACGGCCCGGGTGAGGTCCGGATCGGCGACTCCCGACGAGCCGTGCAGGACCAGGGGCACCGGCACGGCGTCGCGGAGTTGCGTGATGAGGTCGAAGTCGAGCGTCGCGGTGCGCTCCGTCATGGCGTGGCTCGAGCCGACCGCGACCGCCAGTGCGTCGACGCCGGTGGCCTCGGCGAAGGCGAGTGCCTCGTCGGGGCGGGTGCGGGCACCGGGTGCGTGGACGCCGTCCTTCCCGCCGACCTCGCCGATCTCGGCCTCGACGAAGACCCCGTGGTCATGGCAGTACGCAACCACGTCGGACGTCGCCGCCACGTTGTCGGCGTACTCGAGCTTGGAGGCGTCGTACATCACCGACGTGAACCCGAGCGCGACCGCCTCGGTGACCAGGTCCCGGTCCATCGCGTGATCCAGGTGTACGACGACCGGCACCGTCGCGGCCGCCGCGGCAGCCAGCGTGCCGAGCCCGATCGGCTTGAGCGCGCCGTGGTACTTCACCGCGTTCTCACTGATCTGCAGGATCACCGGCGCACCGACCTGCTCCGCACCTGCGATCAACGCGGTCGCGTGCTCCAGCTGGATCACGTTGAACGCACCGACACCACGACCGGCCTTGGCCGCAGCCAGCACAACCTCGGCCCCGGAAACCAACGGCATGAGAACTCCTTCTAGTGAACGACGACTTGCGGTTGCCAGCGGCGGTAGGCGGCCAGATCGATGTCTCCGGCAACGGGTGTCAGCACCGCGGCAGCCGATGCGGCGACGGCCGACTTGAGGACGACGGACCAGTCGGGCTCGGATGATTCCGCAACAGCTGCCGCGACGACCGCCGTACAGGCATCGCCCGCGCCGGTCGGATTTCCGCTGACGGTCTCGACCGGCAGCGCCCGCCAGACGCCTTTCTTGCTGGCGGCAACCATCCCGCGTGGGCCGTCGGTGATGACCGCAGCGGACGCACCGAGCGCGACCAGCTCCGACGCGCCCTCCTCGACCTCCACATCACCAACAGCAGCACGCAACTCGGACGCATTCGCCCGTACCACCGCGCCCGCACGAGCCGCGGCCGCCAACGCATCACCGCCGGTATCGATCACCGACAGTACGTCGTGATGCCGCGCCCGCACCGCGAGCTCCGCGTAGGCGTCGGACGGCAGTCCCGGCGGCAGGCTGCCCGAACACGCGAGCACACCCATCCGCCCCCACGGCATCCGGTCCAGGAACGCCCGCCACTCGTCGGCACTCACCGTCGGACCGGCCTCGTTGAAGATCGTCGCGTCCCCGTCGACACCGTTGACAATGGCAACGGTACGGCGGGTCTCCCCCGCGATCGGGGTGAGCAGCGCGGTCAGCCCGGCATCGAACAACTCCTCGGCGACGAGCTCGCCCGTCACACCACCGACGAACCCGAGCACCAGCACCTGATGCCCGAGCGTGGCCGCGACCCGCGCGACATTGACGCCCTTGCCGCCCGCTCGCCGGCGGATCCGATCGACGCGATGGCTCCCGCCGATCTGCAGTTCGTCGACCTCGTACGTCACGTCCAGCGCGAGGTTGAGCGTGACGGTCCCGATCAGTCCAGCCACGACCCGGCCCGCATCACTTTCTGCACGGCGTACTCGTCGTCGAGCAGCACCAGGTCCGCCCGCTTGCCGGTCTCGATCGAGCCGACGTCGTACCAGCCGAAGGTCTGCGCCGGCGTCGTCGACGCCATCCGCGACGCGTCCACCAGCGACACTCCGGACTTCACCGCGTTGCGGTAGGCAACGTCCATGGTCAAGGTGCTGCCGGCGATCGAATGCTTGCCGTGGGCAAGCGTCACGAGGCCGTCCTTGACGTCGACCTCGAGGTTGCCGAGCTTGTACCGCCCGTCCGGCATCCCGGTCGCCTCCGTCGCGTCGGTGATCAGCGCGATCCGGTTCACCCCGGCGGCCGCGAGCGCGACCCGGACCACCTGCGGATCGAGGTGCATACCGTCGTTGATCACCTCGAGCAGCAGCCGCTCGTCGTTCAGCGCGGCGCCGACCGGGCCGGGATCGCGGTGATGGAACGGCCGCATCCCGTTGAACAGGTGCGTCGCGACGGTCGCACCGGCATCCGCCCCGGCGACCATCTGCTCGTACGTCGCGTCCGTGTGCCCGAGCGCCGCGACCGCGCCGGCGTCGACGACCTGGCGGATCGCTTCCAGCCCGTTCTCGAGCTCCGGCGCGATCGTCACCATCTTGACCGCGTCGCTGAGCACCTTCGCCACGTCGTCCTTGAGCGGCGGCCGCAGCAGCGCCGGGTCGTGCGCACCACACCGCGCCGCGGACAGGAACGGTCCTTCGAGGTGCACGCCGGCGATCACGCCGTCGGTGATCAGCTCCGCCAGACAGGCGGTCTGGTCGACGAGTACGTCGAGCGGCGACGTCACGAGACTGGCGAGCGTGGTCGTCGTACCGTGCTTGCCGTGGAAGGCCGCGACCTTGCGCGCTTCCTCCGGATCGGTGGTCGAGTACGTCGACCCGCCGCCACCGTGCGTGTGGATGTCGACGAACCCCGGCACGACGGTGACGTTGCCCAGATCCTCGGGCCGCTTGCCGTCGGCGGGCATCCCCTCGGACCGGCGCCCGAACGCGTGGATGTCCTCGTCGACCACCTGGATCCAGGCGTTCTCGAGTACATCGTCCGGCGTGACCACCCGGCCCACGCGGTACGTCGTCATGCCGTCTCCTCCTCGTCGGCGTTAACGCTGTCCCACGCCATCTGCGCGGCGCCCAGCATGCCCGCCTCCTCGCCCAGCACCGCGGCCACGATCTCGGGCTCGCGCTGGAACGTCAGGCGCGCATGCACACCCTCGCGCAGCGGCTGCAGCAGCGTCTCGCCGGCCCCTACGAGGCCGCCGCCGATCGCGATGCGGGTCGGTGCGACCAGAGTCGTATAGAGGACCAGAGCGTCGATCAGAGCCGCCAGCGCGTCCTGCCAGACCTGTGCCGCGTCCGGGTCTCCGGCCGCGAGCAACTCCATCACCTCGCGGGCGCCGTCGACGGTTCGTCCCGTCCGCGCCGTGTACCGCCTGGCCAGCGCGGCGGCGGAGGCGACCGTCTCGAGGCAGCCCCACTGACCGCAGGCGCAGAGCTCGGCCGCGTCGCCGTAGATGAACTTCGAGTGGCCGAGCTCACCGGCGTACCCGTCACCGCTGACCAGGGATCCGTCCACGATCATCGCGGCGGCGATCCCGGTGCCGAGGGGCAGGAACATCGAGTTCGTCGTACCGGCCAGGGCGCCCTGGCGCAGCTCGGCGTACCCGCCGCCGCGGACGTCGTGGGCGAGAACGATCGGCACATCGTCGCTGATCGCCGCCTTCAGCTCGGCCAGTACCGGTGTCGCGACCCACTCCAGGTTCTCGGCGCCGACCGTCCCGTGCTCGGCGTCGATGACGCCGGGCACCACGACGCCGATCGCGCGCACCCGGTGCCCGTCGGCGGTCGCCTTCTGGCTGAGCTCGACGACGGTCTCCAGCAGTGCGTCGAGCACGGCACGGCCCCCAGCGTCCCGGGGAGTAGGCCTGGTCTCGCGGTGCAGCACGGCACCGTCGGCGGCGACCAGGCCGCACTTCATCCGGGTTCCACCGAGGTCGACGGCAACCACGACTTCACAGGGGTCCACGGAGCGCCATTATGCAGCGTTACCCGGCGGTCCGAACATCCATGAGCAAAACACGGGACAAAACTCACGTGGACCGGGGCGCGGTGTGAAGGGGTGTGCAGCGGGGTGAATCAGTGTCTCCCGGGAGCCGTGGGCAGGGAATCCACGGTTTCCGGGGGATCCACGATGCGGTCAGGCCCGCAGGCCGCGGTCGAAGGCCGCAACCAGGAACGCGACCAGGTTCTCGGCGAGCTTGCCGGGATCCTCGGTGTTCACAGGGTTCGCAGTGTTCGCAGCGCCGGCGGCACCCGGCGTCGGGGACAGAGCCTGTGACTGGTGCAACGCGAGCAGACCGAGCATGTTCATGTACCCGAAGGCGACGGCATCCGGCGACGCCTGCGGCAACGCCCGCTGCAGCGCGGCCAGGTACCGGCTCTCGATCGGATCCGACTCGGCGGCGTACAGCTCCCGGATCCGCCGGCTCGGATCGAACGCGATCCGGCCGATGAACCGGGCGACCACGGCACCGCGCTCGCCCCGGCGCAGTACGAGTTCCAGCCCGGGCTCGATGAAGGCCCGGATCAGCTCCTCCGGCGTCGGCGCCCCGCCGGCCTCCAACTGGTCCAGCCGGCGCCGCCGTTCGGTGTTGACCGGCGCCATCGCACGCGCCACGGCAGCCCGTAGCAACGCTTCCTTCGAACCGAAGTGATAGTTGACCGCCGCGATGTTCGCGGCCGCCGCGACCGTGATGGCCCGCAGCGAAGTGCCCTCGTAACCCCCTTCTCCGAATCGTTGCTCAGCCACGTTGAGCAATCTCTCCCGGGTCGTTTCGACCGGTGTCTCCACAGAGTTCTCCTTCCCCCCAGCCACTGCTCGCGCAGGCACCCCACCTGCTCACGCGCAGTAGCCTGCAGTCAGCATAGTTCAAACGGTCGTTTGAACTGGAGGGCTCAGCTCAGTTGTTCCGAGAAATCCTCAGATTTCTCTGAAACCCTTTCCTTCCCACGGTTCTCGGCACTCACACCTCCAGCACAGACCGTGTACGACCGGGTGAAACCTGTTATTGCGTTAGGGTCCGGAGCCATGACTTTCGTGCGGGTCGACCAACGATTCCGGGGGCCGGAGCGATCGGGCAACGGCGGATACGTCGCCGGCCTGGTCGGCACCACGTTGGCGGCGCAGCTCAACGGCGTACACGTCCCGCAGGTCCGGTTGCGGATGCCGCCGCCACTGCAGAAAGACCTCGCCCTGGCGGCCGACGCCGCCGGCGCTCAGCTGACCGACGGTGACGAGCTGGTCGCGGACGCAGTACCGGTCGACAGCGGTTTCCTCGCCGACGCGACGATCGATCCCGTCCCGGCGGACGAAGCCCGGGCCGCGGAGGCGGCGTACCGGGGGCTGCAGGACCACCCGTTCGCGAACTGCTTTGTCTGCGGCCCCTCGAACCAGGCCGGTCTTCAGCTCCGGCCAGGGCCGATCGGCGACGGGCGTACGGCGTGCACCTGGAAGCCCGCGGCGGATCTGGCGACCGGCGGACTGGTCGATGAGCTGTTCCTCTGGGCGGCGCTCGACTGCCCCGGCGGCTGGACGATCGACCTCGAAGGCCGGCCCTCGGTGCTCGGCCAGCTGACCGCATGCGTCGACGCGCGCCCGCAGGTCGGCGAGGAATGCGTCGCGCTCGGCCGCTACCTCGGCGAGGACGGCCGCAAGACGTTCACCGCGAGCACCTTGTACGACGCCGACGGCCGCGTACTCGCCCGCGCGAAGCACACCTGGATCACGGTGGACCCGGCGGCCTTCAACTAGAAAACACAGAAACTAGCGCGCTCGCGCCGCGTGGGCGCGGACCTTGGCGCGATTGCCGCAGGTCGCCATCGAGCACCAGCGCCGGCGCCCGCGCGGGTCGAGGAACAACCACCCGCAGGACGGGCAGGTGCGGACGTGCTCACGGGACGGGCCGGTGAGCAGGTCGCCGGCCAGTACCGCCAGGTTGTGGAGCGGGAGCGCGAGGTCCTCCCGCAGCTCCCAGGTCAGCCCGTCATCGGTCGACACGAGTCGCCGGCCGCCGTACGCCTTCTCGATCACGCGCGCGGCAGCCTCGAAGGTCGTCGCGGTGGCCTGGTCGGTCAGGACGTCGTACAGGTCGACGCGGAAGTCCAGCGTGGCCTGCAACCGCCGTGCCACCTCGCTCGAGCTGCGGCCGGCCTGCTCGATCAGCCGGAACACGGTGGCCGGCGACAACAGGCCGACGTACGAGTTCCAGATCAGGAAGGCTTCGTACGACGTCAGCCACTCGGTCCGGGCGGGGCCACGGGTGGTCCACTCGGACCGGGTGTTGACGAAGTCGAGCACCGGATGCGCGCCGACCGGCCTCGGCAGGACGACGCCCTGCACCAGCTCGAGGTGGGACGGCAGCGAACTCATCCGATCAGCCGCCTGGCTGCGTGGTCGGGGTCGTGGGGGTGGTCGTCGGGGTCGGCACCGGGATGCTGACGTTGCCGTTCTGCGGGATGACCATGAACTGGATCTTGCCCGACTCGATCGCGGTCTTCAGCAGGTAGCCGTTCGCACCGAGCATCGCGACCTGCTGCTTGACCGACTGCAGTTCGACGTTCACCTGCTGGTTCTTCTGCTCCTGGGTGGCCTTCGCCAGCTCGGCGCGCTGCTTGGCCTCGAGCCCGTCGATGATGCCCTTGTCCAGCGGCATCGGCTTCTGGATCGTGAACGACAGCTCGCCGCAGTCGTTGCTGCCGTTGTAGCCCGGGCCGCAGAAGTAGTCACCGCCGACCGCGGCCGGCAGCAGCCGGGTGAACTCCTTGGCCGCCGCGCTCTGGAACGCGGACTTCTTCGCCTCGTTGTTGTAGAGCTCGGCCCAGCCGTAGTTCGTCGCGACCGCGGCCAGCGCCCGGTCGATCTGCGGCCGGAAGTAGCTCTGCAGCATGTCGTTCCAGCCTTGCTCCTCGTACGCCTCGGTCTTGAGGCCGATGCGCTCGTGGAACGACTTGATCACGTCCTTGTCCCGGTTCAGCGTGAAGTACACCTGCACGCGGACGCCGAGCCGGACGTTGTCCTTGCTGACCACGGTGACCTCGTCGGCCGCGTCGGTGTCGGCGCCGTCACCGCCGATGATGTACGACCGCTGGTCGATCGGGTACGTGTAGAGCGTGTCGCCGGGGCCGATCAGCTTGTTCGTCGAGCCCGGCGGGACGATCGACTTGAACTTCTTGTCCTCGATCACGCCGCCGCCGTAGTGCAGACCGATCCGGTTCGCGTCGGTGTTCGCGAAGTTGAAGATGTTGAACAGCGCGATGATCACGATCACCGCGACGATCAGGCCACCGATCACCTTGGCCTTCACGCTGCCGCCGCCCTTGGGCTTGATCGCGGCGGCCGCGTTCCCCAGTTTGACCATCAGTCGTCGAGCTCCTTGCGTTCCACCAATCGCCGTACGTCGGCGAGGGTCAGGTCGGCGGTGACCGCGACGTCGCGCGGTACCGACGGATGCGAGCTGAGCGTACGCAGGCCCTGCTCGGCAGCCGCGACCGCCCGCTCGAGCGACCTGACCTCGTGCGTCAGTGCCCGGTGTTCGGCGTTGACCTCGGCCAGCGCCTGCTCTGCCTGGACGGCCCGGCGGTACGACGCCCACCCGAACCAGGCGGTTCCGATCAGTACCAGCAGCGGGATCAGGCCCAGTTCGATCATGTCCCGATTGTCGTTCATCCCAGGGCGAAAAACGGTTGAACCGTTGACCGCCGGACAGTAAGTTCGCAGTACACGCGAAGGGAGGTGGTCCAACGCATGAATTGCTATCGGACTCGTGAGGTGGCGGCGGGCTAACCGCCAACCACAGTTAAGTGGGCAAGTGGTGGGCCAATACAACGCCAGCCACCGGGCCTGCGGGCAGTCAGGTAGTCCGCCTGACCCTGAGTTCGGCCACCCGGTCGTGTCTCTGGAAGCGCCCGCAGGCTTTTTTATGCCCTCAGTCGGCGCCTCAGTCGGCCCTCAGTCGGCCGGCGGGCAGTCCAGGCCGAGCGCCTCGCCGATCTCGCGGAGTTGGGCCTCGAAGTACGCGCCGGCATCCGGCAGCACCCAGTGCAGCTGGCCGAAGACCTCCATGCAGATCAGCCCGTAGAGCCTGGTCCAGTAGGTCAGCGACAGGTAGATCGCGCCGGGCGGCATGCCCTGGAAGTGCTCGGACTCCTGCGTGAGCTGGGCGATCAGCTCCTTGCCGAGCAGCTCGTCGGGCGGGTACGGGAACGGCTTCCAGTGCCAGATCTGCGCGACCAGTTCCTTGAAGACCGCGCCGAACCGCATCGCCGCCTGGTGACCGGGCGTCTCGTCGTGGTCGTCCGCGTCGGGCGTCGGGACCGCCGTACCGAACAGCAGCGCGAACTCGGCCGGATGCGCGAGACCCCAGTTCCGCAGGCCGTTGGCTAGTAGGTACAACCGCTCGCCCAGATCCGGAACCTCCTCGGTCGTCTGCAACTGCATCAGCGCGGCCGTCAGCTCGTCGTACAGGTCCGCGATCAGCGCGCCGATCAGCGCCTCGTGGCTCGGAAAGTACCGGTACAGCGCGGGCGGGGTCAGGCCCAGCTCGCGCGCGACCGCCCGCAGGCCGACCGCGGCCGATCCGCCGCTGACCAGCAGCCGGCGCGCGGCCGCCTTGATCTCGGCCAGCGTCGCCGCTCTCCGGCGGTCCCGGCTCTCCATCTCGAAACTCTCCTTGACATCGCGGTAGGGCAGGACCTTAGAGTGAACACCGTTAACAGTTAACGCTGTTCACTCAAGCTGCTGCCGCTCAAATCTACTCGCTGGGGAGAGTTTCGTGTTCGAGACGCTCGGCCACTTCACGTACCGGCGCCGCCGTCTGGTGCTCGCCCTGACCGGTGTCTTCGTCGTCCTCGGACTGGCCTGGGGCACCGGCGTCTTCGGCTCGCTGGCGAACGGCGGCTTCGACGCGCCGGACACCGAGGCCGCGAACGCGGTCGCGACGATCGAGCAGAACGTTGGCCGCACCGGCACCGACGTCGTCGTGCTTTATCGCAGCCCGTCCGAGACCGTCGCCGACCCGGCCTTCAAGCAGTCCGTCGAAAGCCATCTCGCCGGGTTGCCGAGCGCCGACGTGACCGGCGTGTCGACGTACTGGAGCACCAAGTCGCCGGTGTTCGTGTCGAAAGACCAACACAGCACGTACGCCGTACTCACGCTGGCCGGCGGCACGCCGGAGGCGCGGCTGGACACGTTTCACCGGATCGCCTCGAAGGTCCGGGCTGCGCCTGCCGGGCTCGACACGAAGGTCGGCGGCGAGGTCGCGGTGTTCGACGAGGTGAACACGCAGACCGAGCACGACATCGTGAAGGCCGAGTCGATCTCGACGCCGATCGTGCTGGTGCTGCTGGTTGTCGTGTTCGGCGGTCTGGTCGCGGCCTCGCTTCCGCTGTTCGTTGGTGCGCTCGCGATCCTCGGCTCGTTCGTGCTGCTGCGCGGGTTGTCGGCGGTCACCGACGTGTCGATCTTCTCGATCAACATCGTCACGATGATCGGGCTCGGGCTGGCGATCGACTACGCGCTGTTCATCGTCACCCGGTTCCGCGAAGAACTTGCTCGGGGCAACGACGTCGAGAGCGCGCTGGCCACGACGATGGCGACGGCCGGGCGGACAGTCGCGTTCTCCGGTGTGACGGTCGGCGTGGCGGTCAGCAGCCTGGTCCTGTTCCCGGTGATGTTCCTGAAGTCGATGGCGTACGGCGGCGCTGCCGCCGTGGCGATCGCGATGGTCGCGGCACTGACCGCGCTGCCGGCGCTGCTCGGCGTACTCGGTCATCGCGTGAACAGCCTGCGGATCTTCAGGCCACGCAAGGCTTCCGCTTCGCAGGGCGCCTGGTATCGGCTGGCGCACAGCGTGATGCGGCGGCCGGTGCGATACGTGCTCGTGCTCGTCCCGGTACTGCTGATTCTGGGGATCCCGTTCCTGTCGGCGCAGCTGGGTGGGGTGGATCATCGGTCGTTGCCAACGGGCGCTACTTCGCGGACGGTGACCGAGACGCTCCAGCGGGACTTCCCGGGGGCGGGCGGGTCGGACATCTACGCGGCCGTGCGGTTCGATTCAGCACCGAGCGATCCGGCGGCGGCGCTGGCGCCGTACATCTCTCGGCTGCAGCAGGTGCGGGACGTGGAGAACGTGCGGATCGGTGGTTACGCCAACGGTGTCGCGTCCGTTGTCGTGCACACTCATTTCACCGGGCAGGAGTTGGCGGCGCGAGACGTCGTACACGGGGTGCGCGCGGTGCCGGCGCCGACGGGTACGCAGGTCCAGGTCGGTGGTGAGACGGCGGCGGTGATCGATCTGCTGGACGTGTTGAAGGAGCGCGCGCCGTATATGGCCGGGTTCATCGTCGTGGTGACGTTCGTGCTGCTGTTCGTTGCCTTCGGCTCGTTCGTGCTGCCCGCGAAGGCGTTGCTGATGAACGTGTTGTCGTTGTCGGCGGCCTTCGGGGCGATGGTGTGGATCTTCCAGGACGGGCATCTGTCCGGGTTCCTCGGATTCACGCCGGCCGGGTTCCTCGATGCGACCAACCCGGTGCTGCTGTTCGCCGTACTGTTCGGGCTGTCGATGGACTACGAGGTGTTCCTGCTCAGCCGGATCCGGGAGGAGTACGACCGAACCGGCGACAACACCGAGGCGGTCGCGCACGGCCTGCAGCGGACCGGCGGGATCATCACCAGCGCGGCGTTGCTGCTGATCATCGTGGTGGCGGCGTTCTCGACGTCGGGGATCGTGTTCGTCAAGATGATCGGCGTCGGGCTGGTGATCGCGATCGCCCTGGACGCGACGATCGTCCGGGCGCTGCTGGTGCCGGCGACGATGCGGTTGCTGGGGCGGGCGAACTGGTGGGCGCCGCGACCGCTGGTGCGGTGGTGGGAGCGCAACGGGTTCCGCGAAACCGATCAGGGCTGGAGCCGGACGAGCTCCCAGGAACCTGAGCTGGCACGACGGTAGGCCAGGCGGTCGTGCAGCCGGCCGACCCGGCCCTGCCAGAACTCGATCACTTCTGGAGCGACCAGGTAGCCGCCCCAGAAGTACGGCGTCGAGATCTCGGTGCCCTCGGGCCACTGGCGCTCGTACGACTCGTACTGCAGGTCGAGCTCCTCGCGGGACGCGACTGGCTGGCTCTGCTGCGACGCCCACGCGCCGAGCTGTGACTCTCGCGGCCGGCTGGCGAAGTACTCGTCGACCTCTTCGGTGGGGAGCTTGGTGACCGTGCCCTCGACGCGGACCTGGCGCTCCATCGCGTGCCACGGGAACACCAGCGCGCAGTGCGGGTTGTCGGACAGGTCGTCGGCTTTGCGCGACTGCTGGTTGGTGTAGAACACGAACCCGCGTTCGTCGACACGCTTGAGCAGAACCGTCCGCGCCGACGGCCGCCCGTCGCGGTCCGCCGTGGCCAGCACCATCGCGTTGGGCTCCGCCAGGCCGGCCTCCCGGGCCTGCTGCAGCCAGGTTTCGAACTGCTTGACCGGGTCAGAAGCCATCTGATCCTCGAGCAGCTCCCCCAGTCCGTACGTACGCCGCATCTCCGCAAGATCCACGCGTCGAGCCTACTTACGCTTCGGCCGGACCGTGCGATAGGCCCGCCACAGCTTGCTTCGACCTACTGCCCTGACCAGCGGATGGCGTTGCGGTGCAGGCGGCCGACTGACGGGCGGCTTCGGGTTCGCAGGGGCGGTTGGCAGGTGACGGTTGACCTCGGCGAGGTGCTGGTCGAAGGTGGCCCGCCACAGCGCCTGGCGGAGCGTGGCCTCGCCGGCGGCCGAACTGGCGCCGGCGACCGAGGCGGCCCAGAGGGTGTCGAGCTTCTCGAAGCCTTCGACGTCCTGGAGCAGCTGCTCGATCAGCTCGCGGTCGGCAGCGTCAGCCAGACAGCGGACCTTGGCGGGGCTCCGGCGGGTGCTGACCGTGGGGCTGGGTTTGAAGAACGGTACGTCGACCCACGCCGGCACCAGCCGCCGGAGCAGCTCGCGGTGCAGTGCGTTGTCAAGGCGTTGCGCGGGATCCAGTGCGAAGGCCGACCGAACGAACGAGGGGACCAGGAGCGGCGAGACGACGCCGGTGCGCTCCCCCGTCGTACCCCAGCGGCGGAGGCGTTCGACGACGTAGAAGTAGTCGAGCATCGTCGCGTTCTCGATGCCGCCGTGGACGGCGGTGCGCAGTACACGCTCGATCTGCTCGGCGACGGCGGCGCGGGCGGTGTCGCTCGGGCCCGCGGTGGCGACCAGGCGGGCCTGCAGATGGTTGCTGAAGGCACGCAACTTGTCCGGCAGCGGCAGGGCATCCAGCTGCAGTACGTCGCGTGGGTAGAAGTGGCCGTGTGCCACCTCGCCGCCGGCACCGCCGATCGCGAGGTGGGCAACGCCGGCAAGGGAGGTCGGAGGCGTGTGAAACAGGTAGCTGGACGGTCGTAGCCCTTCGGAGTACCTGTGCCAGCGGACTGCTCGGCTGACCATCTCCACCGGCTGCGGTCTGGCGGCAGTCGCTCTGGACGGGACCTTACGGCTTACTGCGTGTTCGACTGGTTGCTGGAGCATTTGCACCAATGACTCTGCGACTTCCAGCTCACCAGGGACCGCGTCGTAGCTGTTGAGCTTCAGCGCGACACCTGCAGCCAGAAACGCACCTGCGACCACACGGGAGTCGCGCCCACCGCTCAAGTCGACCGTCGGCCGTCCCGGCCACAGGCGAGCCACCGACCGCGCCACGTCCTGCAATGCGGCGGCTGTCTCGTCTGCTGTGTCCTGGTTGTCCGTCGACCACACGCTGGTTGTCTCGATCCGGCTGACGGTCCGCTGCTGACGGTAGCCGTCGGCAACGATATGCGTCGCACCAGGAACGGTCAGTACACCGTCGTACGGCGTACTGTCGTCCATGAACCAGCCGCAGGCAGCGGCGAAGCTCCAGCCTCTCGGAGCTGGTGAAGCGGGCATTCCGGCGAAGAGCAATGTCGCGGCGGGGCGATTGCTCCAGACCCATCCGTCCGGAAGCCGCAACTGGAACAGCCGTCCGACGCCGATCGAGTCGGTGAAGAGGTCCAGCCGCTCCGCACCCGGGTCCACAGCCGCCAGCGTGAACGGTGGGGGCAGGTCGAGGAAGCTCGCCGGAGTACGCCGTACTGCCTTCGCCAGGTGGGCAGGGGCGTAGTACGGCGCGATGTCACCGATCACCCGTTGGTAGCCGAGCGGGGCGTGCACGCTGGCGACGCGGACGTCTCCGCCGTCGTGCCAGGACGGCCAGAGACACGTGTCGTCGCGGCGGTCCCACATGTGCAGTCCGACCGCTTGGCCGTCGTACCCCTGGTGTTCGGCCTTGTGCTGCCAGAGATCGCCGTAGTACGCCTCCACGCGGGCACGACCGGCGGCCGCGCGTGCGGCGCTGTCGTGCGCGAAGGTGTAGGCGACCAGCGTTTCCATGCAGAGCCTGATGCGGGCTCCGCGGCAAAAGTTCCGCCCGGACCGAGCCCCGACCGGCTCGAACCGGTCACAAAGCTGTGTTGTCATCAGTTCCGAGAACTATGCTGCGGGAGCGCCGATACGAGGACGAGGGAGTGGCATGTCTGATCCGAGGACCGAGGTGCAGCACGGGCTGGAAGGCGTGGTCGCCTTCGACACGCAGATCGCCGAGCCGGACAAAGAAGGTTCGGCGCTCCGCTATCGCGGCGTGGACATCGAGGACCTGGTCGGCCGCGTCCCGTTCGAGAACGTGTGGGGCCTACTGGTCGACGGCGCCTTCACCCCGGGCCTGCCACCGGCCGAGCCGTTCCCGCTGCCGGTGCACACCGGCGACGTGCGCGTCGACGTACAGTCCGCGCTGGCGATGCTCGCACCCGCCTGGGGTCTGCGGCCGCTCTACGACATCGACGACGTGCAGGCGCGTGACGACCTGTCCCGGGCGGCGGTGATGGCGCTGTCGTACGTCGCACAGGCGGCCCGCGGCGTCGGCCACCCGATGGTGCCGCAACGCGAGGTGGACAAGGCGACGACGATCACCGAGCGGTTCATGATCCGCTGGCGCGGTGAGCCGGATCCGAAGCATGTGAAGGCGGTCGACGCGTACTGGACGTCCGCGGCCGAGCACGGCATGAACGCGTCGACGTTCACCGCACGGGTGATCGCATCGACCGGTGCGGACGTCGCTGCTGCATTGTCCGGTGCGGTCGGCGCGATGTCCGGCCCGCTGCACGGCGGTGCGCCGGCGCGGGTGCTGACGATGATCGAGGGTGTGGAGCGATCCGGCGACGCACGCTCGTACGTGAAGGGCTTGCTGGACGCGGGCGAGCGGCTGATGGGCTTCGGGCACCGGGTGTACCGGGCCGAGGACCCGCGCGCCCGCGTGCTTCGTCGTACGGCGCGTGAGCTGGACGCCCCGCGGTACGAGGTGGCTGAGGCGCTGGAGCAGGCCGCGCTGGCCGAACTGCGCGAGCGGCGGCCGGACCGTGTGCTGGAGACCAACGTGGAGTTCTGGGCGGCGATCGTCCTCGACTTCGCGGAGGTGCCGCCGCCGATGTTCACGTCGATGTTCACCTGTGCACGGACCGCCGGCTGGAGTGCGCATGTACTGGAGCAGAAGCGGACCGGCAGGCTGATCCGGCCGTCGGCGATCTACTCCGGCCCCGCGTCCCGGCCCGCCGACGCGATCGAGGGCTGGAACCCCGACTGGGCCTAACGGTCCTGGCTTGGAGTGCGGCCGGTGCGTTGCTTGTACTGGCGGCTGAAGTACGGAACGTCGGTGTAGCCGAGGGCGGCGGCCGTCTCGGTGACGGTCATGCCGCTCTCGGTCAGCAGCTGGTGTGCGCGATCGATGCGGGCCTGGATGAGGTACTGCGCGGGTGACATCCCGAACTGCGTGACGAACCTGCGCGTGAACTGCGCCCGGCTCAGCGAAGCCTTGGAGGCCATCTCCGCCACCGTCCAGTCGCGGCCCGGGTCCTGCCGGAGCTGCCGGGCGATCTCGTCGACGGCGGTGTCGGTGACGCGTCGGCCCGGGTTGTGGACGGCGTCCCAGATCAGCGCGATCAGTTGCTCAAGGCACAGTTCCGCCTGGCGCCGGCCGAGCGCGTCCTGCCGCCGGTAGGACGCGTCGCTGGTGCGGGCGAGAACGCCGAGCAGCTCGCGGTCCATCACCTCGCCCCAGCGCGGGTCTGGCGCCGCGCCGGTCGTCTGGAAGTGCATGCCGAAGACCAGCAGCCTGCGATGCGGGTCGTGGGTGGCGCGCGGGGCGTCGCCGGGCTGGAAGACCGCGCAGATGCCCGGGTGCAGGTCCTGGCGTTCGCCGTCGAGAACCAACTCGCCGCGGCCGTCCATGACGCACCAGAGCAGGTGATCCGCGAGCGGGCGTGAGGTCCACGACCAGCTCGGCTCACACCGCCAGAAGGTCGGCGCCGACATCAGCTCGAGCTCTAGTCGATGCAACAAAAGTTCAACTCCTCGCGCGAATCCTCCGTGGTTCGGTGCCGGTACCAGGCAGGAGAATTGGATCTGACCAGCAGCGTAGAGCACATCCGCGGGAGTCGTGCATGAGCGTTTCATCCAACATCGACGTCGTACTTCGGGAAGAGTTCGAGCGGACCGGTTACACGCTGGTCCGTGGCCTGTTCAGCACTGACGAGGTCGACCGGTTGCGGGACCACTACATGGAGGTCCGGCACCGCGGGCCGCGCTCGCACGACTTCGCGGGGCACAACTCCACCGACCGGGACCCGCTGAAGCGGTATCCGCGGATGGCGCAGATGCACCGCTGGGACGAGACGTCGCTGCAGTGGCTGATCGACCCGCGGATCCACGAGGTCATGACGACGCTGCTCGGACGGTCGCCGTACGCCGTACAGACGATGGTCTACTTCAAGCCGCCGGGCTCCCGCGGGCAGGCGCTGCACCAGGACAACTTCTACCTGAAGGCCGATCCGGGGACGTGCGTCGCGGCGTGGATGGCGCTCGACCGGGTCGACGAGGCGAACGGGTGCCTCGAGGTCGTGCCCGGTTCGCACCGCTGGCCGATCCTGTGCACCGAGAAGGCCGACACCACGGTCAGCTTCACCGATGTCACGGTGCCGCTCCCGTCGACCGGGTCCGCCGTACCGGTGGAGATGGAACCGGGCGACGTGCTGTTCTTCCACGGGGCGCTGGTGCACGGGAGCAACCCGAATGTCACCACGGACCGGTTCCGGCGGGCGCTGATCGGCCACTACATCGAGGGCGAGGCGGAGCGGGTCGCGCAGTACTACCACCCGGCCCTCCGGATGGACGGGACCGAACTCACGCTGGAGGTAGCCGAAGGCGGCGGCGCCTGCGGCGAGTGGACCGAGACCCCGGACGGCCCGGTCGCCGTCCTGACCGGCACCCAGACCATCACCCGCAAGCACGAGTAGTCCGCGCGGTGAGCCCCCGGGTGGTGGGGTGGGAGCGGTGTGGGAGGATGGTGGGCGCTGACAGCGTCGTCGGCTTTCTGAGATGCAGACGACGAAGGGAAGACGCTGGTGACCAGCGACATTCAGATTCCTGCTGAGCTCAAACCCGCTGACGGCCGTTTCGGTTCGGGTCCGTCGAAGGTCCGCCCGGAAGCGATCGCCGCGCTGGCGACCGAGGGCGCGAAGCTGCTCGGCACCTCCCACCGCCAGGCCCCGGTGAAGAACCTGGTGGCCCGCGTACAGCAGGGCGTGGCCGAGCTGTTCAGCCTGCCCGAGGGCTACCAGGTCGTGCTCGGCAACGGCGGCTCGACCGCGTTCTGGGACATCGCGACGTTCGGGCTGATCCGGGAGAAGAGCCAGCACCTGAGCTTCGGTGAATTCTCGTCGAAGTTCGCGAAGGCCGCTCAGCTCGCCCCGCACCTCGGCGACCCGACGATCGTGAAGTCCGACCCCGGCACCCGCCCGGTCGCGGTGGCCGAGGCCGGCGTCGACCTCTACGCGTGGCCGCACAACGAGACCTCCACCGGTGTGATGGCGCCGGTCAAGCGCGTCGAAGGCGCCGACGAGGGTGCGCTGGTCGCGATCGACGCGACGTCGGGTGCGGCCGGTCTGCCGGTCGACGTCAACGAGGCCGACGTGTACTACTTCGCGCCGCAGAAGGGCTTCGCGTCCGACGGCGGCCTGTGGATCGCGCTGATGAGCCCGGCAGCACTCGCCCGGGTCGAGGAGATCGCCGCGTCCGGCCGCTGGATCCCGGCGTTCCTGGACCTCGCGACCGCTGTCGACAACTCCAGCAAGAACCAGACCTACAACACGCCGTCGCTCGCCACGCTGTTCCTGATGGCCGAGCAGACCGACTGGATCAACAACCAGGGCGGCCTGAAGTGGAGCGTCGCCCGGACGACGGACTCCAGCAACCGGCTGTACACGTGGGCCGAGAAGTCGGAGTACGCGACGCCGTACGTCACCGACCCCGACGCCCGCTCCCTCGTCGTCGGCACCATCGACCTGGACGACGCGATCGACGCCGCCGCGGTCGCCAAGGTCCTCCGCGCCAACGGCATCGTCGACACCGAGCCGTACCGCAAGCTGGGCCGCAACCAGCTTCGCGTCGCGATGTTCCCCGCGGTCGACCCGGACGACGTCGAGAAGCTGACCCAGGCCATCGACTACGTCGTCGAGAACCTCAAGTAACCGGAGTCACCGAACAGCCGCCGTACTCACGTGGGTACGGCGGCTGCTTCATTTGCTCAGAAGTTGATGCGGAGCACGGCTCGGCGGTTGCCGGGGCGGCTTACTTCGGTGAAGCCGGCGGCGGTGAACATCGCGAGGGTGCCGACGGAGCCGCCGTCCACGAGGTCGGGGTAGCCCTCGAGGGCTTGGGCGCCACTGCCGCGGGCGAAGGGGACGGTGGCTCGGGCCAGGGCGCGGGCGATACCTCGGCGGCGGTAGCCGGCGCGGGTGACGAAGCAGGTCACGGCCCAGACGGTCGGGTCGGTCCTGTCCTCGTTGCGGCCGAGCCAGGGGACGCGGAAGTCGCGGAGCAGCCTCGGGTGGTCCGCGCGCGGAGCGACGGCGCACCAGCCGACAGGCTCGCCGTCGACGTACGCGATCAGGCCGCTGGTCTCCTGCGCCTTGCGGTTGCCGCAGGCAGTCTGGTCGCGGAGCCGGGAGGCGAGCTCGTCGGGACCTTCAGATGCCCATGACTCCTTGGGCAGCATCCGGAACCGCTGACACCAGCATCGTCCGGGATCGCCGGCGCCGAAGACCGCCTGCAGGTCCTCCCACGACGCCTCGTTCGCCGGAACGATCGTGAGCTGCTCGTCGGTGACCGGCTCCCTCGAACCCGCCGTACGTGGAACAGGAACCCGCTTGGCCGGCTTCCGCTGTGTCTGCTCGCGCCGTGTCTGCTTGCGAGCCGGCGCCTCGAACGTGAGCCGAAGGTCGACCGTGTCGCCCGCGTCCAGTCCTTGAGGCTTACGCACGCCGTCCTTCAGCGGCAGCAGGTATCCACCGTCCTTCGACCACAATGACGTCTTCCACTCCGTGGTCCCGAGGCGTGCGCGGATCGGGAGCATGCCCCAGCTGTGGTGGCCGGCGGCCGACGCGGCCTCCTTCAGCGCGGCAGCGTCCTCGTCCGGGACGGGAACGAAGTAGTACGGCGCCGGACCGCGCCACTCGATGACCTCGCCGCTGAACTCGTGCTCCATGCCCCGATGCTAGGACCGGTTCCGGACGTACAGCTTCCGGATTTGCGGATCAGACGTGCGGGCGGCGATGACCTGTGGGTGGGGACTGGCCGGTCAGGCGGTCGTTCTCGGCTTGGCGGTCCAGGCGTTCGCGGCGGCCCGGAGGAAACGTCACGATCGTGATGATCAGCGCGAACAGGCCGGCGCCGATGATGATCCAGCGGAGGTTGTGATTCTTGCCGGAGTCGGAGTTGCCGGAGTCCGACGTCGTGGCCTGCTTCGGCGTCGCGCCTGCGGACGGCGGGGTGGAAGCGACTGCCTTGGCGGGAGCCGTCAGCTGGTAGATGGCCGAGTTGGCGCCTTCGCTGCCGACGAGGACGGTGTTGTCGGTCGGGCCCACCGCCACGGTCTCGCCCTGACCGAGGACTGCGGCGCCGCGCGCGACCACGGTGGGCGTATCGCCCCAGGCGACCGTTGCGACATCGGTGTACGTCCGGAGCACCACGCGCTGGCCGTCCGGCAAGAATGTGCCGTCGGTGATGATCCCGGACGGCGCCGGCGCGAGCTTCGAGAGGTCGTTGGTGCCCTGGCGGCTCGGGGCGGGCGGGGCGGCGTAGATCGCGCCGGTGCCCTTGAGCTCCTTCGTCACGATGTACAGCTGACTGGTGCCCGGCTCGATCAGCAGCGTCTCCGCGTCGTGCGCGCCGTCCGGGTATTTGAAGTCGAACTGGTGGTACTTGACGTCGGCGTCCTCGAGCGTCTCCGGCTCCGGGATCGTGTAGATCTCGATCTGCTCGCGGTCGGCCTTGTTGTCGCCGATGTCCGCGATGTAGATCGTGCCGTTCCGGTCCACGCCGAGGGCCTCGACGTCGCTCACCTTCGCGCCGAACCGCAGTACCGCCTCGACCTTGCCGGTCGTCGAGTCGATCGCGAACACCCG
Source organism: Kribbella sp. NPDC049584 (assembly GCF_040675555.1). Lineage (NCBI taxonomy): Bacteria > Bacillati > Actinomycetota > Actinomycetes > Propionibacteriales > Kribbellaceae > Kribbella > Kribbella sp. NPDC049584. Next base: position 938,432 of record NZ_JBFAPF010000001.1, read on the forward strand.
GCCGGTGTCGCCGGAGTCGTTCACGGTGTAGTACGTGCCGGGGTGCTTCACGCTCTTCGCCAGACCGGACGACTCCTTGATCCGGTCGTCGCGGATCGTGAACAGCTTCTTCGGAGCGGCCGGGGTCGGGTCTGCCTGCACGATCGCCGAGGTCGCGGAGGCCGTTGTGGCCGTTGTGGGTAGCGCCACACCCGCGAGCGTGCACAGCGTCGCCCCGACCAGCGCGAACGCGGTCCGAAGTCGCCTCACAAGCCCACCCCGCCGCCCACGGCCCGCCCGCCAGGCGGCGTCGCAGCCGGCCCAGTCGCGGCGATCCCCGTCGTACCAGGCGGAGTCTCGGCCGATGGCGTCTCTACGGGTAGGAGGAGTTGAGCCAGGCGGGGGTTGACCTGCCATTCGGTGATCAGGGCCTGGTACTCGGTCTGGAGATCGGCGGTCGGCTTCGCGCCGGTCCGCGCAGCGCGAAGCAGCAGATTGCGCGGCGTGTGCTGACTGTCCACGAACTGCACGACCTCCACCCGGTAACCGACCTGTCGCAGCACCGCCGCCCGCAACGAATCCGTCAGGACGTCGGCAAACCGCTCACGAACGATGCCATATCGCGTCATCAGCGCATAAGGCGCCGGTGGTGTGACGCTCTTGAGCTGCTTTTGGATGTCGTGATGACAACACGGGGCCGCGAGCACCAGCGGAGCCTCCCAGCCGACGGCCCGCGCGAGCGCGTCGTCGGTCGCGGTGTCGCAGGCATGCAGCGCCAGCACGACATCCGGCCGTACGTCGAGCTCGGCCGCCTCGATGGTCGCGTCGACGAACCGCAGGTGATCCTGCCAGCCGAGCGCCTCGACCACCCGGGCGTTCCGCTTCCGGGCCGCCGGGTTGTGGTCGATGCCGGTCATCCGGACGTCGTGCCCGGCCGCGGACAGCAGGTGGTACGCCGCCAGCGTGAGGTAGGCGTTCCCGCAGCCGAGGTCGACCACCTGCAGCGGACGGTCCGTCGCGATCCGGCCCGCCCCGATCGCCTCGTCGAGCGCAGGCGCGAGCAGCTTGCAGAACTCCTCGATCTGCTTGTACTTCGCCTGCCGCGACGGCTTGACCCTGCCCTGGTGGTCGCTGATACCGAGCTCGATCAGGAACGGCGCGGCCGGATCGAGCACCCGCTGCTTCACCCGGTCGTGCCCGGTCTCCTGCTGCCGGCTGTCGTCCTGCCGGTGCAGCAGCTCCTTGCCCTTCTTGGTGTACCGCAGCCGCAGGGTCTCGTCCGTCGTCTCCACGTGCCACGACCCGTACGGCAGGTCGAGGAGCTCGTCGACCGCCTTCTCCACGTCGGCCGCGGCGACGTTGCGCGTGTGGGCCTGCCGCTCGTCGAACTCGGTGATCTGCAGGTGCCGCTGCCCCTTCAGATCGACGTACCGCACCTCGACCCGCAGGTACGCCGGCGGGTCGAACCCGCGACGCCGCCCGGACGCCAGCGCCCGCACCAGACTGCTCTGATCCAGCAGGGCAGCACGAACCACCTCCAGCGCCCCGGCCTCCGCCGACCGCGCCGGCTCGCCCGACCGCACCACTGGTTGCATCGCGCCATTGTCCCCGACCCCCACCCCCGATCTCAAAAGGGTCTCGGAACCCACCGTCGCCCCCTCCCGACTCCTCGCACATTTCCTCCGCTGCCATCGAGCACGAAGGGCTCGTCTTGCCCACGCCGGCTCAACGGGTAGCACATGTGCTACCTTGGGGTTCATGGACGCATTGGGACTTCGTGAGCTGCGGCAGAACGCGAGTGATCTCGTCCGCCGCGCCGAGGCCGGCGAGCACCTGGTGATTACCGTGTCCGGCCGCCCAGCGGCTGTGCTCGGCCCACCGGAACGCGACCACTGGCGGCACTACGACGAGATCGCAGACATCCTGAGCCGACGCACCGATGACGCCTGGGAGACCGATCGCGACCTGATCGATCAAGACCTCGTCGATCCCTGGGAGCCGACGAAATGAGGGCACTGCTAGATACCAGTGTCCTCATCGAAGGCCTGGATGAGCCAGTTGATGCGGAGTTTGCGATCAGCACCATCAGTCTCGCCGAATTGCACTTCGGGGTGCTGGTCACCAAGTCACCGGAGACTCGTGCGGCCCGGCTGCGGCGTCTTGCCGGCATCGAACGCGCTTTTGAGGCACTGCCGGTAACCGACGCAGTGGCTCGCACCTACGGCTCCTTCGCAGCAGCGGTTGCGGCCGCAGGAGGGCAGCCGCGCGCCCGCGCGTTCGACCTGGTCATCGCGGCAACCGCGGCCACTCACGAGGCTGCCCTCTTCACCCGAAACCCGAAGGACTTCCGCGCAGTTCAGGAGCTCGTTGAGGTCGTCGGTATCTGAGCCGCGCCGTCATTCGAGTTTTTGGTCGTCGGTGAGGAGGCCTAGGGAGCGGAGGCGGGTTGCGATGCCGCCTTCCTGGCGGCCGAGGGTGGTGACGAGGTCATCCTTGGTGGCGCCGTTGTGGAACATCTCGATCAGGGTCTGCTCGTCCTCGGGGGACCACTGGCTGAACGCCTTCGGGTGGTTCTTCCGGGCCTGCTCGATCTTGCGGGTCATCGAGCGCGGGTTGAGCAGCTCGAGCGAGCGGATCCGGGCCTGGCGGTGGCGGCCAACCTCCTCGCCGCCGCGCCAGAACACCACCGCCCCGTCGTCGAACGTCATCAGGTCGGCGGGGACGTCGCAGTAGTCGGCGTCCTCGAGCATCACGCGCATCATTGCTGGTTCTCTCCATTCACGGTCGATGCGTGGTCGACAGAGAAGATGCCGCGATCCGGCCCGCCCCGAGCCACCGATCCCCAATCTGTGGACAACCAGGCCAAACGCGGACCGCAAGGACAATCGCAGAACTTCTTTGCAAAAATTCTTTGCAAAGAGCCTTTGCAGTCCTATGCTCGACACCATGAGCGATGAGACCAACCCCCAGCCACCCCGCACAGTCCGGCTGGACCGACACCTGGTGCGCGCCCTAGCCCACCCGATGCGGAACCGGATCGTCGGCCTGCTGCGGGTGTACGGCCCGCAGACCGCCACCACCCTGGCCGGCCGCCTCGGTGTGAACACCGGCGCGACCAGCTACCACCTCCGCCAGCTGGCGGACGCCGGTCTGGTGGTCGAGGACGACAGCCGCGGGAACGCACGCGACCGTTGGTGGAAGTCCGCTCACCAAGGCACCGAGTTCAACAAGGCGGAGCTGCTCGAGCAGGAGCCCGAGCTGGCACTGGGCTTCCTGCACGGCGTCGGCCAGACGTACGCCGAGAACATCTTCGGCTTCATCGACGCGATGCAGACGATGCCCGAGGACTGGCGCGACGCCAGCGTGCTGGCGGACTACTTCTTCCACCTGCGAGCCGACCAGCTCGACGCGATGATGCACGAGGTCATGGCGGTGCTGGAGAAGTACAAGACACCTGACCTGACCGCTCCCCTGCCGGAGGGCGCCGAGCAGGTCACCGTCCAGATCCAGGCGTTTCCCCGGGAGACACGATGAACAGGAACCGCGCTCCGCTCGTCGCGTTCCTGGTCGCGAACGTCGTCTCGATCTGCGGTACCAAGGTCAGCGCGATCGCCATTCCCTGGTTCGTACTGATCACCACAGGCTCGCCCGTGAAGACAGGTCTGGTCGCGCTGGCCGAGATGGCGCCCCTGGTCATCGTGAAGGCCGTAGGCGGCCCGCTCATCGACAAGGTCGGCGCCCGTCGCATCAGCGTCCTGGCCGACACCGCCAGCACCGGCGTCGTCGCGCTCGTACCACTCCTGCACACGCTCGGCCTACTGCACTTCCCGACCCTGCTCGCGCTGGTAGCCATCGCCGGCGCGCTCCGTGGACCAGGGGATTCCGCGAAGGAGACCCTGATCCCGGACATCGCCCGCGCGGCGAAGGTCCCACTCGAACGCGTGACAGGCCTGGAGAGTACGACGGAACGCCTGGCCGGCTTCTTCGCGTACGCACTCGCCGGCGGACTGATCACCCTGGCCGGAGCAGTCAACGCGCTCTGGATCGACGCAGCCTCGTTCGGCGTCTGCGCCGTACTGATCGCCCGCTGGATCCCCAAGCAGGACAGGCAACCGACGAACAACGAGACCGAAGAGAGCTACGGCCGCCGGCTCCGTGAAGGCTGGAACTTCCTCCGTACGGACCGCCTGCTGCTGCCGCTCGTGACGATGATCGCCGTCACCAACCTGCTCGACGCCGCGATCGGCACCGTCCTGCTGCCCGTCTGGATCAGGGAACACGGCTACGGTCCCGGCCACACCAGTCTGATCCTCACCTCGTTCGCTGTGACCGCTACCGCGTTCGCCCTCCTCGCGTCCGCCATCGGTGACCGCATCCCGCGCAAGCTGATCTTCACGATTGCGTTCTTGATCGCAGGAGCTCCCCGCTTCATCGCCCTGGCGACGGACGCACCCGTGTGGACGCTGATGGCGGTGTACGCCGTCGGCGGCATCGGCGCCGGCTTCATCAACCCCGTGCTCGGCGCGATCCGCGTCGAACGGATCCCCAGTCACCTGCTCGGCCGGGTCAACTCGTTGTCGAACGCGGCCTGCTGGACGGGCGTACCACTGGGAGGCGTCGTAGCCGGCGCGGCGATCGCGGGCATCGGTCTCGCGCCCGCACTGCTCGCAGGAGGTGCGATCTACCTGATCGCGACGATGTCACCAGTGCTGATCGGGCGCCACGAGAAGTGGAAGGCTACGCCGGGCCCAATGGAAACCACGGCAGCTCCGGTTCGGGACGCAGTCAGCGCCGTTTAGCAGATCAGCTTTCGGGGAGGTCGACGACGGCGACCGGCCGGTCGGCGTCGTTCAGGACTCGCCGGCTGACAGATCCGAGCAGGATGCGCTGGACCAGGCCCTTGCCGTGCGTACCGACCACGATCAGCTGGGCGTCCTCGGCATGACCCAGGATTGCTTCCGCGGCCGGGCCTGCTACGGCCACGGGCTCGACGTTCACCGACGCGGCGTCCGTCCCCTTCACCTCGTCGAGCACTTGGGTGACGGCGCCGGTGGCCTCGGCCTCCACGTCCGCTCGCATCCGTGCGACGAGCTCCGGGTCGTCCCGCAGCGCAGGGTGCGGAAGCTCGTACGCCGCGACCGCACGCACCGACGTCCCCCGCACGGCAGCCTCGGTGATCGCATAGCGGAGCGCGTTCGTGCCGAACTCGGATCCGTCCACGCCCACCACGATCGGGCCCGTCGCCGGTGCCTCGCCCTCACCGATGACGATGACCGGGCATTTCGCGTGGATCGTCAACCGGTTGCTCACCGAGCCCATCAGCGCACTCCTGACGCCACCCAGCCCACGCCGTCCGACGACGACCGCAGCCGCGCCCTCGGAAGCGTCCGCCAGCACGTGCGCCGGGTGGCCCAGCTGCGAGGTGAGCGTGCAGGTCAGCTCGGGTGCGAGCTCGCGCACCCGGGCCGCCGCGGCCTCCAGCAGCTCCCCGGAGAACTCGGCGTACCAATCCACGGGCTGGCTCGGCACTCCGTGGTAGCCGTAGAAGTTCAGGTCGGGAAGAGTCGTGTAGGCACTGATCAGTTCGAGCTGCTCACCCCCGAGGCGAGCCCGGGACACCGCCCATTCGAGCGCTTGCGCGCTCTGCTCCGATCCGTCGATGCCGACCACGATCCGTCCAGCCATGTCTGTCCTCCCGTGAAAGAGCCGACAGTTCCGAACTTAACCCTCCGTGACGGGATGCGACAGCCCTCCGTCGACAAACAGGCAGCTAAGCCCTCGCGGACTTGGCCAGTTCTCGCTGCATCCGGTCCCGCTCGGCCCGCAGCAGCCCCAGCATCACCAGATCCAGCAACATCCCACCCGCGGCCGCGAACTGCGTCGCGGCGAACTGGAAGACCTGTGTCATCAGCAACGACACCAGGACAGCCAGCTCGAACAGCCGCACCGCCCTGGCCCGATTGCCCTTCCGCAGCGCCAGTGCACCCCGCACCGTGAACGTTGCCGACAGCAAGCTTCCGGCCGTCACGCCCAGCACTGGAAGGTGATTCAGCCCATTGCCGACGACGATCGCGATGGCCATGGCCGCAACCACCTGCAGCACCAGGACGGCGACAGCGATCCGCGGGGCCTTCGGGTGCGTCGCGAGTCGCTCGAACGCACGCTGCAGTGCCTGCCAGGCGGCATCGACCGGAGCAGCCAGCTCAACCTCGTCGGCGGGGCACGCGGCCAGCAGTTCCCTGGTCTCCCGCCTCCCCTGCACCTGCGGCGGCACCGCCCGCAGCAGCTCCGACGCCTCCGCACGACGACGTCGCGACAGACCGCCGGCGACGCCCTCGACGGCATGGTCGATGACGTTGGCCAGCTCCTCCCGCGGGTCGATCGGCCGCCGCGTGGTGAGGAACCGGAATCCGAGAACGATCAGCACGAAGACGATGTACACGATCGCCGCGGTCGGCTTGTAGAAGTAGTTGTTGTCCGAGGTGACGAACTTCCCCACCTCGTCGATGAACAGCCCGAAGCCGATCCCGCCGACCGTCGCGGCGGCCGGCCGGACGACGGGTCCGACGTACCCGAGCAGCAGTGAGATCGCGATCAGCATCAGCAGACCGCCGGGTAGCACGTGCGCGATGTGCAGACCCTTGCCGCCGATCTGCGGGTAGCCGCTCAGGCTGAGGATGAGCCGGGTCACCAGGACCGTCGCCACCCCCGACACCACGAACGTGGTCAGGTGCTCCCCGGACCGCACATTGCGGACCAATCCGGCCCGCATCAGGTACGACGACCGCGCGGCGGTGCTGTTCGTCATTGGCGCGACGTTACCCGGGCCTCGGACCCACCACAGCAGTGGAGCGTTTGAGACGTGTGAATACGAATCCACTTCGCTATTGCGCTTCGCCCATCGGCGGCTTAATCTCTCGCGTAGCGGAATACCACTTCCACCAAGTGATACCCGTCCGCGCCGCCCCCTGACCGGCCGAAGTCCTTCCAGAGCAGTGATCCGAAGGCTTCGGCCGATTTTCCGGCCCGTTTCTACATCGGTGAAGAAGGACTCCTGAGAGGAGGCCACCATGAGCACGAGCACCGAGATCTCTGCTCCGGCAGGCCGTGAACCGACAGCTGAGGCCCCTCCCCCGGCAGCACGTCCCAGACCCGGCCGGCGCACGGACCGGGTCGCCTACCTCTTCCTGCTCCCCTGGTTCACCGGACTCCTGCTGCTGACCGCCGCACCCCTGCTGGGATCGCTGTACCTGTCGTTCACCAAGTTCAACCTGCTGCAGTCACCGCGCTGGAACGGCTTCGGCAACTACGTGAAGATGTTCACCGACGACCCGCGCTACCTGCAGTCGTTGAAGGTCACGTTCATCTACGTGGCCCTCACCGTCCCGCTGCAGCTGGGATTCGCGCTCGCGGTCGCCGTGATGCTGAACCGCCCGATGCGCGGGATGGCCTTGTACCGCTCGATCTACTACATCCCCTCACTGCTCGGCGGCAGCGTCGCGATCGCGGTGATCTGGGGCCAGCTGTTCGACGACGACGGCGTACTCAACGCCTTCCTCGCGTTCTTCGGCGTCGGCGGCCGGAGCTGGATCTCCAACCCCGACACGGCTCTCTACACGCTGGTGCTGCTGAACATCTGGCAGTTCGGCTCACCGATGGTGATCTTCCTGGCCGGCCTCAAACAGATACCCCAGGAGCTGTACGACGCGGCCTCGGTCGACGGCGCGAACGCCTGGCGACGATTCTGGTCGGTCACCGTGCCGCTGCTGACGCCGATCATCTTCTTCAACGTGGTGCTGCAGATCATCCAGGCGTTCCAGGCCTTCACCCCGGCGTACGTCGTGAGCGGCGGCAGCGGAGGCCCCTCCGACTCCACGTTGTTCTACACGCTTTACCTGTACCAGCAGGGTTTCGCGAACCTGAACATGGGGTACGCCTCCGCGATGGCGTGGGTGCTGCTGCTGATCATCGCGATCTTCACGCTGATCAACTTCGGGCTCGCCCGCCGCTGGGTCTACTACGAGGACCGCTGATGACGACACTCCAGCACGCTCCCGCAGCCCGGCGGCGCACCCGCAGGTGGCTGACCCATCTCGCGCTGATCGCCGGCACCCTGGTGATGGTGTATCCGCTGCTGTGGATGGTCGGCGGATCCTTCAAGGACGAGTCCGACATCTTCTCGCAGCTCAACCCGTTCCCCAGTTCGCTCGACCCGCGCAGCTACATCGCCGGCTGGACCGCGACCGATCCCACCTTCACCCGGTTCTACATCAACTCGATGCTGATCGCGGTGCTCGCGGTGGCCGGCAACGTGATCGCCTGCACCCTCACGGCGTACGCGTTCGCCCGGCTGGAGTTCCGCGGCAAGAAGGTGTTCTTCGCGATCATGCTCGGCTCGATCATGCTGCCGGCGCACGCGCTGCTGATCCCGCAGTACGTGCTGTTCTTCCACCTCGGCTGGGTGAACACCTATCTCCCGCTGGTGGTGCCGAAGTTCCTGGCCACCGACGCGTTCTTCATCTTCTTGATGGTCCAGTTCATCCGCACGATCCCGCGGACGCTGGACGAGGCCGCGATGATCGACGGCTGCGGCAAGGTCCGCATCTTCAGCCGGATCATCCTGCCGCTGACCGGACCGGTGCTGATCACCACCATGATCTTCACCTTCATCTGGACGTACAACGACTTCTTCTCCCAGCTGATCTACCTGTCCTATCCCAGCAGCGAGACCGTCCCGGTCGCGTTGCGGCGGTTCGTCGACGCGACCGGCAACTCGTCGTACGGGCAACTGCTGGCCATGTCGGTGCTGTCGCTGGTGCCGACCTTCATCGTCTTCCTTCTCGCCCAGCGCCGGATCGTCGAAGGCATCGCCACGACCGGCCTGAAGGGCTAGCCCGAAAGGACCCCTGTCATGACCACACACATCGACCGGCGGCGCTTCCTGCAGGCCGGACTCGCGGCCGGCGTACTCGCACCGCTGCTGGCCGCCTGCAACCTCGACCCCGCGGCGAAGGAGGCGAAGAACTCGGTCCGCTTCTCGAGCTACGGGGACCCGACGAAGCTCGGCCTGCGCAGCAAGCTCGCGGACAAGTACACCGCGACCCATCAGAACGTGAAGATGGTCTTCGAGGGCACCGCGACCGCCGAGTACTGGGACAAGCTCGCCACGCAGATGGCCGGCGGCAACGCCCCGGACGTCATCAATATCGACGCTCCCCGGATCGGCCAGTACGGCGCGGCAGGAGCGCTGCAGTCCCTGCAGAAGTACATCCCGGACACCATCGACACCAAGCCGATCGATCCCAACCTGCTGGTCCAGGGCCAGTTGAAGGGCGAGCAGTTCGGCATCCCGATCGCGATGAGCACCTACAGCATCGGGTACGACGTGACGGTGCTCGACCAACTCGGTCTGGAGCACCCGAAACCGACCTGGACCTGGGCCGAGTACGCGACGCTGGCGAACCAGATCCGGCAGAAGTCCGGCAAGAAGATCTACGGGGCGGAGGACCCCAGCGGGGACACGGCCTCGTTGCAGATCTTCCTGCGCGGCAAGGGCGAGGACCTGTACAAGGACGGCTCGCTCGCCTTCACCGATGCCTCGCTGACCGAGTGGTTCGAATACTGGGCCGCGTTACGGGCCACCGGCGGCACGATCCCCGCCGACATCGCAGCGCAAGCCGTGTACGGCGACTGGCCGAACGGTCCGCTGGTCAAGAAGCAGGCGGCGCTCGCGCATATCCAGACGCCCAACCTCAAGGGCGGTTTCCAGGACCTGACCGACCACACCATCGACATCACGCTGCCACCCCGGCACACGAAGGCCGGCAAATGCGGGACCTTCCCGGCACCGAGCAGCTTCCTGTCGCTGAACGCCAAGAGCCAGCGTCTGGACGACGCGGCCGCCTTCATCAACTGGTTCGCCAACGGCGCCGACGCCGCGAAGACCTTGCGGCTGATCAGCGGACCGCCGGCCTCGTCCGAAGGGCGCGACGTGCTCGTCAAGGGCAGTGACCTGTCGGCGAGCGAGAAGCAGGTGCTGGCTTACACCGACCTGGCGTTGAAGAACTCCTCGCCGCCGCCGCAGGCCTCGCCCGCTGCCTCGACCGCGGTCGGCGACCTGTTGCTGAAGGTCAGTCAGGACATCGCCTTCAACAAGATCTCGATCAAGCAAGGCGTGCCGAAGTTCATGGCCGACGCCGCCAAGACCCTCGACGGCAAGTGATTGGAGCCCTATGAACGAGCAGAACCCCGTCACCACCGGCCGCACCGCCATCTGGGCCATGGAGCAGCTCGTCCAAGCCCTGGCAGAGAAAGGGATCACAGCCACGGACCCGCCGGTGCGACTCGCCACTCCGGACGAGGTCCCGGCGGCGGACCTCTCAGACGTGCCCGAGTCGTACGCCGTACTCCGCGTCGACGGCGAGATCGTTGTCGTTAGCAACGACGAGATCGGCCTGCGCTGCGGAGTACTCGAACTCGCGGACCGGGTCGCCGCGGGCGAAGATCTCGCTGGTACGACGCCTTTCGCCGAGCAGCCCGCCGTACCGGTCCGGGGTGTGGTGCGGTCGTTCTCCAGCGTGGACGAGGACTCGCCGTGGTTCCACGACCAGCGGTTCTGGACCGAGTACCTGACCTGGCTGGCCGCGTCGCGGTTCAACCGGTTCCACCTGGCGCTCGGCATGCAGTACAACTACGGCGCTGATCGGCACGGTGCGACCGACAACTACCTGTGCTTCGTCTATCCGTTCCTGTTCGACGTAGACGGCTACGACGTACAGGCCGAGGGCGTCGGCGCCGACGAGCAGAAGCGCAACCTCGACACCCTGCGGTTCATCGCTGCCGAGAGCAAGCGACGCGGGCTGAAGTTCCAGCTCGGGCTGTGGAACCACGCGTACGACTACGGCCGCGACTCGGTGCATCGGTACCCGATCACCGGGATCGGTCCGGACACCCATGCTGAGTACTGCAAGGCCGGTATCGCCAAGCTGCTCACGGAATGTCCCGACATCGACGGGCTCACCTTCCGGGTGCACTACGAGGGCGGCATCCCCGACGACAAGCACGAGATCTTCTGGCGGGCGGTGTTCGAAGGCGCGAACTCGGTCGGCCGGCCACTCGAGGTCGACATGCACGCCAAGGGCGTCGACCAGGCCCTGCTCGACGCCGTCGACCTGCCGAACCTGTCCCCGGTGCTCTCGGCGAAGTACTGGGCCGAGCACGTCGGCCTGCCGTATCACCAGGCCTCGATCCGGGCCAAGGAGACGGCCAAGCCGATCCCGCCCGGCCACGAACTGAAGGGCATCACCGAGTTCTCCCGCCGGTTCACCCGCTACGGGTACGGCGACTTCCTGCGCGAGGACCGGAACGTCGACCTGATGTTCCGGGTCTGGCCGGGAACCCAGAAGTTGCTGGCGTGGGGCGATCCCGCGATCGCGGCCGGCTACGGGCGGCTGTCGACGTTCGGTGGATCCCGCGGTGTCGACCTCTGCGAACCGCTGTTCTTCAAGGGACGCAAGGGCAGCGGCGAACCGGGCAAGCGCGACCCGTACGTCCGCGAGGACCTCAGGTTGTCTGACAACCGGGAGTGGACGAAGTACCGCTACGGCTACCTGTTGTGGGGTCGGCTGCTCTACAACCCCGACGCCGAGCCCGAGACGTGGCGTCGTCACCTGCGCGCGACGTACGGCGAGGCTGCCGCACACGTCGAGGACGCCCTCAGCCCGCTGAGCCGGATCCTCCCGCTGGTGACCGTGGTCCATGGCGTCGGCGGATCGAACAACGGCTACTGGCCGGAGGTGTACCTGAACCTCCCGATCTCGTCGCGCGTCGAGTCGCCCCACTACGCCGCCGACACCGACCCGCCCGTGAACTGGGGCGGCGTGAGCCCGTTCGACCCGACGACGTTCTACGCCATCGACGAGTACGTCGCGGCGCTGGCGAGCGGCTCGGTATCGGCGAAGTACACCCCGCTCGAGGTCGCCGCGTGGATCGAGCGACTCGTCGACGACGGCCGGCAGGCTCTCGACCGCGCTCGTGAAACCGCGGACGAGTCGGACGCGCAGGTCCGCCGGGTCCTGATCGACCTGGAGATCCTGGTCCGGATGGGCCGGTTCTTCGCCGGCAAGTTCCGGGCCGCGGTCGACTACTCGATCTATCGGACCACCAAGCAGGTCAGTGCCCTGGAGTCGGCGGTCAAGGCCTGCCAGGCGGCGCGGGACGCCTACGCCGAGATCCCGGGCATCGTCGACGGCGTCTACCAGCCCGACCTGCGGTTCGGGATCGAGACGTCGGAACACGGTCACTGGGCGGATCGGGTCCCGGCCATGGACGCCGACCTCGCAGCCCTCGAGGAGGAACTGAAGGAGGCGACCGGCACGCAGCAGGTCACCCAGTTGGCCCAAGCGCCGACCCGGCCGGCCACCGCCGGCGTCGACCACAAGGTGCCGGAGAGCTTCGACCGGGGCAAGCCGGTCACGCTGTCGCTGGAAGTCGTGGAGCCAGATGTGATCGGTGCAACACTGCACTACCGGCACGTGGACCAGTCGAAACCCTGGCAACAGGTCCCGATGGAGCTGTCAGGGCAGACGTTGTCCGGCACGATCGACGGTGAGTACACGTCGTCGACGTACCCGCTGATGTACTTCTTCAGCGTGCAGCACCGGGCCGGTGGGCAGGCGCTCTACCCCGGTCTGGCCGCCGACCTGTCCAACCAGCCGTACGTCGTTCTGGGTTCCTCGACCGTCACCGGATGATCGCTGCGATCACGACGATCGCGACGAGCGCTGCCAGCACGACCGAGGTGACGAGTCGACGAGTCCGGGGGTCCACTTGCTCAGGCTAGTGGACCCCCTCCGGCTCATTCACACCAGTGGGGTCCGGGTTGTGTGGACAGTGACGAGTGGTTCGGGGCGGTGTACGCCGCGGGGGCGGTAGCCGAGGGTGTCGGACAGGCCCAGGTAGTCGGACAGTAGCCAGATGATGGCCAGCCACATCTCGGTGCCTTGGAGGCCGGGGATCGCACGGTCGTCGGTGCCGTCGGGAGCGAACGCGAAGCCGGCGCCGTCGACCCAGCGCGGGAGGATCGCGCGCAGTTGTTCCTCGGCCCAGCGGCGACCGTCCTGCTCGCCGTACGTCGTCTGCTTGCGGGCCAGCCACAACGGGTGGATGACGTCGAGGATGTTGCAGGAGTTGTAGTTGTCGCCGGTGAACATGCGGCGGTCGTTGCTATGAGCAAGTACCGTCGCGACCGCCTGTTCGGGGTACGGCAGCGGGAGGCCGAACTGCGCATAGGTGCCGCGGGTGAGGCGGTAGAAACCGTTCACGACCTGCAGCCAGCCGTCGTCGGGATGTTGGTGACCCCAAGCACCGGTCGTTGGATCGACCCTCGTGACGAGCCAACCCATCAGGGCCTCGAGCGGCCCGGACTCGTCGTGGTCGAGGAGATTCCGGGCGATCGCGGTGCCGAGGTGATCGATACCGGACCCGGCCGACCAGGACCTTCTTGCCCAGGGCAAGTTGTCCAGCTCGGCGAAGGTGAACGTGGTGTCGATCGGGTGCTCGAAGTTGCTGCCGAGGAGCTGGAGCGCATAGCCGACACACAGCACGTGGTAGCCGGCCGGCCCTTCCAGGACAGAGAGTTTGCTGTCGTCCGGCAGGTCCAGCCCGGAGTCGGAGAGGTCTCCTGGTGCGACCAGTCCGGTCTTCGGGTCCTGTCGGTGACGCAACCGGCGGACCAGGTCGTCGCGAGTGTGACCGAGCGGAGTGCGACGTACCAGCAGGTCGGCGATCTCGATCGCGTCGCACCATGGACGCACCGCCGGCTCGTGGCCGAGGTCAGGACGGTCGACGAAACGCTCACCGTCCCAGCAGCGAGCGAGTACGTCGTCCACCTGCGAACGCGCCTTCGCGGCGAACGCGGTCAACTGGGTCCGGAGGTCACCTGACATGGAGGATCCTGTTCGCGAGCGGAGGACGCGGGCCGGGTTGCCGGCGGCGACCGAGTTGGCCGGGACGTTCTTGGTGACGACCGCGCCGGCGCCGATGATGGTGTGCGGGCCGACCGTGACGCCGTCGAGGATCGTCACGTTGGAACCGATCCAGACGTCGTCGCCGATCGTGATGCCGAGGGCGGTGTGAGGTTGCTTGAAGATCGGCTGACCGGGAGCCGTGCCGTGGTTGAACGCGAGCAACGACGTGTGCGCGCCGATCCGTACGCCGTCGCCGATCGTCACGTTGCCGCGGACGGCGGAGAACGGGTTGATCGTGGAGTCGGATCCGAGCGCGATGTTCCCGGTGACATAGGCGTGCGCGGCGATGTACGAGCGCTCCCCCATCGTCAGCTCGTCGCAGTACACGGCGGCCGACTCCGCGACGTACACGTCGGCGGCGAGCCGGACCGACCCGCCGAGGCGCGACTGCCGCTCGGCCTGGCGATCGCGGTCGGCGTCGGAGGCGGTTCGCTTGTACTCCCACGGCAGGAAATCGAGTCGCAACGGCTCATTCGGCAGCATGGGAAAACGCTATCCAAAAGACGAGAAGCCCGCCAGCCCCGAAATGCCGCTGCTAATCTCCCCTCTGTGCGGGGAGCCAGGCGATGACGACGAGCGGATCTGTGACCGACGGCGGTGAGGTCGGCGACGACGGTCCACAGGGCAGCACGCGCCGGAGTCATCGGGTCACGATCAGCGATCTCGCGCAGCGGTTGCACATCTCGAAGGCGTCGGTCTCGTACGCGCTGAACGGGCGGGCCGGCGTCAGCGAGGAGACCCGGCAGCGGGTGCTCGACCTGGCCGAGGAGCTGGGCTTCCACCCGAACTCCGCCGCGGTCGCGCTGTCGGCCAGCCGGACGCGGACGATCGGGATCGTCATCGCCCGCGACCCGGCGCTGATCTCCACCGAAGCGTTCTACATGCGCACGTTGGTCGGCATCGAGCAGTACCTGAACGAGGTCGACTCGTCGCTGCTGCTCCGGCTCACCGGCGAGCACGGCGAGGATCTCGACGTACTGCGGCGGTGGTCGCGGCAGGGACGCGTCGACGGGTTCATCCTGTTCGACGAGCACGACGACGACCCCAGGATCCCGCTGCTGAAGGAGCTCGGGGTGCCGTGCGTGGTGGTGAGTTCGAACGCGCCCGACGATTCGGTCGGGCGGTTGATCAGCTCGTCGGAGGAGACGGTCGAGCTGCTGCTCGATCATCTGGTCGAGCTCGGTCACCGCAACATCGCGCATATCAGCGGGCCGTTCACGTTCGTCCACGAGCGGTTGCGGGTGCAGGTCCTGCAGGAGCAGGCCGAGCGGCGCGGCGTCGCCGTACGGCAGATCGAAGGCAGCTATCGCTACGACGACGGCGCCGAGCTGACCCGGCAGTTGCTGGCCGATCCGGATCCGCCGACCGCGATCGTGCTCGGCAACGACCTGATGGCGGTCGCGGCGCTGCGGGTGGCGATGGATCTCGGTACGGCGGTGCCGGCCGAGGTCTCGATCCTCGCCTGGGAGGACTCGCCGCTGTGCGAACTCGCCCGGCCCGGCATCACCGCGGTCAACCAGAAGACGATGGAACGCGGGCGGGCGGCTGCCGATTTGCTGCTCCGGATCGTCACCGGCGAGAGCGAAATGCACGAGGAAGCCCCGGCGGGCGAGCTGAAGGCCCGGGATTCCAGCGGTCCGGCGCCTTTCTGACCACTTTCAAGACTCTGTGAATTCACCCGGATTCGGAGAGTGTTGGATTGCGTTTGCCGTGGCCTCGCGAGAGGTTGGATCAGTCACGAGGTCGTAACGAAGACCCCGGAACTGAACCGGTTAGGGTTTCGAAACTTAACCGGTTAGGTCAGTATGGGGCCGATCCGCCTTCGCAGCTCTGTGGAGGCTCGACGGGACGAGGGAGTCCGACGTGAGACTGCGTTCGTTTGTAGCCGCGATGGCGGCGACCGCCATGGGAATCAGCCTCGCCGCGTGCGGCGGTGGCGACAAGAATGACTCCTCCGGCGGCGGTTCCGGTGGTGACCAGACGCTGACCTACTGGGCCAGCAACCAGGGCACCAGCCTGGACAACGACAAGGAGGTGCTGACCCCGGTCCTGCAGAAGTTCACCCAGGACACCGGCATCAAGGTCAACCTCGAGGTGATCGGCTGGAACGATCTGCAGACGCGGATCCAGACCGCGATCACCTCCGGCCAGGCGCCGGACGTGGTCAACATCGGCAACACCTGGGCGGCCTCGCTGCAGGCGACCGACGCGTTCCTGCCGTTCGACGGCGACGCGATGGGCGCGATCGGCGGGAAGGACAAGTTCGTGCCGACGGCTCTGGCGACCGGCGGCAAGGAGGGCACCGACCCGACCTCGGTCCCGCTCTACGGTCTGGCTTACGGCCTGTACTACAACAAGGCGATGTTCGCGGCGGCCGGTCTGCAGCCGCCGAAGACCTGGGAAGAGATGGTCACCGACGCGCAGAAGCTGACCAATCCCGCGAAGAAGCAGTGGGGGATGGCGCTGGCCGCCGGCAGTTACACCGAGAACGTGCACTTCGCGTTCATCAACGCCGCGCAGAACAAGGCCGACTGGTTCGACAAGGACGGCAAGCCGACCTTCACCGGTGACGGCAACGTGCAGGGCGTCCTGCGGTACCTCGACCTGATGCAGAAGGACAAGGTCGCGAACCCGTCGAACGCGCAGTACGACAACGGCACCAAGTCGGTGAACGACTTCGCCACCAAGAAGGTCGCGATGGTCATCAACCAGAACAACGCCGACTCCTCGATCGTTGCCAACGGCATGAAGGCCGGCGAGTACGGCGTCGTGCCGTTCCCGGCTCCGGCCGGCGCCGAGCAGGTCGCCAGCCACGTGGCCGGTATCAACCTGTCGATCTTCAAGAACACCAAGCACAAGGACGCGGCGCTGAAGTTCGTCAAGTACATGACCGACGCGCAGACCCAGACCACGCTGGGCAAGCCGTTCTCCTCGCTGCCGGTGCTGAAGGACGCCAAGCCGGTCTTCACCACCGACGCGGCCGAGGCGGCGACGTTCCAGGACGTCTACAACACCAAGTCCAAGCCGCTGCCGCTGGTGCCGGCCGAGGACCAGTTCGAGAGCACCGTCGGCAAGGCGATGAACTCGATGTTCGCCAAGATCGCCACCGGTGGGACGGTCACCGCCGACGACGTGAAGGCGGCCCTGAAGACCGCCCAGGATCAGGTGGCCGCAGGTAGCTGACCCGCGCTCGGTGGCCCGGACTACTCGTCCGGGCCACTGCCCGCGTCAGCCCCCACCCCCGATCCGACAGACAGGAGGCGACCAGTCGATGTCCGTCGCCACACAGGAAGCGACGCCGGCCGCCGCGAAGCCTGCGAAGAAGAAGACCAAACGCGGCCCCGAACACCGTCCCGGCCTGAACCGGTGGCTGCCGTATCTGCTGCTGGCGCCGGCCGTGCTGGCCGAACTGCTGATCCACATCATCCCGATGCTGGTCGGCATCTGGATGAGCTTCATCAAGCTGACCAAGTTCTTCATCGCGAACTGGTCCGCGGCTCCGAGCGCCGGACTCAACAACTACAAGGTCGCGCTGGACTTCAACAACGCGGTCGGTGAGGGCTTGCTGAAGTCGTTCGGCGTCACCGTCGCCTTCTCGCTGATCACGGTCGCGCTGTCGTGGGTGCTCGGGATGGCCGCGGCCGTCGCGCTGCAACCGCCGTTCCGCGGTCGCGGCATCATCCGGACGTTCTTCCTGGTGCCGTACGCGTTACCGGCGTACGCCGGGATCCTGACCTGGAACTTCATGCTCCAGCGCGACACCGGCGCTGTGAACCATGTGCTGAACCAACTGCACCTCAGCGACGGCCGGACGTTCTGGCTGATCGGCAGCAATGCGCTGGTCTCACTGATCACGGTCGCGACCTGGAAGCTGTGGACGTTCGCGTTCCTCACGCTGATGGCCGGACTGCAGAGCATCCCGGGCGATCTGTACGAAGCCGCGTCGGTCGACGGCGCCGGCAACCTCCGGCAGTGGCGCAACATCACGCTGCCCTCACTGCGACCGGTCAACCTCGTGCTGGTGCTCGTCCTTTTCCTGTGGACGTTCAGCGACTTCAACACGCCGTACGTGCTGTTCGGTACGGCGCAGCCGCCGGCCGGTGACCTGATCACGTTCCACATCTACAACGCGTCGTTCCTGACCTGGAACTTCGGCACCGGTGCGGCGATGTCCGTCCTGCTGCTGATCTTCCTGATGATCGTCACCGGCGCGTATCTGCTCGTCACCGGAAGGAGGTCGCGTCGTGCGTGAGACCCAGGGGTTCAAGATCTACCGCGGTGTCGTGCTGACGGTTCTCGGCCTGTTCGTGCTCGTCCCGCTGTACGTGATGATCACGTCGTCGCTCAAGCCGCTGAAGGACGTGCAGGGCGCGTTCAGTTGGTGGCCGTCGAACCTGACGATGACGCCGTTCGTGGATATGTGGAAGACGGTGCCGCTGGCCCGGTACTTCGTGAACAGCACGATCGTCTCCGTGTCGGCGACGGTGTTCTCGGTGGCGATCGCGATCCTGGCCGCGTTCGCGGTGTCGCGCTTCCGGTTCCGTGGGCGGACGGCGTTCACCACGACGGTGTTGTCGACGCAGATGTTCCCGGGCGTGCTGTTCCTGCTGCCGTTGTTCCTGATCTTCGTGAACATCAACAACTCGTTCGGGCTGCAGCTGGTCGGGACGCGGCTCGGATTGATCATCACGTATTTGACGTTCAGCCTGCCGTTCTCGATCTGGATGCTCGCCGGGTACTTCGACAGCATCCCGCGCGAGCTGGACGAGGCTGCGCTGGTCGACGGCTGTGGGCCGATGGGCGCACTGTGGCGCGTCGTACTTCCCGCTGCGCGACCTGGCGTGATCGCGGTCGCGATCTACTCGTTCATGACCGCGTGGGGCGAGGTTCTGTTCGCCTCGGTGATGACGACCGAAGCGAACCGCACCCTGTCGGTGGGCCTACGCCAGTACTCCACCCAGACCAACATCTACTGGAACCAGATCATGGCCGCCGCGCTGGTCGTCAGCGTCCCGGTAGTCATCGGCTTCCTCCTGGCCCAGCGCCACTTCGTCGCCGGCGTCACCGCGGGCGCCGTCAAGTAGCGGACGTCCGTCACTGACCAACCTCCGCCTGGCAAGACTTCTACCGCTCACCGAGCGAGGCGAACAGGTCGACAGGGGAGGTTGGTCAGTGCGGGGAGTCCGCCCGCTAGCTGAAGAGTTTTTCGCCCCAGTAGGTGCCGGGGGTTACGCCGGGTGGGCAGGCGAAGATGCCGGAGCCGACGTGGTGGATGTACTCGTTCATCGTGTCGTGCTTGGCGAGTTGGTTCTGGATCGGGATGAACTGCTTGCGCGGGTCGCGCTGGTAGGCGAGGAAGAAGAGGCCGGCGTCGAGGCGGCCCAGGCCGTCGGAGCCGTCGACGAAGTTGTAGCCGCGGCGGAGCAGTTCGGCGCCCTTGTTGAAGGTCGGGTGGGCGAGCCGGACGTGTGAGTCGACCGGGATCTTCGGCCGGCCGTCGGTCTGCTTGGCGTTGAAGTCGAGGGTGTCGAACTCGTCTGCCTTGCCGAGTGGGGCGCCGGTGCCCTTGCCGCGGCCGATGATGCCTTCCTGCTCGCCGAGCGACGTACGGTCCCAGATCTCGATGTTCATCCGGATCCGTCGCGACACCAGGTACGAGCCGCCGACCATCCAGTCCGGGCCGTCCTCGGGCTGCACCCACAGTTGCTGCTCGAGCTTGTCGGCGTCCTCGAGCTTGAGGTTGTTCGTGCCGTCCTTGAAGCCGAACAGGTTCCGCGGCGTCGCCTGCGCCCGCGACGTCGACGACGTACGGCCGAATCCGAGCTGGGAATACCGTACGGCGACGCGGCCGAAGCCGATCCGGGCGAGGTTGCGGATCGCGTGTACTGCGACCTGCGGAT
Organism: Kribbella sp. NPDC049584; assembly: GCF_040675555.1. NCBI lineage: Bacteria > Bacillati > Actinomycetota > Actinomycetes > Propionibacteriales > Kribbellaceae > Kribbella > Kribbella sp. NPDC049584. The sequence continues at coordinate 958,338 of NZ_JBFAPF010000001.1, forward strand.
CGTCGGAGCAGGCCTGTACGGCGATGTCGCCGTACGAGCGCGTCGGGTCGAGGTCGTCGCCGATGAAGTGCGGCAGGTCGACCAGAGCCTTCGGGCGTTTCGCGGCGAGGCCGAACCGCTTGTCGAACAGCGACGGCCCGAACCCGACGGTGATCGTCAACCGAGCCGGCGGCAGACCGACCGCCTCGCCGGTGTCCTCGGGCGGAGCCTCGTCCGGCCCGTTCACCGCACCGTACTGACCGATGTCGCGCCCGGCCGTCAGCAGCGCGGCCGCGGCGGTCCACTCCTTCAGCAGCGCGATCAGCTCGTCCCGACTCGTCGTCGTCACGTCGAACGCCGCAAAGTGCAGCCGATCCTGAACCGGCGTCGTAATACCGGCCTGATGCGGCCCATGAAACTCAACCGGCCCGGTGTTATCAGCCGCCTGCGAGGGTTCGCTGGTGAGGGCCGAGTGCGCGGCGTACCCGGCAACACCCGTCGCAACCGCTGCTCCCGCGGCCCCGAACAGGCCGCGCCGCGAAATTCCTTTGCGCTCGGTCATTTGTGGGCGATTACTCCGGCTACTTGGCTGACCGGCTCGGCGAGGCCGTCGACTACGGCGCCCAGGGCCTTCTTCTCGGCTTCGGAGGCGGTGTACGGCTTGAAGCCTTCGCCGTCGCGGTACTTGGCCAGCGCCGCGAAGACGGCCTTGAAGTTCGTGTCCAGCTGGGTGACGAGCGCCGCGTCGCGTGACTGCAGCGCCGGGCGGAGCGCCTGGACGGCTGCCTGCGAACCCTCGACGTTGGCCTGGAAGTCCCACAGGTCGGTGTGCGAGTAGCGGTCCTCCTCGCCGGTGACCTTGCCCGTCGCGACCTCGTCGAGCAGTTCCTTCGCGCCGTTGGCCAGCTGCAGCGGCGTCAGCTTCACCACCTTGGCCTTCGCCACCACGGTCTTCACGTCGGCCAGCAGCTGATCGGCGTACTTCTCCATACCCTTCGTCGAGTTCGAGACCCAGAGCGCCTGCTCGATCCGGTGGTACCCGGTCCACTCGGTGCCCGGCTCGACATCGTTGACGCGGGCATCGATCTTCGGGTCCAGGTCGCCGAAGGATTCCGCGACCGGCTCGATCCGCTCCCAGTACGTCCGCGACACCGGGAAGAGCGCCTTCGCCTTCGCGACGTCGCCGGCCTTCACCGCGGCGACGAACTCTGCGGTCTTCTGCTCCAGCGCGATCGCCTGCGAGTTCACGTAGCGCTGGTAGCTCGTGGTCGCCTGCAGCAGCTCGGTGTCGGTGTCGGCCTGCGCGGCCGCGGCACCGGTCACCGTGAGGTCGCCGCGGATCCCGTCGCCGACCATGCCCGGCTTGCAGACCGCCTGGTACTTGCCGGTCGGCAGCTCGACGATCAGGTCCCGCTTCAGGCCCGGGCCGATGTTCTCGACCTCGCCCATCACCCGGTCGCCCTCGGCGTACACGTAGAACTCGGTGATCTTGCTGCCGCTGTTGGAGACCGAGAACGTGCTCGTGCCGGCCTTCACGTCGCGGCGGCTCAGGTCACAGCCCGAGTCGGAGGCCTTCACCGAGATCGGGCCGGTGCCGTCGTCGTTGGCCGCAGGCTCGTCCTTCGCGCACGCGGTCAGCGCGCCGATGCTGAGGACGACGCCGAGGACGGCGGCCCGGCGGGGCAATGAGCTGGACATGGTTCTCCTGAGCGGGGATGTGAGGGGGTGGATCAGGCCGCTTCGCCGGCGGTCTTGGCCGCCGGGACGGCCGGAGGCGTGGAGCTCTTCACCGGCCGGAAGTAGAGCACCATCACCGGGACGAGATAGACGACCCACGCGGTCGCTTCCAGCACGGTCGGCGCTGGGTTGAAGTTGAAGATGCCCTTCAGCAGTACGCCGTACCAGCTGGCGGGCGGGATCACGTGCGAGATGTCGAACGCCAGGTGACCGATCCCCGGAAGGATGCCGGCCTCCTGCAGGTCGTGGAAGCCGTACGCGAAGATGCCGGCCGCAACCAGCACGAGCACCGCGCCGGTCCACTTGAAGAACACGGCCAGATTGATCTTCACCGCGCCCTTGTAGATCGCGATCCCCAGCAGCACCGACGTACCCAGACCGAGCAGAACGCCGATCAGCGGTACGGCGGTGGTCGCGGTGGCGGCCGACGCGTACACGATGAACGCGGTCTCGATGCTCTCGCGGAACACCGCCAGGAACGCGAGGATCACGACGGCGCGGGAGCCGACCTCGAGGGCCTGTCCCATCCGCTCGCGCAGTTCCCTGGCGATGCTGCGGGACGCCTTGCGCATCCAGAAGATCATCCAGGTGACGAAGCCGACCGCGAGGATCGACATCACCCCGCCGACGGTCTCCTGGGTGGTGAACGACTTCGCGGTCAGCGCGGTGACGAACTGGAGCAAGCCCCAGGCGACCGCGGCGACGCCGAGCGCCGAGGCAACACCGATCCAGACCAGTTTCAGTCGATCGCGATGTCCGGACTTGACCAGGAACGTAGCGAGGATGCTGACAACCAGCGAGGCCTCGAGTCCTTCACGGAGTCCGATCAGATAGTTCGCGAGCATGGCGGCGACACTTCCAGAGCATTAGGTACGGCTAACCTTGCTGAGGTTAACCTAAGAAGTCCCATTCGCCTACTGTGTCGTACGCCGCACTGTGGCCCGGACCCTCACCGAGCCGGGAGGAGATCAGTCGCAGACTACCCGCGGTCCAGACCGGACCCTCGTACGTGTCGAAGATCCTGACCCACCTGGTCGCGTCGACCGGCCGCCGCAGCCGGGCCAACGTGACATGAGGGGTGAACTTCCGGCCCTCGACGGGGACGCCGGCGCGACTCGCCGCTGCCCGCGTGGTCATCGACAGATGCTGGAGTGATTCGGTGTCGTCGCGCACTCCGGCGTACAGCACCCGCGCGTCCGGTACGCCGGGGAACGCGCCCGCACCGGTGAGCTGCAACTCGAACGGCTTCTGCCGCCGCGCGGCCGACTCCAGCCGCTCCTCGAGCTCCTCGGTCTTCCAGTCCGGTACGTCGCCGAGGAACGCAAGCGTGATGTGCCAGTGCTGGTCCGAGGCCCACCGGATGTCGTCGTCCGGATACTCCCGCCGCGGCTCGACGAACTCGTTCAGATCCTCCACAACCTCGATAGGTGGCACCACGGCCACGAACAATCGCATCCGGAAATGCTATCGGTGGTGGAAACTGCTTTGTGTGGAACTCAAGCTGCCGTCGCCGTGTGTGGTGATCCTGGTCGGACCGGGGGCGTCGGGGAAGTCGACGTGGGCGGCCGACCTGTTCGCTCCTGAGCTGATCGTGTCGAGTGATCGGTTGCGGGCGTTGGTGGGTGCCGGCGAGGACGACATCGCGGCGAGCGCGGATGCGTTCGCCTTGTTGGATGTGGTGGTGAAGCAACGAATCGGACGGCGGCTGACGACTGTTGTCGACACCCTGGGACTGGACAAGGAACGGCGGATCCGGTGGCTGGAGCTGGCGCGTGAGGCCGGGATGCCTTGTGTGGCGGTCGCCTTTGACACGCCGGCCGAGGAGTGCCGGCGGCGCAATCGGGAGCGGTCGGCGAAGCGGATCCCGGCCGATGTGCTGACCTCGCAGTTGCGGTCCTGGGCGGCAGTGAAGAAGGAACTGCCGGACGAGGGGTACGACCAGGTTCTGCAACCGACGGCCGTTCGGGTGGTTCCCGAGGCGTTCGTGCAGGCGGGCGCGGCAGCCGTGCGGCAGGCGGAGAGGCCGAGCGGGCTGAGGTTCGGGCTGCAGTTAAGCAGTTACACGCATCCGGCCGGGCGGGCCGGGATGGCGGAGTGGGTTCGCGAGGTGGCCACGCGCGCGGAGGCAGTGGGGTTTGATGCGATCTACGTGATGGATCATTTCCGGCAGATTCCGCAGGTGGGGCGGGCCTGGGACGACTTCCTCGAGAGTTGGACGACGCTGGGTTATCTGGCTGCCTGTACGACGCGTGTGCGGCTCGGGACGTTGGTCTCGGGGATCACATACCGGAACGTTGCGCACCTCGGGAAGATCGCGGCGACGCTCGACGTGTTGAGCGGCGGGCGGGCCGTATGCGGGGTCGGGCTCGCGTGGTTCGAGGCCGAGCACAAGGCTTATGGATGGTCGTTCCCGCCGGTGGGTGAGCGGTATGCGCTGCTCGAGGACGCCTTGCAGTTGCTACCGGTTTTATGGGGACCAGGCAACAAACCGTTCCACGGCAAGGTTCTCGACGTACCGGACACCACGTGCTATCCGCGACCGTTGCAGGAACACCTGCCGGTCCTGGTCGGTGGGAGTGGGCCTCGCACCCTGCGGCTTGCAGCGCGGTATGCGGATGCGGTGAATGTGTTCGGGGATGTCACCGCAGTACGGAAGGCCTCCGGGGTCCTCGGAGACAGACCTGTCGAGTTGACGCACCTCTCGACAACGCTTGTGGGCAAGGGTTCTCAGGAGGTCGACCAGCTCATCCAGAAGCTGCGGCCTCGCAACGTGAACCCGGCGCGGTACGCCGCCCTGGTGAACGCGGGCACGGTCGACGACCAGATCGGGCGGTTCCGCGAGCTGTCCGAGGCGGGTGTGGCCGAGGTGATGATCAGCCTCCCCGACCTCGAAACGCTCGACACGGTCGCCAACGTGATCTCAGCCTTCCGGGTGTAGGTCCAGCTTGAGCAAGGCGTTCTCGATCAGTTCGGGCATCGCGGGATGGATCCAGTACTGGCCGCGGGCCATTGCGTACGCGTCCAGCTCGAAGCTCATCGCCTGGATGATCGGCTGGATCAGGGTCGGCGCCTGCGGGCCCATGATGTGCGCGCCGATGATCTGCCCGGTCTTCGGGTCGGCCAGGATCTTCGCGAATCCGGTCGTGTCCTCCATCGCCCAGCCGTACGCGATATCGGCGTACCGCTCAACCGCTTTGACATAAGGGATCCCGCGCTCCTTCGCCTCCTCCTCGGTGAGACCGACGGACGCGATCTGCGGCGCGCTGAAGACCGCATGCGGTACGAAGCGGTGGTCGGACTCGATCCGCTCGTCGGGGTTGAGCAGGTTGTGCTTCACCACCCGTGCCTCGTGGTTCGCGACGTGCTTCAGCTGGTGTGGCGTGGTGACGTCGCCGAGCGCGTAGATGCCGTCGACAGTGGTCTGCTGGTATTCGTCGACGACCACCCGCGCCTCGCTGTCGACCTCGACGCCGGTGGCGGCCAGGTTCAGCAGGTCCGAGTTCGGTTCCCGGCCGACCGCGATCAGCAGCTCGTCGACGATCAGCTCGTCGGCGCCCTCGGGGTTGAGCATTCCGACCAGGATCGAGCCGTCGTTGCGTCGCTCCACCCGGATGGTCTCGTGGTTCAGGCGTACGTCGTACAGCTCCTGGGCGATCTTCGTGTACGCCGCCGCGAGCTCGCTGTCCTCGTGCCGGAGCAGCACGTTCGAGCGGGCGACGATCGTGACCTCGACCCCGAACGACGCGAACACGTGCGCGAACTCGGCCGCGACGAACCCGCTGCCGATGATCGCCAGCCGACGCGGCAACTCCTCCAGCCGCATGACCGTGTTCGAGGTGTGGAACCCGGTCTCCTCGAGCCCGGGGATCGGCGGGACGATCGGCCGGCTGCCGGTGGCGAGCACGAACTGGTCGGCGCTGAACACGCTCGTCGACCCGTCCTTGTTGTCGACGGTCAGCTCCTTGAAACCGGTGAACCGGCCGGTCCCGTCGTACACGGTGACGTTCGCGTTGTCCGGGTCGTGGTGCCGGTACTCCGACCCGCCCGCCGCGATCGGATCGATCCGGCCGAAGATCCGGTCCCGGACCTCGGGCCAGCGGACGCCGAGCAGTTCCTCGTCGATGCCGAAGCGTGCGCTCTCCGACGGGGTAGCGGCGATGTCGGCGGCGTGCACGAACATCTTGGTCGGGATGCAACCGACGTTCAGGCAGGTGCCGCCGAAGGTGCCGCGCTCGACGATCGCGACCTTCCGGTCGGCGAACCGCCTGTTCACGATCGTGTTGCCGGATCCGGTCCCGATGACTACCAAGTCGTAATGGGTCACACCTCATTGTGGCCCTGACAAGCAAGTCGGCTTGGTTCAGGGGCAAGAAAGGGGTACTTACACGCAGGGACCTGCGGTGGACCCGGTCAGCGGGGAAGATGGGCAGGGTGGCAAGTGGTGAGCTGACAAGCACGAACGGCACGGTCGTCTGGGACGGCATCGGGATCCTCCGCCTCCGGTACGACGGAACACAGGCCGGACTGGATGCGCTGACCAGCTCATTGCGGACCCGGCTGGGCGAGCGGGTCCTGCCGGTCGAGGCCCTCAAGGCGGTCGAGGTCAGCCCGACGGGCCTCAAGCTCGTACTGCGCGACGGCGCCGACCCGCTGCAGTCCGTGACCGGCGGTCAGGTCCTGATGGATCCGTACGACTTCCCCGAGGTCGATCCCGCACTCGCGGAGCTGATCGCCCGCGACATCCGCAGTACTCTCGTCCGCCGCGACGTACCAGCGACGCCCTCTGCTCGCTGGCTCCTCGCACCACCGCCCGCGCCGGACCGGCTCGAGGGCCGGGACGCGATCCTGTCGGTGGCGAACGGACAGCTCACGTTCGCCTACAAGCGGTCCGCCGGCCGCAAGAAGAAGTCCCTCGGCCGGCAGTGGTCGGTGCCGCTGGGTGAGATCGTCGACGTCGAGTGGACGCCGAACCAGGGACGGCTCGGCGCCCGCGGCTTCCTCCGGGTCGCGACGGACAGTACGCCGGTCGAGCGACCCAAGCCGAAGCACGACCCGGCGGCGATGTTCATCGAACGCGGCGCCGACGTCGACGCACTGTTCTTCGCCGCCCGCCTGCTGACCCGGATCCGGCCCTAGGCCCTGGCTGGATTACCAGCCAGGACGTCAAGCGACTTTCGGTCCGACGTCCTGCTTCGTCGCAGTCGCAGGCTCGTCTTGCAGCGGGACAGTCTCCAGGACCGCCTTGTCGCCGAGCAGTTCGGTCTGCGGCAGCACCTCGAGGTGCGGGCGTGGCAGCAACCGCGGCCGGATCGCGAGGCCGCGCCGGCGCGAGAAGTACAGCACCGAGGCGACGGTCCCGATCACGGTCAGCCCACCGCCGACGATCAGCGAGTACCGCGCACCGAGCACCTGTCCGATCCAGCCGATGAACGGCGAGCCGATCGGCGTACCGCCCATCAGGACCGTCATGTACAGCGCCATCACCCGGCCGCGCATGGTCGGCTCGATGCTCAGCTGCATGGTTGCGTTCGCCGAGGTCAGCATGGTCAGCGAGGCCAGGCCGACGATCGGCAGCACCAGCGCGAAGGTCAGGTACGTCGGCATGACGGCGCTGACGATCTCGGCGATACCGAACGCGAGCGCGGCGCCGATCACCAGGCGAGCCCGGATCCGGACCCGGCGGGCGGCGAGCAACGCGCCGGCCAGCGAGCCGATCGCGAGCACCGAGCCGAGGATGCCGTACTCCCCCGCGCCCTTGTGGAACACACTCGTCGCCATCAGCGCCGAGGTGAGTTGGAAGTTCAGGCCGAAGGTGCCGGCGAAGAACACCGCGACCAGGACCATCATCAGGTCCGGGCGGCGCCACAGGTACCGCATGCCGTCGCGGATCATGCCCTTCTCGCGGCCGGCGGGCTTCGGGGTGTGCAGCTCGGAGACGCGCATCAGCCGCAGCGACACGATCACCGCGGCGTACGTGAAGCCGTTGACCAGGATCACCGGACCGGTGCCGATCCAGTTGATCAGCAGACCGGCCAGCGCCGGGCCGAGCAGCCGGGCCGCGTTGAACGACGCCGAGTTGAGCCCGACGGCGTTGGAGAGCTCGTCGCGGCCGACCATCTCGACGACGAAGGACTGCCGGGTCGGGGCGTCGAAGGCGGTGCCGACGCCGAACAGCAGGGCCAGCAAATAGACGTGCCAGGTCTGCACGACGCCGGCGATCGTCAGACCACCGAGCGTCAACGCGACGGTGGCCATGAAGATCTGGGTCATCGTCAGCACCTGCCGCTTCGGGAAGCGGTCGGCGACGAGCCCGGCGTACGGACCGAGCAGGAGGGCCGGCAGGAACTGGAGTCCGGTGACGATACCGAGCGCCGTACCGGAGTGGGTCAGCTCCAGGACCAGCCAGTCCTGGGCGACGCGCTGCATCCAGGTGCCGACGTTCGAGACGATCGCGCCGGAGGCGTAGAGACGGAAGTTACGGACTTTGAACGCGCGGAAGGTCGGGCTCACTGGGCCGCCAGGCGTTCGAGAACAGGTGCTGCCTTGCGCAGGATGTCGCGCTCCTCGGGGGTCAATTGCTTCAGCTTGGTCTGCAGCCACTCGTCGCGGCGCCGGCGGTTCGCCAGGATCAGCTCGTCGGCGCGGGACGTCAGCTCGACGACGATCTGACGCTTGTCGGTCGGATGCGGTCGGCGGATAACCAGCCCCGCCTCCTCCATGTTCGTCACGATCCGTGTCATCGACGGCGGCTTCACCTGCTCGTGGGAAGCCAGCTCGCCGATCGTCATCGACTCGTGCTTGGACAGCGCGCCGAGCACGCTGAGCTGGTTCGCGGTGAGGTCGTGGCCGGGCTCACGCTGGCGCCGGATCTGCCGGGACAACCTGAGCGTCGAGGACCTCAGGGCGCTGGCCAGCCCGACGTCACTCTTCACCTGCTGGGCTACAACTTCGGGCATGCCTTTACCTTAACTCATTACCTTTGCTAACTAAAACCCGCGACCGGGGGCCGGTATTCCCGGGCCGCTAGAGTTCCGGGTCATGAGCGCCGAGCTGGAGCGGTACGAGCAGCGGTTCCGGCGGGCCGGGCTGCCGCTGTTCATCGAGGACTTCTCGCCGACGCATGACATCTTCACGCGGGCCACGCCGCTGCTCGTGCTGGTGTTCCTGGCCGAGATGCTCGGGGCAACGTCGCTGGACTGGCACTGGTGGCAGAACCTGCTGGCCGCGCTCGGCGGCCTGATCGCGCTGGTGGCCGGGTTCGGCCTGCTGAACCGGCTGCGCGGGCGGCCGTTCTGGTCGTTGCCCACCCGCTTCGGCATCCCGGAGCTCGCGGTCTTCGTCCTGCTGCCCGCGCTGTTGCCGGTGGTCACCCAGGAGCAGGTCCGGCAGTTCTTCGGGATCGCCGCCGGCAACCTGCTGCTGGTCGGCCTCGTGTACGCCGTGGTCGGCTACGGCCTCGTCGGTACGACGCTCTGGGGCCTGCGCCGGCTCGCGGGTGAGCTGGCGAACTCCGTGGCCAGCCTGGTCCGAGCCCTACCGCTGCTGCTGATCTTCTCGCTGGTGCTGTTCATCACCGCGGACACGTGGCAGGTGTTCGGGGGCATGCCGGTCGCCTTCCTGGTCTTGCTGGCGGCCGGCTTCGCGGTACTCAGCAATCTGTTCCTGATGCTGCGGCTGCCACGCGAGCTGGAGGCGATCGAGCGCGAGGTCAGCTCCGGACCGCCGCTGCGGCGCGTCCAACGGATGAACCTGAGCCTCAGCCTGGTGATCCGCCAATGGATGCAGGTCCTGGTGGTCAGCACCGGCGTAGGCCTGTTCTTCGTTGCCTTCGGCATGCTCGCGATCAGCGATCACATCTACCAGCAGTGGGGTATCGACCACGGCAGTTGGTCGCACATGGTGCTCGTGCTCGAGCATCCGGTGGTGATCAGTTCGTCCCTGGTGAAGGTTGCCGTCGGCATCGCAACCTTCACCGGCCTGTACTACTCGATCGCGCTGCTGACGGACGCGACGTACCGCGCCGACTTCCTCGAAAGCCTCACCGCAGAACTCCGCGAGCTCTTCGCGGCCAGGACGGAGTACGTGCAGCTGCGATCGGCTCAGGTGAGCCAGTCGGTCAGCGGGCCGATGACGAAGTAGACGACGAAGAGGGCCGCTACCACCCACATCAGCGGGTGGATCTGGCGGGCCTTGCCGCGGACGGACTTGAGGATGACGTACATGACGAAGCCGGCGCCGATACCGGCCGAGATCGAGTACGTGAACGGCATCAGGATGATCGTCAGGAACGCCGGGAACGCGACCTCGATGTCGTCGAAGTCGATGCCCTTCACCTGGGTCATCATCAGGAAGCCGACCAGGATCAGCGCCGGCGTCGCCGCCTCGTACGGAACCAGCGTGACCAGCGGCGCGACCACCATCGAGATCAGGAAGCAGATCCCGGTGATCACGCTCGCCAGGCCGGTCCGCGCGCCTTCACCGACACCCGCCGCCGATTCGATGTAGGACGTGTTGCTGGACACGGAGGCGGCGCCACCGGCGGCGGCCGCGACGCTGTCGACGACCAGGATGCGCTGCGAGTTCGGCGGGATGCCGTCCTTGTCGAGCAGGCCGGCCTCGGCGCCGATCGCGGTCATCGTGCCCATCGTGTCGAAGAAGTCGGCCAGCATCAGCGTGAAGATCAGCAGGGTCGCCGACACCACACCGATCTTCTCGAACGAGCCGAACAGGCTGAACTCGCCGATCGTGTCCAGGTTCGGTTTCGTGAACCACTGGTCCGGCAGCTTCGGCACGCTCAGGCCCCAGCCGCCGGGGTTGTCCGCGGTCCGTGCGCCGACGTTCGCGATCGCCTCGATGATGATCGCCAGCACGGTCGCGGCCAGGATGCCGATCAGGATCGCGCCCTTCACCTTCCGCGCGTACAGCGTGACGATCAGGATCAGCCCGACCACGAACACCAGCACCGGCCAGCCGCGGAGGGTGCCGCCGACGCCCAGTTCGACCGGCGGGCCGGTCGGCGCGGCGGGACGGCGTACGAAACCTGCGTCGATCACGCCGATGAACGCGATGAACAGGCCGATGCCGACGCTGATCGCGATCTTCAGCTGGAGCGGAACCGCCTCGAAGACCGCTCTGCGGAACCCGGTCAGCACCAGGAGCAGGATGATCAGGCCCTCGAGCACGACCAGGCCCATCGCGTCCGCCCAGGTCATCTTCGTCGCGACCGAGAACGCGATGAACGCGTTCAGGCCGAGCCCGGTGGCGAGTGCGAGCGGGAAGTTCGCGACCACACCCATCAGGATCGTGACCACACCCGCGACCAGCGCGGTCGCGACCGCGATCTTCGCGATCGCCGCCGCCGGATCGGTGCCGCCGCCGACGAACTGCCCGGCGCCGTCCTTGACGGTGCCGATGATCAGCGGGTTCAGCACCACGATGTAGGCCATCGTGAAGAACGTGACCAGGCCGCCGCGGACCTCCCGCCCGAGCGTGGACCCGCGTTCAGTGATCTTGAAGAAGGAGTCGAGGGGACCGGTTCCGGAGCGGGCCGTCGAGGCCTGGGACGAGCTCATGACCGCATCGTGCCAGTTCCTACCGACCAGTTGCGAGCACTTACACCAATCCGTTGCGGGTTAGGGTAGGGGCGTGAGCGAGGAGCAGGGCGGGATCAAGAAGCGCAGCGATCCCACGAGCCAGCTGGCGCGTGGGGAGTTGGTGCACGCCGAGGTCAAACCGCTGGACCTGTCCGGCATCCCCAGCGTCATCACCGGCATCGCCCTGTGGGCGGTCGCCTTCGTCGTCCTGCTGTTCTTCCGCGACCAGTTGAAGGCCGACGGCCTCGACTGGTGGCTCTGGGTCCCGGTCGCCGGCTTCGGCCTCGGCCTCATCGGCCTCTGGTACTGCAAACGCCGCTGGACCGCCATCCAAGCCGGCCACCGCCCCGACACCGAAGACTGACTGAAGGCTCCAATCGGACACGGCCTAACGGCCGCGACTGTTCTTATTGCCGCCTTCGGCGGGGCGCTGCAGCTGATCCCGCCCGAACGCACCCCCGCGAAGCAGACACACCACCCCCGGAGCAGCTCCCCCACGCCGCCCATCCCAATCGGACACGGCCTAGGCGGCCGCGACTGTCCTTCTTGCCGCCTCCGGCGGGACGCTGGAGCAAATCCCGCCCGAACGCACCCCCGCGAAGCAGACACACCACCCCGGAGCAGCTCCCCCAAGCCGCCGACCCTATCGGACACGGCCTAACGGCCGCGATTGTCCTTCTTGCCGCCTCCGGCGGGGCCGAGCAGGCGATCCCACACGAACGCATCACCGCGGAGCAGACGCATCACCGCCTAGCGGACGCACGACCGCGCAGCAGACGCCTCACCGGGCAGCAACTGTCGCCGGCCCGCGATCGCGCGAATCGCTCGACACGGCCCCGGCGGCCGTGACTGTTCTTGTTGCCACCTCTCGCGGTGCGCTGCAGCTGATCCCGCCAAAACACGCCAGCGCGGAGCAGCAGCGCCACCCGGAGCAAGTGCCGCCAGCCTGCAATCCGGCCAACAGCTCGGACATGGCCCCGGCAACTTCTCTTGCCACCTCTGGCGGGTCCAGGCAGGTTCCACGCACAGACGCCCGCCGCGAAGTACCTCGCGGTGTGGTTGCTCACGGCGTGGTTGCTCACGGCGTGGTTGCTCACGGCGTGGTTGCTCACGGCGTGGTTGCCCACGGCGTGGTTGCTCGCGGTGTGGTTGCTCGTCCACGAGACGGATTCGCGCGGCAATAAGAACAGCCGCGGCCGCTAGGCCGTGTCCGATTCACGCAGCCGATCGCCCGCCGCGCGCCTGCTCACGCCGCAACTGCTCGCGGCCGAACGTTCGTCCACGAGACGGACTCGCACCCGCCGAAGGCGGTAACAAGAACTGCCGCGGCCGCTAGGCCGTGTCCGATTTGCTCGGCCGGCTGGTCTTATTCGGCCGGTTGGTCGGCTAGTTCGAGGGTGTCGTAGCCGGTGGTGTCGAAGGCGTGGTCGGGGGTGGGGGGCTCGGTGATGTCGATGGTGGCGTCGGAGTGGGCGCCGCAGCCGTAGTCGTAAGCGACTACGTGGGCCTCGCCGGGGGCCATCTCGTTCGCGCAGACGCCGAAGGCCTGGCCGAGGCTGTCGGCGAGGCGGATCCAGTAGCCGCAGGAGTAGCACTTGTACGGAACGGCCTGCGCGATCGGCGACGTCGGACCGAAGTCGCCGGCGTACCAACGCTCGGCCGCTTCCTCGCGCCCGAACGGTGACAGCACCCGCTCACGCCCGAGGCCGAGCTCCTCGACCACCGTGAGGACGTCCTCGGGCGCGTCGGAGGTGTCGGTGAAACCCGGCTCGAGGCGCGGGTCGTCGGGGAGGGTCGGGAACAGGTCGCCGGGACGGAGGTCGCCGGGCTGGACGCGGTCCGACCACGGGATCCACTCGGGGGCAACGATGGCGTCGTCCCCGGGCAGCATCACGACCTCGTCGATCGTGACGGTCTTGGCGCGGGAGGCGCGCGTGACGGTGACCGCCCAGCGCCAGCCGCGGTACCCGGGGTGGGTGGACGCGAAGTAGTGGGTGACCAGGCGCTCGCCCTCGACCAGATGACCGAGGTGCTCACCGACCTGCGCGGCGCCTGCCTCGGCGATCGCAGCTTCACGGGCCGGTTCGACCGCCGCGACGGCAATGGCGTCGGGCTTGGCGCGGACCGCTTCCGGAGCTCTGACGGGAGTCACAATCGCCCATTCTCGCACGCCCTCGGTAGTACTCCGAACCCCCGTCGGTCAACCGCTCGTACCGATCGAGCAGGCAGCCACCGCCGGGTACACGTGGGCCACGTCCGTGGCGGCGCTACTGGTACGCGTCCGTGGCGGGGCCACTCGTACGCGTCCGTGGCGGGGCTACCGGTACGCGAGGTGACTGCGCTCTGTCCCCGGCGCGAGGCAGGATGGTTGCATGCACTCCCCCGACCCCGACGACGCTGCGCCCGGCCCGGGCGGCGATGCCGCCGCGCGGTCGCAGGGCAACGCGGGCCGGTCCCCGGGCGACGCCAGCCGGGCGCGGGGCGACACAGGCCGGGCGCGGGGCGACACACGCCAGGCGCGGGACGACGCAGGCCGGGCGCGGGAGGAGAATGGGGGCCAGCGGGGCGCCGAGCAGGCTTCGAACCGGTTGGCTGCGCACGAGCAGGCGGGTGGTGGCATGGGGGACAACACAGGAGGGCCCGGCGACCGAGCCGGCACCTCCGGCGCAAACGGCCGAGCAGAACGCCCCGGCGGAAACGCGGGCGCGGATCGCTCTGGCTCAAACGGCGGCGCAGAACGCCGCGGCGGCGGGACTGGGCTGGGTGGGGGTGCTGGGTCGGGGAAGGCGGCTGGTGAGCGGCTGAGTGATGCTCGGGAGCGGGTGGGGTCGGCTAGCAAGAAGGTCGGGCATGCCTCGAAGGTCGGCGCCGAGGGTGTCGCTTCGGCGTCCAAGAAGGCGGCTGAGGTCAGTGGGAAGGTGGGGCGGGCTACCGGACGTCGGATTCGGGGGCTGACCAGTGCGCAAGGTGCTGGGGAGTCCGGGCTTTCGCGGCTCATCGAGCTCGGCGCGGTGAACGCAGCGGGTGATACGGCGTTCGCGGTGTCCCTCGCCGGGACGGTGTTCTTCACGGTGCCCAGCGACCAGGCGCGCGACCGGGTGGCCTTGTTCCTGCTGCTGACGATGGCGCCGTTCGCCCTGATGGCGCCGTTGATCGGCCCGATCCTCGACCGGTTCAGGCACGGTCGACGCTGGGCAATCGGCGCGACACTCGGCGTACGCGCGTTCCTCGTCTGGAGTCTCGCGTCCTCGATCGCCGGCCACGGCTCCGCCTGGCTGTACCCGGCCGCCCTCGGCTGCCTCGTCGCGTCCAAGGCGTACGGCGTCACGCGCGCCTCCGCCGTACCGCGTCTGCTCCCGAAGCAGATCACGCTCGTCACGGCCAACTCACGCATCTCGCTGGCCGGTGTTGCCGGCGCGACGATCGGCGCCGGGATCGCGGCCGCGTTCGCCGCGATCGGCCCGCAATGGTCGCTGCGCTGGGCCGCGCTGGTGTACATCATCGGCCTGATCCTCGCGATCCGCCTGCCGAGTGCGGTCGACTCCCCCGCCGACGAAGAGGTCACGGGTACGGCGGGGCGCCAGGCTCGCCGGCGCGCGATCACCGCCGCAGTTTCACGCGGGATCCGCTGCAATCTCGGACTGCGGTTCGTGTCCGGATTCCTGACCATGTATCTGGCGTTCCTGTTGCGCGACCAGCCGATCAGCGGTGTGAAGGGCGCGGTCGCGGCCGGTGCGGTGATCGCCGCGGCCGGCATCGGGAACAGCCTCGGCACCCTGCTCGGATCGTTGCTCAAGGCACGTAAACCGGAAGCGGTCGTGCTGTCGGTGCTGCTCGCGGACGCGATCGTCGCGGTCGCGGTCGCCGTCCTCTACGGTCTGCCGATCCTGGTCGCGCTCGGCCTGGTGGCCGGGTTGTGCAGTGCGCTCGGCAAGCTGTCACTGGACGCGATGATCCAGCGCGACGTTCCGGAGTCCGTGCGTACGTCGGTCTTCGCCCGCTCGGAGACCGTCCTGCAACTGGCCTGGGTGATCGGCGGCGGGTGCGGGATCGTGATGCCGCTGATCCCGCGGCTCGGGTTCGGGTTCCTTGCGGCCGTGCTGGTGATCGTGGTCTTCCTCGTACTGCGGATGCGCCCGGCGCCCCGCCCCGCCGACGGACCGCTCCGACCTGGCGGCCTCGGCGGACCACGGCCCGGCCCACGCCCGTCCGGCCACGGGCACGACGGGCACGGCCACGGACACGACGACGGCTCGGAGAGCAGGCCGCGTGCTGACAGCACCACGCGGACGATCCTCACGACAAGCGTCGCCGAGCAGCGCGCGAACCGGGCGCGCCGCTCAGACTCCGGCGAGGAGCCGACCATCGAATGGCGCGGCGGCGATCAGCCGCCCGCCGACCGCCCGACAGACCAGCGCCCAGGCCCGACCCGCCACCCAGAGCCCGGCACCCGCCCCGCGCCCGGCACCCGTTCGGAGCCCGGCAGGCGGCCCGAGCCCGGTAGGCGTCCCCAGCCGCCGGCTGGCAAGTGGTGGAGCGGCCAGCCCGACGAGGACGAGGACACCCAGAACCAGGCCGCCTGGGCCGAAGAGCCAACCGAGGAACGCAACCGAGGCAGCCTCTTCAAACGCCGCCCCGGCACCGACAACCACCGCCACCCACCCCGCTGACACCCGCCTGACAGGCCCGCTGGCGGGTTATGTGCCGACTGCCGGGTTGTAAACCGCCAGCAGCGCAACAACCTGCCAGCGAAAGCGGCGACCGGGGTGGGATTCACGCCGGCCGCCGCAGGTTCGGGGTCAGAGGGCTGGGGTTAGGTCCGCGTCGTCGGGCTCGGGGGTTTCGGTGGGGGTGGCGTGGGTGGTGCCGCGGAGGGTGAGGGTGGCGGTTATGGCGGTGGCCAGTAGGAGGATGGTGCCGACGATGGCGACCACGGTCATGCTGTGGGTGAAGGCGTGGCGGGCGGTGGTCAGGACGGTGTCGGCCAGCTGACCCGGGAGGTGCGCGGCAGCGGCGGTCGCAGCCGGCAGGCCCTCACGGACGGGTCCGGCAACACCCGCAGGCAGGTTGGACGGGAGGTCGGAGCGGTACGCCGCAGTACCGATCGAACCCAGGATCGCGATCCCGAGCGCCCCGCCGAACTCCGAGCAGGTCTCCATCACCGCGGACGCCGAACCGGCGCGCTCCGGGGCGACCGAACCGACGACCGCCTCGGTGACCAGAGTCATCACCATTACCAGACCGGCAGCCAGCAGACCCGCGCCCACCAGCGGCACCGCCAGCGACGAGTCGACGTGCACCTGGGTGAGTACGGCGTACCCGGAAGCCGCGAGCACGAACGCTCCACCGATCACGTACGCACGGTCCATCTTGTTCGCCAGCGCAGTCGCCAAAGGAGCGGCGCCGCCGACGAGCACCGACGGAGCGAGCGACCACAATGCCGCCTTCAGCGGGCTCAGCCCGTGGACCAGCTGCAAGTACTGAGTCAGGAACACCGCGTTGCCCACCAGCGCCAGGGTTCCAACAGTGTTGGCCGCCAGCGAACCGCTGAACGCCCGGTTGCGGAACATCGACAGGTCGACCATCGGGTACGCCGCGGTCCGCTGCCGCTGCACGAACAGGACCCCGAACACCAGCCCGGCCGCGATCGCAACCACCGGCAGCACCGACACACCGTTCGCCGCGACCTCCTTGATCCCCCAGATGACCGGCAGCACGGCCGCCAGCGAGAGCAGCGAGCCCGGCAGATCGAACCGTCCACCGGCGGGGGTCTTGAACTCCGGCAGCAGGATCGGCGCGAGCACCAGCAGCAGGACCATCGCCGGGGTGTTGATCAGGAACACCGAACCCCACCAGAAGTGCTCCAGCAGGAACCCGCCGAGCACCGGCCCGAGGGTGATCCCGCCCATCATCACCGCGCTCCAGAACGCGATCGCCTTCGACCGCTGCTTCGGGTCGTGGAACATGTTGCGGATCAGCGCGAGAGTCGACGGCATCAGGGTCGCTCCGCCGATCCCGAGGATGGCGCGGGCCGCGATCAGCTGCTCCGGGTTCTGCGCGTACGCCGCGGCCACCGAGGCGAGCCCGAAACCGACCGCGCCGAAGATCAGCAGCCGGCGGCGCCCGATCCGGTCGCCGAGCGAGCCCATGGTGATCAGCAGGCCGGCCAGGACGAAGCCGTAGATGTCGAAGATCCACAGCTGCTCGGTCGCCGACACGCCGAGGTCCGCGCTGATGAACGGGACCGCGAAGTACAGCACCGACACGTCCATCGAGACCAGCAGCAACGGCAGTGCGAGCACGCCGAGCGCGATCCACTCCTTGCGTCCCGCTCGTTCTGCACCCATGACACCCTCCCAGGGGATCTGTCTATGCCGCACACTGTGTACGACATAGACAGACCATAACCGAGACTGTCTATGCTGTAAACAGATAAGGTGGTGAGCTATGGAAGAGCACGAACTGCCGCGGGTGCTTCAGCAGCTCTGGGGGATCGAGGGGCGGAGCCGGCCGGGGCCGAAGCCGGCGTTCCAGGTGCAGGACATCGGCGATGCGGCGATCAAGCTCGCGGACGCCGGCGGGCTGGGCGCGGTGTCGATGAGCAAGGTCGCGGCCGAGCTCGGAGTCACCACGATGGCGCTCTATCGGTACGTCGAGGCGAAGGACGACCTGTACGTCGTCATGCTCGACCAGGCGTTCGGGCTACCGCCGGAGGTCGGCGAAGCCGCGGATTGGCGCGAGCGGATCACCACTTGGGCGGAGGCGTTCCAGGCGGCGTTGCAGAAGCACCCGTGGATCCTGCAGGTGCCGGTGGTCGAGCCGCCACTGTCACCCAACCAACTGGTCTGGATGGAGGAGGGCCTGCGCGCGTTCGAGCACACGCCCTTGACGCCGACCGACAGGATGTCGGCGATGCAACTGGTGAACATCTACGTCCGCGGCACGACCGGGCTGAGTGCCAGCATGCTGAGCATGCCGCCGGAGGAGGCCGCGGCGGCCGGCAAGCAGTACCTCCGCCGGCTGCGCGGCCTGGCCACCCCGGACCGGTTCCCGACCATCGCAGCCGGGCTCGACGAGCCGCAGGACTACATCGACAACGACCCGTCCGAGTTCTACTTCGGCCTGACCACGGTCCTCGACGGCATCCAGACCCTGATCAGCAGACGGAACTAGAAGTCGAGCTTGTCCGCGACACCGCGCAGCACCGTGGCCACCTGCTTGGCGGACTTGTTGTCGGGCTGGCGGCCGCGGCGGTAGTTCTCGCCGATCCGGTCGAGAAGTTTGATCAGGTCCTCGATGACGACCTGCATCTCCTCCGGCTTCGGGCGCATCGCCTTCGCGACCGACGGCGGGGGGTCGATCAGCCGGACCTGCAGGGCCTGTTCGCCCTTGCGTCCCTCGACGACGCCGAACTCGACCTTCTGCCCGGGCTTCAGGTTGGTGACACCGGCCGGCAGGGCCTCGGCGCGGACGTAGACGTCCCCGCCCTCCTCCTTGCTGAGGAAACCGAACCCCTTGTCGGAGTCGTACCACTTCACCTTGCCAACGGGCACGGGAACCTCTTCATCAGTAATCGTCGGAAGCGAACGAGCCGTGAGGCCCGGTCAGGAAACCCAGCCTACGTGACCCGGCGCAACGGCGCCTCCGGGAAACTACCTGATCCGGCAGTCTTCCCGCACCTCACAAAGCCCGATACTTTTCGGGATCCGGGAGCCGCTCGTTCATCGACCCGGACCGGAATCCGCGCGGGTCCACCTGCGCCGCCGCGAACCCTTCGGCCATGACCGCATCTACCAGCTCCTGGTGGTCGACCCGATCGAGGAGCGCGGCGTCGATCTCGATCGAGGCGCTCTCGCCGAGATCACGCACCCGCACGTTCTGCACGTCGTACGACGCGAGGCGCGCGCGGACCGTCTGTTCGGCGCGGTCGACCCGGGCGAGCAGGTTCGGCGTGATCCGGATGCCGTACGCGATCCGGCTCGACAGGCACGCCGCGGCCGGCTTGTCCGAGGTCTCGAGTCCCCAGCTGCGCGACGCCGTCCGGATCTGTGCCTTGGTCAACCGGGCGTCCCGCAGGGGTGTCAGCGCACCGCGCTCGAACGCGGCGCGGATACCCGGCCGGAAGCCGGCGATCGCGTCGTCGGCGTTCGTCCCGGTGGCGATCGCGGTGATGCCGAACTCGTCCGCGATCGGCTGCAGCGTCTCGATCAGCTCGGCCTTGCAGAAGTAGCACCGGGCGCCGGAGTTGGCCTGGTACCCCTCGCGCTCCATCTCGTGCGTGTGCGGGGTGACATGCCGGACGCCGATGGTGTCGGCGAACCGGGCCGCCGGCTCGAGCTCCGCCGCCGGGAGCGAGGGCGAGATCGCGGTCGCCGCGACGACGTTGGCCGGCCCGATCGCGCGGGCCGCGGCCGCGAGCAGGAACGCCGAGTCGGCGCCACCACTGAACGCGACGACCATCTTGTCGTACGACGACAGCCGCTTCATCAACGCTTCCAGCCGCTGCTCGAGCACGTACTCATCGAGCCAGGCCGGGAACTCCGTGAGGTCATTGAGTACGACGTCCGCGCCGTACGCCCGCAGCTCGTCCGCGGTGAACGGACCGGTCGCGACCGATACGGCCAGGGCACCCGCCGCATGCGCTCCGTCGATGTCGGCGGTGTGATCGCCGACGTAGATCGTCGCCTCGTGCTCGCGCAGCGCCGTACCCTTCTCGGCGCCGTGCAGATCACCGACCGGCTCGTCGACGTCCAGGCCGAGGTGCTCGAGGTGCAGCCGGACCGACGGGGTGTACTTCGCGGAGACGACCATCGTCCGCCCGCCCAACGCCCGGATCGCGGCGAGCGACTCGGCCACGCCCGGCAGCGGCAGGCTGCCCGTGATGGCATGCGACGGGTAGTGCTCGCGGTACCGCGCGACCATTGCGTCGACCTGCTCGGGCGGGAACCAGTTCGCCATCTCCCAGGTCAGCGGCGGCCCGAGCCGGCTCACCACCAGGTCGGTGTCGATGGCCACCCCGGTCTCGGCGGCGAGCAGATCCCAGACGGCCTGGATCCCCGGCCGGGAGTCGATCAGCGTCATGTCCAGGTCGAATCCGACCACGAGCTCCGGCACATCGGCGGCGGTCGGGGCGGGCTGGATCTCGGCGGTTGACACGTCCCCAACCCTACGTGCTCCCAGCGGCCGAGTGGTCTCGCATCCCGAAACGGCCGATAAGTCTACTAATTCAGTCGGATTATGGATGATAACCGACCGTGAGGGAGCAACCATGACCACGCAACTCCAAGCACCGCAGATCACCATCACGAAGGCCGGCGGCGCGCTCGGCGCCGTGATCGGCAACGTCGCGCTCGGCGGTGACCTGGCACCGGAGACGGTGGCCGCGATCCGGCAGGCGCTGCTCGACCACAAGGTGATCTTCTTCCGTGAGCAGCACCACCTCGACGACGCCGGTCAGCTCGCCTTCGCCCGGCTTCTCGGTACGCCGACGCTCGCACATCCGACGTCGAAGAGCCTCGACGGCGCGGCGAACGTGCTGCCGATCGATTCCGACTACAGCAAGGCGAACAGCTGGCACACCGACGTCACGTTCGTCGACCGGATCCCCGCGATCAGTCTGCTGCGGGCCGTCACCCTGCCCGCGTACGGCGGTGCAACCTCCTGGGCGAACACCGTTGCGGCGTACGCGAAACTGCCGCAGGCGCTGCAAGCCCTGGTCGACCGACTGTGGGCTGTACACAGCAACGTGTACGACTACGCGGGCCATGCGGACGAGGGCCGGATCGGCGGCGTCGACGTGAAGTTCGAGGAGCACCACCGGCAGTTCGAGTCCAAGCGGTTCGAGACCGAGCATCCGGTGGTTCGCATCCATCCGGAGACCGGCGAGCGTTCGCTCGTACTCGGCCACTTCGTCCGGCGGTTCGTCGGGCTGACGAGCGCGGAGACGACCGCCCTGTTCCAGCTCCTGCAGAACCGGGTGACCCATCTCGACAACACCGTCCGCTGGCAGTGGCAGCCGGGCGACCTGGCGATCTGGGACAACCGCGCGACCCAGCACTTCGGCGTCGCCGACTACGACGACCAGCCACGCCGGCTGCATCGGATCACGCTGGCCGGTGACGTCCCGGTGAGCGTGGACGGCGTCCGGAGTACGCCGCGCACGGGTGACGCGTCGCACTACTCGTCACTTGACAACTGAGGACACTCTGTCCGAACACTTGACACCGGCAGCACTTTTGTAAACCCTCGTCGTCATGACCTCGTTTGCCGATCGGACCAAACGCCGGCTGCGTGACGAGCTGCTCGACGCGGCGCAGGAGGCAGTCGTTGCCGGTGGGTACGACGGACTCCGGATGGCCGAGGTGGCTCGCCGTACCGGGGTCTCGCGCCAGACCGTCTACAACGAGTTCGGGGACAAATGGGGCCTGCTGGAAGCGGTCGCGGCCCGTGAGACCGAGCGGTTCCTGCTGGATGTCAACACGGCGATCGCCGAGCAGCCCGACCCGATCGACGGCCTCCGGGCCGCGGTCGAGCGGGCGCTCACGCTCGCCAGTGAGAACCCGTTGATCAAGGCGGCGCTGAGCCAGCCCGGATCCGACCAGGCCAGTCAACTGCTGACCACACGGGGGCAGCAGGTCCTTGAACTGGCCCACCTCCGGCTCGGTGCCCATGTCAGGGAGCACTGGCCGGAGGTTCCCGCAGAGGACGCGACCAGCTGCGTGGACGTCGCCTTGCGCGTCGTCATCAGCCACATCGTCACGCCGGGCCCTCCCCCGGCGGCGGTGGCCGATCAGCTGGCTCGCGTCCTCTCGCCCTTCCTCGCCCAAAAGCGTGGTCTCGCCGAGTCCCGGAGGTTGTACCTATGAACGAGCTGCACAGGCAAGGCTTCACCACGCTGAAGGCCGGCGGACTCAACTGGGACGCGCTGCCGTTGCGTCTGTTCGACAAGGGCAACCGCAAGTTCTGGAACCCGCGTGACATCGACTTCAGCCAGGACGCGAAGGACTGGCAGGAGCTGAGCGCGGACGACAAGGACAACGCGTTGATGCTCTGCTCGCAGTTCATCGCGGGCGAGGAGGCGGTGACCGAGGACCTGCAGCCGTTCCTGCAGGCGATGGCTGCCGAGGGCCGGTTCGGCGACGAGATGTACCTGACCCAGTTCTGCTTCGAGGAGGCCAAGCACACCGCGGTCTTCCGGCTCTGGCTGGACGCCGTCGGCGTCACCGAGGATCTGCACCACTACGTCGAGAACAACCCGGGCTATCGCGCGATCTTCTACGAGGCGCTGCCCGTCGCGCTGAAGTCGCTGGCCGACGATCCGTCACCGGCCAACCAGGTCCGCGCGTCCGTCACCTACAACCACGTGGTGGAAGGGACTCTGGCCCTCACCGGCTACCACGCGTGGAACCTGCTCTGTACGGCGCGTGGCGTGCTACCCGGCATGCAGGAGCTGATCCGCCGGATCGGTGACGACGAGCGCCGGCACATGGCGTGGGGCACGTTCACCTGCCGTCGGCACGTCGCCGCGGACGAGGGGAACTGGAAGGTCGTCACCGACACGATGGAGGAGCTCCTCCCGCACGCGTTGACGCAGATCCAGTGGGCGATGGACAACACCGCCGCACTCCCACCGGAGATCAACCCGACCGCCCTGATGACGTACGCCGGAGACCGCGCCACGCGTCGACTCAGCGCAATCGAGTCCGCCGTCGGCGCGGACGTGGCCGGGATCGACCTCGACTACTCCCCCGAGAAACTCGAGGACGACTTCGGCGACGAGGACTCAGCCGCGCTGGCAGCGGTTCGCTAGCAAGACGACCAGTGCGGCAGTCGCCAATACGCCGCGAAGTGGCCGGTCACGATCAACGCGACAAGGACCAGCATCCCGCTGACCGGCGTACCCGAGTCCGCTCTCGGCCTGGTGTGGCGCCGCGGCGAGGACACTCCTGCCCTGAAGGCTTTCGCCGATCACCTCAAGGAGTCGTAGAACTCCAGGTGTGCCTCGGCGGCTGCCGTCCAGGTGTAGGTGGCGGCGACCTTGCGGCCCAGATCGGCGCGGGTGTGGTCCGTCAGCGCGTCGTGGAGGGCGTTCGCGAGAGCGGCCGGGCCGGTGGCATAGGTCGCGGCGTCGCCGAAGATTCCGCGGAAGACCGGTAGATCGGAGACGACGAGCGGGACGCCGGCGGCGAGCGCCTCCAGCGGCGCGAGTCCGAAACCTTCCTTGATCGACGGGAAGGCGAAGGCCTCGGCACCCGCGACCAGAGCGGGCAGGTCGGCGTCGTCGACGGGCCCGAGTACGACGGGTGCCACGCCGAGCTCGGCGGCGCGCTCGTCCCAGGTCGCACGGTACGAGCGGTAGTCGAAGAGCGTCTCACCGCCGGCGATCACCAACCGCAGCTTCTGGTGACCGGCGACGGGCGCGGAAGTCAGCCGGGCGTAGGCCTCGAGCAGCTCGAGCGAGCCCTTGCGCGGCTCGATACCACCAACGGTCAGCACGTACCGGCCCAACTGCCGGCGCCATTCGTCCCGGCGGGCCGCAGCGCCCGGATCGTCCGACGCGGCCGCCGCAAAGCGCTCGGCGTCGACGCCGTTCGGGATGACCGTTGCCTTGAGCCCCCAACCGTCGAGCAGCTCGCCGGCGACCGCCGCGGACACGCAGATGTGCGCGTACGGGTCGACGATCGCGCGTTCGTGACAGGCCGCCAGCTCCGGTGTGGTGAAGTGGTCGAGGTGATGCACCGTCCGGATGCAGCGACCGGCAGCGTTGGCGCTGATGCAGTCCTGCGCGTGCACGACGTCGTACTGCGTTCCGTCGAACGCATCACGCAGTACGGCGATCGACCGGAGGATGCGCGGGCCGACACCTTCACCGGCCACGTCAGGGAACGGGATCAGCGACAACCGCACGCGCGGGTCGACCGGGCGGAAGAAGCCCTCGTCGCCACCGCGGGCGAGCGACCAGACCGTCACGTCGGCGCCGGCCGCTGCCAGCGCCTCAGCCAGATAGAGCGTGTGTACGACGCCGCCGCGCGGTTTGGTGGAGTAGCTCAGCAGCGCGATCCGCATCAGTAGACCTCCGGCGGCGTTCGCCGAGATGGTGCAGCACCCGGCGGGCGGTCTCGATCTCGGCACGTACGTCGACCTCCGCGATCGCGATCCCGGCCTTCGACCAGGTGCGAGCGACGATGTCGCCACCCGGCCCGACCACCTTGGACTGGCCGAGGAACCGCAGGCCGCCGATCGACCCGGTCAGGTTGGACGAGACCAGCACGACCTGGTTCTCGGCCGCCCTGGACCGGTCGTAGAGGTCGAACAGCCGCGACTGGCGGTCCTCGTTCATCCGCGCCGCGCGATTGGTGATGCTGGTCGGCCACGCGCACAGGCAGGCGATCACGTCGGCGCCATCCACCGCGAGCGCCCGGGCCGCCTCCGGGAACGTCTTGTCGTAGTCGATCATCATCCCGATCCGGCCGACCGGGGTGTCGAACCCGGCGAATTTGTTGCCTGCGGCATAGATCGTGCGTTCGCCCGGCGGCTGGTGCACCTTGCGATGCCGACCCAGCACGCCGTCACCGGTGACGCACAATGCGGTGTTGTAGCGGTCCGGGCCGTCCGCCTCGCAGAAGCCGAAGCAGACCACCATCTCGCCGGCCATCGCGATCACCTTGGAGATCAGCGGATCGTCGAGGGTGAGTGCGGGCGGGAGATCGTCGAGCGCGGGATTACTGAGGTCGTTGAGGTACCCGCCGAGCACCGCGTCCGGCAGCACGAGCAACTCGACCTCCTCGCGACGGCCGTGCCGGATCAGCGCCTCGACCCGGGACAGATCGAACTCCAGATCCCGGGTGAACCCCGCCGCGACCGCACCGATCTTCAGACCCATGCCAGCTCGTACGCCTCCGGCCGCCGGTCCCGAAGATGTCCCATCGACCGGCGGGCCAGCTCCAGCGCCTGCTCGACGTCGAGCTCGGCGATCGCCATCCCCTCGGTCACCCCGGTGTCCGCGAGGACCTCGCCACCGGGGTCGACAACCTTGGCACTCGCCACGAACCGCAGCGAGCCGAAGGTGCCGGACTGGTTCGCCGATACCCAGACCACCTGGTTCTCCAGCGCTCTGGCCCGGTCGAACAGGTCGAACCGCCGCTTCCACCGGTCCTTCGCGAGGTCCGGGTCCGGGTTCGTCCGCGCACCCGGCCACGCCGACACGCAGACGATGATCTGCGCACCGTCCAGGGCCAGCGTCCGCGCCGCTTCCGGAAACGCCTTGTCGTAACAGATCATCAGACCCAGCCGTCCGACCGGTGTGTCGAACGCCTCGAACCGGTCCCCGGCCGCGAAATGTGCGTCCTCGTGCAACGGCTGGTGCACCTTGCGGTGATGTCCGAGTACGCCGTCACCGGTGACGCAGACCGCACTGTTGTAGATCAGTCCGTCCACTGCCTCGGCGTACCCGGCGGTGACGACCAGGTCGCCGGCCAACGCGGTGAGCCGGCGGATCTCGGGGCTGTCGGTGGTGAACGCCGGCGGGGGTTCCGCCGTACCGTCGAGGCTGAGCAGGTATCCGCCGAGGGCGCCTTCGGGGAGCGCGAGCAGCTTCACGCCGGCGGCGCGGGCCTGGTCGATCAACCGCTCCACCTGCGCGAAGTCGGCTTCGAGGTCGCGGTCGAAGTTCGCGGCCACGGCCGCCATTTTGAGCATCATGCTGCTCCCATCCCGGTCACTCCGGCGGCCAGCGCCTCGGTGAGCTCGCCATCCGGCCAGCGCAGTACAACGCCCTGCCCTGTAGTCAGCTCACCGCAGATCGCACTGGTCGCCGGGCCGGCATCGAGTGGACCGGTCGTGAGCATCGCGAAACCGGGGAAGCAGGTGAGCCAGTCCCCCATCGATGCCGTCTCCGGCTTCGGTACGGCGGCAACGTCCAGGACCGCCGCGCAGCCGGAGGCCTCGGCGAGCATCCCGAGCGTGCCGACGACTCCGGCCATCGACACGTCCTTCGCCGCTGACGGGCGCGCCCGGCTGACCGCAGTCACCATCGTGCGCAATTCGCCCGGCGCGCGATGACTGGTCGAATCCCATTGCCGCCCGGCGTACCCGGGTCGCCAGCCGCCGCCGAGGTCGGCCGTCAGCCGGACCCGCTCGCCCGGACGTCCGCCACCACCGGCCACCGGATGAGCCGTCCGCCCGAACGCGGTCACGCTCAGAGCCGCCGGCACGCCCAACTGCGTATGCCCGCCGAGAATCGGTACGCCGAAAGCCGTCGAAGCTCGTTTCAGCCCCTGCAGTACGCGCTCTGCGGCGGCCGCGTCCCGGGCGCCGAGAGCATCCAGCAGACCGACCGGTACGGCGCCCATCGCGGCGAGATCGTTGACGTTCACCAGGACCGAACACCAGCCGGCCCACTCCGGATCCCGCTCGACCATCGCCGGCAGGATCGCGTCACACGCCGCGACGAGATCGCTGCCGGGCACCGGCGCGCCGTCGTCGCCGACGTACCCGGCCGGCCCAATCCCTTGCAGCAAAGGGCCGAGCGCGCTTTTGGTCGCCGCGGCGAGCCGGGCGATCCGCCCGATCGGCCACCGCATCAACACATGCGGGCTCTGGGCAACCGTCACCGGCCTGACGGTCTCCCAGCCCAGCCGCTGGAAGAACCGCTGGGTCCCGAGCTGCACGGTCGCGTCGAACCGCAGCGCGCCGGCTTCCTCGGCCCGAGCACAAGCCGCCCGGACCAACGCGGCGCCGGCACCCGCCACCCTCGTGGTCATCGAGCCGCGGGCTGGGGCGACAACCAGGCGGCCGCCCTGCCACCAGCCGATGTCCGGTCCGGCGGCGGCCGGGCCGAGCCGCACGCCGCCGATCACCTCCCCGCCGGCATCGCGGGCCACCAGAACCACCGTGCGCGGGTCCTCGTCGCGCTCGTCGAGGTCGGTCCGCTCGAACAGTCCCTGTTGCTCGACGAACGTGGCATACCTCAGCCGGTGATACGCCTGCCGGGCGGCGGCATCAGCTTCCTCGATGAGGAACGCCGGCGGTGGGTCGCCCAGCAACGCGCGGACGTCGGCCGCCCGCATCACGCCGGCGGTCTGCACCACCGTCGTACTCATGAACCGGCCGCCGACAACAGGCTGCACGCACCGCACGCAGCGCAGCCGGCGCCTTGGTCCGCGCCGCGCATGTCCGCGTCCGCGAGCAGCGCGGCAACCCGGGCCGTCACGTCCCGAACCACGGCGGGATCCGGCGCCGTCACGCCATCGGCCCGGGCGAGCGTCCCGAGCATCGGTCGAAGCGGTACGACGAACGGGTACACCCCGCGCTCGATCAACCGCGCCGCACCGGCGACCAGCTCGTCGGGGTCCTCGCCCATGCCGATCAGCAGGTACGTCGACACGCGGTTGCGCCCGAACACCCGGACAGCCTCGTCCCACGCCGCCTCGTACTCGGCCAGGCTGACCGTCGACTTCCCCGGCATCCATTTCCGTCGTACGGCGTCGTCGAGCGACTCGATGTGAATGCCGATCGAGGTCGCCCCCGCGTCGCGCAACTCGGTCAGCACCGACAACTCGCCGGGCGGCTCGATCTGCACCTGGATCGGCAGCCCCGGTACGGCGGCCAGCACGGCCTTCACCGACCGGATCAGATTCCGCGCGCCCCGGTCCCGGCCGGTCGTTGTACCCGTTGTCATCACCATCTGCTTGACACCGTCGAGCCGCACCGCCGCCTCCGCGACCTCGGCCAACTGCGCCGGCGTCTTCGCGGCAATCGTCGCACCGGCGCGCAGCGACTCCTCGATCGAGCAGAACCGGCAGCGGGTGGACTCGTCGTACCGGATGCAGGTCTGGACGACTGTGGTCGCGAGCACGTCCTTGCCGTGCAGCAAGGCGATCTGACGGTACGGGACGCCGTCGGCCGTGGTCAGGTCGTAGAACCGTGGCCGACGGACCGGTTCGACCGACAACCCGAGATCCAGTCCGTTGCGGAACACCGCGCCGTCGCGAACCTGATAGGGGCTGTCGGCAACGATGGGCAGAGTGGCGTTGGCACCGTCGACGACCAGGTGCCCGTCGTCGCTCGGCCCGGCGCCCTTGCTGCGACGGACGGGTGCGTCCACCTGCACGCCGTACACGGCCATCTCGGCCCGGACGGCCAAGGCTTCCTCGGTGCCAACACTCATGGTGGACCGCCTCAGAACATGTAGGTCGAGTTGATGATGGCGCCCTTGCGGGCGTAGTGGATCAGCGCGTCCTGGACGTCCAGCGGGTGCGTCGGGATGACACCCTCGATCAGGTCCTCCTCGCGGGCGCCGTGCAGCGACAGGCCGAACCGGCAGCAGTAGACCTTGCCGCCCTCGGCGATGAACGTCTTCAGCGACTCGTTGATGTTGTGCTCACCTGGGAAGGCCGAGTTGCCGGTGGTCGGGAACCCGCGGGTGGCCAGGCAGTTCAGCGAACCCGGACCGTAGAAGTAGATCGCGGACTCGAACCCCTTCCGCTGTGCCCGGGTCGCCTGCAGGATCGCGACGAAGCTCACCGAGGACTCGTGCGCGATGCCGTGCACCAGGGTGAAGTAGGTCTCGCCGTCCTCGGCCTGGTAGTCCGGGAACACCTTGGTGCCGCCGTAGATGCTGGAGCCCTGCGGCAGCGAGGGGTGCGGGATCTCCTCCAGGCTCTTGGTCTCGAGCTCGGTCAGTTCGGCGGTTTCGGGCATGTCGTTGCTCCTTGATCAGTCGTACAGGTGGGAGAAGGTGCGGTGGAAAACGTGGCCGGCGAGTTCGCCGTCGCCCATCGCGGCGCGCATCCGGGCGAGCTCGCCGGCGTGGTCGCCCCACGGCTGGTCGCTGGCGAACAGCACCCGGTCGTGACCGACGCCGCGGCGCTCGATCTCGGCGGCCAGCCAGCCCGGGGCGAAGCCGATCGCCCAGGACAGATCGGTGTAGAGCTGCTTGCCGGCTTCGATCCAGTCGAAGAACCGTGAGCCGATCAGCTTGATGTGCCCGCTCATCCCGCCGCCGAAGTGGACCAGATGCAGCGGTACGTCGTCGGCGTACGTCTCGACCAGGTGACCGATGTGGTCGATGTCGGACGCGGCGCCGGGAGAGGTGTGCACGTGGACGACGAGGCTGTTGTCCCTTGCGGTCCTGAAGATCTCGTCGAGTTGTGGCCTGACGGCCTCGTCGGCCGGATGACCACCGAGCAGGAAGCTGAGCTTGAGCACCCGGACGCCGGGCTCCGCGGCCAGCGTGAGCGCCTTCGCGGTGAGCTCCGCGTCCTGCGGCCGGGGCGAGACCCAGAGGCCGGCGCGGATCCGATCGTCCCGGGCGGCCGCCTCGACCACGAGCTCGTTGAACCCGAACGAGACGGCGACATCCGGTACGCCGTAGTTGGGAATCACCAGCGCCCGGTCCGTCCGCTCGGCGTCGAGGTCGGCGATCAGCTCGTCGATCGTCGCGCGTGCGGTGATGTCGGGGTTGACCGGAGGCCCGCCGTAGAAGGGATAGGCCGGGAGTACGCCGAGATGGCGGTGGGCATCGCAGACGTCCATCTCAAGCCACCGTCCGATGCAGGCCCGCGATCCAGTGCACGCCGGCCCGCCGCTCGACGATCCGTTCGGCGACGTACTGCGCGTCGTCCGCGACGCCGCCGAAGCGGCCCGAGCCCCACGTGTGCTGCCAGGGCAGACCGATGAAGTACAGGCCGGGGACGTTCGTCACCCCGCGCCGGTGGGTCGGATAGCCCTGGCCGTCGAAGACCGGCACCCGGATCCATCCGTCGTCCCGGCGGAACCCGGTGCTCCAGACGACGGCCGCGATCCCCTGCAGGGACAGGGATTCCGGTACGGCGGCCGGCCGCCAGACCGGTTCGTACCGCGCCTCCTCGGGAGCGTCGATCCCCTCGGTGGCGATGAAGGCGTCGATCGAGTCCTTGATGCCCTCGGACACGGCGTCGGCGTGGTCGAGGTTCCGCTCGAGGTCGTCCGCGAAGTGCAACGTGTCGCGGTCGGCGTCGATCAGCCGGCCGTAGAGCCGCATGCCTTCCAGCGCGAACTTCCGCAGGTCGATGTCCCGGCCACCGTCGCGACCGGTGACGTAGTGGTTCGCCCGCAGCCGGACGGCATCCGCGTCGTCGAATTCCTCGATCGCCTTGCGGTAGTAGCCCATCCGGTCCAGCCAGGTGACTACGTCGAGGCCGCGGTAGAACCGCGCCACCCGCGGCGCGCTGCCAGTGGCCAGGTGCACCGTCCGCCCGGCCAGATGCAGGTCCTCGGCGATCTGGCAGCCGGACTGCCCGGTGCCGACCACGAGGACATCGCCGTCGGGCAGTTGCTCAGGACGCTTGTACTGCGAGGAATGCAGCTGCGTCACGGAGAGCCGTTCAGCCAGCCGCGGGATCCTCGGAGCCTGGTACGGACCGGTCGCGACCACTACCTGCCCGGCCGTGATCGTCCCGGCCGTGGTGACGATGCGGAACCCGGCGTCGAGCCGGGTCGCCCGGACACCCTCGACGATCGGTACATCGAACGCCTGGCGGTAGTTCTCCAGATAGCCGACGATCTCGTCGCGGACCATGAAGCCGTCCGGGTCGGGGCCGTCGTACAGAAAGCCAGGCAGTCGGCATTGCCAGTTCGGGGTGACCAGGCAGAACGAGTCCCAACGGCGGTTCCGCCACTCGCTGCCGACGCGATCCGCCTCCAGGACAAGGTGATCCACGCCGTGCCTGGACAGCTGCCAACTGGTCGCGAGGCCCGCCTGTCCGCCGCCGATCACGACGACGGAATGGTGCGCACCGTCGGTGAGTTGCATGCCGGCTCCCGGGGTCTCGGTCCGTCCTGGATGTGTTCCAGTGAAGGACCGCCCGATTGCCGCGCTGTTGCCCCCGGAACAAACTCACGTTTCCAGATCGGCGGCGCGTGTTTCGGG
The DNA here is from genome assembly GCF_040675555.1 of Kribbella sp. NPDC049584. Classification (NCBI taxonomy): domain Bacteria; kingdom Bacillati; phylum Actinomycetota; class Actinomycetes; order Propionibacteriales; family Kribbellaceae; genus Kribbella; species Kribbella sp. NPDC049584. Next base: position 989,556 of record NZ_JBFAPF010000001.1, read on the forward strand.
TGGGTAACCGCGTCAGGGGACTTTGTGGACCTCGGTGTCGGCCGGGGCAAGGAGGCGACCGTCGGCCGCGTGGACCTCCAGCGGCTTCAACGGCTGCTGGTCGCGGCGGTCGAGGAGTCGTGAGTGGGGTTCACCGGGAGCGAAGGCGAACGCCTCGCCCCACTGGCGAAGGGCAACGATCACCGGGAACAGCGCCTCACCCTTGTCGGTCAGCTGGTATCCGGTCGGCACCTGTTCGAGGATGCCGTTCTCGGCCAGCGCGCGCAGGCGGGCGCTGAGGATGTTCTTCGCCACGCCGAGGCTGCGCTGGAACTCGCCGAACCGCCGGCTGCCGTCGAACGCGTCCCGCACGATCAGCAGCGACCACCAATCGCCGACCGCGTCCACCGAGCGCGCAACCGGGCAACTCTCCTCGTCGAACCGGGTCCGTTTGACCACGTTCCACCTCCTGGTTGCAACATGCTACCAACATCTCTTACGGTAGCAAGATGCAACCAACCAGGCTGTTCCTCGCCGTCGCGGCCGGAATGGCTGTCGCGACCGTGTACTTCGCCCAGCCGCTGCTCGTGACGATGGGCAGCGATCTCGGGATCGCATCGGGAACGGTCGGGGTGTTCGTCACCGTCACCCAACTCGGGTACGCCGCCGGCCTGTTCTTCCTTGTCCCGCTGGGCGATCTGCTCGACCGCCGCCGGCTGATCCGCCTGCAGTTCTTGCTGCTGGCAACCGCCCTGCTGCTGACCGGGATCGCTCAGAACGCCGCGATGTTGCTGGCCGGCCTCGCCGCGGTCGGCGCCCTCGCCGTCGTCACCCAGTCCCTGGTCGCGTACGGCGCTGCACTGAGCGCGCCGGCCGACCGCGGGCGCACGGTCGGCACGATCACCAGCGGGATCGTGCTGGGCATCCTGCTCGCCCGCACAGTCTCCGGAGTCGTCACCGATCTCGTGGGATGGCGAGCGGTCTACCTGCTGGCTTGCGTCGCTTGTCTCGCGATCGCGAGCCGTCTGGCTGCCACGACGCCACAAATGCAGGCTCACCTGACCTACGGTGCGCTCCTCCGCTCGACCCTCAGCCTCGGCTGGGAGCCACTGTTCCGCGAGAGCGCCCTGCGGGCGTTCTTCATCTTCGGGTCGTTCAGCACGCTGTGGAGCTCGATCGCGCTGCCGCTGACCTCGCGATCGTTGTCGCACACAGAGATCGGCGCTTTCGGACTGATCGGTGCGGCCGGCGCACTCGCCGCAGGGCCGGCCGGGCGACTGGCCGACCGTGGTCGCGGCCGGCTCGTCACCATTGCCGCTTCGGTGCTCTTGGCAACGAGTTGGGCGGTGATCGCATCGGGATCCCTGGCGGGGTTGGCGATCGGGGCGATCCTGCTCGATCTCGCCGTACAAGCCATCCACGTCACCAACCAGAGCATGATCTATCGGCCGGAGCTCGGGAGCCGGTTGATCGGCGGCTACATGGTGTTCTACTCGTTGGGCAGCGGCTTGGGCGCGATCGCGTCGACCGCGCTCTACGAACGGGCCGGTTGGGGCGGTGTCTGCCTGCTCGGTGCGGCCTTCGGCGCCGGCAGCCTGGTCACATCAGTCCGAGGAGCTCGACGGAGCGCTCGCGCATCTCGACCTTGCGAATCTTGCCCGTGACGGTCATCGGGAAGTCGTCGACGAGCAGGACGTACTTCGGGATCTTGAAGTGTGCGAGCTTGCCGGTCGCGAATGCCTTGATCGCTTCGGCATCGAGCGGATCGGCGCCCGGCTTGAGCTTGATCCACGCGCAGAGCTCCTCGCCGTACCGCTCGTCTGGTACGCCGATCACCTGGACGTCGGCGATCGACGGGTGGGTGTACAGGAACTCCTCGATCTCCCGCGGATAAACGTTCTCACCGCCGCGGATGACCATGTCCTTGATCCGGCCGACGATGTTCACGTACCCGTCCTCGCGCATCGTCGCGAGATCGCCCGTGTGCATCCAGCGGGCCTGGTCGATCGCCTCCGCGGTCTTCTCCGGTTCGTCCCAGTAGCCGAGCATCACGGAGTACCCGCGGGTGCACAGCTCCCCCGGCTCGTTGCGGGGGACGACGAGACCGGTGGCCGGGTCGACGAGCTTCACCTCGACGTGCGGCATCACGCGGCCGACTGTCGACGTACGGCGGTCGAGATCGTCGTCGCGCCTGGTCTGCGTGGACACCGGGGACGTCTCGGTCATCCCGTAGCAGATCGCGACCTCGGCCATATGCATGTCCGCGACGCAACGCTTCATCACCTCGACGGGGCACGGCGATCCGGCCATCACGCCCGTACGCAGGCTGCTCAGGTCGTACTCCGCGAAGTCCGGCAGGCCGAGCTCCGCGATGAACATCGTCGGTACGCCGTACAGCCCCGTGCACCGCTCGTCCTGGACCGCCTGCAGGGTCGCGGCCGGATCGAACGCCGGGCCGGGGATCACCATGCAGGCGCCATGAGTGGTGCAGCCCAGATTGCCCATCACCATGCCGAAACAGTGATAGAAGGGCACCGGGATGCACAGCCGGTCGTCGGCGGTGAACGCGATCGTCTCGGTGACGAAGAAGCCGTTGTTGAGGATGTTGTGGTGGCTGAGGGTCGCGCCCTTCGGGAATCCCGTCGTGCCGCTGGTGTACTGGATGTTGATCGGATCGTCGAAGGACAGCTCGGCTTCCCGGGCGTGCAGGTCCTGCACCGGTATCCGGCTTGCGTCGTCGCGGAGCGCGTCCCAGTCACCGGTGCCGAGGTAGATCGTCTCCTCGAGCGCGGGGCACTTCGGCCGGACTTCCTCGACCATCTCGCGATAGTTGCTGGTCTTGAACTCGGTCGCGGAGACAAGCAACCGGACGCCGGACTGGTTCAAGGCATAGGACAGCTCGTGGGTCCGGTACGCCGGGTTGATGTTCACCAGGATCGCGCCCATCAACGCGGTCGCGTACTGCGTGATCGTCCACTCGGCCTGGTTCGGCGCCCAGATGCCGACCCGGTCGCCCTTCGCGATCCCCCGCGCCAGCAGGCCGCGGGCGACGAGCTCGACCTCCGCGCCGAACTCGTCGTACGTCCAGCGCCTTCCGGTCTGAACCTCCACCAGGGCCTCGCGATCGCCGTACTCGCTGATCGTTCGTCTCAGGTTGGCGCCGATCGTTTCACCCAGCAACGGAACCTCGGACACCCCGGACGCGTACGACGGAAGGCTCATCTTGTCATCGTCACCTCACTCGTTTGCCCCTGCAAGTGCACGCGCGGCAGGAAACAAGGGTCTCCTACCTCCTCCTTTCCTCTTTCCTTCCTTGAAGACGAGACACGGGAAGATGCACGTGCGGCAGGAAACAAGGGGTGGACGGCAAGCAATGTCCTTCCCAACTCTCCGTCATTTTGGTTGCGGAGCGTGGTTGGACCGTTACATTGATTATGAGAGGTGTGAGGCGATGGACCGATCGATGGAAGGTCACGCCCGCAGCGACCGTCCGCCCGGACGTACCGCCGAGGCGGCCCAACGTACCGCTGCGGTACAGGAACGCGTCCAGCTCCTGGGCAACGTCCTGGCCGACGCACTGGCTGTCGATGTCAACGGCACCGATCTGCAGACCCTCAAACGGGCTCCCCGGCGGGCTCCACCGACCGTCTCGCCGGCCGATCTCGAAGCGCATCCCGGACCTGTCTGGGATGCGTTCGTGCCCCACCCGCCGTTTCGCTGGTGGGGCGCCCAGCGCCGGTTCGCGCGGCGGCTCGCCGATGCCGAGGACCGGTTCGCGGAGGCGATCGAACGGCACCGGGCCGCCGAGGAGACCCGACGCGAGCGGGTCGCCAAGGCTTTGCGGGAGCAGGTCGAGCACCAGCGCCGGCTCGACGAGGCAACCGCGGAGCAGCATGCACGGATCGACGCGTACGAGCGCGCGGTGCAGAACCGCGGCCGCGCGGCGGTGACGCGCTACTTCACCAAGGCGCTGGACCGGGTGCCGGAACCGCTGGACTTCCCACGCCGGCGCAAGGTCGGGTACGTGCCCGAGTCGACGCTGCTGGCGGTGGAGTGGGACCTCCCCGACGTCAGCGTGGTGCCGGCCGAGGCGTCGTACCGCTATGACCGCGCTGTCGACGCGGTGCTCGCCGTACCGCGCGATCCTCTCGAGCTGCGGCGGCTGTATCAGCAACTGGTCGCACAGTTGGCGTTGCGGGCTCTGCACCTCGTTTTCGGCAGTGACAGGTACGGCGTGGTCGACACCGTCGTGTTCAACGGGATGGTCGAGTCGGTGGACCTCACCACGGGGCAGACCGTGCGGCCGTGCCTCATCACCTTGCGGGCAACGCGGGAGCAGTTCGAGGCGCTGGTGCTCGACCAGCTCGACCCGGTCGCCTGCGTACGGCACTACTTCGCTGCGGAGGTGTCACGGCACCCGGAGGAGCTGCAGCCGGTGGAGCCGGTGCTGGAGTTCGACCTGGCCGATCCACGCACCATCGAGGCAGTCGACGTGATCAGCGAGATCGACGCCCGCCCCAACCTGCTGGACCTGAGTCCCGAGTCCTTCGAGCACCTGGTGCACAACCTGCTGACCCGGATGGGCCTGGAGACCCGCCTGTTCCGCCGCGGCACCGACGGAGGCATCGACTGCGTCGCGTACGACCCCAGGCCGATCACCGGCGGCAAATTCGTCGTACAAGCGAAGCTCTGGACCCGCACCGTCCCCCCGTCCGCCGTCCGCGACCTCTTCGGCACCGTAGTAGACGCCGGCGCCACCAAAGGCATCCTCATCACCACCTCCGGCTTCGGCCCCACCAGCTACCAGTTCGCCAACGGCAAACCCCTCCAACTAATAGACGGCACAGCCCTCCTCTCCCTCTGCCACCTCCACAACATCCCCGCCCGCATCATCCCCAGAGCCAGCTAACTATGCTCTAAAAAGTGGGCATATGCCTGATATAGTGGGCACTGGAGGTGGGGAGTCCATGCGGTTCTCAGAGCCGATGTCCAGTGTTGTTCCCGGGTTGCACGGCCGGGTCCTCGGAGTGCTCGCGCGGACCGACCGTGCACTGACAGGGCGATCCGTCGCCGCACTGCTGCATTCGCCGGCAAGTCCGAGCGGAGTGCAGAAAGTGCTTGATGACCTTGTGAGCAACGGTGTTGTCATCGCAGAGCCGGCTGGTCGGGCTCGGCTCTACACCCTCAACCGGGACCACGTGGCCGCAGCGGCCATCGACCAGCTCGCGCGGCTCCGCGACGTACTGCTCGAACGGATCAAGGCCGAAGCCGAGACGTGGACGATTCCTGCGAAGGCGATCTGGCTGTTCGGGTCGACGGCTCGCGGGCAGGGGGATGCCGACAGCGACCTCGATCTGCTGATCGTCCGGCCGGATGACGTCGATGACTCGGAGCCGGGCTGGGTCGAACAAGTCGAAACCCTGTCAGCGCACGCAAGTCTGTGGTCCGGCAACTCGTGTGAAGTCATTGAGTACAGCGCCCAAGAGATCCGCGACCTCATCAACCACGGCGAGCGCATCGTGACCGAGCTACGCCGTGACGCACTTCCGATCGCAGGCCGCACACCACAACAAACCCTCAACCGAAAGGCGGGCTAGTGACCGCACTCGACGAAGCCCGAGCGCACTTGGCAAAGGCTCGCGAGTTCCTCGAAGCCGCCGACCTGACGAACGACCTCCAGCTCTACAACGCGGCGGCGTCCAACGCCGTCACCTCAGGCATCAACTCCAAGGACGCCATTTGTCTTATCCTCACCGGCCGGACCAAGAAGTCTGACAACCACGCCGAGGCGATCGCGGAGCTGAAGGGCGCCGGATCAGCCGGACGGGACAGCAGTACGACGCTGTCCCGGTTGTTGAGGCTCAAGTCCAAGTCGCAGTACCAGGCCGCTTCGGTGACTGCCGCGGACGCCGCCAAAAGCATCGACTGCGCTACTCGATTGTTCGAGACAGCCCAGACTGTCGCCTCCAGTTGAGCCGTGCCCAAATGACATCCAGGTGATGCCAGACTGGCGGTTATGGATGCAGGGGTGAGTGTTGTTGGGTCGGGGCAGGTTAGTGGGAAGCCGGATGTGTTGCGGGTGTCGTTCGGGGTGGATCATTTGGCGCCGGATGTCGCGGCTGCGGTGGCTCGCGTCGGGGAGCAGACGGACCGGGTGATCGCGGCGTTGCGCGGGCAGGGGGTCGAGGAGTCGCAGCTTGGGACCAGTGCGGTGAATGTGTACCAGGACTACAAGGAGCCGGACGCGGCCGCGTTGTACCGGGCGTCGCACGTCATCACCGTCCAGACGAAGGACCTGACCGGCTTCGGCACGCTGCTCAACGCGGCGGTCGATGCCGTCGGCAACAGTCTGAGCCTGCACGGGCTGCAGTTCGACGTCGAGGACAAGTCCGAGCTGCTCACCCGGGCCAGGGAACTCGCTTTCCAGCAGGCCAAGGAGAAGGCCGGGCACCTGGCCGCCCTGGCGGGGTTCTCGCTCGGTTCGGTCACCGCGATCAGCGAGAGCCGCGGCGATTTCCCGATCCACGCACAACCCGCATCCCTCAGCACCGGCGGCGCTTACGATTCAGCGCTCAACCTCACGCCCGGCGACCACGTCGTCATGGTCGCACTCCAGGTGCAGTTCGCCTGGGCGTAAGGCGCGTCTCAAAAGCAGAACAGGTGTTGCGTTGTCGGTGGCTTCGTAGAGACTTCTCTCATGTACGCACCGGCGCCGCTTCGGCGGCAACTGAGTCGGTCCGGGCTGTTACTGCTCGGGCCGGCCTTCGTTGCGGCCGTTGCGTACGTCGACCCGGGCAACTTCGCGACCAACATCGCGGCCGGCGCTACGTACGGTTACCTGCTCTGCTGGGTGGTCGTCGGCGCCAACCTGATGGCCGTCCTGGTGCAATATCTCGCGGCCAAGGCGAGCATCGCGACCGGGCGGACCCTGCCGCAGCTGTGCCGTGACCACTTCCGGCGGTCGACGTCCACCGGGCTGTGGGCGCAGGCCGAGGTGGTCGCGATCGCGACCGACCTGGCCGAGGTCGTCGGCGGCGCGATCGCGCTCAACCTGCTGTTTGGGATCCCCCTGCTGCTCGGCGGCGCGATCACCGGCGCGGTCTCGTTCGCCTTGCTGATCTACCAGTCCAAACGCGGTCAACGCCCGTTCGAGGCAGCGATCATCGGCCTGCTCGCCGTCGTACTGATCGGCTTCGTCGTGTCGACGGCCAAGGCGAACCCGTCGGCGACCAGTGTGGTCGGCGGCCTCGTTCCTCGCCTGGACGGGACGCAGTCGCTCGTGCTTGCGGCCGGCATGCTCGGCGCGACCGTGATGCCGCACGCGATCTGGCTGCACGGCGCCCTGGTCACCGACCGCCATTGGAAGAGCATCCGCTCCCAGGAAGGCAAATCCCGGGTGCTGCGTGCCACCCGCATGGACGTCGCGATCGCGATGGCGTTGGCCGGCGCGGTCAACCTGGCGATGGTCGTCCTGGCCGCGGCCGCGCTGAAGGGCACCGGCGCCGACTCGCTCGACGCAGCTCACATCGCGATCGGCGACCGCCTCGGCCAACTCCCGGCGCTGCTGTTCGCACTCGCCCTGCTGGCCAGCGGATTCGCCTCGTCCTCAGTGGGGACGTACGCCGGTTCCGTGATCCTCGACGGCTTCTGGCAGCGTCGGGTCCCGCTGGCGGCCCGCCGCCTGATCACTCTGGTCCCGGCCCTGCTGGTTCTCGCGATCGGCATCGACCCGAGCCGGGCACTGGTTGTTTCCCAGGTGGTCCTGAGCTTCGGCATCCCGTGCGCGCTGTGGCCGTTGGTGAGATTGACCGCATCCCGGCGCGTCATGGGTAACCTTGTCAACCGCTGGGCGACTACTCTCGCGGCATGCCTGGTAGCGACCGCCGTCACGGCCCTCAACGTCGTCCTGATCGTGCTGACCATTCGGGGATGACGTGACCCGGGTGTTCGCCGTGAGTGACATCCACGGCCACCTGGAGAAACTGACCGCCGCCCTGCACGACGCCGGCCTCACCGATGCCGACGGCAACTGGGCCGGCGAGGACGCCCGGCTGTGGTTCCTCGGCGACTTCTTCGACCGCGGCCCGGACGGCATCGGCGTACTGCGGTATGTCCGCGACCTGATCGAGCAGGCGCCGGACGGCGCGATCCAGATGCTGCTCGGCAACCACGAGATCCTCGCGCTCGGGATGCGCAAGTTCGGCGACACGTACGTCCCGCACGACGGCATCACCCTGCGCAGCTTCGAGCGATCCTGGGCCCTGAACGGCGGGCAGGACCGCGACCAGGAGCTGCTGACCGACGACGAGACCGCCTGGCTGCTCGACCGGCCGATGCTTGGCCTGGACGCGGGCCACCTGCTGATGCATTCCGACACCTCGGAGTACGTCGAGTGGGGCGACTCGCTCGACGCCATCAACGCGGCGGCCAGCTCCGAGCTGGATTCCGACGACATCGAGGTGTGGTGGGAGATCTGGCGCCGCATGACGTCCCGGTACGCGTTCCGCGGTGCCGGCGGGCCGGAGATCGCCCGCATCATGCTGCACCACCTCGGCGGTCATCGGATCGTTCACGGTCACAGCATCGTGGCCGACCAGCTCGGCATCGACCCGCAGTACCTGACCGAGCCGCTCCTGTACGCCGACGGTCTGGTGCTGGGCATCGACGGCGGCGCCTTCGACGGCGGACCGTGCCTGGTCGTCGAGCTGGAAGAGCTCACCGCGGAGTGAGCCGCGGCAGGGCGGCTACGAACGCGGCCTAGCTGGGAATGACCCCGTGGCGGGCGGGGTTGTCAGCAGGTATGGCGGACAAGACTGTGAAGATTCCTGGGCCGGACCACCCGATCACCGTCGGGAAGAACCCGGACCGTGTGGTCGTGAAGGTCGGCGACCAGGTGATCGCGGACACGCGCGACGCGCTCTCGCTGCAGGAGGCCAACTACCCCGCGGTGCAGTACATCCCGCGGAAGGACGTCGACCTCAGCCAGCTCGAGCGGACCGACCACGAGTCGTACTGCCCGTACAAGGGCGACGCGGCCTACTACAGCGTCCTCCCCGCCGGGGCGGACGGGGTCAACGCGGTCTGGACCTACGAGCAGCCGTACGACGCAGTCGCGGACATCCGCGAGCACGTGGCCTTCTACCCCGACAAGGTGTCGATCGAGATCATCGCCGACTGACGAAGTCGGTGAGCACCGGAGCGAGCAGCTCCGGCGGTACGACGTGGTGGTGGCCCGCGAGCTCGACGAGTTCGGCCGCGGGCAGCATCGTCACGATCCGGTGCGCCGCATCGACCATGAACGGCGCTGACGCGGTCCCGGCGAGCACCAGCGTCTCCGGCTTGATCGCGCGCAGCAGCTCGACCGGAGTACCAGTGCCGGTCAGGCCATGTCCCATCACCGCGAAGTCGTAGGCGAGCGTCGGCGCGCGGTCCGCCAGGCTCGGGGCGTACTCGAGCGCCTCCTGCTTCGGCATGCCCGTCATCATCAGGAACAGCTCGACCGCCTCCCGGTTCTGCCCCTCGCGGATCAGTTCGAGCACCTGGTCGCCGTCGTCCGACGGATCCACGTCATCCGGCCCGTACGGCGGCTCGTGCAGCATGACGTGCGTGAACGGCACCCCGGTGCTCGCTGCGATTGCTGCGAGGCCCGCACCGGACGAGTGGCCGTAGATGGCCGCCGTACCGCCGAGCGCCGTCACCAGTGCGGCGATGTCGTCCACCTCGCGCCGTACGGCGTACGGCGTACCGTCGCCGGAGTCACCGCGTCCGCGCCGGTCGTAGGTCACCACGTCGAAGTCGCTCGCCAGTACGTCGGCCAGCGGCCGGAGTGACTCCCGGTCGCACAACGCTCCCCCGACCAGGACCAAGGGGTGGCCGCTGCCCAGCCGGTCGTAGGCGATCGCCGTACCGTCCGCAGACGTCACTGTCTCCATGTTTGTCCTCCAATGTGGTGTCGACGGGTGTGACGTCGGAGCCGATGGGCAGCTTTCGACATATCCACTGGCCGTCGGCCGGTCGGGGTGATTCACTGCCTGGCGATGATCACCAGAGTCGACACCTACCTCCATAGCGTCCCGCTGTCCGGTGCAGTCGCCGAACAGGTCGGACCGTTCACCTTGTTCCGCAGTACGACGGTGTGGCCGTACTACGCGCGTCCGGTGCCGGGCTCCGGCGTCACGATCAAGCCGGACGATGTCGAGCTCGTGCGGGAACGCTGCGCCGAGCTGGAGATCCCGCTGAGCTTCGAGTGGGTCGTGGACACCTGTCCGTCGCTGGGACCAGCTGCAGCCGCTGCGGGCCTGACTGTGGTCGAGCATCCGTTGCTGGTGCTCGAGCGCGACGACTTCCGACCTGTCGTAGCGGATGCTCGCGTGGAGATTCTGTCCGCGGACGAGGACGTGGTCCGGCAGTGTCGTGCTGTCGCCAACCTGGCGTTCAGCGAACCGGGTACTGAGGTCGGCACCGCCGGTCCGGCTGAGCGGGACGTGGCGGCCGCGGAGACGTCGGACGACATGGTGGCGACGCTGCGGGACCGAGCGCTCCGGGGTGTCGCAGTCAGCGCCGGAGCGTTCACCGACGACGGCATGGTGGCCAGCGGAACCCACCAGCCGGTCGACTCCACCACTGAGATCGTCGGCGTCGGCACGCTGCCGTCGGCACGCCGTCGCGGTCTGGGTGCGGCTGTGACGTCAAAGCTGGTCGAGCACGCGTTCTCCAACGGAGTGGACCTCGTGCTGCTGTCGGCCGAGTCCGATGCAGTTGCGGCTGTCTACGAGCGCGTCGGCTTCCACCGGATCGGGAGCGCTGGGGCAGCCGAGTGACGGGCAGCTCAACCTCGCGCCTCGTCGTACTGCGCGGAAACTCGGGTTCGGGCAAATCCACCACGGCCAAGGCCCTCCGCGAACGCCTCGGCCGTGGCACCGCCTGGATCGAACAGGACCATGTCCGCCGCATCCTGCTCCGCGAGCATGACCTCCCAGGCGGCGTGAACATCGGACTGATCGACCTGAACGCCCGCTACGCGCTGGACCACGGATACGACGTTGTGCTCGAAGGCATCATGCATGCCGGCCGGTACGGCGACATGCTCCGCCGGCTCACGGCCGATCACCTCGGCATCACACTGCACTACTACTTCGACATCCCGTTCGAGGAGACTGCTGCCCGGCATGCGACGCGGGAGCTGGCTCGAGAGTTCGGTGTTGAGGACATGCGGGAGTGGTATCGCGAGCGGGACCTGCTGGACGGGGTCGAGCAGACCGTGATCGGTCCGGACAGTGCACTCGACGAAACCGTGGGCCAGATCCTGACCGACCTTGGGGTGGAGACCAGCGGGGCCGTACCGTTGTAGGGATGAGCACTACCGAGCCGACCCGCCCCCGTACCCTCGCTGAGGCGCTACGGACCTGGGACGACGCCGGGCTCGGTGAGCTGCTACGACGGCGGCCCGATCTGGCGCTGCCGATTCCTGCGGACACCGGCCAGCTGGCGGCGCGGGCGACGAGCAATGCGTCGGCTGCGCGGGCGGTCAACCGCCTGGACGAGTTCGGTGTGGACCTGCTGGAGTCGCTGTCCGCACTGCCGGAGCCGGTCGACCTGGAGGCGCTGGCGCGGGGTGTGGGTCAGCCGGTGGAGGTAGTCCGCCCGCGAGTGACCGAACTGTTGGACCTGGCACTGGTCTGGGGCACGGAGGACGACCTGCGGCCGATCCGTGCGGTGCACGAGCTGCTCGGTCCGACGCCTGCCGGGCTCGGTCCTGTCACCACACGGCACTTCGGTGATCTGGACAAGCTGATCGACGAGGCCGGTCCGGATGCGCGGGCCGTACTCGACAAGCTGACCTGGGGTCCCCCGACCGGTTCGGTGGAGAAGGCCGAGCGTCCGGTGACGATCGCATCGGCCCGTACCCCGGTCGAGCGGTTGCTGGCGCGCGGTCTCGTCGTACCGAAGGATGCGAACACGGTCGTCTTGCCGCGGCAGATCGGGCTGCATCTACGCGGTGGACGGGTGTTGGCGTCGACCAGGCCGGTGCCGCCGCCGCTGGACGGCAAGAAGGTGTCCGCCACGATCGCCGACCGGGCTGCTGCGGGTGCCGCGCTCGACCTGGTGCGGCTGGTTGACCGAGCGCTGGAGCAACTGGGGACCGAGCCGCCGCCCGTGCTGCGGACTGGTGGCATCGGTGTCCGTGAGCTGCGCAACGTGGCCGGGAAAATCGGTGCGGAGGAGCACAACACCGCAGCGGTGCTGGAGATCGCGTACGCCGCTGGGCTGGTTGCAGCGGTCGAGGTTGGCACCAGCGAGCTGTGGTTGCCCACCGGCGCGTACGACGACTGGCTGGAGCTCGATCTGGCGCATCGGTGGGCCCAGCTCGTCATTGCGTGGTTCTCCGGGCTGAGAGCGATCGGACTGATCGGGCGACGGGACAGTGGCGCTGGTACGGCGGCTGCACGAGAGCGGCTGATCAATGCGCTGGCTCCGGACCTGGAGCGGTTGCTTGCGCCCGAGATCCGCGTACTCGCGTTGCAGGCGTTGGCCGGAGCCGGTGCTGGTACCGCGCCTGCTCCGGAGACTGTGGTCACGTGGGTCGCGTGGCATCGGCCTCGGCGTGGCGGGCAGTTCCGGGACGACCTGGTCGAGTGGAGCGTGTCTGAAGCGGCCCTGCTCGGACTGACCGGTTTGGGTGCGTTGGCGAGTCATGCGCAACCGCTCCTCGGTGCTGAGCCGACGGCTGACGAGTTGGCCGAGGCGATCAGTCCGCTGATGCCGGAGCCGGTGTCGGAAGTGCTGCTGCAGGCGGACCTCACTGCAATCGCTCCTGGTCCGCTGGTACGCGTTGTGCAGGACGAGCTCTCAGCAATGGCAGACGTCGAGTCGGATGGCGGCGCGGGCGTCTATCGGTTCAGTGAGAGTTCGGTGCGGCGCGCGTTCGACCTCGGACGTACTGCGGAGCAGTTGCACGCGTGGTTGGTCGAGCATTCGCGTACTCCGGTGCCGCAGCCCCTCACGTACCTGATCGACGATGTTGCGCGACGGCACGGCGTACTGCGACTCGGCACGGCATCGACGTACCTGCGGTGTGACGACGAGACCGTGCTGACCCAGCTGATCAATTCGAACCTGCCTGGTGTTCGCTTCCGTCGGCTGGCGCCGACCGTGGTCGTGTCGCCGTCCCCGCCGGACATGGTGCTGAGCCGACTGCGTGACGCCGGGTTGGCGCCGCTGGCGGAGACGTTCGACGGCGCGCTGCATGTGACGGGTACGCCGCGACGTGGCGAGGCTCCACGTCGCCGTACCAGCAGAGACTTCAACGAGAGCGCGTTCGACCTGACCGACGACCAGGTGAAGGCCGTCATCGAGAAGGTCCGCGCCGGCGACCGCATCGCCGCCGAACGACCCGGCGACCAGGGCCTCGTCGAACCAGCAGCCCCCGCCGAGACCATCGCCGTACTCACCAACGCCGCGGAGTCCCACGGCCGCACCTGGATCGCGTACGTCGACCACAACGGCACCTCGTCCGAACGCATCGTCGAACCCGTCCGCGTCGCCGACGGCTGGCTGACCGCCTACGACGACACCACCAACACCCCCCGCACCTACGCCCTCCACCGCATCTCCGCGGCGAGGGCGGTGGAGTAGTCAGCCCAGCCGGGTCAGCAAGTCAGCTGCCGCTGCCTGCCAGGCCTCGTAGTCAGCCGGCTCGGCATCTTGCCAGAGCTCGAGCAGCTCGGACTCCCCGCTGCGAACTCGCTCGACAGCTGCTTTTGCCACGTCCTGCAGCTTGACCAACTCGGGGTGCTGAGCCACCCACGCGAGACCCGCCTCGCTGTACGAGCTAGCAGGCAACCCACGCCCCAACGCCGCCGCAACCAGCTCCGCCGCAGCCAACACCTCAGCCCCCGGACCGCTTTCCAGGTACTCGTCCGCCCCGAGCCCGGCTACGTCCCGCAGCAGCCCTTCGACCTGTTCTACCGTGCCACCCTCGGCCAGATTCCCCACCCAGTCCGCTGCGACGTCGTTCCCGAACACCGACGCATCCCAAGCTCCCATGCCAGCGCAATCTACAGCGATCGGGTCGCCCGTCGACACGCTCAGGCACAATCGAAGGTCCGCTCGGAGCGGGCTGGAGGCTCGGGAAGGAGCTTGAGGTTGTGAGGGTGGGGGTGTGAATTGACCGCTCGGGCACAATGGAGGGTCGGGGCGAGATTGAGGAGCAGCGGGTGACAGACGGTCCACTGATCGTGCAGTCGGACAAGACGTTGTTGTTGGAGACCGCGCATGCGGACGCCAACGAGTGTCGGAAGGCTATTGCGCCGTTCTCCGAGCTGGAGCGGGCGCCGGAGCATGTGCACACCTATCGGCTGACGCCGCTGGGGTTGTGGAACGCGCGGGCCGCGGGGCACGACGCGGAGCAGGTGATCGACGTACTGCTGCGCTACAGCCGCTACCCGGTCCCCCACTCGCTGCTGGTCGACATCGCCGAGACGCTGGATCGGTACGGGCGTCTGCGGCTGGAGAAGCACCCCCAGCACGGACTGGTGCTGGTGACGACCGACCGTCCGGTGCTGGAGGAGGTGCTGCGCAGTAACAAGGTCAAGCCGATGCTGGGCGCGCGCATCGACGACGACACCGTGCTGGTGCACCCGTCCGAGCGCGGTCACCTCAAGCAGACCTTGCTCAAGCTCGGTTGGCCCGCTGAGGACCTGGCCGGGTACGTCGACGGCGAGGCACACAAGATCGAGCTGGCGCTGGACGGCTGGGAGATGCGTCCGTACCAGCAGCAAGCGGTCGACTCGTTCTGGCACGGCGGCTCCGGTGTCGTCGTACTGCCCTGTGGAGCCGGCAAGACGATCGTCGGCGCGGCTGCGATGGCGCAGGCGTCCGCGACCACGCTGATCCTCGTCACGAACACCGTGTCCGCGCGGCAGTGGAAGGATGAGCTGCTCCGGCGGACGAGCCTGACCGAGGAGGAGATCGGCGAGTACTCCGGTGCGCGCAAGGAGATCCGCCCGGTCACGATCGCGACGTACCAGGTGATGACGACGCGCCGGAAGGGCGTCTACACGCACCTGGAGCTGTTCGACGCCCGCGACTGGGGCCTGATTGTGTACGACGAGGTGCACCTGCTGCCCGCGCCGATCTTCCGGATGACCGCCGACCTGCAGACCCGGCGCCGGATCGGTCTGACCGCGACGCTGGTCCGCGAGGACGGCCGCGAGGGCGACGTGTTCTCACTGATCGGCCCGAAGCGGTACGACGCTCCGTGGAAGGACATCGAGGCGCAGGGCTGGATCGCGCCGGCCGACTGCATCGAGGTGCGGGTGGATCTCGAGCAGACCGAGCGGTTCGTGTACGCGACCGCCGAGCCCGAGGACCGCTACCGTCTGGCCGCGTCGACACCGGCGAAGTCCAGGCTGGTACGCCGGATCGCCGACCATCACGCGGGTGAGCCGCTGCTCGTCATCGGTCAGTACATCGACCAACTGGACGAGCTCGGCGAACGTCTCGAGTGCCCGGTGATCAAGGGTGAGACGACGGTCCGCGAACGCCAGCGGCTGTTCGACGCGTTCCGGCACGGTGAGATCACCCGGCTGGTGGTCAGCAAGGTCGCGAACTTCTCCATCGACCTGCCCGAGGCTTCGGTCGCCATCCAGGTCTCCGGCACCTTCGGCTCCCGCCAGGAAGAGGCCCAGCGGCTGGGCCGGGTCCTCCGCCCCAAGGGCGACGGCCGCACAGCCCGCTTCTACTCGATCGTCGCAAGAGACACCATCGACGCCGAATTCGCCGCCCACCGCCAACGCTTCCTAGCCGAACAGGGCTACGCCTACACGATCGTGGACGCAGAGAACCTGTTCGCCTGACTCCTGAATCTGCATCTCGACAGGACGTGTCGGCTGAAGAGAACGATTGCCACGCTGGGCGCGCGAGGCGTGGCCGGGATTTGAGGGACACCTCCTGTCGAGATGCAGGAATTCCTCAGGCGAGCCGCTGGGCCAGCGCCGCACGAATGGTTGCCACCACCCAGGTCGGGTCGCCGATGATCTGTTCGTACGTGAACCGGAGGACCAGCCAGCCGGCCGCATTCAGCTCGTCGTAGCGATAGCAGTCGGCCGCGAAATCCCGCCGGGAACCGTGGTACTCGAAGCCTTCGGCTTCCAGTACCAATCTGGCCTGCTGATGTCCCAGGTCCACCCGTGCGCAGAAACCCTCGTGCGTCACCAGAAGTTGCGGTTCGAAATCCTCGATGCCTTCGATGATGAGCAACGCCCTGAGCATCGATTCCAGGAAGCTGCCGGACAGTGCCGTCGCGGCGGTCGCCACCTGGCGAGCGTTCGGACAACCGGCGCCCCGCAGCGCGACGGCACCGGCAAGCAACTCCTCCGAGTGCAAGCGCCCGGTCGCCAGCGCTGCGTCGGCGACGGCAAGTCCCTCAGCGAACGGCAGCATTCGCGAACAGTCGAGAACAGTCCTCGACAGCGAGGTGATGCGATCCTGGCGCTCGCCGGAACTGACCTCGGCCCAATGCAGCACAGCGGGCGGCCCAGGACGTGGACGTCGGCGCGGCGGGACCATCACGTGCGGCTTCTCGGGCCTTACCAGAAGAGGCAGACCCAGAGCATCCGCCGCACTCACGTGTGACAGTACTCCGTCATAGGCGAGCACCGCCGCAGTATCGGCCGGAAGGCCAGGCAACGCGTAGATTCCCGCCGCGATCCGCTCGATCTCACCGCGCTCGAGGGCCGTGGCAACAGCATGGCGAGAGGCCGCCCCGGTGAGGTCAGCGAAGGTAGCCCAACCACCCCGGTGCAGCAGGAACTGGGCGAGCGATTGCATCCCAGGATCGTGCCTGACATCGACCGGCTGCTGCGTTGGTTCATCCACAGGCGACATCCCGACAGGAGGTGTCGGCCTCCGGCCGTCATCCCACCGCTCAGCGGACCCGCCGATTCCTCACAGTGGACGTATACGTCCTGTCGAGATGCAGATAACTCACTCCCCTAGGCGGGTGTGGATGCCGTTGAAGTGGCTCTTCATGGAGTGGGCGTAGGTGTCTGGGTTGGCCGACTCCAAGGCATTGAGAAGGTCTCGGTGCCAGGCGGCGGCGTCGGCCGGGGTGTAGCGGGCGCCGGGGAGGCGGGCGTCTACCTGGGCGAACGTGCGCCAGAAGACCGACAGTAGGTCGATCACTAGAGCGTTGCCCAGCGGCTCGTAGAGCGCCTGGTGGAAGGCCCAGTCCTCGTCGGGGAAGTACTGGCCCTCGGCGGCCTTGGCCTCCATGCGCTGGACGATCGGCTCCAACGCGTCGTACCCGTACTGCTTGAAGTGGGCGACCACGTCGTCCGCCAGGCCGACCTCGATGGCCTGGCGGACCTCCAGCACGTTCTGTACGTCGCGGAGGTCGCCGGCCATCGACTGTGACATGCGGAAGGCCAGCCCGTCCTCGAGGGACTGCAGGTTCACCTCGCCGACGTACGTCCCGTACCCGTGCCGGATCTCGATGATCCCGACGGCCTGCAGTGCCTTCATCGCCTCGCGGAGCGGGTGCCGGCCGACGCCGAGCTGCGCCATCAGCTCCTGCTCGTTGGGCAGCGGGTCACCCGCCTTCAGCCCGCGCTCCAGGATGTACGACTTCATCGCATCCCGGATGAAGGACTGGTTCCCCGCCGCACCTCGTGCCCGGCTGAGCCCACCCGTCGTCACTGCCGGCCTCCCTTAGGTCGGACACCCCCCTCGAACCGCTCAGTGTAATCCGGCGCGGTCGAGGAGCGGCCGGACCGCGGCGATCTCCGTGTCGTTCAAAGGAATGCAGGGGTACGCCGTCACCGGGCAGTCGATCACGCCGAGCAGATGCAGCCCGGCCTTGAACGCACCCAGTGCGGCCGAGCTCGCACCCATCCTCGTCCGGTCCGCGACGTTGATGATGTCGAAGAGGCGGAACAGCCGGTCCTGCTCGGCCCGGGCAGCCTCCGCGTCACCACCGACAGCCGCCTTGAACAGCCGGACGTAGCCGGCCGGGTCCACGTTGCCGAGGCCGGGTACGACGCCGTCCACGCCGAAGGCCAGTGCGGAGTCGACCGTCACCTCGGAGCCGGTCATGATCGCGAATTCGTCCAGCTGCTTCTCGCGGCGGGAGAGCACCAGCTCGCGCAACGACGTCTCCTGGCCGGACGAATCCTTGACTCCGGCAATCACGCCCTGCTCTCCCAGAGCCATGACGACGGAGGCCGGGAGCTTGGTGCCGACCCGGGACGGGATGTCGTAGGCGTAGAGCGGCACCTCCCCCGCCAGACCAGCCAGCTTGACGAAGTGGCGCTCGATCTCGGCGCGATGTGTGGCTGCGTAGAAGGGCGCGGTGGCGACCAATGCGTCGACACCTGCCTTGAGAGCGGCGGAGACATGCGCGGCGACCCGGTTGGTCGACGTGTCGATGACGCCGGCCAGCACCGGCACCTGTCCGGCCACCTCCGCCACAGTCGTCTCCAGCACGACCTGCCGCTGCTCGTCGGTCAGGAACGTGCCCTCACCGGAGGTGCCGAGCACGAACACCCCGTTCACACCCCCGGCCAGCTGGTACTGGATCAGCCGCGCCAGCGATGCGGTGTCGACGTCGTACGACGGTGTGAGTGGAGTGACGAGCGGCGGTACGACGCCAGTCAAACGGGCGGATGCGGTCAAGGGGTCTCCCAACCTCAAAGGGCGAATGTGGCAAAGCGCAAGGTCGCGAACGAGGACGTCTCACCGGCCTCGTAGAAGATGCCGACGGACCCGTCGGCCAGCAGCGCCAGATCGGAATACCCGGCCATGCCCTCGTGCACGACCAGCGCCGGCTCCCACGACACACCGGCGTCCTCGGACACGAAGATGGTCAGCTCACGGCGGGACGTCGGGTTGACCGGTGTCGACAGCAGCAGCCGTCCATCAGGCAGGCAGACGACGCTCCCCTGGATCACGGGCGCCGTGATCTCAGGGATCCCGGCGTACGGCGCATCGAGGGTCTGACCGCCGTCGGACGACCAGGCGTGGACGCGGGCGGGTCCGGTGCCCTGGTGGTTGCGGGCGTTGAAGTAGAGCCGTCCGTCGGGCAGCTCGGCGACGGTGGTCTCGTTGGCGTTGATCTCCGCGCCGTCGTTGCGACCGACGAAGCCCACGGACCAGTTCACACCACCGTCGTCGCTGTAGATGCAGTGCCCGCCGTTGAGCCGGATCAGGTCGTCCACCGGCTCGGACGGCACATGGGAGTGGTTAGCCGGTACGACGAGACGCCCCGAGCGCAGCGTGATCCCGTGACACGGCCCGGTCGCGTACCAGCCCCAGTCCGCCGGCTTCACCTGCGACGTGATCTCCACCGTCGGGCTCCAGGTCGCACCGTCGTCCGACGACCGCTGCACGAACACCCGCCGGCCGGACTCCGGATCGGTGCCACGAGCCAGCGACATCTCGACAGCGTCGGCGCCGTTCTCCACCGTCACCAGCACGACGTCGCCGGACACCGGGTCGAACAGGGGCACCGGGTTGCCACAGGTCTTGCCGGCCTTCGCCGACACCACCTGCGTCGGCAGCCAGGTCTGCCCGCCGTCCAGCGAGCGCCGCAGGACGATCTCGATCTCGCCCGCGTCGCCGGACCCGTGCAACCGTCCCTCGCAGAACGCGAGCAGCAGTGAATCCTGCACGACCACGGACGGGATCCGGAACGTGTGATAGCCGCTCCCCGCGGGGTCGAAGACGATTTCCATCGCGCCGACTCTTGAAGACATAGGACGTACTATGTCATGGTGTGGCCCTCCGATGGAAGTGAGGCCTCATGCCAGTCAGCAGAAGATCTTTCCTCGGCGGCGGCCTGGCCGCCGCCGCTGTCGCGGTCACCGGTACGCCGCTGCTGGCGGGGTGCGCGTCGGACAAGAAGAACACCGCGGCCGCCAACTCGGCGGTGAAGCTCCCGACGTACACCAAGTACGGCGAGATCAAGCCGGACCTGCCCGGCACCGACGTGGTGCTGGACGGGTTCCTGAAGTACCCGGCGAACCCGGTGAAGGCGATCTCCGAGGTGCCCGGCGACGGCAAGCCGATCACGTTCATGACCAACATCCCGGGCGCGATCCCGCCGTCGGTCGACAAGAACCAGTTCTGGCAGGAGCTGAACAAGCGGCTCGGCTCCGAGCTGCAGATCAGCATGGCGTCGAACGACGAGTACAACGACAAGTTCGCCACCCGGATCGCCGGCGGCGACCTGCCGGACATCCTCAACGTCCCGCCGGGCACGCCGCAGATCCCCGGACTGCTCAAGGCCAAGGCGATGGACCTGACCGAGCACCTGTCCGGCGACGCGGTGAAGAAGTACCCGTTCCTGGCGAACATCCCGAGCCTGTACTGGAAGGGCTGCGTCTTCAACGGCGCGATCTACGGCGTCCCGGTGCCGCGCGGCATGTCGCGTACGTCGCTGCCGCTGTACCGCACCGACCTGCTCGCCGCGAAGGGCATCAAGGACCCGGCGCCGAAGAACTTCGAGGAGTTCTTCGACCTCTGCAAGGAGATGACCGCGGCGAAGGAGAACCGCTGGGCGTGGACCCGCGTGCCCACGTCGTACCTGCGGATGATGCTCGGCCTCCCGAACAACTGGAAGGAGGAGGGCGGCAAGTTCACCTCGGTGTACGAGGTGGACGGCAACGAGGACGCGCTCGAGGCGGCCCGCAAGATGGTGGCTGCCGGCGTCATCAACCCGGACACGTTCAGCGCAAAGGCAGCGGCCCGCAAGCAGTGGTTCAACGGCGGCACCGCGGCGTTCGACTACGACAGCTTCGTGGCCTGGAACCAGTACTACTCCGACAACACCGCCGGGGACGCGTTCGGCGTCAACATGCTCGACGTACCGGGCTTCAGCAGTGGTGACGGCAAGGTGTGGATGGGTGCGGCGCTGAACAACGTCACCGCGTTCAACAAGTCCACCAAGCACTCCGTGGAGACGCTGCTCAAGGTGGCGAACTGGATGGCCGCACCGTTCGGCACGGAGGAGTACCTGTTCCGCAAGTACGGCGTGGCGGGCCGGCACTACACCCTGCAGGGCACCGACCCGGTCCCGACCAAGACCGGTGTCGTGGAGACGGGTATCGGCCTGCAGTACATCTCCGACTCGACGCTGGCGCTCTACTGGGCCGGCAAGCCCGACGTACCGCAGAACCAGCACAAGATCCAGCAGAAGATCGCGGACCGGCTGCTGTACGACGCGTCGTACGGCCTGTACTCCGAGACGATGTCGAAGCAGTGGGGTCAGCTGACCGGCGTCCTGACCGACCTGGAGAACCAGATCGTGCAGGGCAAGAAGCAGGTGTCGGAGTGGGCGCCCGCGGTCAAGACCTTCCTGTCCTCGGGCGGTGAGAAGATCCGCGGCGAGCTGCAGGACGCTTTCACCGCGACAGGCGGGAAGTAATGCTGCAACGAACCTCCAAGCGCCCGCAGCAGCAGCTGAGCCTCGGCCGGCGGCTGCTGCGGGACCGCGTCCTGCTGCTGTTCGCACTGCCAGGCTGTGCGCTGATCATCGTGTTCCACTACGTCCCACTGCTGGGCAACGTGATCGCGTTCAAGGACTACCAGCCCTTCCTCGGCATCACCAGCAGCGACTGGTCGGGCTGGGAGAACTTCAGCGTGATCTTCAACGGCGACCCGGCGTTCCTGCGGGCGCTGAAGAACACGCTGATCCTCACCTGCCTGCAGTCGATCTTCGTGTTCCCCGCGCCGATCCTGCTCGCGCTGCTGCTGAACTCGCTGTTCTCCGAGCGGATCAAGCGGATCGCGCAGAGCATCCTCTACCTGCCGCACTTCATGTCCTGGGTGATCGTGGTCGCGCTGTTCCAGCAGATGCTCGGCGGCAGCGGGTTGCTGAACAACTACCTGCGCTCCCACGACCTGGCCACGATCAACATCATCGGGAACTCCGAGCTGTTCCACGTGCTGCTGACCTCGCAGATCATCTGGAAGGACACCGGGTGGGCGACCATCCTGTTCCTGGCCGCGCTGTCCCAGATCGACTCGCAGCTGTACGAGGCGGCGAGTGTGGACGGCGCGAGCCGGATGAAACAGCTGTGGCACGTCACGCTGCCCGGACTGCGCGGGATCATCATCCTGCTGTTCATCCTGCGGCTCGGTGACTCGCTGACGGTCGGGTTCGAGCAGATCATCCTGCAGCAACAGGCGGTCGGCCGGGACGTCAGCGAAGTACTGGACACGTACGTCTACAACAACGGCGTACTCGGTGGCGCCTGGGGCGTGGCCGCGGCGGTCGGACTGGTCAAGGGCGTCGTCGGCGTGGTCCTCGTCCTCACCGCGAACAAGGTCGCCCACATCTTCGGCGAGCAAGGGGTGTACCAGCGATGAGTACCAAGATCGTCCAAGGCGTGCCAATGCCCGGCTGGCCGATGCGGATCTTCAAGGGTCTCGTGCTGCTGGTCTTCTGCGCGGTCGTGATCATCCCGTTCGTCGGCGTGATCTCGACCAGCGTGGCGCCGAACAAACAGATCAACGAGTCCGGCGGCCTGGTGCTGTTCCCGAAGTCGGTGAACTTCGCGGCGTACGAGTCGCTGTTCGCCGGCGGCGTGGTGACGCAGGCGCTGTTCGTCAGCATCTTCGTCACCGTCGTCGGCACGCTGCTCAGTCTGACCGTGTCGTGTCTGCTGGCGTACGCGCTGGCACGGCCCAGCTTCACGGCCGGGCGGCCGATCCTGCTGATCGTGCTGTTCAGCATGCTGTTCTCGCCGGGCATCATCCCGACGTACCTGACCGTGAAGGGCGTCGGGCTGCTGGACAGCATCTGGGCCCTGATCGTGCCGACGATGATCAGCGCGTTCAACGTCGTCGTCCTGCGGGCGTTCTTCATGAACCTGCCGAACGAGATCACCGAGAGCGCCCGGATCGACGGCGCGGGTGAGCTCAAGACGTTCACGTACATCGTGCTGCCGCTGTCGAAGGCGGTGCTGTCCGTGATCGGCCTGTTCTACGCCGTGGCGTACTGGAACGCGTTCTTCTCCGCACTGCTCTACCTCAACGACTCCAAGCTCTGGCCGTTGCAGCTTGTACTGCGGACGTACGTCATCAACGACACCCAACTGGGCAGTGCCGAGCTGGGCACCGAACTGCTCCCGCCGCAGGCCTCGATCCAGATGGCGATCCTGGTCGTCTCGATCGTGCCGATCCTGGTCATCTACCCGTTCCTGCAGCGCCACTTCGCGAAGGGCGTTCTCACCGGAGCCGTCAAGGGCTGATCACAGCTCCGTCTCAAAGCACGTTTCGGGGGTTGCCCAGGGCAACGCCAGGGTTGCGCCTGGGCAAACCCTGTGGGAACGGCAGGTACCGTCGAAAACTATGGGGATCGAAGCGCTGGAGCGGGTGGGGCAGGGTGGGGAACAGCAGCAACGAGGGGTCCAGGTCTTCTGGAGGGTGGTACGGGAAGCAGTCCTGTTGGCCACCCTCTTCCTCGTCTACAGCGCGGGCCGGCAGATCGCGGCCCGGCATACCGGCTCCGCGTTCGGCCATGCACACGAGGTGTTGTCGTTCCAGAACTGGCTGCACCTGCCGAACGAGGCCGCGATCCAGCAGTGGGCGCTCCAGTTCCCTCACCTGGTCGAAGGCGCCAACATGTACTACGCGAGCGTGCATGCGCCGCTGACTGCCGCCGTGCTGCTCTGGCTGAGCATCTGGCGCCCGAAGGCCTACTCGCATGTCCGCTGGACGATGGTGTCGCTGACCGGACTCGCACTGATCGGTCACATCGCGTTCCCGCTGGCGCCGCCGCGGATGATGCCGGGCTTCGTCGACACCGGGCTGCGGTTCGGTCAGTCCGTGTACGGCCCGGACCACACCGGCGGGCCGGCGAACCAGTTCGCCGCGATGCCGAGTCTGCACGTCGGCTGGGCGGCTCTGATCGCACTCTCGATGATCCTGATCACCAGGTCGCGCTGGCGCTGGCTGTGGCTGCTGCACCCGATCATCACGTTCAGCGTGGTCGTCGTGACCGGCAACCACTACTGGCTGGACGGCATCGTCGCACTGCTACTGCTCGCAGCCAGCCTGCCGTTCCTGCTCCGGCCCGGCCTGCACGCCGACAGGCCGCGCTCGCGTAATTCGGTACCACCACGGAGGGTGCTCAAGTAACGTAGCTGGGCTCCCCCACTGCTGCCGGAGGTTTCAGCATGCCCCCCGATACGTCCGACATCCTCCAGGCCGAGAAGAACTACCTGAAGAACTCCCGGGCCGCACTGGCCGTGATGCGGGAGAAGACCGGCGCACTGGAGATCCACAGCGCCGACCGGGTCAACCAGGAGTTCCTGAAGGCCGCCATCTACCGGCGGATGAAAGAGCTGGAGGACGACCCGGACGTACCGCTGTTCTTCGGGCGGCTGGACTACCTCGAGCCGACCGACGAGACCTTCCACATCGGCCGCCGGCACGTGAACGACGCGCTGGGCGAGCCGCTCGTCGTGGACTGGCGAGCAGACATCTCGGTGCCGTTCTACCGGGCCAGCAAGACCGAACCGATGGGCGTGGGGGTACGCCGGCGGTTCGGCTTCACGCACGGCGAGATGACGGCGTTCGAGGACGAGGACCTGACCAGCTCTGCTCCGACGGAGCAGCACAGCAACATCCTGGACGCGGAGATCGAGCGGCCGCGTTCCGGCCCGATGCGGGACATCGTCGCGACCATCCAGCCGGAGCAGGACGTGATCGTCCGGGCCGGCGTCGACGACACCATCTGCGTGCAAGGAGCACCCGGCACCGGTAAGACCGCGGTCGGGCTGCACAGAGCGGCGTACCTGCTCTATGCGTACCGGGACCAGCTCAGCCGGGCCGGTGTGCTCGTGGTCGGCCCGAACGCGAGCTTCCTGCGCTACATCGGCGACGTCCTCCCAGCCCTGGGTGAGATCGAGGCGAAGCAGACCACCGTCGAGGAGCTGGTCGCGCGAGTGAAGATCGCCGGTCCGGGGCCGGCGCTGGTCGACGTACTCAAGGGCGACGCGCGGATGGCCGAAGTACTGCACCGCGCCGTGTGGTCGAACCTCAATCTGCCCAAGGAGCCGCTGGTCGTGCCGCGCGGAGCACACCGCTGGCGCGTAGCGGCGTACGAGGCCGAGGAGTTGATCACCGAGCTGCGCAACCGCGGCATCCGGTACGGCGCAGGCCGGGCGATGCTGCCCCAGCGGCTCGCCCATGCGGTCCTGCTGCGGATGGAGGCGGCCGGCGACTCCCCCGACGACCGGGTGCAGGACTCGGTCGCCCGGAGCCGACCGGTCAAGCAGTACGCCGAAGCGCTCTGGCCGGCCGTAGACCCGGCGAAGCTACTGTTCCGCCTCTTCACCGACCCGGAGCTTCTGGCCGAGCACGCCGACGGCATCCTCACCGCCGACGAGCAGGCGATGCTGATCTGGGACAAGGTCCCGCGCTCCGCCGGTGCGGCCAAATGGTCCGTTGCCGATGCCACGCTGATCGACGAGATCGCCGATCTGGTCGACCGCACACCGTCACTCGGCCACGTCGTACTGGACGAGGCACAGGACCTGTCCGCGATGCAGCTGCGCGCGGTCGGACGACGCTGCTCGACCGGCTCGATGACGGTCCTCGGTGACATCGCGCAGGGCACCACACCGTGGGCCACGCCGTCCTGGGACGAAGCGTTGAAGCATCTGGGCAAGACGGGCGCCCACACCGAGGAGCTGACCGCGGGCTTCCGCGTCCCCGGCCAGGTCATCGAGTACGCCGCCCGCCTCCTCCCGACGATCGCACCACACCTCAAGCCACCGACCGCGGTACGACGCGCGCGTGGTGAGCTCACGATCTCCCGCGTACCGGACAGCCTCGCCGCCGCGGTCACTGCCGTCCGTGAGGTGTCCGAGCGTCCCGGTTCGATCGGACTGATCGTTCCGGACGCGCTGGTGGCAGCGACCCGGAAAGCGCTGCACGGCATCGCGTTCTCGGTCCTCGGCGACGAAGACGACGTCGACGCCCACCTGGACGTCGTACCGGCCTCACTTGCCAAGGGTCTCGAATTCGACCACGTAGTGCTGGTAGAGCCGGCCGGCATCGTGGCTGGTGAGGCCGACGAGCGGACCGGTCTCCGTCGGCTCTACGTCTGCCTGACCCGCGCCGTCACTTCACTGGTCGTGGTCCACAACGAAGACCTGCCCGCGGTTCTCGAAGCCGCGTGACCACCAGCCTGGAACCTGCCGCTACCGCCCGGCCTCAGTCGGCTGCGGCTGTGAGGAAGATGTCTTCCTCACGTTCTAGCTCCTCGACCCGCTGAAGCGCAGAGTCACGCCAGAGCGCGTAGACCAGGCCGAGCACGACCAGCGACAGTGCGCTGGCCAGCACCGGCAGATAGCCGACGCCGAACGCCTGGATCACCAGGCCGCCGACCACGGCCGACAGTCCGGCTCCCAGGTAGATCGCGGATGCGTTGAGCGAGATCAGCAGGCCGCCGCCGAGCTCGAGCAACAGGTTCTGGATCGGCGGGTTGAAGGCCCAGGTCAGCATGCCCCACACCACCAGTGCGGCGCCGGCACCCACCTCGGTCGTCAGCGTGACGTCGAGGGTCGCGAGGACGGCGGTGATACCGATCATCAGGACGGCGAGAGTACGGAGACTGCCGAAGCGATCCGTGATCCGGCCGCCGAGGAAGTTGCCGACGACCGCGCCCACGCCGTACAGCAGCAGGAGCAGACCGGTGACACTGCCGCTCAGACCGGCGGTGTGCTTCAGCAGCGGGACGATGTAGATGTACACGCTGAACGCCGCGAGCACCGCGAGGACTGTGATCGCCAGGATGATCTGCACGCGCCGATCGGTCACACCGGCGAAGCGTTCGCGCAGACTGACCGCTGGGGGCGCGTCGACCGTGGGCAGCGCGGCCCGCTCGGCGATCGCGACCAGTACGGCGACTGCGGTGATCAGAGCGAAGACGCCCTTGTAGCCAAGGCTCGGGCCGAGCAGCGTGCCAGCAGGTACGCCGAGCACCAGTGCGAAGGTCAGACCGCCGAACACGATGGCGACTGCTCTACCGCGCTCCTCCGGACGCAGCAAGCTCGTGGCGAACAGAGTGGCTGCCGGGGTGTACATGGCGGCGCCGAACGCGGCCACGACCCGGCCGGCGATCAAGATCGGGTAGTTGACGGCCAGCGCGGCGATCAGGTTGCCGAGCGCGGCCAGGACCAGTGCGGCGATCAGGAGCGTACGGCGCTCCCAGCGGCCGGTCAGCGTGGACAGGATCGGCGCACCGATCGCATAAGACAGGGAGAACGCGGTGGCGAGCTGGCCCGCGGCAGTCAGCGAGACATGCAGCTCGGAGCTCACGTCGGGGAGCACACCGGACACGACGTACGCGCTGGTGCCGACCGCGAACGCACCGGCGCCGAGCAGGTAGATCCGTGCGGACATCGAAGGCCTTCCGGGAAGGGGTTCACTAGTTCGATCATCATCGTACTACGATCCTCGTCGAACTTCGACAGGCGTCGTAGTATGGACACATGGCCACGAAGGTTCTCCCACAGCCGGAGCGGGACGAGATCCGCGTCGAAGCGGTTCTCCAGGCACTGGGCGAGCCTGTCCGGCTCACGATCGTCCGTGCATTGGCCGACAACCCGGCAGGTGTCTGCTGCGGCGACATCGAGCTGCCGGTCACGGCATCAACCCGCGCCCACCACCTCAAGACGCTCCGCGAGGCCGGCGTGCTCTCGACCCACACCGACGGCACCCGCCGGATCAGCGTCCTGCGCCGCGAAGACCTCGAGGCGCTCTACCCGGGCCTGCTCACGGGCATCCTGTCCGCCAAGCAGTAGCCACCCGCACACACCCGGTGAACCTGCACGCCAACCGCAAGGTGGCGGTGGGGTGATCGAGGGCTGGTTGTAGAGGTGCTGCTGGCAAACTGAAGCAGTGGTGGAGCTACGGGCGCGGTGGGCTGACCTGGTGCCCGGGTCTGCCTCGCTCGCGGACGAGCTCGTCGCGCGGTACGTCGAACGCAACCGCCGCGCGTACCGCGACCAGTACCTCGCCATCGTCCTCACCGCGCTGGACTCGTTCATCCAGCTGTCGACCGACCCGACGAGCGTCCGGCTCGCGGCCTGGTTCCACCGCGCGGTCCACGAGCCGGGCGGCACGCCATCCGAGGACGCCGAAGCCTCAGCCCGTCTGGCCGAGCAGCTCCTCCCGCAGTACGGCGTACCGCCGATCCGGATCGCGGAGGTCTCCCGCCTGATCCGACTGACCGGTGACCTCGCCGCACCACCACCGGACGCCTACGCACCACCCCGCCGCGACGCGAACGGCGACGTACTGCTCGATGCCGTCAACGCGATCCTCGCCTCCGACCCCAGTCGGTACGCCGTACACACCGCCGAGGTACGCCGGGATGCCAGCGACCGCAAGGCCGCACTCGAGCACCGGTACGACGAAGTACGCGAACTGCTCGACGGCCACCTCTACCGAACGCAACTGGCCCGCCAACGGCTCGGGCCGGTCGCCCGCGTCAACCTCGAGTCAGAGCTGGCCGGACTGGACAGCGAGCTCCCGGCTCCGTGGCGTGGTTGGCAACAGGCCGCTTTGACCGCGACGGCTACCTTCACTGCGATCGCTGCCGCAGTAGTCGCCATCGCCGCCTCCGGTGCGTCATGGCAGATCCCAGCAGCACAGGACGAACCCGGCTGGCCGCCTATCGCGCTGGCCGTGCTGTCGTTCTTCAGCGCACCGGTCCTGTTCCGCTGTGCCCGTAGCGCCAGTCAGCGCGCCCGCCTCGTCGCCGGCGCCGTACTGGCGATCGCGGTGACCGGACTGCTCGTGGCCTGGGCGCAGGCACCGCGGACGAATGTCGCCGTCGGTGTGGGCCTGCGCGTCCCGTTGATGATCTCCGCACTGCTCCTGCTGCTGGTCGCCAGCGCTGCTGCCCTGGTGGCGTCGCTGCTCCGCACGAGGACGGCCCGGTTCCTTCCGGCGCGCAATCTGGGCCAGCAACTGGCCTGGCTCGCAGCACCGGCCGCAGTCGCACTCACGCTGTTGCTGATCATCCAGCCGCTGTCGCGCGGCTATGTACTCGGCTCGAACGAGCGAGTCGAAGGAACACCAGGCCAAGCGGGCAAGGCACTGCCGTCCGTCCTCGACGGCAGCGTGGCAT
Source organism: Kribbella sp. NPDC049584 (assembly GCF_040675555.1). Taxonomy (NCBI): domain Bacteria; kingdom Bacillati; phylum Actinomycetota; class Actinomycetes; order Propionibacteriales; family Kribbellaceae; genus Kribbella; species Kribbella sp. NPDC049584. The sequence continues at coordinate 1,018,678 of NZ_JBFAPF010000001.1, forward strand.
GGGTCAGCGAGTCGGTCGCCGGCACCGGTGCGGAAGAAGCAATCGGCACCCGCTACGGCCTCGCGATCCCCCGTCCGAGCGGCGTGGTCGAGATGCTGGATGCAGCCACCGGCGAACTGCGCTGGCGCTACAGCCGATCCGACTCCGACGAGAAACCAGTCATCGCTGCGACCGGCAACGGCGACTACGTCCTCGCTCAGTTCGCCGACGTCGGCTATCTACTGCTCGACGCGAACACGGGCGAGCGCAAGGCCGCCTGGCCCGGCCGGACGCGGGACCGGTACATCCAGCAGTCGCAGCCCCTCCTGACCGGCGAACGCTCCGGCAAGCTGCACGGCGTGGACCCGAGCGGCCACGAACGCTGGACGTACGACTCCGGCGACTGCACCGACCTGGGCGCGATCGCCACGGCCGAGACGGTGGTCACGTTCGTCAGTCACACCTGCGACGACCGCCCTGACGAGATGGCTGCGCTGGACGTCCAGTCCGGCAAGAAGCTGTGGACGAAGACGTCGGACACGTACCGGCGACCTGTCGTGGTCGCCGGTCTGGTTGTCGTGGCCGAGCCCGGCGGCGACTCCGACGTACCTGCCGCACTGACGGCGATCGAGCCGCGGACCGGCGACGTCCGCTGGCGTTGGGAAGTGCCGAGGACCTGGTCCTGCCGGACGCTGCTCAACGCTGCGGGGAAGTACCTGATCGTGGTCGACTGTCCCGGCCCGAGCAGTCTGGAGAACCGCAAGAGCATCGTCACGGCGATCGACGCCAACACCGGCCTGACCGCCTGGCAGACGCAGGCTCCCGTCAGTCCACGCGTGAAGGTCACAGTGACCGCGGACGGCCGCGTCATCTCGTTGAGCCGCGGCGCGACCGGGTGCATCGCGAACGTGATCAGCCAGACCGGCTTCCGTCAGGTCCGTCTGCCTACCGGCATCTCCTGCAATCGGGATCCGCGTGCGGTCGGCAATCTGGTCCTCACGTCCGGCTCAGGCACGGTCATCGCCCTGCGCTGAGCTGCTTCTGCGCAGAAGCCAGTAGCTCGACGATGCGGGTGCCGAAGGCCACGTCGGTCGGGTGGGACTCGCCTGACTCCGCTGCCACGACCAACTCCTCCGCGGCGAGCCGGAGTGCGTCCGCGGCCGGGGTCGTGCGCTCCGGGAGCAGCGCCGTACCCGATTCGCCCCAGACTCCGGTCTCGAAGTTGCTGCCAGCCGGCGGGGCGAGCAGGGTGATGCTGGCCGTGCTGGTCGCGCCGGACTCGTGAGTGAGGACCATGTGGATCAGACCGTCGCCGCCACCGACAGCGGTGACCTCACCGATCGGACCGAGCATCGCTGCCAGGTTGGACAGAGCATGCGGGCCGACGTCCCAGAGCGACCCCCACTGCTCACGCCGCCAGACCGAGTTCGCGTAGCGGTTGCCCGGCGCGTCCAGCGAGGCGAGCATCCGGCTCCAGCCGCCCTTCCAGCCGCCGGTGGCCGCCAGACCGGCGAAGAACTCGCGCATCGGCGGCTCGAACCGCTGGGTGAGGAACACGACCGACGCGATGCCCTCGTCCTCGGCCTCCTCGACCAGCGCACGAGCGTCGTCCAGCGAGTCGGAGACCGGCTTGTCGAGCAGCAGATGCTTCCCGACGGCCGCCGCTTCGAGCGCCATCGATGCCTGCACCCGTGGCGGTACGGCAAACGCCACCGCGTCGACGGACTCGAGTAACTCCGCGTAGTCGTCGTACGCCGCCAGTCCGAACTCACCCGCGAAGGCGGCCGTTTTCTCCGGGTGCCGGCCCCACACGCCGGCCAGCTCGACCCCGGCCGCCGCCGCGAGCCCCGGAGCGTGCGTACGCGCCGCCCACCCGCCCGTCCCCACCAGACCGAACCGCATCTCGACCTCCCGAGCCGAAGTGTGATCTGCACCGCAATCCCACCGGTGGAATTCGATGCCGGACGCACCTGTCGAACCGGTCAGGTGACGAGCCGATATCGCTTTGGCCACGACCCTATCCGCGAACCCCGGATCGGTCGGTACAGGCTCCGATGGGGTGCCAGACTCCTTATCCATGGACCTGCGCGACCGGTGGAATCGCCTGCTGCCGCATGCGCAGCCGTTGGGCGAGGATCTGCTGGCTCGTTACGCAGAGCAACATCGCCACTATCACGACCAGCGCCACCTGACCGAGGTGCTGGAGACCATCGACGACCTGGCGGAGTACGCCGACGACGCGGACACGGTCCGGCTGGCGGCCTGGTTCCACGACGCGATCTACGACCCGCAGGCCGATCCCGGTGAGAACGAGGAGGTCTCGGCCCAGCTGGCCGAGCTCGAGCTCGCGGCGTACGGCGTGGAGGCCGCGCGGGTCGAGGAGATCGGCCGCCTGGTCCGGCTGACCGCGAAGCACGACTGCGCACCGGACGACCGCAACGGCGCCGTGCTCTGCGACGCCGACCTGCGGATCCTGAGCCTGCCGCAGCACCGCTACGACGAGTACGCCGCCGGGATCCGGCAGGAGTACGCGCATATCGGTGACCGTGATTTCGCCCGCGGCCGGATGACGTTCCTGCAGGGCCTGAGCGACACCCGCCTGTACATGACGCCGAGAGGCCATGAGGAGTGGGAGCGACCGGCCCGGGAGAACCTGGCCCGGGAGGTCGGGTCCCTGGGCCCTAGGGCGGCCCGACCGATCGGCGGGCTGATCCCGATCATCTACTTCGGTGCCGCCCTCGGTGCGGTCGTCGCGTCCTCGGTCCTCCTGGGCCGCGGCCTCGGTGCGGCCGCCAAGTGGCCGGCCGACCCGTCCGACGCCGGTGGCTTCCCGGTGTGGGCGCCGATCGCCGGTACAGCGGTGGCGGCCGCACTGACCTGTGCGTGGTTCCGGCGTGCTCAGCAGCGACTGGTGACCATTCCGGCGGTTGTGTTCGCTGTTGTCGGTGTGGTCGCGATCGGTCTGTGCTGGTGGCGCTGGCCGGCCGCACAGCCCGGTGCAGCCATGTCGGAGCGCTGGCCGTACCTGATGCTCGCTTCGGTCGCGCTGGTCCTCGCGGGCGCGCTGTTGGCGCTGGCGAGGCGGTTGCGGCTCGCACCGCCGTACGCGCAGGCTCCTCCGCGGTGGCTGGGCGTGGGTGCGACCGCGATCTGCGGTGCGCTGCTGGCGTGGGTCGTGGTGTCGGCCGGTGAGCCGTTCGTGCAGGCCCGGCTGGAGACGGCCAACACGGTCAGTACGACGACCACGATCGAGCCGACGCAGCTGCCGGTGCAGCTCGACGGGACGCTGGCGTGGAGCCGCGAGGTTCCAGCAACCGGTGCGATCACGGGTACTGCGGGTGGAGTCGCCGAACTGCGGTCCGACGGCGTGGTGATGTCCGACGCGGCCACTGGCCAGATCCGGTGGCGCTACTCGCGTGCCGACGTACAGGACGCCGCATCGAGTGGCGCGAAGGGGCTTCTGGTGTCGGCGGACACCAGAACGATCGCTGCGCATCTCCCGCACTCGGAGTACCGCGAGCCCGCGGGCATCGACCTTCCGACGTACGCCGTACTGGACGCGGTGAGCGGGCAGGTGCTGACCGAGGTTCACACCGACGGTACGGCGCTGGCGGTCGACGAGAACCAGCTGCTCGTAGCTGAAGGGAACTACGTCGTGGCCCACGGCGTGAGCAGCCCGACGCACTGGCGGGCGCAGGTGCGCTGCAACGTGACCCAGGGCGCGCTGGTCGGCGACCAGGCGGTCGTCGTGGACGCGTGCGCCGGGAACAGTGCCGTCGTACGCGGACTGGATCTCAAGACGGGCGCTCAGCGCTGGGAGGTCGATCTGGGAGCACGGATCGACCTGAGTGCGGAGCTGGACCCGTCCACGTGGGTCGGGGATCTGGTCGCCGTACCGGACACCCGTGAGGTGTCTGGCCTGATCTGGACCGGGGCTGCCGGCGGGACGCTGTACCAGTGGAGCGTCGACGTCGGCGAGGGCCGCGTCATCTGGACCACGCCGGTGCCGGGGACGCCGCGGCCGCGCCTCGGCTCGTCGTCCTGCGACGCGCAGCTGGCCGCCACACATGCGTCGTTGGTGCTCATCACGTGCCGCACCGGGGACGACCCCGGACAGCCGCAGACGTACGACGTGTCGTCGTCGAGCCCTGCTGATGGCACGCCGCAGTGGCATCACCTCTTGCAGGTGCCGCCGAAGCTGCAGCAACCGGAGTACCCGCGGAACGGGTTCGGACTGCTGCCGGACGGGCGCGTCGTCACACTGATGCCACAGCCGAACGGCAGCTGCTCCCCCGTCATGATCGGCACCACCGGCGTCCAACCACGACCGATCCTGCCCAGCGTCAACGCCCAGCCGGTGGCCAAGTCCGAAGAGGTCACCTGCAACAGGCCGGCCGTCACCGTGGCCGCCGCCCGCCCCGTCTTCTCCGACGGCACCCGGCTGTTCGCACTGAACTAGCCCCCTCTCCTCCTCCTTCTTCCTTCCCTTGGCTTTGCCCGTGCTGCGCGGGAATTCTGTTGCCGCGGGCACGGTTACTTAATACCGTGATCCGCATGTTCCACGTGGTTTTCGAGTCCGACCTGTCAGGCAAGGGCCTGACGGGCGCTCCCACGTGGGCGTCAGTCGATTCAGCCTTCACCGGCACGCGAAGCTGACCCTCCTCCTGCTGAGCAGGACCCGCGGAGGAGGGTGGCTCTCACCGGCCCCCTCCGTGTGGTGACAGCACTGGAGGGCTTGCCGGAGGGTCCTGGCTCTCAGCGAATCTTCTGACATACAAGGGAAAACTCATGGCCAAGAGCCAGTTCGTGCGGACCAAGCCGCACCTCAACATCGGCACGATGGGTCACGTCGACCACGGCAAGACCACGCTGACCGCCGCGATCACCAAGGTGCTCGCGGAGCGCGACCCGAGTGTCAACCGCTTCATCGCCTTCGACGGCATCGACCGTGCGCCGGAGGAGATCCAGCGCGGGATCACGATCAACATCTCGCACGTCGAGTACGAGACCGCGACCCGCCACTACGCGCACGTCGACATGCCCGGGCACGCCGACTACGTGAAGAACATGATCACCGGCGCCGCGCAGGTGGACGCCGCGATCCTGGTCGTCTCCGCGCAGGACGGCGCCATGCCGCAGACGCGGGAGCACGTGCTGCTCGCGCGCCGCGTGGGTGTGCCGTACCTGGTGGTCGCGCTGAACAAGGCGGACACCGTCGACGACCCCGAGCTGCTCGACCTGGTCGAGCTGGAGGTCCGTGAGCTCCTGTCGGAGTACGGCTTCCCGGGTGACGACGTACCGGTCGTCCGCGTGTCCGGTCTCAAGGCGCTGGAAGGCGACCCGAAGTGGACCGCCGCGATCGGTGAGCTGCTGGACGCGGTCGACAGCTACGTGCCGGTGCCGGACCGAGAGCTGGGCGAGCCGTTCCTGATGCCGATCGAGAACGTGCTCACCATCAGCGGCCGCGGCACAGTGGTCACCGGTGCGGTCGAGCGCGGTTCGCTGAAGCTCGGCGACGCGGTCGAGGTCGTCGGCCTCGGTCCGACGGTCACCAGCACGGCGATCGGCATGGAGACGTTCGGCAAGTCGCTGGAGTCCGCGGACGCGGGCGACAACGCGGCGGTGCTGCTGCGTGGCGTGAAGCGCGACGAGGTCCGTCGCGGCCAGGTGGTGGCGTTGCCGGGCAGTGTGCGGCCGCACCGGAAGTTCCGAGCGACCCTGCACGCGCTGTCCACGGCGGAAGGTGGTCGGCACACCCCGTTCGCCGCGGACTACCGTCCACAGTTCTACTTCCGTACGACGGACGTGTCGGGCGGCATCGACCTCGGTGAGATCACCCTGGTGATGCCCGGCGACACGATCGACCTCGGCGTGGAGCTGGAGAAGCCGATCGCGATGAACGTCGGCCTCGGCTTCGCGGTCCGCGAAGGCGGCCACACCGTCGCCGCCGGCACCGTGACCGAACTGCTCGACTGAACCTCGACTGGACAACGGCCCCCGATCTACTCGGTCGGGGGCCGTTTCCGGTGCCGGAGTCCCGCAGCGGTGATCCGGCGGACGAGCTCCCGGCTGGACACCGGTACGGCGCCGGCGGCGATCAGGTCGTCGTACCGGTCGCTGGGTACGTCGTAGTGGTCGCGGTCGAAGCCGCGGGAGGGGATGCCGGCGGCCTTCGCGAATGCGTGGAGCTCCTCGTAGGACTCGTCGCTGACCAGGTGGGACCAGACTCTATTCCACGCCGGCCAGGCGGGTGGGTCGATGAGGATCATTCGCGAGCGTCCTGCGCGTCGAGCAGATTGCGCCAGGAACGCACGAACCGGGAGTTCACGTACGCCTTCGTCCAGGAGCCGTCCTGGCGCACCGACGAACCGACGTGGAACCGGCGTACGCCGCTCTGGAACAGCCACGGGACATGCTCCGGCTGCAGACCACCACCGGCCATCATCACGCCCGCCACGGCGGAGTCCTCCTTAGCCAGCTTGCACAGGTCGTCCAGCCCGTGGCTGACACCGATCGAGGAGCCTGCCGTCAGTACGCAGTCCAGACCGGACATGGTGCGCAGCGCGCTCCACGCCCGCTGCTGCTCGAGCACTGCGTCTATGGCGCGGTGGAACGTCCACGGCGTACCGGCGAAGGTGCTGGTCAGCGCAGAGACCGACTCGACGTCTACCTGGTTGTCGGGGGTCAGGAAGCCGAGCACGAACCCGTCAGCACCGGCGGACAGGTAGGACTGCGCCATGGCGGTGAGCCGGTTCAGCTCGGCGCCGTTGGTGGTGAACGAGTTCTCCAGCCGCAGCATGACCCGCAACGGCAGATCGGTGACGCGGCGGATCGCACTGACCGTCGACACCGACGGGCACAACCCGTCCGCCTCCATCGAGGCGCACAGCTCCAGCCGGTCCGCCCCGCCCTCCTGAGCCGCCTCCGCATCCGCCGGATGCAGCGCGATGATCTCCAGCAACGAACCCATGCCCGCTATCTTCTCGCACCTTCGCGGAATTGGTGTTGCACTCGCCGCCAGCCTTCTGTATCGTTTTTCTAGAACGATTTAGAAGAACGATACAGAAGGGGTGGTCGAGATGGCCGGAGTGACGCTCAAGACGGTGGCCAAGGCCGTCGGCGTTTCGCCGTCGACCGTCTCGAACGCCTACAACAAGCCCGACCAGCTCTCCACCGCCCTCCGCGAGCGGATCCTGGCCACCGCGCGCGAGCTCGGGTACGCCGGACCGGACGCGTCGGCCCGCGCCTTGCGCAGCGGGAAGGCCGGCGCGGTCGGGGTGCTCTTCACGGACAAGCTGGCCTACGCCTTCTCGGACCCGTACGCGGTCGGCTTCCTGGCCGGGCTCGCCGAGGTCGCGGAGGAGTTCGCCACCAGCCTGCTGCTGATGCCGCTCAGTTCGACCGACATCGCCGGCGGGAGCAACGCAGTACAGCAGGCAGCCATCGACGCGGCGGCGATCTTCTGCGTGCCGGGCGGTCATCCGGCGCTGGACATCCTCGCCAACCGTGGGATCCCTGCCGTCTCGACCGATCGGGGCGACCATCCGGATCTGTCCTGGGTCGCGATCGACGAGGTCGAAGCAGCCGCACAACTGGGCGAGCACCTGGCCCGGCTCGGTCACCGCGACGTCGTCGTACTCGTCGACAACGCCGAGGCTGCCGGCGGGCGCCCGGTCGAGCTGACGCTCGACGAGGTCGGGTACACCGACTGCGAGCTGCGGATCCGAGGGCTGCAGAAGACGATGCCGGACGCGCGGCTGCGCATCGTCTCCGGCGGGCACAACGCATTCGCGTCCGGAGTGCGCGGCGCGGAGTACGTGCTCGACTCGCAGGACCGGCCCACCGCGATCGTCGGGCTCAGCGACGTCCAGGCTCTGGGCGCCATGGAAGCGATGAAGGTTCGGGGGCTGACTCCGGGTCGCGATCTGACGCTGGCCGGGTTCGACGACATCCCGGCTGCCGAAGCCGCCGGGCTGACCACGGTCCGCCAGCCGATCAAGGACAAAGGACGCGCGGTCGGACGGATCCTGCTCGACCCGTCGACCACCGAGCGCCAACTACTGATGCCGACACAGCTGATCGTCCGCTCCAGCAGCGGACCGGCTCCTAAGCGCTGACAAATCCACACACACCTACCTGGGACCGGCTCCGGTTCCCGGGCTGATCGAACACGCTCTCAGGAGGGAGCAGAACCATGACGTACTTCATCCCCGGCAACACCGCGGTCGAGAACGCCCGCAACCTGGCCCAGTCCGCTCTTCCGAACGCTCCCCAGGAGGAGTACGACGAACCCCGCCGCCCCCTCGCACTCCGCGCCCGCTTGAGCGCCGTACTGCGAACCACCGCCCGCCAAGAGCTAAGGCTCGCAGACCGCCTCGACCCAACCTGCTCCGCCGTCAGCTGAGCATCCCCCCGAACCCCACGTCCCACAAAGGCCGTGGGGTTCGGTCGTGCAGGCCTGAGTGGACGGCAGGGACTAGGTGAGGTGACCTAGCGGTGCGACTGTGATGCCGGCTCGTTCGCAGACCCAGTGGGGGTCGGGGCCCAGCTCTGGCTCGATTCGGAGTTCGTGGTCGTGGAGGTCGTCGCAGGCGGTGCAGCGCGGCCAGCGGACTCCCGAGTCGACCAAGCGGTCTTGGACATCCTGGGCGACCAGGCCGGCGATGTGTTCGGCGCCGTCGGGCCACTGGTCGAGCCACCACTGACGACCGGCCACGGCGTCCTCCAGCAGCGACACCATCACCGCGTCGTCGAAGCCCCGCGCGGCGAGGTCGTGCAGCACCATCGCCCGCGCAGTCAGCAACACCCCTGGCTCGTTCATCGCCCTTCAGAGTGCCAGACGACACCGACAAAACCCCACCGGAGCGTAAGAAGCCCTTCCACACCCGTGGGAACCGCGTGGGGGTAGCCCCGATGGCTGCGTCCGGGTGATACCTGGTTGCTCTACATGTAGCCAGACTACTATTGTCTGTCTACATGAAGGCTTTGACGGTGCTCCGGATGGTGGCTGGGCTGCATGCCGTGGCGATCTGTCTGCAGCCGGTGTTCGCGGGGATCTACCTGGACGGCTCGCCCGCCGGTCTGCGGATGCATGAGCCGACCGGTCTCGTGATCGTCTTCCTGGGGCTCGGGCAGTTGCTGGCAGCAACGATCTGGTGGCGGGCCTGCGGACGCTGGCAAGCGGCCGCGGTGAGCCTGTTGATCTGGCTCGGCGAGGTCGTCCAGGTCTCGATGGGCTACAGCCGCCAGCTGGCGATCCACATCCCGCTCGGCATCGCCCTGGTCGCGACCACGGTCGCCCTCGCCATCTGGATCAACCGTCAGCGGCTCACCAACCGGCAGACCGACCGTCAGCGGGTGGCAGCATGACCGCCACGATCGAGCAACCGGCCAAGATACGCCGTCCGCGCGCCAGCCTCCAGCTTCTCCGTATCACCCTGGTCCTGCACGCGCTCCTCGTGATCGCGCAGCCGATCGCCGCCGGGTACTTCCTGGCCGGCAACGTCGACGCGATGACCGATATCCATGCCACCATCGGCGGATCGATCTGGATGATCGCGTTGCTCCAGACCATCGTCGCCGCGTGCTACACGATCGCGGGCCGCGGCCGGATCTGGCCGACCATCGCGTCCGCGGTACTCGTCGTGGCCGAGTTCGTCCAGCTCACGTTCGGCTACGCGCAGAACTTCGCCGTACACATCCCGCTCGGCACCGCCATCGTGACCGCCGTCGTCTGGATGACGGTCTGGTCGTTCCGTTCCACTGCCCGAACGAGTCGCCGGGAGGCGAAACGATGAAGATGTCCCGCCGCGGGTTCATGATCGCCGGCGCCGGCGCGACCCTGGCGCTGACGGGCTGCGGACAGGAGGCGAAGCCCGCACAGGCCGGGGAACTCCTGCGCAGCAAGGCGAAACTCCCCGCACCGTTCCAGGTCCCGCTCCCGGTCCCGCCGGTCAAGAAGCCGGTCCGCTCGGACGCGAAGGCCGACTACTACCGCGTCGTCCAGCGCAAGGCGAGCCGCGAGATCCTCCCCGGTCTCACGACCGAAGTGATGGGGTACGACGGTCTGTTCCCCGGACCGACCTTCGACGTACGCAGCGGTCGCACAACCGTCGTCGAGCAGGTCAACGAACTCGACGTCTCGACAGTCGTCCACCTCCACGGCGGCCACACGCCGGCGCCGAGCGACGGCTGGCCGCTCGACCTCGTGATGCCCGCGAACGGCGGCCACGCCGAACACCACATGATGGCCGGCGGCGACATGACGATGGGCCGCCGCACGTACACGTACCCGAACTCCCAGCGCGCCGCGACGCTCTGGTACCACGACCACACCATGGACTACACCGCACCGCAGGTCTATCGAGGACTGTTCGGACTGCATCTCATCCGCGACGACGAAGAGGACAACCTCCCGCTCCCGAAGGGTGATCGGGAGATCCCGCTCGTCATCGCGGACCGCGCGTTCGACGCCGACGGCTCGTTCCTGTACCCGGCCGCGAAGGACGGTCCCGGCGTCGAACCGGCGTACATGGAAGGGGTGATCGCGGACGTCACGCTGGTGAACGGCGCGCCGTGGCCGGTCCACGAGGTCGATGCGGTCCGGTACCGCTTCCGTATCCTCAACGCCAGCAACGCCCGCCGGTACGAGCTTGCCTTCAGCAACGGACCCGCGAAGTTCGTTCAGATCGGCAGCGACGGTGGCCTGCTCGACGTACCGGTCGAGCACCAGACCGTCGTGATCGCGCCGGCCGAGCGGTTCGACGTAATCGTCGACTTCTCGCAGTATCGCCCCGGTGACGAGGTCACACTCGTCAACAAGCTCGACAACAACTCGAACGTCATGCGCTTCAAGATCGTTCGCAAGGCCGTTGACGAGAGCAACATCCCGGCCAAACTCTCGTCGTACGCCGTGACGCCCCGGCCGACCGGCGTCGTGCGACGCGAGTGGCGCTTCCGCCGCGGAGGTGGTCACTCGGGGTGGACGATCAACGGGAAGGCGTTCGATCCCGCGGTGATGCAGGCGCAGGTGAAGCTCGATCAGTACGAGATCTGGACCTTCGTCACCGACGTACACCATCCGGTGCATGTCCACCTCGCGCCGTTCCAGGTGCTGAGTCGCGGCGGGAAGACGAAGGTCGCGGAGTACGACCACGGCTGGAAGGACACCGTCGACATCCGTCCCGCCGAGGTGGTCGAGGTACTCGTGAAGTTCACCACTCACAAAGGCAAGTACCTGATCCACTGCCACAACCTCGAGCACGAGGACATGGCGATGATGGCCGCCTTCGAAACGATCTAGGTACGGCGCAGTCGCACCGCGAGCGCGATCGTGAACCCCCACCCGACGACAACCGCGAGCCGCTGGAACAGCCCGCCCACCGCGACCAACCCGGCCGTCTGGTTGAAGCCCGCACTGGCGAGGAAGAAGCAGACCAGATAGGCCGTTGCACTGAGCAACGAATACACCAACCACCGTCGGCCGTTCCCGCGGGACAGCACGAGCTGGGCAACGAACAGAGCAAGGAACGCCGGCAACGAGAACCCGTCATGCATTGCGCCGGAGGTGGTGTAGTCGGACGCGGCCGGCGTACCGAGTGGAAAGCCACTCACCGGGTCGGTCGTGAACACCCCCGCGCCGAGCAGCCCGACTCCCCAGACCCCGATCAGTACGGCGCCTGCACGATGACCAGATCGCCAGACCCCGAGGGCGAACGCCATCGTGAGCACCCCGGCGACGAGGAAGTTTGCGACCTGCACCCAGCCGCCGCCACCGAGCTCCAGCGAGCTGACCGGGTGCCGAAGCGCGCTGTACCCGGCGCCTTTGAACGCGCTCTCGAGCATGAAGACGACCACGAAGAGCGGACCCGCAACCAGGCCGCAGGCCAAGAGTCGATCGGTCCGGGTTCGGCGCTCGGCCACTACCGGCGGGGACATCAGCGTGTGCCTGCTGCTAATGCTTCGGTGGCCCTGGCGCGAAGGGCGGCGCGGTCCACGCCCGCGACATCGAGGGCACGGGCCACCCGGCCGCGTTCGGTCGCGAGGAGACCCACCAGGACGCGCATCGGACCGATGCGGCCGGCGCCCGGCTTCGGGGCGGCGTCCATCGCCCGGTGCAGCACGAGTTTGGTCGACTCGCCGATCTGCGGATCGCGGCCTTGCTCGGGAGTTGCTTGTGGCAACGATCCCGCCCGGACCTCGATCCCCGCAACGGCCAGGCTCTGCTCCCATTCGCGATTCAGGGCGGACCGGATCGCGTCTTCGGTCAGGCCGGCGTCGGCCAGCAACTGCGCGGCCGCAGTGTCGTGTTCCCCGGCCAGCGCGAGCAGTACGTGCTCGGCCTCGATCGTCCGCGAGCCGTCACGGCGGGCCTCGACGCGGGCCGCCCGCACCAGGATCGAGCGAACATCGGTCGACATCAGCGCCTCCTCAGGGCAACCCCGGCGGCGAGCAGCCGCCGGGCATGTTTCTTGTGCACCGCCTGCCGGGTGACCCCCAGCACCTCGGCCACCTCGGCCCAGCTCCAGCCGGACCGCATCGCGCGCTCAACCTGACTGTCCTCGAGCCGGTCAGCCAGCCGGCGCAACGCCACCACCGCGGCCAACCCGGCCGCCGGGTCCTCGGGATCCACCAACTCGGTCATATAAGCAACTTAGGTTGACAACGCCGAAGTGTCAACCAAAGTTGCTAAAACTGGCGGGTTGACGACCCGCGAAGCCTCGCCCTATATTCAACACATCGGTTGATCAAGGAAATGGTTGATAAACATGACAGTTGATGATGATCAGCTCGACCGGTCGTTCGCGGCACTCGCCGACCCGGTCCGGCGGGCGATGATCGCGCGGCTGTCGCGCGGACCGGCCACGGTGAACGAGCTGGCCGAACCGTTCCCGATCACCAAGCAGGCGGTGTCGCGGCACATCCAGGTGCTCGAGGCCGCCGGGCTGATCACCCGGACCCGGGACGGCCAGCGCCGCCCGTGCCACCTGGTGCCGGCCGCCCTCGAAGCCCTGACGAGCTGGATCGACAACTACCGGCTCGAAACCGAACGCCGCTTCCGCCGGATGGAAGCACTGTTGAAGGAGAACGAATCATGACTGGAACCGTCATCAACACCCCGGCCGGCACCCCGTTCGTCGAGGTGACGCGTGAGTTCGCCGCCACGCCGGCGCAGCTGTTCAAGATCATGACGGATCGCGACCTGGTCGCCGAGTGGCTCGGCCCGCGCAACCTGGACGCGACCATCGAGGAGTACGACGTACGTCCCGGCGGCACGTATCGCTACATCCACCGCGACGACTCCGGTGAGTACGCGTTCCGCGGCGTCTTCCACACGGTGGAGCAGGACAAGCTCGTCATCCAGACCTTCGAGTGGGAGGGCGCGCCGGGCGAGGTCTGCCTGGAGAAGATGACGCTCGAGCCGACCGACAACGGCGTACGGCTGCACCAGCAGTCGGTGTTCCCGTCGGTCGACGCCCGCGACCAGTCGATCGAGTACGGCATGGAGAACGGCATCAACGACTCCATGGACCGCCTCGCCGAACTGCTGGCGAAGTCATGAGCCAGGTCGTCGTCGACATCTCGGTCTCACTGGACGGCTACGTCACCGGGCCCAACGCCGGCCTCGACAACGGGCTCGGTGACAACGGCATGGCCCTGCACGACTGGGTCTTCCACGGAAACGACGCGGACCGCGCCGTACTGGACGCCGCCTTCGAGGAGACCGGCGCCGTGATCCAGGGCCGCAACCTGTTCGACGTCATCGATGGGCCTGGCGGATGGAGCGACGAGATGGGGTACGGCGCGAAGCCGACCGGCGAGGTGAACCCGCCGATCTTCGTCGTCACCCACGCTCCCCCGGAGAAGACTCGCCTCGGCGACCGGTTCCGGTTCGTCGCCAGCCCCGCCGAGGCGGTCGCGCAGGCGCTCGAGGTTGCCGACGGCAAGGACGTCGTGGTGATGGGCGGCGGTCAGATCTGTCACGAGGCCCTCGCGGCCGGGTTGGCCGACGTACTGCGGTTGCACGTGGCAACCGTCGTACTCGGTGACGGGACGCGGTTGTTCCCGGCCGAGCCGGCGACCGGGCTGAAGCTCGAGCTGACCGAGGCCGTCTCCACTCCGAGCGCGCAGCATCTCACCTACCGGATCGTGAAGGAGTAGTAGCCATGGGCAACGTCATCGCCACCGCGGCGGTCTCCCTGGACGGGTTCGTCGCGGACACCGAGGACGGGGTCGGGCCGCTGTTCGACTGGTACGGCAACGGCCCGGTCGAGGTCTATGGGACCGACCCGGGCCGGCCGTTCCACGTCAGCCAGGCGAGCGCCGACTACATCAACGCGACCTGGCCGAACGTCCGCTCGTGCGTGATCGGTCGCCACCTGTTCGACATCACCAACGGGTGGAACGGCGTACCGGCGGTCGGCGAGCATGTCTTCGTCGTCACTCACAAGCCGCCGACGGACTGGCCGTTCCCGGACGCGCCGTTCACGTTCGTCAACGGCATCGAGGAAGCGATCACCCAGGCACGCGCCTATGCCGGCGACCACGACATCAGCATCACTGGCGGCAACCTGACCGGCCAGGCAATCGCCGCCGGCCTCGTCGACGAGATCGCCTACAACCTGGTCCCCGTCCTCTTCGGCACCGGCGTCAAGTTCTTCGGCGAGTACGTCGGCCCGCAGGTCCTTCTGGACAACCCCCGGATCGTCCAAGGCGACCGCGTCACCCACCTCCACTACCGCGTCATCCGGTAGAAAGTCCTGCATGGGCGCCAAGGACTGGATGATCATGTACGCCGACACCGACACCGACATTGCCGGCGTACTCCGAGACCACCCGCCGATCGACCGCGCCGCCACCCGGGCCGTCGTCGAACGACTCCACCCGGGCACCAGCCTGATCCCGTTCCAGGACGGCACCCTCGCGGACCAGTCGAACCCGGAAGACGGCACGGTATATGCCGGGGTCTATCCCGGGCTCACTGTCCTCCTGACCGAAGAGGCCGCCCAGGAACGCCCCTCTCAACTGCCTCAGCGGTTCCTGGACGAGGCGCAGGGACGGACGGTCTACTTGCATGCGATGCACAGCGTCGTGGGCTGGTTCGCCTACGCGGTGTGGGAGAACGGCGTACTGCGGCGGTCGCTCAGCCTGTCGCCGGACGACGGGATCCTGGAGAACCTCGGCGAACCGCTTCCGTTCGAGCAGCCGTACTGGGCCGGTGAGCGCGCCGACGAGGACGATGCCGACTGGGCCGAATTCACCAAGTTCGTTGTCGTCGAGCGGCCGGTCGCGGTCAAGGAGCAGCCGTTCGACTTCAACCCGTTGGAGCTCGGCGAGGACGCTTTGAGCGCGCTGTTCGGCTTCGTCTACGAGGGGACGCCGCCGGACGATGCCCCGGACCTGGAGCGGATCACGCTGGCGGGTTATCGGTTGAGTTGAGGGTGCTCCGCGATCACAGTGCGGGAGCCGGGCGCGATCTCGGTGAAGCCGGCGTCCTGGACGACCGGGAGGTCGCTCGCCAGTAGTTTCGCCCAGCGCGCGGGAGTCGCCGTACGGACGGCCAGCGCGAAGTCCGACGCCGCCCACTCCTTGCGGCTCTCGTCTGACAGCCTCCACCAGGCGAGCTGCGCCGCGTGACCGCATTGCGCCATCGCCTTGCCGCTCGACATCTCCAACTCCGGATTCACCCACAGCACAGGTACGCCGGGCTCGACCGGCGGGAGCTCCCCCGCGTCGACGAAGTCCGTCCCGCTCACCTGTAGGTTGGCGATCTCAGCCGGTACGTCGTCGACCGGCGCAGGCGGAAACACGCGCACCTCAGCCGCAGCACCGCCGTTTGCCGCGGGACCAGCATCCTCCGGCTCCGCCGGGGCGCTACCGGCGGTCGCCGGTGCATCGGTTCCTGTTCCGTGGCCGAGCACGGTGATGCCCGGTAGGGCTTCGGCTCGGCGCCATTCTGCGCCGCGGGCGCGCTTCACGATCTTGCGGATGCGGTCGTCCTGCCAGGACGTCATCGCCTCGGCCCACTCGCCCTCGCCGTACGACCGCTCGTCCGCGAGGATCGCCAGCACCGCACGAGCCGCCGTCTCCAGCGCATCGGTCTGCGCGGGCCGCGCGTTCTTCTCGACTCGCACCACGAGAGTCAGCACTTGTTCCACGCCGCGAGTCTGCCAGGGCTGTAGGTTGGCACCATGCAGCAGTACCTGGATCTTCTTCGGCATGTGTTGGACAACGGGGCGGAGAAGGGCGACCGGACCGGGACCGGCACGTTGAGTGTGTTCGGGTACCAGTCGCGGTACGACCTCACCCAGGGCTTCCCGGCGGTGACGACGAAGAAGCTGCATCTGCGGTCGGTGATCGGGGAGCTGATCTGGTTCCTCAGCGGCTCGACGAACGTCAAGTGGCTGCACGAGAACAACATCTCGATCTGGGACGAGTGGGCCGACGCGGACGGTGAGTTGGGCCCGGTCTACGGCTACCAGTGGCGCTCCTGGCCGACGCCCGACGGCCGGCACATCGACCAGATCGCCGAGGTGATCGAGTCGATCAAGAACAACCCGGACTCCCGCCGCCACATCGTCAGCGCATGGAACGTGGCCGATGTGGACGACATGGCGTTGCCGCCCTGTCACACCATGTTCCAGTTCTACGTCGCGGACGGCCGGCTCTCCTGCCAGCTGTACCAGCGGTCCGCCGACATCTTCCTGGGCGTGCCGTTCAACATCGCGTCGTACGCGCTGCTGACCCACATGGTCGCGCAGCAGACCGGGCTCGAGGTCGGCGACTTCGTGCACACGCTCGGCGACGCGCACCTGTACCTGAACCACCTCGACCAGGCGCGCCTGCAGCTGACCCGCGAGCCGCGCCCGCTACCGACGCTGAAACTCGCCAAGCGCGACTCGATCGACGGCTACGAGATCGCCGACGTCGAGCTGGTCGGCTACGACCCGCACCCCGGGATCAAGGCGCCCATCGCCGTATGAGCGTCATCCTGATCGCCGCGGTCGGCCGCAACGGCGTGATCGGGCGGGACAACGACCTGCCCTGGCGCATCCGCGAGGACCTCCAACGGTTCAAGCAGCTCACGCTCGGCCACACGCTCGTCATGGGCCGCAAGACCTACGACTCGATCGGCCGCCCGCTACCGGGCCGCCGTACCGTCGTCGTCACCCGCCAGCCCGACTGGTCCGCCGACGGCGTCGCCGTGGCCCACTCCCTCGACGAGGCCCTCCAGTACGACGGCACGCTGTACATCGCCGGCGGTGGCGACATCTACCGCCAGGCCCTTCCCCGCGCCCACGCCCTCGAACTCACCGAGGTCGACCAATCCCCCGAGGGTGACGTTACGTTTCCGCCGCTCACCCCGGCACACTGGACCGAAACCGCCCGCGAACCCCGCGACGGCTTCAGCTTTGTTAGTTACCGCCGCAGCTAACAACGAGTAGGCAACAGGGCAACCATCGGGACCTGGAACCGACTAGATTGTGTGCGCGTCACGGAGGTGACAGGGCGCGGGCGCGGGGACGCTTCGCGGAGGCCACCGGAGGGGAACGACGATGACCGAGGCAGACAACACAGCAGGCGCCGCTCAAGCGGCCGCGGCGCAGGCGCCGTTGCAGCCGCCCACGGCTACCGCGCCAGGGCTGATACTGACCGCTCCGCCGCCGTCACAGCCTGTTGCCGAGACGGCCGCGCCCAGCATGGCGCCCGCTGTCGACCCGGCCGCGCTGCCGGGGCTGGACGCGAAGGTCGACACGTTCCTGACCTCGCTGATGGCGGCCGAGCCGCGGTCGCCGGAGTTCGCGGCGAAGGCGAGTGACGTCCGCAGCATGGGTGACGTCGACATCCGCGCCGCGGCCGAGAGCTCGAACCGGTTGCTGCAGCAGCCCGTGAAGGCGTTGCAGAGCGGCGGTCTGTCGGAGGGCTCGACCGTCGGCAAGACCCTGCTCGAGCTGCGTCGTACGGTCGAGGACCTGGACCCGAAGGAAGCGACGGGGCCGAAGAAGCTGCTCGGGATGATCCCGTTCGGCGACAAGATCGAGGACTACTTCCGCAAGTATCAGAGCGCGCAGAGCCACCTCGAGGGCATCCTGCACAGCCTGCGCAACGGCCAGGACGAGCTCGGCAAGGACAACGCCGCGCTGAACCTGGAGAAGCAGAACCTCTGGGACGCGATGACCCGGCTGAACCAGTACGTGTACGTCGCCGAGCGGCTCGACGCGCGACTGTCCGCGGCGATCGCGGAGCTCGAGGCGACGAACCCGGACAAGGCGAAGGCGTTCCGCGAGGACGTGCTGTTCTACGTCCGCCAGAAGCACCAGGACATCCTGACCCAGCTGGCCGTGTCGATCCAGAACTACCTGGCCATCGACATCGTGATCAAGAACAACATCGAGCTGATCAAGGGCGTCGACCGCGCCTCGACCACCACGGTCTCGGCGCTGCGTACGGCGGTCATCGTCGCGCAGGCGCTGGGCAACCAGAAGCTCGTGCTGGACCAGATCACCGCGCTGAACACGACCACCAGCGGCATGATCGAGCGCACCTCGCAGATGTTGCGGGACAACTCGGTGGCGATCCAGCAGCAGGCCGCGTCGGCGACGATCGGGCTGCCGCAACTGCAGGCCGCGTTCGCGAACATCTACGCGACCATGGACGCGATCGACACGTTCAAGGTCGAGGCCCTGGACAACATGGCCGCCACGATCGGCACGCTGGAGACCGAGGTGACCAAGTCCCGCAGCTACCTGGACCGGGTCGCCCAGCAGAACCAGCAGGTCGTGCACGGCAGCCTCGACCTGAACCTGGGTCGCTGATTCCGGCCTCGGCCGGTGGACGGGAAACTGCATGGCACTCGGTGACTTCTTCGCGCGGCTGACCGGTCGCAAGCAGGAAGCGCCCGAACCTGCTGCGGTCTCCCGTCCGCCGACCACCGAGGACCTGCTCGCGTCCTTGGTCCGTGTCGAGCAGCTGGTTGCCAACGGCGCCGTACCGGCCGTCGTCGCGTCGCGGGTCGGCCGGGTGATCCGCGTCGTACGGGAGACGATCCCGCGGCTCGGGAACCTGGGCGGCAGCGCACAGGCGTACTCCGTGATGGCGACGGCGACCGACTACTTGCCGGAGGCGATCGGCGGCTACCTGCGCCTGCCGCGGCAGTGGGCGGACACCCGGCCGGTCGACCGGGGCAAGACCTCGCTGATGATCCTGATCGACCAGTTGGACCTCTTGGCCGCGACGATGGACAAGGTGTTCGACGCGGTGAACCGGGCCGACGCGGCGGCATTGATCGCCCACGGCAGGTTCCTGCAGGAGAAGTTCGGCACCGGCTCCACCGGCGGCGGCCTGGCCCTCGGCCCGACCGAATCAACCCCGCCACCGGACCTCGGGCCGAGCACAGGGCCGGCGGGACCATTGGCACCACCACCTGGACGAGGAGGGTCATGAGCACCGCGGGGGGACTACAGGAGGCGCTGTCCGGCTTGCTCACCGTCGCAGCCCGTGCCGGGGTCGTGGAGGAGCAGGCCCGCGCCGAGGCGCTCTCACTCGCCGCCGCGCTGGCAGAGTCCGCGCCTGGTGCGCCTGCTGACTGGGCGAAGGCGGTGCCGGGTGGGACGACACAGGACTTCTTCGACGCAGCGGTTCGCGGCCGACGCTGGCGTGGTGCTCCGACCGCCGTACTCACCGAGCTGATCGCCAGCAGTTCCCCGGAGAAGGCGGCGTACGCCGAAGCACTCGCCGAGATCGCGTCCGCTGCGTGCACGCTAGGCGAGCCGACCATGCGGGTAGTCGGCAACGCGTCGGTGGCGGCCGCTGCACAGCTACAGGCCGCGGGTGCTCGTCCGCTCCAGACCACTCCCACTCCGACAACTCCAGCCGCTCCAGTTGCTGCAACTGCTGCCCAGCCGGCGGAAGTACCGGTTCCGGAGAAGACGGTTGAGGAGCTGCTGGCTGAGCTGGACGAGTTGACCGGGCTTGCTCGGGTGAAGCGGGAAGTGCATCGGCAGGTCGCCGTACTGCGGGTCGAGAAGCTGCGGACCGAGGCGGGGCTGAAGAGTCCGACCATCACGCGCCACCTGGTGTTCGTGGGCAATCCGGGGACCGGAAAGACGACCGTCGCGCGCTTGGTCAGCGGGATCTACAAGGCACTCGGGTTGCTGTCCAAGGGGCAGCTGATCGAGGTAGACCGGTCGGAGTTGGTCGCCGGGTACCTCGGGCAGACCGCCACCAAAACGGCTGAGGTGGTCGCGTCCGCCGCCGGTGGTGTGCTGTTCATCGACGAGGCGTACAGCCTGACGGCGGGTGACACCGGCGCCGACCAGTACGGGCGGGAGGCCGTCGACACGCTGGTCAAGGAGATGGAGGACCGGCGCGACGACCTGGTTGTGATCGTTGCCGGGTACCCCGAGCCGATGGAGGCGTTCATCGCCGCGAACCCGGGGCTGGCCAGCCGGTTCCGGACCACGATCGAGTTCGAGAACTACACCGACGACGAACTGACCGACATCCTCACCGGGCTCAGCGAAGCGGCCGACTACGAGCTGGTCCCCGAGTCGCTGGACAAGTTCCGGGAGATCCTGGTCGCGACGCCGCGGGACAGCTCGTTCGGCAACGGCCGCTTCGCCCGCAACGTCCTCGAGGCCGCCATCGGCCGGCACGCCTGGCGCCTTCGCGACGTCACGGCACCAACCACGGACCAACTGCGTCAGATCCTCCCGGAAGACCTCACCGACGAGCCCGACCAACCCCCCGAGCCCGACCAGCCCGCCGACGCCGAGCGGGCCGATGAGTCCGAGCGGGCCGCGAGGCCAGAGGTAGCAGACCAGTCCGAGCAAGGAGATCAGGCGTGACCCAGACACAGAGTGCGCCGCCCGCGACCTGGTCGCCCCCAGCGCCGCCGGCGGGTACGACGCAGCCGGCCGCCCGGACCGCGAGCCGCCGCAACGCGATCGCCCAATGGTTCGAGGGCACCCCGGGCCGCATGCGCGCCTTCCTCATCCTTGCCGCGGTTGCCAGCATCCTGTTCGGCATTGCCGCGGCCCAGGGCCACGCCCAGTCCAACGGCGCTCTCGAGCGAGCCGAAGCGAACGCAGCCCAACTGGTCCGGATCCAAGGGATCCACACCAACCTGGTCAGCGCCAACGCCGACGCCACCAACGCCTTCCTGGTCGGTGGTCTGGAGCCACCTGCTCAGCGGCAACACTTCGTCGACTCGATGGCCGCGGCCGCCCGGCTGATCTCCGAGGCGTCGACCGCCCAGCCCGCCGACCAGAACGTCCTCGGCCAGCTGAACACGACACTGATCACCTACAACGGCCTCATCGAGCAGGCCCGCGCGAACAACCGGCAGGGCCTCCCGATCGGATCGCAGTACCTCAAGGACGCGAACGCCGTCCTGCAGGACGACTCACTCCCACTGGTGAACGCGCTGGTCCAGGCCAACCAGAAGCGGGTGGACGACGAGTTCGACGGTGTCAGCCACGGGACCATCTGGGTCCTCGTCGGCGGCCTGCTCGCCCTTGTGGTCTTCGGGATCACGCTGCGCTGGCTGGCTCGGCGTACGCATCGCTATCTGAACATCCCGATCGTGGTCGGCGCCGCGCTCATCCTGATCGTCACGATCATGGGCGGCGTCTCGCTCTCGTCGGCGTCCGGTGCCGCGTCCGACACCCGGTCCGACGCGTACGCGAAGACGTTGGCGTTGTCGACGGCCCGGATCGCGGCGTACGACGCACGCTCGAACGAGAGCCTGACCCTGATCGCCCGCGGCTCCGGCGACGCCTTCGACAAGGCATTCAACGACGCGGCCCGCGTGGTCGACGACCAACTCGGCAAAGCAACGGGTACGACGGACGGTCTGCAGGGCCTGTGGGGCAAATACAAGGACGTGCACAAGAAGGTCCGGGACGCTGACGCTGTCAAGGGCAACTGGGACGGAGCTGTCGACATGGCGGTCGGTGCGACGAAGACCGGGGACAACTCGGTCGCGACGTTCGGTGCCTTCGACAAGCAGTCCGCCAGCCAGCTCGAGACCACCAGCGAGGACGTCTCGGACCGGTTGTCCGATGCCCGCGGCAGCATCCGCCTGTTCGGCTGGCTAGGCCTCCCGATCGGCATCCTCGCCGCCCTACTCGTCGCCTGGGGCATGTCACAGCGCCTGGAGGAGTACCGATGAAAAAGCTCATCCCACTCGCTGTCGCGAGCGCGCTTCTCCTCACTGGCTGCGGTTCCGGCAACTACGCGGCCACCCAACTCCCGGCCGAGCCGGCACCGACGCAGGCGTCGACGGCACCGTCGACCACCACACCGTGCAGCAAAGAAGGGGAGCTGGCGTCATACGCGCCGAACGAGAACACGCCGGCGCCCGGCGGCGTGATGCCCGCGGGCAGCTACATGGAGAAGATCAAGGATCGCGGCCGGCTGATCGCGGGTGTTTCGGCTGACAGCCTGCACCTGGGATCCCGGAATCCGTTGACCGGGCAGATCGAGGGCTTCGATATCGACATGATCAATATGGTCGCCGACGCGATCTTCGGCCCGCCCGCGCCGGGCCAGGCCCACAAGGTCGAGCTGCGGGTGATCTCCAGCCCGCAGCGGATCCCATCGCTGCAGAACAACACGGTCGACATCGTCGCCCGGAACATGACGATCAACTGCGCCCGCTGGCAGCAGATCGCGTTCTCCGCCGAGTACTACCGCTCCGGTCAGAAGACGCTGGTCCAGCGGGATTCTCCGGCTAAGAAGACGGAGGACCTGGACGGCCAGACCGTCTGCGCTCCGGCCGGGTCGACCAGCCTCGACAACCTGAAGAAGAAGAACCCGGCGGTCAAGCCGATCACGGCCGACTCGGACACCGGCTGCCTGGTGCTGTTCCAGCAGGGCAAGGCGCAGGCGATCAGCGGTGACGACACCGTGCTGGCCGGTGACGCCGCGCAGGACCCCTACGCCAAGATCCTGCCGGAGCGGTTCAGCGACGAACCCTACGGCCTCGGCATCAACAAGAAGAACGTGGACTTCGTCCGGTTCGTCAACGCCGCCCTCGCGCAGATGAAGACCCCCGGTCCTTCAGGCATCAGCGCGTGGATGGCGTCGTACAACAAGTGGCTTGGTCCTGACCTGGGGCCGCTGAAGGCTCCGCCGAAGGCGATCTACGGCCGGGTCCCGGTGAAGCAATGACCGTACGTACGCCGACGGTCTCGGCGCCGGTGCCGCCGGGGAGGATGGGGAGCAGTGTTCCGGCGACGGAGCTGTTGCCCTTTCTCGGTGCGCTCGGGGAGTGGCGGGATCGGCGGAAGGCTGAGCTGGACGAGCTCGACCAGGCTGCGTTGCATTCGCCGGACGCGGATGCGTTGAGTGCGGATGTCGTGCTCAGCATGACCGTGTGGAAGGCCGTGTCGGACCGGTACGAGTTGATGCTGGTGACGTGGGACTCGGGCCGCGTCGGACCGACCGAGACCGAGCGCATCTCCGCCCTGATCTGGGGCGGTCTGGATGCCGGCGGCGCGGGCGGATCGCTCGCGGTTTCGTTGCCCGAGGCATGTAAATTGTCGGACGCACTGGCGGCGACGCTCCGCGCCAAGCTCGCGCTCGAGCCCGGTGACGCCGACCTGGCCGCGCGGCTGCGGCAGCTGCGGGCACAGGTCGAGCGGATCAGTGACCTGGTGAAGCTGGAGCCGGCCAACGTCCGCGACCAGGCGCTCGCGCAGCACCACGACCTTGATCGCCGCCTGACGGATCTTGCCGACCGCAACAAACGCGGCGCGGACATCGGCGGTCTGATCGGGCCGTTCGAGATCGACGCCGCCCGCACCGAACGCGACCTGATCGTCGGCGCCGCCACCCGCAAGGAACGCGCCGCCGACGTCGCCCGGGCGCGGACGCTGCGCGGCGAGCTCGAAGCGCAAGGTACTGCGGTCCGCGCGCTCGCGGACAAGGCGGTCGCCACGGTCACGCCGGCCCCGCGTCTCGCCGTACCGGATGTCACCGCGCTGGGGCCGGTGCCCAACACGCCGTCCGAGCTCGAGAAATACCTGACCCGGCTGGACGCCGTACGGCGGGCGCTCGGGCAGGCGCAGGCGGCGTACGGCACCGCGCTGGGGAAACGTGACGAGCTGACCCAACTGCTGGACGCCTATCAGGTGAAGGCGGCAAGTGTTGCCAAGGGCAACGAAGATCTCGCCGAGTTGTACCGGCGCGGCCGAGCGGTGATCGAGGCGGAGCCGGTTGACCTGGCTCGCCTCGGTGCACTGGTAGCGGCCTACCAGGCCTACCTGGAGGGGACGAAATGACGACCTGCACTCAACCGGGCTGCACCGGCTCCATCGTCGACGGGTACTGCGACGTCTGCGGCTCCCCCGCCGCGCCAAGCCAAGCCGCGAGCGCACCGGCGGCCGGTGCCTGCACTCAGCCCGGCTGCACCGGTACGTACGTCGACGGCTACTGCGACGTCTGCGGGTCCCCCGCCTCGTCCACGCCCAGCGCTGCCGCCCCGGACCCGGACCCGATCAGCTCGGTCTCGACCGTCTCGCGCGCGTCCAACCGCCTGGCCTCCACACCGCTCGGCTCCGCACGTGCCGCCCAGGCCGGCTCCAAGCTGACCCGCAAACTCGGTACGTCGTCCACCCGCCTGCGCGGCGCACGGCTCGGCGCTGGCCTGACGCACGTGCCGTCGATCCCCGCGATCGACGCCAGTCAAGCGATCCTCGCCAACCCGATGGTCCCCGAGGACCGCCGCAACTGCCCAAACTGCGGCAACGCGGTCGGCCGCTCCCGTGACGGCCAGCCCGGCCGGACCGAGGGTTTCTGCCCGCACTGCCGCAGCCGGTACTCGTTCTCGCCGAAGCTGAAGGCCGGCGACCTGGTCGGCGGGCAGTACGAGGTGCGCGGTTGCCTCGCGCACGGCGGGTTCGGCTGGATCTACCTGGCCCAGGACCGCAACGTGTCCGACCGCTGGGTGGTGCTGAAGGGCCTGCTGAACTCCGAGGACCCGGACGCCGTCGCGGCCGCGATCGCGGAGCAGCAGTTCCTGGCCCGCGTCGAGCACCCGCTGATCGTCGAGATCTACAACTTCGTCACCCACGACGGCGCCGGCTACATCGTGATGGAGTACGTCGGCGGCACCTCGCTGAAAACGTTGCTCAAGCAACGGATGACCGCCAACAACGGCCAATACGACGCGCTCCCGATCGACCAGGCCATCGCGTACCTGCTGGAGATCCTGCCCGCGTTCTCGTACCTGCACGACCTCGGCCTGGTGTACTGCGACTTCAAGCCGGACAACATCATCCAGGTCGGCGACGCGGTCAAGCTGATCGACCTCGGTGGGGTCCGCCGGATCGACGACCTCGACTCGGCGATCTACGGCACGGTCGGCTTCCAGGCGCCCGAGGTGGCGGAGGTCGGCCCGTCCGTTGCCTCCGACATCTTCACGCTCGGCCGGACGCTGTGCGTGCTGGCGATGGAGTTCCGCGGCTACCAGGGCCGGTACGTCGACTCGCTGCCGCCGGTGGCCGAAGTACCGCTCTTCCAGAAGTACGACTCGGTGTACCGCCTGCTGGCGAAGGCGTGTGCAAAGGACCCGGCGGACCGCTTCCAGTCCGCGGACGAGTTCCGCGTACAGCTTCTCGGCGTACTGCGTGAGGTCGTCGCGGACAAGCAGGGCGTCAAGGCTGCCCAGCACTCCGCGTCATCGCTGCTCTTCGGCACTCCGGGTGACAAGTCGACCGGACTGGGCGACACGGTCGAGCCATGGCAGCAGCTGCCGTCGCTGGTGCCCGACGAGAGCGACAAGATGGCAGGCTGGTTGAAGACGGTCAGCGTGCCGGACGCGGCCAAGCGACTCGAGCTGCTGATCGACGCGCCGGAACAGTCCGCGCAGACGCTGCTGGAGGTTGCAGAGGCCGCGCTGGAGGTAGGACCCGAGCGGTACGACATGGTCGACACTGCGGTCGCCGACCTGCTCAACGCCGACCCCTGGGAGTGGCGGGCTGTCTGGATGGCCGGACTGGTCGCTCTTGCTCGCGGCGACTCAGCCGCTGCGCAGTCCGCGTTCAACGCGGTCTATGGTCAAGTGCCAGGCGAGCTGGGGCCGAAACTCGCGCTGGCGATCGCCTGCGAGCACAGCGGCGAGTACGACGTTGCCGAGGGCCTCTACCTGACCTGTGCGCGCACGGACGCCAACTACATCGCACCGTCCGCGTTCGGCCTGGCCACGATCCGTACGTCGCGCAACGACCTCGACGGGGCGCTCGGCGCGCTGGACCTGGTCCCCCGCACCAGCGGCGCGTACGTGCGGGCCCGTCGCCAGCGAGCCGGTCTGCTGGCAGGATCGGGGCGTGGCCTTCCCGCGCTCGCCCAGGCGATGGACAGCATCACCGCGCTGACCATCGACCCGGTCGACCGGGCAAACCTGGCCGCGGACGTGTTCCGGACCGCGCTGGCCGAGGTCCAGCAGTCCGGTCCGCAGGAGGCTCTGCGGATCGACGGGCGGGCGGCGACCGAGTCGGACCTGCGGGACGGGCTGGAGGCGACCTACCGGTTGCTGGCCGACCAGGCCGAGACCCGCCCGGAACGGATCGCCCTGGTCGACCAGGCCAACGAGGTTCGAGGATGGACGTTGCGATGACGAGTACGACCGAGACGGTCTGCCCCAGCTGTGGCGAACCGGTGTCCGAGGCCGATCGCTTCTGCGAGGCCTGCGGCGCCGAGCTCACCCCGGCGACCACGCCGAGCTCGACAGCGCTGGACACCGATACCGAGCCGACGATCGAGATCACCGCGGCCACGGTCGAGGAGACCGGTCCGTGCAAGTCCTGCGGCGGCACCATCGCCGCCGACGGGTACTGCGAGACGTGCGGCACCAAGGCTGCGAAGCCGCGGGACCACTTCGAGGAGCAGCCCGCGCCGTGGGTGGCCGGCGTCTGCGACCGCGGCATCCGGCACAGCCGGAACGAGGACGCGATGGCGATCGCGGCGGACGCCGAGCCGGGCAGCCGGGCGTTGCTCGTGGTCTGCGACGGCGTGAGCTCCTCGCTGGACTCCGACGTCGCGTCACTGGCCGCGGCGCGGGCAGCGTGCGAGGTGCTGCAGGCCGGGCACGCTCAGGGTCTCGGCACCGAGTCGTCCCGGGGCAGTGCGATCGCGGCCCGGCTCAAGGCGGCGGCCGACGCGGCGAGTGACGCCGTACTCGACAACACCAGTCCGGACAGCCCGAACCCGGCGTCCTGCACGTTCGTGGCGGCTGTCCTGGAGGACGGGCTGCTCGTGGCAGGCAATGTCGGTGACAGCCGCGCGTACTGGTTCCCGGACGAGGCCGAGGCGGTCGCGCTGACCGTCGACGACTCGTGGGCGGCCGAGCTGATCGCCACCGGGATCTCGCGCGAGGAGGCCGAGTCCGGCCCGCACGCGCACGCGATCACCCGCTGGCTCGGTAAGGACGCGCCGGACCACACACCCCGGACCACGACGCTGCACGTGACCGGGCCGGGCTGGCTGGCAGTCTGCTCGGACGGTCTGTGGAACTACTGCTCCGAGGCGGCACCGCTGGCCGACCTCGTCCGTCAGACAGCTGCGGCGTGTGGTGGCGAGCCGAGGGCCACCGCGTCCGCACTGGTCGACTGGGCCAACGCCCAGGGCGGCCAGGACAACATCACCGTCGCGCTCGCACGCATTTAAGGAAAGGGACCCGAGATGGCCGACTTCACCGCCAGCGTCTACCAGAACGAGTTCCTGCCCGACGGCGGGACCGACGTACACGCGATCGTCACGGTGAACTGCACCGGCGCCGGCGCGGCCGGGCAGTCCGGTAGCGGAGACGCGGGCGAGATCATCATCGTCGACACGTCCGGCTCGATGGGCCGAGACGGCGTACAGGCCGCGGCGTACGCCGCACAGACCGCGCTCGACCAGATCCTCGACGGGGTCTGGTTCGCGGTGATCTCCGGCAACGACCGGGCGCAGCTCGCGTTCCCGCCGTCCTCGGAGCCGGTGATGGTCCGGATGGACCCGTACACCCGGCAGGCGGCCAAGGACGCGGTCTCCCGCTTCTACGCCGACGGTGGTACGGCGATGGGCACCTGGCTGCGGCTGGCCTCGCGGGTCTTCGCGACCGTTCCGTCGCTGTCCCAGAAGCACGCGATCCTGCTGACCGACGGCGAGAACCAGCACGAGACGCCGGAGGCGCTGACCCAGGCGATCGAGTCGGTGACCGGTCAGTTCCAGTGCGACACCCGCGGCGTCGGCGTGGCCTGGCAGGTGGACGAAGTACGGCGGATCGCGCAGGCACTGCTCGGTACGGTCGACATCATCCCGGCGCCCGACCAGTTGGCCGCGGAGTTCTCCAAGCTGATCCAGAACGCGATGAGTCGCGGTGTCGCCCAGGCGGACCTGCGGGTGTGGGCGCCGCAGGGCGCCGAGGTGCTGTTCGTACGGCAGGTCGCGCCGACGGTCGAGGACCTGACGTCGCGTCGTACGGCAATCAACCCGCTCACCGGCTCGTATCCGACCGGCTCGTGGGGTGACGAGTCCCGCGACTACCACGTGGCGATCCGACTGGCTGCGAAGGCGATCGGGCAGGAGCAGCTGGCCGCCCGCGTGCAGTTGGTGATCGGCGACCAGACCGTTGCCCAGGGCCTGGTCAAGGCACTGTGGTCGGCCGACGAGGCGCTCACCACCCGCATCAGCCCGGAGGTCGCGCACTACACCGGGCAGACCGAGCTGGCGCAGGCGATCCAGGACGGTCTGGCCGCCAAGGCTGCCGGCGACACGGCGACCGCGACCACGAAGCTGGGCCGGGCGGTGCAGCTCGCGGCCGCGACCGGCAACGAGGAAGCGACCACGCGGCTGCGCAAGGTTGTCGACATCGATGACCAGGAAACGGGTACGGTGCGGCTGAAGCGGACCGTGGAGAAGGCCGACGAGATGGCACTCGACACGGCCTCCACCAAGACCACCCGGGTGAAGAAATGACCGTCAACTGTCCGAGTGGGCACCCGTCCACCTCGACCGACTACTGCGACGTCTGCGGGCTGCCGATCGGCGCCGCCGCCACGCCGGCGGCAGCCGCCGTACCGGCGCCCGCTGTCGCAGCGCCTGGTCCGGCTGCCACGCCGGCTCCGGCCCCGGCCGGTCAGTCGTGTCCCAACTGCCAGGAGCCGGCGTCTGCCGACGCGCTGTTCTGCGAGAACTGCGGCTACGACTTCACCACCGGCACCATGCCGCGAGCCGCGTCGCCGCTGGACCTCTCTTCGGCCGGCCCGACACCGCCGGCGCCGCCCGCTGCCGTTGCGGAGTGGGTCGTCGAGCGGTGGGTCGACCCCGACTGGTACGCCGTACAGCAGAGCGACGACCCGTGTCCGTCGCCTGGACTGCCGACGGTGATCCCGTTGACCGAGAAGAGCCTGCTGATCGGCCGTCCGTCGCGCAGCCGCAACATCCACCCGGAGATCGACTGCGGTGACGACACGGGTGTCAGCCGTCGCCAGGCGCAGCTCACCACGGACGGCCAGCGCTGGTGGGTCGAGGACCTCCAGTCCTCCAACGGCACGTACGTCGCCTCGGCCGCCGGCCCGCTCCCGGAGGACCCGATCATTCCCGGCCAGCGCCAGGAGCTGAACCCGGACGACCGCATCTATGTCGGCGCGTGGACCCGTCTCGTCGTACGCAAGGCCACCCCGGAAGAACAGGCCGGCCAGGCCTAGGACGCCGCGCCGGCCTGTGGCTCCCGGGTCCAGGCCGGCGACGGGTTGAAGCACAGCCATTCGATGACGGTCGAGCCGACGACGATCGGGATCGCCCAGGTCCAGGGGTGCTGCGGGAGGCTGACGACCGCGACCGCCGTCCAGAGCGCGATCCAGCCTCCGCCGTACCCACGCAGGACGCCGCGGTACCAAAGTCCGCCGGGCGCCTCCGCGGAGCGCTGGCCGAGGTAGACGAACAGGTACGACGCGATCGTGATCGGCCAGAAGTACCAGAGCCGGCCCCAGTCGTACGGGACCATCACGAGTGCGGTCAGGCAGACCAGCGCGATCGTCCAGTGGTAGACCTCGCCAGCCCAGTTCAGCCCGCGCCGGCGCAACGTCAGCACGATCGCGAGCGGGCCGAACAGCACGGCGAGAATGCCCGCCGCCACATGCAGAATCAGCGCGATGTCACGCATCGCAGCGACTCCCCCGCTGCCCTAACTGACATGTCAGGGAGCATAGGACGCGAGGTCGTCGCTCGTCTGCACCTCGGCCGGGCGAGTTCAGCTCTGCGGGAAGGACAGCACCCGACGGACTGCGAAGTTCCGATATCTCATGCGTTCAAAGGACTTCGCCATCGGAACGTTGCCGAAGTCCGTGTCGGCCCTGATGTGCTCGGCGCCCCGCTCGGCGTGTACGTGGGTGATCTCGGCCAGCAGTTCGTCGATGTACCGGTGACCGCGGTGCTCCGGCTGGACGCCGAGATACCCGACCGTCGGGCCACTCGCGTTCGCGGACGGGATCGCGAACCCGATGAGCTTGCCCTCCTCGTTGTACGCCAGCCGCCACCAGGCCCGGTCGCTGTTCGGCATCGCCTTGTACAGGTCGAGTTCCTCGCGGGCCGCGGCCTCGACACCGACCCTGGCGATCTCCCGCGCCGTGGCGGCATCCAGACTGCCCTGGCTGACCTGCATGAAGACGTCGACGAACGCCTCGTCGTCGGCCGGCTCGAACCGCAGCCGCGTCGACCGCTTCGGCAGTCCGTACTCCGGCCTCCACTCGTACCGCAGCCGGTCGGTGACCGCGGTCAGCCCGGCCGCCGCGGCCGCCTGCGCCCGCGGCTCGAGGCCCGCGACGACGTCCGGCTGCTCCTGCCAGTCGCTGTCCAGGAAGAAGTGGTACTCCGGTTGCTCGGCATCGGCCGGCCTCGATGCGAGGGCGTGCTTGATCAGGTCGGTCCACGCCGGGACCGGATCGCCGTCGCCGGCGTAGTACAGGCCGTCGATGCTGAACGGCAGCTCCTCGCCAGGAGCGCCCCACCAGATCGCGAGGGCCTGGATCACGCCGTTCTCCTCGACGACCCAGGTCCAGTCGTCGCGGTAGTAGCCGTCGGCAACATATTCGACGTACCGCTCGTGGGTGACGGTGTTGACGGACTTCTGCTGCTCGATCAGAGCAAGGATGGTGTCGAGGTCGGCCTCGACGGTGTTGCGAATCGTCACAGATCCTCCAGCAGGAGGCGCGGATCCGCTCAGTGCGAGCTGTGGGAGCGGGTCGGCTGCGCCGGGAAACAAGTCAGTGTGCTCATCGGTCGCTCCTTCCACTCCTGGATCGGTCTCGCCGCGCCAGACTCTAAGGTGCCGACGGGGTCATAGTCCACCTGTTATTCACAGCCGGGATGACGAATGGCTGAGCCTCTGAGAGTAGTCTCATCGGCACGTTGAGTGATCACTCCGTGGATGGAAGGGCGCCTCACCGATGCCGACTCTGCGAGCGGGCCGTGCAGGCCGCCGTACTGGCCGATTGCTAGCTGCGGGTCTGTTGCTGTCCGCCGCGCTGCTCGCCTTCGGCCGGCCCGAGACCGGGCTCGCCGAAGCGACCGGCGATCCGCTGAAGCTGACCAACGGGTTCTACGTCGACCCCGGATCAGCCGCGGCGGCCTATGTACGACGGCATCCCGAGGACACCGAGCTCGCGTCGAAGATCGCCGGGCAGGCGTCGGCCCGATGGTTCGGCACGTGGAGCGGGGACGTGAAGGCGGCTGTTGCGGCGTACACGATGGCTGCGGACCGGGCCGGCAAGCTGCCGGTGCTCGTCGCGGACAACCTGCCCGGCGGACCGTGCGGTGTCGGCGGTGGCGCGGCGTCCGAAGCGGCGTACCGGAGCTGGATCGCGGGCTTGTCGGACGGGATCGGCGTACGGCCGGCCGTCGTGGTGCTCGAGCCCGATGCGCTGGCGCGACTCGACTGCTTCCCACCGACGGAGTGGGACGGCCGGATCGCAATGCTGAAGTACGCCGTGGGGCTGCTCGCGGCGAAGAACGTGAATACCTGGGTGTATCTGGACGCTGGGAACGTCGGGTCCGGGGACGCGAAGGAGATGGCGCGGCGGTTGCGCCTTGCCGACGTCGGGAAGGTGCGCGGGTTCGCGCTGAACACTGCGAACTACTTCACGACGTCCGATTCGGTCAGCCGCGGCACGGCGATCCTTCAGGCGCTCGGCGGTGGCTCCCACTTCATCGTCGACACCAGCCGGAACGGCAACGGCTCCGACGGCAGCTCCTGTAACCCGCCCGGCCGCAAACTAGGCACTCCCCCCGCCAGGTCCACCTCCCCGGTAGACCTCGAGCTCTGGCTCCGCACCCCCGGCGAATCCGACGGCCCCTGCGGCCTGGCCCCCACCCTCCCCGTCCGAGCCTTCTCCGCGGTACTCGCCCACCACCTGATAACCGGCACCTGAACAAACAGCAAGCGGTCCCGGGCTGAGCCCGGGACCGCCTTTACTGCGTGTGCTGTGCTGTCGGACTTCAGTGGATCAGAAGTCCATGCCGCCCATGTCGGGCGCGCCGCCCGGAGCGGCCGCGGCCTTCTCCGGCTTGTCGGCGATGACGGCCTCGGTGGTGAGGAACAGGGCCGCGATCGACGCTGCGTTCTGCAGCGCGGAGCGGGTCACCTTGGCCGGGTCGATGATGCCGGTCTTGATCAGGTCCACGTACTCACCGGTTGCGGCGTTGAGGCCCCAGCCCGGCTCGAGGTTGCGAACCTTCTCCACCACGACGCCGCCCTCGAGGCCGGCGTTCACGGCGATCTGCTTCAACGGCGCCTCGACCGCGGACCGCACGATGGCGGCACCGGTGGCCTCGTCACCCTCGAGGTCCAGCTTCTCGAACGCGATCACCGACGCCTGCAGCAGAGCCACGCCACCACCGGCGACGATGCCCTCCTCGACGGCAGCCTTCGCGTTGCGAACGGCGTCCTCGATGCGGTGCTTGCGCTCCTTCAGCTCGACCTCGGTGGCCGCGCCGACCTTGATCACCGCAACGCCACCGGCCAGCTTGGCCAGCCGCTCCTGCAGCTTCTCGCGGTCGTAGTCGGAGTCCGACTTCTCGATCTCGGCGCGGATCTGGTTGACCCGGCCGCCGATCTGGTCCGCGTCGCCCTCGCCCTCGACGATGGTCGTCTCGTCCTTGGTGACGACGATCTTGCGGGCCTGGCCGAGCAGCTCCAGGTCGACCGAGTCCAGCTTGAGACCGACCTCCTCGGAGATCACCTCGCCGCCGGTGAGGACGGCGATGTCGACCAGCATGGCCTTGCGGCGGTCACCGAAGCCCGGCGCCTTGACGGCGACGGCCTTGAAGGTGCCCTTGATCTTGTTGACGACCAGGGTCGCCAGCGCCTCACCCTCGATGTCCTCGGCGATGATGGCCAGCGGCTTGCCGGTCTGCATGACCTTCTCCAGCACCGGGACCAGGTCCTTGATGCTCGAGATCTTGCTGTTGACGATCAGGATGTACGGGTCGTCGAGAACCGCTTCCATCCGGTCGGTGTCGGTCACGAAGTACGGCGAGATGTAGCCCTTGTCGAAGCGCATACCCTCGGTGAGCTCGAGCTCGAGGCCGAAGGTGTTGCTCTCCTCGACGGTGATGACGCCTTCCTTGCCGACCTTGTCCATCGCCTCGGCGATGATCGAGCCGACCTGGGTGTCCGCGGCCGAGATGGACGCGGTCGCCGCGATCTGCTCGCGGGTCTCGACCGGCTTCGCGAGCGCCAGCAACTGCTCGCTGACGGCCTCGGTGGCCTTCTCGATGCCCTTCTTCAGGCCCATCGGGTTGGCGCCGGCCGCAACGTTGCGCAGACCCTCGCGGACGAGAGCCTGAGCCAGCACGGTGGCCGTGGTGGTGCCGTCACCGGCAACATCGTCGGTCTTCTTGGCAACTTCCTTGACGAGCTCGGCCCCGATCTTCTCGTACGGGTCCTCGAGCTCGATCTCCTTGGCGATGGAGACACCGTCGTTGGTGATCGTGGGGGCGCCCCACTTCTTCTCCAGTACGACGTTGCGGCCCTTCGGGCCGAGCGTCACCTTGACGGCATCGGCGAGGGTGTTCATCCCTCGCTCGAGGCCGCGGCGCGCCTCTTCATCGAAAGCAATCAGCTTGGGCATTCTCCGCGAGTCCTCCCGCGTCGAGTCTTTGTGGTCCAGCCGGCCCGGATGCCCGCGACGGACGGCACCGACCCGCGACGCTCATGTCCCGCCACGCTCCGGCACCTCATCGAGGCCGTCTTCTTGCACACTCCCGGGGCACGAGCACTTATCACTCTCGCCCTTGGAGTGCTAACCAAGTATTAGCACTCGACCCAAACGAGTGCAAGCCGGACCACCTGGCGCTCACGCGGTGAGCGGAACCTCCGCGGGGCCGAAGACGATGATCCGGACTCCCGTCTCGGTCCGCGGCTGGTGCCGGCTGCCGGCCCGGTAGTAGAGGTACGTCCCGGCCGGGTAGGACCGGCCGTGGTCGAGCAGCTCGCCCGACGCGACGTAGATCAACTCGTCCCGGTCGTGTACGTCGACCTCCGGCCAGGTGATACCGGCCTCGAGGTCGAAGGCGCGGACCAGCACCTGCCCGCTGGACGGCAGAGCGCGGCGGACGATACCCGGCGCGACCGGGCTGGTTTCGGCGTCATCGAGCAGGACTGCTTGAGGTTCGTTCGGCATGGTCACAATCTGGCAGCACGGCCCCGTCCGGCGACAGGCTCGTCCCGGTCCCGGACCGGACGCATCCGGTCAGGGTGACGCTACGGTGTGCCCATGGTGAACGTGCGCCCGGCCGGCCCGGACTCCTGGCCCGACGTGGCCGCGGTGATGGGTGAGCGCGGCGACCCGTCCCGCTGCTTCTGCCAGTACTTCCGTCTCCGCGGCAAGGCCTGGTCCGACAGCAGCCCTGCCGCCAACCGCGAGGGCCTCAAACGGCAGGCCTGCACCGCTGAGCAGCCACCCGGCGTCCTTGCGTACGACGGCAGCACCCCGATCGGCTGGTGCGCGGTCGCCCCGCGTACGGCGTACCCGCGTGTCGTCGCGTCGCCGAACTGGCGCACGGATCACCCGGATGCGTGGGTGATCACCTGCTTCGTCGTACCGGTCGGCCACCGCCGCCAGGGCGTCGCCGCGGAGCTGGCGTACGGCGCTGTCGACCTGGCGCGCTCGTACGGCGCCTCCACCGTCGAGGCGTGCGCCGTCGACACCACCGCAACGGGCCGGATCTCGTCCGCCGATCTGTACCGCGGCCCGCTGTCTGTCTACCTCGGCGCCGGCTTCACCGAGATCAGCCGCACGAGCTCGCAATGGGTGCTGGTCAGGTCAGCTGTGCAATGAGGTACTTCGGCGCTGTGAGGCGCCACGCCTCGGTGATTAGCTCCCCGAGCTCCTCCTCGTCGGCCTGATCCAGCTGGATCAGCACCCAGGCGAAGCGACCGCCGTCCCAGGACGGTGCGTAGACCTCAGGATTCTCGGCAACAAGCGCCTCCTGCTCCTCCCGGAGCGCCTTGAGGTGGAGGCGGCTCTGGTCCTCGGACATGTACGCAAAGCTCTTGTTCCGAACCTTGAACACCGGCTGCCCAGCCCACCCCTCATGCTCCTCGGCACCCGGCAACCCCGCCATCACCTTCACCACCACCTGCGCATCCATACCCCAACGCTAGGCACCCCCACCGACAGTTTCGTCAGCCTGCGACGGTCACCGTCACGGTCGATCCGACCGGCAGCAGCGTCCCGACAGCGGGCGAGACGCCGAGGATGGTGCCGTCCGGATAGCTGGGCGACGCCACCCTCTGGTACCGCACCTCGAGATCCGCGGCCGCCAGCAAAGGTGCGTAGTTCACTGCGAGCGGCCCCGTAGGCGGGCCGCCGACCGACGAGTAGCTGGGGACACCGGACCTGTCCGGCAGGATCTGAATCCGGTCGAGTATCTGGTCGACCTCTGCGGAGCTCGTGGACGACTCGGCGTAGAACCACACCTTGAGCGATGGGATGCCCACCGCACCCAGACAGACCCGAGTGCCCTGCCAGCCGTCCAGGCAGCGCGTTCGCTGACGCTCGGTCCGGACTCCGTCGATCAGCACCGTCTCGTCGGCGTGGTACGCGAGGCTCGGCGGTGCGCCGGTCAGCTGCACGCTGTCGACACCGTGCGGGCGGTCCGACTGGCAGAGCTGCACCGCACTGGGATCGTCTATCTGGACTGTGTCCTGCTTCGGCGTGCCGCAGCTGCTCTTGTTGGTCGACCAGGCGGCCGGTACGGCGATGGCCGCGTGGCCAAAGCCGACCATGCGCATCGCGGGCGGTGCCGGGGCTGCCGTCGTCGGCGCTGGTGAGGTAACAGGTGCGGGTGGGCTGGCTGAGGTCAGTAGGTTCGAGCCGGCGATCACAACGCCGACAGCGGCCACGGCGACCGTGCTGAGTCCTGCAGTCCGGCGTCGGCGTCGGCGGGCTGCTCCGGCCCGGAGGGCAGCCAGCGGAGGTTGGCTGACCGGGGTGTGGTCGGCGGCGTCTTCCAGGAGATGGATCAGCTTGGTCTCGGTCATCGGGGTTCTCGCAGTTCTGACAGGTGGGGGTCCTGTGCGAGGGCCTTTACTGCACGGGACAGGCGGCTCTTGACTGTGCCGGCGGCGACGCCGAGGACGGAGGCCATCTGTTGTTCGTTGAGGTGGGCGTAGTAACGCAGTACGACGGCTGTGCGCTGGTCGTCGGGCAGGCCGTCTAGTGCTCGCATCACCGCGTCCGTTTCGTCGATGCTGGCGGTCGGGTCGACGTCGGCGTACTCAGGTAGCACCGCTGACGGCCGCTCCCCGTGCCACCGGCGCCGTCTGGACGTGTGGAAGCAGTTGATCAGCACCCGGTGCACGTATGCGTCGCGGTCGTCGGCGGCGCGGACTCGGTTCCACTTGACCAGGCAGCGCTCGAGCGCCGTCTGGACGAGGTCCTCGGCTTCAGGCGGAGTGCAGCCGAGCAGAACCGCGCTGCGGACCAGCGTGGGCCAGCGCGCGGTGACGTACTCGCTGAAGTCGTCCATTCCCCTCCTCACCCGTACAGACAGGGTGACGGCCGCCGCAGGTTCCCTCTACTTGATCACCGTCAGCGTGACTGTCTCACCTGGGCTCAGGAGGGTGCCGGGAGACGGCGAGACGCTGACGAGGCGACCGGGCTTGTAGACGGTGGACGTCCTGGTGCTGATCTCAGTCCTGAGCCCCAGCTCCCGGAGCCGCTTCGCGTACGCCGTACTGTCGCGGCCGTCGTCCATCGTCCGAGAGCTCGGCACACCGACCCGGTCGGGCAGGATCTCGATCCGCGAGAGGATCTCGTCCACCACCGCTGCATCGGTCGACGAGGACGCCCGGAACCACACGTGCAACGACGGGAGACCCACCGCACCCCAACACACGTCATCACTCGCACACGTTGTCTTCCGGCGCTCGGCGCGCACTCCGTTCACGAGGAAGACCTCGTCGACCCGGAAGCCGCTGGGCGGGTCGGTGCCGAGCTCCACGCTGTCAACGTCCGGCGGGCGCGGCAGGTCGCAGAACGACGCCGCAGCCGGGTCATCGACAAGTACGGTGTCGCGGTGCGGGATGCCGCAGCGAGAGGCGTTCGTACCCCACACCTTCGGCACTGCGATCGCCGCGTGTCCGTAGCCGACCATCCGCATCGCCACCGGACCCGGGGGCGGGTCAGGGGTGGTGATCAGTGTCCCGCTGCCGTTGGAGCTCAGCGCATTGGTGACACCGATGACGGCCAGCACCGTGATCGCCGCGGCTGCTGATGCCAGCACGCCACGGCCTCGGCTCGCATCGGGGCGGGGCTCCACCCCCTAAGTCTCAGCGCTGGGCAAGTGTCTTGTCACGAAAGTCGTCAGGGGTGGATCAGGGGTCGGTCGGTACCGATCCGGATGCCGTGAACCGCGCGGAAACGGGAGAGTGGAGCCATGACGAACTCCAACGCACCGTTCCAGAACCTGTCCGGCAAGGTCCTCCGTCGCTCCTCGAACCAGCGGATGCTCTCCGGCGTCTCCGGCGGCATCGCCGAGTACCTCAACGTCGACGTGACCCTGGTCCGCCTCGGCTGGGTGGGCCTGACCCTCATCACCGGCGGCGCCGCGATGATCGGCTACGCGGTCGCGTGGATCGTGATCCCGGAGTCCGACGGCAAGGCCGTGTGGCAGAACGTTCAGCAGTCGGTCAACCAGAACCAGCACCAGGACTCGACCGAGAACGACATCGCCTCCCGTATCTACGACGACACCACTACCAACAACAAGCCCCCGGCGGCGTGACACCGCCTGCGCCTGTAGCGGGCGCAGCCCCAGTCACTCGGGCGGGGTGACCGCAACGGCGGTCACCCCGCCGTCGACTGTCTAGACCTTGAGGGCCGGCTTGCGGAGTGCGGCCAGTGCCTGGTCCGGGTGGTCGGCGAAGATGCCCTGCAGCCCCAGGGCGGCGAATCGCTTCAACTCTGTCGAGTAGTCGGTGGCAGTCGGCAGGAATCGACGCTCCGCGCGGAACGTCCAGACCTGCACAGCCAGACCGACGCGGTGGGCCTGCTCGACCAGACGGGTCGGCTCCCCCAGACAACCCTCCGCAGTACGTGGAATGACCAGGTCCTTGTGCGGCGCCAACACGTGTGCGTACGTCGCGATCTCCCGCAGTCCGGCCGGCTCGATCAGGTCGGCGTACGTGCGGCCGTCACCAGTGCGCAGGAAGTCGTTCGGCGCGCTCTCCGCGTCGATCAGCTGCACCAGCGGCACCCGTGTCATCACCGACAGCCGTCGCAGGCTCGTCGGCTCGAACGACTGCACCATGATCTCGTCGTCGCGCAGTCCGAGCGCCATGATCCGCTCCGTCAGCAGCTCCTCCAGCGGCAGTCCAAGCCGCCGGAAGTACGCCGGATGCTTGATCTCCGGGATCACCCCGATCGGATGACCCAGCCGGGCGGACTCCCGCCGCGCCAGCTGGACCACCTCGTCGAAGGTGGGGATCGCCTCCAAACCGTCGTACGACGTGTTGCTCGCCCGGAGCGCGGGCATCCGTTCCCGCGCGCGCAGCATGCGCAACTCGGCGAGCGTGAAGTCCTCGACGAACCAGCCCGTGACAGCTGTCCCGTCAACGATTTTGGTGATCTTCCGGTCGGCGAAGACCGGGTGGTCGGCCACGTCCGTCGTACTCGAGATCTCGTTCTCGTGGCGGCAGACCAGGACGCCGTCGAGGGTCGCGACCAGGTCCGGTTCCAGGTAGTCGGCACCCTGTGCCGCGGCCAGCCGATAGGCCGACGGCGTGTGTTCCGGACGGTAGCCACTCGCTCCCCGATGCGCGATCACCCACATGGATCCAGGACAGGGGCCACACATTGCCCAGCGGGAACCCGTTGCCCAACGCAAGGTGAAGCTCTACCGACCGTCACCGTCAGGTCGACGACGGTGCCGCTCCAGGCGGTCCACAGACGCGAGTAATTCGCATGCGGAGTGTCGGAGGCGGGACCTAGCCTGAGGGGGCTATGAGACAACTTCCCCTCGCCGATCCCGGCGTCCCGAATCATCGTTCGCCGACCCGCTACCTGTGGTGGGTCGCCGGCGGTCAGGCCGGCACGCTCGCAGGCGGGATGGCCTTCGGCATTCTGTGGATGGGC
The DNA here is from genome assembly GCF_040675555.1 of Kribbella sp. NPDC049584. Lineage (NCBI taxonomy): Bacteria > Bacillati > Actinomycetota > Actinomycetes > Propionibacteriales > Kribbellaceae > Kribbella > Kribbella sp. NPDC049584. The sequence goes on from NZ_JBFAPF010000001.1 coordinate 1,058,280, forward strand.
GCCCAGGCGTTCATCCCGGCGATCCTCGGGCGGGCGATCGACGAGGGCATCGCGGCGCAGGACGGCGAGCGGCTGCTGCAGTGGACCGCGCTGCTGTTCGCGGTCGGTGTGGTTCAGGCGTTGGCCGGCATCATGCGGCACCGGTTCGCGGTGACCAACTGGCTGATGGCGGCGTACCGGACCGTCCAGGTGGTGACGCGGAAGTCGGCCCACCTCGGCGCGACGCTGCCCAAGCACCTGGCCACCGGCGAGGTGGTCAGCGTCGGCGCGGGCGACCTCGCCTACATCGGCAACCTGATGGAGGTCTCGGCCCGGTTCGCGGGCGCGATCGTCGCGTTCGTCGTGGTTGCGGCAATTCTGCTCTCGTCGTCGACGGCGCTCGGCCTGGTGGTTCTCATCGGCGTACCGATCATGCTGTTCTGCCTCGGACCGATGCTGCGTCCGCTGCACCGGCGGCAGTCCGCGCAGCGCGAGGCGGTCGGCGAGCTGAACTCGTTGGGTTCGGACATCGTGGCCGGACTGCGGGTGCTGCGCGGTATCGGCGGTGAGGAGTCGTTCTCCCGGCGGTACCGGACTGAGTCGCAGGAGGTGCGGAAGGCTGGTGTGCGCGTCGCGGGCATCCAGTCGATGCTGGACGCCGCACAGGTGCTGCTGCCAGGGGTCTTCGTGGTGCTCGTGGTCGGCCTGGGTGCGCACTTCGCACTGCGTGGCGACCTGAGCGCCGGGTCGCTGGTGGCCTTCTACGGGTATGCGACGTTCCTGGTGCTGCCGCTGCGGACGGCGACCGATTTCGCCAATCAGCTGATGCGTGGGCTGGTCGCGGCCGGCCGAGTGATCCGCGTGCTGAAGCTGGAGCCGGACGTCACCGATCCCGCAGCGCCACTGGAGCTGCCGGACCATGGTGATCTGGTCGATCCGGTCTCCGGCGTGCGTGCGCGCGACGGACTGCTCACCGCGGTCGTGGCCGCCGAGTCGGACAGCTACGCCGAGCTCGCGGACCGCCTGGGGCGGTACGACGACGCCAGCGAGGTCAGGTACGGCGGCGTGACGCTGGCCAGCGCTACCCGGGCGGCTGTGCGGGAGCGGATTCTGGTGAGCGACACCGGCTCCCAGATGTTCACCGGCGTACTGCGGACCGAGCTGGACCCGGACGGCCGCCGTACCGATGACGAGCTGATGGCTGCGCTGCGTACGGCCTCTGCCGAGGACGTCCTGGTCGCACTGCCGGACGGGCTCGACTCCGAGGTCGAGGAGAAGGGCCGGTCGTTCTCGGGTGGTCAGCGTCAGCGGCTGGTGCTCGTGCGGGCGCTGCTCGCGGACCCGTCCGTGCTGGTCCTGGTCGAGCCGACCTCGGCCGTCGACGCGCACACCGAGGCCCGGATCGCGGACCGGCTGCGCGACCACCGAGCCGGCCGGAGCACCGTCGTACTGACCGCGAGCCCGCTGCTGCTCGACCGCGTCGACGAGGTGATCTTCGTCGCCGCCGGCCGGGTGGTTGCCACCGGCAAGCACCGTGACCTGCTGGAGAACGAGCCGCAGTACCGCCGGACCGTCACCCGCCAGACCGAAGAAGAGGAGGCCCTGCGATGAGGCAGATCCTGCCCGTTGCCGGGCCGGCCGAGATTCGGCAGCACGCGCGCCGGCTGGCGCTGCGGCATCCGCGCAACCTGCTGATCGCGCTCGTGCTGCACGTGTTGGCGGCGGTGTCGGGACTGGCGGCGCCACGGCTGATCGGCGACCTCGTGGAGGACGTGCAGAACGGCACGACCGCCGCGAAGGTCAATGAGGTCATCGTGGTGATCGCGGTCTTCATCGTCGCGCAGTCGCTGCTGACTCGCTGGGCGCGGTACCGCTCGTTCGCGCTGGGCGAGCAGGTGCTGGCCGAGCTGCGTGAGGAGTTCGTCGACAACGCTCTGGCGCTGCCGATCGGCACGGTCGAGCGGGCCGGCACAGGCGACCTGCTGTCGCGGACGTCGCGCGACGTCGACACGTTGTCCCGGACGGTGCGGTTCGCCGTACCGGAGACGATCATTGCGTTCGTCACCGTGATCTTCACCGCGGTCGCGACGGTGCTGGTCGGGGTGTGGGTGCTGGTCCCGTTGGTCGCGATGGTTCCGCTGCTGTGGCTGAGCACGAAGTGGTACCTGCGTCGCGCGAAGGATGGATATCTTCGCGAGAATGCGGCGTACGCGCAGATGACGAGCTCGCTCGCGGAGACGGTCGAGAGTGCGCGGACGGTCGAGGCGTTGCGGCGGTACGACGACCGCGTGCGGCGCGGCGATGTGGACATCCGCGGGTCGTATCTGGCGGAGCGGTACACGCTGTTCCTGCGGACCGTGTACTTCCCGGTTGCGGAGCTGGGCTATCTGGTGCCGGTCGTGGGCACGCTGCTGTTCGGCGGCTGGCTGCACCTCAATGGTCATGTCTCGCTCGGCGCGGTGACAGCGGCCGTGCTGTACGTAAACCAGCTGATCGATCCGGTCGACCGGCTGCTTTCCTGGCTGGACGAGCTTCAGTCCGGCGGCGCCGCGTTCGCCCGGCTGCTGGGCATCAGCGACGTACCGGATGACCGGACGCCGTCGGGGCAGCAGCCGTCGTCGGAGCTGGTCGAGGCGCGGGACGTGCGGTTCTCGTACGTCGATGGTCGCGACGTACTGCACGGTGTGGATCTGACCATCCAGCCTGGTGAGCGGATCGCGATGGTGGGACCGTCTGGTGCCGGCAAGTCGACGCTGGGGCGGTTGGTCGCGGGCATCCACCCGCCACGGACCGGTTCGGTGACGGTCGGCGGTGTCGGCATGACGGAGCTGCCATTGGACGAGCTCCGCAAGCAGGTCGCCCTGGTCACGCAGGAGCACCACGTCTTCGTCGGCACGCTCCGAGACAACCTGTCGATGGCACGCCCGACTGCGTCCGACGCTGAGCTTTTGGAGGCCTTGGCAGCAGTCGACGCCCGCGAGTGGGCCCAGGCGCTACCCGACGGCCTCGACACCCGAGTCGGCTCCGGCCAACTCGCACTAACACCCGCCCAGGCACAGCAACTCGCCCTAGCCCGGTTGGTGCTGGCCGACCCGCACACCCTCGTCCTGGACGAAGCAACCTCCCTGATCGATCCCCGCGCAGCCCGCCACATGGAACGCTCCCTAGCCGCAGTCCTAGAGGGCCGCACGGTCATCGCCATCGCCCACCGCCTCTACACCGCCCACGACGCAGACCGCGTAGCAGTAGTAGAAGACGGCCAAATAACAGAACTAGGCAGCCACGAAGACCTAGTAGCCCGCCAAGGCTCCTACGCCGCCCTATGGAATTCCTGGCACGGCTAACGCCAAAGACCCCCGCCACGCCGGCGGGGGTCTTTTAGCGTTTGCGTAGTTGGAGGACGGAGGAGTCGACATGTGGCCGACCCCTCGCCCGCCTCCGAGCGGAGCGAGGGGCGGGTTGTTTAGCGTTTGCGTAGTTGGAGGACGGAGGAGTCGACGTGTGGGGGTGGGGTGAAAGCCTTGCGGGGAAGGTGGAGGCCGATGGACGGGTCGTAGTAGCGGAACCATCGGTTTGCGCCCGGTGCCTCGCCGCGTGCCCAGCGGTTCGCTACCTGTCGCTGGAGCACGAGGTCAGCCGACACCAGGCGTGAACCCGGCGCCAGCAACCGCTTCAGCAGCAGCGTAGAGACGTTGTACGGCGGACTGGACACCACCCGGAACGGCCGCGACGGCAACCGGAGATCACCGGCATCGGCACGCACCACCGTAACCGGCGCGTCCGCGAACCGTTTCCGCAACCGATCGGCACGACCGGGATGGAGTTCGACGGCGACCACCCGGGCGCCGGCGCGGACCAGCGGTGCAGTCAGCGCACCGAGACCGGCCCCGACATCGAGGACGAGCTCACCGGGTTTGACCCCGGCCGCGTCCACGACCCGTTGGGCCCAACGACTATCGAGCGGATGCCATCCCCAGGCACCCCTCGCCTGCCCGGAGCCGGGCACGACGGACCATCACGAAGTACGTAATCATGCAACGGACCCTAGACCGTCGAACCCCACCAGCTCAAAGCATTTTCGGCGCCGCACCGAGCGACAGAACGGTCTCCGTCGTACGCCGCTGCGCCAGCTCGAGCCGGCTCCTCTTCGCCACCGACGTGCCCTTCGCGAGCTCACGCCGTACGTCGAGAACCCGCACCGGCAGTACATCCGTCATCAACAGCGGTGCGAACTCTGCCTGCTCGATCGACCACCGAGAACCGTCACGCTTGAACGTGAACCGGACGAGCAACCCCTCGGCCTTCGTGCTCTCGGGTTCGCGATGCGCGGCGACCAAGTTGCCCAGGCCGTACGCGACCCACTTGCCGTCGATCTGCTCCATCGGCTGCACCACATGCGCATGGTGACCGATCACCAGATCAATGTTGCTATCAGCAAGCAGTTGCGGGGCGATCTCACGCTGCTGATCGTTCAGCTTGCTCGAGTACTCCGTGCCCCAATGACAGCTGACCACGACGAGATCGGCGCCGCGATCCTTCGCCTCCTGCGCCTTGCGAGCGATCGTCTTCGCGTCGATCGTGCCGGCGCGCCAGGTCTGACCGTTCGGGTACGGCAACCCGTTGAACCCGAACGTGAAACTGAGCGAGGCGATCTTCACACCGCCCACGTCGACGATCGTCGTCTGCTCCGCCTCGGCCCGCGACCGCGCCGTACCGGCATGCTTCAAACCGACCTTGTCCAAGGTGTTCAGGGTCCGGTCGACACCGTTCGCGCCGCCGTCGAAGCTGTGGTTGCTGGCGGTCGTGCACAGGTCGTACCCGGTCTTCTTGAGCGCGGTTGCGATCTGCGGCGGACCCTGGAAGAGCGGGTAGCCGTGGTACGGACCGCCGGCAGGTGCGAGCGGAGTCTCCAGGTGCGCGATCGAGAGATCCGCCTTCTGCACAAGGGGTTTCACGCTGCTCATCAGCGGAGCAAAGTCCCAGTCCCCACCCTCGCCATCACGCTTCGCCGTGGTCCACAGCCGTTCGTGCAGCAGTACGTCGCCGGTCGCGACAACGGTAATCCGATCGGGTTGCTTACCCTGCTTCGGTTCTGTGGTCTTCGCGGTCTTCGCGCCGTGATCGCTGGTCGTATTCGCGTAGGTGTCCGCGATACATCCGGTCGTCGCCATCGCCGCGGCGCCGGCCAGCATGCCCCCGAGCACCGCACGTCGTCGTACTGCCATCCCCAGCCCCCTTTGTCGCCGATGAAGACGCGGCGCCGAGGGCTTTGGTTGGGACGGAGATCTGATCGTGTCCTACGCGATCAGGTCGGAGCTGCTGGCTCTACCTTCCGGCCGGCTGTCCTGGCACGCGTCCACCAGGTCGTCGAGGGAGATCTCGAGAGTGGCGGCGACGGCAGCCACCGTGAACAGGGCCGGCGTCGGGATGCGACCGGTCTCGATCTTGCGGAGCGTGTCGACAGAGACGCCGCACGCCGCGGCCACCTCGACCATGCTGCGCTCGCCACGCGCCTCGCGGAGCAGACGGCCGAGCTGACGACCGCGTTCGCGGTCCCAGGTGGACAGAGGTGGTCGGACCATGAGTGTGATAATAGTACCGGTATAGTTATCCGGTGACATCGAGTCGTGAACGAGGAAGCAGACGATGGTCGAGTTGAAGACGGCGGCGGAGATCGAGCAGATGCGCGAGGCCGGGCGGGTCGTCGGTACTGCGCTGGCCGCGGTGAAGAAGCAGGCCGCAGCCGGGGTCTCGCTCCGCGAGCTCGATGAGGTCGCCCGGGACGTACTGCGTTCCGCCGGCGCGGTGTCGCTGTTCGAGGGGTACCAGCCCGGGTTCGCGACGTCGCCGTTCAGCGGGGTGATCTGCACGTCGGTCAACGACGCAGTACTGCACGGACTGCCGAGTGACCTTCGCCTGGAGGACGGGGATCTGCTCAACGTCGACTGCGGCGCGTCGATCAACGGCTGGTGCGCGGACGCCGCGACCAGCTTCTGCGTCGGTACGCCGCGACCCGAGGACCTCGAGCTGATCGCGACCACCGAGGAAGCACTCGCCGCGGGCATCGCAGCCGCCGTCGAAGGCAACCGCATCGGCGACATCAGCGCCGCGATCGGACGCATCGGCAAGCGCGACAACGTCGGCACCAACCTCGACTTCGGCGGCCACGGCGTCGGCCGCCGCATGCACGAAGACCCGCACATCGCCAACGGCGGACGTCCGGGCCGAGGCCTCAAACTCCTCGCCGGCCACGTCTTCGCCATCGAACCCTGGTTCTGGGCCGGCCCCGGCTCCACCTACATCATCGACGAAGACGGCTGGACCCTCCGCTCCGCCGACCACACCCGAGGCGCCCACGCCGAACACACCGTCGCCATCACCCCCGAAGGCCCCCAAATCCTCACCCTCCCCTAGTCGTTCCAACCAGAACGCCGCACCGCTGGTCCGCCGCCTGAGGTCAGAAGAGAGCTTCCTGCGCAGGAGCCGCGGGACGGACGCGGCAGCTCCGCCGGCCAGGCGGACGGCGGAACCGATCCGTTCCGCCGGTCGGCCGCCTGGGGGTCAGAAGAGAGCTTCCTGTATGGGAGTCGCGGGGCGGGCGGGGCGGCTTCGCCGGGCAGGCGGATGGCGGAAACGATCCGTCGCGGGGTCGGAGACTGATGCATTGCTCACATCTGCCCCCGCTCTGCTCGCCGATTCTGCCCCGGCCCGGCTCGCCGATTCTGTCCGCGCGCCGCTCGCTGATGCTGTCTCCGCGCTGCTTGCCGATTCAGGCTCCGGCAGCAGCTCGTCTGCTGACTCGCCCCAGCCGGAGGTGGTGCGGTGGCCGTTTAGTACTCCGGTTGGGGGCTTGGGGTGCATGCCGTTGGGGGGTTTGGAGCGGTGGGAGGAGCCTCGGCCGAAGCCGTGTTTGTCGAGGAGGGGGCGGGCCTTGTCTTCGAAAGCTTTGCGGTAGCTGGGGCTGGCGTAGGAGCCGTGGGCATAGAGGGATTCGTAGCGGGAGACGAGGTCGGGGTGGTCGCGGGCCAGCCAACTCATGAACCAGTCTTTGACGCCGGGGCGTAGGTGGAGGATGAGGGTGGTTACGCCGGTGGCGCCGGCTTCGGACAGTTGGCCGAAGAGGTGGTCCAGCTGGTCGGCCGAGTCGGTCAGCCAGGGCAGGACGGGGGCAACCATCACGCCGCACGGGAGACCTGCGTCGCGGATCGCACGGATCAGGTCCAGGCGGCCGCGGACCGACGGGACACCAGGCTCGAGGCGGCGGCGGAGCTCCTCGTCACCGAGAGCCAAGGAGATGCCGATGCCGACTCGCACCTCGGAAGCAGCCGCAGACAGCAGACCCAGATCCCTGCGAAGCAAGGTGCCCTTGGTCAGAACCGACAGCGGCGTACCGGACGAGGCGAGAGCGTCGATGATGCCGGGCATCAGCCGGTAGCGGCCCTCGGCACGCTGGTACGGATCGGTATTGGTGCCCAGGGCAACTTGTTCATGATTCCAGGACGGGCGCGCCAGTTCCCGCCGGAGTACATCGGCGACGTTGGTCTTCACCACGATCTGCCGGTCGAAGTCCTGGCCGGTGTCGAGCTCCAGGTACTTGTGGGTCGGTCGGGCGAAGCAATACCGACAGGCATGCGTGCAACCGCGGTACGGATTGACCGTCCAGTTGAAGGGCAATCCGTTGCCCGGCACAGAGTTCAGCGCGGAGCGTGCGACCACCTCATGGAACGTGATGCCCTGGAACTCCGGCGTCGTCACCGACCGGACCAGACCCGCGATCAACCCGAGCCCCGGCAACGTGCCCGGCGTCTCGGCATCCAACTGCTGACCTGCCCATCGCATGCCCAATAGTCGAACACATGTTCCCCTGGATGTCCAACGCGATCCCGGGTGATCGCACGTCAGCGGAAGGCGGCGGCGTTGCCGACTGCCCACTCGCGGTAGGTCACTGCGGGTCTGTCGAGGAGGTCAGGGACCGCCTGCTCTGGCTTCATCGGATGCTCCGCCATCATTCGGAAGCCATCAAGCAACCACTGCGCGGTCTCCAGACCGATCGCCGGCGCGAGCTCGTCGAGGTATTGCTGCGGCGTCTGCTCGATGAAGCGCACCTCGCGCCCGATGGCCTCCGCGATCTGCTCGACTTCCTCCGGCGGCGTCAGCGCCTCCGGCCCGCTCATCATGATCTTCTGACCGGAGAAGCGGCCCGACAGCAGCACCACGCGCGCGACCGCGGCGATGTCCCCAAGGTCGATGGGCGTCTGCACAGCCCCGGCGTACGGCGCTCGTACGACGCTTTCGGCCTTGATCGACGGCGCCCAACCGAGCGTGTTGTTCATGAATTGCCCCGGCCGCAGGAACGTCCAGTCGAAGCCGGCCGCCTCGATCGCGCGCTCGATCCGGTAGTAGTGCCACGCCGACGGATCCCCTTGCGCCTCATACTCGGCCGGCTCCCCCGACAACACGACAACCCGCCGCACACCAGCCACTTGAGCGCAGGCGACGAAGTCGTCGACGTACGCCGGAAGCGGCGCGAGGTAGACCGTGTCGATGCCGGCCAGCGCAGCCGGCAGCGTCGAAGGCCTGCCGAGATACCCGCGGGCGACCTCCACCTCGTCCGGCAGCGCCGCGCGAGCCGGATCGTTGGTCAGCGCCCGGACCTCCGCACCCGCCGACACCAACTCGTCCACGAGCAGCCGGCCCACACTGCCGGTCGCCCCTGTCACCAGGATCGTCATACCGCTCCTCCCTCACGGACAATTCTCGTAGGGTATACGAGAATTCGACCGACCGCCTATCGTTAGCGGCGTGAGCGAGCGGCGAAGCGGTCAGGGTCAGCCGGACAAGACGCTGGCGTTGCTGTGGCGCAACCACCGCCGCGCAGCGGAACCGACGACGAACGAGCCCGCCAGGCAGCGTGGCGCGGGCAGGCGACCGTCGCTCAACGTGGACGACGTCGTGCAGGCAGGCATCCGGCTGGCGGACGAGCAAGGACTCGCGGCGGCCTCGATGGGCGGGCTCGCCAAGGAGCTCGGCGTCGGCACGATGACGCTGTACACGTACGTGCCGTCGAAAGACGAGCTGCTTGACCTGATGGTCGACCAGGTGCTCGTCGAACGCGAGCTCCCCGGACCAGGTGCGCCCCGCCCCGAGAACTGGCGCGAGCAGGTAGAGATCTACTCGCAGCAGACCCGCGCGATGTTCCAGCAACACCTGTGGCTGTCGCAGGTCTCGACGATCCGTCCGCCCGTCGGGCCGGGCATGCTGGCCGGCCGCGAGTACCTGCTGTCCGCGGTGCTCGGTCTCGGCCTGACCGCGACCGAGACGAACACGGCTGCCCTCGCCATCACGACGTACGTCGACTCCGCCGCCCACCTCGAGGCCGAGAGCCGGCTGGTCGAGCGCACCACGGGGCAGACCAACGACGCCTGGTGGTTCGAGCGGAACGACCTGTGGGAGACGTACTTCGATGTCGACCAGCATCCTGCGATGACGGCGATCTGGCACGCAAAGGGGTACGACTCAACTCCCGCCGACTCGTACCGCTACGGCCTGGACCGTCTCCTCGACGGCATCGAGGCGATGAAACCCCTATAGATCAAGGGAGATCCAAGCCGGATCGTGATCCGTCCCGTCCCGCGCCAGCTTGCGACGACGACCGATGAACGACCCCGTCAAGCGCGGCGCCAGCGCCGGCGACAACCAGATCTGGTCGATCAGGTCGAACGTCCGCGGCTGCCCGGAGTCCTTGAACGTCGACGTCCACGCAGGGTTCGCGGGCAACTCCACTGTCGTCTGCACTGTGCCGATCTCAGTGGGCGCCGTGAGCGCGCTGACGAGCCCGGCCTTCTCGTAGGCGACCAACGCGGACGAGTCCGGAGTGTCGTTCATGTCGCCGCACAGCAGGTACCGCTGACGCGTACCCATCCGCGATCCCATGATCCGCACGATCGTCTCGGCCTGCTGTGTCCGCAGCAGGTGCGCCGCGGCCTCGGCCAGGGCCTGGTCCGGCACCTTGAAATCGACGTACTTCGACTTCAGGTGAGTACCGAACACCGTCAGGATCTTCCGGCCGCGAGCATCCAGGATCTCCACCTCGATCAGATCACGCGAGAAGATCGGCCGATCCGGTACGTCCGGATGGAACGTCCGCTGATAGCTCGTCACCCCACCGATAGGACGGCGCGACAGCAGCCCGATATCGATGAACCGCGTCGCGTCGTTGCCGTCGATCACCATCACGTGCTGGTACGTCCCGTTCAGGTGATCGCGGTTGAACTCCCGCAGTACGTCGACGTTCTCGACCTCCTGCACGATCCAGACATCGACGTCCGCGCCCAGCAACCGCTCGGCCACCCGGTTGGTGTCCTCAGGCTTCTTCGCCGTCAGCAGCTTGCCGTTCCCGTCGAGCTGCAGCCGCCGCCGATGCTCGTCGTCGAACGTGTACGTCGCCGGCACCGAACCGGTCCCGCTCGCCAGCACGTCGACCGCACCCTCGAAGTTCCACCGGTCGAACAGGTTGTTCAGGTTGAACGTGCCCACTGTGAGCGCCATGTCCCCCACCTCCCCTAACGGAAAGGTACGCCGCCGTCACGAACTGCGGACGAACATTCAGGTGCGGATACCCGACAAGACGTCGGCGCCGACCAGGTTCGCCCGTTGGGACGGGTTACTCCCACTCGATGGTGCCCGGCGGCTTGCTCGTGACGTCGAGCGTGACGCGGTTGATCTCGTCGACCTCGTTGGTGATGCGGGTCGAGATGCGCTCGATCACTTCGTACGGCAGGCGGGACCAGTCGGCGGTCATCGCGTCCTCGCTGGTGACGGGACGCAGTACGACGGGATGGCCGTACGTGCGGCCGTCGCCCTGGACGCCGACCGAGCGTACGTCGGCCAGCAGGACCACCGGGAACTGCCAGATGTCGCGGTCGAGCCCGGCCGCGGTCAGCTCGGTGCGGGCGATCAGATCGGCCGCGCGGAGGATGTCGAGCCGCTCGCGGGTGACCTCGCCGATGATCCGGATGCTCAGGCCCGGGCCCGGGAACGGGTGCCGGTAGACCATCGTCTCCGGCAGGCCGAGCGCCAGGCCGAGCTCGCGGACCTCGTCCTTGAACAGCGTCCGCAGCGGCTCGATCAGGCTGAACTGCAGGTCGTCGGGCAGACCGCCGACGTTGTGGTGCGACTTGATGTTCGCCGCGCCCGTGCCGCCGCCGGACTCGACGACGTCCGGATACAGCGTGCCCTGGACCAGGAACTCAATGTGCCGCTCGGCGTCCACCTTGCGGGCGGTCGCCTCGAACGTCCGGATGAACTCCCGGCCGACGATCTTGCGCTTCTGCTCCGGATCGGTCACCCCGGCGAGCGCGGTCAGGAACTGCTCCTCGGCGTCGATCGCCTCCAGCCGGATCCCGATCGCGGCGACGAAGTCCTTCTCGATCTGCTCGGACTCACCGGCCCGCTGCAGACCGTGGTCGACGTACACGCACGTCAACTGGTCGCCGATCGCCTTGTGGACCAGGGCCGCCGCGACCGCGGAGTCGACGCCGCCGGACAGCGCACACAGCACCTGCTTGTCGCCGACCTGCCGGCGGATCAACTCGACCTGCTCGTCGACGACGTTGGTCGTCGTCCAGTCACCCTTGCAGCCGGCGATCTGGTAGAGGAAGTGCTCCAGCACAGCCTGCCCGGCCTGCGAGTGCAGGACCTCCGGGTGCCACTGGACGCCGGCCAGCCGCCGGTCCAGGTCCTCGAACGCCGCGACCGGCGCACCCTCGGACGCGGCGAGTACGGCGAATCCCGCGGGCGGCGCGTGCACTGCGTCGCCGTGCGACATCCACACGTTCAGGTCCTCGGGGATGTTCGCGAGGAGCGTGCCCGGCTCGCTGACGGTCACCGGCGTACGCCCGAACTCGCGCAGTCCGGTACGTCGGACGTCGCCGCCGAGCGTCTGCGCCATCGCCTGGAACCCGTAGCAGATCCCGAATGCCGGTACGCCGGCCTCGAACAGCGCGGTCTCGACCCGCGGCGCGCCCTCGGCGTACACCGACTGCGGACCGCCGGACAGGATGATCGCCTTCGGCTCGCGCGCCAGCATCTCCTCGACCGGCATCGAATGCGGCACGATCTCGGAGTACACCTTCGCCTCGCGCACACGGCGCGCGATCAGCTGCGCATACTGCGCTCCGAAGTCGACGACCAAGACCAACTCATGCTCTGCCACGCGCAAAGCCTATCGGTGCAGGTCAGCAGGGCTGTAATCCGCCGGCCGGGCCGTCATCGGCAGCGGGTCGGTGGTGATCTCCAGGCCCGGGAAGCGGCGTCGCATCGCTGCCTCGTAGCGGGCGGCGGCGGCCTGGTCGCCGATGTAGTCGGAGATCTGGTGCGGACCGAACCACAGCCGGACTCGGCATCGGGAGGTTGAGCTCACGAGTCCGGACGCTAGTCGCGTCAGTTGTCGCGGGTGTTACCGTCCGTTACAACCAGGAGACGCTTCGGCGCGCGGAACGAGAGCAGGTCGATCATCGGCGGCTCCTCGGTCAACCGCACACCGGCCAGCAGGTCCTGCGCACATTCCAACGCAACCCGAGCCTCCAGCCGCGCGAGCCCCGCGCCGAGGCACCGGTGCACACCGATCCCAAAGGCAAGATCAGCCGGCCCACCGTGCCCGGACAGCCCGAGCAACACAGGCGCCCCCGCAGGCAGCACCACGTCACCAATCGTCGTCGCACGCGAGGTAACCCGCCTCCAGGTAGGAACAGAAGACGCCTCCCGAAGCATCTCCTCAACCACCTCACCCGGTGGGGCGGAGGGGTGGGTGAGGGCGTGTTGGAAGGTGGTGGAGATGAGTTGGGTGGTGGTTTCCTGGCCGGCGATCAGGAGGAAGTAGCCGACGGCGCAGACCTCCTCGTCGGTCAGGCCGAGAGCGACCAGCGCGCCGAACAGGTCGTCGGCGGGCTCGAGCCGGGCAGACTGCGTACGCGTCCGCAACCACGCGTAGAACTCGGCCGCGCTGTGAGCCAGCTCCAGCTGACGGTCCTCGTCCGGCCGGCCCCAGAACAGTTCGAGCGAGTCCAGACTCCAAGCCTTCAACGACGGTACGTCGACGTCCGTGAGACCGAGCAGCTGGAGCAGCACGAGGGCTGGCGGTTCGGCGGCGATCGCCTGGACGAGGTCGACCTCCTCACCATCCACGAGCCGAGCCGCTGCCCCCGCGACCCGAACCGAGGTCAGCTCACGGACAAGAGGCTCGACAGCGGCCACCCGGGCAGGGCTGAAGAACCGCGCAACAGTAGCCCGGATCGGCCGATGGGACTCCCCCGCGTTGTTCGCCAGCGTCGGCGGCAGCGCAAACCCGACCCCCGACAGCACCCGCAATGCCTTCACCGACAGCGGAGTATGCGCGAGTACGGCGTTGTCCGGCCGGAACGTCTCCGGATCCAGCAACACCTCACGCGCCAACGCCGGATCGTCGACAACCCAGTACCCGAGCGCCGCGTCGTACCGGGCCGGGCAACCGCTCACCCGAACCAACTCGGGACCGCGGCCTTGAACGCTTCCTGATCGAGGGATCCCGCACCGGCAGGAATCCGACCGATCACCGGCACCCCGGTCACCGCCGGGAGGTCCACCAGGTTGCACTCCTCGGCGAGGTCCAGCTCCGCCGGCAACGACCCGATCACCAGTCCTTCGATCGGCAGTCCCCGTGACCGCAACGCCTCGACCGTCAGTCCGGAGTGGTTCAGCGTCCCGAGACCGGCTCGCGCGACGACGACGAAACCGAACGGTGTCGTCAGGTGCCCGGCGAGGTCCGCAAGGTTGTTGCCCTCGGCATCCAGCCCGACCAGGATCCCACCCGCGCCCTCCACCAGCACGGTGTCGTTCGTGCGGGCGAGCTCGTCGATCGCCTTGGCGTGCACGGCAACCGGAGGCAAGGTGACGCCCTCCCGTTGCGCGGCGGTGGTCGGCGCCAACGGATCGCGCAGCCGGACGCCCTCGTGCAGTTTGGTCAGCCCAGTCAGCCGGTGGATGTCGTCGAGGTCGCCCGGCTCGTCCGGCCCGACCCCGGTCTGCGCCGGCTTGACGACAGCAAGCGAGCCGGATGCGACCGCGCGGACCGCCAGGGCGGCGGTGGTGACGGTCTTGCCGACCTCGGTGTCGGTGCCGGTGACGAGAATGATCATGAGACCTGTGCGATCGCCTCGACGATCACATCGCACGCGCGGTCGAGGTCGTGGCTGGACAGACCGGCGTGGGCGGTCAGGCGGAGACGCGAGATTCCATCGGGGACCGAAGGCGGCCGGAAGCTCCCCACGCGTACGCCGTTGCGACGGCACACATCCGCTGCCTGGACCGTTTGCTGCGGGCCGGGCATGGGGATCGAGACCACCGGTCCGGCAGGGAGCGGAACGTCGAAGGCACCGGCCAGGCGGGTCGTGGCGGCGTGGATGCGAGCGGGGCGATCCGGTTCGGCCTCGAGGACGCGAAGCGCGGCGAGCGCCGCGGCGCAGGCGGCCGGATTGAGGCCGGTGTCGTAGATGAACGGCCGCGAGCGATTGACGAGATGGTCGCGCAACAGCGCCGGACCGAGGACGACACCGCCCTGCGAAGCCATCGACTTCGACAGTGTCATCGTGACAGCGACATGGTCCAGCCCCGCCAGCCCCGCGGCGTGCACCGAGCCCCGGCCGCCGCCGGTCACCCCGAGACCGTGCGCCTCATCCACGAGCAGCAGCGCCCGATGAGCCTCGGCGACGGCCGCCAGCTCGGTCAGGGGCGCTCCATCGCTGAGCACGCTGAACACGGACTCGGTCATCACCACCGCGTGCGGTTCGTTGCGCTCGGCAAGCACCTTCTCGACGGCTTCCACGTCGTTGTGCGGAACGACCTCGACGCGGGATCGGGACAAGCGACAAGCGTCCACCAGCGAGGCATGGATGTGCTCGTCGGATACGAGCAGGGTTCCAGGGCCGCCGAGAGCGGTGACCACGCCGAGGTTGGCGAGGTAACCGGACGAGAACACGAGCGCGGACTCCTGCCCGACATAGGCAGCCAGCGCGGACTCCAACTCCTCGTGCAAAGCCGTCGTACCGGTCACGAGACGGGATGCCGTTGCACCTGTGCCCCAGGTGCGGACAGCATCGGCGGCGGCCGTCACAACGCGCGGATCGCGCGCGAGACCGAGATAGTCGTTGCCTGCAAGGTCGATCAGGTCGTCGTCCGCGGCACGCGACCGCAGCCGCCGGGTGAGGCCACGCGCCTCGAGCGCCGCCGCCTTCGGGGCGAGCCAGTCCTCGAGCATCAGCCGACCTCCTCGATCGCACCGGTGATCCCCGCCGCGATGGTCGCGATCTCCTCGTCGGTGCACACGTACGGCGGCATCGTGTAGACGAGGTCGCGGAACGGCCGCACCCACACCCCGCGCCGCAGAGCCGCCTCGGTCATCCGCGGCAGATCGACCGGCCCGCCGAGTTGTACGACGCCGACCGCGCCCAGCACGCGCACATCCTTCACCGCAGGCAACTCCCGCGCTCCGGCCAGCCCGGACGACAACCCCGCGGAAATCGCACCGACGCGAGCTGCCCAGTCCTGGGACAACAGGAGATCGATCGAGGCCAGGGCGACCGCGCAGGCCAGTGGATTAGCCATGAAGGTCGGCCCGTGCATCAAGGCGCCACCCGGGCCATCGGAGACCGTTCGCGCGACGTCCGTCGTACAGAGCATGGCCGCGAGGGTGAGGTAGCCGCCGGTCAGAGCCTTGCCTACGCAGAGGATGTCGGGCTCGACATCGGCGTGTTCGGAGGCGAAGAGAGTGCCGGTGCGGCCGAAGCCGGTGGCGATCTCGTCGAGGATGAGGAGGAAGCCGTAGCGATCCGCCAGCTCGCGGAGTACTCGCAGGCAGGCTGGGCTGTACGGGTACATGCCGCCCGCACCTTGGAGGATGGGCTCAACGATGATGGCGGCGATCTCGTCCGAATGTTGCTCGGCGAGGTCACTGATCGCGCCGGCCCAGGACTGCAGTTCAGGGTCGTCGGAAGGACGGTCGAAGCCGACCGGGGGTTGGGGCCCGAAGACCTGCTCCTTCAGGGCGCCGGTGAAGAGCGAGTGCATGCCGTTGACAGGGTCGCAGACGCTCATGGGAGCGAAGGTGTCACCGTGGTAGCCGCCGCGAACGGTCAGCATCCGGGTCCTGCCATTGTTGCCACGGGCAACCTGGTACTGCAGCGCGAGCTTGATCGCGACCTCGACCGAGACCGAGCCCGAGTCGCAGAAGAAGACGTGCTGCAGCGATGCGGGCGTGATCTCCACCAGCCGTTCGGCCAGCCGGATAGCCGGCTCGTGCGTCAACCCGCCGAACATCACGTGGCTGAAGTCGTCGACCTGACTCTTCACCGCGGCGTCCAGCACCGGGTTCCGGTAGCCGTGGATCATGCACCACCAGGACGCCATCGCGTCGATCGCCTCGACGGTCCCGCCCGCGCCGTCGTCGAGCTGCAGCCGTACGCCGGACGCGCCGCGGACCAGCCGGACCGGCGGCGGCGCGGTCAGCGAGGAGTACGGATGCCAGAGCAGCTCCGAATCCTGCTGTAGCAGCGCATTGACCGACTGTGACACCGTCTCCCGCCTCCATCCTGAGGACCCACCACGGTAATCGCTGCCCGCCGACGACGGCGTCACGGGTGGTCAGGATGTGGGCGACATCTCCTGCTACTGGGTCCCGGCCGTTGCGATATGCAACGTCACCGCATCCGGATGCAACCGCGACCGCGCCATCGCGGTCACCGTCTTCCCGCCGTCGACCGACTCGTCACGGATCCACTGCACCGGCGCCGCCAGCCCGATCCGGGCGACCTGCGACGCGGTCTCCAGGAAGTTCCGCGACTCGACCACGGTCCACGGACGGTCCCGCTCGTACGTGATCGCCTCGGCGGTCCGCACCGGTCGTTGCCACTGCCCGTCGGCGGTGCGCTGGTTGCCGTACAACAGCTGCCCGTCGGGACGCAGGACGGCGATCCGGTCCGCCCAGTCGCCCGCATCGATCAGTTCGGCGGCACGCAGCACACCGGCGTACCCCGCGTCGTGGACGCTTTGCGGCGCGAGCCGGGCGAAGCCGTAGGCCTCCAGCGCGCGCAGGTGACGCTCGAGGACGCCGAGGCGGCTGAGTGCCTCGGGCACCGCCAGGATCGCGACCTCGACCTGGAAACCGGCCGCCTTGAAGCGCCGGGCCGAGTCGGCGAACGCGTCCGGGTCGATGAGCTCGGTCTCGACGATCACGTCGTACCGCTGCTCGATCACGTGCGCCTCGGCCATCGCGTACCAACGCCGGCCGTCGGCTTCGACGTCCGGGCTCGGTGTCGGCGGTTCGTCGGTGATCGGCTGGTAGAAGCGCGGGTGGTACGGCTCGTAGGCGGCCGGGTTGAGAACGACCGGACGACCGCGGTGGCGCAGCAGAGCGGCAACCAGCGCGGTGATCGTGGCTTTGCCGTCGCCCGGCTGACCTGCGACGAGCACCACGACCGGATGCTCCTGCCGGCTCCCGGCGAGCTGGTCGGGCAGGATCAGCTCGCGGAAGATCCGCGCGCTCTCCCCGGCATCCAGCGACTCCCGGTCAGCCGCCGCCGACCCGGTCCCCCACAGACTCGTCACGACTACTCCAGTGTCCCGTCGTCGTCCTCGTCCTCGTCACCCTCGGCGAGGTCGTCGTCGTCACCGTCGTCGTCAGCTTCGTCATCGACACCGTCCTCATCATCGTCGTCTTCGTCGTCGATGATGAGGAGGTCGTCGGCCTCTTTGCGGATCCGCTTGATCGCCCGGGTGTCGAGCGGGGTGAGCTCCTGTCCGCGCGCCGCCCAGGCCTGCTGCTCCGTCCGGCGGCTCATCGCGGCATCGGGATCGGCAGCCAATTCCTCGGCCGTGATCGGCCGGGCGTAGAAGCCGATCGCCTGCCGGACACCCTCCTGGGCGATCTCGTAGGCCATGGCCTCCGGCGCCGACCATCGCGCCGTGCCGAGCTCGGTCAGCACGTTGACGGCGGCGACGTTAACCACGCCCAAACGATAGCCGACGTGCCAGGTCAATCGCTCATTCGGCGACCACCGCTGTGAACGCAGAGTGAACCCCGGTCGTGGTTAATCTTCCGATGCTTCGAACCAGCGGGGAACCGGCCGGCGACACCCGACGTCTGCTGGAGACATGACCGATCACGAGCGGCATCCCGCAGCTCGCATCGAGAGGAGCATCACGTGCCGTACGGCGCCAAGGACACGAACAAGGACAAGCCCAAGGGCGGCAAGAGCGAGCAGGGCGGGAAGGCAACGACCCCTCGCGATCTGCCGATCCTGACCCCGGCCCGTCCGCCCCGGCGAGAGGGACAGGGCCGCGGCTAGCCTGCCCGCCTTGGAACCGGCCCGCGCGTCGGGCCGTCTGCTGGAACCCGACCGATCATGCGCCGCGGCTCGCGGCTTCGACAGAAGGAAACCGGATATGCCCTTCAGCAAAAAAGGCAAGGACCAGGAACACGACAGCAACCAGCGCGAGAGCAACCGCAACAGGCACGAGCGGGGTGCATCGCGCAAGCAGGCCGACCAGGCTCGCTCCACCAACCCGAACACCCAGCGCGGCCGCGCTGCAGCCGCAGCGAAGAAGGCCGAACAGAAGAAGGGCAAAGGCAAGTAAGAGGCTGACGCCGGCGGCCGTCCACAACGGGCGGCCGGTGCGCGACCGAGGCAACCGGGGCGACCGCGTGTGGTCTGCCCCCGGCTTGCTTTCCTGGCAGCGTCAGCGGCGCCGGGAGCCGCGGTTCGAGTTGGGTCGGCCAGGCTGGGCGGCGCGACCCGAGCGGCCGCCGGCCCGCTTGCCGCCCGAGCTACCCGACTTGCCGGCGCTGCTGGACTTGCCGCCCGAGTTGCCGGCCTTGCTGGACTTGCCGGGCTTGCCGCCGGAGTTGCCGGGTTTGCCGCCCGGGGTCCGATCGACCGGGCCGGCTTCGAGGGCTGACTTCACCGCGTTGAAGGCGTCGTTGGCGTTGCGGGCCGGGCGGACGCCGGCGAGCTTGGGGATGGCCGCACGCTGCCGGCGGGTGTGGGTCTGGATCCGTTCGACCACGCGCTTGCGGACCTCGGCCTGGTCGTCCGCGTTCAGGTTCTCGAGCGACTTACCCCGGTCGAGCGCCACGTCGAACCACTCGGTGTACCCGTGGGTGTGGACGACCTGGTTCGGCGACTTCTGACCCAGCCGGCGGTACTGCGTAAGGACGTCGTACCGCTCGTCCAACCCGAGGACCTCGTCGCGGAGCCCGCGCTCGATCTGATGGTCGTACGTCGCCGCGACCCGCTGATCGATCTCGCTCGCCGGCCGGTCGACCGAGAACACGACCTGCCGGGTCGCCGGCGCGACGGCCCGTTCCGGATCGTTGCCCATGGCCCGTGCCAGCGCGTTCACGATCGCGTCGTAGTTGTTCTCGTGGATCTTGGCGGCGCCCTTGGGGTCGAGCCGGCTGAGTACGGCGTACGCGTCCTCGGCCATGCTGCGCGGGAAGTCGCGGCGGATCGCGTTCCGCGCCTCGGCGACGGCGTCGACCTCCCAGCCCTCCAGCAGCGAGCGGACGTAGACGCTCGTACCGCCGACGATCACCGGCACGCCGCCGGCCGCCCAGGTCTGCTCCATGTGCCCGCGCGCCTGCGAGACGAACGTCTCCAGCTCGAGCTTCCGCACCGGCTCGGTGACGTCGATCATCGTGTGCGGGATGCCGCGCATCTCTTCCGGCGTCGTCTTGCTGGTGCCGATGTCCATGTACCGGTACACCTGCCGCGAGTCCGCGGAGACAACCATCGTCGCGAGTCCGAGCTCGTCCTGGATCCGCAGGCACAGATCGACCGACACCGCGGTCTTGCCCGCCGAGGTCGGCCCGTAGAGCGCGACCAGGAGGCGAGGCGCGGCATCAGGCATGCGCACCAGCCTAGCCGGGCTCAGCCGGAGGTCAGCTCACCGTGGACCGAGCAGCGGGCCGACCAGCCCATCGGGTGGACCTGCACGACCATCCGGCGGCGGCACTCGGCGCAGTACCGCGGCGGCTCCAGCGCCAACGCCCGGCGGCAGCCGTCGTGCTCGCCATCCTCCACGGAACGGCCGCATCGGCCGCAGTAGATCTCGGTCACAGCGTCTTCTGCAGCTCTTTCACCGGCATCTTCAGCTCGGCGAGCAGGTCGAGGTCGGCGGTCGCCGGGCGGCCCAGGGTGGTCAGGTAGTTGCCCACGATCACGGCGTTGATCCCGCCGAGCAGTCCGTCCCGCGTGCCCAGGTCGCCGAGGGTCAGCTCGCGGCCGCCGGCGTACCGGAGGACGGTGCGCGGCATGGCCAGCCGGAACGCGGCGATCGTCCGCAGCGCGTCCTTGCCGTCCATGACCTCGAGGTCGCCGAACGGTGTGCCCGGTCGTGGGTTGAGGAAGTTCAGCGGGACCTCGTGCGGGTCGAGCTCGGCCAGCTGCGCGGCCAGCTCGGCGCGCTGCTCGAGCGTCTCGCCCATCCCGACCAGGCCGCCGCAGCACAGCTCCATCCCGGAGTCGCGCACCATCAGGCAGGTCTCCCAGCGTTCCTCGAACGAGTGCGTGGTGACGACGTCACCGAAGTACGACCGGGCCGACTCGAGGTTGTGGTTGTAGCGGTGCACGCCCCATGACTTCAGTTCGTCGACCTGCTCCTGGGTGAGCATGCCGAGCGAGCAGGCGATGTTGATGTCGACCTCGGCGTTGATCGCCTCGATGCCGGCCTTCACCTGGCTCATCAGCCGCTGGTCCGGTCCGCGGACGGCGGCGACGATGCAGAACTCGGTGGCGCCGGTCTTCGCGGTCTCCTTGGCGGCCTCGACCAGCTCGGGGATGTTCAGCCAGACCGAACGCACCGGCGAGGTGAACTGACCGGACTGGGAGCAGAAGTGACAGTCCTCGGGGCAGCCGCCGGTCTTGAGCGAGATGATCCCCTCGACCTCGACCTCCTCGCCGCACCACTTCACCCGGACGTCGTGCGCGAGCGCGAGCAGTTCGGGCAGCCGGTCGTCGGGAGTGCTGAGGACCTCGACCAATTGCTCCTGGCTCAGCCCGATGCCCTGCTCCAGAACCTGCTCACGTGCCACGTCCAGGATCTCGCTCATGCCTTCTCCTGCCTCATCAGAACGGTCGGCTCAGAGTAGGTCAGGCGGGTACGCCCGTTCTGCGGCGGGCGTCACGTGCAACACCTCCGGCCGAAGTGCCTCACGACCACTCTCCGCACTTCCCGCAAAAGAATCCGGATATTTCTGCGGAACCTCGTAACCCCCCGTAGATGGGCTCGTTGATGTGTACGAAGGCGGTTACCGCAAGGAAGACCGCCACCCGGTTACCAGGAGCAACAAAAGCTGATCATTACGATCAGCACGCAGAGTGGTCACAAGGCCTCGAAGCGGTGGGAATCGGATGTAAGGTAGTACCCAAGAGCTCGGGTCGCCAGCCATGGTTGGCGATCCGATCCCAAAGCGCCGGGCGCCTCACCCCGGCTTGAGTGGGTCCCTCGGGAAACGATTTGGGCGGAAACGTTCCCGAGGGACCTGCTCCCTTTTCTGGACCTTTTCAATAAGCCTCAGCAAACTTACTGCTGAGGCTTATTCATTTCCCTGCCGCCGCATTCTTTTCGATCTCCGAAGATCGCAAAGGTGTTACGGCTTCGTCACAGACTGTTTCGGGATGATCGGCAGCCGGAGCGCGCCGGGTGCGTCGGCCGGAACGACCGGATGCGAAGGCTTCACCGGTTGCACCCGTCGGTACGCCGACCCGATCGCCGGCCGCGGGTCGTCCTCGCCCTTGTTCGGCCAGAACGACAGCGCGCGCTCGGCCTGGGCGGTGATCGTCAGCGACGGGTTGACCCCGAGGTTCGCGGAGATCGTCGAGCCGTCGACGATGTGCAGGCCGTCGTACCCGTAGACCCGGTGGTAGGGATCGACCACGCCGGTCTCGGCCGAATCGCCGATCGCGCAGCCGCCGATGAAGTGCGCGGTCATCGGCACGTTGAACGGCTCCCCGATCGTGCCGCCCGGCGTACCGTTCATCAGCTTCGCCATCCGCCGGACCACCTGGTTCGCGACCGGGATCCAGGACGGGTTCGGGGCGCCGTGGCCCTGCTTGGACGTCAGCCGCCAGCGGCCGAGCCGATCCCGCTTGCCGTACGTCGTGATCGAGTTGTCCGCGGTCTGCATCACCAGCGCGATCACGGTCCGCTCGGACCAGTGCTTGAGGTCGTACAACTTGCGGATGTTCTTCCGCTGGACGCCCAGCTCCCGCAGCCAGGTCCGCCAGCGCGGCTTGTCGCCGTCGCCGTCGGTCAGCACGGTCTGCAGCAGCGACATCACGTTGCTGCCCTTGCCGTACCGCACCGGTTCGATGTGGGTGATGTCGTCCGGGTGGAACGACGACGTGATCGCGACCCCGCGGCTGTAGTCGACGTCGCGGTCCTTCGAGATCGCGCCGAGCAGCGACTCCGAGTTGGTCCGGGTCAGTACGCCGAGCCGGCCGGACAGGCGGGGCAGCTTGCCCTCGTCGCGGAGCCGGTGCAGGAGCTTCGCCGTACCGAGGGCCGACGCGGCGAAGATCACTTGCTGCGCGGTGAAGCGACGGGTGAGCTTCCTGTTCGACGTACGGCGGGTGTCCACGGCGTACCCGCCGCCGGGCAGTGGCTCGACCGAGGTCACGGTGGTCAGCGAATAGACCTCCGCGCCGGACTTCTCGGCCAGGTACAAATAGTTCTTCGTCAGCGTGTTCTTCGCGTTGTGGCGGCAGCCGGTCATGCACTCGCCGCAGTCGATGCAGCCGGTCCGACGCGGGCCGGCGCCGCCGAAGTACGGGTCGTCGACCTCGACACCGGCCTCGCCGAAGAAGACCCCGACCGGCGTCGGGTGGAACGTGTCGCCCACGCCCAGGTCATCGGCGACCTGCTTCATCACCTTGTCCGCCGGCGTGAAGCCCGGGTACGTCGTGACGCCGAGCATCCGCTTCGCCTGGTCGTAGTACGGCGCGAGTTCGGACTTCCAGTCGGTGATGTGCGCCCACTGGCGGTCGGCGTAGAACGCGGGCAGCGGTTCGTAGAGCGTGTTCGCGTAGACGAGACTGCCGCCGCCGACACCGGCGCCGGACAGGATGATCACGTCACGCAGCGCGCTGATCCGCTGGATGCCGTACATCCCGAGCTTCGGCGCGAACAGAAACCGCTTGGTGTCCCACGAGTTCTTCGCGAAGGCGCCGTCCTCGAACCGCGCCCCGGCTTCCATGACGGCGACGTGGTACCCCTTCTCGGTCAGCCGCAGGGCCGACACGGACCCCCCGAAGCCGGACCCGACGATGAGGACGTCGTAATCGAAACTCACGGACGGCCGATCTTCTTGAGTATCCGCAGTGCGCCCGTCATCAGCTCGGCGAACTTCTCGTCCGACAGGCCGTGCGACGCCGCGATCGGCATCAGACGTTGCGTGGCGATCGCCTGCGGTTCGACGTACCGGCGAATGCCCTCGACGCCCTGGCGGCGACCGAGGCCGGACGACCGCATGCCGCCCATCGGCGTGTCGATCGAGCCGAAGGTCGCGCCGTATCCCTCGTTGACGTTGACCGTGCCGGCCATCAGCTGCGCGGCAACCGCACGACCACGCCGGCCGTCGCGGGTCCAGACGCTCGCATTCAGGCCGTACTCACCCTCGTTCGCGCGCTGGATCGCCTCGGACTCGTCGGAGAACCGGTAGATCGACACGACCGGCCCGAAGGTCTCGTTGTCGAAGCACTCCATCGCCGGGGTGACGCCGGACAGCACGGTCGGCTCGTAGAACAGCGGGCCGATGTCCGGCCGCGGCTTCCCGCCGGCCAGGACGGTCGCGCCGTTGGACCGCGCGTCCTCGACATGCCGAGTGACCGTCTCGAGCTGGGCCTTCGAGATCAGCGACCCCATATCCACGTCCCAGCCGGTGCCGGCCGACAGGCGGAGCTTCTTCACCCGGTCGACGAAGGCCGTCACGAACGCGTCGTACACCTGGTCGGCGATGTACAGCCGCTCCATCGAGACGCACAGCTGGCCCGCGTTCGCGAAGCAGGCTCGTACGGCGCCCTCGGCGGCACGGTTGATGTCGGCGTCACGCAGTACGAGCATCGGGTTCTTGCCGCCCAGCTCGAGGCTGCAGCCGATCAGCCGCTCACCGCACTGCTTCGCGACCAGCCGGCCGGTCTTGGTCGAGCCGGTGAAGCAGATGTAGTCCGCGTTCTGGATCAGCGCGCCACCCACGGTCGGGCCGTCGCCGTTCACCGCGAGCCAGGCCTCTCGCGGCAGACCGGCCTCGTACAGCAGCTCGATCCCGCGGAGCGCGGTCAGCGGGGTCTGGCTGTCCGGTTTGTGCACGACCGTGTTGCCGGCCAGGATCGCGGGCAGACCGTCGCTGATCGCCATCGTCAGCGGGTAGTTCCACGGCGAGATGATGCCGACGACACCCTTCGGCACGAACCGCTCCTCGGCCCGGGTGAGCACCGGGAAGATGCCGAGCTTGCGCTGCGGCTCGAGCAGTTCCTGCGCCTTGCGGCCGTAGTACCTCGCCGTCAGCGCGACGTGCGCGAGCTCCTCGAAGGCCTGCTTCCGCGCCTTGCCGGACTCGCGGATGATCAGGTCGATCAGCTCGTGCCGGTGGTCGAGGACCAGGTCGTGGTACCGCAGCAGGATCGCGGCGCGCTCGGCGAGCGGCACCCGTCGCCAGTTCTGCTGCGTCTTCCGGGCCAGCCGGACCGCCCCGACCACGTCGTTCTCGCTCGACACCGGCAGGTCCGCGATCGGCTGCCCGGTCGCCGGCGCGTACGACGTCCTGGTGCCCGCCGTCGCCCGCAGCAGCCCCGACAACCGGCGGATGACCGACTGGTCGGTCGCGTACGACGCGGTCGGATCGAGCTCCGGATCCGCGGGAATCGACGTCTGCTCGCTCATCTGCCTAGGCTACCTGCCAGTAATCGACAGTGTCAGTATCAGATCCCCATTAAGCTCACCCTCTGGAACCTGCGAAGGGGTGGAACGTCAAGATGGTGGACAGCGGGGGGCTCTGGACGCCTCCTGAGGACGAGCTCGGCGAGGCGCTGCAGACAGCCCAAGTGCTGATCGAGGAGGGGCGCGCCGACGAGGCCGGGCCGTACCAGCAGCGGGTCATCGAGCTGGCCCGGGAGCGGGCCGAAGGGTCCCCGAACCACTACGAGGCCAAGCACCTGATGGCCGCGACCCAGTACGAGCTGGCCGGCTCACTGAACGCGTCGGGCCGCCACGAAGAGGCACTGGCCGCGCTGCACGAGGCCCAACTCGGCTACACCGAGCTGCAGGACGCCGGCGTACTCGATGCCACCAGCTTCCTCGCCGACATCCGCGCCCGGCGCGCCATGACGCAGGCGCATCGCGGTCACGGAGCGACCGCCGTACTGGAGATGGACGGCGCGGTGATCGCCTACGGCCAGCTGGTCGGCGGTGCGGACG
The DNA here is from genome assembly GCF_040675555.1 of Kribbella sp. NPDC049584. NCBI lineage: Bacteria > Bacillati > Actinomycetota > Actinomycetes > Propionibacteriales > Kribbellaceae > Kribbella > Kribbella sp. NPDC049584. The sequence goes on from NZ_JBFAPF010000001.1 coordinate 1,083,762, forward strand.
GGCTCAAGCACCAGCCTGACTTCGCCCGGGTGCTCGCGATGAACGCCCTGATCCTGCGACGGTACGGCGACCCCGCGCTGGCGGTTGCCTCCGCGGACGCAGCGACCCAGTTGTTCCTGCAGCTAGCGGACCAGATCAACGAGAGCCCGCAGTCCCTGTCGTACGCGCGCTATCTGTGTACGGCGACCGCGGTGTCGGCGGATGTCCACGCGGCCGAAGGGCGGCTGGACCTCGCGCTCGAGGCGGACGAGATCGGGCTGACGACGGCCGACACGCTCGCCGACTCGGACTCGGCGACCGACATGCGCACGCTGGTCGCCGCCCTGGTCAGGAAGGGCAAGCACCTCGGCATCGTCGGCCGGCTCGAGGGCGAGGCCTGCCTGCGTACAGCGTACGACACCGACGGCGAGACGGCGGTCCGGGTAGTCGAGGAGCTGGACCGCGGGCTGCCGCTGACACTGGTCGCGGCGTTGGAGAACGCTGAGATCAAGCTCGGGCCGTTCGAGCAGTACCACCGGCTGCTTGCGTTGAGTGAGCCCGCGCCGGGGATGACGCTGGCGACGGTGTCGGGCCGGACCGACCCGGAGTCCGCCGCCGTCCGTGCGACCGAATTGGCCGAGCTGGTTCGGCCACTGCTGATGCAGGATGCCGAAGCCGGATTGACGCTGGGGCTGGAGGCGCACTACTTGTTCGCGATCTCGTCGGAGCGTGAGTCGCACCGGATGCGATACGAGACCAGCACGTACGTGCCGATCTGGGCACAGCTCCTGCTCGACATCTCGGAGGCGTACTACCAGGCCGGCCGGACCGAGATGGCGCTCGACCTGGGCGGCTGGTGCGCCGAGGTCGCGACCGCGCTGATTCCGTTCACCGACGACAACCCGACCATGAAGGACCTCGCCGGGTCCTGCTACCGGCACCACGGCGACCTGCTCGCGGCCGCCGGCGACCTGACCGCGTCCCACCACGCCCACGAGGCGGCGCAGCAACTCCAGCTCGGCCGCTAGGTAACCCTGGGGTAATTGACCCGGCCCCCACGCAGGCGGACGCTGACGCTTGGGAGGGGGTGCGGGAGATGGATGTCGTAGAGCTGCACAACCGCACGGTCAGGAATTTCGCGGAGCTGGTCGCGGACGTCGCGGACAACCAGTGGACGGAGCCGACGCCGTGCTCGGACTGGGACGTCCGGGCGCTGGTGAACCACGTGGTCGGCGAGGAGCGCTGGGCGGTACCGCTGATGGAGGGCAGGACGATCGCCGACGTCGGGGACTCGTTGGACGGCGACCTGCTAGGGGAGGATCCCGCCGGTGCGGCGTCGTCCGCGGCCCGGGAGGCGGAGGCCGCGGCAGGGCTGCCGATCGACAAGGTGCACCTGTCGTACGGCGACGAGGACCCGGGCGAGTACCTGCACCAACTCGCCGCCGATCACCTGATCCACGGGTGGGACCTGGCGGTGGCGATCGGCGCTCGACCACGTCTCGACGCGGATCTGGTCGACGAGATCACGCCGTGGTTCGCCGAGCGCGAGCAGATCTACCGGTCAGCTGGTGCAGTCGGTGCGCACCTGGAAGGCTTCACGGCTCCGGCCGACGAACTGCTGGCAGCCTTCGGCCGCGATCCGCGATGGACCCCGGCGCTCGAGGTGATCGAACGGTTCGGGAGCGCGTTCGACGCGGGCGATCTGGACAAGGCGATGTCGCTGGTCACCGACGACATCGTGTTCGAGTCCACCTCGCCGGCCCCGGACGGCACCCGTCTGGAAGGCACCGATGCAGTACGGGCGGAGTGGGCGCGGCTTTTCGCAGACACCGACGACCCACACTTCGAGACCGAGGAGACGGTGGTGCTCGGTGAGCGGGCCGTCGTGCGGTGGCGGTACTCGTGGCGTGATGCGTCCGGCGATCGCGGGCACGTCCGCGGGGTCGACGTACTGCGGCTGCGCGACGGGAAGATCGCCGAGAAGCTGTCGTATGTGAAGGGTTAGTCCTGCGCGTCGGCGCGGAGGGCGCCGACGAACAGGCCGGCCTCTTCGTCGGTCATGCCGGTCTCGGAGACGACCAGGGCAGTGGCCTGGTGCAGCTCACCCGCGGCCTTGAGGGCGCGGGTGCGCTCGGCCAGGTTCGTCCCCGGGCGGCGCACGAGCGGCGTGCCGGTGGTCGGCGGCACGTAGCGGCCGAGGCGGATGTCGTCGACGAGTTCTTTGGACTGCTTGAGGTCCAGTCCGGTGCGATCGCGGATCAGCTTGACCGCGTGCACTGCCTTCTTCGTCGTGATCAGGAAGCGCACCTGATCCACGTCATCGGGAGACAATCGGCCCCGCGCTGCGGCGAGGGCAACATTGTCCGTGTCCTGGCTGCTCCGTCGGCTGAAAAGTCCCATGCCGCAATCCTTCCAGAACCCTCCAAGCTGTGGGGACTCGTAGCATTTCGCTCACCCTGCGAGCAGATTGCGGATCTCGTCCCAGGCACGCGCGCCGAGCTCGCGATCGGCCGCCTCGGTGCCGCCGCGCGCCATCCGCTGACCGGCCGACTTCGGCTCCTCCCCCGGCAGCACCGGGCGATGACCCGCCTCCGGGCTGACCAGGAGACGGGTCGGACGCTCACCTCGCCGGCGGACGATCTCCTCCGCGAACTCCACAGCCGGCCACACCTTGTCGTCGCCACCGGCGATCAGCAGTACGTCGCGGATGCGCTCGACCGGGATCCGTGCCTCTTCCGCCGCGCTGAGCAGACTTCGGCGGTACAGACCGGTGTAGCTCGGCGGGTCGTCCTCCGCCTTCCAATCCTGGTCGAACGGAACGAATGGCAACGGCTCGCCCCGCCAGGTCCACGCCGAGCGTTGCGTTCCGTCCTCGAGGACCCGGCCCCAGACGTAGGCGCTCGGGGCGAACGCGACCACCGAGTCCACCCGCTCGTCGAGCGCACCCAGCAGCAGTGCAGCCTCGGCACCCCACGAGCTGCCCATCACGACCAGCCGGTCGTTGCGAGCCGCTAACTCGTCCAATGGGAACGACTCCAGCGGCACCTCGTGCGTAACGGTCCATCGCGGCGCGAGTACGTCGTACCCCTCCCCCTCGAGCAGGCGGGCACGCTGGACGTCCGGCGTACCACTCGAACCGTGCAGGAGCAGTAGGCCGGTGCTCAACCTACGACGACCTCGACCCGCTGGAACTCCTTGAGCTCCGTGTAGCCGGTGGTCGCCATCGCGCGCTTGAGGGCGCCGACCAGGTTCATCGTGCCGTCCGGGACCCAGGAGGGGCCGAACAGGATCTGCTCCATCGTGCCGGTGACGCCGACCTCGACCCGCTCACCGCGCGGGAGGTCCTGGTGCCAGGCCTCGGCGCCCCAGTGGTATCCGCCACCGGGGGCATCGCTGGCCCGCGCCAGCGGCGAACCGACCATCACCGCGTCGGCACCGCAGGCGATCGCCTTTGCCACGTCGCCGGACCGCCCGACCGAGCCGTCCGCTATGACATGCACATACCGCCCGCCGGACTCGTCCATGTAGTCCCGCCGCGCCGCCGCCACGTCAGCGACCGCCGATGCCATCGGCACCGCAACGCCGAGCACCTTGCGCGTCGTGTGCGCCGCGCCGCCGCCGAAGCCGACGAGCACGCCGGCGGCACCGGTCCGCATCAGGTGCAACGCAGCCTGGTGCGTCGCACAGCCGCCGACGATCACCGGCACGTCGAGGTCGTAGATGAACTGCTTGAGGTTGAGCGGCTCCGCCTGCCCGGACACGTGTTCGGCGGACACCGTCGTACCGCGGATGACGAACAGGTCGACGCCCGCGTCGACGACGTGCTTGGCGAACTGCTTGGTCCGCTGCGGCGACAGCGCGCCGGCGACGGTCACGCCGGAGTCGCGGATCTCCTGCACCCGCTGGGAGAGCAGCTCGGGCTTGATCGGCGCCGCGTAGATCTCCTGCAGCCGGTGCGTGGCCTGCTTCTGATCGAGGCTGGTGATCTCCTCGAGCAGGCTGGTCGGGTCCTCGTACCGCGTCCAGAGACCTTCGAGGTTCAGTACGCCGAGGCCGCCGGCCTTGCCGATCGCGATCGCGGTGGCCGGGGACATCACCGAGTCCATCGGCGCGGCCAGGATCGGCAGCTCGAACCGGTACGCGTCGATCTGCCAGGCGACCGAGACCTCCTCGGGGTCCCGCGTCCGGCGCGAGGGCACGATCGCGATGTCGTCGAACGCGTACGCCTGCCGCCCACGCTTGGCGCGGCCGATCTCGATCTCGGTCATCTGGTGTGTCCTAACGGGTTGCAGGCGGTCAGCGGCCGGAGTAGTTCGGAGCCTCGACCGTCATCTGGATGTCGTGCGGGTGGGACTCCTGGAGGCCGGCGGAGGTGATGCGGACGAAGCGGCCCTTGTCCTGGAGCTCCGGGACGGTGCGGGCGCCGGTGTACCACATCGACTGGCGCAGGCCGCCGATCAGCTGGTGCGCGACCGCCGACAGCGGGCCCCGGTACGGCACCTGACCCTCGACGCCCTCGGCGATCAGCTTCTCGTCGGAGCCGCCGTCGTGCTGGAAATAACGGTCCTTCGAGTACGACTTGCGCAGTCCGCCGGACTGCATCGCGCCGAGCGAACCCATCCCGCGGTACGCCTTGAACTGCTTGCCGTTGATGAACACCAGGTCGCCCGGCGACTCCTCGCAGCCGGCCAGCAGCGAGCCCAGCATGACCGTGTCCGCGCCGGCGACGAGCGCCTTGGCGATGTCACCGGAGTACTGCAGGCCGCCGTCGCCGATGACCGGGACGCCGGCCGGCTTGCAGGCCAGCGAGGCCTCGTAGATCGCGGTGACCTGCGGCACGCCGACGCCGGACACGACCCGCGTCGTACAGATGGAGCCCGGGCCGACGCCGACCTTCACGCCGTCGGCGCCCGCGTCGACCAGCGCCTGGGCGCCCTCGCGGGTGCCGACGTTGCCACCGACGATGTCCACGCCGCGGGTCGCCGGGTCGGCCTTGAGCTTGCGGATGATCTCGAGCTGCGCCTGGGAGTGACCGTGCGCGGTGTCCACGACGAGCACGTCCACACCGGCCTCGACCAGGGACATGGCCCGCTTGTACGCCTCGCCGAAGAAGCCGATCGCGGCGCCGACCATCAGCCGGCCGCTGGCGTCCTTGGTGGACAGCGGGAACTTGTCCCGCTTGACGAAGTCCTTGAGCGTGATCAGGCCGGTCAGCTTGCCGGCGTCGTCGACCAGCGGCAGCTTCTCGACCTTGTGCTTGCTCAGCAGCGCCATCGCGTCGTCGGCCGAGATCCCCTGCTTGCCGGTGATCAGCGGCTGCTTGGTCATCACCTCCCGCACCGGGCGGGACAGATCGTTCTCGAAGCGCATGTCGCGGTTCGTCACGATGCCGACCAGCACGCCGGCGTCGTCCACGACGGGCACACCTGAGATCCGGTACTGCCCGCAGAGGGCGTCGGCCTCGCCGATGCTGGCGTCCGGACCGATCGTGATCGGCTGCGCGATCATGCCGGACTCGGAGCGCTTGACCAGGTCGACCTGCTGCGACTGGTCCTCGATCGAGAGATTGCGGTGGAGGACGCCCAGACCGCCCTGGCGGGCCATCGCGATCGCCATCCGGGCCTCGGTGACGGTGTCCATCGCGCTCGACACCAGCGGGATGTTCACCCAGACATTGCGGCTCACCCGGGACCGGGTGACTGTCTCGGACGGGATGACGTCGGACTCGTTCGGCTGCAGCAAGACGTCGTCGAAGGTGAGGCCGAGGACGGCGAACTTGTCGGGAACTCCAGCGGGTGTGATGTCCATGGGTAAAACAAGCACCTTTACACGGCGAGAACGGGACCCCATCCTATCCGCGCGCCCGCCGACCCCCGAATCGGCCGTCCACAGCACTCCGTCCACAGCACTCCGCCCGCCGCGGCTGCGCGGCGGGCGGAGTGGGTGGTCGGCTACTTGTTGACCGGCGCGTTGACGATCTGCAGGATCGCCAGGACGTCCGCGTCGGCGGTGGACCCGTGGGTCCGCTCGATCGCCGCGTGCTTGCCCTCGGGGTACAGCCCGGTCGAGTGCTTGCCCTTCGGGTAGGCCTTGCGGACCGAGCCCGTGGTGACCGTCCCGCTCGAGTGCTTCCCGGCCGCCTTCTTGGCCGACGCGGTCTTCTTCGCGGTCGCCTTCGTCACCGTCGGCGGCTTGCCTGCCACCTGCGAGTCGCCGAAGAACTGCTCCGCGCTCTCGATCGTGATCGGCCCGCCGGTCGGCGTCGGCAGGATCGGGCTCAGGATGTCCCCGACGATGCTCGCCGGATCCTTGCCGCCCGGAACCTGGGTGACCTCGTCGCTCGGCTTCTCGTCGCCACCCGGCGTGGACGTGTCCGAGCCGCTGGTGTCGCTCGAACCGGTCCCCTGCGTCCCGGAGCCACCGGTGCCACCGGTGCCACCGGTGCCATCCGTCGTCTGGCCGTTGTCTCCGGTAGGCGTGCTGGTCGGCGCACCCGTCGGGTCGCCGGCCACCGTGTTGTCGCCCGTACCGGTGTCGTTCGGCGGCGGCGTGGTCGTGTCGGTCGGCGTCGACGGCGGGTCGGTCGGCGTACTGGTCGGCGTGTCCGTCGGTGTGGACGGAGGCGGCGTCGTCGTGGTCGTCGTGCCGTCCGTGCCGTCGCCACCGGTGGTGTCCGTCGGCGGATCCGTCTTCGTGTCGCTCGGCTTGTCGACGTTGACGTCGTCCGGGTCGTCCGTCTTCGTCGAGGTCGGCGGCGGGATCGTTGGCTTCTCGAGGACCACCAGCGGCTTCTCCGTCGGCAGCACGGCCACCGGCGGCCGCAGGTCGTCCTTCACCGCCGCCGGATCATTGATCAGTGAGCCGTCCTTGCCAGCTGCCTGGGCGGCGCGCTCGGCCTGGGCCTGCTGCTTGTAGTCCTTGCCGACCTTGACGATCTTGGTCTTGTCCATCACCGGCAGACCGTCGAGGTCTTCCTTCGGGAAGCTGGTCTGCGGACGGACCGCGTCGACCATCTTCTCGATGACCTTCTCGTACGGCGAGAGCGGGTCGCCGTTGACGGCTGCTGCCACCCCGGAGACCGACAATGCGGCGACCGCGGCCACCCCGAGAGCCAGACCGCGCGTCGCCATCTTGCGGGCGAACGGGTCGGTGATCGGGTTGAGCGCGGCGCAACGCGCCAGGAAGCTCTCCGGATCGTCGATGGTCTCCACCGGGAGCTCGTCCTCGACCTCAACCGCCAGCCGTAGACCGGCCAGAAGCTGAACGGCCGCGTCGTGCTCGCCCGCCACACGGGCGGACTCCCCACCGGCGGCGAGCAGATCGAGCAGCGCGTCATCGGCCTCGATCGCGTCCAGATCAAAACGGTCAGCCATGATGCTCCTCCCCTGCTCTTCCTCGTTCCAGCTGTGCTTCATGCCCCACAAACCCCCTGAGCGTGTTCAACGCCCGATGTTGTGCGACCCTCACCGCCCCCGGTGTCATCCCCAGTGCCCGGCCGGTCTCCTCGGCTGACATCCCCGCTACCACCCGGAGCCGCAGGATCTCCCGCAGCTTCTCCGGCAACTTGTCCAGCAGCCCCATGATGTGCTGGACCTCTGACTGCCGGACCGCGCGCTCCTCCGGCGTCGGTGACTCGTCCGCGCCGTCCGGCAGGTCCGGCGTCGAGACGTCGGCAACCGCGAACGCACGCTGGGCATCGGCGACCTTGCGGGCCGCGATGCCGTAGACGAAAGCCTCGAAAGGCCGCCCCTCGTCGCGGTAGCGGCTCAGCGCGCCGAAGACCGCGACACAAACCTCTTGTGCGACGTCGTCGACCATGTCGGCGCCGCCGGGATAGGTCCACAGACGGGACCGTACGTATCGGTGCGCCACAGCGCGCACTCTGGTGAGCAGGTCGTTGAGAGCTGTTCGGTCCCCGTCGCCGGCCAGCGCGGCAAGATCCCTAAGCTCGACCCGGTCGTGGGTGTCAGGTACTCGGACCTCTGTCACCCCTCGCCCCCTCGTGTTCAGACCGGTTCAGCCTGAAAGATGGTACGGCGCTCAACTCTTCTTGCCTAGTGGCAATTCGTGGTCACTACCGGCCACTTGATCACGATCTGTCACTACTCACGAGTTCACTGATCTCGCTCTCAACCAGCCGGGACGGATCCACGTCCATACCCGCGAAATGCCCTGCCACTTCAAGCGACAGGACACCGTGAACGCGGGTCCAAAACGAGACTGCCCGGTCCGGTCCGACGGCCTCGACCAGCACGGCCATGATCTCGTCGGAGATCGCCCTGGTGTCGTCCGGCGGGTGGTAGCCAGGCACGGGCGTCCCGTAGATCAGCAGGTACCGCTGCGGGTCGGCGAGCGCCCAGTTGCGGATGACCTGAGCCAGTGCGACCGCGTCCGCCCCTCCGTCGTACGCCGAGCTGACCGTGTCGGCGAGGCTGCGGTACGCGTCGCGGATCAGGGCGGTGACGAGATCGTCGCGGTTCGCGAAGTACCGGTAGAGCGCCGGCCCGCTGACGCCCATCTGCTTGGCGATCGCGTTCAGGGACAGGGCGGAGACCCCTGCCTCGGCGATCTGCAGCCAGGCGTGCTGCTTCACCTCCTCGCGCACCTGAGCGCGATACCGCTCCCGTGGCCCGGCCATCAGTGAGAGCCTCTCACGTCGGGGCGGTGAACCGGATCAGCTCGGTCGCGTGGGCGCCGCCCCAGTCAATAGGAGTACGGCCGGTCTCCCGCCAGCCGGCGTTGCGGTAAAGGTGCACTGCTGCGCCGCGGTTGTCCACCACCTCGAGGGCGAGCTCGCGGTTGGCTGCGCCCGCAGCGGTGACGCAGCGCTGGAGGAGCTGGCGGCCGATGCCGCGGCCGGTTGCCTTCGGATCGACGAACAGGCGCTCGACCTCGGCGCCCGCCCCGGCGGCGGTGAGGACGACGTGCCCGACGACCTGTTCGGCGTCGACCGCTACCCAGATGCCGACGGCATCCTTCGGGGTCAACCACGCTGCTGGGTCCGCGGGCCAGTTGATCGGGTAGCCGGCTCGCTCGTGGACCTCGCGCAGGATCTCGACGCACACGGGCAGGTCTTCGTCGCCACGCTCTCGAATCAGCACAGGCCACATAAAAGCACCGCCCGGCAGATGACCTGCCGGGCGGTGCTGGGGTACTACGCGTACTGCGAGGAATCAGTGACCGTGGCCGTGGCCGTGACCGGCCGCCGCGGGCTCCTCGTCCTCGGGCTTGTCGACCACCAGCGTCTCGGTGGTCAGCAGCAGCGCGGCGATCGAGCCGGCGTTGGCGAGCGCGGACCGGGTCACCTTGACCGGGTCCAGCACGCCGCTGCCGAGCAGGTCGCCGTACTCGCCGGAGGCCGCGTTGAAGCCGAAGCCCGGCTCCAGCTCGGAGACCTTGGCAACCACGACGTAGCCCTCGTAGCCGCCGTTCTCGGCGATCCAGCGCAGCGGCTCGACGACCGCCTTGCGGACGATCCGGACACCGGTGGCCTCGTCACCGTCGAGCTCGAGGTCCTTGTCCAGCACGGTGGCCGCGTGCACGAGAGCGGAGCCGCCGCCGGCGACGATGCCCTCCTCGATCGCGGCCCGGGTCGCGGACACGGCGTCCTCGATCCGGTGCTTCTTCTCCTTCAGCTCGACCTCGGTGGCCGCGCCGACCTTGATCACGCAGACGCCGCCGGCCAGCTTGGCCAGCCGCTCCTGCAGCTTCTCGCGGTCCCAGTCGGAGTCGGTGCGCTCGATCTCGGACTTGATCTGGTTGACCCGGCCCTCGATGTCCTCGGTCTTGCCGGCACCTTCGACGACGGTCGTGTTGTCCTTGGTGACCACGATGCGGCGCGCCGTACCGAGCACCTCCAGACCGACCTGGTCGAGCTTGAGGCCGACCTCCGGGGCCACGACCTGCGCGCCGGTGAGCGCGGCCAGGTCCTCCAGCATCGCCTTGCGGCGGTCACCGAAGCCCGGCGCCTTGACGGCGACCGAGGTGAAGTTGCCGCGGATCTTGTTCACCACGAGGGTGGACAGGGCCTCGGCCTCGACGTCCTCGGCGATGATCAGCAGCGTCTTGCCGGACTGCACGACCTTCTCCAGCAGCGGCAGCAGGTCCGCGATCGCGGAGATCTTGCCCTGGTGGATCAGGATGTACGGGTCCTCCAGCACCGCTTCGCCGGCCTCGGCGTCGGTGATGAAGTACGGCGAGATGTAGCCCTTGTCGAACTGCATACCCTCGGTGAACTCGAGCTCGGTTCCGAAGGTGTTCGACTCCTCGACGGTGATCACACCGTCCTTGCCGACCTTGTCGAACGCGTCCGCGATCAGCGTCCCGATCTCGGCGTCACGCGCGGAGATCGTCGCGACGTGGGCCATGTCGCCCTTGTCGTCGACCGCGCGGGCGGTGTCGACCAGCCTGGCGGAGATGGCCTCGACGGCCGCCTCGATGCCGCGCTTGAGGCCCATCGGGTTGGCGCCGGCGGCGACCGCCCGCAGGCCCTCGTGCACCAGTGCCTGCGCCAGCACCGTCGCGGTGGTGGTGCCGTCACCGGCGATGTCGTTGGTCTTGGTGGCGACCTCCTTGGTCAGCTGCGCACCAAGGTTCTCGAACGGGTCGTCCAGCTCGACCTCACGCGCGACGGTGACACCGTCGTTGGTGATGGTCGGGGCGCCCCACTTCTTGTCCAGGACGACGTAGCGGCCCTTCGGGCCCAGCGTCACCTTCACCGTGTTCGCGAGCTTGTCGACGCCGCGCTCCAGCGCGCGCCGAGCGTTCTCGTCGAACTCGAGGATCTTCGGCATGAAAAATCCAGTCCCTCTCTGAAATCGCTAGTTCGTTGCAGGCACAGACCATCGCTGTGCGGTAGGCGAACCCGCCCCACCGCCCCGGTCGGGTCCGAACCGACTCCGCCCCGGCGCCGGAGGGCACCAGGGCGGTGTCGGTCAGAAACAGCGAGCGGCCGTCACTTGCTGACGACTGCGAGGATGTCGCGGGCGCCCAGGATCAGGTAGTCCTGGCCGTCGTACTTGACCTCGGTGCCGCCGTACTTGGAGTAGATGACCTTGTCGCCGACGCTGACGTCCAGCGGGACGCGGTTGCCGTTGTCGTCGATCCGGCCCGGGCCGACGGCGAGGATCTCGCCCTCCTGCGGCTTCTCCTTGGCGGTGTCCGGGATCACCAGGCCGGACTTCGTGGTCTGCTCGGCTTCGAGCGGCGCGACGAGGACACGGTCCTCGAGCGGCTTGATCGTGACCGACACTTGCTGACCTCCACGGTCGATTTGCTTGTCTGGTTCATGGTGGTCGCGCTCCCCTGCCGTCGCGGGGGTCAAGGGCCGGACCGCTGGCACCCTCACACAGAGAGTGCCAACACCGAATCTAGGCCGCGATTAGCACTCGGTCAACTCGAGTGCCAAAGGATTCTCACCCTGAGGCAATCGGTGACCGGTAAGCGCCCGGCCACAGCCAGTGGTCAAGGACCGGGCGTTCGTGCGACCGTTGCGTCAGAACGGGTGCGAGGAGGAGCCATGGCGTTCAGAGTGCCGGCACTGCCCAAGCTGTCCCCCCGGACGATCGCACTCCTGGCCGCCGTTGCCGCGGTCGCGGTCGGAGCTGTTGCCGCCAATGCGTCGAAGCACGAGTCACCGGCCGCGGCAGCACCTGCGGCCGCTCCGGCACCGAAGGTGCCCTCCGACCAGAAGTTCTCCCACGACGCCACCGCGGCCGAACTCAAGGCGGCTGCCGCCCTGCCGCAGTGCCGGTCCGCCCGGCTCGTCCCGGTCAACCGCAGCTGGGGCATCCCGATGCCGTCGATCTATGCCAGCACCAGCACCACCTGCAACCTCATGTACGGCGACGACCCGTACCGCGGCTCCAACCGATACGGCGACCCGGACACCGCCATCCAGGTCCTCCAGCGCAACCTCAACTTCTGCTACGGCACCAAGCTGGCCGTGGACGGCATCTACGGCAGTAATACCCGCGCGGCGATCAAGACGGTCCAGCGCAAGCACCACCTGGTCGTCGACGGCATCTACGGCCCGAAGACGCGCTCGGCGATGAACTGGCGCCTCTACTCGATGGCAACGCGAAGCTGGAGCAGGAGCTGTTCCAGCCCCCTCTAGAGTTGCCGGGTGACAGTCACGGCGTTGCTCGACGGGCCGGGCGCCGAGGTGCTCGCGGCGGCGTGTGCGGAGTACAAGCCTGGTAGTGAGCTGCAGTTGGTCGAGAAGCTCCGACGCCGGTACGACGCGACGCTCGTGACTGGTGCCGTCACGCAGGCCGCACTGCGGCACCGGGCGGTCGCCAAGTTCGGTCCGGACGCTGAGCACATGTACTTCACCCCTGACGGTCTGGAGCAGTCCACACGGACCGCTGTCGGCGCCCACCGCGCCGCACGCCTTGCAGCCACCATGCCCGGCGCCAGCATGGTGGACCTCGGCTGTGGGATCGGCGGTGACCTCATCAGCGCCGCACGCGCCGGCCTCCGGGTGACTGGTGTCGAACGTGATCCCGAGACCGCAGCCACCGCCCGTGCCAACCTGGCCGCCCTCGGCCTCGCCGGTGAGGTACGCGTAGGTGAGGCCGAGTCGACCGACCTCACGCCGTACGACGTGGTGTTCGCGGACCCGGCTCGACGGGCGGACGGGCGACGGGTGTTCGATCACAACGCCTATTCGCCGCCGTGGACGTTCGTGCTGGAGTTGCTGCAGCGCACTGCCTGCGTGAAGGTGGCCCCCGGCATCCCGCACGACGCGATCCCCGCCGGTGTTGAGGCGGAGTGGATCAGCGACTCCGGCGAGGTGAAGGAGGCCGCACTGTGGTCCGGCCAACTCTCCAGCAGCACCCCGCGACGGGCGACTCTGCTGCCGAGCGAGGCGACCGTCACGGATGCACCGGACGCTGAGGTCGGCCCGGTCGGTCAGTACATCTACGAGCCGGATGGTGCGGTCGTACGAGCCGGTCTGGTCACCGCCGTCGCTGCAGCGGTCGACGGCTGGCTGCTGGATCCGCGCATCGCCTACGTCACCGCAGCGAAGCACGTCGCGACTCCGCTCGCGTCGGCGTACGAGGTGGTGGAAGAGCTGCCCTACAAGGAGAAAGCGCTGCGCTCGTGGGTTCGCAGCCAGGACATCGGGACGTTGGAGATCAAGAAACGCGGTGTGGATCTCGACCCGGCGCAGCTACGGAAGAGGCTCGCTCCGAAGGGCTCCGCGTCGGCGACGCTGATCATCACCCGGATCGGCCGGGACGCGGTCGCGTACTCCTGCCGCAGACTGGCCGACAGCCGATAGAATCCTCAGCTATGCCCGATGACGGCCAGCCGCTCCGTTCGGAACTCTTTCCGTCTGCTGGCGCGCACGAATGGGCGTCCGGCGGCACAAGCTCGGTGCAGACGCACGAAGAAGGACATCTGGTGTACGCCGCCCGCGGCGTGCTGTCCGTGCAAACCGATCGGGGTACGTCGATCGTTCCCGCCAACCGCGTCGCGTGGACGCCGGCCGGATTCACACACCAGCACCGCGCGCACGGCGAGACCGACATGCGCATCGTGTTCCTGCCGGCCGCGCTGGCCCGGCGCATCCCCGACCGCCCCGCAGTGTTCCTCGCATCCGGACTCGCCCGCGAAGTGCTGCTCGCCCTCACCAGCCGCCACCTCGACGACGCTGCCCGCGCACGACTCCAGCGGGTCCTCGTCGACGAGCTCCACGAAGCGACCGAACAACCGCTGCACCTACCGGAACCCCGCGACGATCGTCTGCGCACGATCGCTCAGCACCTCCGCGAGAACCCCGCGGACAACACCTCACTCGCCGAGCTCGGACGCCGGGCCGGCGCCGGCGCCCGGACCCTCAGCCGCCTGTTCCGCGACGAACTCGGCATGACGTACTACGAATGGCGCACGCAGCTGCGGATCTACCACGCCCTCGTCCTGCTGGCGGACGGCCACGACACGACGTACGTCGCGCATGCCTGCGGCTGGGCGAACCCGAGCGGCTTCATCGCGGCGTTCGCGGCCGTCGTCGGAACAACTCCGGGACGGCACTTGCGTTCGACGCATATTCGAACATATGATCGATCTCGCGAGCGGGTCTCCGGGTGACAAGCCGGCGGGCGAGGTGCTGCGTCCGCTGCTGCACTCACCCGGAGGCCCGCCACTAACAGTTCAACAGTGATTCACCTGGGTGCGGGAGGCTGGCGTGAGAACCGGTTGGCCGCTGACCGTTCGCCTGGGGAGCAAGCGGTGCGCGTCACCCCCGGGCCTCTGCAACCACGCCGGGTGCGCCCTATTGCGCCACGCGGAACCGTTCCTTCACCGGCAACCGGAGGCGCGCCAGCGCAATGCCGCCGATCGCCGACGCCACCTGGGCATCGACCGCCGGCAGTTGCTCGCTGCCACCCCCGGTCGGCGTCTGCCTGACGAAGTCGGCGACCAAGCGATTCCAGTCCTTCGGGCGCCGCAGCATCGCATGCCCTTCCCCCACGAGCGAATACGTCGTCACCGCCGCCCCTGCCGCCCGTAGCCGCTCGGCGTACGCCGTCGTACCGGCCGGATCGGTGACCGTGTCATCGGTGCCATGGACGAACGTGACAGGCACCCGAACCGCGACGAGCGGTTCGCCGACCGGCAGCCAGGGCGCCAGCGCGAGCACACCCGCGACCCGCGGATGATCGCCGGCGGCGACAACCGCACGCCCACCCATGGAATGCCCGATCAGCAACACCCTCGAGACCACCGCCGGCAGCTCGTCCAGCACGGACCGCAGATCGAGAGCAGCATCACCGCCGTCGTTCCACCCCCGGAAGCGGTACCGCAGGAACCCCACGGCAGCGTCCGGTGCGGCCGAACGCGCGACCGACGCGAAGGGCCACATCCGCAGGAGCGCGGGCCGCCACAGGTTCGGGTCGGCCTGTGAATGTTCCTGCCCGCCGTGCGCGAGCAGCACGAGATCGGTCGCCCCAGCCGGGTGCCGGACGAGATCGACACCCGGACTCCTCACGGCTGCGCGTACAGCTCGGTCGGGTCCTGCCGGATGGACATCATCCGCCCGGGCGGGGTCTCGGTGAAGCCGTACGAACGGTAGAGCTCATGCGCGTCGGCGGTTGCCAGCAGCACCTGCCGCAGGCCCTTCAGCTCGGGATGATCAAGCAAGGTCGACACGACGAACCGTCCTAGCCCGTGCCCGCGGTGCGATTCCAGGACAAAGACATCAGCCAGCCACGCGAACGTGGCCCGGTCCGTCACCATGCGCGCGTACGCGACCATCGCGCCGTCCGCGTCGTACACGCCGAGGTTCAGGGAGCCCGCGATCGCCTTCTCCACGATCTCGCGCGGGATCCCGGCCGCCCAGTACGACGTACTCAGGAAGCCTTGCACCACGCCGGCGTCGATGCGCTCCGCGTCGTCGTCGGCCTCGAAGCCGTCCGGCCCGGTCCACTTCACTTGTTCAGCACCTCCGTGATCGGCATCGACGAGTCAGCCGGAAGATCCAGCGGCGACGGGGCCCTCCCGGCCCGGACGAGCTCCGAGCCCAGCGCGGCGACCATCGCGCCGTTGTCGGTGCACAGGCCCGGCCGCGGCACCCGTACGGCGATCCCCGCCGCGGACGCGCGCTCCTCTGCCATCGAACGCAGTCGTGAGTTCGCCGCGACGCCGCCGCCGATCAGCAGGTGCTCGAAACCGCGGTCCTTGCACGCGTCGATCGCCTTGCGGGTCAGGACGTCGCAGACCGCCTCCTGGAAGGCCGCCGCGACATGGTTCACCGGCACGTCCTCACCGTCGCGCCGCCGCGCCTCGACCCAGCGCGCGACCGCGGTCTTCAAACCGGAGAACGAGAAGTCGAACCGGTGCCGCTCGAGATCGCGCTGCGACGTCAGCCCGCGCGGGAAGGTCACGTACAGCCGGTCTCCGCCATCACGCGCCGCCTTGTCGATGTACGGGCCACCGGGGAACGGCAGCCCGAGCACGCGTGCGACCTTGTCGAACGCCTCACCCGCCGCGTCGTCGATGGTGCTGCCCATCGGCACCACACCGTCGGTGATGTCCTCGACCGACAGCAGCGACGAGTGCCCACCGGACACCAGCATCGCGACGCAGCCCTTCGGCAGGTCACCGTGCTCCAAGGTGTCGACGGCGACATGCGCCGCCAGGTGGTTCACGCCGTACAGCGGCTTGTCGAGCGACAGCGCCAGACCCTTCGCGGCGGCGACTCCGACGAGCAGCGCGCCGGCGAGACCGGGTCCGCTGGTCACGGCGACCGCGTCGACGTCGGTCGGCTTGATGCCGGCCGTCTCGCACGCTCGCCGGATCGTCGGCACCATCGCCTCGAGATGCGCACGACTGGCCACCTCCGGTACGACGCCACCGAACCGGGCGTGCTCCTCGACACTCGACGCGATCGCGTCGGCGAGCAGCGTCTGCCCGCGCACGATCCCGACACCGGTCTCGTCGCACGACGTCTCGATCCCCAGGATCAGGGGCTCACTCATCGATCCTCCACCGCATGATCACCGCATCCTCGCCGTCACCGTAGTACCCACGCCGCCGGCTGATCTCCTCGAACCCGAAGCCCGCGTACAGGCCCCGCGCCGATTCATTGCTTAAGGCAACTTCCAGTAGAACCGTCCGCCCCGCACAACGCTCCAGGGCCGCCGTCATCAGCTGCCCGCCGATTCCGGTCCGCCGCTCGTCCGGGGCGACCGCGATCCGCAGTACCTCGACCACGTCCTCGACCACGGGCGGCAACAGCAGCACGACGTACCCGACGACAGCGCCTTCGTCCGCGACCAGGATCACCCGGTCCTCGGACAACCGCTCGAACTCGTCCGACCAGCCGACCGTACTCCAGGCCTCCGGGCCGAAGCACAGCTCGTCCAACGCGACCAGCGCAGGTTGATCGTCCGCGCGAGCCGCTCTGATCGCAGGTCTCACAGCACGCTCTTGGGCCCGGCAGACATCGTCACGTCCGGCCGGCGCAGGTACAGCGGCTCCGGAGCCACGACCTCGAGCGTCCGGGTCGCCACGCCCGTCGCGAGCACGTCGGCCGACGGGTACTCCGCGACGTCGGCATCCGCCACGCCCAGCACGTCGCCGTACAGCACTGCTCCGCGACCGATCACCGGCAGACCGGACAGCACGTGCGCGACCTCGGCCGGCTTGTCGACCGCGGGTCCCTCCAGCCGACGACGACTGCCGTCCGCAGCCGGGCCGTCGTAGAGCGCCCAGTAGATCTCCTTGCGGCGCGCATCCGTCGCGACCGCGACCGGCAACGACAACGAGGACTGCCGCGCGAGGATGTCCAGGCTGCAGACGCCGGAGACCTCGATGCCGAGAACCTCACCCATCGTCCGCGCAGTCACCAGTCCGACCCGCAACCCGGTGAACGGACCCGGACCGACGCCGACGGCAATCCCGGTCAGGTCGCGCGGTGTGATGCCCACGGATTCCAAGGCCGCCGCGATCGCAGGCGCAAGCAGCTCCCCATGGCGCAGCGCGTCCACGGTCGTCGACGAGGCAACGATCTCGCCAGTCGGCGTGGCCAGCGCGACCGTCACCGCGGCGCTCGAGGTGTCAAAGGCAAGCAACATGTCAGTTCTTCTCCAGTACAGACACCCGTACGCCGGACGCCGCCCAGCGCGAACCCACAGGCGTGATCCGCAACGCCCGCGTCTCGTCGGTGTCGTCGTCTCCGCGGGTGATCACGATCTCGATGCGGTCCTGTGCCAACGGCTCGGCGATGCCATGGCCCCATTCGACCACCGTGACCGCATCCTCCAGACTCGCGTCCAGATCCAGGTCGTCCAACTCGGCGAATCCGCCGAGCCGGTAGGCGTCAACGTGCACCAACGCGGGCCCGCCGGACAAGGAGGGATGCACCCGCGAGATGACGAAGGTCGGCGACGTGACAGCTCCCCGGACCTTCAGCCCAACGCCGAGCCCCTGGGTGAACGTCGTCTTGCCCGCGCCGAGGTCGCCCGACAGCACGAGAAGGTCGCCTGCGCGGAGCTGACCGGCCAGCTGTTCAGCGATCGCCTGCATGTCCTCGGCGGTCGGAACCGTCAGCTCGACGGGCAAGGCCTTCGCGTAGATCAAGTTGTGCGCTTGCTGGTCGACCACGGAGTACCCGCGGCGCCGCCAGAACTCCACGGTGTCCGGCAGCTCGACGCGCGCGATCAGGTTCACCCGGCTGAGCCCACGCCGTACTGCGACCTCCTCGGCGCAGCCGACCATCGCCGAGGCGACACCGCGGGCCTGGCAGCGCGGGTCGACGGAGACGCGGCGCAGGTTGAGGACGTCGCCGGTCTGCTCGAACAGCATCGCCCCCACCGGGGCGCCGTCGCTCAGCACCAGCAACCCGCCGTGCTCGGCAACGGCCGCGGCAACGGTGGTCGCGTTCTCGGACAGCGCGGTCGACGGCGGGTCAAGCACCCGCCGCGCAGAGAAGGCGTGATGAATCACGGTCACGATGTCGTCGACGTGTTCGGCTGTGGCGTCAACGACGTGCAAGTCGGTCATTGGGGTCCTAGGGGGTGTCTGATGGCTTCACGCCGTAGCGAGGAGGTGCTCGGTGCGGTGCATCGGCGTGCGGGGGCGAAGGTCTCGATGCGGGTTTCATCGTGGCCTTTGCACCCGTGCGGCGAGGTGCCGTGCCGAGTGCCCCGCAGTAGGCGTGAAGCCATCAGACACCCCCTAAAGATTGTTCGGCTCTCTCGATCATGCCAAGGAGGGCTGCGGTGAATTCACGGTGGTGCTCGATCAGGCCCAGGTGGCCGCAGTTCTTCACCTCGACGAGCTCGGCGCCGGGCACCCGGCGGACGATCTCCTCGGCATGCGCGAACGGCGTCAGATGGTCCTTGTCGCCGCCGATCACCACGCACTCGACCTTCTGCAGCGGCTCGAGGGCGTCGTACTTGTCGTGCAGCGCGAAGATCGGGTAGAACTCCGCGATCACCTCGATCGGCGTGGCCGCGATCATCTCGTTGACGAACTCGGTGAACGCCGGCGGCACCTCGGATCCGAACGAGTACTTCCGGGTCAGCAGGTAGCTGATGTCCGAGCCGGCCTTCCGGCTGCGCTCGACCACATCGGGGATCCGCGCCAGTGCGGCGACCGTCGGCGTCGCGAGCGACCGCGCGAGCATGCCGAGCTTGCCCGGGAACACGATCGGTACGCCGTCCAGCCCGCCCGCGCTGGTCGAGCACAGGCCGACGCCGATCACCCGGTCGCCGAAGAGCTCCGGGTGCTGCTCGGCCAGCGCCATGATCGTCATGCCGCCCATCGAGTGACCGATCAGGATCACCGGACCGGTCGGCGCGAACCGCTCGATGATCCCGTACAGGTCCATACCGAGCTGCTCGATGCTGACGTGCGACCTCGGCGACCGGCCGGACCGGCCGTGCGAACGCTGGTCGTAGAACACCATCGTGCCGATGCCGGCCAGGTCGCGGCGCTCGAAGTGCCAGGCGTCCATGTTCAGCCCGTAGCCGTGCGCGAAGATCACGGTCAGGTCCTCGGGCGGCAGCGGCAGCTTGCTGTGCTCATTCTTTCCCCGCCCCACCGCCCCGGTCAGGCCGAGTCGGCGCTTCGGCGGCGGAGCAGGCCGCCGGGAGCGCTTCAGCTCGTCCACCTCGACGTACAGCTCGACGCCGTCGTCGGCGGTGAAGATGTGCGGCGTACCGCGTTGTGAGCCGAACGGCTCGGCCTCGAGCTGTTTGCGCTGACCCGACCGCCGGCCGATGACGGTGCGCTCGACCGCGACGCCGGCGGCAGCTCCCGCTGCCAGCACTCCGACCGCGGCCCCGATCAGACCAGCAGTCCGTCCCGCTTTGGACATGCCGGTCTACCTTTCGACTGGGGCGGTGGGGCGGGGAAGGAATTCAGCAATGTCGACGTACCTGCGCGGAATCCGGGCGCCCAGGCGGGTGACGATCTCGTAATTGATGGTTCCGGCCGCGTCGGCCCAGTCGTCCGCCGTCGGCTCGCCCGACGTACCCGGACCGAACAGCACGACCTCGTCGCCCGCGGCGGCCTGGTCGTCCTCGAGGTTGACGACGCACTGATCCATGCAGATCCGGCCGACGACCGCACGACGTTGGCCGCCCACCTGGACCGGGGCTCCGTTCGACGCGTGCCGCGGGAGACCATCGCCGTACCCGAGCGGGATCAGGCCGAGGGTCGACGGACGCGGCGCGGTCCAGGTCAGGCCGTACGAGACACCTGCACCGGTCGGCACGCGCTTCACCATCGCGAGGCGCGCCTTCAACGTCAGCGCCGGCTTCAGCCCGAGCTCGACCGAGGGCAGCGCATGCCCGAACGGCGACAGGCCGTACGTCGCGACGCCGGGCCGGACCAGGTTGAAATGCGTGTCCGGCAGCGCGAGCGTCGCGCCGGAGTTGGCCAGGTGCTTGAACTCGGCGTCGATACCGAACGACTCCGCGACCTCGATCGCCTCGACGAAGGTCGCCAGTTGGGACTCGTTCGCCGGGCTCTTCGGCTCGTCGGACGACGCCAGATGCGACCAGATCCCCTTGACCTCGATCCGCCCGGCTGCCTGCTCGCGCACCGCGGCCCGGATCAACGCCGGCCACTCCTCGGGTACGGCGCCACCGCGCGACATGCCGGTGTCGATCTTGAGGTGTACGCGGGCGGGCCGATCCGTTACACCCGCCGCCAGCTCGTCGATCTCCCACGGCGCCCCCGCGGACAGGTCGATGCCGGCGTCGATCGCGTCGGTCAGCGGCTCGCCCGGCGTGGTCAGCCAGCAGAAGATCGGTCCGGTGTCACCGGCCTCGCGCAGCGCGAGTGCCTCCTCGAGTACTGCGGCGCCGATCCAGCCGGCGCCCGCCTCGCGGGCAGCGCGGGCGACCTGCACCATCCCGTGCCCGTAGCCATCGGCCTTGACCACGGTCATCACCTGCGCACCCTCAGCACGGGCACGCAGCGTGGTCACGTTGTGGCGGATCGCAGCCAGGTCCACGACCGCCTCGGCGCGGACCGGGTGTGACTGAGGAGTAGACATGGTTCTTCCAGTGTCTCAGGCGGCGTCGATCAGGTCGGCCAGGGCCGCCATGTTGTGGAAAACCGTGTCCGCATCGGAAAGTTTCGCCGGGTCGGTCATGCCGGCGTACCCGAACACCTTCATGCCCGCCGCGACGGCGGCGGCGACGCCGAGCGGGCTGTCCTCGATCACCAGGCAGTCGGCCGGCTTCACGCCCATCGAACCGGCCGCGTGCAGGAAGAGATCCGGCGCGGGCTTGCCGTGCGCAACGTCCTCGGCGCTGAAGATCCGCCCCTCGAACCGGTCCAGGAACCCGACCGCGGTCAACGCCGTACGGATCCGTTGATGGGTGCCGGACGAGGCCAGGCAGTAGGTGATGCCGCGGGCGTCCAGGTGATCGAGGACAGCCTCGACGCCCTCGATGGCCTGGAGCTGGGCGAACCCCTCGAAGAGCCGCTGGTGGTACCGGTCCTCGAGATCCGCCGGCAGCGGGTGCCCTAACTGCGCCTCGGTCTTCTGCCGCATCGAGGCCATCGAGCCGCCCATGAAGTCGCGCACGGTTTCCTCGAAGGTGTACGGCAGCCCCGCCTCCGTCAGCAGTTCGGCCAAGATCGTGTTGGCCAGCCGCTCGGAGTCCACCAGCACACCGTCGTTGTCGAAAATCACCAGTCCGATCACACCGGAAACCCTAAGCGGCCACCACGAGGTCGTGGTGGCCGCGGGGGTGCGCGAGAGCGAGCTGGGGGTCAGTTCTCCTGGATGGAGAAGTCGGTGAAGTTGAAGCGCTGCTTGGTGCCGCCGGTGGAGACGACCTCGACGCCGTAGTCGACCTGCCAGGTGGTCTGCTTCGGCGCCCAGCCGCGGGTCGCCATGTCGTTGAAGAAGCTGGCCAGCGGCATCGTGCCGGACTTCTGCGTCACCTGGGACACGTAGGCGGTGTAGCCGCTCTCGTGCCAGACGTCGTACTTGAAGCCGCCGAACGTCACGGTGCCGACCTTGTTGCCGGCCGGGGTCTGGCCCTTGTTGTCGGTCCAGATCATCAGCTCGTTGTTCAGGTCGTCACCGACCCAGATGTCGAACGCGACGTCGTAGACGCAGGCGGGGCAGTCGGCGGGCGTGCTCGCCGCGAACTTGGCCGACTGGATCTTCGACAGCGCGACGTTGTTGTAGTCCTTGTGCACGTTCGGGTACGCCTGGACGCCGTTGTCGCCCGGCTTCGGCTGGGTCACGTCGAGGAACCAGTTGTTGTAGTTGCAGGCGCTCAGCGTGTAGGTGCCGTTGTCGTTGTTCCACATGTTGTTGTGGACGTAGTACGCACCGAAGGTCCGGCCGTCACCCTGGTTGTTCGTCGAGGTGGTGACGAACGACGGGTTGGTGCAGGTCGCGCTCGGGCTACCGGTCGACGTGGGCGTCGTGCTCGGCGGGGACGACGGAGGCGACGTCGGAGGGGTCGACGTGGTCGGGGGCTTGGTCGGCGTCGTGGTGGTGTGCGTCGGTGTGGGGGAGCTCGTCGCCGGCGGCTGCGTGGGCGTCGACGTGCTGGTCGGGGCCGGCGTGGTCGGCTGCGACGCGACGGCGGCGAAGTCGTAGTGGACGGTGTACGTCAGCTTGGTGCCGGCCGGGTACTTCTGGCCGTCGTACCGCAGGGCGCGCAGCCGGTAGCTCTTGTCGGTGGTGCGGCTCGGGTCGATCGACACCATCGCGGGACCGGAAGCGGTCGCGGTGATCGCGACGGGCTTCTGGGTGAAACCGTGCAGGACAGTGCAGCCGGAGTACGCGTCGATGACACAGGTTTCGACGCGTCCGACGTTCGGGAGGGCAGTGACCGTGCTGTCCGCGGCGTTCGCGGTCGATACCGGCGAGTCCTTGGACGCGTGGACGGCGATCGGCACTGCGACCAGGCCGGCCACGGCGAGGAGGACCGCAGGCAGGATCACGCGGCTCCGGGCAGTTCGGATGGGGGGCATGCGAAGAGTTCCTTAGTGTGCTCGACGGGTCGCACTGTTGCCCCAGAACTCCAGCGCGGCCCTCAACTGTTCGATTGAATCCCCAGAGGGGCCGGTTTGTCCGGCCTTGTCGTGCTGTTCGCTCTCGCGTACGGCGGTGACGTTATCGAACCGTGATCAAGGCTGCCAACCCTGGGTCCCGATTTAACGCAACGCGAACGTGCGGACCAACGTCCTCTGGGTGTGAACAAACGGATGATCGCTCTCGCCGGAACCGTGCTTCTGCTGGCGGGCTGCGGCCAGAACCCGGCCACCGACGCCGGCGCCTCGCCCGTCGGCAAGACGTTCCTGTCCACCGCGGTCACCGAGGACGGGAAACCGAAGCAGCTCGCACCGAAGACCCGCGTCCGGCTGCAGTTCACCGACGACGGACGGCTGGTCGCGGACGCCGGCTGCAACTCGATGCAGTCGAAGGTGTCGACCTCGGACGGCAAGCTCACGCTCGACGGCGAGCTGGCATCGACCGCGATGGGCTGCCCCGGTCCGCAGCAGGGCCAGGACCAGTGGCTGGCCGGCATCATCAGCGCGAAGCCGACGTGGAAGCTCGACGGCAACAAGCTCGACCTCACCGCGGGCAGTACGACGATCTCCTTGACCGATCGGAAGGTCGCCGAGCCCGACCTCGCCGTCGACGGCACCAAGTGGGCGCTGACCTCGGTCATCACCGGCGAGACCGCCTCGCACCTGGCCGGATCCGAGAAGGCGTGGATCACCTTGAACGGCGAGCGTGTGACCGGTTCAACCGGTTGCAACGACTTCCAGGGCGTGGTCGCCCGGTCCACCGGCAAGCTCACCTTCGGCGAACTCGCCACCACTCGTCGGGCGTGCCCAGGCCAGCCCGCGGCACTGGAATCCCAACTGCTGAAGGGATTGAAGGGCGAGGTGACCTACCAGGTCACCGGCGCGGAACTGAGACTGCGTTCCGCGGCCGGCGGCCTGGACTTCACGGCGGTCCGCTGACTACGCGATGCGAATGTCGAAGGCCTGGACCTCGTTCTGCGTTGTTTCGTAGGAGACCAGGAGGTGGCCCTGGTTCATCAGCTGGGTGCGTTGGGCGGCGGTCAACGGGATCGTCCAGTGCTGGACGCCACGGGTGATTGCTTGCGTGGCCTGATTGACCAGGTGGCCGCTCATGTTCGGGGACCACGGTGGGGTGGCGCCGTCGGTGATGGCGCACGGGGTGAAGCCGTAGTCCGGTGGCGGATCGGTGGTACAGGACGTCGTCCAGACCGGGATCGCCGCGATTTGCCCGCTGGTCAGGAACGCCCGTGCGGTGCCCGAGCCCTTCGAAGAGGTGACGAGATCGACCCCGGTGGGGCGAACCTTGGTGGACAGGATCTTGAGGTCGTCGGTCGGGACACGGCCGGAGATCGGTACGCCGTTACGTGCGGACTGCGCGATCGTTTGCGGTGACAGCGCGCCGTTGAGATTCGGGTTCGAGACGTTCGGCGGCGTCGGTGTGGTCGGGCGACCGGCCGGCGGGGTGTAGCCGGGCAGCGTCGCCAGACCCCAGCGGTACGGATCGGACTGCACGGACCCGAGCGCCGACCATCCCAGCCGCGTGCTCATGTCGATGTGCCGCAACGTCGTCGTACCAGGTGCTGACGTGTCGTCGTTGTCGTACGGCGTGATGTTCAGGCCGAGCCGGGACGGATCGACGGCGGCCGGAAGATCCGCGAGCGGGATCTTCACCTCGAGGTCGTACCCGCCACCGGCGTACGCGTGCGGCACCGTCGTCTCGTTGCTGCCGACCCACTGCGCGGTCGACGCGACCTGGACGCCCGGCGCGTTGCCGGTGTCGAGGGCGCCGCTCGAGTAGCCCTGGTGGTTGTCCGCGTCGCGTTCCCAGCACGGTCCGCCGCTCTGGGTGAACGGGAAGATGCCGAGCTTGAAGGTGTTCGCGGTGTCCTTCAGCGCCTCGGAGGCATTGCCGCGCGGGTCGAGCAGGATCTCGACCGAGTCGGCCTGCCAGTGGCCCACGCATTCCGCCGGTGTCACGGCGTACGACTGGTAGTCGTCGCGGATGTGGATGAAGAAGAACAGCGCGTCGTCGGACCAGCTGACCTTCGCCGTACTGCCTTCTCCTGTTGACGAAACGCCGCAGTCGTCGACGCCGGTGCAGGTCGCCGCGCCCTGCCAGATACGGCCGAGGTCGAGGGTCTGACCGGGGTATTCGCCCGGTTCGGCTTTGCCGTCGACCACCGGCGTTGCCTGCGGGATGACGGTGGTCGGGACGAGCGTGAGTGTCAGCGTCTCGGTGCCGGTCGCGGTGTGGATCGGGATGCTGACGTTCTGGTTGGCGGGCAGGGTGGTGTCGGTGTTGGTCAGCTTGAACGTGACTGTCTGATCGGCTCCGGGCTGCACGGAGTACGGCTTGGACGCCGCGTCGACGGTGAAGTCTGCCGGCAGATCGAGCGACACCGCGCCGGTCTGCGGCTGCGTGGACCAGTTGTGGACGACGACCGGGATGTCGATCGTCTGGCCGATGCCCATCGACTGGATCGCCTGCGAACGGCCGAGGCGGTTGGCCTGCGGGGCAGTGTTCTGCAGCCACTGGTCGTACTCCGCCCAGTTGCCCCAGCGCTGGAAGCGTCCCTCGGCGGCGGCCACGATCCGGACGACGTTGTCGGTGTAGCCGGTCGCGTGCTTGGTCGTGTAGATCGCGGAGATCTTGGCGTTCTGGTCGACCGTCGCGTTGGCGGCCGGGGTCACCGTGAACGTCAGGTCGGCGGACGGCTTCTCCTTCACCTGCTGCGGACCGCTGACCGACCAGCCGGCCGGCACCGTCAACGCAACGTTGCCCTTGGCAAGCTTTCCGCTCGGCGCCTTGAGGTGGACGGTCGCCTGGAACGGCTCGCCGGCGACGTTGTAGAAGCGGCTGAACGTGATGTACTCGAGAGTTCCGAGCGGGAGTCCGCCCGGATCCGGCTTCTTCGCGCCGAACAGGATCGCATCGTCGCGACCGGCCGCGGCGTTGCTGTTCGGCTGGAACGGTACGAACGACTCGGTCATGCCGAACCGCGGGCACGCCGGGACCGAGACGCCCTTGTACATCACGCGGCTTTGCGTCGGGTACGCCGCGCGTCCCTCGTCGGCCACCTGCTGCCAGATCTTCGGCGTACCGGCGGTCTGTGCCTGCGAGTTGCCGGCCGGCCAGGTGTACGGCGAGTTGTAGCCGGTCCACACGCCCGCGACGGTGTCGACACCGGTCGGGGTGAATCCGGTGGTGCAGTTCGCGGCTGTCGTCGTACCGCCCGTGCCCGTTGTGCTGCCGCCGGAGAAGACCTTCTTGACCTGCCAGGTGCTGAGCGCGTGCGGACCCGTGAGCTGCTCCGGGAACATGTTCGGGTCGGCGGCGGCGAGCACGCCTTCCCAGATCAGCCGGCCGGCCTGCTGGTGGTTGCCGTGACCGGCGGCCAGCGTCGGCGTGAAGCCGATGTAGATCTCCGGCTGCGTCTCGCGAATCACGCGGGTAACTCGTCGGAGCGTCTCCTGCTCGTCCCAGAAGTACTGCGTCAGCGGCGCGCTCTGGTTGTAGAAGAAGTCGATCCGGTCGAGGTTGAAGATGTCGACGGTGCCGGAGCGGTAGTGCGCGACGCGGTCCTCGTTCTCCCGGCGCAGACCGAGATCAGGCCCGAGCTCGTTGCCGGCCGCGTTCCCGCCACCCTCGCCGCGGGTCACCTGGATCACGCCACACTTCACGCCGTACAACTGATGCCACACCCCGCACGGCCCGATGATGCTCGTGTCGTCATCGGGATGGGCCCACTCCCCCATCACGTCGATCTTCGTCTGACGATCGGCCACATAAGGCCGCGCCGTGGCAACCGCCGGAACCGGCAGCACCGCAAGCAGGACAAGAACCAAAAACCCCACAAGTCGCTTCACGTGCACACTCCAAAGGCGGCGGAGGCACTAGCAGAACCAGTCCTACGTCCGACCCACCCACCCGCGCAACAGGAATCGCGCGCCCGGGTCCGTTGACCACTTGCGGAATGTTCAGTTTTCGGTGTGCCAGGTTTGCCAGAGTTGGCCGTAGGGGCCGTTGGCGGTGACCAGTTGGTGGTGGGTGCCGAGTTCTACTAGTTCGCCTGCCTCCATGACAGCGATTCGGTCGGCGTCGTGGGCGGTTTGCAGGCGGTGGGCGATGGCGATGACCGTGCGGCCTCGCAGTACAGCGGCCAGCGACTGTTCGGTTCGGCGGGCTGTTTTGGGGTCCAGGAGGGAGGTGGCTTCGTCGAGGATGACGGTGTGGGGATCGGCCAGGACCACTCGGGCCAGCGAGAGCTGCTGGGCGCTGGCGTCGTCGAGCTTCGTGTCCTCGCCGAGCTCGGTGTCCAGGCCGTGTGGGAGGTCGTTCCACCAGGTGGCGCCGACGGCGGTCAGCGCGGCGTACAGCTCGTCGTCCGTTGCGTTCGGCTTTGCGATCAGCAGGTTGTCGCGGACGGTGTCGTGGAAGACGTGATGATCCTGAGTGATCAGGACGACGTGCTCGCGCAGCTGGTCCGGCGGCAGGTCGGCAACCGGCGTACCGCCGATCGTCACCGACCCGAGGTGCGGACGGTCGAGACCGGCGAGCAGCCGCGCGAGGGTTGACTTGCCGGCTCCGGACGTGCCGACGATAGCCAGGCGTTCACCGGGCTGCACGACCAGATCGATTCCATGCAGTACGTCGCGGGCGCCCGTGTAGCTGTAATGCGCGTTGTCGACCCGAATACGGTCACCGGCGGCGCTCTCGACCCGCGGCGTCAGCTCGGCCCGCGGGATGTCCGCGAGGCCTTCAACGCGCGCGTACGACGCTCCGGCGCCCTGCAGCTGTTCGATCCAGAGCATCAGCGTGTCCAGCGGGCCGACCAGTTGGCGCAGGTACACCGTGGCGGTCACCACAACGCCGAGGCTGACCAGCTCATGGAGGTAGAGGGCGCCGCCGATCAGAAGGACTCCGACCACCGGCAGCGCCAGCGCGACCTCGGACCAAGGGAACAGAACGGTCCGCAGCCACAATGCCGCCAGGCGGGCCGACCGGGCGTGGGTAATGGAGGCTTCGGTGGCCTCCGTACGGCGGCGTTCCAGTCCGAGGAGCTCGACCGTACGGGCGCCCTTCGCAGTACTGGCGACGACATCCGCCATCTCCGCACCGGTTGCGGCAACCGCCAGGTAGACCGGTCGGGCGCGTCTCACGTACCAGCGCACCGCGGCCCCAACCCCGAGCAAGCACACGAGCCCGCACAACCCGAGCCGCACGTCGAGGACCAGCACCGCGACGATGAGGAAGAGAGCGTGGACGCTGGCCACGAGGACCTCGGGCACAGCGGATCGCAGCGTCACCGCGACGAGGGACGCGTCCGTGCTCCCGCGGGCGATCAGGTCGCCGGCCGGAAGGTGGTCCGCAACTCGCGGAGGCAGCGCCAAAGTCCGCTGCAAGAAGCGCTCTCGTACCCGCGCCGCCGTACGCTCACCGAACCGATAGCCGATCTTAAGCGCCCACCACGCCAGCACCGTCTGTACGACGGTGAACACCAGCGCACCGAACGCGAGTCGATCCACCGCGCTGAGCACGTCACCGGAGCCGGCCCGGATCGTGTCGATGATTCGGCCGAGCAGCCACGGACCGACCAGACCTGCCGCGGCGGCGAGCCCGTTCACCAGGACGACCCCGACGACAGAACGGCGGTCCGCGCCCAGGTCACGGATCAAGGCAGCGCGTACTTCGGCCGGCCCAGCGATTGGCAGCTGCGTACTCACTGGGCATCACCCTGAGCCCGCGACACGAGGTCGCGATAGTAGGGATCGCTGCGCAACAGGTCCGCGTGTGTCCCGGCTGACGACACCTTGCCGTCGACCAGGACGATGACGTCGTCAGCGCGGTCCAGTACGAGCGGCGACGTCGTCGTGATGACCGTTGTCGTATCGCGCCTGACCTCGCGGATGCGGTCGATCATCGCCGCTTCGGTGTTCGCGTCGACCGCGGAGGTCGGTTCGACCGCGAGCAGTACGTCGGGCATTGCGTAGACAGCGCGAGCGAGCCGGATCCGTTGCCGTTGGCCACCGGACAGATCGCTGCCGCCGGCGGCGATCGTCGCATCCAGACCCCCGGGGAGTGCCTCGACAATGTCCTCGGCGACGGCGACGCGGAGCGCCGTACGAATCCGCTCGTCGTCCGGATCGATGCGCCCGGCAACAACATCGCGAACTGTTCCGGCGAACACCTCGGCATCGTTGTCGGCAACAACTAAACGGCGCCTGAACTCCTCGCGCGCGGACTCGTCGATCTCCATACCTGCTTGGGAATCGGTGTGCACCTGCCCGAGTCGCTCGATCACGGCAATTGCCTCCGCCGGGCGTGCGGTGACCAAGGCGGTCAGAGCGCCAGGCCTGATGACTACTCCCGACTCCGGGTCCGCCAGCGGGACGGTGCCGATCGATGCCGGATCGCCGTCGTTGCGTTTGGCAACTGGCAGGTTGAGCAGGTTGATGATTCGTTGCCCCGCCACCCGAGCGCGGGCGATGTCTCCGGCACCCTCGATGAAGAACGACACGGGTACGACCAGCACCGCGACGTACCCGTAGACGGCGACAACATCGCCGATCGTGATCGCTCCGGTCGCAGCCATGCGCGCCGACAGCCACACGACGGCGGCAAGGAAAAGCGCCGGCAGACCGGTCGACAATGCGACGACCCAACTGGTGGGCCCGGCGACCCGGTAGCCGCGTCGTACCAATCGCTGCGACTGGTCTTGATACCGCTCGGCGACGAACTGCTTGCCGCCGAGGCCGTTGAGGACGCGGAGTCCCGCAAGTACGTCGACAAGGCGGACTGTCAATCGTCCTTGGTGTACGCGATATTCGCCGCCCGTGCGTTCGATGCGCTGTAGGAACGGGCCTACTGCGAGGGCGAGCAGCGGTACGCCGGCGAGGACCACGGCAGCCAACAAGGGGTTGATGGTGAACAGGACGACGGCGACGACGGCGTACGCGATGACCGCGCCGACGCCGGGGCCGGTGACGGTCAGTGCCATCGCGACCGTGTACACGTCGGCGATTCCGACGGTCACGACCTCTCCGGCGCTTACCCGCTTCGCCAACGAGGCACCCAAGCGGCTCGTGTGCCAGACCGTGGCGCGGACCGACCGGAACGACGCGTCCATCCGGATCTTGGTCATCGTCCGATGTCGCGCGATCCCCAGCAGCGCGTTGAGCACGCTGACCGCGAGCAGGAGCAGAGCCCAGCCGACGAGGGCGGAGGGATCGCGCGCCACAAGTCCGTCGTCAACGGCGCGGGAAAGGACCCACGGCGGCACGGTCAAGCCGACTGTCCAACACGTGCCCAGCACCGCGCCCAACACGATCCGCCGGCCCTGCGAGCGAGTCAGCCAGTAGAGGAAACGCAGCGGACTCGCCAGATCGGTTGCGGTCGGCGGGACCCACGTCTCGTTCATCCGGTCCAGCCACGCACGGACGGCCGCCCCTCGGCGCCCACGGTCGCTGGCCATGCCCCAGATCCTTCCAGCAATACCGAACCAACTGCGACTTTGTGAGTGGCTTCACAAAGGCAGGTCAGCTGTGCTGGCGAAGGAAGGAGGTGAGTTCGGCGACGTACTGCGGGCGCTTGTCGCGGCGGACCGAATGGCCTGCGCCGGCGATGTGCGCGGCCTGGAACTCGCCGGCCGCGGCTTGGGCGCAGCGCTCGGCGTACTCGGTGGAGATCAGCCCGCCGCGCTCAGGGTCCCCGTGGATCAGCAGTACCGGGCAGGTGATCTCGGCCAGCAGGTCGGTCAGCGGCTGCGGGTCGCGATACGGCAGCTCGAACAGCTGCGGATTGACTTGCCCCTTCGACACGGCCCAGGGCTCGAGCTCATCCTCGGCCCAGTCGGGGTCCGCCGCTCGACCCCGCGCAATCCGCGCCGGCACCTCGAGCGCCCGCACCTCCGCAAGCCAATCCGGCATAATCATCGGCCTCTCCTGCCTCTCGCCGGTCGGCGGCTGCTGGTTGGCGGTTGGTGGACCGGTTGGTGGGTCTTCCAGGACGACTGCGCGGACCAGGTCGGGTCTCGCGGCGGCCAGGTAGGCGGCTGCCATCGCGCCCATCGAGTGCCCGACCACAATCACCCCGGCGTCCGATGGCTGGTTCGACAGCACGAGCGCGGCGTCGTCGCGATGTGCGGTGTAGCTGACGGGCTCCTCCGGAAGCCCGGACTCGCCGTGCCCGCGCGCGTCGATCGCCAGCGCCCGGATCCCCGCCATCGCTCCGATCAGTGGCTCCCAGCACTGCGCGGAGTCGGAGAACCCGTGCAGAAAGGCAACCTCAGCCGCCCCCTCATCAGTCCGGTACCACGCCAGATGGCCAGTCCTGCCTCGCACGCTGAACATGCTTGCGGACGATAGCGCATGCCGACTACCGCCGACGGGTCGCGCGAAACCCGGAAGTTAGAGTTCGGCGCCATGGATCGTGCGGAGCTGCTCGAGGCCGCGGACCGGAATGTGGCGGTGGTACTGCGGCATTTCGCGGCCAACGCCGAAGGGGCCGTGATGTCCGAGGGGTCAGCTGCCCTGCTGGTGGCGGCCGCGGTGCCCTACCCCGGCGCGTTTCACAATGCCGCGCTTCGCCTCGATCCGAGTTCCAATGCCGAGACGGTCCTGGACGAGATGCTCAGGTTCTCGGCCGAACACGATCGCGACGTGATTCTGTGGGCGTCCACCCACCGAGACGCAGATCTCGAAACAGCTGCGGAGCGCGCAGGCCTGCAGTTTCGCTCTACCACCGTGGGGATGGCGATCGATGCTCCTCCCGACAAGCCTGCCGTGGCGGGCCGCGTCGATCTTGTCCGGGTCACCGACGCAGCAGACGCAGCCCAGTTCGCCGCGGTTCACGAGCAACTGTTCCGCGAGTCCGGACGCTCTCCTGACGCGGTGGCCCACTTCGCCTCGCCAAGGGCACTGCTCGCGCCTAATGCTGCAGCATTCATCGCCCGGCTCGAGGGACGGCCGGTGGCTTGCGCGATGGCGGTGACATCGGGCCAGGAGGCCGGGGTGTACTGGGTCGCAACCCGGGCGGACGCCCGCCGCCGAGGTTTCGGCGAACTGGTGGCACGGGCGGCCACGCGGGCCGGGTTCGAGCAAGGAGCGCGCGTTGTAGTCCTGCAGTCGACCGAGCAGGGAGTGCCGCTGTACCGACGGCTCGGGTTCACCCCGTTCACTGCGTACGCGAGATATCTCGCAAACCCCTGTCAACCGCCGAGCAAGTAACGCGTGGCTTCGGGGAGGGCGGCGGCAACCGACATTGCGGTGATCGGGCCTGAGGACGACGCGAGGTTGGCGGCGGCGGCGTGGAGGTAGGCGCCGACGCTGCCGGCGTCCAGGGGGGTCAGGCCGGCGGCCAGGAGGGAGCCGCAGAGGCCGGCCAGGACGTCGCCGGCGCCGGCGGTGGCCAGCCAGGGCGTGGCGTTGGTGTTGACGCGGACCTGGCCGTCGGGGGATGCGATGACGGTCGTGGAGCCTTTGAGGAGGACGGTTACGTCGTAGCGTTCGGCGGCCAAGCGGGCGTGCTTGAGGCGCTCGGCTTCGACCGTGGCGCGGTCTACATCGAGAAGGCGGGCCAGTTCGCCGGCGTGGGGGGTGACAAGTACGTCGACATGGTCGCCGGAGTCGTCGAGTGCCTTCAGGCCGTCGGCGTCGAGTACTACGGGCTCCTCGGCGTCGAGCAGTTCACGGATCCGCGGGATGTCCAGCTCGTCGCCCAGGCCTGAGCCGATCGCCCAGGCCTGTACGCGGCCTTCGCCGGCGACGATCTCGGGATGGGCGGCGCGAACAGCTTCCGCGACGGCGTCGGGGCCGACATACCGGACCATGCCGACGGGACCGCCCAGGGCGCCGGACGTTGCGATGACGGCGGCACCGGGGTACTGCGTGGAGCCGACCATCAGGCCGAGTACGCCGCGGGAGTATTTGTCGGACTCGCCGTGCGGGACGGGGTAGAGGCGGCGGATGTCGGAGGTCTGGAGGGACTCGACTTCAGCAGGTGGGAGGTCGAGGCCGATGTCGATGAGGTGGACCGGGCCGCAGGCGGTGGCGGCCGGGTCTATGAAGTGGCAGATCTTGTGGGTGCCGAAGGTGATGGTGAGAGCGGCGTTGACGTGGGGTTCGGGGGTCTCGCCGGTGTCGACGTCGACGCCGGACGGGGTGTCGACTGCAACGATCGGTACGCCGAACCGCTCGACGAGCTGCACCGCCGCGAGAGCTTCCGGCCGTAGTCCGGGTCGACCACCTATCCCAACAATCCCGTCCACAACGACGTCAGCGGACCGGATGAGGTCAGCGACCCCGCCTGCGGCGGCGGTCGGGGCGGTGGCGGCGGACGCGTCGGCGGTGGCGGGCGGGTCGGCGCTCGTCGGGTCGGTGAGAGCAGTTGCCGTGATGAGGCGGCCGCCGGCTGTGCGGAGGGCTTCGGCGCCAGCCTGGTGTGCTTTGTCCGAGAGAAGGACGGCCGTGACTTGGGCGCCGCGTCGTGCCAGCCGGGCGCCGGCGTACAGGGCGTCGCCGCCGTTGTCGCCGGAGCCGATCAGCAGGACGACGCGGGCACCGTACGTGCTGCCGAGGAAGTTGCTGATGGCAACTGCCAGGCCGGTCGCGGCGCGTTGCATCAGGGTGCCTTCGGGGACGCGGGCCATCAGGTCGGCCTCCGCGGCGCGGACCTGCTCGACGGTGTGCGCGCTGCGCATGGTCAGCCCTCCAGGATCACCACGGCCGAGGCGATGCCCGCGTCGTGGCTGAGCGACAGGTGCAGGTTCTGTACGCCGAGCCGCGAGGCCTGCGCCGCCACGGTCCCGGTGATCTCCAGCCAAGGTCGGCCGGTCTCGTCGGTCTGTACTTCGGCGTCGTGCCAGTGCATGCCGCCAGGAGCGCCGAGCGCTTTGGCCAACGCCTCCTTGGCCGCGAACCGAGCCGCCAGCGATGCCGGCGGCTTCACCGCCTCGAGCGGCGTGAACACCCGCTCCCGCAAATTCGGCGTCCGCTCCAGCGTCCGCATGAACCGATCCACGTCGACCACATCGATACCCACGCCGACGATCATGCGGGCCAGCCTAACCCCGGGGTTCTGCGGTCGAGTTGCGGACTCTCATGTCTACGGCCAGATCCAGGCGGAGGGCAGCGGGGGTGCGGCCGCGGGAGAGGTCGAGGACCACGCGGGCCGCGAGCTCGGCCATCTGGTGGA
Organism: Kribbella sp. NPDC049584; assembly: GCF_040675555.1. Taxonomy (NCBI): domain Bacteria; kingdom Bacillati; phylum Actinomycetota; class Actinomycetes; order Propionibacteriales; family Kribbellaceae; genus Kribbella; species Kribbella sp. NPDC049584. The sequence continues at coordinate 1,117,948 of NZ_JBFAPF010000001.1, forward strand.
GCGGTTGGTGGACGGTGGTGAGCGCGGGCGTGACGAACTGGGCGACCGGGAGATCGTCGTACCCGACGACGGACAGGTCGCGCGGGACGTCCAGGCCGAGCTCGCGAGCGGCCTGGTAGACGCCGAGCGCCTGCATGTCGCTGCCGGCGAAGATCGCGGTGGGGCGGTCGGGCAGGCGAAGCAGAGCGAGCGCCTCGCGGTGCGCGCCGCCGACCTCGAAGTCGCCGTACCGGATCAGCGACGGATCGACCTCGAGGCCGGCCGATCGCAGCGCATCCATGTAGCCGTCGACGCGTTGCCGCGAGCACAGCGTCTCGATCGGACCGCCGATCATCGCGATGCGGGTGTGGCCGAGCGTACGGAGATGGGTCGTGGCCATCCGGCCGCCGTTCCAGTTCGCCGAGCCGATCGACGGTACGTCGTCCCCCACGTCGCCGACCGGATCGACGACGACGAACGGGATCCGCCGCGCCTCCAGCTGTGCGCGCTGGTCCGCGTCGAGGTCCGAGAACACCATGATCACGCCGAGCGGCCGGCGATTCAGTACCGATTCGATCCACTGCTGCCGCGGCCGCAGCGCCCCGCCGCACTCCGACAGGACGAGCTCGACGCCCTCGGCGCGCGCGACCTCCTCGACACCGCGGATCAGCTCCATCGCCCATTCGCCGCCGAGCTGGTTGAACACCAGGTCGATCATCGGGCTGGCCGCCGTCCCCGGGCTGCGCCGTCGGTACCCGTGCTCCTGGATCAGGCTCTCGATCCGGGCCCGGGTCGCCTCGGCCACATCCGCGCGCCCGTTCAGCACCTTGGAGACGGTCGGCACCGACACGCCGGCCTGTTCGGCAATCTTCGCAATGGTCGGTCGCTCGCTCACCACGCCCCCTGGTTCGAAACTTTCGAACCAGCTTAGCGGTGGATCAGGCGCCCGTGGCTATCCGGTACGCCGCTGAGCCGGTAGAAGAACGTGTTGACCTGCTCGCGCCACTCCCGCGCGTTCGCGAGCTGCGCCTCGAAACGGGCCGTGACATTCTCCCGCACCACCGGCTCGAACCGCTCGGCGATCACCCGCCAACGGGCAACCATCGCCTCCCCCTCGGCGTACCCCTGGAAGTGCATGTCGTAGATGTGCTCCAGCACCGTGCTGCCGTTGCGCAGAACGTGGCCATAGGCAACGTGATGGAAGAACAGCAACAGCTCGTCCGGACAGGTGGTGACGTCTTCGTACACGCCACAGACGCATTACGGGCCGACATGAACCTTCCATATCGGGCGGTCACCGAAAGTTTCGGCGTTGGGGCGTGGCTGAGACAAAGGCCACGTCGGCCCGATGTGGGTGCAATCCGCGCCGGTGGGAAGAATGGGCCACATGCTGCAGCCGTCGCGGGAGGTGACTCCCTATACCGAGCTCGACCGGGCCACCTGGGCGCAACTGGCCGAGACCACGGTCTCCCCGCTGACGGCGGACGAGGTCGAGCGGCTGCGCGGCCTCGGTGACGAGATCGACATGGACGAGGTCCGCGAGGTGTACCTGCCGCTGTCGCGGATCCTGTCGCTGTACGTCCGGCACGCCCGCGCGCTGCACGCCGACACCGAGAGCTTCCTCGGCAAACCCGCCGCGACCCGTACGCCGTTCGTGATCGGCATCGGCGGATCGGTTGCCGTCGGCAAGTCCACGACCGCCCGGCTGCTGCGCGAGCTCCTGGCCCGCTGGCCCGAGCACCCGCGGGTCGCACTCGTCACGACGGACGGTTTCCTCTGGCCGAACGCCGAGCTCGAACGCCGGAACCTGATGCAGCGCAAGGGTTTCCCGGAGTCGTACGACCGCAAGGCCTTGCTCCGCTTCGTGGTCGAGGTGAAGTCAGGTATGGACGCGGTCGAGGCGCCGGTCTACTCGCACCTGCATTACGACCGCATGCCCGGCGTACGGACGACGGTCGAACAGCCGGACATCCTACTGCTCGAGGGGCTGAACGTGCTGCAGCCGGCGCCTCGGCACGCGGACGGGAAGAGCGGGCTCGCGGTCAGCGACTTCTTCGACTTCTCGGTGTACGTCGACGCCGCCGCCGACGATGTCCGCTCCTGGTACGTGGCGCGCTTCCTCAAACTGTGGGAGACGGCGTTCCGCAACCCCGAGTCGTACTTCGTCCGGTACGGCGAGCTGAGCCGCGAGGAAGCGATCAAGAAGGCCGAGTCGCTCTGGGACGGCATCAACGGCCCGAACCTGCGCGAGAACATCCTCCCGACCCGCTCCCGCGCGACTTTGGTCCTCCGCAAGGGCCCCGATCACGCTGTCCGCTGGGTCAGACTGCGGAAGCTTTAAGCGCCGGTACGACGGCAACCGCGACAACCGCTGCGGTCAAGGCGAACGCGACCGAGAAGCCAACTCCCCCGACGACGGCGCCGAAGATCATCGCGCCGGCGCCCCAGCCGCCGTCGTACGCGAGGTTCCAGAGGGCGCTGACCTGCCCGTAGCGGGAGCGGTCGACGCGGTTGTACATCAGGGTCAGGGTGAGGTTCTGCGCGGCGCCGAAGCCGATGCCGAAGCAGGTCGAGCCGATGAGAACCGCGACGACGCTGGGCAGGAAGACAAGCGATCCGGCGCCGACCGCGGCGAGGATCAACGCGGGTGCGAGTAGCCTCGCCGGGCCGATGCGATCGGCGTACCGGCCCGCCAGCCAACGGGCGATGGGCGCCGCGATCGCCTGCAGCAGAAGGGCTGTGGCGACCAGCGACTGCTTGTCTCCGGCAACGGCCAGCGGCAGGAAGGTCACGCTGATGCCCGCAGCAACAGTCACCGCGGCGAAGATCAGGGTCGGAGTCAGCAGACCGCTACGCCGTACACCGCCGAGCACCTTCACGTGCTGCTCTTCTTCAGAAGCGTTCACGTTCCCGGGCAGACCGACCAAGACCACCAGCCCGGCGAGCGAAGCGATCGCGGCAAGCACGAACAGTGCGCCGAAGCCGATCAAGTTGGTCAGGTAGACGCCCAGCGGGAGACCGATCACCGCCGGTACGCCGACAGCCACGCCGTACACCCCGAGTGCCTCGCCACGGCGGGTGGACGGGGTCAGGTCGGCGACCAATGCGACTGCTCCAACGACCAGGATCGCGAGGCCGGCGCCGCGGACGATGCAGACTGCCAGTACGACCGGAAGCGCCGCGGAGGTCAGCAGCACCAGCGACGGGGCGCCGAGGAGCACGAGCCCGAGGCCGAGGACGACCTGGTATCCCCAGCGTGCGAGCATCCGCGGCACCATCAGCTCCACGGCCACCGCGGAGAACATCATCGCGGCGGTCGACAGCCCCGCGCCGACGCCGCCGGACCCGTTCGCGGCGAGGTAGAGCGGGACCACCGAGGTGAGCAGATACATGCTCAGGCCGGAACCGAAGACCATCGCCAACAGCCGCGCGAACTGGCTGGTCAGCAGACGGTCGGCAGCAACAACCTGCACTGTGGGGATCTCGCACGCGGTGGTCATGACACTCACGCTAGGGAGATACCGGTCTGCCCTACAGATCCAGTTCTGGACCGCCCAAGAGGACCAGTTGGTCGAAGATGAAGGCGCTCAACCGATTCAGGGCAGCCTCGATCTGCTGCAGGGTGACCGCGCTGCAGGACAAGCGGAGGGCGTTGATCGGGGTGTCGCCGTCGTAGAAATGGCTCATCGGGGTCCACAGGACGCCGTACTCGTGGGCCGATTTCTCGAGCAGCGCATCGTCGACCGCGAACGGGACCGTGACGACAACGAAGAAGCCGCCGGCGGGAACGGTCCAGGTGATCTCGCCGTTCGGAAAGCGGGCGGCGAGGCCGTCGGTGATCGCCTGGAGGTTGGCAGCGTAGACGGCGCGCTCGCGTTGATTGGCCGCGACCAGGCTGCATTCGTTGGCGAGGAGTTTGCCGCCGACGACAGCCTGGGCGACTGGTGAGGTGTTGACGGTCAGCATGCTCTTCAGCTTTGAGAGCTCGTCGGCCAGCAGGCCCGTGCCGACTGTCTGGTCGGCGACCACGAAGCCGACTCGCGCTCCGGGCAGACCCGTCTTGGCGAACGAGCCCAGGTAGATGACTCGGCGGGAGGTGTCGAGGGACTTCAGAGTGGGCATGCGCTCGTGACCCTGGACCGGGAAGAGTCCGTACGGGTTGTCCTCCAGCAGGAGGATGCCCTCCGCGGCGGCGATCTCCAGCAGTTTGTGCCGGGCCGAGAGGTCCATGCTGAGGCCGGACGGGTTGGCGAAGTCGGGCATCACGTAGCAGGCGCGCGGACGCCGGCCCTCCGCGCGGACCGACTTCAGCACGGTGGCCAGATCGTCCTCCTCCCCCACCGGTACGACGGGGAGGTCGACGAGGCGGGCCGCGCCGGTGATGCCGACGTACGTCGGGGAGATGGCAAGCAGTACGTCATCGGGGCCGGCGCGGAGGGCGCGCAGCGTGAGGACCATTGCCTCCTGGCAGCCGACCGTGACGACGATCGCCTCGGGGTCGACGTGGATGCCCTCGTCGATCGCGAGATTGCGTGCGATCAGGTCCTGGATGATGCCCTTCGTCCGCCCGTACTGGAAGATCGTCCGCCGGACCGCGGCTTCGTCGTACCCCTGCTCTCGCAGGTACTGCGCGAACAGGTCGAGATACTGGTGCAGGTCCTCGAGCGCGAAGAACTCCTCGGTCGGCCGTCCGGCGGCGAGCGAGATCGCGTCCGGGTAGTGGTGCGAGATCTCGTTGAGGAAGTTCATCGAGTTCAGCGCCTGGTCGGTGAGCGAGCCGTGCAGGTCGCTCAACTCGAGATCGGCCATATTGCTCTCCCCACGCTCAGTTCCCGTACTGCAGCCAGATCCGCGCACCCCGCCAGCAGCATCGCGTCCCGCAGCTCGCGGTCCAGCAGGGCCAGCGCTTCATCCACAGCGCCAACAGCAAGTGCCCAGAGCAACGGTCGTCCGATCAGTACGCCGGAAGCACCCGACGCGAGCGCCTTCAGTACGTCGAGACCGCTGCGTACCCCGCTGTCCAGGAGTACTGCGCAGTCTCTGCCGACGGCGTCCACAACCGGGCCCAGGGCATCGATCGATGCGATCGCGCCGTCCAGCTGGCGACCGCCATGGTTCGAGACCACGACACCGTCTGCACCTAGCTCGAGCGCTCGGCGGGCGTCGCGAGGGTCCAGAATCCCCTTGACCACAAGGGGAATCGGACACATCAAACGCAGCCACTCGAGGTCTCGCCACGAGACCGCCGGCTCGAAGGCGGATGCGGTGTGCGCGGCGATCGCGGACAGGCCCGGAATCGCGTCGTGCGCTTCTGTCACTTTGTCGACAAGGTTCTCCGGGGCGACGTCCGGCGGCAGCGCGAACCCGTTGCGTATGTCCCGCAACCGTCGACCCATCACCGGAACGTCGACTGTCACCATCACGGCGCCGCATCCCGCGGTCACCGCCCGCTCCACCAGGCTGGTCACCACCCGGCGGTCCCGCAGCCAGTAGAGCTGGAACCACGAGGCGGCCACACCGGCGACCTTCTCCAGGGCGACACTGCTCAGCGTGCTGATGGTGTACGGGATGCCCGCTCGTGCGGCGGCTGCGGCCAGGAGCAACTCGCCCTCGGGATGGAGGAGCTTCTGGTAGGCCATCGGAGCAACAGCGAACGGCAACTCCCACCGCGTGCCGAGGACTGTCCAGGAGAGGTTCGGTGTTGCCGTGCCCGTGAGGATGCGGGGGGTCAGCGTGATTGCGTCGAAAGCGGCGCGGTTGAGGCGAAGGGTGCGTTCCGAACCGCTGCCACCGGCAACAAAGTCGTACACGGCCGCAGGGAGAGTCTCACGAGCGAGGAGCTCGTAGTCGGCGAGTGACTCAGCCATCCGAGAAGATCCCGCTCAACCAGGCCGACGCCTCACCCATCGCCTTCTTGCCGCCGTCCAGGATGCCGGACATGGCGAAGAAGCCGTGGACCATGCCGTCGTAGCGGCTGAGGGTGGTCGGTACGCCGGCCGCGTGGAGCTTCTCGGCGTAGTACTCGCCCTCGTCGCGGAGCGGGTCGTACTCGGCGGTGATCACCAGTGCCGGCGGCAGGTTCGCGTGCGATTCGGCAAGGAGGGGTGACGCCAGCGGGTTCTTGCCGTCCTCCTCATCTGCTAGGTAATGCTTCCAGTACCAGCTGACCGAGGTGTTGTTGAACAGGTACGGGTCGTTGCCGTTGCGCATCGAGATCGTGTCCGAGCCGTACAACGTGTTCGGGTACACCAGCAGCTGTCCGGCCAGTGCCGGGCCGTTGTCGCGGGCAAGCAAAGTCACCGCGGCCGCCAAGTTCCCGCCGGCGCTGTCTCCGCCGACCACCAGACGCGCCGGATCAACCTGTGGCTGCGCTGCGATCCATTGCGTCGCCCTATGGCAGTCGTGGACGGCTGTCGGGAACGGATGCTCGGGCGCCAGCCGGTACCCGACCGTGACCACCTGACAAGGTACGGCGTTCGCCAGCTTGCGGCTGATCCCGTCTGCGGTGTCGATGCTGCCGAGCGTCCAACCTCCGCCGAAGAAGTAGACCAACGTCGGCAGCGGTCCGGTCAGGTCAGGGCGATAGACGCGGAGGGGCAGCCCGGCGTCGGTCGTGACGTCCTCGATGTGATGGACCGGCTCGACCTCGCCGCCCGCGGCGCGGATCGAGGCCAGGTCAGCCTCCCGAGCCTCGGCCAGCGTCTGGGTGTAGAGCTGCGGCACCTGGTGCGACTCGCGTTCGGCGCGCATCGCCTCGACCTGCGGGTCCAACGGCATCGGTTCACCCCAATCGGATCGGCATGGACGCATGTCCACGCAGCAGCAGGCTGTGACTGCGAACCGGCTCCCCCGCCAGCTGCAGCTGGGGGAATCGCTGGAACAACTGCCCGAACGCCGCCCGCCCTTCCATCCGAGCCAGTCCGGCGCCGACGCAGTAGAACGGCCCGGCACCGAAGGACAGGTGCTGCAGATCTGCACGGTCCGGGTCGAACGCGTCGGCGTCGGAATGCTTGGCCGGATCCCGGTTCGCGGCGCCGGGCAGGATCAGCACCAGACTTCCCTCGGTGATCGTCTCGCCGGCCAGTTCGAGGTCGACCGACGCCTTCCGGCTGATCAGCTGGACCGAGCTCTGATGCCGCAGGATCTCCTCGACACAGCCGGCCGCCCGATCCGGTTCGTTGCGCAAGGCATCGATCAGCAGCGGCTGGGCAAGGAGCAACTCGAGTCCGTTCGTCAGCAGATTCATCGTGGTCACGAAGCTGGCGTTGACCAGCACGAGCAGGTTGTCGATCAGCTCCTGCTCGGCGAGCTCCGAGTCCACCAGCGAACTCACCAGGTCGTCGCGGGGCTGAACCCTGCGGTCGGCGAGCATCCGCGCGTAGTAGTCGTTCAACTCGTCCGCGGCCTGGTTGGCGGCGGCCAGTCGCTCCGGCGCCTTCCCGCCGAGGTCGAGGTAGTCGTCGATGGCCTTGGTCCGGTCGCGGAACCAGCCCAGGTCCGACCGTGGGATGCCAAGGAACGTGCCGATGACGGTGATCGGCAAGCGATACGCGAAGTCCACGAAGTCGATCACCTGACCGTCCCGGCCGGCCTTGCCCAGGTCGTCGAGCAGTTCGGTGGCCAACGCCTCCACGACCGGTTCGAACCCGGTCAGCCGACGGGGCGTCAGTACGGCCTGGAACACCTTGCGCATCCGCAGATGCTCCGGCTCGTTCTTGAACATCATCGACCCGCCGAGCCGGCGCAGTACGGCGTCCTGCGGGTCCGGATCGGCCGTCAGCAGCCGGCCGAACCGCGTGTCCTTCAAGGCTTCCTGCGCCGCGTCGTACCCGTTCACGACGACGGCGTACGGCGAGGTGCCGGGCTCGAGGCGGCAGACCGGGCCGATCCGATGCAGCTCCGCGAAGAGCGGCATCGGATCGCGACGGCCCTGCTCGGAGCCGAGGGCGGCGAGAATCTCGTTCGCACTCCGAGCAGCCATGTCAGCGCACCAGGTTCAGCGGGACCGAGGCAGCCATTAGTTGGTAGCCGGCGTCGTTCGGGTGGATGTGGTCACCCGAGTCGAGGTCCGTGCGGAGCTTCGACGGCGCCGCCGGGTCGCGCAGTACCTTGTCGAAGTCGAGCACACCGTCGACCTCGTGGCTCGACCGCAGGTAGCTGTTCACCGCCTGCCGCGTCGCCTCCTTGGCCGGCGTCCAGCTGTCCGTGCCGGAGAGGCCCTCGAACGGCGTGATCGTTGAGACCAGGCTACGGATGCCGCGTTCCTTGGCTTGCGCGTTCACCTGCCGCAGCGCGCCGATGATCTCAGCGGCGGAGTCGTCGGACATCCAGATGTCGTTGATACCGAGCTCGGTGATCACGGTCCGCACGCCGGTCTGGGCGAACACGTCCTCGTTCAACCGGGCCAGCGAGTTCACGCCGACCTCGCCGAATCCGGGGAACGCACCGTTGTCGGACGGCTCGGTGCCCTCGTGGTTGAGCCGGCTGCCGGCCAGACCCGCGTTCAGCACGCTCGGGAACGGCTTGTGCCCGGCCGATGTGGCCAGTCGCTCAGCGAGCTGGTCCGGCCAGCGGTTGTTGGCATTCGGGGTGCTGTTCGTGCCGTCGCTGATCGAGTCGCCGAGTACGACGATCGAGCCGGCCGAGTCGTCGGTCTGGACGTCCACGCCTGACAGGAAGAACCAGCAGCACCGGCGCGTGGTCGGATAGCTCGCGCCGCCCGGATCGCTGACATGGTTACCGGTGCCGACGAAGTTGTCCTGGATCGACGAGCCGTGGAACGTCGTCGGCCCGGTGTTGTCCTGGAAGTACAGGCTGACGACGAGGTCGTCGAGAGTGCCGATCCGCAGGTTGACCGGGTCGCTGAGCAGCTCGCTGCCCTTGACCATCGAGGCGCTGCCCGATCCGTTGAACGTCAACGTCCGCAGGGTTGCCGGGTCGATGTCGGACAGTTCCGGCGTCGCCTTGTTGGGTTTGGCAACGGTTGCGGCGGCGACCGTGACGGTTTTCTCGCCGTAGATGTTCGACAGCCGGACGCGGATCCGGTTGCCGCCGACGGTGGGGCGGATGTTCAGCCGGACGCTCTGATCGGTCAGCCCGAGATTCGTCGATCCGGTGGCGTCGCCGTGGGTGACCGCGGTCGCCCACGTGCCGACCCACTCGGCGTCGTCGTGACCACCGAGAGTCGAGCCGGCCAGGCTCGATCCGGCGAGAGTGAGAGCCGCGGTGACGGCAACCGCGCGCCAACTGCTGGAAATGGACATGAACTGACCTCCAGGCGGAATGGATGCGGACGGAACGTAATACGCCAGAAGTAATCCGGTCAATGAATCAGAATGCATTTCTTCCGAGCCGGACGCAGGGGTTAGCGGCCCGGTTCCACCCCCGAATCGCAGGGGTATTCCTTCACACTGCGCGGGGCCCCGATCGAGTAGAGTCGCAAGGGACGGCTGGGGGTGGCCGGAGTCGAGGGGCTCTTTCATTCAGCGACGGAGACGAAATGCCGCCTGAATTCGTCCTGCCCGGAAACAGTACCAATTACGTGGGTCGCGTCCTGCAGCTGTTCCAGGAATTCTCTGGACGTCCGGCGCTGGCTCGCGGTGACCGTTCCGCGACGTACGGTGAATTGATTGCCGACGTCCTGCGTTTCGCGGGTGCATTTCGGGATGCCGGCGTCCGGCCGGGCGGCAAAGTGCTGGTGATGGCGGCCAACTGCTTCGACGCCCCGGCGCTCCAACTTGCCCTGCACCTGCACGGTTGCCGGGTGCTGTGGAGCGCGCCGATCACGTCCCGCCGCGAGATCGATCGCTTCGCTGCGCTGGCCGACGCCGACCTGTTCGTGTACGACGATGCGAGCGACCTCGGCCAGGAACTGGCGGATTCGCTCGCCCCGATGCCGGCGTACCGGATCGCCGAGTTGGACTCGTCGACGCCGTACGAGATCGGCGTGACACCGGTGCCGGACTCGGTGTTGCAGACCAGCGGGACGACCGGCGATCCGAAGCTGGTTCATCACACCCAGGCGTTCTACGAGCAGATCCTCGAGTTGGCCGCAGCGTTTGTCGCCCAAGGGTTTCCGATGCTCCGGCACTACTCGGGGTCGCCGCTGTGGCTGGCGAGCGGGCAGATCACCACGTTCTTCAACCTGTTCACCGGCGGCGTGCTGTTTCTCACCGACACCTGGTCGCCGGAGGAGTTCTACCGGATCGTGCCGACCGAGCGGATCACGTCGACCTACGTGACGCCGCCGATGTTGTACGAAGTGCTTGATTATCCCGGTGGCGCGGACGTCGATTGCAGCAGTCTGTTCATGTTCAACGTCGGCGCGGGCCCGGCGACACCGGCGCGGCTGCGGCAGGGCATCGAGCGCTTCGGTCCTGTACTGCGGATCGTCTACGGGCTGAGCGAGTGTGTCGTGGTGACGGCGCAGCCCGGCTTGACCGAGGACCCCGATCATCCGGAGCGGCTGGCGTCGGCGGGCACGCCGTACGGCGATGTCCGGATCGAGATCCGGGACGACGACGGGAACGTGCTGCCGAACGGGCAGACCGGCGAGGTCTGGGTACAGAGCAACCTGGTCTTCGCCGGGTACCTGAACCAGCCGGAGCTCACCGCCGAGACTCTTGTCGACGGTTGGCTGAGGACCCGCGACCTCGGGTACGTCGACGACGACGGCTTCCTGTTCCTCGTCGACCGGGTGCACGACATGATCGTCACCACCCGGCGCAACTGGGCGATCTTCTGCCGGCCGATCGAGGACGTGCTGAGCAGCCACCCGGCGGTCAGCACGGCCGCGGTCATCGGCGTTCCCGACCCAGTTGTGGGCGAGGCCGTACATGCGTTCGTCGTTGCGCGGTCGCCGGTGACAGCAGACGAGCTGCAGGGACTGGTGACCACGGCCCTGAACGAGATGTGGGCGCCGACCGCGATCGACTTCGTCGACGAACTTCCGCTGACGAAGATCGCGAAGGTCGACAAGGTTGCCCTCCGCAAGCTCTACGCCGAACTGCACCCACAGTCATGACGCCCAAACGCGGGCTCGTCATCCTGTTCGTCGCGGACGTGTTGTCCGCGGTCGGCAGCCGGATCACCATGGTCGCGATCCCCTGGCTGGTGCTCGTCACCACGGGCAGCGCGGCCCGGATGGGCCTGGTCGCCGCGGTCGAACTCGTGCCCTACATCATCGCGAGCATCATGGCCGGCCCGATCATCGACACCCTCGGACCCCGTCGTACGTCGATCCTGGCGAACCTCTCCAGTGCCGTCGCGGTGAGCGCGATCGCCGCGACCGCCGGCCAGGGCTTCGCCGCACTCCTCGTCCTCGTCGCGATCGCCGGCGCCCTCCGCGGTGCGGCCGACCGGGCCAAGGATCTGTTGGTTCGCCCAATGGCCGAGGCCGCGAACGTCGAACTGATCCGGATCACGTCGCTCCACGAAGCCCTCGCCCGCGGCGCGACCCTGCTCGGCGCACCGCTCGGCGGCCTGCTGATCTTCTGGACCGACGCCGCCCGCGTGCTGTGGATCGACGCCGTGACGTTCGTGATCTGCGGTGTCCTGGTCGCGGCTTTCGTCCGCCCGCCCGAGGTGGTCGCGGACACCCGCCGGGACAAGTACTTCCGTTCCCTGGCCGAAGGCTTCTCGTTCGTACGACGCGACGAGCTGCTCGCGACGATGCTGATCACGACGTTCACGATCAACATCTTCGCCAGCGCGAGTACGGCGGTCTTCATCCCGGTCTGGGTCCGCGACGTCCTCGGCTCACCCGCCGGTCTCGGCCTCACGCTCGGGGCGTTCTCCGCCGGGGCTCTGCTCGGCAGCATCACCTTCGCCGTACTCGCCACCAAGGTGCCGCGCTATCTGACCTTCGCTATCGGCGCCTTCGTCGGCGGCAGTCCCCGGCTACTCGTCCTCGGTCTCAGCGACAACCTGGCCCTGGTCATGGTGGTGACCTTCCTATCCGGTATCGGCATCGCCGCGATCAACCCTGTCTTCGGTGCCGCCCTCTACGAACACGTCCCGAAACAGCTGCAGGCGCGAGTCATCGGTCTGGTGGCAGCGTCGTCATTCGCCGGACTTCCACTAGGCGCTCTGCTGGCCGGCGAGTTGGTCAGCAGCCTCGGCCTGATCCCGGCGTTGATCTGGTCAGGTATTGCCTGCCTGATCGTCAGCGTGTTCCCGTTGGTCCGCCGCGGCCCCGGAAAGGTTCTCGACGCACCAAGCACAGTGGAGGCAACGTGAACGAAGCCACTGACCCCTACTGCCTCCGCCCCGGCGAGAGCCTCGAGCTCCTCGAAGACCATCCGTGGCGGAGGTTCGTCGTACTGGGCGACAGTGTCGCCGAGGGATTGTGCGAGCCGGTCGACGGCTACAGCGATCTCCAGTGGGCGGATCGCATAGCCGCCGAGCTCCGCGCCGTACGTCCCGACCTCGCCTATCTCAACCTCGGCGTCAGCGGCTTGCGGACCCGCGAGATCCTCGCCACGCAGCTCGAGCCGGCTCTTGCCTTCGGCCCCGACCTCGCGCTGGTCGTTGGCGGAGGCAACGATGCGTTCCCGGCGACGTACGACGCGGACCGGGTCGACCGTGAGCTCACGCTGATGATCACCACGCTGCAGGGTGCCGGCGCGGAGGTGATGACGCTCGGCATGTTCGACATCTCGTACAGCCCGGCCGTCGTCGACTGGCTGCGTCCGGGTCTCAGGCAACGAATGCGAACTCTGTCCGACCGCACGGCCGCTATTGCTGAGCAGCTCGGCACGATCCACATCCACCTCACCGACCACCCGCTGTCCACCGACCCGAGTCTCTACAGCAGGGACGGCCGCCACGGCAACGCCCGCAGCGATGCCGTCGCGACCGCCGAAACACTCCGCGCGATCGGGCGCCGGCTCAAGGGACCAGCAGCAGACCGCTCGTCAGCGCACCCTGGCCGACGTTGACCACCGGGCCCGCACCCGGAACCGTGAACCGAAGGTAGGCACCGGCCGGAGTGCCTGCGAACAAGTACGGCGCGACGCAGAACGGCACGTCCGCCTCCTGCGTCTCCTCGGTCTCGAGGTGCACGAACTGCATGGTCAACCGATCCACCTCGATGTGCTGCTGCACGATGTACCCGCCCTCGCTGAGGGCTTCCTCGACCGCGTTCACCCAGCTCGCTTCGTCGACCTCAGGGCCGACCACCACGCCGACGCCGCCGTACGAACCGTTCGGCTTGAGCACCAACCGGTTGCGGTCGGCAAATACCCGCTCACGCAGACCCGCCGTCAGGATCTCGGTCCGCGGCACGTGCTGCCGGACGACCTCGGCATCCGCCGGGTCCAAACCGTCGAGGTCGCTCCACAGCCACGCCAGGATCGTTTTACTCGCCAGCAACCAACTCGCGGTTGCTGTGAACATCCGGACGGACCCGCTGGCGACGGCAGCCCCCAACGCGTCCAGACCGTCGCTGGGCTTCATGCCTTGCGGGACGAACATCCGCAGTACTGCGGCGATCGGGCCGTCGTCGACGCAGAGTCGACCGGCGGCGTCCAGCGTGAGCCACTCGACGGGGTACACCCGCATGTCCAGGCCGAGCTGGTGGCCACGCTCACTGAACGGTTCGAGCAACTTGATCATCGCCATGCCGTCCTGCGACCCCGGATAGGTCCCGCCGGTGGTGAAGACCATCGCCAGCCGATCGTCCCCGGTCAGCTGCAACGCCGACCGGACGGCCTCATACCGCGCGTCCACTGCCGACGGCGGCGCGGTCAACCCGAGCTCGTCCAGCACAGGGTCACCCGCGTACGCGTTGAGGAATCGATGCGCGACCCCGTCCGAGTCGTGCGCCCCACCGAGCGCGCTGTCGATATTGGCCTCGACGACGTACGGCGTCCCGTTGCTGAGCAGGATGTCCGCGCGCACACCGCCGAGCAGGTCATCGCTCAACGGCAGGTCCTCGTCCAGCAGGTCGATGTAGCCGACCGGCATCCCGAGCGCCCGCCGCAGCTCCCCCGCGGTCGTTGCCCGCCGCAAACACGCGCCCAGAATCAACCGCGCAACGGTTGCCGAGAGCTCCGTCATCGATCGGTAGGTGCTCGCAGCCATGATCGGCGGCCGGAGCGGTCGCCACTCCTTGTTGTGTGTCGCGACCCCGTCGTACACCTCCCGCCATGCCGCGGTACCCCGCTTCACCAGCGCCGTACGGGTTGCTTGGGGCAACTGGTTCCACACGTCGGTCATCGGTCCTCCAGTACGGCGTTGATCGCGCCGACGAGTTGGTCCCGGTCGGGCTGGATCGCTCGGTCGAGGGCAAGTGCGAACGGCAGGACGGCGCCGTCGGGCCGGGTCACGCGGCGAGGCGGAGCGTCCAGCGTGAAACGTTCGGCGGCGACCGCGAGGATCTCGGCGCCGAATCCGCTGGTGCGGTTGGAGTCGTCGATCACGACGAGGCGGCGGGTCTTCGCGACCGACCTGGCCAAGCCGTCGAGGTCGAGCGGAAAGACGGTCCGCGGATCGAAGACCTCGACCGAGATCCCCTGCCCGGCCAGCTCGTCCGCGACGGCCAGCGCATCATGGACCAGATGGCCGAGGGCAACCAGTGTCACGTCGCTGCCGGCCCGCACCAGGCGACCAGTACCGAGTGGAATAGGTGCCAGGGAGGTGAAGTCGACGTCTTCCCGGACTCCGAGCGCGCCCGATGGTGCGAAGAAGACCACCGGGTCGTCGTCGCGGATCGCCGACCTCAGCAGACCGTAGGCGTCCGTGGGGGTCGCCGGGACGACGGTCTTCACGCCGACATGGGCGAGCAGTGTGTAGGGATGATCCGAGTGTTGCCCGGCCCAGCCGGTGCGGGAGCCTGAGCCGGTGACGACGTACGTCACGGGGACCTTGCATTGGCCGCCGGTCATCAGGGAGAACTTGTGAGCCTGGTTCGCGATCTGTTCGAAGACCAGGAACAGCAACGACGGGATCTGGAACTCGATCACCGGGCGCATCCCGGCCAGCGCCGCACCGGTCGCGAAGTTCGTGAAGGCCTGCTCGGAGAGCGGGGTGTCGAGGACGCGGTCGGGGCCGAAGCGGGTGACGAGACCGGCGGTCAGGTTGGACGCGGCGACGCGGATGTCCTCGCCGAGCAGGAAGACCGATGGATCGCTGTCGAGGGAGTCGGCAAGGGCGCGGTTCATCGCCTTCAGGTACGAGAGCTTCGGCATCAGGGCATCACCGCATACAGGTACTTGAGCGCGCCGGCCGGATCCGGATGAGCACTCGCCAACGCGAACTCGGCCGCCGCGTCGAGCACTGCCTCGACCTCGGCGTCGACCTGCGCCCGCTCGTCGTCCGACAACCGTTCGCCCTGGATCACGACCGGATCCCGCGACCGGCCGAAGGCGAGCTGGTCGGCCGAGCGGTAGTCGAGTCGGGCACGATGCTCGAACGTGTGGTGCGCGTCGAAGCGATACGTCATGCATTCCAGGAACGTCGGCCCGTCGCCGGCCCGAGCCCGCGCAACCGCCGCCGTCGTTGCCTCCAGCACCGTCTCCGGATCCTGCCCGTCCACGAGGTACGCCGGAATCCCGAACGCCTCTGCCCGTCCGGTAATGCTCCCGGCCACCGCCGACTCGACCGGCATCGTCGTCGCATACCCGTTGTTCTCGCAGACGAAGATCACCGGCACCCGCCACAGTGCGGCCAGGTTGAATGCCTCCAGCAACATGCCTTCATTCATGGCCCCATCACCGAAGAACGTGACCGCGACCGTGTCCCGCCCTTGCCGGCGAGAGGCCCAGGCAGCACCGGTCGCGATCGATGCGGCCGCGCCGACGATCGCGTTCGCCCCGAGGATCCCCAAGCTGAAGTCGGCCGCGTGCATCGAGCCGCCGCGTCCCTTGTTCAGCCCGCTCTCCCGACCCATCAACTCGGCGAACAACCGCCCCGGATCGGCCCCGCGGGCAAGCACGTGTCCGTGTCCGCGGTGGGTGCTCGTGAGCACGTCGGCCGGCGTCAACGCCGCGCACATCCCGGTCGCGATCGCCTCCTGCCCGACGTACGGGTGGATCCCCCCGACGATCTCGCCGGATCGCACGAACTCGATCGCCCGCTCCTCGAAGCGACGGATCAAGCGCACGGTCCGGTAGAGATCGGCTGTGCTCACGTGGTCAGCCCTTCACCGCAGCGAGGATGGCGTCCCAGAGCCGGGCGCGCGCGCCGAGGGCGCTGTTGATGGTGTCCGCGCAGGCGTCCCACTTGGCTTGGTCGTCGCCGCAGAGGTCGGTGACCATCTGCATCGCCATCGGGGTGTGCTGCTCGCCGTCGACCTCGATGTGGCGCTCGAGGTAGTCGACGAACGTGTTGAGCCGGTTGGACCGTTCGTTGACCGCGACGACCTGCTGGAACATGTCCGGGATCAGGTCCTCACGCCCGAAGGCGAAGGCCGCTGCCTGACAGTGGATCGGCGCGTTCTCGATGATGTCCCAGGTCGTGCCGGCGAAGTCGATCGACGCCTGCGGTACTCCGGCAGCCTTCAGAGAGTCCACGACGCCCCCGCCGTCCCGTAGCAGATCCACCAGCGCGGAGATCGCCGAGGTGTCCGCACCGGCTTCCACCATGCCGTTCACGTACAGCTCGAAATGGCTGATGAAGCCGTCGCCGAGTTCGTCACTCTCCTCGACCATCACGATGTCGTTGATCAACCTGCGACTGCCGGTGTGCGCGGTCGGAATCCACGGGACCGTGACGCAGGTGAGCTCGCGCTGCAGTGACTTCAGCAGCGACATGAAGTCCCATACCGCGAATACGTGATGCTCCATGAAGGTCACGAGTGCCTCGTGCGTGTCCAGGTTCGCGTACAGCGGGTGCTGGACGACCTTGTCGCGCGCTTCGCCGACGGCCTTCTCGAGTTGCTCGATGCCGGGGTGCGTCTGACCCCAGTCGTAACGGGACATGTGCTGATCTCCTAGCGGTCGGCCCAGAGCGTTGGGCAGAAGTCGGGGTCGGCGTAGTCGGGGTGGCCGGCGGAGGTACGGCGTACCAGCGCGTCGTGGTTGTAGGCGGCGAAGGTCCCGTCACTGAGAGGGAACTCGCGGTAGGCGTTGGCGCCGTCCTGGAGGTGCAGCGAGACGGCGCGGCGGGGGCGGTCGGTGAGGTTGGCGCCGCTGCCGTGGTACGTGCGGCAGTGGTGGAAGTTCATGTGACCGCGCGGGATCGTGATCGGCACTTTGATCACCTCGGCGCCGTTGTACGCCGCGTTCTCGGCCAGCATCTGGTCGAGCTGCGACCGGTCCCGTTCGGCGAAGTGGCGTACGACGGTGTCGTCGGAGCCGATCTCCTGCCAGCGATGGCTGCCGTCGACCATCGTGATCGTGCCCATCTCCGGCGGGCAGTCGTGGAACGGGATGAACGCGGTCAGCATCCGGTCCGACGACGAGGACGACCAGTAGTGCTTGTCGAAGTGCCAGGGCACGACGTTCGACGGCTCACCGGAGATCGGCGGCTTGTAGATCAATGTGGACTGGAAGATCCGGATCTCGTCGGCCTGCGCGAGCCGGGCCGCGACCGCGCCGATCAGCGGCTTGCGGAGGATCTTGGCGAGACCGTCGTGCTCGTAGTGCACGTAGTCGTTGTGCCGCTGGACGTCGCCCTTCGACGGATCCCAGTACGCCAGCTTCGGCGGGGCGAGCGGTAGCGTGCGGTCACGTTCGCCGGCGTAGTACCGCTCGCTGGCGTTGACGAGCTCGTCGGTCTCGTCGTCGGTGAGCAGCTTCTTGGACAGGTACCAACCGTGCTCGTTGTAGAAGGCAACATCCTCGTCCGTCGGGAGAAGCTCGACCTCCTCTTCGGACAGCTTGAACTCCAACGTCATGAGACCCCCTCGAGCTCGCGTTCCTTCGCCTCGTACAGCGCCTTGATGTTGCCGCTGCCGAACGTCATCGCGCCGCGGCGCTCGATGATCTCCAGGAACAGCGTGCGGCGGACGTGCATCGACTCGGTGAAGATCTGCAGGAGCTGACCCCAGTGGTCCCGGTCGACCAGGATGCCGAGTTTCTCCAGGTCCTCGATTGGCGTCTCGACCTCGCCGACACGCTCCGGCAGCGCCTTGTAGTACGTCGATGGCGACGCGAGGAAGTTGACGCCCCGACCAGCCAGCGTGCTGACCGCCTCGACGATGTTGCTGGTACGCAACGCGATGTGCTGGACGCCGGCGCCGGCGTGCCAGCTGAGGAAGTCGTTGATCTGCCCCGGCCGGCGGTTCGGGTCCGGCTCGATCAGCGTGAACGTGACGTGCTTCGACGGGCTCTGGACGACGGTCGACTCCATCCCCTGCCCCGCGACCTCGATGGTTTCCTCGAAGATCGGCAGGAACCCGAAGACCTTCTCGTAGAACTCGACCGTCGGTTTCAGCTGCCCGGACGGCACGCAGATCGCGAGATGGTCGATCTCGCTGAACAACTTCTCGTCCGGTCCGCTGGCCGGCTCGGTGAGCTGGATCGCGCCCGGCAGGAACTCGTGCCGCGGTCCACGCCGTTCGACGAGCCGATGGATGACATCGCCGAATCCTCCGACCTCGGCGATCACCACCGTCGTCTCCTGGTCGGTGTAGATCACCGGCGCGGCGACCGATTCGGCGCCCCGGGCAAGCAATTCGGTGTAGGCGCCCGCCGCGTTGTCGACCTCTAGGCCGACAACGGCGACCCCGTCACCGTGCCGCTGCACATAGGCAGCCGCCGGATGCTCGGCGATCAGACCCGACGTCAGCACGATCTGGACCGCGTCCTCGCGCAGCAGCAACGAGCGCTGTCCGGGCAGGCCGGTCTCGGGTCCGCCCTGGCCGTGTATCTGCAGGCCGAACGCATGCCCGAGGTAGAACGCCGCCTGCCGAGCGTCGCCCACGTACAGCTCGACGTGGTCGATCCCGTAGATCTCCATTTACGCCTTCCCCTCACTGTTGATGTCGCGCCTGATCGGCGTAGTGGCGGCGCCGAGGAGCAGGCTGACGTTCTGACCGCCGAAGCCGAACGAGTTCGACAACGCGTACTCGAGCCGGGCCTCGCGGGGCTCCTTGCGGACGTGGTCCAGCGGGCAGGCCGGATCCGGGTCGTCCAAGTGGTACGTCGGGGGCAACAGGCCGGTCGTGATCGCGCCGACCGCGGCGATCGCCTCGACCACACCGGAGGTGCCGAGCATGTGCCCGGTCAACGCTTTCGTCGAGCTGACCGCCGGCTGGTGCTCACCAAAGGCTTTGCCGATAGCAACCGACTCGGCCACGTCACCAAGCTTGGTGCTGGTGCCATGCGCGTTGACGTAGCCAACCTGCTCCGGCCGGACCCGGCCAGTTGCCATCGCCAATCGCATACACGCCGCAGCGCCTTCTCCGTCGGGCCTCGGGGCAGTCGGATGATGCGCGTCCGAGTTCACCCCGTAACCCGCCACGTCCGCATACCCAGCCGCTCCTCGGGCTGCAGCATGCTCTGTGCTTTCCAGTACCAATAGGGCGGCGCCTTCGCTCAGGACGAACCCATTTCGCCGTACGTCGAACGGTCGGCTCGCCTCGGTCGGGTCGTCCCATCCACGAGCCAGCGCCCGCGCATTGGCGAAGGTCTCCGCGAAGGTGGGGAAGAGCGGCGCCTCGCTCGCTCCGCAGAGCACGACGTCGACCTCACCGGAGCGGATCAGCCGTACGGCGTCCGCGATCGCCTGAGCGCCGGATGCGCACGCCGTACCCACCGATGACGTATACCCACGGATGCCGTGGCGGATGGCGACTCTGGCCGCTGGCATGTTCGGGAGGATGCCGGTGAGGAGGTATGGGCTGACCGCGGCGCGGCCGCGTTCTGCGCGAGACAGGACCTGCTGCTCGAGGGTCGCCATACCGCCGACTCCGCCGACAATGATCCCGATCCGCTCGGGATCGATGGCGTCGCCAACGACCAGACCCGCATCCGCGAGTGCGTCCTCGGCGGTCAGCTGGGCGAGGATGACGGTGCGATCCATCACCTTGCCGTCGGGGCCTTTGGTGAGGTCGCCGGCGTCGAAGGGTGGCAGGATGCCCGCAAGCTCGATCGAGTTGGCGATCGGGTGGTCCGAGGGCGGTTCCACGATGCCGGATCGCCCGTGCAGCAAGGCGTCGTACGCCTCGCGCGGGGTTCGGCCGACCGGTGTCATCAGGCCGATTCCCGTGATGGTGGCATTCATGAGCGAGCCTCCCGAAGGGCGACCTTGCGGACCTTTCCGGTCACCGTGACCGGCACCTCGCCCGAATCGACCACGGTCACGTTGCGGAGAATTGCGGCGACCTCCTCCCCGACGGCTTTGCGCACGTCGGCGGCGCGATCGCGGTCGGGTGCGTCCGGGGAGAGCTCGAGCAGTACGTCGGCGACGTACCCGCCGTCGTCCGGCGTGATGATCACCGTGCAGTCGTCGACCTCGGGAAGTGCCGCGAGGATGCGTTCCTCGGACATCGACGTGAACAGCTGCGGGCCCTCGAAGCCGGCGACGGCGTCCGGCACGCGATCGAGGTGGAAGTAGTGGCCGGTGTCGTCGCGATACACCAGGTCGCCAGTCAGGAACCAGCCATTCAAGCGGAAGCGGTACGTCGTCACCGAGTCGTTCCAGTAGCCCGGTGACACCGACGGCGAGCGGAAGCCGAGCAGCCCGACCTTGCCCGGCGGCAGCTCCTCGCCGGTCGAACTGAGGACAGTTGCCTGCGCGAACTCGTACGGCTTGCCGATGCAGCGGCCGTAATGATCGCTGTCGATCGTGTGCGTGATGTGGAAGCCGTTGTGGCCCATCTCGCTGGAGCCGAGACCGTCGATGAAATGACTGCCCGGGACGGTACGGCGTCCCTCGCGGGTGACGGTCTGACGGGTGCCGACAGCAACGAGTTTGCGGATGTGCGGTTCGTGCGCACAGTCACCGGTGTTGAACCACATCCGGACCGAGTCCAGGTCGTGGTTGCTCAGGTTCTCGCGGGCGAGTCCCGCCCAGGTGACCGCGAAGCCGTAGACGGAGTGCGGCTTCCAGCGCTCGATGTTGCGCAGGACGTACGGCGCGTCCTGGCTGGAGAGCAGCAGCATCTCGGCGCGGTTGCCGAGGACCTGGTTGACCATGAGGATCGTCGCGGTGTGCGGGATCGGCAGTGCGTTCAGGATCCTGTCGGTGCCCTGCGCCTGCGGCATCGTCAGGAGGTGTTTGAGGGCGGCGTACAAGGTGGTGTGAGTGTGGAGAACAGCCTTCGGTACGCCGGTGGTGCCGCTGGTGTGCGTGATGACGACCGGGTCGTCGGCGTGATGCTGGTAGTGCTGCGGCGCTTTGGCCGTGTCGCCTTGGCCGAGGTCTTTCGGCTCAGCCAGTACTTCGGTATCGAGCAGCGAGCTGTGGTGGGCGTCGGCCAACACGGCCGTTGCTCGCAGGCGGCGGATGTACTCGTCGGCGATCGGCGGGGCCATCTTGCCGTTGAGGAGCGCCGGGATAGCGCCGATGCGGGTGAGGGCGAGGAAGCTGAGGACGATGTCCTGTGCTTCGGTGGCCCAGATCGCGATTACGTCGCGGCGGGTGATGCCGTGTTCGTGCAGCCACGCCGTACGTGCTTGAACGCGTTCATCGAGTTCGCCGAGGGTCAGTGGGTGCTCGGCCGGGAAGTGGTCGACCGGGGTGTCGAAGGTCAGGCCGGGGCCGCTCGGGTCGGCGCCGTACTTGAGGACTATTGCGAGGACGTTGCCGGTGCCGATGTCCGGGTCGGCGGCCAGTCGGGCTCTGAGACTCTTCACGTCGGATCTCCCCCACTCACGATCTGCGCGAACGCCCGGTCCGCGGTCACCTGCACGATCAGCACCTGCTCGGCGTCCCCGTCGGCGAGCAGGAGTTCGGCCTCGTCGAGTCCGCCGTTCATCACACACACCACTGGGCCACGCAGCTGCCACTTGGCCGCGAGCCAGCCGGCGATGCTGTTGGGTACGGACTGGAAGAAGTACAACGGGCCGATGCGCTTGCCCTCAGCAACTGCTTGTTCTACGTGCTGCGCGCCGGCTCGATCGCCCTCACTCACGAGCACGATCCCGGTCAGCGGTCCGGTATCCACCTGAGCCAGACACCGCTCAGCAGCCGCAACCACCATGGGGTTGAACGCCGACCCCACAAACCCGGGCACTCCCGGCGGCTCGCCGCCATCCCATCGCCCTTCAGCCAACGTCCTCATCCGACGCGCACCACCAATGCGGTGTTGGCTCCACCAAACGCGGAGTTCAACGACATGGCATACGGCGAGCTCACCAGCCGCGGCGCATCCAAGATCAAATCCACCCCACACGCAGGATCCGCCGCCAAAAACCCCGCATTAACAGGCAACTTCCCCACCCGAAGAGCCGCCACCGTCACCAAGAACTCCACCAACCCCGAAGCCTCCAACGCATGCCCATGCACCCCCTTCGTAGAAGAAACAGCAGGCCCACCTCGCTCCGCTCGGCGGGCCGATGGGATGACGAGCCTGTCCCGGTGAGCAGGAGACGCCACTTGCCGCGGCTCGGGTCCCCGCCCGCCTCGCTCCGCTCGGTGTGCGGGTGAGGGAATGAGGCCCGCCGCGCCGATGGTCGGGTCGCCGCGCTCCGCGCGGCTGGCGCGGGCGCGCACTGCGCCGTCGGCTGACACTCCGCCCGGAGTTGCCGCAGCAACCCCACCCGCCTGACCGGGCCCGCTGTGCGCCACGCCGCCTTCGGCTAGTTCGGCGAGCACAGCCGGCCCCACGTGATCGCCGCGCTCCGCGCGGCGCGCGGAGGCGACCACTGCGCCGTCGGCTGACACTCCGACGGGAGCCGACGCGCCGCCGCCACCCGCCTGGCCGGAGCCGCTGTGCGCCACGCCACCTTCGCTCAGTTCGGCGTACACACCCGGTCCCACCGACCCGCCGCGCTCCGCGCGGCTCGCGGAGGTGAGCACTGCGCCGTCGCTCGACACTCCGCCCGGCATCGCCGCACCACCCCGACCTGCCGGACCGGGGTTGGGTGCTCCGAATACGCGGGTTAGGGCTGCTGCTTCGGAGACGTCGGCGTACGTGGTGCCGGTGGCGTTGGCGTTGATGTAGGTGATGTCGGCGGGCGTCAGGTTGGCTTTGTGGAGGGCTGAGTGGACGGCGGTGGTTAGGCCTTGGCCGTGTGGGGCTGGTTGGACGGGGTGGTGGGCGTCGCCGGTGCGGGACCAGGCGAGTAGTTCGGCTAGGCCTTCGCCGGGTTGGAGGACTACGGCGGCCACGCCGTCGCCCAGCAACGTGCCAGTGCGGTGGAGGGAGAAGGGGCGTACGGCGCCGTCCGTCGACAGCGCTCGGCCGGCGTCGAAGAGGGCGTACTGGTAGGGCTCGACGAGGTAGGCGGCGGCTACTACTACGCGGTCTACCCGACGGAGCCGGATGAGGGTGGCGGCGTCGGCAAGGGCTGTGGTGGCGGAGACGCAGGCCGAGGTGTACGTGCGCAGTTGACCGAAGTCGCGGCTCGGCGGCTCGTGCAGAGCGAGCAGGAGGGGCGTCGCGCGGCGGTCGACACCCGCCTGCGCACACGCGTCGGCGATCGCTTGGTCGAGCTCTTCTTCCAGCGTACCGGCGTCGACGGCGATCGCGGCATGGTGTGTACGCCGCTTGCTCGTATCGAAGCGCGTGACCTCGGCGAACGCCGGCGTACCCGACAGCTGCGCCGAAAGCCCACGGCCGAGCGCAGTCATGATCGACATGCCGGTGACTGCGACCGGAATCTGGTCAGACATGGCTGGTCAGCACTTCGGCGAGTACGGCGACCGCGTCGTCGACCGTGTGCATGCGTTCGAGCTGTTCGTCGTCGAGCGCGACGCCGTACTGCTGCTCGACCTGATGAACCAGCCACGCCAGTTCCATCGAGTCGAGCCGTTCGGCGTCCGGCGGGCGCGGACCGAGGCCGGCCAGCCAGGTGAGGATCTCGGCCCGCCCGGGCGGGGGTGGGGTCAAGTTCATCAGACCTGCTGAGCTGCCCGGCCGGCCACCTCGGTGGTGAACTCGCCGACCGTCATCAACGCCAACTGCTCGGACTCGTCGTCGGAGAACCTGACCCCGAACCGGTCCTCGACCCGCACCGACAGGTCCGCCAGCGCCAGCGATTCCAGATCCACCCCGGCCGGGCCGAGCGTGGTCTCGTCGTCGATACCTTCGGTGTCGTAGTTCATGTCCTGCAGCTGCGCAATGACGAATGCGCGAACCTCGTCCTTCATCGCGTTACCTTCTTTCGGTGGGAGCTTCGGTACATGTCTGGGTGGCGCCGGCCGGCGCCGAGCCGCGCGCGAGAGCCCACGCACTGCTGCTCGAATTGGCGGGCACGCTCGTCCGCGCACCCCGGCTCAGCCACAGCCCGGACGGTCAGCCGCTCGTCCCGGGGCTGGCGGTGAGCGTCAGCCACACCCATCAGCTGGTCGCCGTCGTCGCGTCGTACGACGGGCCGCTCGGCGTGGATCTCGAGGAGGTGTATCCCCGCGAGGTGCAGGCGTTGGCCGGGCGATGGTTCACCGCGGAGGAGCTGGCGTGGACCGATCGGCAACCCGATGAGCTGATCGCCTTCCTTCAGCTGTGGACGGCAAAGGAAGCTGTGGGAAAGGCGCTGGGACGCGGGTTGCGGGGTGCCGGTCTGCGGCGGGCGATGCCACTGGGAGGTGGGGTGGTTGAGTCGGAGCCGCACCTCTTGGTGACGTATGTGCCGTGGCCTGGCGCGGTGCTGGCTCTCGCGGCGCCCGTCGGCCTGACGGAGATCGTCGTCCATCACGAGACCGCTTTGCGCAGCGTGGACAGATCGCGCACGAGCTTGCCAGTGGTTGTCCGAGGCAACTGATTCAGCAGGTGCAGAGTGCGGGGCCGTTTGTACGTCGCCAGCTGCTGCGCCAGCTCCGCCTCGAGATCCACCGACGATCGCGGTGCGTTTAGCTGCACGTACGCCGTGATCGCGCCGTCGAAGGCGACCACTGCCGCCTCGACCCCGCGCAACGATGCGAGTGCGGCCTCGACCTCCGTCAGATCGACCTTCAACCCGCCGACCGAGACCTGCGAATCCAGCCGGCCCTTGATGCTGACCAGCCCCGTCTCCGGATCGACGACGCCGGCGTCCCGCGTGTGCAGCCAGCCATCGGACCAGCGTGTCGGATCGGACAGCCCGAGGTACGGCGACTCCGGCCGCCGGATCTGAAGCTCGCCGTCGACCGCGCGGACCTCGATCCCGGGCGCGGGCCGGATCGCGGGCCGGTGCTCGCCGTACAGGTCGGTGCCGATGACCCCGACCTCGGTCATCCCGTACATGTTCCCGAGTGGTACGCCGTACTTCTCCTCGAACGCCTGCGACACCGCCGCCTGCACCAGCTCCCCACCCGTCGTCATCCGCTTGAACTGCGGCAACCACGGCGGGTCCTGCACCGACGCGAGCAGCCCGATGTGGAACGGCACCCCGAGCACGGTCGCCGGTGTCGTCGCCGCCGCGATCGCCTGCACGATCGCGTCTCCGGTGAGACGCGCCGGCGGTTGCAGTTCGACGCCCGCATGCAGCCCGTAGAGCAGACCGCCGACGAGGCCGAGGACATGCACCATCGACGGCAGCAGGATCAGTCGCTCACCACGCTGCGGTACGCCGTCGATCTGCGTGTATCGCAGTACCTCCGCGACCAGGTCGTCCGCAGTGCGCCCGATCACCTTCGACGGCCCGGTCGATCCCGAGCTCAGCTGTACGACGGCATGCGCGGTGCCGGCCGGATGACCGGAGTAGCTCGCCACGTCCGTGTCGATCTCGACGAACGTCCGCAGCCCGGACTGCACCGGACGCTCCGGCGACACGACGACCTGCGGCACCAGCCGCTCCATCGCCCGCCGGACCTCGTAGTCGGTCAGCCGGTGGTCGAGCAGAACGGCCTGCCCGCCGCCGCGCCAGATCGCCAGCAAATGCGTCACGAATGCCATCGACGGCGGCAACCGCAATGCCACCGCGCCACCCGGCCGGAAACCGGACTGGGCCAATTCAGTTTGCCGCTCGAGAACCGAACGGCGTAAATTCAAACGATCAATAGGATCGGGCAGCCGGAAGCAAACCTCGTTGTCCGGCCCAGCCAGCAGGACCTCGTCGACCCACTCTGCCCGTTGCGTGATTCCAGGCAGCACGACAGCACCATCGGTCATCCGAGCTCCAAAGTTCTTTATACACAAAGGATTCGAAGACCAGCACCCCCACCAAGGCCTGGCGATGACGCGACGATACGACACGATCACACGACTGCGCCATGAACCAGAGACAATGAAAAGCCCTCGATCGAGTCGTTCACACAGCCGAATGGCAAACCGCTGAAAATCCTCGGACGGGTTAGAAATGCAGTCGCCCGCATCGGCCGGACGCAGGGTTCCCCCGCCTCGCGCGGGCCGTCCGCGAGACCGCCGTGCGTCACCGACACTTGACCCGCCGTGCGCGCGTGGGTAACTTTCGCGTCGCGGGGGAGTATCTGTAATTCAATTACCTTGGCGATCGCCCCCTGCCCGCCCGCACAGAGTTGGTGACCCCCATGGAACTGACCCGCCGCCAGACCCTCGGCCTCGCGGCGGCGACCGTCGCCGGAACGACGGTCGTTGCCACCACGAGCGCCGCTGCCAGCCCGGACCGCTGGGTCCGCGACACGATGCGTCGGATGACCCTCGAGCAGAAGGTCGGGCAGTTGTTCGTCTGCTACGCCTACGGCCCGACCGCCGGCACCGCCGACGCCCGGAACACCAGCCTGTACGGCGTGGCCACACCGGCCGAGGTGGTCGCCAAGTTCAACCTCGGCGGCGTCATCTACTTCACCTGGACCGACTCGACGAAAGACCCGCAGCAGATCGCGCGCCTGTCGAACGGCCTGCAGGAGGCGTCGATCGCCAACACCGGCATCCCGCTGCAGATCGGCACCGACCAGGAGCACGGCTCGGTCGTCCGCGTCGGTCCGCCCGCGACCCAGTTCCCCGGCGGGATGGCGCTCGGCGCGACCCGCTCAGCGGCGTACGCGCGTGCGGCCGGGGCGATTGCCGGCCGCGAGCTGAAGGCCATCGGCATCACCACCGACTTCGCCCCAGACGCCGACGTCAACGTCAACCCGCTCAACCCGGTGATCGGGGTCCGCTCGGTCTCCTCCGACCCGACGTTGGTCGCCGAGCTCGTCGCCGCACAAGTGAAGGGCTACCAGCGCGACGGCCGGGTCGTCTCGACGGCGAAGCACTTCCCCGGCCACGGCGACACCGCGACCGACAGCCACACCGGCATCCCGGTGATCGGCCACACCCGCGAGGAGTGGACCCGGATCGACCTGCCGCCGTTCCAGGCCGCGATCCGGGCCGGCATCCAGTCGATCATGACGGCGCACATCGTCGTACCGGCGCTGGATCCGTCCGGCGATCCGGCGACGCTGAGCCGGCCGATCCTGACCGGGATCCTGCGCGAGCAGCTCAAGTTCGACGGGGTCGTGATCACTGACTCGCTGGGCATGCAGGGCGTTCGCGACAAGTACGGCGACGCCGAGATCCCGCTCCGCGCGATCGAGGCCGGCGTCGACCAGTTGCTGATGCCGGTCGATCCGGGGCTCGCGTACAACTCGGTCCTCGACGCGGTGCGCAGCGGCCGGATCAGCGAGGCCCGCATCGACGAGAGCGTCCAGCGGATCCTCACGCTGAAGCACGAGACCGGTCTGGTCGACCACCCGTACGTCGACCTGGCCCGCGTCGCGAAGATCGTCGGTACGCCGGCCAACTACGCCGAAGCCCAGCGCATCGCAAACCGCAGTACGACGCTCCTCCGCGACGACGCCGCCCTCCTGCCACTCTCCCCCGCGCCACGGACCATCCTCGTCACCGGCTACAGCCCCGCGAACCTGGCGGCCGCGCTGCAATCCCGCGGAGCGACCGCCGTCGTGAAGGACACCGGCACGACGCCGACCGACGCCAAGATCGCCGATGCGGTGGCGACGGTCGCGGATCTCACCGTGGTGCTGACCAACAAGGCGTGGGACACCGACGTCACCGACAAGCAGGCCAAACAGCAGAAGCTCGTCAACGCGCTGCTCGCGACCGGCCGCCCAGTGATCGTCGTCCCGGTCCGCGACCCGTACGACGTCGCGTACTTCGACCCCGCGCCGACGACACTCGTCACCTACGGCAGCACGGCGCCGTCGATGGAGGCGCTCGCCAAGGTCCTGTACGGCGAGATCGCGCCGACCGGCAAGCTTCCCGTCGCGATCCCGACCAAAGCCGACCCGACCGAGGTGCTGTACCCGTTCGGTCACGGCCTGACCTTCGACGCGCAACAGACCCGCCTGACCGTTGCCTCGTACAACATTCACGCCGGCGCCGGTGAGGACAACGTCTTCGACCTCGACCGCACCGCCGCGGCCCTCAAGGCTCTCGATGCGGACGTGATCGGCCTGCAGGAGGTCGACGTCCATTGGGATGCGCGCAGCCAGTGGCTGGACACGCTCGCCGAGCTCGCGACCAAGCTGGGCCTGCACTCGGCGTTCGCGCCGATCTACGACTTCGACCCGCCGGCGGCCGGTCAGCCGAGGCGTCAGTACGGCGTGGGCCTGCTGTCGCGCTTCCCGCTCATCCGCACCGAGAACCACTCGATCACGCGGCTGTCCACGCAGGATCCGAATCCGGTCCCCGCGCCCGCGCCCGGATTCCTCGAGGCGGAGCTCGAGGTGCGGGGACGTCGGCTGCACGTCTACTGCACGCATCTGGACTACCGAGCCGATCCGTCCGTTCGGCAGCTGCAGGTAGCAGACACGCTCAAGATCCTGGCCCAGGACCGTAAGAAGGATCTGCAGGTGCTCGTCGGTGACTTCAATGCGGAGGCCTCGGCGCCCGAGCTGGCCGGGTTGTGGACCCGGCTCACCGACTCGTGGACAGCCGCCGGTTCGACGACCGGCGGCCCCTACACCTACCCCGCGGTCGCCGCCACCAAGCGGATCGACTTCGTCACGGTCGGCACTAACCTGAAAGTGCTCCGTGCCGAGGTGCCGGCCGAAGTCCCCGTGGCCGAGGCTGCCAGCGACCACCGCCCGATGATTGCCGACCTCTCGTTCCGTCCCTGAGGAGATGTCCATGAAGCGACGTAGTTTGCTCGCCGGCGCCGGTGCGCTGGCCGCCGCACCGCTGATCGACGTACCGGCCGCCCAGGCCGCCCAAACCGCCCAGACCGCGTCGAAGCGCAAGGTGATGACCGGCGCCGAGGTGCTGGCGAACGACGGCTGGCGCGCGCTGGCCGGGCAGAAGGTCGGCGTGATCAGCAACCCGACCGGGATCCTGCCGGACTACCAGCACATCGTCGACACGATGCACGCGTCCGGGAACGTGAACATCGTCGCGGTGTTCGGCCCCGAGCACGGCTTCCGCGGCAGCGCCCAGGCGGGTGGTTCGGAGGGCGACCACGTCGACCCGCGGACCGGGATCATGGTCTACGACGCGTACGGCGCGAACGCGGACAAGCTGGCCGGCCTGTACGCGAAGTCCGGCGTCGAGACCGTCGTCTTCGACATCCAGGACGTCGGCGCGCGCTTCTACACCTACATCTGGACGATGTTCGAGGCGATGCTCGCCGCGGTCCGCACCGGCGCGAAGTTCGTCGTCCTCGACCGCCCGAACCCTGTTGGCGGCTACGCGCGCGGTCCGATGCTGAAGCCCGGCTACACCTCGGGTGTCGGCAAGAAGGAGATCGTCCAGCAGCACGGGATGACCGTCGGCGAGCTGGCCCGGATGTTCGACGCGGAGTACCTGCCGCTCGAGCCGAACGGCGGCCGGCTGAAGGAACTCCAGGTCATCGAGGTGTCGAACTGGAAGCGCGACCAGTTGTACGCCGACACCGGGCTGACCTGGGTGATGCCGAGCCCGAACATGCCCACGCCGGACACCGCCCTGGTGTATCCGGGCCTGTGCCTGTTCGAGGCGACCAACATGTCCGAGGGCCGCGGTACGACCCGGCCGTTCGAGCTGATCGGCGCGCCGTACGTCGACTACCGGTGGGCCGAGGCGCTGCAGACCAAGCACATCCCGGGCGTCGCGTTCCGCGAGGCGTACTTCACGCCGACGATCAGCAAGAACGCAGGAGTGCTCTGCGGCGGCGTACAGGTCCAGATCACCGACCCGCACAGCGTCGAGGCGATCACCGCGGCGACGCACATGATCGTCGAGGCCCGTAAGCTCTACCCGGAATTCACCTGGCGGGAGGAGACCCCACCCGGCCGGTGGATCGATCTCCTGACCGGTTCCGATCGGTTCCGGACCATGCTTTTGGCGGATGCGACCGCCGAGGAGATCGTGGCAGCCTGGAAGTCCGAGACCGACGCCTGGACGGCGCGGCGGGCGAAATACCTTCTGTACAAGGGCGCGCACCGATGAAACGGCTCGCCGCGCTCACGATTGCTTCGGCGGTGATGGTGACGATGGGAACGCCTGCGGTTGCTGGCGGCAACAAGTCGGGCTGGTTCGACCACCCGTACGACGGGTACGCGCCGAAGACCACGCTGCTGCGCGACTCGACCCCGGCCGCCGCGGGTCTCGACCCGGCGCCGATCGACGCGGCCCTGACCCAGGTCGCGGGCTGGACGCAACCGAGCGGTACGACGAAACCGTTGTACGCCGGCGCGGTCACGCTGCTCGGCCACGACGGGAAGATCGTCACCCGGACGGCCACCGGCATGGCGCTGAAGTACGCCGACGGTGCCGGCACCGAGCTGCCGCCGGACCAGCAGATCCCGATGCGGACCGACACGATCTTCGATCTCGCGTCGGTATCCAAGCTGTTCACATCGATCGTCGTGATGCAGCTGGTCGAGAAGGGCAAGATCGACCTGGACGCGCCGATCGCGACGTACGTCCCGGAGTTCGCCGAGAACGGCAAGGAAACCGTGACGGTCCGGATGGCCCTCACGCACACCAGCGGCTTCCCGTCCTGGCTGCCGCTGTGGAGTTCGCAGCCCGATCCGGCCTCCCGCCTGCACATGGCCCTGACCGCCAAGCTCCTGAACCCGCCCGGCAGCACCTACCTCTACAGCGACCTGAACCTGATCTCGCTCGGTGAGGTGGCCCATCGGGTGACCGGTAAGACGCTCGACAAGCTGGTTGCCGACGGCATCACCAAACCGCTGCAGATGCGCGACACCGGCTACAACCCGGACCCGAAGAAGAAGCCGCGGATCGCCGCCACGGAGTACCAGACCTCGCCGCCGCGCGGGATGGTGTGGGGCGAGGTACACGACGAGAACGCCTGGTCCCTGGGCGGTGTCGCCGGCCATGCGGGTGTGTTCAGTACTGCGGACGACCTCGCCGTACTGGCGCAGACGTTCCTGAACGGCGGTAGCTACCGCGGCGCGCGGATCCTCAAGGAATCCTCGGTCACCGCCATGATCACGAACTTCAACCAGGGCTTCCCGGGGAACGACCACGGCCTCGGCTTCGAGCTCAACCAGCGTTGGTACATGGGCGGATTGTCCGGACCGCGCACGGCCGGCCACACCGGGTACACCGGCACGTCGATCGTGATCGACTTCGACTCGCGCTCGTTCGCGATCCTGCTGACCAACCGGGTCCACCCGAGTCGCGACTGGGGCAGCAACAACCCGGCCCGTCGGGCTGTCACCCAAGGGCTCGCACTGGCCCTCGGCGTCGGCCCGCGCCACGGCAAGGACGCCTGGTTCTCCGGTACGACGGACGGCGCGACCACGACGCTCTCGACGAAGGTCGCCGTGCCGGCGGGCGGAGCGAAGCTGGCCTTCGACCTGTTCGTCGACACCGAGGACACGGATCTGCTGTATCTGGAGACGTCCGCCGACGGCTCGACCTGGACGAAGGTGCCGTTCTCGGTGCGTGATCGGGGCTCGGTGACCGATACCGACGGCTCGATCAGCGGTTCCGGCGACCGGCACTGGCATCAGGTGACCGCGGAACTCGGCGCCGGCGACCAGACCATCCGCTGGCGGTACACCAGCGACCCGCTGTACCAGGGCCGCGGTGTCTACGTCGACGGTGTGAAGATCACGAGCGGGACTGGTGTTCTTCTCGACGGTGAGCGCACGCCTGAATCATTTACCGCAACAGGTTGGAGACTTTCGCGTCGGTGACCCCACTCCGTGCATAGTCGCCGTACCGTGGCTGTCATGAATTCAACAACCTCTCCAGAACCCACGGGGCCGCTGCTGGTCCGGGTCCGCGCGGTGATGCCCGCGCTGGCGCCGGCCGAGCAGCGGGTGGCGAACGCGGTCCTCGCTGACCCGGGCGGAGTGGCGGCGATGACGATCTCCGAGCTCGCCGAGGTGGCCTCCACCTCGGAGACCACGGTCATCCGGTTCTGCAAGCAGATCGGCGTCCCCGGCTACCCGCAGCTGCGGCTGCAGCTGGCGGCCCAGTCGGCGCAGGAGAGCATCCGCCCCGAGGTGGGCGGCGACATCGAGCCCGGCGACTCGCTGGCCGACGTTGTCAGCAAGGTCGCGTTCGCCGACGAGCGGGCGGTCCGCGAGACCGCGCAGCAGGTCGACGTGGACGCGCTGGCGAAGGTCGTCGACGCGGTCGTGAAGGCGCCGCGGGTCGACCTCTACGGTTTCGCCGCGAGCGCGTTCGTGGCGCTCGACCTGCAGCAGAAGCTGCATCGGATTCGGCGGGTGGCTTTCGCGTGGTCCGACGTACATATCGCCCTGACCAGCGCCGCGCTGCTCGGTGAGGGCGATGTCGCGATCGGTATCTCGCACACCGGCACCACGGTCGAAGTCGTCGAGGCGCTCGAGGAGGCGGCCAAGCACGGCGCCACCACGGTCGCGGTGACGAACTTCCCGCGCTCGCCGCTGGCCCGTACGGCGGACCTCGTGCTGACCACGGCCGCGCGCGAGACCACGTACCGCTCGGGGGCGATGGCTTCGCGGATCGCTCAGCTGACCGTCATCGACTGCCTGTTCATCGGGGTCGCCCAGCAGGTGCTGCCGGACGCCCGGAAGGCGCTCGAGGAGACCGCCAGCGCGGTCCGCGGGCACCGGCTCAAAGGATCCGAGTGACGTCAACCATTTCCGTCAAAGATGAACGGAATTGAAAATCCTTAAGTAGAAAACTAACATCGATCCTGTGACCTCACCGACCGAGCAGCGGAACCCGAGGACGCTCGCCATCGATGCGGTGGGCACGTCCGAGATCCTCCAGATGCTGAACAACGAGGACGCCCGCGTCGCGGGTGCCGTCAGTGCAGTGATCCCGGAGCTGACCAAGGCCGTCGACGCCGCCGTCGAGGCGGTCCACGGCGGCGGCCGGGTGCACTACTTCGGCGCCGGTACGTCGGGACGCCTGGCGGTCCTGGACGCCGCCGAGCTGCTGCCCACGTTCCACGTGCCGGACGGACTGGTGGTCGCCCACCACGCCGGCGGGATGGAGGCGCTGCTGCGCGCGGTCGAGAACGTCGAGGACTCCGAGGACGGCGGCGCCGCTGATGCGGCCGCGGTCACCGGCCAGGACATCGTCGTCGGCCTCGCCGCTTCCGGGAGCACGCCGTACGTCGCCGGCGCCCTGAAGGCCGCCCGTGCGGCCGGGGCGACCACCGTGCTGGTCACGTCGAACCCGGACGCCCCGCTGGCGCCGCTGGCCGACGTCGTGATCGCCGCGGACACCGGCCCCGAGGTGATCGCCGGCTCGACCCGGCTGAAGGCCGGCACCGCGCAGAAGATGATCCTGAACGCGTTCTCGACGACGCTGATGATCAAGCTCGGCCGCACCTGGTCCAACCTGATGGTCGACCTGGTGGCGACCAACGCCAAGCTCCGCGGCCGGATGCTGCGCATCCTCGCCGAGGCCACCGGCGCCGACGAGGCCGCCTGCGAGGCCGCCCTGGCCGAGGCCGACGGCGAGCTCAAGCCGGCTCTCGTCCACCTCCTGACCGGATCACCCGTCGCCGAGGCACGAGCCGCCCTCGACGCCGCCCACGGCCGCGTGGCCACCGCCCTAGCCGAGCTCCGCAGCCCCGCCTGACCCCTAACCTGAACGCTGCCCCGAACGCTGCACCGAACGCTGCACCGGCGGGTGGATGACGAGGGTCGCCACGATCAGCGCCATGAAGACTGCGGTGAGCGCGAACGGGACCGGGATCAGCGGATCCAGCAGGACCAGGCCGGCACCGAGCGGTACGACGATGTTGACGGTCCGATCGGCGTTGTCGCGGATCGCGATCCACCAGATGCCGAAGACGAAGATCGCGATCGGGATCGTCACCGTGTACGACGCGGCGACCTCGCTCAGCTCGGTGTGGTGCGTGATGCTGTCGATCTCGACCTCGATCCCGGCCGAGAACGCACCGGCCGCGGCGAAGACGAAGTAGTGCACGTAGCCGTACCGCAGTGAGCTCGCGAACGTCCTGATCGCGGTGTGATGCGGCGGCCAGAAATAGATCCACCACATCGCCGCGGTGACCACGAGCGTGAGCACCGAGAGCGCGATCAGCGGGCCGAGCGACTCGTGGTCGTGGACGGCCTCGATGATCGCGTTGGCGGACGCGAGCAGGCTCTCGCCGAGCAGGATCAGCGTGAACAGGCCGTACCGCTCGGTGATGTGGTGCGGGTGCCACGGCGTCGTCCAGCGCCGCTCCGCCACCACCGGTACGGCAAGTTCGGCCAGCACGAACACGCACCAGGCGACCACCACCACCGTCCCGGACATCGCCAATGTGGTCAGCCACAGCACCTGCACGATGGCGATCCCGCCGGCGTACCTCAGGGTCGCCTGCCGGCTCTCCCCGGTCCGGTGCGATGCCCGCAGCCATTGCGCGATCATCGCGACCCGCATGACGACGTATCCGAAGACCACCACGGTGAAATCGCGGTCGGCGAAGACCTGCTCGATGCCTGCGGCGAGCACCAGCACCCCGCTCATCTGCAGGATCGTCAGCAGCCGGTAGAGCCAGTCGTCGGTGGCGAACGAGGTGGCGAACCAGGTGAAGTTCATCCACGCCCACCAGATCGCGAAGAACACCATCGCGTACGACCCCAGGCCGTCGACGATGTGCTTGTCCGACAGCGCGTGATGCAACTGGGACGCGGCGACACTCACCGCGACCACGAACACCAGGTCGAAGAACAGTTCGAGCGAGGAGGCGGTCCGGCCGGGCTCGTGCGGGTCCCGCGGGCGCATGGGGATCAGCCGTGACCGCGTCATCGTCGGAGACGTCATGGCGCCCAGGCTAAACGGAAATATCCACCGAGGGGCGCAGCTTGGCAGCCGCGGCCAGAGCGTCGTGGGCGGGGTTGCCTTCGAAGGCCTCGAGCAGCGCGGGGTCCGCGAGATGGTCGAGCCGCGGGAGGGCGATCTGCTCGTACGCCGCCTGGAAGCGCGGGCCCCAGCGGCGGGTGCCGAGGCGGGCGGTGCGGGAGCAGTTGTCGACCATGTACGCGACGTCGCGGGCGTGCATGTACGGCAGCAGCGAATCGACCGCTTCGATCACCGACTCGTTCACGATCTCCGACCAGGCGTGCCCGCGGGCGGCGAACTCGTCGACCTGCGCCATCATCGTCGCGACGAACAGTCCCGCGGTGACCGGATCGATCCTCTGGTCCGCTGTTGCGCGGCGGGCGTGCACCTCGGCGCTGTGCGACCACATCGGGCTGCCGCCGATCTCGGTCATCGGCCGGGTCGCGAGCCGCTGCTCGGCCAGGATCACGCTCCGCAACTCGGTGCCGTCGGCAACTTCATCGTAGATCTCCGCGACGAGGTCACGCGCCGGCCGGTACGCCGCGGAGTACGCGCGGTCGAACAGGTCCTGATTCCCGCAGGCCGCGCGGACAGCGGCCAGGCCCTCGCTCGAGATCGTCCGTGCGATCGGCCCGGTGATCGCCTCGGTGGAACGCTCGTACGCCGTCACCGGGTCGGCCCCGCCGATCCGGAAGTACCTGTACAGCGCCTCCACCAGCCCGTGGACGGCACCGAGCAGGATCGCCCGCTCGCCCACGATGTCGGACCGGTACTCGTCGGCCAGCGTGGTCGCGAACGTATAGGGCGACCCGAGCCCGATCGACCACGCGAGCGCCCGGTCCCATCCGTGCCCGTCCGGATCCGCGTGCACGGCGATACTCGCGTTGATCCCGGCCCCGTTCACCGTTTCACCTTGCCGGTAGAGACGGCGGACGGAATCTCCCATCCCCTTCGGACAGACCGCGATCACCGGATGCCCTTCCGGGAAGGCCGATCCGATCGCTTCCAGGTGGCCGAGGAGGAAGCCGTGCGAGAGGCCGATGGTGGTGCCCGGCTTCAGCACGGCGAAGATCTTCTCGTGCTCAGCGGCGAGAGCGGCGTCGGCGATGAGCAGGACGACCAGGTCGGACGAGGCCGCAACCTCCAGCCAGTCCCCGAGCGTGCCGTCGTCCTCGCTGAACCCCTCGGCCCGAGCATCCTCCGCGGACGCCGACCCCGGCCGAAGCCCAACGCTCACAGTGATCCCGGTTCCGGCGAGCGAGTCCCTCAGATTCAAGGCCTGCGCCCGCCCCTGCGGCCCCCAGCCCAGTACGCCGATGCGCTCCACCCCGTGCAGCGCTTCGGGCAGCAGCGGGAACAGGTCCCGTCCGCCCCGCACGATGGACTCCGTCCCACCCGGCACGACCATGCTCTCGACCCGAAACACCAAACTCTTCATGCCACCAGTCAAAGGGCGGTGCGCACATTGCAGCAAGCGCAATGTACGCACCGCCCCGTTGCACGGACTGAAAGGTTAGGGCTCCAGACCGACTGCCTTCAGCGGGTTGGGCCAGGACTTCAGGGCTGTCTGCAGGGCCGGGTCCTGGGTGGTGGCGATGGCCTCGGCGTGCGCCTCGGTGATGACGTCGGCGATGCGGACCGCGGCCCCGGTGTCGGCGGAGCGGACGGCGGCTTCGACCATGGCCAGGCTTACGACGTTGGAATGGACTTCGGATTGCGGCGTTGCCGACGTACGGACCGCGTTGACGAACTCGACCAGCGAGCCGGCGATCTCCTGGGGTTCGTCGGACATGACGGCCGGGAGGGGCTCGCCGGACACGAGCTCGGCGACGGGTGCGTTGTCGCCGTCCCAGGTTGCTGTGCCGGCCGCGGTGCTTGCGCGCCAAAAGCCGTTCCAGGACGTTTCGAGGCCTGGGGCGCACCAGCTGCCGGTGAAGGTGAAGCGGGAGCCGTCGGCGTACGTGAAGATCGCGGATGCGGCGGCGTTGCCGTCGAACCAGCTCCACGGCGGGTTGTACGAGTCGCAGTACACCGAGACGGGCTCGGACCCGAGGAGCTTGCGGGACAGGTCGAACTGGTGGATCGCCATGTCGACCAGGAGCGGCTCGGCCATGCGTTCGCGGAAGCCGCTGAAGTGGGGGGCTTTGTAGAACTCGCACGACAGGGTGCCGATCGGGCCGAGCTCGGCCAACTGGCGTTGGAACGCCGCCACGGCGCGGAAGTAGCGGCGGGATTGCGAGACCATCAGCAGCTTCCCGCTGACCTCGCTCGCCGCCACCATGACCAGGCATTCGCGGACTGTCTCGGCCAGTGGCTTCTCGCACAGCACCGGGAGGCCGCCGAGAAGTGCCTCGACGCTGACTTTCGGATGGGCGACCGGGACGGTGACATCGATGACCGCGTCGGCATCCGTGCTCAGTTCGTCGATGGAGCTCGCAATGGGAAGGTCGGCGAAGCCGTGCTGGTCAGCGGCGGCCCTGGCGGTGTCGAGGTCCAGGTCGACCAGTCCGACCAGCTCGACGTCGGGGTTCGCGGCGATGGTGCGGAGCCAGGCCCGGCCCATGCCGCCGGCGCCGACCTGGAGCAGCCGCAAGGGGTCAGGCATCCGCCGGCTCCTCGATCGGGCCGGAGTAGCCGTGACCGTTGAAGAAGTCGTCGGTCTCGTAGCGCAGCAAGGTCGGCAGCGACCGCTCGGGCAGATCGGTGCGAGCCCAGTTCACGCCGTTCGCGATCACCTTGCGGACGTCCTTGTGGTGGTAGACCGGGTAGTCCTGGTCGCCGGGTGAGAAGTAGAAGATCTTCCCGTGCCCGCGGCGGAACGTGCAGCCCGAGCGGAACACCTCGCCGCCGGAGAACGACGACACGAAGACCAGTTCGTCCGGGACGGGGATGTCGAAGAACTCGCCGTACATCTCCTGCTGCTCGATCACGATCGGGTGCGGGACGCCCTGCGCGATCGGGTGCGTCGGGTTGATCGTCCACACCAGCTCGCGGTCGCGTTCACTGCGCCAGCGCAGGGTGCACGTCGTACCCATCAGCTTGCCGAAGATCTTCGACCAGTGACCGGAGTGCAGCACGATCAGGCCCATACCCGACAGGACGTGCTGGTACACGCGGTCGACCACCTTGTCGTCGACCTCACCGTGCGCGGCATGCCCCCACCACACGAGCACGTCAGTGCCGGCCAGCACCTCGTCGGTCAGGCCGTGCTCCGGCTCGTCCAGCGTCGTGGTGGAGACCTTGGCGTCGGAGAGGTTCTCGCGGATACCGGCGGCGATGGTCTCGTGCATGCCGTCCGGGTAGATCTCGCGGACGTGCGGCTCGATCTGCTCGTGCCGGTTCTCGCCCCAGACGAGTACGTTCAACGTCATATTCGTGTCCTTAAAGAGTTTATTTGACGGCTCCGCCGATGGCACCGGCGGCGATGTACTTCTGCGCGGCGACCAGCAGCACGATGGCCGGGATCGCCGAGAGCACCGCGGTCGCCATCACCGCGTTCCAGTTCTGCACCTGCGTGCCGAGGTACTGGTAGATCCCCAACGTCACCGGCCGTACGCCGCCCTTGGTGGTCAGCGTGAGCGCGAACAGGAAATCGCTCCAGGAGAAGAGGAAACTGAACAGTCCCGCCGTGATCAGCGAGTTCCTGCTGATCGGCAGCACGATCGCCACGAACGCCCGGAACAGCCCGGCGCCGTCCACCCGCGCCGCCTCCACCAGCGACGGCGGCAGCGACATCATGAACGACCGCAGGATCAGGATCGCGAACGGTATCCCGCTGCTGCAGTTCGCCACGATCAGACCTGGGATCGAGTTCAGCAGCCCGATCCGTTCGTAGGCCGTGTACAACGCGTTCGCGATCACGATCCCCGGGATCATCTGCGAGATCAGGATCGCCAGCAGCCCGATCGACACCCAGCGGGACCGGAACTGCGAGAGCGCGTACGCACACGGGGTCGCGATCGCGAGACTGAGGACGACCGTCCCGGCCGCGATGATCATGCTGGTGACGAGGTTGCCGCCCTGCTCGTCGAGGGCGCGCTTGTAGCCGGTGAACGTCGGGTGCAACGGCAGGAAGCCCGCGGTCAGCGTGTTCCCGGACGGTTGCAGGGACGCGTTGACCATCCAGTAGACCGGGAACAGCATCACGGCCAGGATCACGATCCCGATGACGGTGTACGCCGTACGTCGCATGCTGACCTCCTACTCGTCGACCGCGCGGCGGGTGCTGCGCAGGTAGAAGATCGCGAACACGAACGAGATCGCGATCAGGATGTTGCTCAACGCGGCGCCCTGCCCGAACTTGAAGTCCACAAAGGATTTCTCGTACGACTGGGTGGCCAGCGTCTGCGTCGCGTTCGCCGGTCCACCGCCGGTGAGGCCGAGGATGATGTCGAGGACCTTGATCGTGTAGACGACCCCGAGCATCAGCACCACGCCCGCCACCGAGCGCAGGTTCGGCCAGGTGATGTGGAAGAACGCGCGCCATCCGGTCGCACCGTCGAGCTGCCCGGCTTCGTACAGCTCGTCCGGGATCTCGGACAGGCCGGAGTACAGCAGCGTGACGTTGAACGGGATGCCGATCCAGATGTTCACGCCGATCACCGCGATCAGCGCGACCGACGGCGAGTTCAGCCACGGCACCGGATCGTTGACGATGTGCAGGCCCATCAGGGTCCGGTTGAGGATGCCGCTGTCCTGCTCGAGGATCGAGCGCCAGGTCGCACTCGACACGATCAGCGGCAGCAGCCACGGCAGCAGGAGCAGCGAGCGCAACAGGCCGCCGAGCGGGAACCGATTCCGGAAGAACAGCGCCAGGCCGAGCCCGATCACGAACTGGAACGCGATCGACCCGACCGTGAACAGCGCGGTGTTGAGCATCGCGTCCGCGAACAGCTTGTCGTGCACGACCGTGGAGTAGTTCTGCAGTCCGACCCACGGCGCCACCCCGGTGAAGAACGTCTTCAGGGTGTAGTCCTGCAGACTCATCAGCAGGTTCTTCACCACCGGGTAGCCGAACAGGGCGACCATCGCCACCGCGGCCGGCAGCACGAACAGGACCTTGGTCAGGTCCTCGCCCCGGCGGCGCCGGCCGCGAACGCGCTCGCGGCCGGCCACCGTCGTACGTGTGAGTGCCACCATCGGATCAGCCCCCGGAGGCCTGCTTGAAGGCGTCCTGGGCAGAGGCCTTACCGGTCAGCGCCAGCTGGATGGCCTGGTAGATCACCTTCGCCGCGTCGGGCCACTTGTCGCCGAGCTTGCCGGTCCGGGACCGGGCGGTCTTGACCTGCTCGGTGAAGGCCTTCATCGACGGCACTTCCTTGACGTACTGGTCGAGCAGCGCGGTCTTGGTCGGGATGGTGAAGCGGGCCTTGGCCCAGTCCAGCTCGTTCTGGTCCGAGTTGAGGCACTTCACGAAGTCCGCGGCCTTCTGCTGCTTGGCCTGATCCTTGTTCAGCGGGACCGTCCAGGCCTCGCCGCCCAGCGGCGCGACCGGGGTCTGATCCGGCTTGTTCACCGGGAAGGTGACCACGTCCCACTTGATCTTGGGGTACTTGTTCAGCGCCGGGATCTGCCACGGGCCGTTGACCATCATCGCGGCCTTGCCGGCGATGAACTGGTCGTTGACGTCACCCTGGGTCCAGTTGATCACGCTCTTCGACGCGGATCCCGACTTCACCAGATCCACCCACAACTGCAGGGCTTCGGCCACCTGCGGGCTGGTCAGGTCGGTCTCGTCGCCGCCGTTGGTCCACATCGCCGGCAGGAACTGCCAGGAGCCCTCGTACGTCGCGTTGGCGTTGAACGCCATCCCGTACCGGCCGGGCTTGGTGAGCTTCTTGGCCGCGGCCTTCAGCTCGTCCCAGGTCTTCGGCGGCTGGACGCCGGCCTCGGCCAGCATGTCCTTGTTGTAGAACAGCGCGATCGTGTTCGTCACCGGGGCCAGTCCGTAGAGCTTGCCCTGGTACGACGTCGCGTCGACCATGCCCTTGATGACCCCGTCGCCGGTCAGACCCATGTCGTTGAGCGGCGCGAGCGCGCCGGTCGCGGCGATCTGCTGGACGTCGGGGTTGTCGAGCATCAGCACGTCGGGCAGCGTCTTCGAGGACGCCTGCTGCAGCACCTTTTGGATCAAGGTGTCACCAGGCACCGTCTCCCGTTGGATCGTGATGCCGAGCTGCGACGCGCAGGAGTCAAGTCCCTTCTGGACAAGGGATTTGTCCGGATCGTTGTTGTAGTAGTCCAGGATCGTGAGGCTCTTGACGCTGTCGCCGGACGAGGACGACGACTGGCCACCGCCGCCGTTGTCACCGCAGGCGACCAGCAGGAGCGACACCGTCGTCGCACCCGCCAGCGCGGCGGCGATCCGCTTGCTGATCATGACATCGGACTCCTTCTAAGCGTTTAACCAGGGGACGAGGGAAACCGTGCTGCTCTTGTCGATTGGGCGGTAAACCGCTTAACTGAGGCGTTGAAGGACTATGTTCCGTAGGTCACATCGCTGTCAAGAGGTCAGAGGGGGTTGAATCGATGGTCACGATGCGGGACGTCGCTCAGCGTGCCGGGGTGTCGATCGCGACCGTCTCGTTCCTGCTGAACGACACCAAACCGGTGACGGCGGCGACCCGGGCGCGGATCGAGCAGGCGATGGTCGAGCTCGGCTATCGACGCAACATGGTGGCCCGCGCGCTGGCCAGCCGGCGTACGCACATCATCGCGATGGCCTACCCGGCGCTGGAGCACCGGTTCGGGATGTCGACCGCGGAGTTCTTCACCAGCGCGGCCGAGGCAGCGCGTAAGGAGGACTACCACCTGGTGCTGTGGCCGGTCGGCAACGATGGGGTCGAGTTGCGCGAGCTGCTCGGGCAGGGCCTGGTCGACGGCGTGGTGCTGATGGAGGTGCAGCTGGACGATCCGCGGGTCGACGTACTGCAGCAGGCCGGTACGCCGTTCGCGATGATCGGCCGGACGACCGAGCTCGAGGGTTTGTCGCACGTCGACATCGACTTCGACACGACGGTCGAGGATGCGGTCAAGCATCTGTACGACCACGGGCATCGCGAAATGGCCTTGATTTCGGGCGATCTGGACGATCCCCGGTTCCACGCCTACGGCCCGTGGGTCCGGACCGAGGACGCCTATCGGCGGGTCGCGGCGTCGTACGGGCTGCCCGTCGTCGTACTGCCCTGCTCGGACACCACTCAGGCCGGCAAGCTCGCCGCGGAACGCTTACTGACGGAGCATCCGGAGACGACGGCGGTCCTCGTCCTGAACGAGTACGCCGCGCTGGGCGTCGTGTCCGGGCTGAGGCGCAGCGGCCGCGAGATCCCGGCCGACGTGTCGGTCCTGTCCCTGCTGATGGTCCCGGAAACCGCGGCGATGACGGACCCCGAGCTCACGATGATGCGAACTCCGGGTCCCGAGCTCGGCCAGCTCGGCACCGAGGCCCTGATCCGCGAACTCGAAGGCGCCGACCCGCTCCCGCCCCAACTGGTCCCCGCCAAACTCTTCCCCGGAGCGACGGTCACAGCCCCCAAAGCGCCGCGACCAAAGGCCTCCGCAGGTCGCCGCGCCGCACGCAAAGCCCGATCGTAAGCGGCTCCAACTCCCCCGGCACCTCGACCAGCCGCTCCCGCACAACCGACGACTCCAGCACCAGCCGCGGCACAATTCCTGTCCCGCATCCGAGTGCTACCAGCGCGAGTAGCGCTTCATGCCCGTCCGGCTCCGCGGCAACCACAGGCTTCGTCCCTGTCTTCCGGAACCACCGGTACGCCGCCTCCCGGACCAGCCCCCGCGCCGGTACGACGTACGACCCGTCGGGTTCGCTGTCGCGTGCGTGCACCAGCACGAGATCCGTGACAGCAACCGGACGACTCACAAGGGTCTGCGGAAGACGCTTCGGGATGCCGGCGACCGCCGCATCCACGTCGCCCTCGTCGAGTCGCGCGAGCGCGGCCGCCGCGTCACCCGTCCGTACGTCGAGCCGGATCTGCGGATGCGTTGCCCGCAAGGGCTCGAGAAGGTCGGGCAGCAGCGTCTGGCAGGCCGTGACGGTCGCGAAGATCCGCAGGTCGCCGGTCAGCCCGGCCGGCTCGTCGGATCCGGCCCGGTAGTCGTCCCACAGCCCCAGCGCCTGCTCGGCGTACGCCGTGAACCGCC
The DNA here is from genome assembly GCF_040675555.1 of Kribbella sp. NPDC049584. Classification (NCBI taxonomy): domain Bacteria; kingdom Bacillati; phylum Actinomycetota; class Actinomycetes; order Propionibacteriales; family Kribbellaceae; genus Kribbella; species Kribbella sp. NPDC049584. The sequence goes on from NZ_JBFAPF010000001.1 coordinate 1,161,272, forward strand.
GACCCTCTTCGGTCAGTACGACGCCCCGCGGCCCGCGATCGAGCAGCCGGGCGCCGGCCCGCGTCTCCAGCCGCTGGATCGTGCGGGTCAGCGTCGCCGCGCTGACGTGGCATTCGAGGCTGGTGCGTCCGTAGTTCAGCGTCCGCGCCAGATGCAGGAACAGCTCCAGCTCCCGATGCTCCACGCTCACCACCCTGGCACACGAAATGGGACCTTGAACAAGCTATTGCTTGTCCAAGGTCCCCATTTCGTGTGTTGACGTCAGAGTTTGAGTGAGGTCGCAACCACGTCGGCCAGTGAATGGGCGATCTCGTGCGCGGTGTCCGAGGACTCGGCCTCGACCATGACGCGGACGAGCGGCTCGGTGCCCGACGGGCGGAGCAGAACCCGGCCCGAGTCACCCAGGCGGGAGGTGGCATCCGCGACGGCGGACTGGACTGCGGCATCGGTGCCCGCGCGGTTCTTGTCCACGTCCTTCACGTTGACCAGGACCTGCGGCAGGCGGGTCATCGCGCCGGCCAGGTCGGCCAGGCTCTTCCCCGTCTGCGCGACCCGGGCCAGCAGCATGACCGCGGTCAGCGTGCCGTCGCCGGTGGTGGCGTGGTCGGACAGGATCACGTGCCCGGACTGCTCACCGCCGAGCTTGTGGCCGCCGGCCTTCATTGCCTCGAGCACGTACCGGTCGCCGACCTTGGTCTGCTCGACCGCGATCCGCTCCCGCACCATCGCCTGGACGAAGCCCAGGTTGCTCATCACGGTCGCGACGACCGTGTCGTTCGACAGCCGGCCGCTGTCGCGCATCGCGAGCGCCAGCACCGCGAGGATCTGGTCGCCGTCGACGAGCTCGCCGTTCGCATCCACCGCCAGGCAGCGATCCGCGTCGCCGTCGAGCGCGATGCCGACGTCCGCGCGGTGACCGATCACCTCACGCTGGAGACCCTCGATATGCGTGGATCCGCAGTTCAGGTTGATGTTCAGGCCATCCGGGGCGGCGGCAACCGTGACGACCTCGGCGCCGAGCCGGCGCAGTGCCTCCGGCGCGGTCTGCGAGGCCGCGCCGTTCGCGCAGTCGATGACGACCTTGAGACCGTCGAACCGGTTCGGGGCCGAGCGGACGAGGTGCGAGACATAGGTCTCGAAGCCCTGCCCGTCGTCGGTGACGCGGCCGACGTCGGCGCCGGTCGGGCGCTGCCACTCCTCGTTCATCCGGGCCTCGATGGCGTCCTCGATCACGTCGTCGAGCTTGATCCCGCCGCGGGCCAGGAACTTGATGCCGTTGTCCGGCATCGGGTTGTGGCTGGCGGACAGCATCACACCGAGATCGGCGCCGGTCGAGCCGGTCAGGTACGCGACGGCCGGGGTCGGCAGTACGCCGAGCCGGACGACATCGACGCCGGCGCTGGCAAGACCAGCGACGACGGCGGCTTCGAGGAACTCACCACTGGCACGAGGATCCCGGCCCACAACGGCGCGTGGCCGGTGCCCTTCGAAGGCACCGGCCTCGCCGAGTACGTGAGCTGCCGCGACCGAGAGGTCGAGCGCCAGCTCCGCGGTCAGGTCCACGTTCGCCAGGCCACGGACTCCGTCCGTACCGAACAAACGCCCCATCAGGTGATCAGCGCTTGCTGTACTGAGGCGCCTTACGGGCCTTCTTGAGACCGGCCTTCTTACGCTCCTTGATCCGCGCGTCGCGGGTGAGCAGACCGGCCTTCTTCAGACCCGGACGGTTGGCCTCGAGGTCGGCCGCGTTCAGGCAGCGGGCGACACCGAGCTGCAGCGCACCGGCCTGGCCGGTAATGCCGCCGCCGTTGATCCGGGCAATCACGTCGTACGAGCCCTCGAGGCCCGCGACGACGAACGGCTCGTTCACGTGCTGCTGGTGGACCTTGTTCGGGAAGTAGACGTCGAGGTCCTTCCCGTTGATCTTCCACTTGCCGGTGCCCGGGACGATCCGGACGCGGGCGACGGCCTCCTTGCGGCGACCAGTGGCGCCGGCCGGGTTGATGACCGCGACCCGACCCGTCTCGGCGCGCTGCTCCGGAGCCGGGTTCGTCTCGGAGGTGTAGGCGACCGGGCCCTCGTTGTCGATGGGGACCTCGGGGTCGAACTCTTCGGTCTCGGTGGTGATGTCGCTCACGCTGTGAATCCTCGTTTACCTGGTTCGTCGATCGCTTACTGGGCGATCTGGGTGATCTCGAACGGCTTCGGCTGCTGGGCCGTGTGCGGGTGCTCCGGGCCGGCGTACACCTTCAGCTTGGTCAGCAGCTTCCGGCTCAGGCGGTTCTTCGGCAGCATCCCCCAGACGGCCTTCTCGACGGCCTTACGCGGGTCCTTGTCGAGGATCTCGCCGATCGGCGTCGCGGTCAGACCACCCGGGTGACCCGAGTGGCGGTACGCCAGCTTGTCGGTCCGCTTGGTGCCAGACAGGGCCACCTTGGAGGCGTTGACGACGATGACGAAGTCCCCGCCGTCCACGTGCGGGGCGAACGTCGGCTTGTGCTTGCCGCGCAGCAGGGTGGCGATCTGGACGGCGAGCCGACCGAGCGTGACGTCGGTGGCGTCGATCACGTGCCACTCACGAGTGACGTCAGCAGGCTTCGGGCTGTACGTGCGCACGGTCGTTGACCTTCGTTTCTCAGAGGTTGACTAAAACTGGACGTCGGCGAGCGGTCAGCCGACACGGCAGTGCCTGTAACGGACCTGGAACGCACAACAGCAGCCCAGAATACCGGCGACGGCACGCGTGGGTCAAAGCGAGCCCACACGCCGAGGGGACCCCGGCTTGGAAGCAGCTGAGGACCGCACTAGTTTAGCGGTGAAGATTGCAGTCCGAACCCGCGTCCCGCCGGCTGATCTACCCTCATTCATCCAGGCGATGACGCCAGCTTCCGAAGAGGGCATTGTGACCGAACAGTCGCTCACCGTCCGGGACAACCGGACCGGCAAGGACTTCGACCTTGCCATCACCGATGGCACTATCCGTGCCGCCGACCTCAAGCAGATCAGCGCATCCGACGGCGACGGTGGCCTGGCCACCTACGACCCGGGCTTCGTCAACACCGCGTCCTGCCGCTCCTCCGTCACGTTCATCGACGGCGACAAGGGCATCCTGGAGTACCGCGGGTATCCGATCGAGCAGCTCGCCGAGCAGTCCAACTACCTCGAGGTCGCGTACCTCCTGGTGAACGGCAAACTGCCCAACAAGGCGGAGTACGAGGCCTGGGCCCACGACGTGACGTATCACACGTTCGTGCACGAGAACCTGAAGACCTTCATGCAGGGCTTCCGGTACGACGCACACCCGATGGGCATGCTGCTGGCCTCGGTCGGCGCGCTGTCCACGTTCTACCCCGAGTCGCGCAACATCTTCGACGAGGAGTCGCGGGCGCTGCAGATCCGCCGGCTGATCGCGAAGATGCCGACGCTGGGCGCGTTCGCGTTCCGGCACGCGCAGGGCAAGCCGTACGTGTACCCGGACAACGAGCTCAGCTACACGGCGAACTTCCTGTCGATGCTGTTCAAGATGAGCGAGCCGAAGTACGCCGCCGACGACCGCCTGGTGCGGGCGCTGGAGATCCTGTTCATCCTGCACGCCGACCACGAGCAGAACGCGTCCACCAACGCGGTCCGCGCGATCGGCTCCACCCAGGTCGACCCGTACACCGCGGTGGCCGGCGGGATCGGTGCCCTCTACGGCCCGCTGCACGGCGGCGCCAACGAGGCCGTGCTCAAGATGCTCCGCCGGATCGGTTCGGTAGACAACGTCGGTTCGTTCATCGAGGGCGTGAAGAACGGCGAAGAGCGGCTGATGGGCTTCGGCCACCGGGTCTACAAGAACTACGACCCGCGCGCGAAGATCATCAAGAAGGCCGCCGACGACGTCTTCGAGGTCACCGGCATCAACCCGCTGCTGAAGATCGCCGTCGAGCTGGAGAAGATCGCGCTGGAGGACGAGTACTTCGTCTCCCGCAAGCTCTACCCGAACGTCGACTTCTACTCCGGCCTGATCTACGAGGCCCTGCAGTTCCCGCCGGAGATGTTCACAGTCCTGTTCGCCATCCCCCGCACCTCCGGCTGGCTGGCCCAGTGGCTGGAGATGCTCGGCGACGGCGACCAGAAGATCGCCCGCCCCAAGCAGATCTACACCGGCGCCCGCGGCGTCCAGTACGTCCCCATGGGCGACCGCTGACCCTGTTCCCCAAACCGGCCCCTCGACCACTCCCGGTCGAGGGGCCGTTTGCTGTGTGCCCGCTCTGCGGTTTCTGTCTGTGGGGGCTGTTAGCTTCGGTTGATGGGGACGTTGGTGGGGAAGGTTGCGCTCGTCACCGGGGCGAGTCGTGGGGTTGGGAAGGGGATCGCTCTCGGGCTTGCCGAGCAGGGGGCGACTGTCTATGTGACCGGGCGGACGACGGCTGGCGGGGCGCCGCCGACGCCACTGCCGGGGACTGTCGAGGAGACCGCGGCGGAGGTCACCGCGCTGGGTGGGCGCGGGGTGGCGATCGCGTGTGACCATCGTGATGACGAGCAGACGCGGGCGGCTGTGCGGCGGGTGATTGATGAGGCCGGGCGGATCGACGTACTCGTCAACAACGTCTGGGGCGGTTACGAGTACTTCTGGGACGGTACGCCGTTCTGGGAGGAGGCCGGCTTCTGGACGCAGCCGATCGACCGCTGGGACTCGGCGTTCCAGGCCGGGGTTCGCGCCCACTACGTGACGACTGTCGCGGCAGCTCCGACGATGGTCGCCGCGGGGTCAGGCTTGATCGTCAACGTGTCGTCGGAGGGTGCCGAGAAGACCGACACCGGGGTCGCGTACGGCGCGGCGAAGGCGGCCACCGATCACATGATCGCGTGCATGGCTCATGAGCTCCGCGACCACGGCGTCACCGCGGTGTCGCTCTATCCAGGCCTGGTCCGCACCGAGTCGGTCCTGCGCGCCGCGGAGTACATCGACCTGACCGTCTCCGAATCCCCACTCTTCGTAGGCCGCGGAGTAGCCGCCCTGGCCGCAGACCCTGACGTGATCCGCCACACCGGCCAGGTGGTCCGCACCGGCGCCCTCGCCGAGGAGTACGGCTTCACGGATATCGGCTGACGCTGCACCGTTCCCGGCGTAGGCTCGTTCGAATGCCTTTCGCAACCCCCACGGACAGCCTCCCGAGCCGTCCTCGTCGCGTGCTGGTGGCCGGCACCTCGGCGTCGGGAAAAACGACCCTTGCCCGAGCCATCGGCGAGCGACTGTCGATCCCGCACATCGAGATCGATGCCCTCTTCCACGGTCCGGACTGGACACCGCGGGAGACCTTCGTGGCCGAGGTCGAGGAGTTCAGTTCCAGGCCCGGGTGGGTCACCGAGTGGCAGTACGACGCGGTGCGTCCGATGCTCGCCGACCGGGCGGACCTGCTGGTCTGGCTCGACCTGCCGAGGGCACTCGTGATGAAGCAGGTACTCCGCCGGACCTGGGGCCGCGGGATGCGGCGGCAGGAGTTGTGGAACGGGAACGTCGAGCCGCCGTTGTGGACGGTGTTCACCGATCGCGACCACATCATTCGCTGGGCCTGGACATCGCATCACCAGAACGCGGAGCGGGTCCAAGAGCTGCACGAACGGCGGCCGGAGTTGACGATCGTCCGGTTGCCGAGCCATCAGGCTTCGCAGAGCTGGCTCGACGGGCCGGTTCGGGACGCCGCCACGAAGGCTGGTTAAGCGCCCGGGAATTAACCACCGCGCAGTGGTTGATCCTTCCAGCGGGGCTGGTTAATGCTTTCACCATGGTTCGGGCAGGGCGGACGACGCTCAGGGATGTGGCGGAGGCGGCGGGGGTTTCCGTTGCCACCTGCTCCTATGTGCTGAGTGGGCGGGCCGATCGGACCACGCCGTTGCCGGAGGCAACCCGGAAGCGGGTGGAGAGCGCCGCGCAGAAGCTCGGGTACAAGGGGAACACCGCGGCGCGGAGCCTGCGGCGGCAGCGGTCGGAGTTGATCGCGATCGTTTACGCGCCGCCGGTGGGACCGTGGCTCGACCGGCTGACCTGGGAGTGCGAGGACGTCGCCGCCGCGCACGGGTACTCCGTGATCGGCGTCCCGGTACGCCGTCTCGACCGGGCAGCGCAGTCCCTGCGGGTCATCACCCGCGGCCATGTCGACGGCGCGATCTTCACCCCGGGGCTGAGCGACGACCTCGACCTGACCGCGGCCCGCCGTTCGACCCGCGCGCTGATGGCCTTCAGCGACGGCCTGCGAATGCCGGGGGCCGACGTCGTCCGCAACAACGTGCGTACGGCGCTCATGGAGGCGACGTCCTACCTGATCGACGCCGGCCGCGAACGGATCGCCTTCCTGTCCCACACCGGCGCCCCCGAGGATCGCTACCTCGGGTACGTCGATGCGCACCGGCGGGCCGGCCGCGACGTCGACCCGAACCTTGTCCGGGTCGGAGCCGCCTCCCGCGAGGACGCCGTACTCGTGGTCCGTGAGCTGCTGGACTCACCGAGCCCGCCGGACGCGGTCGTCTCCGAGTCCGACCGGGGCGCGTTCGCCGCGTTGCAGGCGGCCGTCGACCGGGGCGTCAAGGTGCCGGACGACCTGGCCGTGATCGGCACCGGCAACACCCGGGAGGCGACGTACTCCCAGCCGCCGCTGACCAGCGTCGGCATGCATCAGCTCGACTTCACCGAGATGGTCGAGGCGCTGTTCGCACGGATCGACGATCCCGCACTGCCGGCCCGGGAGCTGTTCATGCCGTGGGTGCTGAACCACCGCGCCTCCGCCTGACCTCCCAACCACCGCGCCACCGCCTGCCCGTCGAAAGGTTTCGTCATGCCCTCCTTCAACCGCCGCTCGTTCCTCCAGCTCGGCCTCGGCGCCACCGTGCTCGGCGCCGTCGGCTGCTCGCCCGCGAAACCCGCCTCGAAGAAGGCCGACAGCCGGACGTTCACGATCTACTGGAACGCCGGGCACGGCTATCAGGCCTACAAGGAGGTGATCGACCAGTTCGGCAAGGACCACGACCTGCAGATGAACTGGCAGAAGTTCCAGTGGCCGGACCTGACCACGAAGCTGACCGCGGACTTCCGCTCCGGCAACGTGCCCGACCTGGTCGAAGAGGTCAGCGCCGGAACCGGTACGCAGTACGGCCTGGCCGGCAACGTCCTCGCCCTGGACGAGTTCGCGGCGAACGACAAGGCGTTCGGCTTCCCGGACGACTTTCTCGACCAGGCCGTGGTCGCCCGTCAGTACGAGGGCAAGACGTACTCGATCCCGCTGCACCTCACCGCCAACGGCCTGCTCTTCTACAACAAGGCGATGGTCGACACCCCGCCGACGACCTGGGACGAGTTCCTGGAGGCGGCCCGGTCGACCACCAAGGACAAGGTCTCGGGCTGCGCGCTGAACTCCGACGCGAGCTACGCGGCGCCGTTCTACAACCAGCAGCGGGTGGACTTCAGCAACGTCGGCGCCAAGCAGTTCATGATGCCGGACGACGCCGCGGTGAAGGCGCTGCAGTTCATGCAGGACCTGATCTACGCCGACAAGGTCTCGCCCGCGCCGGTCGCGACCACCGACTACTCGGGTCCGCAGAAGCTGTTCTCCGCCAAGCGCGCCGCCATGTTCGTGTCCGGGCCGTGGGACATCGGGCCGATCCGGCAGGGCAGTCCGGACATCGAGCTCGGTGTCGCCGTACCGCTGACCGGCGCGATCCAGTCCGCGTCGATGGCCGGGTCCGGGTTGATGATCCCGTCGAAGGCGAAGGACCCCAAGCTGTCCTGGGAGCTGATCACCAAGCTCGCCGCGGTGAAGGTCGAGCTGGCCGCCACCAAGGAGGCCGGCATGTCGATGCCGCGGAAGAGCTGGGCCGCGGATCCGTCCGTCACCGCCGATCCGAACCTGGCGGTCATCGCCAAGTCGCTCGCGGTCGTGGCCAAGCAGGACATCGCGCTGTCGGCGAGCGGCAAGGCCGCGCAGATCAACGAGCTGTGGAAGAAGGCCTACCAGCAGATGATCATCCAGCACGCGCCGGTCGGACCGACGCTGGACGACTTCCGCAAGCAGGCCGGGGCGGCGCTGTGATCCGTCGCCGGCAGGCGCTGACCGCATGGCTGTTCCTCACCCCGGCAGTGCTGTTCTTCGTCCTCCTGTTCTTCCTCCCGATCGGCAATCAGTTGCTGACCGGCGTGTACGACTCCGACGGCGCCTCGTTCGTCGGCCTGGGCAACTTCAGTCGTGCGTTCGGCGATCCCGAGGTGATGCACTCGTTCCTGATCACGCTCGCGTACGCCGCCGGCACGTTGATCGTCGGTACGGCGGTGGGCCTCGGACTGGCCGTGATCCTCAACCAGTCCCTGCGCGGTCGCACTCTGTTCCGCTCGGTGCTGCTGATCCCCTACCTGACGTCGGTGTCGATCATCGGCCTGCTCTGGCGGAACATCCTCGACCCGCAGGTCGGCATCCTGAACCGGTTGCTCGAGGCGATCAGCCTACCCGGCCAGACCTGGCTCAGCACGCACCCGTTATCCACGATCGTCGGCATCACGGTCTGGTCCAGCGCCGGCTACACGATGGTCCTGTTCCTGGCCGGCCTGCAAGGCATCCCCGGCCTGTACTACGAAGCCGCGCGGATCGACGGCGCCGGGCCGTGGCGACGGTTCTTCGCGATCACGCTGCCCCTGCTCGCCCCGACCACGTTGTTCGTCTCGATCATCGGGCTGATCAGCACGCTGCAGCAGTTCGCGCTGCCATACATCGTGACCGGCGGCGGACCCGGCAACGCGACCTCGCTGTACGCGCACCGGCTGTTCATCGTCGCGTTCAACGACAACGACTTCGGGTACGCGTCGGCGCTTTCGCTGCTGTTGCTGATCGTCGTACTGATCCTGTCCCTCGTGCAGCTGCGGATCGGAGACCGGACCGATGCGTGAACGACTCTTCCCCGGTGACCGCATCGCGGCGTACGTCGTCCTCGTCGCGCTCGCCCTGGTCACCGTACTTCCGCTGCTGTACATGATCGTGCTCGCGCTGCAGAGCGACGGCGAGGTGCAGTCGGGTGATCCGGTGCTGTGGCCGGCCGAGCTGCACTGGGACAACTTCACCCGGCTCTTCGATGCCGCGCCGTTCGGGCGGTTCTTCCTGAACAGCTTGGTGATGGCCGGCGCGATCACGGTCTCGCACCTGATCTTCGATCCGCTGGTCGGGTACGTGTTCGCGAAACTGGAGTTCCCGGGCAAGCGGATCGCGTTCGTCGCGGTGCTGTCGACGCTGATGGTGCCGTTCTTCGTCCGGATGCTGCCGATCTACTCGATCTTCGCGAGCCTGGGCTGGATCGACAGCTACCAAGGGCTGATCGTGCCGTTCCTGATGGATGCCTACGGCATCTTTCTGATGCGGCAGTTCATCCGGCCGCTGCCGGACGAGCTGATCGAGGCGGCCCGGGTGGACGGCGCCGGCGAGTTCCGGATCTATCTGCGGGTGATCCTGCCGCAGTGCAAGCCGGCGCTGGCCGTGCTCGGACTGTTCACCTTCGTCTTCCAGTGGAACGAGTTCCTCTGGCCGCTGATCGTCACCAGCCGGACCGAGATGCGCACACTGCCGATCGGGTTGACGCTGTTCAACCAGGAGTACTTCACGCAGTGGAACCTGACCGCCGCCGGCGCGCTGATCCTGTTCATCCCGACCGCCGTCTTCTTCGTCATCACCCAGAAGTTCCTGGTGGAGGGCATCGCCCTCTCCGGACTGAAATGAGACCTCTTGATGCGCCCTAATGTGATCGTCTTCTTCACCGACCAGCAGCGCTGGGACACCGTCGGGAGCCCGTTGGGCATCACGCCCAACCTCGACCTGATGGCCCGCCGCGGTACGACGTTCGAGACCGCCTGCACCACCAACCCGGTCTGTGCACCGGCCCGCGCCGCGATGCAGACCGGGATGTACCCGACCAACGCCGGCGTCTTCCGCAACGGCGTACCGCTGCCGACGGACGCACCGACGCTCGGGCGCCTGTTCGGCGACGCAGGCTACCGGACGGCGTACATCGGCAAGTGGCACCTGGGCACGCAGGATCCGGTGCCGCGCGACGAGCAGGCCGGATACGACTACTGGCTGGCCTCGAACCTGCTCGAGTTCACCTCGGACGCCTATCGGACCGTCGTGTACGACGGGGACGGCGAACCGGTCTTCCTGCCCGGCTACCGGCCGGACGCGCTGACCGACGCGGCGATCCGCTTCATCACCAAAGCCGACGGGCCCTTCATGCTGTTCCTGTCGCTGATCGAGCCGCACCACCAGAACGAGCACGACGACTACCCGGCGCCGCACGTCTACCGGGACACCTACGCCGGAGCCTGGCTACCGCCCGACCTGGCGACCCTCCCTGGTACCGCGCATCAGCATGCCGCTGGGTACTACGGCCAGATCAAACGTGTCGACGAGTGTCTGGGCCGACTGCGCGACGCCCTCGTCAGCCTCGACCTGACGGACGACACGCTGCTGCTGTACACGTCTGACCACGGCTCGCACTTCAAAACCCGCAACAGCGAGTACAAGCGCTCTCCACATGACGGATCGGTCCGGGTGCCGTTGGTCGTCGAGGGGCCCGGGTACCGCGGCGGCAGTCGCGTCAGCACACCGGTCAGCACTGTGGACGTCGTACCGACGCTGCTGGACGCGGCCGGGATCGCACTGCCCGACCACCTGGACGGCGTACCGCTGCGGGAGTCTGCACGCGACGGTGTGTTGATCCAGGTGAGCGAGTCCGAGGTGGGTCGGGCACTGCGGACAGACCGGTGGAAGTACTACGTGCACGCCCCCTCGGCTGGTGATGTGCCGGCGGCCGAGACGTACGTCGAGCGAGCGCTCTACGACCTCGACGCCGATCCGTACGAGCTGGACAACCTGATCGACAGCGTGAACCACCAGGAGATCGCTTCGGAACTGCGGGAGCAGCTCATGGCCGAGATCGCTCGGGTCGAGGGGCAGTCCGCGACTGTGACGCCGTACCCCGAGACGCGGGATCGTGGGCGCTTCCCGGAGACCACTGTCCGTCGGCTGAACCTGGACGGGCGTCGGCTGGAGTAGGTGAATTGGAGATGGCCCCGGGCGGGCTCGGTACCTCGGTCCGGGGCCATCTGGCGCCTCTGGGGGCTAGGACGTGGCGGGGGTGGCGGACGGTTCCCGGAGGTGGGTGATGAGCTGGTCGACTTCGCCGCGGGCTCGGATCATCGCGAGGTGGTCGATGTAGTCGCGGGACTCGACGATCAGGCCGTCGCGGACCCGGAGTACGAAGATCGCGGGGGCGGTGAACGGCTCGCCGGTCGCCAGCACGGTTCCGGCATACTCGAATTCGGCAACGATCACCTCCGGGTCGGCGGTCTGGTGGACGCGGATGTTGGCCGGCTGGAAGCGGACCACCTCGCTGACCCGCGGGCCGTTGACGCCGAAGTGCTCGACCAGGGCGGCGCGGGACAGCAGCGGGTGGTCGCCGTACGGGCTCATCGGGTGGCGTACGTCGGTCTGCTCGGCGTACAGGCCCGGGAGGACGTCGAAGTCGCGGTCGGCGACGCCGTGGACCAGCTTCAGGAAGACCTCTTCGGGAGTCATCGGATTCCTCACAGGAGATAAACGGAGTGATGACTTCGAATATATGGAGTAACGACTTCGTTTACAACCCTGAGCCGGTTCGCAGCGTCTCTTAGGCTGAGGGCGACGAAGAGGAGCTGGGGTGCGAGCAGACGCGCGCGACAACCGGGCCAGGATCATGACCGCGGCCGACGACGTCTTCGGGCGATCGCCGAGCGCGTCCACCGACGATGTCGCGCGGCTGGCCGGGGTCGGCATCGCCACCGTGTTCCGGCACTTCCCCACCAAGACCGAGCTGCTCGAGGCCGTGCTGACGCTGCGGCTCGAGCGCCTGCGGGACCGTGCGCTCGAGCTGGCCGGCAGCGACGATCCGGGGAAGGCGTTCTTCGAGTTCTTCACGCAGGTCGTGTCCGAATCGGCGTCGAAGCTGGCGATCAGCGAGGCGCTGACCGCGGCCGGCGCAGCTGCCGGCGAGGACGCACGGGCTGCCGGTCGCGGCATGCGGGAGGCATTCAACGGCTTGCTCACCGCGGCGCAGCGGGCCGGCGCCGTGCGATCGGACGCGGAGACGGCCGAGGTGTACGCGCTGATGATCGGCGCGTCCCGCGGCGCGACCGCGGCCAACCTCGAGCCGCGGGTCCGCGACCGGATGCTCGGTCTGATCTACGACGGCCTGGCGCCGCGTTCGTGAGACGCCGCTGGCGCTCCTGGTCCCGCCTCCACCGAGTCCTCGTCTCGATCGCGCTCGCGGTCGTAGTTCTGGTGATCGCCCCCCTCACCACCTACGCAGCCTCACTGAGACTGCAGTACGCCGGTGAGCCGTCAGCCGAGGCGCGCACCCGCAACCACGACGCACTCTGGCTCGGACACGCCTGGGTCGACGGCCGCAAGACCGCCGCCGACGTGACCGCGCTGGCACAGCGCCTGCGAAGCACCGGCATCCGGGATGTGTACGTGCACACCGGTCCGCTCGAGCACGACGGTTCGTTGCCGTTGGCAAAGGTTTCGCCGAAGGCGGCCTGGTTCGTCGACGCGATGCACGCGGCGGCCCCCGCCGTACGCGTGCAGGCCTGGCTCGGCGACGTCGTACAACCGGGCAAGAACCCTGGCATGAACCTCGACGACCCAGCTGTCCGCCGCGAGGTGGTCGCGTCAGCGAAAGCCGTGCTGGCACAGGGCTTCCAGGGCATCCACTACGACTTCGAGCCGGTCCGCTCGGGCTCGAAGGGCTACCTGGCCGTTCTGGACGAGACACGCGCGCTCGGCACCACGCTCTCGGTCGCGGCCGCGCAGATCGACCCACTCTGGTATTTGCATGCCATCCCGATCGACAAATGGTGGTCGCAGGAGTACTTCGCCAAGGTGGCGAGCCGCGTCGACCAGATCGCCGTCATGTCCTACGACACCGCGATGCCGCTGGAGTCCTTGTACGGCGGGTACGTCGCAAAGCAGACCAAGCTGGCGCTAAAGGTCACACCCCCGAACACGGTCCTCCTCATGGGCCTCCCGGCGTACTGGGAGAGCAACCCATCGCACTGGGGCCACGCAGAGACGGTCACCGCAGCAGTCCGCGGCGCCCGGCTCGGCCTGGGCGACTCAAACCGCCAGAACTTCGGCCTGGCTCTGTACGTCGACTTCACCGCGACCGAGGACAACTGGACCGCCTACCGCGACGGCTGGTGTCTCGCGCCCTAGAACGAGTTCCAGCGCGCCAGCACGAGGATCAGTGCGCAGACGGTCAGGAAGACCACATCGATCACCAGACAGGGCGCGACCCGACGACCGACGGCCTCCTCCGGCAGACCGGTGCGAGACCGCAGCCGCAGCGTCTCGAACACTACGGCCACGCGGGCTACCTGCTTCTTCTCGATGCCGCCCACAACGTGCCAGTCGTCCCCACTCTCGAGGTTCAGCCGGTCCTCGTCGACCTCCACCGTCTCGACGGACCGCCAGGGCACGCGCCGCTCGAACCAGCCGCTGCGGATCCACAGGTCCGTCGCGGTGGCCGTCACCCGGTAGAACGTCCGTACGCCGGCAAAGTGAACCAACTGCCCGGCAGTCAGAGTCCCCAGGATCGCCAGGAACCACTCGCCCCACACCGCTAGGGCTCCGATCGCGACGGGTGCCAGCACCAGTACGGCGACGAGCCCTGGGCGGTCCCACCACGGCTTGGTTTCCAGAGGCACCTCCCAGGGCAGGGTCGGCAACTCCTGGGTCGGCTCCAACGGCACGCCCTTGGTTGCTCGAGCGACTCGGTCCTGAGGCAGTCCGGCCGCCGACTCGGTCTGCCATGGCATCCGGCGCGGAGCCCGGAACGGACCTATCGGCCGGAGGACCTGGTCACCGAGCATCAGCGACGGCCAACTGCCCTCCGCCAGTTCTCCTAGCAGCAACGCCTCTCCGCGGTACCGCCCAAGGGTGTCCTCCCACTCCCTCTTCAGCTTGGCCGGCGCCTCGTTCTCCTCCTGGTCCAACGCGTCGAAAGCGTCGAACAGCCGCGCATCGCCCTCGTCGTCGTCCAGTTCGGTGTTCAGGAAACCCAGCAGGACCGCACCATCCGCCGATCGGACCGCGAAGGCGCCGGAGGAATCCGGGTCGATGCGGACCGGAAGGCCTTGCCCCGTCCAGGCTCTGCGCGGGCGGGCCCGGCGGAGGCGGACGTCGCGCAGTACGAACAGGATCGCCAGCACCCAGGCACCGCCCGCGACCGTGTACCAGTAGGTGTAGTCGGCGAGCTCTGCGCGTGGCCGGAGCCAGCCGCTGTCGGCGGGGTCGACGAGGACCGGGATGCCGGCGCCGACGGCGTAGTCGTCCAGCATGGTCACGGTGTGGTGGCGACCGTCAGGCAACTGAAGAACGAGATCCCCGTCGTCGGTCTGACTCTTCACAACAGCTGTCTGCTCGACAGCGCGGCGCAGGTGAGTCTCCTCGCGCTGGTCCTGCCATCGCATCAGACCGAGCGCACCGACGCCCACGAGCACCAGAGCCCCGGCTACGAGGAGCCTGGGGGTCACACCGATCCGGGCGGCCGCCGGAACCCGCACCTCTCGCCGCGGCACACCGGCTGCCATGGATCGTTGCCTCAGACGACTGACAACGAGCCAGACGAGCAAGGCGGTGCACGCCGCGCCGTAGACCGTCCACGCGGTGCGCGCGCCTGCCACATCGTCGTACCGCAGCTCGATGACCAGGAACAGCAAGCCGGCTGCCGCTGCCAGGACCGGCTGCCACCAGAGCAGCACAACCGCCGCGAAGCAGGCGATCAACGCCAGTGAGAAGGTCCGGTCCGGTCCGCACACTGTCGGGTCCTCGACCGAGCACCGACTGGTGTCCGACGCGACCGACACCACGATGGCCGCGACCCAGCCTGCGGGCATCAGCCAGCGGTAGATCCAGCTCGGGACAACGGTGCCGGCCCAGCGAGCGGCCACATCTGCTGTCATCGGAGCTCCCCCTCTACGGTGTGGGAGAACTCTAAGGGTCAGCGTGCGCGCTGGACGCGGCCTTCGTCCCAGACTGGTTCGTCGGGTTCGTAGACAGAGCCGTCGGCGCCGAAGACGAGGTAACGGTCGAAGCCGCGGGCGAACCAGCGGTCGTGGGTCACCGCGAGCACTGTGCCGTCGAAGGCGTCCAGGCCCTCCTCCAGCGCCTCCGCGGATTCGACGTCCAGGTTGTCGGTGGGCTCGTCGAGCAGGAGCAGCGTTGCGCCGGACAGCTCGAGCAGCAAGATCTGGAACCGGGCCTGCTGCCCGCCGGACAGACTGTCGAACGTCTGCTCGGCCGCATGCGCCAGCTCGTACCGGTCCAGCTTGCGTGACGCCAGCTCACGCCCCATGCCCTCACGGTGGTCGTCGCCGCGATGCAGGATCTCCAGCAATGTCCGGCCCATCAACTCCGGGTGCTCATGCGTCTGCGCGAACCAACCAGGACGTACGCGCGCACCGAGCTTCGCGTTGCCGGTGTGCGCCACCGGCGCGATCTTCACCTCACCGACCGGCTGGTGCTCCACATCCGGATCCGAGCCACCATTGGCGAGCAGTCGCAGGAAGTGGGACTTGCCGGACCCGTTCGATCCCAGCACGGCGACACGTTCGCCGTACCAGATCTCCAGGTCGAACGGCTTCATCAGACCGGTCAGCTCGAGCTGGGTGCACACGACGGCCCGCTTGCCGGTGCGGCCGCCGGTGAGGCGCATGCTGACCTTCTGCTCGCGCGGCAACGCCTGCGGCGGCCCGGCCTCCTCGAACTTGCGCAGCCGGGTCTGGGACGCGCGGTAGCGCGACGCCATGTCGGAGTTGTACGCCGCCTTCTGCTTGTACATCAGCATCTGCGCCCGCAGCTTCGCGTGCTCCTCGTCCCACCGCTTGCGCAGTTCCTCGAACCGCTCGAACCGGTGCCGCCGCGCTTCGTGGTACGTCGCGAAGCCGCCGCCGTGCGTCCACGCGGTGTTGCCGGCCGCACCCAGCTCGACAGTGACGATCCGGGTAGCGGTGTTGGCCAGCAACTCCCGGTCGTGGCTGATGTAGAGGACGGTCTTGTCGCTACTGCGGAGCTGCTCCTCGAGCCAGCGCTTCCCAGGTACGTCGAGGTAGTTGTCCGGCTCGTCCAGGATCAGCACCTCGTCCGGCCCGCGCAGCAACGCCTCCAGCACCAGGCGCTTCTGTTCGCCGCCGGACAGCGTCTTCACCTCACGCCAGCGACAGCGGTCGAACGGTACGCCGAGTGCTGCCGTCGTACACACGTCCCACAACACCTCAGCGTCGTATCCGCCGACCTCGCCCCAGTCCGACACGGCCTGCGCGTACTTGAGCTGGGTCTTCTCGGTGTCGTCCTCCATCATCGCCAGCTCGGCCTTGTCCAGCTTGGCCGCGGCCTGCTGGATCCGCTCCGGCGCAACAGCCAGCAGCAGGTCCCGGACGGTCGACGAGTCCCGCACCGAGCCGACGAACTGCCGCATCACGCCCAGCCCACCGGACCGGGAGATGCTGCCGCTGTGGGCCTTCAGGTCGCCCGCGATGATCCGGGTCAGCGTGGTCTTGCCCGAGCCGTTCGCACCGACCAGTGCGACCTTCGCACCGTCCCCGACCCGGAACGTGATGTCGTCCAGCAACACCCGCCCGTCCGGCAACTCGTACCCGACTCCGCCTACGTCCACGTGACCCATCCCCCCAGTCTGACCGCCCCTGGCCAACCCACGCGAGCAGTTATCGTCGCGTCGAGCGAGCTACCAGTCCTTGAGGGCGTTCAGGTAGGTGCCGCCGGACGGGCGGACCGAGCCGGTCATGAACAGCTTGAGCGGGGCCGAGAACAGGCCGTAGGTGTGCGTGCCGGTGAAGAACCCGGCCGACTCACAGCCGTCGTACCAGACCCAGATCTCGCGGATACCGGCCGCGGTGTCGAAGCGGAGCACGATCGCCTCGGACGGCTTGGAGACCTGCGGCGCGCACTTGAACACCGGGAGCTTCGCGTTCCGCTCCGGCAGCACCTTGATCTCGTTCACCACCTGCTGCGCGGTCGCCGCGTTGAACGACTCCTGCCCGAGCAGCCCGGTCCCGCCCTCGGCGAAGCCGTAGCGGCAGGCACGCAGCCCGGTCACGATGGTGTTCAGGTCGAGCCCGGTGCCGGGCGGCACAGCGTCCGGACCCGGAGCCGTCAGGACGGGGTGGTCGACGGGGCATCCCACCGCCTCTACCGAGGGCGCCACGCCTTGTGCCGTATTCGGAGCCGCGGCCTTGCTGTTCCCGCTGGAGTCGCTGTTGCTAGTGGCAACGGGCGAGTCTCCCCCGGCAAAGCTCCACACACCTCCGATCGCAGCAGCAACCAGTACGGCGCCTGCTGCCACCGACCACGTCTGACGACGCCGGTGCACACGTCGACGGGCCTCCCGGGCCAGTCCGGTCGTCTGCAGGTCGCTCTGTCCGGCGGCCTGGTTGTGCAGGGCAGACGTGAACTTGGGGCCGAGCTCCTGCTCAGGGTCGTGCTCAGGCATCCTCGGCTCCTTCCGTGCTCTCGGTACTCAGCGTGGTCTTCAGTGCAGCCAATGCGCGGTGGACATGCGACCGGGCGGTCGCCTCCGCGCAGTGCAGCAGCTGCGCGATCTCGGCGTACGACAGCTCCTCGTAGAACCGCAGTACGACGGCTGCTCGCTGTTTGTCCGGCAGCGTCGCGCACAGCGCCCAGATCGCCTCGGACTCGGCGCGTGCCGCCGTACCGTCGGAAACGGCTCGCGCGGTCCGCACCGGGTCCGCAGCGGGCGCCTCACGGCGACGGAACTTGCGCCACCAGGAGATGTGCGCATTCACCACCATCCGCTTCACGTACGCCTCAGGATCGTCGGCCCGGCTCACCCGGCCCCAGCGCGCACACGCGGTCGTCAGGGCATCCTGTACGGCGTCCTCTGCCAGGTTGGCGTCGCCGGTCAGGACATAGGCGAACCGCAGCAGGGCGTCCGCCTTCTCGCTGACCCACACCTCGAAGTCAAGCGGCCCTGTCCGTGCCTCCGCTGCCACCAAGGCTGCCTCCATACCCCTCAGGACGGCGCCGGGGCCGCGTTCGTTGCACGCAGTACCCGGAACCCTTTGGCGCTGCCGATCCGCTCGCACGGGTAGCCCTGCTCGGTCAGCCAGCGCTGCAACGAGTCGCCGCCAAGGTTCTTGCCGACGACGAACCATGCCACGCCGCCGGGGGCAAGGCGAGTCAGCCAGCGGAGAAGCATCTTGTGGAGCTCCGGCTTACCGATGTGGATCGCCGGGTTCGACCAGATCTGGTCGAACCGCAGGTCCTCGGGTACGTCGTCCGGCAGCGCCGCATGCACCCGCTCGGCAACTCCCGCGGCCGCCGCGTTCACCCCGGTCAGCTCGAGCGCCCGGCTGTTCACGTCGACCGCCCACACCGTCGCCTTCGGGACTTCCAGTGCCAGCGCGCAGGCGATCGGCCCGTAGCCACAGCCCAGGTCGAGGAAGGTGCCGGCCTGCTTCGGCGGCTCGGTCTCCCGCAGCAACACCGCAGTACCGATGTCCAGACGGTCCCGGGAGAAGACACCGGTCGCCGTGGTGAAGACATACGGCTTCCCCCAGATCCGCGCCTCGACGGTACGCCGTACGTCCGCCGACTGCGGGTCCGCCGAGAAGAAGTGGTCACCCACGCTGATGCACCTCTCCCCTGACCTGCCTGGCCTGCAGCGCCCGTGCGGCCAGCTCGTCGTCCGCCGGGTACCGCACTTCCTCCAGCGTCAGCCCGTGTGCCGGCAGCACCGACACCGCCGAGTCACGCACCTTCCCCGCCAGTACGACGCCCGGCCACTCCACGTCCCGCCGTCCGTCGCCCACCGGGATCATCGAACCGACCAGCGCCCGCACCATCGAGTGACAGAAGGCATCCGCGATCACAGTGCCCTCCAGCTGGCCGATAGCAATCCGCCGCCAGGAGAAGTCCAGCAGGGCCCGCACCGTGCTGGCACCCTCCCGCTTCTTGCAGTACGCCGCGAAGTCGTGCTCGCCGAGCAGACCTGCCGCGGCGGCGTTCATGCGGTCCACGTCGAGCGGCCGCCCAACCCGGAGTACATGCCCCCGGGTCAGCGGGTCCCAACCGGCCGGGTCGTCGCACAGGCGGTACACGTACCGGCGGGCCAGAGCGGAGAACCTGGCGTCAAAGCCCTCTGGAGCCGCCGTGACGGCTGTGACAGCTACATCCTCGGGCAGGACGCCGTTCAGCCCTCTCAGGAGCCTCAGCGGGTCTACAGCGCCTTCTACGTCCACGTGGGTGACCTGGCCGCGAGCGTGCACGCCTGTGTCGGTCCGGCCGGCACAAGTCACGATCAGCGGGTCCGGCAGCCGCAGTACGACGCGGATGGCCTCCTCCAGCGTGCCCTGCACCGTACGGAGTCCCTCTTGACGGGCCCAGCCGTGGAAGCCCGTTCCGTCGTACCTGAGGTCTATCCGCCAACGCACACGGCAATCTAACGCAGACAGCGCCCCTCACCGCACGGTGAGGGGCGCTGTCCGGAGGTTGTTACTTGTCCTCGGTCTCCGCCGGAGCGTCCTGGACCTTCTCGTCCACGACGTCCTCGACCTTGGCGTCGTCCTCGACGACCTCGTCCTTCGGCTCCTCGGCCTTCTCCTCGGCCTGCGGAGCGGCCGCCTTCTTGGCCGGAGCCTTCTTGGCGGTCTTCTTCGCCTTCGGCGAGTCGGCCAGCGCCTCGACCAGCTCGATCTTCACCATCGGCGCGTTGTCGCCCTTACGCGGACCGAGCTTGGTGATCCGGGTGTAGCCACCCGGACGGTCGGCGTACCGCTCGCCGATCTCGGTGAAGAGCACGTGCACGACGCTCTTGTCCTTGATCCGCTTCATCACCTGACGGCGCGAGTTCAGGTCACCACGCTTCGCCTTGGTGATCATCTGCTCCGCCAGCGGCTGCAGGCGCTTGGCCTTGGCCGCGGTGGTGGTGATGGCGCCGTGCTCGAACAGCGACGTCGCGAGGTTGCTGAGGATCAGCTTCTCGTGCGCCGGGCTGCCGCCCAGCCGGGCACCCTTGGTGGGGGTTGGCATCTCATAACTCCAGGAATCTAAGGCCCGTCGGGCCGAAGGGTTGTAGGGCCCGACGGGCCTCGGTCAGCTCAGTACTGCTCGGTCTCGGCGAAGCTCTCGTCCTCGTCGTCCGCCTCGTTGCCGTAGGCACCGGACGCGGCGCGGAGGTCGAACCCGGGCGGGGAGTCCTTCAGCGACAGGCCCATCTCGGCCAGCTTCAGCTTGACCTCGTCGATCGACTTGGAGCCGAAGTTCCGGATGTCCAGCAGGTCCTGCTCGCTGCGCGAGATCAGCTCACCCACGGTGTGGATGCCCTCGCGCTTGAGGCAGTTGTACGACCGGACGGTCAGCTGCAGGTCCTCGACCGGCAGGGCCAGGTCGGCGGCCATCTGCTCGTCCACCGGGGACGGGCCGATGTCGATGCCCTCGGCCTCGACGTTCAGCTCGCGGGCCAGTCCGAACAGCTCGACCAGGGTCTTACCGGCCGACGCGACGGCGTCGCGGGGCAGCATCGACGGCTTGGTCTCGACGTCGACCACGAGGCGGTCGAAGTCGGTGCGCTGCTCGACACGGGTCGCCTCGACCTTGTAGGTGACCTTGAGGACCGGCGAGTAGATCGAGTCGACCGGCATCCGGCCGATCTCGGCGTCGGCGGACTTGTTCTGAACGGCGGACACGTAACCGCGGCCGCGCTCGACGACCAGCTCCATCTCGAGCCGGCCCTTCTCGTTCAGGGTGGCGATCTTCAGGTCCGGGTTGTGCACCTCGACACCGGCCGGCGGCGCGATGTCGGCGGCGGTCACGTCACCGGGGCCCTGCTTGCGCAGGTACATGGTGACCGGCTCGTCGTGCTCGGACGAGACGACCAGGTCCTTCAGGTTCAGGATCAGCTGGGTGGCGTCTTCCTTGACCCCGGCAACGGTCGAGAACTCGTGCAGGACACCGTCGATCTTGATGCTGGTGACCGCGGCGCCGGGGATGGAGGACAGCAGGGTCCGGCGGATCGAGTTACCGAGGGTGTAACCGAAGCCCGGCTCCAGCGGCTCGATCACGAACCGCGAGCGGTACTCGTCGACGACCTCTTCGGTCAGGGTGGGGCGTTGTGCGATAAGCAACTTCGTGTTCCTTCTCTGTCGCGACGACCACTATTTGAGGTCGCGAGGGGTGAAGAAGACACCGGTCCGGCTGGCAGCCCTGGGGCCGCCGGCCGGCACGCGGTCAGTTCTTCGAGTAGAGCTCGACGATCAGGTGCTCGGCGACCTGGGTGTCGATCTGCTGCCGGGTCGGCAGCTGGTGGACGAGGATCCGCAGCCGCTCGGGCATCACCTCGAGCCACGCGGGGACGACGCGCTCGGCGTGCGTCTCGCGGGCGATGATGAACGGCGTCGTCTCGGCCGACTTCTGCTTGACATCGATGATGTCGTGCGCAGCCACCCGGTACGACGGGATGTTCACCTTGACGCCGTTCACGGTGAAGTGACCGTGGACGACGAGCTGACGGGCCTGCCGGCGGGTCCGGGCCAGGCCGGAGCGGTAGACCACGTTGTCCAGGCGGGACTCGAGGATCTGCAGCAGGTTGTCACCGGTCTTGCCGGAGCGCCGCGAGGCCTCCTCGTAGTACCGGCGGAACTGCTTCTCGAGAACGCCGTACGAGTAACGCGCCTTCTGCTTCTCGCGCAGCTGGAGCAGGTACTCGCTCTCCTTCGGACGGCCGCGGCCGTGCATACCCGGCGGGTACGGACGACGCTCGAACGCCTTGTCGCCACCGACGAGGTCGACCCCGAGACGGCGCGACTTCTTGGTCATAGGTCCGGTGTAACGGGCCATGGTTCGCTACCTTCCTCTCTCTGGGGTCAGACCCGGCGCCGCTTCGGCGGGCGGCATCCGTTGTGGGCGACTGGGGTGACGTCCTGGATGGTGCCGACCTCGAGGCCGACTGCACCCAGCGAACGAATGGCGGTCTCACGGCCGGAGCCGGGACCCTTGACGAACACGTCGATCTTGCGCATGCCGTGCTCCATCGCGCGGCGTCCGGCAGCCTCGGCGGCCATCTGCGCGGCGAACGGGGTCGACTTGCGCGAACCCTTGAAGCCGACGGTTCCCGCGGAGGCCCACGAGATGACCGCGCCGGTCGGGTCGGTGATCGTCACGATCGTGTTGTTGAACGTGCTCTTGATGTGCGCGTGGCCGGCGGCCACGTTCTTCTTCTCCTTGCGGCGCACCTTCTTCGCGCCGGCCGCGGTGCGGCTCTTGGGAGGCATAGGTCAGTTGCTCCTGGGGTCGACGGTCATCCGGGTCACTTCTTCTTCTTGCCGGCGATCGCCTTACGACGACCCTTACGGCTGCGGGCGTTCGTGCGGGTGCGCTGACCGCGCACCGGCAGTCCGCTGCGGTGCCGGCGACCCTGGTACGACCCGATCTCGATCTTGCGGCGGATGTCCGCGGTCACCTCGCGACGGAGGTCACCTTCGATCTTGTAGTTGCCTTCGATCCAGTCCCGGAGCTTCACCAGCTCGTCGTCGCCCAGTTCGTGGACGCGCTTGTCACCGGAGATGCCGGTGGCTTCGAGCGTCTTCAGGGCGCGAGTGCGACCTACACCGAAGATGTAGGTGAGAGCGACCTCGATGCGCTTGTCGCGCGGCAGGTCGACCCCTACGAGGCGTGCCATGTGGCGGTGTTCCTTTCGTCAGCAGAGGTGTGGTGGCGCGCCGCGTCCCCGCCCGCCTCGGTGAGAAGTTGTTTTCACCGGCAGGGCCCCGGCCTCTGTTCCGGGGGCAACATCCGGGACGTTCTCCCGGATGAGCGTGCGCGCTGTGGTGCGAAAGTGCCTGTGTACTGCGTAGAGCTTTGTCAGCCCTGCCGCTGCTTGTGCCGCGGGTTCTCGCAGATCACCATGACCCGGCCGTGACGGCGGATCACCTTGCACTTGTCGCAGATCTTCTTGACGCTCGGATTGACCTTCATCGAGCTACTTTCTTCGACAGGTGTTGGTGGGTGTTACTTGTACCGATAGACGATGCGACCCCGGGTGAGGTCGTACGGCGACAGCTCCACGACGACCCGGTCCTCGGGGAGGATCCGGATGTAGTGCTGCCTCATCTTGCCGCTGATGTGCGCGAGCACTTTGTGCCCGTTGGACAGCTCAACACGGAACATCGCGTTCGGCAGGGCCTCGACGATGGTGCCCTCGAGTTCGATTACTCCCTCTTTTTTGGGCATGTCCTCGCACTTCTGTAGACGTGACTGGCTATGGCTACAAAGAGCCAAGGAAAAAGTGTACGCCACGCACCCACATGAAACCCAATCGAGCCCTACGGTCAGGTATTGGTGGCCGCCCACTGCTCGCCCTCGCGCCAGACCTGCTCGGGCATCAGATCCAGAAGGTCACAGGCTGCATCCAGCTGTGCGAGCGCAGTGACGGAATCGCGGTACGCCGGGAGGATCGCGACGAACCGGCGCCCCTCGCAGCTGAAGCCGAACGGGGGTACGTCGGCCAGCGCCTCGACCGCCCGCGGGTGCAGGATCGCCATCGCGTGGTCCTCGCGGCCGTTGAACAGGCGGTACTGCGCCGGCAACCCGTCGATGGCGAGCGGCAGCGGCAGCAGACTCGCCGCCGCAACCGGCGAGAGACCGGCGGGCAGGACCTGCAACGGCGGCAGCGGCCGATCCACCTGGAGGTCGAGGAAGTCGAAGCCGAGCTCACGTCGCCCTACCTTGTGCCGGAACCGCCCGGTCCAGAACTCCCGGCCGCGGTGCCGGCCCGTGGTCACGTCCACGATCGCGGCGCCCGGATCGACGTCGAACGGTGGGAACGGCCAACGATCCCGCAGCTCCTCACCCGACGCGCTGATCCGCCAGCCGAGCTGGTGCGCCGTGTCGGCCCACGACTGCTTGCGGCGGCCGTCACCGATCCGCAGCGCCACCGTGAACCCGATCAGCACCAGGAACCAGGCCAGCACGAACCAGCCCACCCAGCGCGGCTCCAGCAGCAGCCCGACGATCGCCAGCGGTACGGCGACCGCGAACCAGATCACGTAGACGACCGCAGACCCCTGATGCAGCTGCCACGCCCAGTCCGGCCGAAGCCGGGGGGCAGCCACGCGGCGACTGACCGGGGCCGCCGTCAACGGCGCCTGCCGAGGCCGCCGAGGGCGATGATCGCCCAGGGAATCAGCAGCCAGACCGGCCAGAAGTGCGGCCAGTGGCCGCCGTTGCCGAGCCCGATCACGAACCAGATCACGACGTTGATCATCACCACGCCGGTGAAGCCACCACCCAGCGCACCGATCCCGTGGCGGTGCGGGCGCGCGTCCTTCTTCCGCTCCGGGAAGTCACCGGGGGCAGGAGCCGGTTTGCTGTCCTGCACGACGGCGGGCGTCTGGTACGTGCGCACCGGCGGGAGGTCCCGCACCAGCGGCTCGAGCTCGCCGTACGTCTGCACGGTGTAGAGCTGGTCGAGGCGGGAGGAGAACTCGGGCTGATCCAGCCGGCCGTCCGCGAACGCGTCCCGCAGCCGTCCGGCGATCTTGTCGCGGTCGGCTTCGGTGAAACGCTGGTACGGCTGGTACTGAGGCATGTCTCAAGTGTGCCTCAGCTCCGGTCCCCTCCGCGTCCCCCGACAGGTGGACCGCGGTGTCCGTCAATCAGCCAGGGGGCCGAAGGTGATGCCGAGCTCGGCCAGCTTGGCCTCGCCGCCGTCGATCGCGGTCAGCACCCACGGTCCTCGCGGAGTGAGAGTGAACGTGTGCTCGGTGTGCGCGGCCGAGCGGCCGTCGTCGGTGACGACCGTCCAGTCGTCCTCGAGCGTGTGGTTGTCCTGCTTGCCGAGGGTGAGCATCGGCTCGACGGCCAGTGCCATCCCCTCGACCAGCTTCGGGCCGCGGCCAGGACGGCCGAAGTTCGGCACGTTCGGCGGCTGGTGCATGGCCGAGCCGATCCCGTGCCCGACGAAGTCCTCGACGATCCCGTACGACGAGTTGGCGCGGACGTGCGCCTCGATCGCCGCCGAGATGTCGGTCAGCCGACCGCCGAGCCGCGCCGCGGCGATCCCGCGCCACATCGACTCCTCGCAGATCCGCGCGAGCTCGAGCAGCTCGTCCGCGGCCTCGCCGACCGGGACGGTGATCGCGGCGTCGCCGTGCCAGCCGTCCACGATCGCGCCGCAGTCGATCGAGATCAGGTCGCCGTCGGCCAGCACGCGACCGCCGGGGATGCCGTGCACGATCTCGTCGTTCACCGAGGCGCAGATCGAGCCGGTGAAGCCGTGGTACCCCTTGAACGACGGGGTCGCGCCGGAGGACCGGATGTTGTCCTCGGCGATCGCGTCGAGATCACCCGTGCTGATACCGGCCTTGACCTCCCCGCGGAGCAGCTCCAGCGTGCGGCCGACCACCAGGCCGGCCTTGCGCATCGCCAGAATCTGCTCGCGGGTCTTGATCTCGATTCCGCGGTCCCTGAACATCTCGCCTTACTTATTCGGTGACGGTCTTCAGCGCGGCGAGCACCCGCTCGCTCACTTCGTCGATCTCGCCGACACCGTCGACCTCCACCAGCAGTCCGCGCTCGGCGTACACCTGCAGCAGCGGCTTGGTCTCGGCGGTGTAGACGTCCTGCCGGTGCCGGACGACCTCTTCGGAATCGTCGGTCCGGCCTTCGATGTGCGCCCGCTTGGTCATCCGCTCGACGAGCACGTCGATATCGGCGACCAGCGCGACCACCGCATCCAGCTTGTGGCCGTGGTCGGCCAGGATCTCGTCCAGCGTGCCCACCTGGGCCAGCGTCCGCGGATACCCGTCGAGCAGGAAGCCC
This sequence comes from Kribbella sp. NPDC049584, assembly GCF_040675555.1. Classification (NCBI taxonomy): domain Bacteria; kingdom Bacillati; phylum Actinomycetota; class Actinomycetes; order Propionibacteriales; family Kribbellaceae; genus Kribbella; species Kribbella sp. NPDC049584. The sequence continues at coordinate 1,187,176 of NZ_JBFAPF010000001.1, forward strand.
TCGCCCGCGTCGGCCTCGGACAGCCGGTCGCGCACCATGGCGTTCGTGATCTCGTCCGGGACGTAGTCGCCGGCATCCATGTACCGCTTGGCCTCGACGCCCAGCGGCGTCTCGTCCTTGACGTTCGCACGGAAGATGTCGCCGGTGGACACGGCCGGGATATTCAGGCGTTGCGCAAGCACCTTTGCCTGCGTGCCCTTGCCCGCCCCGGGCGGACCCATCAGCAACATTCTCATCAGCGCAGGAACCCTTCGTAGTTTCGCTGCTGCAGCTGAGACTCGATCTGCTTCACCGTGTCGAGACCGACGCCGACCATGATCAGGATCGACGTACCACCGAAGGGGAAGTTCTGGTTCGCGTTCAGCAGTACGAGAGCGACCAGCGGGATCATCGAGATCGCCGCGAGGTAGATCGCGCCCGGCAGCGTGATGCGGTCCAACACGTACTTGAGGTATTCCTCCGTCGGCCGACCCGCCCGGATGCCCGGAATGAAGCCGCCGTACTTCTTCATGTTGTCCGCGACCTCCTTCGGGTTGAAGGTGATCGAGACGTAGAAGTACGTGAAGAAGATGATCAGGGCGACGTACGTCACCATGTAGATCGGGTGGTCGCCCTTGACCAAGTTGCCCTGGATCCAGTTCGACCAGCCCTTGCCTTGCTGGAACTGACTGACCAGGACGGGGAGATACAGCAGGCTGGACGCGAAGATCACCGGGATGACGCCGGCCTGGTTGACCTTCAGCGGGATGTACGTCGACGTACCGCCGAACATCTTCCGGCCGACCATCCGCTTGGCGTACTGCACCGGGATCCGGCGCTGGGCCTGCTCGATGAAGATGACCGCGGCCATGATGACCAACCCGATCGCGATCACCACGACGAACGTGGCAACACCCTTCTGCTTGCGGATGCTCCACAGCTGGGTCGGGAAGGTGGCGACGATCTGGGTGAAGATCAGGATCGACATACCGTTGCCGACGCCGCGGTCGGTGATCAGCTCACCGAGCCACATGATCACGCCGGTGCCAGCGGTCATGGTCAGCACCATCACGCTGATCGTGAACCAGTCGTCCTTGTACAGCAGCGGCTCGGTGCAGCCCTGGAACAGCCGGCCCGGGGTCCGGGCCAGCGCCACGAACGCGGTCGACTGCAGGATCGCCAGACCGACGGTCAGGAACCGGGTGTACTGGGTGATCTTGGCCTGTCCCGCCTGGCCCTCCTTCTTCAGCGACTCCAGCCGCGGGATCACCACGGTGAGCAGCTGCAGAATGATGCTGGCGGTGATGTACGGCATGATGCCGAGCGCGAAGATCGCGAGCTGCAGCAGCGCACCGCCGGAGAACAGGTTGATCAGGTTGTAGAGGTTCGCGTTCGCGCCGCCCTGCGAGATCTTGATACAGGTGTGCAGCGACTGAACGTTCACGCCCGGGGCCGGCACGACCGAGCCGATCCGGAAGATCACGACGATGAAGAGCACGAACAAGATCTTCCGGCGCAGGTCCGGAGTCTTGAACGCGTTGGCAAAGGCGCCTAACACCCTGTCCTCCCACAAGTTTCCCTCGCCGCAGGCACGGCAGGGGCCTAGCTAAGCCGCTGGGCAAGAGACGAGCCAGGGCTCGTCCGACCGGCGCAGGATATCAAGCACCGGGCGTTACGAGCCCTGGACCACGTGTCACACCTCGGTCGTGGTTCCCCCGGCCGCCTGGATCTTGTCCGTGGCGGACTTGGAGAACTTGTGCGCCGAGACCTGCAGAGCCACGGTCAGTTCGCCGTCACCCAGCACCTTGACCGGCTGACCACGACGGACCGCGCCCTTGGCGACCAGTTCGGCTACGCCGACCTCGCCACCTTCGGGGAACAGTTGTCCGAGCTTGTCCAGGTTAACGACCTGGAACTCCACCCGGTTCCTGCTCTTGAAGCCCTTCAGCTTCGGCAGCCGCATGTGCAGCGGCATCTGGCCACCCTCGAACCACTCGGGGATGTTGTTGCGGGCCTTGCTGCCCTTGGTACCGCGGCCGGCCGTCTTGCCCTTGCTGCCCTCACCACGACCCACGCGGGTCTTGGCGGTCTTGGCACCGGGCGCCGGACGCAGGTGATGAACCTTGAGCGCCATGTCAGTCGACCTCCTCGACGGTGATGAGGTGGCGAACCGCACGGACCATGCCGCGAACCTCAGGCTTGTCCTCGTGGACGGCGGTGTCGCCGATCCGCTTGACGCCCAGGGTACGCAGCGTGTCGCGCTGGTTCTGCTTGCCACCGATGCCGGAACGGGTCTGGGTCACCTTCAGGCGTGCCATCAGGACGACACCTCCGCCCGGGCCTTCAGCAGGGCCGCCGGAGCGACGTCCTCGACCGGCAGACCACGGCGCGCGGCCACGGCCTCCGGGGTCTCCAGGCTGCGCAACGCCTCAACGGTGGCGTGCACCACGTTGATGGAGTTGGACGAGCCCAGCGACTTGCTCAGGATGTCGTGGATCCCGGCGCACTCCAGTACGGCGCGCGCCGAGCCACCCGCGATCACACCGGTACCGGGAGCGGCCGGACGCAGCATCACAACGCCTGCGGCCTTCTCGCCCTGGACCGGGTGCGGGATGGTGCCCTGGATCCTCGGCACCTTGAAGAACGCCTTCTTGGCCTCCTCGACGCCCTTGGCGATCGCCGCGGGCACCTCCTTGGCCTTGCCGTAACCCACACCGACGGTGCCTTCACCGTCACCGACGACCACGAGGGCGGTGAAGCTGAAGCGACGACCACCCTTCACGACCTTGGCGACACGGTTGATGGCTACCACGCGCTCGATGTAGGCGGTCTTGTCCGCCTGCTGACCGCGACCACCGTCGCGGCCACGGCGCTCACCACCGGCGCCGCCTCCGCGACGCTGCTGGCCTCCGCTCATTTCATCTCCTCGCTTCGCTCGGCGATTCCATTCGCGGAGCGCTGCTGTGCTTTCTGGTTCACTCGCTGGCGCTCGCTCACGGAACTACCTTCTTCCCTTGTCGCCATCAGAAGCCGAGCCCGCCCTCGCGGGCGGCGTCGGCCAGGGCTGCGATGCGGCCCTGGTACTTGTTCCCGGCCCGGTCGAACACGACCGAGTCGATCCCGGCAGCCTTGGCCCGGTCGGCGATCAGGCCACCGACGGTCTTGGCCTTGTCGGTCTTGCTGGCCTCGGCGCCGCGCAGGTCGGCCTCCATGGTGGAGGCGGAGACCAGCGTCTTGCCGGCCACGTCGTCGATGACCTGAACGAACAGGTGCCTCGAGGACTTGGTGACCACCAGCCGCGGCCGCTCGGCCGTGCCGCTGATCTTCTTCCGGACCCGGATCTGCCGACGCAGCCGGGAAGCCGTCTTCTTGGCGGAGTGCTTGTGCGGACGCAGTCCGATCGCCATGGGTTACTTACCAGCCTTTCCGACCTTGCGGCGCACCTGCTCGCCGGCGTACCGCACACCCTTGCCCTTGTACGGCTCGGGCTTACGCAGCTTGCGGATGTTGGCGGCGACCTCACCGACCGACTGCTTGTCGATGCCGATCACCGAGAACCGGGTCGGCGCCTCCACGTTGAACGTGATGCCTTCCGGCGCGTCCACCGTGATGGTGTGGCTGTACCCGAGCGAGAACTCCAGCTGGGTCGGTCCCTTGGCCAGGACGCGGTACCCGACGCCGACGATCTCGAGCTTCTTCTCGTAGCCGTCCGTGACACCGGTCACCAGGTTGGCGATCAGGGTGCGGGACAGACCGTGCAGTTCCTTGCTCTTGCGCTGGTCGTCCGGACGGGTGACGGCGATCGCGCCGTCCTCGTCGCGGTCGACCGCGATCGGCTCAGCGACGACGTGCGACAGCTGACCCTTCGGACCCTTCACAGTGACCGTCTGGCCGTCGATCGTGACGTCGACGCCGGACGGGACCGTGACCGGGAGCTTACCGATGCGAGACATTTCAGTGGTCCTCCTTCCGGTTCTTCGTCACCAGACGTAGGCGAGGACTTCCCCGCCAACGCCCTTGTTCTTGGCCTGACGGTCGGTCAGCAGTCCCTGGGACGTCGAGATGATCGCGACGCCCAGGCCACCGAGGACCTTGGGCAGGCTGGTCGACTTCGCGTAGACCCGCAGGCCCGGCTTGCTGATCCGGCGGACGCCCGCAATGGAGCGCTCCCGGCTCGGGCCGAACTTGAGGTCCACGATGAGGGTCTTGCCGACGGCGCCCTCCTTGGGCTCCTCCACCTTGTAGGAGGCGATGTAGCCCTCCTGCTGGAGAATGTCGGCGATACCCTGCTTGATCTTGCTGTACGGCATCGCGGTCGACTCGTGGTACGCCTGGTTGGCGTTCCGCAGACGCGTCAACATGTCTGCGATCGGGTCGGTCATCGTCATGGCCTGGGGCCTCTTTCCCGCCGTGGTTTCGCCGTGCGGCGACCTACGGTGACTAGATTTTGAATGGGGAGAAGTTCGGGGGTGGAGACGGTCACCAGCTGGACTTGGTCACACCGGGCAGCTCGCCCCGGTGCGCCATCTCCCGCAGGCAGATCCGGCACAGGCCGAACTTGCGGAAGACCGCCTTCGGCCGGCCGCAGCGCTGGCAGCGCGTGTAACCGCGCACCGCGAACTTCGGCTTCCGGGCCTGCTTGACCTTGAGTGCTGTCTTCGCCACGTCAGTTCTCCTTGAACGGGAAGCCGAGCGCCCGCAGCAGGGCCCGACCCTCGTCGTCGTTCTTCGCGGTGGTCACCACGGTGATGTCCATACCCCGGACCCGGTCGATGCGGTCCTGGTTGATCTCGTGGAACATCACCTGCTCGGTCAGACCGAAGGTGTAGTTCCCGGTGCCGTCGAACTGCTTCGGGGACAGGCCGCGGAAGTCGCGGATCCGGGGCAGCGCGAGCGCCAGCAGCCGGTCCAGGAACTCCCACATCCGGTCGCCGCGCAGCGTCACGTGGGCGCCGATCGGCATCCCCTCGCGCAGCTTGAACTGCGCGATCGACTTGCGGGCCTTGGTGACCTGGGCCTTCTGGCCGGTGATCGCGGCCAGGTCCTTCACCGCGCCCTCGATCAGCTTGGAGTCACGCGCCGCCTCACCGACACCCATGTTCACCACGATCTTGGTGAGCCCGGGCACCTGCATGACGTTGGCGTAGTGGAACTCGTCCTGCAGCTTGCCGACGATCTCCTCGCGGTACTTCGTCTTCAGCCGCGGCTGGACCTTGTTCTCCGTTACTGCGGTGGTCATCAGATCTCCTCGCCGGTCTTCCGAGCGATCCGGACGCTCCGGAAACCGGTGTACGTCGAACCGTCCGGCCGGCGCTTCTGCACCTCGACGCGGTTGTAGCCGACGCGGGTGGTCACCTTCTGCTTCTTGCCGTCCTTCTCGACCTCGACCAGAAGCGCCACGTTCGAGACGTGGATCGGGGCTTCCTGGGTGACGATGCCACCGGTGGTGCCGCCGCGCTGGGCCTGCTGCACCTTGGTGTGCTTCTTCACCCGGTTGACGCCCTCGACGATGACCTTCTCGTCGTCGGGGAAGACCTGGATGATCTTGCCCTCGAGGCCCTTGGACTTACCGGCGATCACACGAACCTGATCGCCCTTCTTCACGTGCAGCTTCTTCTGCTGGGCCATCTCAGAGCACCTCCGGCGCGAGCGAGATGATCTTCATGAAGCGCTTCTCCCGCAGCTCCCGGCCGACCGGCCCGAAGATACGGGTGCCGCGCGGCTCGCCGTCGGCCTTCAGGATCACCGCGGCGTTCTCGTCGAAGCGGATGTAGGAGCCGTCCGGACGCCGGCGCTCCTTCACGGTCCGCACGACGACCGCCTTCACGACGTCACCCTTCTTCACACCGCCGCCGGGGATCGCGTCCTTGACGGTGGCGACGATCGTGTCACCGACACCGGCGTAGCGCCGACCGGAGCCACCGAGAACGCGGATGCACAAGATCTCCTTGGCACCCGTGTTGTCGGCGACCTTCAGTCGCGACTCCTGCTGGATCATCTGTTGATCTCCTGGTTGTCTCGCTGGTTCTCACTCACGTGAGCCTTGCGGAACGAATAATTTCGAATGGTTTCCGGCCGGGGGCCGGGAACTACTTGGCCTTCTCGAGAATCTCGACGACGCGCCAGCGCTTGGTCGCCGACAGCGGCCGGGTCTCCATCAGGAGGACGCGGTCGCCGATGCCGGCGGCGTTCTGCTCGTCGTGCGCCTTGAGCTTGCTCGTCCGCCGGATGACCTTGCCGTACAGCTTGTGCTTGACCCGGTCCTCGACCTCGACGGTGACGGTCTTGTCCATCTTGTCGCTCAGCACCAGACCCTCACGGGTCTTCCGGCGGCCTCGCGCCTCGGTGGTCGTGCTCACGGTCTCGTCCTTCACGTTCTCGGTCATGCGTTGGCCTTCTCACTGTCGTCCGCAGTCTCGTCGGACTCCGCCTCGGCAACCGGGGCGTCGACCTCCTCGGTGATCCCGAGCGCACGCTCGGACAGCACCGTGTAGATGCGGGCGATGTCCTTGCGGACGGCGCGCAGCCGGCCGTGGGACTCCAGCTGGCCCGTGGCAGCCTGGAACCGGAGGTTGAACAGCTCCTCCTTGGCTTCACCGAGCTTGGTCATCAGCTCGTCCCGCCCGAGGTTCCGCAGCTCGGCGGCGGTCAGGGTAGCCATCAGTTCTCACCTGCCTCTCGGGAGATGAAGCGGCACTTCATCGGCAACTTGTGGATCGCGCGGCGCATCGCCTCGCGAGCGATGTCCTCCGGCACGCCGGAGAGCTCGAACAGCACGCGGCCGGCCTTGACGTTGGCGATCCACCACTCCGGCGAACCCTTACCGGAACCCATCCGGGTCTCGGCAGGCTTCTTGGTCAGCGGACGGTCCGGGTAGATGTTGATCCACACCTTGCCGCCACGCTTGATGTGCCGGGTCATCGCGATACGCGCGGCCTCGATCTGCCGGTTGGTGACGTAGTGGTTCTCCAGCGCCTGGATACCGAAGTCACCGAACGCCAGCGTCGTACCGCCCTTGGCAGCGCCGGAGCGCTTCGGGTGGTGCTGCTTGCGGTGCTTGACCTTGCGGGGGATGAGCATCGGTCAGCTCTCCGTTCCGGTCGTCTCGGCGGCCTTGTCGGCAGCCGGCGCAGCCTCGGCGGCCGGAGCCGCGTTGGTGTTGCGCGCGTTGTCCCGACGGTCGTCGCCACGGCCACCACGGCCGCCACGGTCTCCACCGCGACCACCACGGTCGCCGCGGTCGCCACCGTCACGACGGGCCGGACGGCCACGCTGCTGGGTGGCGGCGCGGGCAGCGGCCTGCGCCTCCCGCTCGGCGCGGGTGCCGGCGACGTCGCCCTTGTAGATCCAGACCTTCACGCCGATCCGGCCGAAGGTCGTGCGGGCCTCGTAGAAGCCGTAGTCGATGTCGGCCCGCAGCGTGTGCAGCGGGACGCGGCCCTCGCGGTAGAACTCCGACCGCGACATTTCCGCGCCACCGAGCCGGCCGGAGCACTGGATCCGGATGCCCAGGGCGCCGCCACGCATGGTGGTCTGCATCGCCTTGCGCATCGCGCGGCGGAACGCCACGCGGCCGGACAGCTGCTCGGCCACACCCTGTGCGACCAGCTGCGCGTCGACCTCGGAGTTCTTCACCTCGAGGATGTTCAGCTGCACCTGCTTGCCGGTGAGCTCCTCCAGCGATCCGCGGATGCGGTCCGCCTCGGCGCCACGGCGGCCGATCACGATGCCCGGACGGGCGGTGTGGATGTCGACCCGGACCCGGTCACGGGTGCGCTCGATCTCCACGCGGGAGATGCCGGCGCGCTCCATGCCCTTGCTCAGCAGGCGGCGGATCTTGACGTCCTCACCCACGTAGTCCTTGTACAGCTTGTCGGCGTACCAACGGCTCTTGTGGTCGGTGCTGATGCCGAGACGGAACCCGTGCGGGTTTACCTTCTGTCCCACGTCAGGACTCCTTCTTCTCAGCGGTGGCCTTCTTGGCGGCCGACTTCTTCGCGGTCGCCTTCTTGGCCGGCTTCTCGGCGGCCTCTGCCGTGTCGGCGGCCTTCTTGGCCGTCTTCTTGGCGGGAGCCTTCTTCGCCGTCGCCGCGGTGTCCGCGGACTTCTTGGCGGCCGACTTCTTGGCCGGGGCCTTCTCGACCGGCTCGTCGGTGACCCGCGGGGTGACCACGATGGTGATGTGGCTGGTCCGCTTGTCGATCCGGGTGGCCCGGCCCTGCGCACGCGGGCGGTGACGCTTCAACGTCGGCCCTTCGTCCACGAGGACCTTGGCCACGACCAGGTCGGCCCGGCTCAGGTGCTCGGTGCCCTCGGCGTTCGCCGCGGCGCTGTCGACGACCTTGTACACGGTCGCGGCAGCGGCCTGCGGGGCGAACTTCAGAGTGGCGAGTGCGTCGTCGACGCCCAGACCGCGCACCAGATCACCCACGCGGCGCGCCTTCATCGGCGTCACGCGGACGAAGCGCGCGACCGCGAAGGCCCCGGGCTCGTCGCCCAGCAGGCTCTCGCGACGGGCGCTGATCGCCCTACGCTCTTGAACGCTCATGATGTTCGAATCTCTCCGTAGGTTGCTTTCGCTTCGTCACTGTCCCTGAGGATCAGCGACGCCGTGACTTCCGGTCGTCCTTCTCGTGACCCTTGAACGTCCGGGTCGGTGCGAACTCGCCGAGCTTGTGCCCGACCATCGCGTCCGTCACGAACACCGGCACGTGCTTGCGGCCGTCGTGCACCGCAATCGTGTGGCCGATCATGTCCGGCACGATCATCGATCGGCGGGACCAGGTCTTGATGACGTTCTTGGTGCCCTTCTCGTTCTGCACCTCCACCTTCTTCGCGAGGTGGTGGTCGACGAACGGGCCCTTCTTCAGGCTGCGTGGCATTCTGGCCGGCTCCTATCAGCGCTTCTTGCCGGCCTTGCGGCGCCGGACGATCATGCGGTCGCTTTCCTTGCGGGTGCGGGTGCGGCCCTCAGGCTGACCCCACGGGGACACCGGGTGGCGACCACCCGAGGTCTTACCCTCACCACCACCGTGCGGGTGGTCGACCGGGTTCATCGCGACACCGCGGACGGTCGGGCGCTTGCCCTTCCAGCGCATCCGGCCCGCCTTGCCCCAGTTGATGTTCGACTGCTCGCCGTTGCCGACCTCACCGAGGGTGGCGCGGCAGCGCACGTCGACCATCCGGACCTCGCCGGACGGCATCCGCAGGGTGGCCATCCGGCCTTCCTTCGCGACCAGCTGGATGCTGGAACCGGCGGAGCGGGCCATCTTGGCGCCACCGCCCGGCCGCAGCTCGACCGCGTGGATGGTGGAACCGACCGGGATGTTGCGCAGCGGCAGGTTGTTGCCGACCTTGATGTCCGCGGCCGGGCCGTTCTCGACGACCGTGCCCTGCTGCAGGTTCGACGGGGCGAGGATGTAGCGCTTCTCGCCGTCCACGTAGTGCAGCAACGCGATCCGCGCGGTGCGGTTCGGGTCGTACTCGATGTGCGCGACCTTGGCCGGCACGCCGTCCTTGTCGTACCGCTTGAAGTCGATCAGCCGGTACGCCCGCTTGTGACCGCCACCGTGGTGCCGGGTGGTGATCTTGCCGGAGTTGTTCCGGCCGCCCTTCTTCGGCAGCGGACGCAGCAGCGACTTCTCGGGGGTCGAACGGGTGAGCTCGACGAAGTCGGCCACGCTCGAGCCACGGCGGCCCGGGGTCGTCGGCTTGTACTTGCGGATTCCCATTACGACTGGCCTCCGAAGATATCGATGCGGTCGTCGCCCTTGAGGGTCACGATCGCCCGCTTGGTGTCGGGGCGCTTGCCGAAGCCACTGCGGGTACGGCGGCGCTTGCCCTTGCGGTTCAGCGTGTTGACGTCGGCGACCTTGACCTTGAACACCTTCTCGACCGCGAGCTTGATCTCGGTCTTGTTGGCGTCCGGGTCGACCTCGAACGTGTACTTCTGCTCGTCCAGCAGGCCGTAGCTCTTCTCGCTCACGACCGGCCGGCGCAGCACGTCGCGGGGGTCTTTGTTGACTCCGTGGCTCATGCTTCTACCTCCTCGGCCTCAGTCGACGTAGCGACGGCCTTGACGGACTTGCCCTTGGGCGCGCCGGCGACGAACGAGTCGAGCGCGCTCTTGGTGAACACGACCGCGTCGCTGCACAGCACGTCGTACGCGTTGAGCTGGTCGGCCGCGATCAGGTGCACGTGCTGCACGTTGCGCAGGCTCAGCCAGGTCAGCTCGTCGGCGCGGTCGACCACGACCAGCGCCTTACCCGGGTCGGTGACCTGGGAGAGCACGTTCAGCGCCGACTTGGTGGAGGGCGTGTCGCCGTCCACGAAGCTCTCGACGACGAACACGCGGCCGTCGCGGGCCCGGTCCGACAGCGAGCCGCGGAGCGCGGCGGCGATCATCTTCTTCGGGGTCCGCTGGCTGTAGTCGCGCGGCACCGGGCCGTGGACGACGCCACCACCGGTGAACTGCGGCGCGCGGGTCGAACCCTGGCGGGCGCGACCGGTGCCCTTCTGGCGGTACGGCTTGGCGCCACCGCCGGACACCTCGCCCCGGCTCTTGGCCTTGGCCGTACCCTGACGGGCCGCCGCCAGCTGGGCCACCACGACCTGGTGGATCAGCGGCACGTTGACCTGGACGTCGAACAGCTCGGCCGGAAGCTCGGCGGAACCCTTCTTGCTGACCTTGTCGCCCTTGACGGCGACGACGTCGACGGTGCTCACTTCGCAGCTCCCTTCGCGGCGTTGCGGATCAGCACCAGGCCGCCCTTGGGGCCGGGAACCGCACCCTTCAGCAGGATCAGGCCGCGGTCGGTGTCGATCGCGTGCACGGAGACGTTCTGCGTGGTGACCTGCTCGCCACCCATCCGGCCGGCCATCCGCAGACCCTTGAAAACCCGGCCCGGGGTTGCGCAGCCGCCGATGGAGCCCGGCGAACGGTGCTTCTTGTGCACACCGTGGGTGGCCCGCAGACCGCCGAAGCCGTGCCGCTTCATGACGCCGGCGAAACCCTTGCCCTTGCTGGTCGCGGAAACGTCGACCCGCTCACCGGCCTCGAAGGCCTCGGCCTTGATCTCCTGGCCCAGCGTGTACTCGCTGGCGTCGGCGGTGCGCAGCTCCAGCAGGTGGCGCCGCGGCGTCACGCCGGCCTTGTCGAAGTGGCCGCGCAGGGGCTTGGTCACCTTGCGCGGGTCGATGTCGCCGAAAGCGATCTGGACGCCGTCGTAGCCGTCGCGGTCCGCGGTGCGGACACCGGTGACGACACAGGGCCCGGCCTGGATCACGGTGACGGGGACGACACGGTTGTTCTCGTCCCAGGTCTGGGTCATGCCGAGCTTGGTGCCCAGCAGACCGCGCGTGTTCTTGGTAGCAGTGCTCATTGGCTGTTCGCGTCCCTCAGAGCTTGATCTCGATGTCGACGCCGGCCGGCAGGTCGAGACGCATCAGCGAGTCGACGGTCTTCGGCGTGGGGTCGATGATGTCGATGAGCCGCTTGTGGGTGCGCATCTCGAAGTGCTCGCGGCTGTCCTTGTACTTGTGCGGCGAGCGGATGACGCAGAACACGTTCTTTTCCGTCGGCAACGGCACCGGGCCAGCAACCTTCGCACCAGTACGCGTCACCGTGTCGACAATCTTGCGTGCCGAGCTGTCGATGACCTCGTGGTCGTAGGCCTTCAGCCGGATGCGGATCTTCTGTCCCGCCATCGCTTCGCTTCGTCCTTCTCTATCGTCTTTCGGTGCGTTGCTCCGACCCCCGCGGTCGGGTGTGTCGCGTACGCGGCACGCGCGTGACCCACCGCTTCTTCGACCTGGGATGGTGATCGGGGCCCGGTCTCGGACCGAACCTCGGCATGGTCTCCGGTCCGGCGCACCAGCCAGATCGGAAGATCTGGGGCGCACCCCGGCGGCCTCGCCTGAGCAACCTGAATATTGTGCCAGAGATCGGCGCCGAAACGCCAATCGGGTGGCTCCACGCCTGATCCGGTACCACCTGAGCGCCGGATCAGGCGCAAAGCAGAGGTCCGCGGGGCTCAGACTGCGAGCCCTCGCGGACCTCGTGAGATCACTTGACGATCTTGGTGACCCGGCCGGCGCCGACGGTGCGGCCACCTTCACGGATCGCGAACTTCAGACCCTCCTCCATGGCGATCGGCTGGATCAGCTCGACCGACATGTCGGTGTTGTCGCCCGGCATGACCATCTCGGTGCCCTCGGGCAGCGTGACGACGCCGGTGACGTCCGTGGTCCGGAAGTAGAACTGCGGACGGTAGTTCTGGAAGAACGGCGTGTGCCGGCCGCCCTCCTCCTTCGACAGGATGTAGACCGAGGCGTCGAAGTTGGTGTGCGGGGTCGTGGTGCCCGGCTTGATGACGACCATGCCGCGCTCGACGTCCTCGCGCTTCGTACCACGGAGCAGCAGACCGACGTTCTCACCGGCCTGGCCCTCGTCGAGGAGCTTGCGGAACATCTCGATACCGGTGACCGTGGTGGTCTGCTTCTCCGGACGGATGCCGACGATGTCCACGGTCTCGTTGACCTTGATGACACCGCGCTCGATCCGGCCGGTGATGACCGTGCCGCGACCCGTGATGGTGAAGACGTCCTCCACCGGCATCAGGAACGGCTTGTCGATCTCGCGCTCCGGCTGCGGGATGTAGGAGTCGACCGCGTCCATCAGCTCGATGATCGACTCGCCCCACTTGGCGTCGCCCTGCAGCGCCGGGTGTGCGGCAACCCGCACGATCGGCGCGTTGTCGCCGTCGAACTCCTGCTCCGAGAGCAGCTCGCGAACCTCGAGCTCGACGAGCTCCAGGATCTCCTCGTCGTCGACCATGTCGCACTTGTTCAGCGCGACGACCATCGCCGGCACGCCGACCTGACGGGCGAGCAGCACGTGCTCACGCGTCTGCGGCATCGGGCCGTCGGTGGCGGCAACGACCAGGATCGCGCCGTCCATCTGGGCCGCACCGGTGATCATGTTCTTGATGTAGTCCGCGTGACCCGGGCAGTCGACGTGGGCGTAGTGCCGGGCCTCGGTCTGGTACTCGACGTGCGCGATGGAGATGGTGATACCGCGCTGACGCTCTTCCGGCGCCTTGTCGATCTGATCGAAGGCCGATGCCTCGTTGAGCGTCGGGTACTTGTCGTGCAGCACCTTGGTGATCGCCGCGGTAAGAGTGGTCTTACCGTGGTCGATGTGACCGATGGTGCCGATGTTGACGTGCGGCTTAGTCCGCTCGAACTTCGCCTTAGCCACTGGGGCCCTCCTGGAAAATGTTGACTTACGCCGTACGCCGACGCGCTGTGGGTTGGTTGGACCGGAGCGAGATTACTCGCCGCGGGCCTTCTTGATGATCTCTTCCGCCACGTTCTTCGGAACCTCGGCGTAGGAATCGAACTGCATCGAGTAGGACGCGCGGCCCTGGGTCTTCGACCGCAGGTCACCGACATACCCGAACATCTCGGACAACGGCACCAGGGCCTTGACCGCCCGGCTGCCGCCGGGACCCTCGTTCATGGACTGGATCTGGCCACGGCGCGAGTTCAGGTCGCCGATCACCTCACCCATGTAGTCCTCGGGGGTGATCACCTCGACGTCGAACATCGGCTCGAGGATGACCGGGGTCGCGCGGCGCGCGGCGTCCTTGAACGCCATCGAACCGGCGATCTTGAACGCGAGCTCCGAGGAGTCGACGTCGTGGTAGGCGCCGTCCTGCAGCGTCACCTTGACGTCCACCATCGGGTAGCCGGCCAGTACGCCGAACTCCATCGCCTCCTGGGCGCCCTCGTCCACCGACGGGATGTACTCCCGGGGGATGCGGCCACCGGTGACGGCGTTGACGAACTCGTAGCCACCCTCGCCACCGGCCTCGACCGAAGTCGGCTCGATGTCGATGATCACGCGCGCGAACTGACCCGAACCACCGGTCTGCTTCTTGTGCGTGTAGTCGACCTTCTCGACCTTCTTCTTGATGGTCTCGCGGTAGGCGACCTGCGGCTTGCCGACGTTGGCCTCGACGCGGAACTCGCGCTTCATCCGGTCGACCAGCACCTCGAGGTGCAGCTCGCCCATGCCGGCGATGATCGTCTGGCCGGTGTCCTCGTCGGTCCGGACCTGGAAGGTCGGGTCCTCCTCGGCCAGCCGCTGGATCGCGACGCCCAGCTTCTCCTGGTCGGCCTTCGACTTGGGCTCGATGGCGACCGAGATGACCGGGGCCGGGAACTGCATCGACTCCAGCACGACCTGCTTGGCCGGGTCGCACAGCGTCTCACCGGTGGTGGTGTCCTTCAGACCCATCACGGCGACGATGTGGCCGGCGCCGATCGACGCGATCTCCTCACGCTTGTTCGCGTGCATGCGGTAGATCTTGCCGATCCGCTCCTTGCGGCCCTTGGTCGGGTTCATCACCTGGGTGCCGGTCTCGAGCTTGCCCGAGTACACCCGGATGAAGGTCAGCTTGCCCAGGTGCGGGTCGGCCGCGATCTTGAACGCCAGCGCCGAGAACGGCTCGTCGTCGGACGGCTTGCGCAGTACGACGGCCTCCGGGTCCTTGACGTCGTGGCCCTCGATGGCCGGGACGTCGAGCGGGCTCGGCAGGTAGGCGTTGATCGCGTCGAGCAGCGGCTGGACGCCCTTGTTCTTGAACGCGGTGCCGGTCAGCACCGGGGTCAGCTTGCTGGCGATGGTCGCCCGCCGGATACCCGCGACGATCTGCTCCTGGGTGGGCTCGTCGCCCTCCAGGTACATCTCCATGATCTCGTCGTCGGCCTCGGCCAGCGTCTCGATCAGCTTGTCGCGCCACTCGGCGGCGATCTCGGTGTGGGTGGCCGGGATCTCCTCGACGGTGTAGTCCTCACCCATCGTGGTCTCGCCACGCCACGTCAGCGCGCGCATGCCGACCAGGTCGACGACACCGATGAAGTCGGCCTCGGATCCGATCGGCAACTGCAGCACCAGCGGCACCGCGGCCAGCCGGTCGACGATCATGTCGACACAGCGCATGAACTCCGCGCCGGTCCGGTCCAGCTTGTTGACGAAGCAGATCCGCGGCACGCCGTACCGGTCCGCCTGGCGCCACACGGTCTCGGACTGCGGCTCAACGCCGGCGACACCGTCGAACACCGCGACAGCGCCGTCGAGGACGCGCAGCGAGCGCTCCACCTCGACGGTGAAGTCGACGTGCCCCGGGGTGTCGATGATGTTGATGGTGTGGTCTTTCCAGGTGCAGGTCGTCGCGGCGGACGTGATCGTGATGCCGCGCTCCTGCTCCTGCTCCATCCAGTCCATCGTGGCGGCGCCGTCGTGGACCTCACCGATCTTGTAGGTGATACCGGTGTAGAAGAGGATCCGCTCGGTCGTCGTCGTCTTGCCGGCGTCGATGTGGGCCATGATCCCGATGTTGCGGACCTTGGCCAGGTCGGTGGTGATTTGTACGGCCACCTCGGTGGTCTACCTCTCGATTCTGTCTTGCTTCAAAGGGGTGAGCGCTGGGGTCCGGATCGGACCCCGGATCACCAGCGGTAGTGGGCGAAAGCCTTGTTGGCTTCGGCCATCTTGTGCGTGTCCTCGCGGCGCTTCACCGACGCACCGAGACCGTTGGACGCGTCCAGGATCTCGTTCATCAGCCGCTCGGACATGGTCTTCTCGCGACGAGCCCGCGAGTACGTCGTCAGCCAGCGCAGCGCCAGCGTGGTGGACCGGCCGGGCTTGACCTCGATCGGCACCTGGTACGTGGCACCACCGACGCGGCGGCTCTTCACCTCGATGCTCGGCTTCACGTTGTCCAGCGCACGCTTCAGCGTGATCACCGGGTCGGTGCCGGTCTTGGTGCGAGTGCCCTCGAGCGCGCTGTACACGATGCTCTGTGCGATCTGCTTCTTGCCGTCGACCAGGATCTTCGAGATCAACTGGGTGACGAGCGGCGAACTGTAGACCGGGTCGATGATGACCGGGCGCTTCGGGGCCGGGCCCTTGCGCGGCATTAGCTCTTCTCCTTCTTCGCGCCGTACAGGCTGCGAGCCTGCTTCCGGTTCTTCACACCCTGGGTGTCGAGCGAACCGCGGATGATCTTGTACCGGACACCCGGGAGGTCCTTCACGCGGCCGCCGCGAACGAGCACGATCGAGTGCTCCTGCAGGTTGTGGCCGACGCCGGGAATGTAGGCGGTGACCTCGATACCGCTGGTCAGGCGGACACGCGCAACCTTACGAAGCGCCGAGTTCGGCTTCTTCGGCGTGGTTGTGTAGACGCGCGTGCACACACCACGACGCTGAGGGGAACCCTTCAGGGCCGGCGTCTTGTTCTTGGACACCTTGTCCTGGCGGCCCTTGCGGACCAGCTGGTTAATGGTGGGCACCGCGTGGGTCTCTTTCTGTCGTCCGGCTGGGTTTGTTGCTCTTACCTGACCCCCGCGGTCGGGTGTGTCGCGTGCACACGGGCGCACCGAGGCCTTAATCTCAAGACTGTCGGCAAGAAGTCCCGTGTCACGCGGCCCGACCCGTTGGACGAGGGGCACGCATGACGGCCCAAGGAAGACCCCGGGCACGATCGTTAAGACTAGCGGGTGCCTCAAGCACGGTCAAAATGAGTAATCGACCGGGGTCGAGGAGCTTCCGCTTTTCCAGTGTACAGGGCTCGCGGAGTGGCTCTTCCCGCGAGCGAACCGGCCACCACACCGGCGTCGCGCCGACCGCCGGAACCGCCCTCGGAAAACGCTTCCACAGGCACAGATCGAGCTCCGACGCGCCCCTGACAGGACCGCCTCCCCGGCTTGCCCGGGACCGGGATCAACCCTGTTCGGCTGCGACCAGTCAGGTCTGAGTCGGGTCCACCAGGTGGATCGCCGTCTCATGCAGACGGGCGGCCGAGAGGTCCTCGGCCGCCCGCTCGAACTCGGAGGGACTGTCGATCAGGAGTCAGGCGCGGAACTCGACGTCGGTGATCAGGCCGTCGACGACGCGGTACAGACCGAGCTGCGGGGTGGGCCCGCCGTCGTCGTACGACACCACGTGCTCGACGACCCACTCCCCCAGCATCAGCCGCTGGACGACTTCGGTCTTGCACTGGCCGGCGTCGAAGCGCGGGCGGTAGTGCTCGCGCAGGAACCGCCGGCCCTTCAGCTCGGTGCCGTCGGCGAGCAGGATCCGCGCCGTCGGCGAGTACATGGCCAGGAACGCCTCGAGGTCGTGCGCGTCGAACGCGGCGTGCTCGCGGCTGATCACCCGGGCTGCCGGGGTGTCGGCGGTGACGGCCGCGACCGTCGCCATCCCCAGGTCGGCCAGCGGAGCCTGCACAGAAGCTGCAGAGGGAGCTGTCGAGGGAACTGCAGAAGGAGCCACAGAAGGCGCTACAGAAGGAGCTGGAATGGCTTTGGGGGCCGGGGGTGGGGTCTGCCGGGTAGCGGGGCCGGCAGACGTCTCCTTGACCGCTGTGGCCGGTTTGGCGGCGGACGTCGTCCGCCGGGTCGAGGTCGTCTTCTTGGTGGCCGGGGGTGGGACGAGGAGCTTGCCGTCGTCACCGGGCTCCTGGCCGAGGTGGGCAATAGCCCAGTCCAGAGCCTTGGTGACGGCGGCGCGTGATTCTTCGGTGTGGTCGAGCATGTCGAACCCGTGGTGCCCTTTCGGTACGTCGATGATGTCCAGCGCGGCGCCTCCCGCGGAAACGAACTCCGCGACCGGACCGGCGAGCTCCTCACGCTCGAGTCCAGCTCTGGTCAGCAAAACCGGCAGGTCCTTGTGTTTGCCGATCACTTCGGCGGCGGTTACCAAATCGTCGACACCGGGCGGGGTGGCGAGCAGGGGGTAGGTCAGGGCGACGAACCGCAACCAGTCGGGGCGGCTGTCCAGCCACTCCCCGGCCAGCAGGCCGGCGCCGGAGAAGAACCACAGGCCGACCCGATCAGGGTCCACCCGCGGATCCGAACGCAGTACGCCGACCGCGGCCTCCACCTCGTCCGCGGCCGCGACCAGCCGGTCGAGACCGTGGATCAGGCTGTGGTCGACGACCGCTGCAACCAGGCCACGCCTGGCGGCAGCGGTCGCATAACCCTTGTAGACCGGCCACTCCCGAGGCATGACCTCGAGACCGGCAGGTCCAGGACCCCCGTGCACAAAGAGAATTGCACCGCCTCGGGCGGTCCCGGGCGGGCGGTACAGGTCGATCTCCCCCAAGCGATCGACACGTACATCGGGACCATCCAGAACCCCCAAGACGAAAGGCCGCAGGTAGGCCGGCAGATCCGTCATGCACCAATCTTGGCCTATCCCGCGCACACTTTCAGCCGCCACCCCGAGTGTCTTTCCCAGCCGCCTCCGTCAGGGCCCCGAAATGCCGCGAGGGCGGCACCCCCGGATGGGGATGCCGCCCTCGGCGTTGTGACTGCGAATCAGTTCTGGTACGAACCGAGGTCGAAGTCGTCGAGCGGGACCGACTGGCCCGAGGACGGGCCGAAGTCGTAGTCGTACGACTCGTAGCCGACCATCGAGTACATCGCGGCCTTCGCCTCCTCGGTGGGCTCCACCCGGATGTTGCGGTAACGGTCCATGCCCGTACCGGCCGGGATCAGCTTGCCGATGATGACGTTCTCCTTCAGACCGACCAGCGAGTCGGACTTGCCGTGGATCGCGGCCTCGGTGAGGACGCGGGTCGTCTCCTGGAAGGAGGCGGCCGACAGCCACGACTCGGTCGCCAGCGAGGCCTTGGTGATACCCATCAGCACCGGACGACCCGAGGCCGGCGTACCGCCCTCGGCCACGACGCGGCGGTTCTCCGCCTCGAACATGATCCGGTCCGCGAGCTCACCCGGCAGCAGCTGGGCGTCGCCCGACTCGATCACCGTGACCCGGCGCAGCATCTGCCGGACGATGATCTCGATGTGCTTGTCGTGGATGGCCACACCCTGCGACCGGTACACCTCCTGGACCTCGTCCACCAGGTGCTCCTGCGCCTTGCGGACGCCCAGGATCCGCAGAACCTCCTGCGGGTCCGGCGTACCCTGCGTCAGCTGCTGACCGACCTCGACGTGCTGACCCTCTTCGATCAGCAGGCGGCCACGCTTCGACACCGGGTAGGCGACCTCCTCGGAACCGTCGTCCGGGGTGAGCACCAGCTTCCGGGTCTTGTCGGTGTCCTCGATCGAGATCCGGCCGGCGGCCTCCGAGATCGGCGCCTTGCCCTTGGGCTGGCGGGCCTCGAACAGCTCGACGACACGCGGCAGACCGTGGGTGATGTCATCACCCGCGACACCACCGGTGTGGAAGGTACGCATCGTCAGCTGCGTACCCGGCTCACCGATGGACTGCGCCGCGATGATGCCGACCGCCTCGCCGATGTCGACCGGCTTACCGGTCGCCAGCGAACGGCCGTAGCACTTCGCGCAGGTACCGGTCTTGGCGTCACAGGTGAGCACCGACCGGACCTTGACCTCCTCGATCCCGGCCGCGACCAGCTTCGCGATCGACACGTCACCCAGGTCGGCGCCGCCGGCGAGCACGACGTTGCCGTCGGCGTCCAGGGCGTCGGTGGCCAGGGTCCGCGCGTACGCGCTGGTCTCCACGTTCTCGGCGTGCACGACCTTGCCGCTCGGGTCCTTCTCGCCGATCTGCTTCGGCAGGCCCCGCTCGGTGCCGCAGTCCTCCTCGCGGATGATCACGTCCTGCGAGACGTCCACCAGACGACGGGTCAGGTAACCCGAGTCGGCGGTCCGCAGCGCGGTGTCGGCCAGACCCTTCCGCGCACCGTGGGTGGCGATGAAGTACTCGACCACCGACAGGCCCTCGCGGAAGTTGGACTTGATCGGCCGGGCGATGATCTCGCCCTTCGGGTTGGCCACCAGACCACGCATACCGGAGATCTGCCGGATCTGCATCATGTTGCCTCGGGCACCGGAGTGCACCATCATCCAGATCGGGTTGTCCTTGGCGAAGTTCTCCTCCATCGCCTTACCGACCTCGGCGTTGGCGCCGGTCCAGATCTCGATCAGCTCCTGGCGCCGCTCGGACGAGGTGATCAGACCCCGCTCGAACTGCTTCTGGACCTTCTCGGCCTGGGCCTCGTACCGAGCCATGATCTCCGGCTTGGACGGCGGCGTGCTGAAGTCGTCGATCGACACGGTCACCCCGGAACGGGTGGACCAGTAGTAACCGAGGTCCTTCAGCGCGTCGAGGGCGTGTGCGACCTCGACCTTGGTGTACCGCTCCGCCAGGTCGTTGACGATCCCGCCGAGCTGCTTCTTGCCCACCTCGGTGTCGACGAACGGGTAGTCCGCCGGCAGCGCCTCGTTGAACAGCGCCCGGCCCAGCGTGGTCTCCAGCGCGAAGCCGCCGTCGGCCAGCTCGACCGCCTCGGCCGGTGCCGCGGAACCGCTCAGCCGCAGCGTGATCTTGGCCTGCAGCGCCAGCTCGTGGCGGTCGAAGGCCATGATCGCCTCGGCCACCGAGCTGAACGCCCGGCCCTCGCCCTTGGCGCCGTCCTTCAGCATCGTCAGGAAGTAGATGCCGATGATCATGTCCTGCGTCGGCATCGTGACCGGACGGCCGTCGGCCGGCTTCAGGATGTTGTTGGTCGACAGCATCAGGATCCGGGCCTCGGCCTGCGCCTCGGCCGACAGCGGCAGGTGCACCGCCATCTGGTCACCGTCGAAGTCCGCGTTGAACGCGGAGCAGACGAGCGGGTGGATCTGGATCGCCTTGCCCTCGATCAGCTGCGGCTCGAACGCCTGGATACCCAGCCGGTGCAGGGTTGGTGCACGGTTGAGCAGAACCGGGTGCTCGGTGATGACCTCTTCCAGCACGTCCCAGACCTGGGCGCGCTGACGCTCGACCATCCGCTTGGCGGACTTGATGTTCTGCGCGTGGTTGAGGTCGACCAGCCGCTTCATCACGAACGGCTTGAACAGCTCCAGCGCCATCGCCTTCGGCAGACCGCACTGGTGCAGCTTCAGCTGCGGGCCGACCACGATGACCGAACGGCCCGAGTAGTCGACGCGCTTGCCCAGCAGGTTCTGACGGAACCGGCCCTGCTTGCCCTTGAGCATGTCGGACAGCGACTTCAGCGGCCGGTTGCCCGGGCCGGTGACCGGACGACCACGGCGGCCGTTGTCGAACAGCGCGTCGACGGCCTCCTGCAGCATCCGCTTCTCGTTGTTGACGATGATCTCCGGCGCGCCCAGGTCGAGCAGCCGCTTGAGCCGGTTGTTCCGGTTGATCACCCGGCGGTACAGGTCGTTCAGGTCCGAGGTGGCGAACCGGCCACCGTCGAGCTGAACCATCGGCCGCAGGTCCGGCGGGATCACCGGGACGCAGTCGAGCACCATGCCCATCGGGCTGTTGTTGGTGGCCAGGAACGCCGTGACGACCTTGAGCCGCTTCAGGGCACGCGTCTTGCGCTGGCCCTTACCGGTCTTGATCGTCTCGCGCAGGTTGTCCGCCTCGGCCTTCAGGTCGAAGGTCTCCAGCCGGCGCTGGATCGCGGCGGCACCCATGGCGCCCTCGAAGTACTTGCCGAACCGCTCCTTCATGGCGCGGTAGAGGATCTCGTCGCCCTCCAGGTCCTGGACCTTGAGGTTCTTGAACCGGGTCCAGACCTCGTCGAGCCGGTCGATCTCGCGCTGCGCGCGGTCGCGCAGCTGCTTGACCTCACGCTCGGCGCCTTCCTTCACCTTGCGGCGTACGTCGGCCTTGGCGCCCTCGGCCTCGAGCTGCGCCAGGTCCTCCTCGAGCTTCTTCATCCGCTGCTCGATGTCGTTGTCACGACGGTTCTCGAGCTGCTTGCGCTCCACGTCCACCCGGCCCTCGAGCGAGGACAGGTCGCGGTGCCTGGCCTCGTCGTCGACGTCGGTGATCATGTACGCCGCGAAGTAGATGACCTTCTCCAGGTCCTTCGGGGCGAGGTCGAGCAGGTAGCCGAGCCGCGACGGGACACCCTTGAAGTACCAGATGTGGGTGACCGGCGCGGCCAGCTCGATGTGGCCCATCCGCTCGCGGCGCACCTTGGAGCGGGTGACCTCGACGCCACACCGCTCGCAGATGATGCCCTTGAAGCGAACGCGCTTGTACTTGCCGCAGTAGCACTCCCAGTCCCGGGTGGGACCGAAGATCTTCTCGCAGAAGAGACCGTCACGCTCGGGCTTGAGCGTCCGGTAGTTGATCGTCTCCGGCTTCTTGACCTCGCCGTGCGACCACTGGCGGATCTCATCCGCGGTCGCCAGGCCGATCCGAAGCTCGTCGAAGAAGTTCACGTCGAGCACGATGTGTTATCTCCCGTTGCTAAAAGTGGTCTGAGTGAGTTGGTTGTTGATCTCAAGCGGCAACCCGCTCAGACCTCCTCGACACTGTTCGGCTCGCGCCGGGACAGGTCGATGCCCAGTTCCTCTGCCGCCCGGAAGACGTCCTCCTCGCTGTCGCGCATCTCGACCCGGCTTCCGTCGGACGAGAGCACCTCGACATTGAGGCAGAGGGACTGCATTTCCTTGACCAGAACCTTGAACGACTCCGGGATACCCGGCTCCGGGATGTTCTCGCCCTTGACGATCGCTTCGTACACCTTGACCCGGCCGACGACATCGTCGGACTTGATCGTCAGCAGTTCCTGCAGCGCGAAGGCGGCACCGTAGGCCTCGAGGGCCCACACCTCCATCTCGCCGAACCGCTGGCCGCCGAACTGGGCCTTACCGCCCAGCGGCTGCTGCGTGATCATCGAGTACGGACCGGTCGAACGCGCGTGGATCTTGTCGTCGACCAGGTGGTGCAGCTTCAGGATGTACATGTAGCCGACACCGATCGGGTCCGGGAACGGCTCACCCGAACGGCCGTCGAACAGGCGCGCCTTGCCCTGCCCGTTGACCATCCGGACACCGTCCCGGTTCGGCAGCGTGGAGGACAGCAGGCCGGTGACCTCGTCCTCGGTCGCGCCGTCGAAGACCGGGGTGGCGACGTTCGTCATCGGCTCGGCCGAGCCGGCGCCGATCTTGATCAGCCGCTGCGCCCACTCCTCCTCGTTCTCCGGGTCGACCTCCCAGCCGCGGGAGGCGATCCAGCCGAGGTGGGTCTCCAGCACCTGGCCGACGTTCATCCGGCCGGGCACGCCCAGCGGGTTGAGGATCACGTCGACGTGGGTGCCGTCCTCGAGGAACGGCATGTCCTCGACCGGAAGGATCTTGGAGATGACGCCCTTGTTGCCGTGCCGGCCGGCCAGCTTGTCGCCGACCGAGATCTTCCGCTTCTGGGCCACGTACACGCGGACCAGCTGGTTGACGCCCGGCGGCAGCTCGTCGCCGTTGTCGCGGTCGAAGACGCGGACACCGATGACGGTGCCCTCCTCGCCGTGCGGCACCTTCAGCGACGTGTCGCGGACCTCGCGCGCCTTCTCACCGAAGATCGCGCGGAGCAGCCGCTCCTCCGGGGTCAGCTCGGTCTCGCCCTTCGGGGTGACCTTGCCGACCAGGATGTCGCCGGTGGTGACCTCGGCGCCGATCCGGATGATGCCGCGCTCGTCCAGGTCGGACAGCATCTCGTCGGAGACGTTCGGGATGTCCCGGGTGATCTCCTCCGGACCCAGCTTGGTGTCACGAGCGTCGACCTCGTGCTCCTCGATGTGGATCGAGGTCAGCAGGTCCTGCTGTACGACGCGCTGGCTGAGGATGATCGCGTCCTCGTAGTTGTAGCCCTCCCACGTCATGAACGCGACCAGCATGTTCCGGCCGAGAGCCATCTCGCCCTCGTCGGTGCACGGACCGTCGGCCAGCGGCGTACCGACCTCGACCCGCTGCCCGGCGTCGACCAGCGGACGCTGGTTGATGCAGGTGCCCTGGTTCGAGCGGCGGAACTTCGCCATCCGGTAGGTCTGGTACGTGCCGTCGTCGGCGGCGATCTCGATCAGGTCGGCCGAGACCTCCTTGACCACACCCGCCTTGTCGGAGACAACCACGTCTCCGGCGTCGACCGCACCGCGGAACTCCATGCCGGTGCCGACCAGCGGCGCGTCCGAGGTGATCAGCGGCACCGCCTGGCGCTGCATGTTCGAACCCATCAGCGCGCGGTTGGCGTCGTCGTGCTCGAGGAACGGGATCAGGGCCGTCGCGACCGACACCATCTGGCGCGGCGAGACGTCCATGTAGTCCACGTCGTCGACCGGCACGAGCTCGACCTCACCGTGGCGGCGACGGACCAGCACGCGCTCCTCGGCGAACCGGTTCTCGTCGTTCAGCGCGGCGTTGGCCTGCGCGATGACGAACCTGTCCTCCTCGTCGGCGGTCAGGTAGTCGACCTGGTCGGTGACCTGGCCGTCGACGACCTTGCGGTACGGCGTCTCGACGAAGCCGAACGCGTTCACCCGGCCGTACGACGCGAGCGAGCCGATCAGGCCGATGTTCGGGCCTTCCGGGGTCTCGATCGGGCACATCCGGCCGTAGTGGGACGGGTGCACGTCGCGGACCTCGAAGCCGGCCCGCTCACGGCTCAGACCACCCGGGCCGAGCGCGTTCAGCCGGCGCTTGTGGGTCAGACCCGCGACCGGGTTCGTCTGGTCCATGAACTGCGACAGCTGGGAGGTGCCGAAGAACTCCTTCAGCGCCGCCACCACCGGACGGATGTTGATCAGGGTCTGCGGCGTGATCGCCTCGACGTCCTGGGTCGTCATCCGCTCGCGGACCACCCGCTCCATCCGGGCCAGGCCGGTGCGGAGCTGGTTCTGGATCAGCTCGCCGACCGTACGCAGACGGCGGTTGCCGAAGTGGTCGATGTCGTCTTCCTCGACGACGATCTCGCCCTTCGGTGCGGGCAGCTCGGTCTTGCCTTCGTGCAGCGCGACCAGGTACTTGATCGTGGCGACGATGTCGTCGACGGTCAGCACCGCCATGTCGTGCGCCTCGTCACGGCCGAGCTTCTTGTTGATCTTGTAGCGACCGACCTTGGCCAGGTCGTAGCGCTTGCCGTTGAAGTAGTAGTTCTCCAGCAGCGCCTGCGCGGCCTCGCGGGTCGGCGGCTCACCCGGACGCAGCTTGCGGTAGATGTCCAGCAGCGCGTCGTCCTGCCCGGAGGTGTGGTCCTTCTCCAGGGTCAGCCGGATCGACTCGTACTCGCCGAACTCCTCCAGGATCTGCGCGTCGGTCCAGCCGAGCGCCTTGAGCAGCACGGTGACGTTCTGCTTGCGCTTGCGGTCGAGGCGGACGCCGACCATGTCGCGCTTGTCCACCTCGAACTCCAGCCACGCGCCGCGCGACGGGATGATCTTGGCGGTGAAGATGTCCTTGTCGGACGTCTTGTCCGGGGTGCGCTCGAAGTACACACCGGGCGAGCGGACGAGCTGGGACACGACGACCCGCTCGGTGCCGTTGATGACGAAGGTGCCCTTGCGCGTCATCAGCGGGAAGTCGCCCATGAAGACGGTCTGGCTCTTGATCTCACCGGTTTCGTTGTTCATGAACTCGGCGGTGACGAACAGTGGCGCGGAGTACGTGACGTCGCGCTCCTTGCATTCGTCGACCGTGTTCTTCGGAGGCTCGAAGCGGTGGTCGCGGAACGACAGCGACATGGTGCCGCTGAAGTCCTCGATCGGGGAGATCTCCTCGAAAATCTCTTCCAGGCCGCTGGGGCCGGACAGGTCCGACCGCCCCTCGGCCTCGGCGGCGGCCACACGGGCCTGCCAGGTTTCGTTACCGACCAGCCAGTCGAAACTATCCACCTGAAGCGCAAGCAGATCCGGAACCTGGAGCGGCTCGGAGATCTTTGCGAAGGAGATGCGGCGGGGGCCGGTGACGTTGGAAATGCTGTCGGACTGGGGGTTGCGCGAGGCGACCAAGGGGCGTCCTTCCACGGGCTCGCAAAATCACATCGGTGCTGGGAGCGCACGCCAAGCCGCCCCAGTCAAGTCGAGACCCGAAGCCGAGGCGAGGAAAAAGGCAGCGCAAAGCAATAGGCTACATGATCCAGGCAAGCCTGTCCAATGGGGTCCAATAGTTTGCCGTTGGACCACCCTGTCCGTCAAGGACCGACCCGGGGTCTCCAGTGGGTAGATCACCCACGAGACATCCAGCGTCCTCTTGGTGCGGAGTCACCTAGAGATTACAGTCCGGCGATCTCTTGGACCAGCCATCGGTCGCCGTTTCGGACCATTGTGAACCGGGTCCGGTTCAGATCCACCCGGGGACTACCCTTCGTGATCGTACTGGTGGTGGTCTGGTTGACGAAGATGATCAGCGTGACCCGGTCGGCGTCGCCGTCGCGGACCCCGACCTCGCGGACGTCGGCCTTCACAGTGGCCTTGGTCTTGGTGGCCAGCTCGCCGGCCACCTTGGCGGTGGCGTCGAACTTCTGGGCGAAGTCCGGCGTCATCGTCGCGCGGGCCGCGGCGAAGCTTTTGTCCAGGTCACGGTAGTCGTAGCTGAGTGCGGTCTCGGCCGCTTTCCGGCCCGCGGCGGCGGCCTGGTCGCGAGCGTCCTCGGCCTGCTTCCCGTGCCACGCCTTGACCCCGAGCACAGCCGCGACGACCAGCGTGATGACGACGACCAGACCGAGGGCCGCCAGCAGTACGTCGCTCTGCCGACGGTCACGCTGTGTGACGACAGGAGCCTCGGGTTCGGGCTTCTGAGGCTCGGGTGTGGCTGGTGTCACATCCTCCGCAGGGGTATCGGACACCTTTTCTTCGACGACCGGGGTCTCGTTCTCCTCGACGACCCGGGTCTCGTCCAGCGTGGGCGTCGTCCCGGAGGTGCGGCGCTGGCCTGCGATGCGGGGGCGGTTGCGTCGGTCTGCCATCAGCCCACCACCTGGAGGTCGGCGGTCAGCCAGTGGTCCTTCTCCCGGACCAGGTCCAGCTTGATCCGGTACCGGCGTTCGACCCCGTCGGTCGAGGCCGTGTTCGTCACCACTGCGTTCACGATCACCAGCACCTGGGCGGAGTCCTTGTCGTTCGAGACCACGGCGGCCTCCTTCACGTCCCCCTTGGAGGTCGCCTTGTTGGCCACCACGTCGGTCTTCACGGCGTCGATCCCGGACTGGAACTCCTGTTTGAACTGCCCGGTCGAGTCGTCCAGCACCCGCTTCGAGTCCGCGTCCCAGGTCTGGTAGTCGTACGTCGTGAAGTCCAGCGCCAACTGCCGCGCGGCCTTCATCGCGCCGTCGCGCTGTGAGTCGGCGGCCCGCTGCTTGCTCAGGCCGACCACCGACAGCGTCAGGCCGGCGAGCGCCACCAGGAGCAGCACGCTGAGCGCCCACGCCAGAATCATCCGGCCGTTCCGTGCGATCACTTGCTCGTCACCGGTCCGAGGATCAGGGCCTTCCAGGAGTCACTGCCGAGCAGCTCCTCCTGTCCGCCGGTCGAGCCGAGCGTCAGCGCCGGCATTCCGCCCGACCCGCCGGCCTCGCCGGTCACCGGGTCGTACCCGACGCCGTAGCCGGTCCGGTTCAGATCCCGCGACGACGGGCTCGGCTTGTTCTGCGAGCCGCGGACGTTGATCCCGCTCGACGGGCTCGCCGTACAGCGGGCGTTGGTGTTGGCCGGGGTGTTCGCGGTGTTCTGCGGGACCCGCTTGGCGGTGCCGCCGTACCCGGGCCGGCAGGCCGGCGGGGTCAGACCGACGACCAGGCCGAAGTGCGCGTCGTAATGCCCCGTGCCCGGGTCCTTGGCCGGTACGACGTACCCGCCCATCGCCACCGCCGGGTAGACGACGAACAGCTGCTCGACGGCATCCAGCCGGACCGCGGTCAGTTCGCTCACCGTCAGCAGGTTACCCAGCAGCACCGCGATGTCCGCGCGGTTGTCCTGGATCAGGCCGGTGAGCTGGGTGGATGCGAGCGAGCCCTGGTCGATCACCTTGCGCAGGTTCGCGTCGGAGCTGACCAGGGTGTCGGACAGCAGCGCGAGGTTCTTCGCCCAGGTCTTGATCGCGTCGCCGCTGGCCACCTGGGTGGCGAGTACGGTGTCGCCGTCGTTGATCAGCTTGATCGTCTGCAGCACGTTCGCGTCCGCGGTGTCGATCAGCTGTCCGGAGCTGTCGATGATCTTCTGCAGGTCGGCGCCCTTGCCCTTCAGCGCCTCACCCAGCTCGCGGACGGTCGTCCGTAGGCTGTTCTTGTCGACCGAGTTCACCAGCTGGTCGAGGTTGAGCAGCAGCTCGGTGGTGTCGATCGGTACGGCGGTGTCCTGGCGCGCGATCTTCGAGTTGTTCTGCAGGTACGGCGCTCCGTCGCGGCGCGGCTGCAGGTCGACGTACTGCTCGCCGATCGCGGATCGGTTCGCGACCACGGCCATCAGGTCGTTCGGGATCTTGAACTTCTTCTCGATCACGAGGTTCACGTCGACGCCGTCGGACAGCAGCTTGAGCTGACCGACCCGGCCGACCGGCTGGCCGCGGTACGTCACCTCGGCGCCGGAGAAGATGCCGCCGGACTCGGCGAAGCTCGCGCTGACCGTGTAGTCGGTGTCGACGATCAGCTTGTCGACCTGGGCGTACTTCGCGCCGACGAACGCGACGCCGACGACGGTGATCAGCAGGAACACCATCAGCTGGATCCGGACGGCTCTGGTGATCATTTGACCGCCCCCGGCATCAGCGCACGGGCCAGGTCGGGATCGAACCCGGACCGCTTCAGTTGCGGCGTGCAGACCGGCAGGCCGAGCACGGTGATGCAGGTGGTCGCCGTACCGGTCGGGACCGGGAGCGTCGGCAGCACGCCGCTCTTGCCCGGACTGGTCGGCAGGTGCACCGGGAGGCTGATCCGGCCGGTCGGCAGCGCGGTCGGGCCGACCGTCGGCAGGTCCAGGCCGAGCAGACCCTTGAGCGCTTTCTGGGTGTTCACGTCGAGGGTGATCCCGAGGTTGGTGAAGTCGCCCTTCGCGGCGTTGGCAGCCTGGTCCGGGAACGGATAGGTGAACAGCAGCTCCAGCGACTTCGGCAGGTTCGCCCCGGCCTCGGCCAGCTTGGTCAGGATCGGGTACAGCGACTGCAGGTTGGCCACCAGGTCCTTCTGCGCCGAGGTGATCACCCGGGTCGCGGTGTTGCCCAGCGTCGCCAGCGCCTGCAGCGTCTTGACCAGCGCGGCCCGCTGCTTGTCCAGGGTCGCGATCGACTTCGGTAGCGAGTCGATCGCGGTCGCCAGCGTCGCCTTCTGCGCGTTGAGCTTCTTGGCCAGCGCATCCACCGAGGTGATCGCGGTGACGATCCGGGCCTTGTTCTGGTCCAGGGTGCCGACGAAGGTGTTCAGCTGGGTCAGCACGTCCCGGATGGCCGGCTCGTTGCCGGTCAGCGCCTTGTTCAGCTCCTGGGTGATGATCTGCAGCTGGGCCACGCCGCCGCCGTTCAGCAGCAGCGAGAGCGCGGACAGGACTTCCTCGACCTCGACGTTGCTGGTCGTCCGCGACAACGGGATCAGTTCGCCGTTCTCGAGCTTGCCGCGCGGCTGCTCGGACCCGGTCGGCCGCGACAGCGACACGAACTTCTCGCCGAGCAGGCTGGTCTGGCGGATCGTGGCGTGCGTGTTGTCCGGCAGCGCGAGGCTCTTCGGCAGCTTGATCCGCACCTTCGCGACGTACCCGTCCAGCCAGACCTTCTCGACCGTGCCGACGGTGACGTCGTCCACCTTCACCGTCGACTTCGGCACCAGGTCCAGGACGTCGGCGAACTCGACGGTGACCGTGTACGACGGGCCCTTGATCTTCGCGCCACCGGGCAACGGCAGCGAGTACACGCTGAAGTCGCAGCCGGTCAGCAGGGTCGCAAGCGCGATCACGCCGGCGACGATCGACGTACGGCGCTGGATTCTGGGGAGCTTCACTTGACCAGCCCCCCGAGCGTCGGATCGACCGGGTCGGGGCTGTTCAGCGGGGCCTTCGGCAGCGGGGCCCACGGCGTACCGGCCGGGCCGCCGCTCACGGGCGCGTTGGCGCCGGTCAGCTGGGTGATCAACGGCAGCTTGGCCAGGGCGTCGAGGACCGGCTTCAGCGCCGAGCAGGTAGACATCGACTGGTTCGCCTGCAACAGGATCGAGCAGATGAACGTCGCCGGGTCGTCGAGCTGAGCCAGGTTGATGCGCTGGTCCAGCGTGCCGAACTGCGGGTTGTAGATCCGGGCCAGGTTGCCGAGGCCGAGCGGAGCGGTGTCGAGCACCTCGGCGATCGCGGCCTTCTCCTTGACCAGGATCTGCGACAGCTGGGTCGCACTGCTGACCGTGGTCTTCACCAGACCGCGGTTGTCCTTGACGAACGTCGCGACCTCGCCGAGCGCGGTCGCCAGCAGCGACAACGCGGAGCCGAGGTCCTGACGCTCACCGGCCAGCGTGGTCGAGACCGAGGCGAAGTTCGAGTTGAACTGCCGGACCAGCTGGTCGTTCGCCGCCAGCGCGGACACGAACGTCTGCAGCTGCCGGATCGTATTGAACAGTGCGGACGAGTTGCCCGACAGCGTGCTGGTGAGCTTCGAGACGTCGGTGATGGTCTGGTTCAGCTTGGCGCCCTGACCGTTCAGGTTCTTCGCCGAGACGTCCAGGAGTCGCGCCAGTGCGCCCTGGTCGTTCGCGCCCTTCGGCCCGAGCGCCACGGACAGGTCGTTCAGGCTCTGGTAGATCTGGTCGAGCTCCAGCGGTACGGCGGTGCGCTCGATCGGGATCTGTGCGCCGTCGGCCATCACAGCGCCCTTGGAGTACGCCGGGGTGAGCTGGATATACCGGTCAGCGACGATCGACGGCGAGGCGATGACGGCCTTCGCGGTCGCCGGCACCTTGTGCTTGGCGTCCCACCAGAACTTCACCCGGACGGTCCGCCCGGCCGGGGTGATGCTCTCCACCTCGCCGACCTTGATTCCGAGGATCCGGACGTCGGACCCGGGATACACCGAGACCGCCCGCGGGAAGTACGCCGTCGCGGTCACCCGGTCGGGCTTCGGCCACAGCGTCACGGCGCTGACCGCGAGGATCACCACGACCACGCCGATCGCGATCAGCCGGGACAGGGCGTTGACCTTCATCAGCCGCCACCTCCCAGGATCGCCGGCAGGCCGGGAATCGGCACCTTCGGCAGCGGGATCTCCGGGACCGGCGCCAGGTTCTGCAGGTAGGTGTCGAACCACGGCCCGGTGCCGAGCGTGTTGGTGAAGACCCGGACGAACGGCGCCAGGCCCTTGATGCTCGCGTCCAGGGAGTTCTGGTTCTGCAGCAGGACGGCGAGCACCGCGTTGACCTTCTGCAGCGTCGGGGCGAGGTCCTTGCGGTTCTCCCGGACCAGCGCGGTGATCTGCGAGGCCAGCTGCTGCGTCGACACCAGCAACTGGTGGATCAGCGCCCGCCGCGCCTGGACGGCCTGGAACACGGTGTTGCCGTCCTTCATCAGCTTGATCAGCTGCTGATTGCGGTCGGCAAGGACCTTGGTGACCACGTTCGAGTGCTGGAGCAACAACTTGAGCTGCTCGTCCCGGGCGGCCACATTGCGCGACAGCCGGGAGAGCCCGGTCAGCGAGGCCTGCACCTCCTCGGGCGTGTTCTTGAACGTCGCCGAGAGCGTGTCCAGGGCCTTGGCCAGCTGGGCGGTGTTGATCCGCTCGGTCGTGTTGGCAAGGTCGGTGAACGCGTCCACGACGTCGTACGCCGAAACCGTCCGCGCCAGCGGGATCTCCGAACCGGGCTTGAGCTTGCCCTGACCGGCCGGGTCGAGCTTCAGGTACTTCTGCCCGAGCAGGGTCTTGATCTTCATCTCGGCGCCGGTCTGGTCGCCGAGCTTCACGCCCTTGTCGACCACGAAGTCGACCCGGACGTGGCTGCCCTCGAGCTCGACCTTGCGGACCTTGCCGACGCGGACACCGGCCACTCGGATCTCGTCGTTCGCCTTCAGGCCGCCGGCCTCGGAAAACTGCGCGGAGTACTTCGTGCCGCCGCCGATCAGCGGCAGGTCCTGGGCCTTGAACGCGGCCAGCATGATCAGGCCGATGACGGTCAGGCCGATCACGCCGATCGTCACCTGGTTCTGCTCGCGGAACGGCTTCACTTCTTGCACCTCGCCGAGTTGAGGTCGTAGGCGACCGGAACGCGGGTCCCCGTCGGCAGCGTGACGTTGCCGTCGAAGTTGCACAGGTAGAAGTTGAACCAGGAGCCGTACGACGCGGTGCGGGTCATCGTGTTCAGCTTCTGCGGCATGAACTGCAGCGTCTTCACCCAGATCGCCTGGGTGTCGTCGAGTGTCGAGGCGGTGATCCGGAGCTTGTCCAGGTCGGCCTTGATCGGCACCCGGGTCTGTTGCAGCAGGCCGGCTGTCTTGGTGTTCAGCGAGTTGATCGAGCCGAGCGAGTTCAGAATCGGGGTGACGTCCTGGCTCAGGCCGGTGATGAACTGCTGCAGGTTGACCAGCAACTGGGAGAAGTTCTGCTGCCGCTGCGAGACGATCTGCAACGTCGAGGTCAGGTTCGTGATCAGGTCGCCGATCACCTGGTCCGCGTCGGCCAGCGTGGTGGTCAGCGACGCGGTCTTGGCCAGCAGCGACTCGATCGTGCCGCCCTCGCCCTGCAGCACCTTGATCACCTCGAACGCGAACTGGTTCACGTCCGCGGGCGTCAGCGCGGTGAACAGCGGCTTGAAGCCGTTGAACAGCACCGACAGGTCCAGCGCGGGGGTCGTGTGCTCCTTCGGGATGATCCCGTTCTTCTTCAGCCGCTGACCGCCGCCGACGCCGTCGGTCAGCGCGATGTACCGGTTGCCGACCAGGTTCCGGTAGCGCAGCGTGGCGTGCGTCGAGGTGTCGACGACCTGGTCGGAGTCGACACTGAACGTCACCATCGCCAACGTGTCCTGGTACAGCTGGATCTTGTCGACCTGGCCGACCTTCACACCCGCGATCCGGATGTCGTCACCCTGGTTCAGCCCGACCGCGTCGGTGAACACGGCCCGGTACTTCGTTGTCGAGTTGAAGGTGATGTTGCCGATCGTCACCGCGAGCAACGCGGTCGCGATCGTGGTCACCACCACGAAGATCCCGAGCCGGACGGTGTCGAAGGTCGTCTTCTTGTCGAAGAAGCTCATGAGATGACCCCCCTCGGCTGTTGGTGCGTAGCTCGGGTGTCCAGGTGGGTGCATCGCAAGGCGGAGGAGGGGCGCGATGCGGGTTTCATCGTGCCCCGACGACAACGCGGCGAGGTGCCCGCCTGGGCGCCGGAGATGCGTGCCGAATAGTCGAGGGGGGTCATCCTAGATTCACCTGGCCTCCGCGCAGGAGCGGGCCGACCAGTAGCGTGGTCAGGTCCGGTACGTCGCTCGGTGCCAGACCCATCTCCGGGCCGACGACCGAATCGACGACCTTCTGCTCGGCCGGCGTGCCGACGCCCTGGGTGTCCATCGCGAACCCGGGCATCGCGCGGTTCAGCTGCACGTTGAGCGGGAAGCGCTGGTTCTTGTTGTGGTCGCCGATCACGCCGTCGTCACCGGTCACGTAGGGCGCCGGGTTCTGCTGGTTGTACGGGCCGGGCTTCTCCCCCGGGACGCTGTAGTTCCTGCCGACACAGGTCGGGCCGCGGTGGTCCTTGTACGCCGGGAGCTCGTTCGGCTCGTACGGCGTGGGCTGGTTGGTGATCAATTCGAGGTTGATGTTCAGCCGGCCGTCGCGGAACGTGTCGTTGAGGATCGGTGCGGTGTCGGACATCACCTGGAGGAAGCACGGCACCTCGGGCGAGTACTTCTCGAGCAGGTCGAGCACCGGGCGGCTGACCTGGCCGAGCCGGATCACGCGGTCCTCGTTCTCCTTGAGGAACGCGTTGCCGGTCGTCGACAGGTTCTGCACGTTGCCGAAGAACTGCTGCAGTTGCTGTTCCTTCTCCACCACGGTGTTGCCGGTGATGGTCAGGTTGCGCAGGGCACGGACCAGGTCGGGCGTGACGTCGCCGTACAGATCGGAGACCTGGGTGAGTTTGACCAGGGCGTCCATCAGCTTGGGGATGCTCGGGTTCAGCTTCTTCAGGTACCCGTCGAGCTGGGTCAGCGTGCCGGCGATCTCGGTGCCGCGGCCCTCGAGGGCGGTCGCCAGCGTGTTCAGCGTGGCGTTCAGGTCGGCCGGGTCGACGGCCTGCAGCAGCGGCAGCGCGTCGTTCAGCACCTTCTCGATCTCGATGCCGACCGCGGTCTTGTCCCGGCTGATCACGTCGCCGGCCTTGATGTGGCGGCCTTCCGGTCCGCTCGGCGGCACGAGTGCGACGTACTTCTCGCCGAACAGCGTCTTCGGCAGGATCCGCGCGCTGACCGCGCTGGAGATCTCGTCGACCTGATCGGGCTTCAGCGAGAGCTTGACGGTCGCCTCGTCGCCGTCGGTGGAGACCCCGCGGACCTCGCCGACGATGATCCCGCGCAGCTTCACGTCCGCGTGGTCGTTCAGCTGCAGACCGATGTGGCTGGTCTTCAGCTCGACGTCGACGGTCTTGGTGAAGACCTTCGCGTAGAACGCGTAGGTCAGCCACAGCAGGAAGCACAGCACGCCGATGAAGGCGACGCCGAGGATCTTGTGCGAGATCAATCGGGTCATCCGGCCAACCTCACCGTGGTCGTCGTACCCCAGATGGCCATCGACAGCAGCAGGTCGACGACGTTGATCACGACGATCGACGTCCGTACGGCGCGACCGACCGCGACGCCGACGCCGGCCGGACCGCCGGTCGCGTGGTAGCCGTGGTAGCAGTGCACCAGGATGACCAGCACAGAGAAGACCAGCACCTTGCCGAACGACCAGAGCACGTCTCCGGGTGGCAGGAACAGATGGAAGTAGTGGTCGTACGTGCCGGTGCTCTGCCCGTAGAACGTGGTGACCGTGAGCCGCGTGGCGAAGTACGACGCGAGCAGGCCGACGACGTACAGCGGGATGACGGCGATGAGCCCCGCGATGATGCGGGTGGTGACGAGGAACGGCAGCGACGGGATCGCCATCACCTCGAGGGCGTCGATCTCCTCGCTGATCCGCATCGCGCCGAGCTGTGCGGTGAAACCACAACCGACGGTCGCGGCGAGCGCGATACCTGCGATCAGCGGGCCGATCTCACGGGTGTTGATGTACGCCGAGACGAAGCCGGCGAACGCCGACGTCCCGATCTGGTTCAGCGCCGAGTAGCCCTGCAGGCCGACCTCGGTGCCGGTGAAGAAGGCCAGGAACGTGATCACGCCGACCGTGCCGCCGATGACCGCGAGCGCGCCGGTGCCCAGCGTCACCTCGGCCAGCAGCCGGAAGATCTCCTTGCGGTACCGGGTGACGGACTTGCCGGACCAGGCGAGCGCCTTTATGTAGAACGCGAGCTGCTCGCCGAGGTGGTCGAGCGAGTTCAGCGGCTTCTTGACCAGGTTGTCCATCAGGGCCGACACGTCACGCCCCCTTCGGCGGGACGAGCTGGAAGTAGATCGCGGTCATCGAGAAGTTCGCGACGAACAGCAGCATGAACGTGATCACGACGGACTGGTTCACCGCGTCGCCGACACCCTTCGGGCCACCGCCCGCGTTCACACCCTTGTACGCCGCGACGACCGCGGCGATGAAGCCGAACACCAGCGCCTTCGCCTGGCCCTGCCACAGGTCGGGCAGGTGGGCGAGCGCGGTGAAGGACGCGATGTAGCTGCCTGGTGTGCCGTCCTGCAGCACGACGTTGAAGACGTAGCCGCCCATCACACCGACCACGCTGACGAACCCGTTCAGGAAGAACGCGACCAGCATCGTCGCCAGCACCCGCGGTACCACCAGGCGCTGGATCGGGTCGATGCCGAGCACCATCATCGCGTCGAGCTCTTCACGGATCTTCCGCGAGCCGAGGTCCGCGCAGATCGCCGAGCCACCAGCCCCGGCGATCAGCAACGCGGTCGCGATCGGCGACGCCTCACGGACGACGGCCAGCACCGCGGCGGAGCCGGTGAACGCCTGCGCGCCGAACTGCTTGATCAGGCCGCCGACCTGCAGCGCGATCACCGCGCCGAACGGGATCGCGACCAGCGCGGTCGGGATGATCGTCACGCTCGCGACGAACCAGGCCTGCTGGAGGAACTCCTTCACCTGGAACGGCCGGCGGAACGTGGCCCGGCCGGTGTCGAGTGCGAAGGCGAACAGCGAACCTGCATGCTTCAGCGGGGCGGTTGCAGACACGGTCACGGGGCCTCCCGGTCTGGACTGAGGAGCGCAGGGAGCGCAGCGACCGGAGCGACGAGGGAAGACCGGGAGTTAAAGCCCCGTGAGCGGCCGCGCGGCAGCGCGGCGTCCAGTACTGTCACCTGGCGCCCACCACGTTCGACTCGAACGATCCCGGCGGCGGGGTCACCCCGTTCTCGCGGCACCAGGCACCCGGCTCGCGCTGGGTCGGCCGGAGCATGCCGCTGCTGGGCAGCTGCTGGATCGGGATCGGCGGCAGCGGCGGCAGCTCCTGGCCGGCCTCGGCGGCCAGCTCCTCGGCGTCCTTCTCCTCGGACATGCCGATCGGGCCGACCATCTGCGCGTTCAGGAACTGGCGGACCACCGGCTCCTCGCTGGACAGCAGCATCTCCCGCGGACCGAACATGGCCAGATGCCGGTGGTACAGCATGCCGATGTTGTCCGGGACCGTCCGCGCGGTGTTCACGTCGTGGGTGACGATCAGGAACGTCGGGCTGAACGCCTCGTTCAGGTCGATCATCACCTGGTTGAGGAACGACGTACGGACCGGGTCGAGACCGGAGTCGGGCTCGTCGACGAGCAGGATCTCGGGGTCGAGGACCAGCGCGCGGGCCAGGCCGGCCCGCTTGCGCATCCCGCCGGAGATCTCGCCGGGCAGCTTCCGCTCGGCGCCGACCAGGCCGACCATCTCCATCTTCTCCATCACGATGGAGCGGATGTCGGACTCGGATTTCTTGGTGTGCTCGCGCAGCGGGAACGCGACGTTGTCGTACAGGTTCATCGAGCCGAACATCGCGCCGTCCTGGAACAGCACGCCGAACAGCCGGCGGATGTCGTACAGCTCACGCTCGCTGCAGGTGGCGATGTCGGTGCCCTCGATCCAGACATGCCCCTTGTCGGGCTTCAGCAGCCCGATCAGCGTCTTCAGGAACACCGACTTGCCGGTGCCGGACGGGCCGAGCATCACGCAGATCTCACCGGCCGGCAGGGTCAGGGACACGTCGCCCCAGATCAGCTGGCTACCGAACGACTTGGTGAGACCTTCGACGCGGACTTCGACGCCCACTTGGCCCTCCAATCGGCTCTGCCTCACGGGAATGTTCTGGCTGCCCCGAACCGACGAGTACGCGGGTCCAACGAGGGAGCAGTGGCCTAGGTTACGCACGAGTACGTTTTTTCGTAACCCCTGGCTGTCAAGCGGTTGCGATACTAACCATCAGGTAATCGCAGAAGGGCGGCCCCCTTGCGGGGACCGCCCTTCTCTACACATTCGTTACGTCCCTTAACAGGACGTAATCGAGGTCACTTCAGGGTGACGGTGGCGCCGGCGCCCTCGAGGGCCTCCTTGGCCTTCTCCGCGGCAGCCTTGTCGACCTTCTCGAGGACGGCCTTCGGGGCCGACTCGACGAGGTCCTTGGCCTCCTTCAACCCAAGGCTGGTGAGACCGCGCACCTCCTTGATGACCTGGATCTTCTTGTCGCCGGCGCTCTCGAGAACGACGTCGAACTCGTCCTGCTCCGCGGCCTCTTCGGCCGGGGCGCCTCCACCCGCGGCCGGGGCAGCGGCAACGGCGACCGGGGCGGCGGCGGTGACGCCGAACTCCTCCTCGAACGCCTTAACGAACTCCGACAGCTCCAGCAGGGTCAGTTCCTTGAACTGGCCGAGGAGCTCTTCGGTGCTGAGCTTCGCCATGATGGCGGTCCTTCCTGACAAATGTTGCTTGGTGATCACTGATGGGGTGTTGCGGATGAGATCTGCCTCAGCTCTCGGCTGAAGCGGTCTCCTCGGTGCTCGCCTCGGCAGGTGCCTCGACCGTGTCCTGCACGGCCGGTGCCTCGTCCGCCACTGCATCTTGCGCAGGAGCGTCTTCGGCCGGCAGCTTGTCCTGCAGCGCCGCGAACAGGCGCGCGGCCTGCGACAGCGGAGCAGCGAACAGCGACACCGCTTGCTGCGGGGCCGCCTTCATCGCACCTGCGAGCTTCGCGAGGAGGACCTCACGCGACTCCAGGTCAGCGAGCTTGCTGATCTCGTCAGAGCCGAGTGCCTTGCCTTCCAGCACTCCACCCTTGATGACGAGCAGGGGGTTCGCCTTGGCGAAGTCACGCAGTCCCTTGGCCGCAACCACCGGGTCGCCCTTGATAAAGGCGATCGCGGAGGGGCCTTCGAGCAGCGCGTCGAACGTGTCGACACCTGCGTCCTTGGCCGCGATCTTGGTCAGCGTGTTCTTCACCACGGCGTAGTTCACGTCGTCACCGAGCGCAGTCCGGAGTTGCTTGAGCTGCGCAACGGTGAGACCGCGGTACTCGGTCAGCACGGCGCCGTTGGAGCTACGGAACTCGTCCGTCAGCTCCGCGACAGCGGCTGCCTTGTCCGGCCTCGCCATGGGGGTCTCCTTCTATCGGCTTCCACGCCTAGGACCCCTGAACAAAGAAACGCCCCTGCGCAGGCGCAAGGGCGTGAACATACGTGCTTCACTTTCCAAGTCACCTGCGCGGGCCGCCCACCTGAGTGGGACTTTCAGCTACCTAGGGCAGCAACCAGCGGTCTTCGGCAGCAACCAGTGTGCCTGGTGCAGCGGCGTTTGACCAAATCGGTTGTTCAGGCGGGCTGCTCCCTTCGTGGATGAGGCGGGATCCAGCGGTGCATCGCCGTGGCCGCCGCCCAGCCGGTTCCCGCCATGATGACGATCGCCGGGCCCAGCCCGACGAGCGCGGTCGCGCCGGCCAGCAGCAGTGGCCCCGCACCGTTTCCGGTGTCCGCGAACAACCGGAAGGCGCCCAGGAACTGCGCCCGTCCGACCGGCGGCGACGCGTCCGCGCCCAGCGTCATGATGACGCCCGCGCCGAGCCCGTTCCCGATTCCCATCAGCAGCGCGACCAGAGTCAGCGTGACGGTGGTGTGTGTGAGCGGTAATAAGAGGTGCGCCAGCCCCAGCACGAACATCGACGGTACGGCGACCCACTTGCGGCCTAACCGGTCCATCACGGATCCCGCTGGATAGAACAGCAGCATGTCGACCGCCCCGGACAGTCCGAAGATGATGCTGGTCGTCTGCGGATCCAGCCCGATGTGCAGCGCCCACAGCGGGATCACCACCTGCCGGGACGCGCGGACAGCTCCTACGAGTAGTGCTCCGACGCCGAGAGTTCGCAGTACCGGGAAATGGTCGCGGATGACGATCCAGGTCGACTGTGCGGCGACCGGGGTACGACCGCGGGTGTGTGCGACGTCGGGCAGGCTCAGCAGGACTGCACAGGCAAGCAGTGCGGCCACCAGGTGGACCCAGTAGGCACCGTCCGTACCGAGGAACTTCATCACGCCGGCGCCGAGGAACGGGCCGATGAAGGAGCCGATGCGTTGTACGCCGCCCAGCGTGGACAGCGCGCGAGCGCGGAGCTCGATCGGCACCGCCTCACTGAGATACGCCTGCCTAGCAAGGCCCCAGACCGCGCCGGCCAGTCCGGTGCAGCCGATTGCGATAGCCAGTCCCCAGACGTTCTGTACGAGCAGACAGGCGGCCAGTGCGAGCGCAACCAGCACGGTGGCGCCGAGCATTGCTTTGCGTTCACCGATGCGGTTGGTCAGTGCACCAGCTGGGATGTCGCCGATCACCTGGCCCAGTCCGGCCGCTGCCACGACCAGGCCGGCGACAGCTACCGAAGCGCCGAGGTGGGTCGCCGAGAGCGCCACGACCGGAGCGATGGCGCCCTGGCCGATTCCGTACAGCAGAGCGGGCAGATAGACCGCCGGTGCGATCTTCCAGAGGCTTCGGGCCTGGGACATCACCGGCCGCCGGCCAGCGCCGTACTGCGGTCTCGTGCCGCCGGGGTGGCGCCCAGCAACTCCGACACCGACCAGGCACCCGCGACGACCCTCATCCCGAACTCCTCCATCCGCTCCACCGGCATCCTCATCTCGGGGCCGGACACACTCAGACAGCCCACGACCTGTCCGGAGTAGCCGAACACCGGCGCCGCCACGCTGCAGATCCCTGCGGTCCGCTCGGTCCTAGACATCGCGTACCCGCGGCGGCGGATGTCCGCGAACTGCTCGGCCAGTACGCCGGGATCGGTGATGGTGGCCGGCTGCACCTGCTCGAGCGGCCCCTTCAGGACCTCCTGCTGCCGCTCGAACGGCAGGAACGCGAGCAACGACTTCCCCGGCGCACCGAGCGGTAACGCGACCGGCAGGCCGAATTCCGTGTAGGTACGGCGCAGCTGGTGGTGACTCTCGACCTGGTCCAGTACGACACGCTGCCCGGACGGCAGCAGCTCGTGCACGGCCGCGGTCTCCCCTGTGTCATCGCGGAGTGCACGGAGCACTGGCATCGCAGCGTCTCGCAGACCGGCCGGAATCCCACCGCTGTGCGCGAGCTGCACGACCAGCGGACCGATCGCGTACCGCCGGTGAGCCGTCTGCCGGACGAGCCCGTTCTCCTGCATCGCCAGCAACAGCCGATGCACCGTGCTCGTGGACAGACCGGTCGCCCGGGCCAGATCACTGATCCCGAGATCCGGAGTACGCGCGTCGAAACACCGCAGGATCGCCACAGCCCGGTCTATCGACTGCACCGATCCTCGGGTTTCCTGCATTGTGAAACCATATCCCGCCATACGGGATCTCGCGCGGGCATATCGAAGCCCGGACCACCTGGCCCGGGCTTCGGGTGAATCAGCTCAGAACGGCGAGGGCGTCGATCTCGACGAGCATGTCCGGCAGCGGCAGGCCGGTGAAGACGGTGGTGCGGGATGGGAGGACGCCGCTCGGGGTGCGGGTCGACACGAAGTCGGCGTACGCCTCGTTCATCGCGGTGAAGTTGTCGCGCTCGGTGAGATAGACGCGGAGCATCACCACGTCGTCGATACTCGCCCCGCCTGCCTTCAGGATCGCTTCGATGTTCTGCAGGACGCGGGTGGTCTGAGCCTTGACGTCACCGTGGAACACGAAGTCGCCGCTGGCCGGGTCGACCGAGCCCTGGCCGGACACCTGCAGGATGTTGCCCTTGCGGACGCCCTGGGAGAACACGGGCATCGGCGGCGGCGCGTCGGTGGTGGAGACGACGGTCTTGTCGGACATCAGGTCTGACACCTCTCAGTTGTAGTCGGCACTGATCGCGTTGGCGGTGGCGAGCAGCTCGGGTAGCAGTTCGAGCACCTGCTCATAGTTCAGCAGTACGTCGGGAACCGACAGCGACACGGCCCCCACAACGCGACCGCCGCTGTCCTTCAGCGGTGCACCGATGCAGTTGATGAACGCCTCGTGCTCCGCCTTGTCCTGGGCCCAGCCACGCTCTCTGACGGTGTCCAGTTCGTCCCGCAGCCGGTCCGGGTCGGTGATCGTGTTCGGCGTGTACACGTGATAGTCCAGCGACTCGATCAGCGCCTCCCGCGGCCGCTTGGGCTGCGCGGCGAGCAGGACCTTGCCGACAGCAGTGCAGTGCAGAGCGGCCGGTACGCCGATCTGCGAGTACATCCGCACCGATCGCACGCTGTCGAGCTTGTCGACGTAGATGACCTCGCCGTTCTCCCACGCCGCCAGGTGGACGGTCTGGCCGGTCTTCTGGTTCAGCTCACGCAGATGCGGTGCAGCAACCTCGCGTACGACGTGTTGCTCGCGCGCCACGTCCGCGAGAGCGAACAGGCGCGACCCCAGCCGGTAGCGGTGCGCGGCGTCCCGGCGTACGAATCGGTCTGCTTCCATCGTGCGCAACAGCCGCAGCACTGTGGTCTTGTGAACGCCCAGCTCCGTGGCGAGCTGGTCGAGCGAGCGCTCGCCCTCACCGAGGCTGGTGAGGATCTGCAGCGCCCGACCGAGGCTCTGACTCATGCCGGGCCGATCTTCGTAGCCGCCCACTCCTCGTCGGTGCAGTTCAGCAACCGCTCCCTCGCCTCCGGCGCCGGAGGTGGCGCATGATCCTCTGGCGCCGTCAGCACAGCCGCCGCCGTCAAATGCCCCAACCGCAACCGCTGCACCATCGGCAGCTCCTGCAGCGTGCCGGTGAGGAACCCCGCCGCAAACGCATCGCCAGCCCCGACTGTCTCGACCACGTCGACGGACAGCGCTGGGACCTCGGTGCGTCCGTCCGGCTCAAGCACCATCGCGGTGTGCGCGTCGTCCTTCACTACCAAGGTCTGCGCCCCCAGGCGCTCGTACAACTCGTCCGGATCACGGGTCCCCGCAAAGACCTCCGCCTCATCCGCACCGATCAGCACGATGTCGGCCGCCTTCAGCAACCGCCACAGCGGTGCCGGATCCTTGTCCCGCCACAGCATCGGCCGCCAGTTCAGGTCGACGCTCAACAGGAATGACCGCGGCTCCGTCGCCAACCGCTCCAACATCTGCGCGCTGCTCGCAGAGATGGCCGCCGTGATGCCGGTCGTGTGCACCAGCCGCGCCTGCTCGAGCCGTTCGCGCACAGCGGGCCGGTCCAGAAACGCAGGGTCCATAGCGGCAGCCGCAGAGCCGGTCCGGTAGTAGTGCATCCGCGACCGGCCACCCTCCGACTCCTTCACATACAGAGCCGTCGGCCGGACCGCATCCACCTCCACGCCCCCGACCTCAACGCCCCGCTGCTGCAGATCCCGCAGTACGTGCTGACCGAAACCGTCATCCCCCAGCCGCGAGATCCACGCCGTCGGAACACCCAGCGCAGCAAGGCCGCCGGCCACGTTGCACTCCGCGCCGCCGACCGACCGCCGGAACACCTCGACGTCCGCGAGCGCCCCCGGCCCGCCGGCCAGCATGATCATCGCCTCACCGATGCAGACCGCGGCTGTCTCGGGGGCCGTCTCAGGGAGCGGGTCGGGCATCGGCACTCCTTGGCGGCGGGGTGATGGGATGGGGGTGTGCGTTGACGCAACTTTGGCCGCGATGCTACAACCGACGAGTCAGAATACGCAATGAGCGTTGCGTATTCTGCAACTTCGACCCCAGGGGATCAGATGCCTGCTTACGATGCCGCCGCCGTCGCCGCTCTCGCTGACCAGCAGGTGAGCTGGCGGGACAAGGCCCTGCCGCCAGGCTTCTGGGGCCGGACCGTGGCCGAGATCGTCGCCGAGCGGCCACGGCTCTCCCAGCTGCCCACCCCACTGATGACGCTGTCCGCACCCGGTCTGCGGCACAACGTCGACACCCTCGACACCTGGTGCAAACGCCACGGCGTCGAACTCGCACCGCATGGGAAGACCACGATGGCGCCCGCGCTCTGGGCTATGCAGCTGGATGCCGGGGCCTCGGCGATCACGCTCGCCAACGGTTTCCAGCTCGGTGTCGCCCGCGCGTACGGCGTACAGCGGGTGCTGATCGCGAACGCCGTGATCTCCCCGCTGCAACTGCGCTGGATCGCGGACGAGCTCGCCGCGGACCCGTCGTTCGAGGTGATGGTGTGGGCTGACTCGGTCCGCACCGTCGAGATCATGGAGGCAGCGCGGTCGGCGTACGTCGGACCCGACGCGCGCCCGCTCGATGTCATGGTCGAGGTCGGCGGCATCGGCGGCCGGACCGGCGCCCGCGATGCCGAGACCGCTCTGGCCGTCGGCCATGCGAT
Source organism: Kribbella sp. NPDC049584 (assembly GCF_040675555.1). NCBI lineage: Bacteria > Bacillati > Actinomycetota > Actinomycetes > Propionibacteriales > Kribbellaceae > Kribbella > Kribbella sp. NPDC049584. Next base: position 1,230,789 of record NZ_JBFAPF010000001.1, read on the forward strand.
CGCGGACGCGTCGACGCTGCGGCTCGTCGGCGTGGCCGGGTACGAAGGTGCGATCGGGCACGGTGTCGACGAGGCCAACCTCGAGGAGGTCCGCGCGTACCTGCGCGACCTGGCCGAGGTGCACCACCGTCTCAAAAGCGTGTACGACGCGGACGTCGTACCCATCGTCAGTGCGGGCGGCAGCCAGTACTTCGAGCAGGTCGCGAAGGTCCTCGCTTCGGAGGCCGGCGAGGGCGCGCGGGTCGTACTACGGTCCGGCGCGTACATCACCCACGACGACGGGCTGTATCGCCGGGTGTCTCCGCTCGGCGAACACCCGCGGACCGACGGCGAGCAACTCGTCTCGGCGATGCACGGCTGGATGCGGATCACGTCGCAGCCCGAGCCCGGCCTGGCGATCTTCGACGGCGGGCGTCGCGACTTCCCCTTCGACCAGGACTGGCCCGAACCGCAGTTGATCAGGCCGCGGTCCGAGGGTTCGCCGATCCTGCCGGCCACCGGGATGACCGTCACCAACCTGAACGACCAGCACGGCTACCTGCGCTTCGGCGACGAGCAGTCGGTGGTCATCGGCGACGAACTCCGCGTCGGCCTCTCCCACCCCTGTACGGCGTTCGACAAGTGGGGCCTGATCCCGGTCATCGACGACCCGGACGCGGCCGATCCGGTCATCGTCGACCTGGTCCGGACGTTCTTCTGAGATGACGGATCTACGCATCACGGGGGCGCTGGTCATCGACGGCTCCGGCTCCCCCGGGTACCGCGCCGACGTCGCGGTCGACGCCGGGCGGATCGTGGCCATCGGCCACGACCTGCCTGCCGCGGACCGGACGATCGACGCCGACGGACTGGTGCTGTCGCCCGGGTTCATCGACATGCACTCGCACTCCGACCTGCAGATCCTGGTCAACCCCGACCACACCGCGAAGGTCAGCCAGGGCGTCACGCTCGAGGTGCTCGGCCAGGACGGGTTGTCGTTCGCACCGATCGACGATCCGACGCGGGCCGTCGTACGTCGTCAGATCGCCGGCTGGAACGGCGAACCGGACGACTTCGACTTCAGCTGGTCCACCGTCGCCGGGTACCTCGACCGCCTCGACCAGGGCATCGCCTGCAATGCGGCGTACCTGGTCCCGCAGGGCACGCTGCGGATGATGGTCGTTGGCACCTCCAACCGTCCGGCGACAGCTTCAGAACTGGCGACGATGAAGCAACTGCTCGCGGACGGCCTGCGGGACGGCGCGGTCGGGATGAGCAGCGGGCTGACGTACACGCCCGGCATGTTCGCCGGCACTGATGAGCTCGTCGAGTTGTGCGAGGTCGTCGCGCAGTACGGCGGGTACTACGCGCCGCACCAACGCTCGTACGGCAAGGGCGCGCTCGAGGCGTACGCCGAGATGATCGAGGTGGCACGCCGTTCCGGATGTGCGCTGCATCTCACGCACGCGGTGATGAACTTCGCGCCGAACGCCGGCCGCGGGGTCGAACTGGTGGCGATGATCGACGAGGCGCTCGCCGGCGGGATCGACGTCACTACGGACACCTACCCTTACTTGCCTGGCGCAACCACTCTGGCCGCGATCCTGCCGAGCTGGACCGCCGAGGGCGGGCCGGACGCCCTGCTGTCCCGGCTTCGCGATCCGGGAGCGCGTTCACGGATCACCTACGAGCTCGAGCAGGTCGGCTCGGACGGGTGCCACGGCTGCGTCGTCGAGTGGGACACGATCGAGATCGGCGGCGTCCGCAACCCCTTGCTGTCCGACGCGGTCGGCCACACCGTCGCCGAGCTTTCGGCGCGCTCCGGCACCCCCGCCGCCGACATCTTCTTCGACCTCCTGGTCGGCGACGACCTCGCCACGTCGATCCTGCAGCACGTCGGCCACGAGGAGAACGTCCGCGCGATCATGCAGCACCCGTCGCACACCGGCGGCTCGGACGGGATCCTGGTCGGCGGCAAACCGCACCCGCGTTCGTGGGGGACGTTCCCCCGGTACCTCGCCCATTACGTCCGTGAGCTCGGCATACTCGAGCTCGCCGACTGCATCCACCACCTGACCGGCCGTCCGGCACGCCGCCTCCGCCTGCCCGACCGAGGCCTTGTCCGCGAGGGATACGCCGCCGACCTGGTGCTCTTCGACCCGGACAGGATCCGGGACGCGGCCACCTTCCCCGAGCCGCGTCAGCAGGCCGAAGGCATCCCGTACGTCTTCGTCAACGGCATCCCCGTCATCGACGACTCGCATCGAACGACCGCCCGCCCCGGCCACGCCATCCGCCGTACCACCAGCTGAGAGGAACTCGTTGTGAACACCTTGGAGCTGCTTCGAGCCGACCGGGTGCTGACCGTCGTCCGCGCCCCGGAGATCTCCGACGCCCGCGACCTCTGCGCCGCATTGGTTGCCGGCGGCATCCATGTCGTCGAGCTCACCTACACCACCCCCGATCTCCCCCGGCACCTGGAACGCGCCGCATCCACCGCCGTCGAGACCGGGGCCGTGGTCGGCGCCGGCACCGTGCAGACCGCCGACCAGGCAACGCGGGCGATCGACGCCGGGGCCCAGTTCCTCGTCACGCCCGGCCAAGGCCCCGAGGCCGCCGCCATCGCCGAGGCAGCGCGTACGGCGGGGATCCCCGTCGTACTGGGTGCGTTCACTCCCTCCGAGGTGATGACCGCGCTGGCTCTCGGCTCGACCGCGGTGAAGATCTTCCCGGCGCACCACCTCGGCCCGAAGTACTTCAAGGACCTCAACGGCCCGTTCCCGGGCGTACCGCTGATCCCCTCCGGCGGCGTGAACGCCACCAACGCCCACGACTTCCTCGCCGCCGGCGCCCTGGCGGTCAGCGCGGGCACCGACGTCGTCTCGCCCGCTGATGTCGCCGCGGCCAACTGGTCGTCGATCACCACCAAGGCAAAGACCTTCTGCGCCGCCCTGTAGCTACTGGATCGTGACGCTGCCGTAGCTGGATCGCAGGTACAGGTGCCGGGCGGCAGCGGGATCGCTCGGCACGTGGAGGTCGGTGGAACCCTGCGCGGCGATCGCGTCGATCGCGTACGTCGCGCCGGGCGGCACCCGGACCGTCAGCGATCCGTCGCTCGTGGTCGCCGACACCTGGTCGGGCGGGCTGTCGAAGCTCAGCGTGGCCGAACCGCGCTGGACGTCCACCGATACGCGCGTACTCCGCACCCGGACCAGGTCGACCGACCCGTCCTTGACGGCCAGGTTCAGCGGCGACGAGACACCGATCACGTTGACCGAGGCTGTCTCGACCTTCGCCTGGACCGCCGCGGCCGTCGGGACCTCGACCGTCAGATCCACCGAGCAATGCGTATCCGGACATCTGGTCTCGACGAGCAACTGGCCGCCCTCCGTCGACACCTTCACGTCCGGCTTCGCCGCCGCATACGTCCCGTCGACGTTCACATGCACGTGCTCGTCGACGCTGGCCAGCACCTGGGTCGGCACGTCGGCCGTGATCCGCGTGCCCTGGGCACCCGGCGCGAAGGTGGCCGAGTAGCTGTACGGCAGCTTGCCGCGAATTGTCGACACCGTCACCGCGGCGCCGGTGATGACGAACACCAGCAACGGCACCAGTCCGATGATCAGCATCCTTCGCTGCGCGCTCGTCATCACGTGCCCAGGAACTTGAGGACCGCGAGTACCCGGCGATGCTCCCCGTCGGTCGGCGTGAGGTTGAGCTTCAGGAAGATGTTGCTGATGTGCTTCTCCACGGCGCCCTCGCCGACCACCAGCGCCTGCGCGATCCCGCCGTTCGACTTCCCCTCGGCCATCGCGCGGAGAACGTCCTGTTCCCGCGGACTCAGCACCGCCAGCGGATCCGCGCGCCGCGAACGCACCAGCAGCTGCGAGATCACCTCCGGGTCCAGCGCCGCGCCACCACCGGCGACCCGGCGCAGTCCGTCGATGAACTGATCCACATCAGCCACCCGGTCCTTCAGCAGGTACCCGACACCGCCTGGGTTCCCACCGATCAGTTCACTCGCATACCGCTCCTCGACGTACTGCGAGAGCACGAGTACGCCGACGTCCGCGTACTGCTCGCGGATCACCAGCGCCGCCCGCAGCCCTTCGTCGGTGAACGTCGGCGGCATCCGTACGTCGACCACGCAGACGTCGGGCCGATGCGCCTCGACAGCCTTCAGCAGGGCGTCGCCGTCGCCGACTGCCGCGACCACCGTGCAGTCCTGCTCCTCCAGCAGTCGCACAATGCCTTCGCGCAGCAGCACCGAGTCCTCGGCGATCACCACCCGCAGCTCAGCCACAGGGCACCTCCGCGATCAGCGTTGTCCCGCCACCAGGCGGGCTGTCCACCGTGAGTCGTCCGTCCACGCCCGCCACCCGATCGGTCAGCCCACGCAAACCGCTACCGCCGGCCGGATCGGCACCACCTTGTCCGTCGTCACGTACTTCGACCCGCAGTACGTCGCCGACCCGCGTCACCCGCACCTCCGCTTGAGCCGCCTCCGCGTGTTTGGCCACGTTGGCGAGCGCCTCCGTCACGACGAAGTACGCGATCGACTCGATCGTCAGCGACGGCCGGGGTTGTACGTCGACACTCAGCCGGACCGGCACCGGTGAGCGGGCCGCGACCGCGGACAGTGCCGCGTCCAGACCGCGATCGGTCAGCACCGGCGGATGCAGTCCGCGAGTGAGGTCGCGGATCTCGGCGATCGCCTGCATCGCCTCCGAGTGCGCCTCCTCGATCAACGTGCGTACGGCGGGCTCCTTGTCGCCCAGCCGGTTCTTCGCCCGCCCGAGTGTCATCGCGAGCGAGACGAGCCGCTGCTGCGCGCCGTCGTGCAGGTCGCGCTCCATCCGCCGGCGCTCCGCCTCAACGGAGTCGACGACCTGCTGCCGGCTCGTCACCAGCTGGGAGACGCGCTCCGCCAGCGCACCGGTCTCGGACCGTCCGAGCAGCGACCGCGCGAGCTCCGCGTCCAGCGCCGACGCGGCGCGCATCAGGAAGGGCGAGGCGAGCAGCAAGAACAGCGCCGCGATCGCCGCCACCACCGACGCCTTCGTGACCGTGTCGATCACGAACGGCCCGATCTGCGCCTGTGCGGCGGCGTAGTTCGAGTAGTACGCCGGCAGCGCGATCAGCACCGGCGGGACGGACCAGGCAACCAGGATCAGCACGATCCAGGTCATTGCCAGCGGCAACAGCAGGACGTAGTACAGGAACTGCCGCCAGAGTCCTTCGTCCGTCACCGCCTGCCGGGCGTCGGCGATTCGCGAACCGGTCGGCAGCGGCGGCACCAACGGCTGGATCTGCTGCCCACGGGTGATCCGCGCCCGGGCCAGCTCCCAGCCGGCCACGTGGTAAACGAGCCGGTTCGCACCGACGGTCAGCGGTATGCCGACGTACGCCAGCGGCCAGGCGAGGATCGCGACCGCGACCGTCAGCAGAACCAGCAGGCCGGACGTCAGCACGACCAGCGCGTCGCCGAGGAGGTGGATCGTTGCCAACCACAAGTACGGCGAACGCCACAGCCGCCACGGAGCCCGGGGAACCGGGTTCGCCGCAACCGTCATCCGGACCACCTCCCCGTGTCAGCGCCTGCTCGCCGTCACAACTTACGTCGTCGGGACGGGCAGCCGGCATGAGGACATCCCACGGAGCCGGCCGGGGGTTATCCCCACCCCGGTTCGTGGGCTGACCGGACTGTGCCCGGCGACCGCCGCCGGGATGCTCGAAGTCATGACGACGACACTCGGCAACAGGGTCGCTGACACCCTGGACGGCAAGCTCGGCGACGCGATCGACGACCGGGTGGCCGACGCCCTCGAGGACTACATCGCCGAGGGCCGGCTGGACGGCCGGATCCGCCCGCGCCGCTCCCCTCACGGTCTGGCCGCGCTGGTCGCCGCGGGCGTTGCGGCGGTGTTGCTTCCGTGGTGCCTGATCCTCGCGGTCACGCTGCCGAGCACCTACCAGGCCGGCCATTGGAAGCTCACCTGGATCGGGCTCGACTGCGGCACCGCGATCGCCGCGGGCCTCACGGCGTACCTGCTGTACAAACACAACAGGTACGCCGCCCTGACCGCGATGGCCGCCGGGACCCTGCTGACGGCCGACGCCTGGTTCGACGTGAGTACCGCTTCGGCCGGCTTCGACCGCACCCTCTCGTTGACCGAGGCCCTGCTGCTGGAGCTGCCCCTCGCCGTGTGCGCGTTCGTGGTCGCGGCCCGCGAACTCAAGAGGCGATGAGCTCCATCACCGGACCTTCGTGCAGCGCCAGGTACACCTTGTCCCGCAGGGAATTGGCTTCCGCGTCGGTCAGAGTGCGGTCTACCGGCCTGAGGACCAGCCTGACCAGCAGATTGCGTTGACCAGGCGTCAACCGGAGGCGTTCGCGGGCAGCCGTCGGCAAGTCGTCGTACGACGTTTCGCCCAGCACCTCCAGCGACTCCGCGGCATCGGCATCCGGCCCGAGAGCGGCACGGACCTTGTCACCAAGGACTTCCGCCGACACATCCGCTGACGCTCCGACCACGACGGACAAGTCGCGTCGTACCGGCGGCATGGACGAGACCGGCTTGTACGGCGAGAGATCCAGCATCTGGCTCGCCACCCGGGGCTCCGTCGACCTGAGCAGGCGGATGTCCCGGATGCCCTTGCGGAGCATCAGGAGCCGGTCGAGACCAGGGCCCATCGCGAGCCCGGTCCAGCTCTCGTCCAAGCCGGCCAGGCGGAGGACGTGCGGCGCCGCCACCCCGCACTCACCGATCTCGATCCACTGATCGTCCAGCAGAACGTCGATCTGACGGCCGTGGATCGTGTACGGGTGCACCGCAGGCACGGTGCGGTAGGTCTGGCCGGGGAGGATCGTGTCGACCAGGCGGGCGATCATCTCCTCCAGCTCCGGCTCGCCCAGCGTGACGTTGCGGCTGACCCGCCACAGATCGAGCTGGTGCGGGGTCCCGGTGTGCTGCCAGTCGACGGAATCACGGCGGTAGCAGATGCCCGCGCAGATCATCAGCACATCGGATGCGTCGGAGTTCGCCAGCTCGCGCAGCGCGGGCGGCATCATCGCGGACGTGTGACTTCGCAGTACTTCGGTGTCCGAGACGTAGCGCGTGTAGCGGGCCTCGCGGGTCACCGCGTCGGTCGCGTAGCCGAGGTTGTCGTAGTTGTCGGCCAGCGGTACGACGGGATGGTCGCGGCGCGTCCAGATCTCGGTGTAGGGCCAGGCCGCGCCCAGCGACGTACGGATCGAATCGACGATCAACTGGATGGCGTGTGGTCCCTGAGCGGGGTCCGTGAGGTCGCGGAGCGCTAGGGCAGCGTGCAGTTCTTCAGTAGTGAGGACAGACATGAGTTTCTCTCCAGAATGACGGTCTCGACGGGGGTCCACCCCGGTCGGCCGCGGTCACCTCAGGAGAGAGCGCAGCAGCAGCTCACCCCGTCGGCACCGTCGTGCCGGCCGGGGCGCAGAAATCGCCGCCCGTACTGCGTCATGCCGTCAACTGTACCGCCCGCACACCAGCCCCGCCCACGAATTCATCGGGCCCCGTCCGACATCGTCATCTGACCATGCCACCCTCAGGAGATGAGGTTGCGGCTCGTTGCCCTGAACGCGTTCCTGCCCGGCTTCCGGCTCGTCCACGAGTTCGCCGAACAGAACGGGCACGAGCTCGTGCTGGTGGTGACGTTGCCCGAGACCGGCAGGTACGGCGCTGCCGATCCGATGGTCGCCGGCCTGCCGGACGACACGAATGTCCTGATCACCCGCAAACTCCGGGCCGTCGCCGCACCGGTGATCGCCGCGCTCCGGCCGGACGTGGTGATCTCCGCCGCCTTCCCCCGGCTGATACCGGACGAGATCCTCGAAATCCCGAAGTACGGCGCGATCAACTGCCACCCGTCGCCGCTCCCAGCTGGACGCGGACCGACTCCGCAGCGGCTGATCTACGAAGGTGACGAGCGCGTCGGAGCGACGGTGCATCGGACCGCGTCGGAGTTCGACACCGGCGCGATCCTCGCTCAGCGCATCACGCCGCTGCCGGACGACCTCAGTGGCACCGGGCTGATGCAGTCCTGGGGCAAGCTGCTGCGCGAGTGCCTCGCCGAGGCCGTACCGCGTCTGGTGGCCGGCGATCCCGGAGAGCCGCAGGACCCCGCTTCCGCCTCTGAAGCGCCCTTCTTCACCGACGCCGAACGAGCCCTGGATCTGACCGAGCCGGCCCGCGTCATCCGCCGCAAATGCGCCGCCCTCAACGTCACCGCTCCGAGCGCTCTGGCCGATCTGGACGGCGCGACCCACCTCATCATCCGCACCGACCCGGCCGACGCCTCCCGCTCAGCTGCGCCGGGCACCATCCTCGCGCGCCACGACGACGGCTGGACCGTCCAGACAGCCGACCACGCCCTCCGACTGACCCGGGGCTGACAAGCAGAAAGCCCCCGGGAGATCCGGGGGCTTTCTGTGTGAATCTGGGTGAAGACGTGAGGCTCAGGCCTCGACCGACTCCTCGGTCAGGTTGCGGGTCAGGTTGGGGTCAACCTGGACACCCGGTCCCATCGTGGTCGAGAAGACCGTCTTCTTGATGTAGCGACCCTTCGAGCTGGCCGGCTTGAGCCGGAGGATCTCGTCGAGCGCGGCACCGTAGTTCTCCACCAGCTGGGCCTCGTCGAACGACGCCTTGCCGATGATGAAGTGCAGGTTCGCGTGCCGGTCGACCCGGAACTCGATCTTGCCGCCCTTGATGTCGTTCACGGCCTTCACCACGTCCGGGGTGACCGTGCCGGTCTTCGGGTTCGGCATCAGACCACGCGGGCCGAGGACGCGGCCGAGGCGGCCGACCTTGCCCATCAGGTCAGGGGTCGCGACGACGGCGTCGAAGTCGAGCCAGCCGTCGGTCACCTTCTTGATCATGTCGTCGTCGCCGACGAAGTCGGCTCCGGCGGCCTTCGCCTGCTCGGCCTTCTCACCGGTGGCGAAGACGAGGACCCGTGCCGTCTTGCCAGTACCGTGCGGAAGGTTGACGGTGCCACGCACCATCTGGTCGGCCTTGCGAGGGTCGACCCCGAGACGCATCGCGACGTCCACGGTCGAGTTGAACTTCTTGCTGCCGGCGGCCTCCTTGGCCAGCCGGATCGCCTCGAGCGGCGTGTACAGGTGATCGAAGTCGATCTTCTCCGCGGCGGCGCGGTAAGCCTTGCTGCGCTGTGCCATAACTGTTCCTCTCTGGGATGTGGTCTCCGGGCGGCGCTTCGCCCTGCCACTACTGCGTGCTGAAAGTGTGTGCCGGTCAGCCGTCGATGGTGACGCCCATGGAGCGGGCCGTACCCTCGATGATCTTCATGGCAGCGTCGATGTCGCGGGCGTTGAGGTCCGGCATCTTGGTGGTCGCGATCTCGCGGACCTGGTCCTTGGTGATCTTGCCGACCTTGTCGCGCTGCGGAACGGCGGAGCCCTTCTGCAGCCCGGCAGCCTTCTTGATCATCTCCGGCGCCGGCGGCGTCTTGGTGATGAAGCTGAAGGAACGGTCTTCGTAGATCGTGATCTCGACCGGTACGACGTTTCCGCGCATGGACTCCGTCTGGGCGTTGTACGCCTTGCAGAACTCCATGATGTTGACGCCGTGCGGACCGAGCGCGGTACCGACCGGCGGGGCCGGCGTCGCGGCACCGGCCTGGAGCTGCACCTTGACCAGCGCAGCGATCTTCTTCTTGGGAGGCATTCTGTCGGGTCCTTAGACTTTCTGGATCTGGTTGAAGCTGAGTTCCACCGGGGTCTCCCGGCCGAAAATCTCCACCAGGGCCTTGATCCGCTGGGCCTCGGCATTGATCTCCGTGACTGTGGCGTGCAGGGTCGCGAACGGCCCGTCGACCACCATGACCGAGTCACCGACACCGAAGTCGGCGACCTCGACCTTCTTCTTGGCCGCGGTCTTGGCGGGTGCGGCGCCGGCTTCGGCTGCCGCCGCCTCGGCCGCCGCCACGACGGCCGGAGCGAGCATCTTCTCAACCTCTTCGAGGCTGAGCGGGACCGGCTTCTGGCTGTTCCCGACGAAGCCGGTCACCGACGGCGTGTGCCGCACGGTCGACCAGGACTCGTCGGTCAGGTCCATCCGGACCAGCACATAACCGGGGAGGACGGTGCGCTTGACCATCCGGCGCTGACCGTTCTTGATCTCGGCGACCTCTTCGGTCGGCACGATGATCTCGAAGATGTAGTCCTCCATGTTCAGGGAGTTGATCCGGTTCTCCAGGTTGCCCTTGACCCGGTTCTCCATCCCTGAGTACGTGTGGACGACGTACCAGTCGCCGATCTGCGAACGCAGCCGGCTGCGGAGCTCCTCGAGCGGGTCGCCCGGCTCCTCCGGCTCCGGCTCCGCCTCGACGGCCGCCTCGGCGTCCTCGTCATCGGCGGAGTCTTCGGTGTCTTCGGAGTCCTCGGCGTCCGCGCCGCTCGAGAACACGACCGCGTCCGGCTCGGCCGGCGCCTCGGTGGTGTCCTCCGGCGCGGTCTCGGCGGTCTCCTCGGCCAGCTCCTCGGTGGCGTCCTCGACGTCCTCCTCGGTCACGACCTCGGGCTCCTCGGCCTCGTCGTCGGCCGCGACCACCACCAGCGGCTCGTCGTCGGAGTCGTCCGCGTCCGCCGGCGGCTCCTCGGAGTCGTCGTCCGCGGCGTACTCGGCGTCGTCGGCCTCGTCGGTCGCCTCGATGACGTCGTCGTCCTCGTCCTCGTCGTCGTCGAGATCCGCGAACGGGTCGTCGTCATCGTCGTCGTCACCGAAGAGGTCATCGTCGGTGTCGTTCTCGTCGAACTCGAGATCGTCGTCGGACTCGGATACGTCGAACTCGTCCTCGAGCTCGAGGACCTCGTCGTCGCGATCGGACACGTCGTACTCCGTCATCTGTGGATCGGGGGTGGTCTGGCTTGGGGTCGGGCGCGGGCCCGTGACCTCCGGCGAAGGGCGGGTGGCCGACCTCAGCCGAAGATCTTGAACATCGCCCAGCCGAAGGCGAGGTCGAGGACCGAGACGATCGCGATGACGAACACCACGAAGGTCAGCACGACCACGAAGTAGGTGGAGAGCTGCTTGCGGGTCGGCCAGACGACCTTGCGGAGCTCGGCGACCACCTCGCGGTAGAAGCGCACCAGTCCACGGCGCTGCTTGCCTTCCGCAGGCTTGCCGGCGCCGGACGGTGCCGGGGTGCGCGTCTCCGTCACGACCTACCTCTTTCGCTAGCGGCGGCCTGACCGGCCCTGCGCCGGTCAGGATTTGCAGGGCACGAGGGACTTGAACCCCCAACCTTCGGTTTTGGAGACCGATGCTCTGCCAGTTGAGCTAGTGCCCTCTGCAATCCATCTGGACGCCGCGTCGGACCTGATCTCAGGCATGCCGGATCAGGGCCACCAACGCCCGGACTAGAAGAGTGTACGGGGTCTGAGCCACCTGGTCGAACTGAGGCTCCACCCGAACGACCCCTTACCCGGGCGCCGCACCGCGGTCAGAACCATACAGCCTCTACCGGTTCTCAACGGACCGCACCCCTGGCGTGTTCCCGGGACCGTGGAGTGAAACCCGCGCGCACCGCCGGACCGCCTGGTGCCAGGATGGAGGCCATGGGTTCCAGGATCTCGGCGCGGATCGGCGCCATCAGTGAATCGGCGACGCTGGCGGTCGACGCGAAGGCGAAGGCACTCAAGGCGGCCGGACGCCCGGTCATCGGGTTCGGCGCGGGTGAGCCGGACTTCCCGACCCCGGACTACATCGTGGAAGCAGCGGTCGCGGCGGCACGGGATCCGAAGAACCACCGGTACAGTCCGGCCGGCGGCCTGCCGGAGCTGAAGCAGGCGATCGCGGTCAAGACCAAGCGGGACTCCGGCTACGAGATCGAGGCGGCCCAGGTCCTGGTCACGAACGGCGGCAAGCACGCGGTGTACAACGCGTTCGCGACGCTGCTCGACCCGGGCGACGAGGTGCTGCTGCCGGCGCCGTACTGGACGACGTACCCGGAGACCATCCGGCTGGCCGGCGGCGTGCCGGTCGAGGTGTTCGCGGACGAGTCGCAGGACTACTCCGTCACGGTCGAGCAACTCGAGGCGGCGCGGACCCCGCGGACCAAGGCACTGCTGATCTGCTCGCCCTCGAACCCGACCGGTGCCGTCGACAGCCCGGAGACGCTCGAGGCGATCGGCCGCTGGGCGCTCGAGCACGACCTGTGGGTGATCACCGACGAGATCTACGAGCACCTGACGTACGGCGGTGCCCGGTCGACGTCGATCCCGGTCGTCGTACCCGAGCTGGCCGACAAGACCGTCGTACTGAACGGGGTCGCCAAGACGTACGCGATGACCGGCTGGCGGGTCGGCTGGATGATCGGCCCGAAGGACGTGATCAAGGCCGCGACCAACTTGCAGTCGCACCAGACCTCGAACGTCTGCAACGTCGCCCAGCGGGCCGCGCTGGCCGCGGTCTCCGGCGACCTGAGTGCGGTCGAAGAGATGAAGAAGGCGTTCGATCGCCGCCGCCGGACCATGCTCCGGATGCTCAACGAGATCCCCGGCGTCGAGTGCCCGGAGCCGACCGGCGCGTTCTACGCGTATCCGTCGGTCAAGGGTGTGCTCGGGAAGGAGATCAACGGGCGGACGGCTTCCACCTCGGCGGAGTTGGCCGACCTGATCCTGGACGAGGTCGAGGTGGCGGTCGTGCCGGGTGAGGCGTTCGGTGCGCCGGGGTACCTGCGGCTGTCCTACGCGCTCGGCGACGACGATCTGGCCGAGGGGCTGAGCCGGATCGCCAAGCTGCTCGGCTGAGCCGGCTCGTCTGCCGGATTCAGCGCTGGATCTCGGCGCTGATTTCGTCGGGCGGGTAGGGCCTCGGTAACCTTCGGTAATGACGCAGCGGGATCTGCGGGTGCTGCCGAAAACACACCTGCATCTGCACTTCTCCGGGTCGATGCGGCACCTGACGCTGGTCGAGCTGGCGGACAAGCACGGCGTCCGGCTGCCGGACGCACTCCGGACGGACTGGCCGCCGGAGCTCTCGGCGGCGGACGAGCGCGGCTGGTTCCGGTTCCAGCGGTTGTACGACATCGCCCGTTCCGTGCTGCGGACGGAGGACGACGTACGGCGGCTGGTCCGGGAGGCGGCCGAGGACGACCGCGCCGACGGATCACGCTGGCTGGAGATCCAGGTCGACCCGTCCGGGTACGCGAACCGGTTCCACGGGATCACGGAGTTCACGGACCTGGTGCTCGACGCCGCGCGCGATGCGTCGGAGTCGACAGGCATCTCGGTCCAGGTGATCATCGCCGCCAACCGCACCCGTCATCCGCTCGACGCACGGACGCTGGCCCGGTTGGCATCGCAGTACGTCGGGCGCGGGGTGGTCGGGTTCGGCCTGTCCAACGACGAGCGCCGCGGTACGACGTCGGAGTTCGCCCCGGCCTTCCGCATCGCCCACCACGCGGGGCTTCTCGCAGCACCCCATGGCGGCGAGCTGTGCGGTCCGGCCACGGTGCGCACCTGCCTCGACGAGTTGGGCGCCGGCCGCATCGGCCACGGCGTACGCGTCGTCGAAGACCCTGACCTCCTGAAGCGCGTGGTCGACGCCCAGATCGCTCTCGAGGTCTGCCCCGCCTCCAACGTCTCGCTCGGCGTCTACCGCCGCCCCGAAGACGTCCCTCTCCGCCACCTCTACGAGGCGGGCGCCCGCATCGCCCTCGGCGCCGACGACCCGCTGCTCTTCGGCTCCCGCCTCGCCGAACAGTACGAAACCGCCCGCACCGTCCACAACTTCACCGACCCCGAACTCGCCGACCTGGCCCGAAGCTCGGTCCTGGCCTCCACCGCCCCACCCGAAACCCAAAAAACCCTCCTAACCGAAATAGACCAATGGCTAGGAACCCCCGCCACAATCCCAGCCTGACCATCTACCTTGCTCGGCACGGCCAGACCGAGTGGAACGTCACCGGCCGCCGCCAAGGCCGCTTGGACTCACCACTCACGGCCCTCGGCCTGCAACAAGCTGGTCAGAACGCCGAACTGCTGTCTGACGAGGGCATCGACGCAGTCTTTGCGAGCCCACTCGGCCGGGCTGGACGGACAGCTTCGATCATCGGCTCGAGGCTCGGTCTGGCCGTGACAGTGCTCGACGAGCTGGCCGAGATCGATCATGGGTTGTGGTCGGGACTGACATCGGTCGAGATCGACGCGGGCTGGCCGGGGCAGCGTGGCGTTCGCGAGCGGGACAAGTACGGATTCCGTTTTCCCTCCGGCGAGAGTTATGCGGACGCAGACGTACGGGCTGCTCAGGCACTGGCTGAGGTTGCGGGGACCGGCGTACGGCGGCCGTTGCTGGTGTCGCACGAGATGATCGGGCGGATGCTTCTGCGGCAACTCGGCGTGCCGGATGCGCTCAGCACGAAGCAGCCGTCCGACGTGGTCTACCGCGTGCAGGGCGACGGCACGGTCGAACGGTTGAGTAGTGCAAACTAAGTGCTGGGAGAGTTCCGGTTCGGGTCGTTGCCTGGGGGTGGGGGCGGGCCTAGTTTTGCTGGCATGACGCCGACGAAGATCCTGCTGCCAGAAGACGAGATGCCCACGCGGTGGTACAACGTGCTGCACGATCTGCCGACGCCTCCGCCGCCGGTGTTGCATCCGGGGACGGGGCAACCGATCGGGCCGGATGATCTGGCGCCGCTGTTCCCGATGGACCTGATCATGCAAGAGGTTTCCCAGGAGCAGTACGTCGATATCCCGGGCGAGGTGCTCGACGTCTACCGGCTGTGGCGACCCAGCCCGCTGTACCGCGCCCATCGGCTGGAGAAGGCGCTTGATACACCGGCACGCATCTACTACAAGTACGAAGGCGTCTCGCCCGCGGGATCGCACAAGCCCAACACCGCCGTCCCACAGGCGTACTACAACGCGAGATCCGGCGTCCGGAAGCTCACCACCGAGACGGGCGCAGGTCAGTGGGGGACGGCGTTGGCGTTCGCCTGCGCGCAGTACGACTTGGAGTGCGAGGTCTGGCAGGTGCGGGCGTCGTACGACCAGAAGCCGTACCGGCGGACGATGATGCAGGTCTTCGGCGCGACCGTGCATCCGAGCCCGTCGGACCTGACGGAGGCCGGGCGGAAGATCCTTGCCGAGCACCCCGACTCCACCGGTTCACTGGGGATCGCAATCAGCGAAGCAGTCGAGGCCGCGGTCCAGGATCCGCAGGTGCATTACGCCCTCGGCTCGGTGCTGAACCACGTTCTGCTGCACCAGACGATCATCGGCGAGGAAGCGTTGATCCAGCTCGCGATGGTTGGCGAGACCCCCGACCTGCTCGTCGGCTGCACGGGCGGCGGGTCGAACTTCGGCGGCCTGGCGTTCCCGTTCCTGCGGGAGAAGTGGGCCGGCCGGATGTCACCGGTCGTCCGCGCGGTCGAGCCCGCGGCGTGCCCGTCACTGACGCAAGGCACGTATGCGTACGACTTCGGCGACACCCTCGGCATGACACCGCTGATGAAGATGCACACGCTCGGCCACGACTTCATCCCCGACCCGATCCACGCCGGCGGCCTGCGGTACCACGGGATGAGCCCGCTGATCAGCCACCTGTACGAGTCCGGCGAGATCGAGGCCGTCGCCAAACCCCAGTCCGAGTGCTTCGCCGCAGGCATCCAGTTCGCCCGCACCGAAGGCATCGTCCCGGCACCCGAGCCTACGCACGCCCTGGCCGCCGCCATCGAGGAAGCCCAACGCTGCAAGGAGTCCGGCGAGGAGAAGGTCATCCTCACCGCACTCTGCGGCCACGGCCACCTGGACCTGGCGGCGTACGACGCCTACCTCTCCGGCGCCATGACCGACCGCAGCTGGGACGACGCGGAGATTCAATCAGCAGTCGCCGATGCCCTGACCCGTCTGCCCGCCCTTGGCTAGCTTCCGCCGCGTTTCCACCACGGCTTCGGGCGCTTGGCGACCGCGGTGAGCCAGTCCGGCGGGATGGCCCAACCGCGCGAGCTCAGCGCGTCGAAGTAGTCGGTCTTCAGGCTGTCCGGCAGCCAGTACGTCGCTCTGCGCTGCCCGGACGCCTCGAAGTACGTCGTCCGCCGGCGCGGACTCCACACCGTTGCCTGGCTCGAGCTGTACGCGAGCCGCACGTAGTCCCAGCGTGCCTGCTCGTCGTCCATGTCGAACTCGCGCTCGGGCACCCGCGCCGTACCGCGGACTTCCTGGTCGATCTCGTCGATCAGCTTCTGTACGACGGCGCGGTCGTCGGTCATCTCCTCCGGCAACCGCAGTCCGACCGGATCCAGCACGACCGCACCCAATCGCGGCCGAGCCACCTCGAGAAACACCTCGAGCAACGCGAACCCCTCCTCGGGCCGCCCGAACAGCTCCAGCTCCGCACGCAAGGTAGTAACGGCTTCCTCGACCACCCGACAACCCTAAGGGCTGCCGGCCCCGAACGGAGGGGCTGCCCCTATCTGCCCCGGGTTGCCCCGCGATGCCCCGCCATGGTCACGCTCAGCAAGCGCGAAGGAGAGGCGCCACCGGCTCCGATGCCCTGATTTACGGCCACGAAGCGGTCCGCGATTGCGGCCAAAAACCCTTTCCCAGCAGCGTTTTCGGGGCAGCTCGGGGCATCGTGGGGCAGATCGTCCACAAGGCCCGATTTCGTGGTCGCAGAGGGTGTTCGGCGTCTTACAGTTACCGCCATGTCAGAGCCCAACGAGATGTTGCGCGGCGCGCGAGAACGCACCCCGTCGCGCCGCGCGCCGGGCGAACACATGTCCCGGGCCGAGCTCGCCGACGCGATCTGTGCCTGGCTCTGGGACACGACCGAGATCAAGTACGAGCTCGACGGTCACTACATCGCCAAGCTGGAACGCGGCGCCGTCCGCTGGCCCGGCGCCGCGTACCGTTCCGGTCTGCGTCATGTCCTCGATGTTGCTGCCGACAACGAACTCGGGTTCTACCCGCCGTCCGGCGTCGCCGTCGCCGAGCCGGAGCCGACGCCGCCGTCGATGCTCGGCCACGACGACCTGATCCACGCGAGTGACGAGTCCATCGCACTGCTGTCGTTCGCCGAGGAGTCCAACGTCGGCGAGCTCACCGTCGAGCAACTGCAGGCAGACATCGAGCGCATCGCGCAGTCCTACCTCCGGACGCCGACCAGACCGCTGTTCGCCAAGAGCCGCGCGATCCGCGACCGCGCCTTCGCACTCCTCGCCGGCAATCAATCCCCACGCCAGTCCCGCGACCTGTACTCCGCGGCCGGCTGGGCGATCACCATGCTCGCCTGGATGTCCGTCGACCTCGGCCGCCCCGACATCGCCGAGAGCCACACCCGCACCGCCTGGGCATGCGCCGAAGCCGCGGACCACGACGTACTGCGCGGCTGGATCCGCGCCACCCAACACACTGCCGCCTTCTGGCAGGAGGACTTCGCCCGTGCCGCGTCGTACGCCGAGGACGGGCTGCGGTACTCCGCCGGCACCGCACGACTGTTCCTGGCCAGCGCGGCGTCGGTCGACAACGCCCGCGCCGGCAAGCCCGACAAAGCCCGCGACATGCTCGAGCTGGCCCAGCAGCTCTCCGTGCGCCAGGCCGACTCCGAGCCAGGCGGCTTACTGCTCTGTACGCCGGAACGCGCCGAGGCGTTGTGGGCGGATACGTATCTCGCCTTCGGCCAGCCGGAGCACACGTCGAACCACGCCGATCACAGCGTCGCGCTGTTCGAGGCAGCGCCGTACACGCTGCGGAATCCAGGCTCGGAACGCATGGCCCGCCTGCAGCAGGCGAAAGCACGGCTGCTCCTCGGCCAGCTCGACGGTGCGATCGAAGCCGTCGAGCCGGTGCTGGACCTTCAACCGGAGTACCGCGTCCGGCCGCTGATTCATCGCCTCGCGGAGGTCGCGGCGCTCACGTCGCCGTACGCCCGCACGCCGAAGGCGCGGATGCTCCGCGCGCGCATCGCCGAGTTCACCCAGCTCCCGGCACGGAGGAAAGAGGACCAGACATGATCAAGGACGTTCGCGATCACTGGTACTGGCGTCCCAACTGGCGCCCCGGGCGATCGTTCTACACCTGGCATGTTGTCTTTCCCGAAGACTCCGTGGTGACCGAGGTACACGCGGCGTACCAGCACCTGGTCGACTCGCTGCCCGGGATCACGCCGGTGCCGGCGCGGTGGCTGCATCTCACGGTGCAAGGAGTCGGGTTCACCGACAAGGTGCCGCGGCCGGATCTCGACCTGATCGTCGAGGCCACGCGTCGGCGGCTCGAGCACTTCCGGCCGTTCGAGATCAAGCTCGGCTCGCCCGTCGTCGATGTCGAGAGCCTGCAGCTCCCGGTGGAGCCCGTCGATCGGATGCGCCGCCTCCGCGCTCAGCTGCGCGCGGCGATCACCGACGTGTGGGGCCGCGACTCCGTGCCCGCCCTGCCCGAGCTCGATCCGCACATCTCCCTGGGCTACTGGAACCAGGTCGCCCCGGCCGAGCCCCTCGAGAAGCGCGTGAAGGCACTCGGCGGCGGCGTCGCCAAGACCGAGCTGACCGACGTCACGCTGATCGAGCTCAACCGCGACCACAACCAGTACGAGTGGACCACATACGCGACCGTGCCGCTGGGCATCCAAGTGCCACGTGACGGGACCGGCGGATGAACGCGACCGCAACCAGCCTGTACGCCGGAGACGCGGCCGCGCGAGTCATCCGAGCCCTCCTGGACTTCCGCAGCCTGTGGACTACCCACGACCTGGTCACCACCAGCGGCGTACCGGCCCAATCGGTACGCCGAATCGTCGACGCCCTCGACCAAGAAGACCTGGTCGAACGCCGCGCCCCAGGAGTAGTCACCGTCCCTAGCTGGCTCGCCCTCCTACGCCGCTGGAACGAGGACTCCCGCTTCACGCAAACCACCCACCTCACCTACTGGCGCACCAAGCTCAGCACCCCACCCCTGCTGGACCGAATCCCCACCACTCCGATCCGCCACGCCGTCACTGGCACCGCTGCAGCCCACCACTGGTCCCCAGAAACCCCCACTGGCCGCACACTCATCTACACCCCAGACGCCCAAGCAGCAGCCGCCCTCTGGGACCTAGTCCCAACCAACACGAGGTACAAGTCCGTCGTGCTAGCCCAGCCCGAGTCAGACCTCGTCTACACCCGCACCCGCAAAACCCCCACCGGCCTCCGCCTCGCTGCCCCCGCCCAGGTCCTCGCCGACCTCCTCACCGGCGCAACGCTCCCCCGCCGAGCAGCCGACCCACTCACCCAATGGATGCAAGAAAACGAACTCGAATGGCGCTACTGACCGTAGGCGCGGATTGAGACGACGTGGGCTCTTGGGGCGCCGTTGGTGGTGTGGGTGGTTAGGCGGAGGTGGGTGGCTTGGGTGGGGGTGTCGAGGTGGTGGCGCTGGGTTCGGTGGTGGTTGGCGGTGACGGTGGCGATGGGGTGCCAGGGGGCCTTGGTGCCGTTGCGGGATTCGAGGGTGTAGTCGGAGAGGAGGGTGGGCAGGGCCTCGAAGGGGGTGCGGTGGTGGTGGAGGTTGATGAGGTCTTCCTGGACGTCGGCGTCGAGGATGACGACGACCTCCGAGAGCTCGACCGCCTCGGGCCAGGTCAGTTCCAGCCAGGGATTCGGGTCCCACGCGAGGTCTTCGGAGGACCAGAGGTTGGGCCCGCCGTACGGGCGCGAGTAGCCGCCGATCACCTTCGAGGGCGAGTACGCCGCAGTCTCGCCGAGGCGGATGCACAACCCGCCGCGGGGCAGGATGTGCTTCCACGCACGGAACTGTTCGGTCCATTGCTCATCAGGCCCCGGCTCACGATGAGCGAAATGCAGCGTGCCCGGCAGCGCGGTCGACGCTGTGTGGACCGAGATGTCCGGCGTCTTCCGCAGTACGACGAAGGCGTTGGCCGGAGCGGACGGGTGCCACGACAGCGGCACCTGGATCCAGCGCTTCTCGCCAGCGGGTACGTCGATCGTGCAGGAGTCGACCAGTGCGGCGGGCAGGTAGTTCTGCGGCTTGACCGGATCGTGCAACTCGACGGTCAACGACCCACCCGCGGAGTCGACGAGCAGCTCGAAACCGTCCAAAGCCGGGTCAACCGGGATGACCATGCCAAGGTCGTCAGTCAGCGGCAGAGTCCCCGACGAAACCTCGACCACCGGCCGGGTCAAACTCGACGACGCGCTCACCGACGCGGACAACGCAAGGTTCGCAGGATCGTCATCGACCACACCGAGGACCGATGCGTCGGCGCGGGTCAGTGCGTGCTTCACCAGATCGAAACGCGCGCGCGCCAACTCCCGCGGCGACAAGCCGTTGCGCAGGGCAACAGCAGCGCCGACCCCGGCCGCCTCACCGAGCAGCGCACACGTCGCCATCACCCGCGTTGTACCGAACGCTACGTGACTCGCGCTGATGTTGCGCCCAGCCATCCACAGATTCCGCACATTCCGCGAGTACAGCGACCGCAGGGGGATGTGGTAGTTCCCGTCCGGATGCCAATGCTTCGACCCGCGCTCGGCCGCATAAACCCCACCGGGCGGGTGCAAATCGATCGACCAACCACCGAACGCAACGCGGTCCTCGAACGGAGTCTGCGACAGTACGTCGTCCTGCGTCAGCACGTGATCGCCCAGGAACCGCCGGTATTCGCGCTTCCCCGGCACCGAGCCGATCCACTCCAGCGTCAGGTTGTCCGCATCGAACCGCCCGGAGTTCTTGATGTAATCCCAGATCCCGTAAACGACGGCCTGCAACTCGTCCCGGATCGCCTCGTTGTCGTCGACGACGTCGAGCGAGCCGCCCCACTCGATCCACCAGAACGCGCATCCGTTCATGTCGGTGCGGATCACCCGCCGCTCCGGGATCGCGGTCTCGGTCACGTCCTTCGCAAACGACGGCGGCACGAACCGCACCGGCTCCCCCGCGTCCTTGGTGTAGAAGAGGATCGTGCTGCCGAGCGTGTTCGAGTCCGGCACGAGCGGCGCCCACGACTCGTCGTACTCCGATCGCGGCTCGCGCCCGGTGCGGAACTCCGCGCCGGCGAGCAGCCCGACCAGGCCGTCACCCGAGCAGTCGACGTACGCCGGACTGACGAACCGGATCTCCTTCTCCGACCCCATCTGCCAGCCGGTCACCGAGCGGATCTCCCCGTCCGCCGCGTCGACCGACCGCACGTCGGTGTTCAGGTAGAGCGTGATCAGCGGTTCGGCGCGGACCGCTTCCAGCAGCACGAGATCCCAGTAGTACGGGTTCCCCAGCGGGTTCTGGTACTGGTTCTCGAGGAACAGCTCACCCATGATGCCGGTCTCGCGGGCGAAACTCTGGACGCCGTGCGCGGTCGCCCCGCACACCCACACCCGCACCTCGCTGGACGAGTTGCCGCCGAGCACCGGCCGGTTCTGCACCAGCGCCACAGTGCTCCCCTGCCGCGCGGCGCCGACCGCCGCGCAGATCCCGGCGAGCCCGCCGCCGACGACGGTCAGATCGGTCTGGACCTCGAGCTGCTGCATTCAGAAACCTTTCACGTATCAGGATTGACGAAGGTGTCGGGATGGAGATCGGCGTCCGGACGTACGACGGGTTGGCCCGGCCCGTTCGGGTGATTAGCGGTGAGGTGATCGGGCACCCGCTGCGCGACCAGCACGAACAACAGGCCGGCCGTCAGTACGTCGCTCGCACGGCCGGCGAAGAACTCGGTCCAGTTCGCGCCGTTCGGCGTACCGGTGTCGAGGGTGACATCGGCCAGCCGCGCGATCGGCGAGCCGACCATCCCGGTGATCGCAACCGTCAGGGCACCCTCGTCGTGCGCCCGGCGGACGAACTCCAGCGTCGTCGGGTCGGTCCCGGAGCGGGTGACGGTCAGCGCCACGTCCCCCGAGCCCAGCAGACCGGCGCCGATCTGCGACGACTGCGGTCCGTCGAAGAACCACACCGGGATCCCGATCCGCAGCAACCGGATGTAGAGCTCCCGGGCCGGGACCGCGTCGCCCCACTCGCCATAGATATGAGTACGGCGTGCGCCCGCGATGGCATCCGCGACCCGGGTCGCCGCGGCGAGGTCGATCGCGGCGAGCGCGTTGCGCAGCGCATTCGCCTGGGTGGACGCGAGCACGTTCAGCACCTGCTCAGGCGGATCGGCCGGACCGATCGCCATCCCGATGTCGCTCGCCCACCCTGCTTCCAGCCCGCGGCCGACCTCCATCGCGAGCGCGGCCCGCAGGGCGGGATACCCGGCGTACCCGAGGTGCGTGGACAGGCGTGTCACCGTCGCGGCCGAGGTCTGCGCGGCCTCGGCCAGCTTGGTGATCGACCCGCGCGCGACCTCGTCCGGGTTCGCCAGGATGTGCTCGGCAACCCGCTGCATCGCACCGTTCAGCTCGGGCAACGCTCGCTTGACCAACTGCAACGGGCTCGCAGTACCAGCTCTGTCCATGTCTGCCATCCAGCGATCATCACGTATAGACGAACTGGGCACTGGCCACACCGTCGGTGTCGCTCACCACCCGCACCCAGTGCGCGCTGAACCCGGGCGGGAACACGTGCGTCCGGATCTGCCCTGGCTCGACCGTCAACTCCGCGGCCGCACCGAACCGCCCGTGCCCGTGGAAGTCGATCTCGACGGTGAAAGTCAAAGCGGTGTCCGAGAAGTTCTCCAGATGCAGACACTTCCCGTCGAAGCCCGTCATCAGATACGGATCAGACGGCACGCCGGCCTCGACCGGCGTCTCCCACCACGGTCCACCCCAGCCGGCGGGCTTTCCGAAGCTCCACAGGTCGTCGGTCTTCCCGAACCACAGCCCCGATTGCGGCTCCGCGGTGGTCGGGTTCAGCCCGTGACTCGGCGACGCGTTGTCCGCGCCGGCGACCAGCATCCCGCGCCAGGAGCAGAAGTCGCCCAGCACCCACAAGTGTGTCGAGATCGGCCGCACGCCCCAGATCCGCCCGCCGTACGCCCATGGCGACAGCTCGTAGAACATGCCGTGGTGGTCGAGCAGCAGACGCTCGTGCTCGACCTCCCGGATCCGCGGCCATTCGGTCTGCCACTTGTGGTCGAAACAGTGTGAGGCCTTCGGCAGCCGGTACCGCGTCCACTGCTGATCGGCCTCGGTGAAGACCTCGAGGATCGCCGACGCCCGGTCCCACCCGGTCGCGAAGATCGTCCCGCCGAATTCGTGCCGCCCGCCGATCGCGGTGAACGGGTCCTCCCGCAGCACCTTCCACGTCCGACCGTCGTACTCCGCCAGCCGTCCCCGCGACCGTACGCCGGCCCACTCGGGTTCGGCGTACTCGTTGGAACACACGACGAGCCGACCGAACGACGTGTAGCAGTCCTTGTAATGCACCTTCATCTCGCCGTCGGTGCCGAGCTCGTCGTTGAGGTCGAACAGCTGCGTGCACTCGTACGTCGTGAGGTCGAGCTCGAGCAGCTCGCCTTCCATCGCGAGCACATACACGTGGGTGTCCGGCTTGGTCAGGTGGCGCGACGTACCGCAAACCCGGAGCGGCTGGAGCTCGGGGATGGTGACGATCTTGTGATCGGCCGAGATGACGTGCGGGCCGAGGACCATTTGCGACGTGGGGAAGTGCACGAACCGGTTGGTGTACGTGCCGTCCACCCCGAGCGTCTCCGCGACGATCTCCATCGAGAAGTCGGCGTCGATCCGGCGGAGGCTGACTCCCGCGCCGGACGGAGCCTTGTGGGAGTTGTAGTTCTGGACGTAGAGCTTCCCGTTCCACGGCATCAGCGATCCGACGCCGAGCTCGCTGCGCGGCGGACCGAAGTCGCCGACCTGGGCGAGATGCGGGAAGACACCTGAGACGTTGTTCATTTGATCCCCGTGTGAGTCATGGCGGCGATGAACCGGCGTTGCAGGACGACGAACACGATCAGCACCGGGACGATCGAGATCACCGAGGCGGCCATCGTCAGGCCGGGTGCGATCTGGCCCTGTTCGTCGACGAAGTTGGTCAGGCTGAGCGGGAGCGTGTAGCGATCCGGGTTGCTGATCAGCACCAGCGGCGTCTCGTAGTCGTTCCACGACCAGACGAACGCCAGGATGCCGAGCGCGCTCATCACCGGCGTTGCCAACGGCAAGTAGATCCGGGTGAACACCCGCCACTCGTTCGCGCCGTCCATCCGGGCCGCTTCGGCGAACTCGGCCGGCTGGCTGATGAAGAACTGCCGCATCAGGAACGTGCCGAGAACGGTGAACATGCCGGGCAGGATCAGCGCCCACAACGTGTCGTACAGCCCGAGCTTCTGGAAGTAGATGAACCGTGGCACGAGCAGCAACTGCGCCGGGATGATCGCGGTCGCGAGATAGAGCAGGAACAGCTTGTCGCGGCCCTTGAACGACATCCGCGCGAAGGCGTAGCCCGCCATCGTCGCGGTGATCAGCTCGCCCGCGACCCGCAGTACCGCGACGAAGATCGAGCGGCCGAACGCCGGGAGCACCGAGGTCGCGCCGGTCAGCACCGTCGTGAAGTTATCCCACTGGAACGGGTTCGGGATCCACTGCATCGGGATCTTGTACGCGTCCACGTCCGGCTTCAGCGCGGTCGAGATCATCCACGCGAACGGCGCGAGGAATGCCAGCGCCAGGATCCACAGCGGGATCCCCCACCACCATTTCTTACTCATTGAGAGTCCTTCCTCGCTGCGCTCGCCAGGTCAACAGCGTCAGGACGAGTACGCCGACGAACGTCACCAGGCCGATCGCGGACGCATAGCCGAACCGGTAGAACTGGAAGCCTGTTTGGTACATGTAGTACGAGATCGTCGTGGTCGAGTCGCCGGGACCGCCGGCAGTGATCAGCGCGATCAGCCCGAAGCCCTGCGACGCTCCGATGATGAGCGTGACCAGCAGGAAGATCGTTGTCGGTAGCAACGACGGCCAGGTGATCACGCGGAATTTCGCCCACGCCGATGCGCCGTCGATGTCGGCCGCTTCGTACAGCTGCAGAGGCGCGTCCTGCAGCGCGGACAGGTAGATCAGCGAGCAGTACCCGACGCCGCCCCAGATCGCCATCACGATCAGCGCGGGCAGCGCCCAGTGCGACGAGGCGAACCAGCCCGGCCGGATGCCGAACACGTCCAGCACCTGGTTGACCAGGCCGGCCTTAGGGTTCATCAGCATCAACCAGGTCATGCCGATCGCGACCACGTTGACGATATAGGGCAGGAAGAAGATCGCCCGCAGCACGGCGCGTCCCGGCAGCGGGCGGTTGAGCGCGATGCCCAGGGCGAGCCCGAGTACGACGGTCAGCGGGACCGACACCACGACGTACACCAGCGTCAGGCCGATCGCGTGCCAGAAGCCCGGGTCGCGGGCGATCGCGACGAAGTTGTCGATGCCGTTGAAGGTGATCCCGCCGAGACCGGACACCAGGTTCCAGTCGGTGAAGGCAAGGACAACCACGCTGATCAGCGGGATCAAGGTGAACGCGATCACGCCGAGCAGGTTCGGCGCGATGAACAGGAACCCGATCCAGCCGCGCGGCTTGATCCCGGGCGCCTTCTCGGTCCGGACCGCGGAGGCGGTGGCAACTGCGGCGGTGGCCATCAGGGCCTCCTCTCGTTACGGGCGATCGCGGCGTCGGCGAGCCGCCGTACCTCACGGATCGCGACGCCCGGGTCCTTCTCGCCCAGCCAGCACAGGTCGCGCTGCTGCTTCACGGCGAGCGTGATCTCGGGGAACCCGGTCAGCCGGGTATCGGTCGCGAGCTTGGGATCCGCCTCGAGTACGACACGGCGGAAGGAGTCCAGGTCGAAGTACTTGTCCGGCTCCTTGCCGAGCATGCCGGTGATCACCTGGTCGTCAGTCACGCCGCCGAGCGCGGGGAGTTTGCCGCCCTTGAGCATCGGCGTCGCGCCCTCGGTCAGCCAGAACTTCACGAACGCCCAGGCCGCCTCGAATTTCGGCGACTTCGGGTTGATCATGATGAAGTTGCTGAACGAGCCGCCGTTCCAGTCCTTGCCGTCGACAGTCGGCGACGGGGCGAACGCGACCTTGAAGTCGTGCGGGTACTTCTTCGCGTCGTACAGGTAGCGCAGGTTGAACGGTGCGGTCGACCAGAGATGGAACTCCTCGGTCAGGAACGAGTTCTGCTGGTACGCGTCGAGGTGGCGGGCGAGCACCTCCGTCCACGGGAACGCCGTACCGTCGGCGATCATCTCGCGGCCGACCCGGAACCCCTGTTCGAAGTGCGGGTCGCCGAAGTTGCTGCGGTTGCCGTCGTACCAGTAGTTGGGTCCGAGGGCGATCCGGGCGAGGTCCGGGACCGTGTAGGCGCCGACGGTCTTGTCCGTGGTCAGTCGCTTCGCCGTACTGCGGAACTCGTCGATCGTCCACGCCTGCGGGAGCTCGACGCCGGCCTGCTGCCGGAGCTTCTCGTTGAACAGTACGAAGAACGGTTCGCGCGCGGTGGCCAGCGCCTTCACCTTGCCGTTGTCGATGTACGACCGCGGCTGTTCGGTGTCGAGGAACACCTTCAGGTCCGGGTCGTCGGTCACCCGGTCGGTCAGGTCCGCCGCGAGTCCGGACCCGGCCCTGAGCGCCATCGCACCCTGCGAGTAGGTGAAGTACACGTCGATGTCGACGCCACCCTGCAGCGCGGTATCGAGCTTGAGGTTGCCGCGATCGTCGTTGACGAACCGCGTGTAGTTCACCGCGTACTGCGGAAACTTCTTCTGGAAAGCCTTCACCACATCCCCAGGCCCGGACGCGGCCGGCACTCCACCCCACACCTGCAAAGCCCCGGACCGCCCGCCGCCACCGCTCCCACACCCCGGCACCACAGCGGCCGCCAGCCCCGCACCCATCCCCGCGAGAACCTCCCGCCGAGAAAATCTTTTGCGCCTCACACTCCACCTCCCGCCAACTTTCGCAAAAGATTACCGAGCCCGACCCTGCGGCGGAAGAGGATCTGCAAAACTTTTTCAGATGCGGCGTACGGCGACCACGCGGTCGGGGAGGGCAGCGAGCTCAGAGAGAGCAGTTCACCAGAACGGGTTCGTTGACCAGGGTGATGTTGAAGGAGTGCTGGACCTGGGTGCGGACGTGGGTGGCCAAGGCGAGGAGTTCCTTGGCGGTGGCGCCGCCCTGGTTGGTCAGGGCAAGGGTGTGTTTGGTGGAGACGGCGGCGGCGCCGATGGCGTAGCCCTTGGAGACGCCGGCGTGTTCGATCAGCCAGGCGGCGCTGGTTTTTACCCGGCCGTCGGGTTGGGGCCATTGAGGGGCGCCGGCGGGGACCTCGGCAGGGGTGTCGAGGATGGGATTGGTGAAGAAGGAGCCGGCGCTCCAGGTGTCGTGGTCGGCGGGGTCCAGGACCATGCCCTTGCTGCGACGCAGGCCGAGGACGGCCTCGCGGACCTCGGTCATCGGCGCGCGGGAGCCCGGTTCCACGTCCAGGACCCGGGCCAGCTCGGCGTACCCGACTTCCGCCGACAGATCGCCCAGCGTCAACTGGAAGGTGACCTCGAGTACGACGTAGCGCGACGGGTCGGCCTTGAACCGGGAGTTGCGGTAGCTGAACCCGCAGTCCGCGGCGAAGATCGTCTCGACCCGCCCCAGAACCCGGTCCCACACCCGCACGGACGCGATCGTCTCCGCGACCTCGTGACCGTAAGCCCCGACATTCTGCACCGGTGTCGAGCCGGTCAGGCCGGGGATGCCGGACATCGACTCGAGGCCGCTCCACTCCTCGGCGATCGCGCGCTGCACGACGCCGTCCCAGTCCTCGCCGGCTGCGATGTGCACCATCGCGCCGGAGCACATGTCCGCGTCGACCCGGATCCCCGAGGTCGCGATCTTGATGACGGTGCCCCGGAACCCGTCGTCACCGATCACCACGTTGCTGCCGCCCGAGAGCAGCAGCACCGGCTCGCCGGCCGCGTCCGCGTCGCGGACCGCGGTGATCAGGTCGTCCTCGGTGCTGACCTCGACGAACTTGTCGGCCGGCCCGCCGATCCGCAGCGTGGTGTAGTCGGCCAGCGACACATGCGTTCTCACTGGACGCGCACGACCGCCCTGGCCCGGCCGAGCACCTTCTCCTCGCCGGCAACCGCAGTGATGTCGATCTCGGCGCGGCCATCGGTGACCTTGTCGACCTTGGCAGAGAACGTCACATTCACACCCTTGTCGTCATCCGGTACGACGACGGGCTTCGTGAACCGCACGCCGTACTCCAGCAGGTCGGCCGGATCGGAGATCCAGTCCGTGACGACGCGCACCGCGGACGCCATCGTGAGCATGCCGTGCGCGATCACACCGGGCAGCCCGAGCGCGCCGGCCATCCGGTCGCTCCAGTGGATCGGGTTGAAGTCGCCGCTCGCACCGGCGTACCGGACCAGGTCCTCGCGCCGGAACGTAACGGTCAGCGGCGGGAGCTCGGTGCCTACCTCGATCACGATTCACCCCGGTTGTGCGAGATCGTCGACGTCGACGTGGCGATCGGTTCGCCGTCGACGGTGGTCAGGGCGGTCTCGTACATGATCACCTCGACGTCACCGGCCTTGCGCACGGTGGTGATGGTGGCGGTCGCGGCGATGTCGTCGCCGGCCTTGATCGGGCGGGTGTAGCTGAACTTCTGCGCGCCGTGCACGATCCGGTCCAGCCGCAGGCCGAGCTCCTCGTCGTTCAGCAACTGCTCCAGCGCGCGGCTGCCGAGCATGAACGCGAAGGTCGGCGGCGCGACCGCGTCGTCACCGGTGTACGCCGGGTTGGGGTCGCCGATCGCGTCGGCGAACTCGCGGATCTTCTCCCGGCCGACCTGGTAGGACTCGGCGGCCGTGTAGCTCCGGCCGACCATCGTGGCGTCGATCGTCATATCCGCTAACCCTACTGGCAGACTGTCGGAGCGCGCCTGGCGGTCCCACGCCGCGCGCGCTCGTCCTGGGTTGCCGCCGCCCACGATCCGACTGGGGAAGGTTGACGTGACGGCAGTCGCTGGGCTGGCGCGGTACGCGCCGAGGTACAAGCTGGAGATCGGTACGCCGGAGGGCGACGAGTGGCTGCGCGTGGACCGGATCCTGGAGCCCGGCAGCCCTGAGCTCACCGAGCTGCTCAAGCGTGACGACGAGGCCAGCAACCACCGCACAGCTCATGCGAACGCGCTCAGCATGATGTCGTTCTACGCCGGCCGGGCACCGGCGACCGCGCTCCTGCTCTGGGCGTTGGAGGGCCGCGTCCTCGACATCCGCCCGCAGAACCTCTGGGTCCGGC
Organism: Kribbella sp. NPDC049584; assembly: GCF_040675555.1. NCBI lineage: Bacteria > Bacillati > Actinomycetota > Actinomycetes > Propionibacteriales > Kribbellaceae > Kribbella > Kribbella sp. NPDC049584. The sequence goes on from NZ_JBFAPF010000001.1 coordinate 1,260,003, forward strand.
CGCACGAAGGCCACGGCCTCGCGGCCGTCGCAATCCGCTCCGCCACCTTCCTGCCCGGCGGATTGGCGACGCTCTACGACGTCGTACTGCGCCAGCATCTGCTTCCGCTGTCCGAGGAGCTGCACCGACGTACGCGAGCCGGACTTCGCCAGGTGCACGGTGCGGTCGCGGCCGGATGCGCGATGGGTTTCTGCGCGGCGACGCGCGAGGAGATCACTGTGGAACCGGCCTATCTCCTGGAGCGCTGGCAAACCTTCGTGGCCAAGGCGCCCGGCGGACTCGAGCGGCTCGGGGACGTGGAGGTCGCCGCCGGGAAGCTTGTCTATCTGCGGAACACCTGCTGCCTCTACTACACGAGCGAGGTGGGCAAGGGCTCGCTCTGCGGCTCCTGCTGTCTGACTCCGCGTGAGGAGCGCCTCACCGCTTATGAGGGCGGCCGCCCGATCCTGACCGTGTGAGGGCACAGAGGGCATAGAGGGCACAGCAAAGGGCCGCTTCGGCAATCCGAAGCGGCCCTCGCGAAGCTGATGAGGTCTAGGAAAGACCTGAGGTCAGCGGGTCTCGCGGTGGTCGGTGTGGTCGTTGCACCGGTGGCAGTACTTCTTCAGCTCAAGACGGTCCGGGTCGTTACGCCGGTTCTTCTTGGTGATGTAGTTCCGCTCCTTGCAGACCGTGCACGCCAGCGTGATCTTCGGGCGAATGTCGGTTGACTTGGCCACTGCTGCCTCTTCTTGTCAGGAGTGCGCAACTGAGGTGATCGCACTCTCGAGATACTGCGTCGGTGGTAGCGGGGGCGGGAGTCGAACCCGCGACACCACGATTATGAGCCGTGTGCTCTAACCACCTGAGCTACCCCGCCGGGAGAGTTCGTCATCCCACCCGGAGGTGGGACGCCGTTCTCAGAGCCCCTTTACGGAATCGAACCGTAGACCTTCTCCTTACCATGGAGACGCTCTGCCGACTGAGCTAAAGGGGCGGGCCGAGGAGAGAGATTACACGGTCCGCCACCTCGATGTGAAATCGAGCCGGCCGACCCTGCAGGCCCCTCAGTCCGTCCCGGAAAGCATACCGGTTCCCCGGAGTGCTTCTGACCAATTTTCAGTCCAGTACGGCGTCATCCGCGGAGAAGTCGTCCGACGCATCGGCCGGCGGGTTCGCCAGGTGCCACCGGACCGAGGTCAGCAGGGTCCCGGCCGGGTCCGCGGGCGTCCACCCGAGCACCGTCCGCGCCTTCGACGAGTCGACCAGTAGATGCTGGTCGACGGTCCCGGTGAGCGCCAGATCCTCCGGCAGCAGGTCGTCCCGCACCCTCACCAGCTCCACGTCTGCAGCGTCCGCCGCAGCCAGGATCTGCTCGGCAAACAGCCGGTACGGCGCAGTCGACGGCTCCGCCAGGTTGAAGGCGCCTGGGAAATCTCCCGCCAGCACCAAGGACACTGCGGCGGCCACGTCCCCGACGTACACGCGACTGAAGAGGAACTGCCCGGATCCGACCGGTATCCGCTTCCTGCCGGCCCGGACCCGACGCAGTACGAACTCGAATCGCGTCTGGTAGTCGTGCTCGCCGTAGACCGCACCCAACCGCAGCACAGTCGCGCCACGCGGCAGGTACCGCTCTTCCATCTCCAGGTTCTCGTACTGCGATCCGTCGATGAACCGTCGCTCCCGCAGCGGCGACTCCTCCGTCAGCGGCAGTGCATCTGTCGTCCGGTTCGAGTGCACACCGTCGTACGCGCGGTAGACGTCACAGCTCGAGATCGCGACCAGCTTGACCGCCGGTCCGACCGCGCCGAGCGCCGCGTCGGCCGCCGCCGCGTTCATCCCGGAGATGTCGACCAGCGCCTCCGGGTCGAACGGCTTGAGCGCCGCAGCCAGCGCCGCGCCGTCATGGCGGTCCACGTGGGCGTGCTCGACGGGCGGCAGGCCGGACGGCTCGTGGTCGCCGCGGTGAACCACCAGCAGCGTGTGCCCCTCCGCCGTCAGCCGCTCCACGACGGCCCTGCCGATGAACCGGGTTCCACCCAGAATCGCGATCCTCATGTGCACAGTCCTATCGGTCCGGGCACCCCGAACCCAGACTCGTCTGCGACAGGCAGAAATCGGATGTCGAGAAGGCTCTGCCGGCTTCGTCATTAGAAGTAAGGACCTAAAGAAGGAAGGACAGCTCATGACTGCAATGCCGACGGTGGTCTCGGCCGAGGAGTGGGAGAAAGCTCGCGCGGAGCTGCTGGTCGCCGAGAAGGCGGCCACTCGTGAGCAGGACCGGATCGCCGCGCAGCGCCGGCGGCTGCCGATGGTGGAGTTCGGTGAGTACACGTTTGCGGCGCCGGACGGGCCGGTGACCCTGCTGGAGCTGTTCGGCGACCAGCGGCAGCTCGCGCTCTACCAGTTCATGAACGCCGGTCCGGACAGCTTCTGCCCGGGCTGCACGTACTTCACCAAGAACGTCGCCAACCTCACCGGCCTGGCCCGCGGCGGTGTCGCCTGGGCGACCGTGTCCGACATGCCGCTCGACCAGATGGCCGGCTATTGGAAGGAGATGGGCTGGAGCGACATCCCCTTCGCTTCCTCGGCCGGTACGACGTTCTCCGCGGACTGCGGTGCGGGCGGCGGGTTCCTGCTCAATGTGTTCCTGCGCGACGGCGACACCGTCTATCGGACGTACACGACCGGTCAGCGGGGCGTCGACCGCATCCTGTTCAGCAACAACATTCTCGACCTCGCGCCGTACGGCCGCCAGGAAGACTGGGAGGACTCCCCCGAGGGCTGGCCGCAGGAGCCTACGTACGGGTAGCACCGGACGGTAGGCGCGGAGGCGGGCGTACGGCGTTGTGTGCCGTGCCCGCCTCCGCGTCGTGGACGCCTTATACCGGTCCGGGGGGCCTGCTCGACGCCAATCGGCTGGTGATCCGTGTCACGCCGATAGTTGAGTCTTCACTGGGCAGTTTCACGCCTGAGCGCGTACACGGCGGCAGGACGGCCTCACCGAGCGTGTTCGATTTCGTTCATCTTTTCGCAATCCGTGTTTGAGGCCGTCGAGATCTCCTCGTTATGGTCGTTGGCGTCGCCGTACCCCTCAAACGGCGAACGCCCCTCCCTGGAAGGTTTTCTCGTGCCCACGCACCAAGACGTGCCGGAAGCGGATCGGCCGGCACTTCGCCCTTCGACTGCCCCGCGCCGGGTGGCCAAGCACCGCTCGATCAGTCGCCTCGCAACCCGCCGTACCCAGCTGATCGGTCTGACCGCCGCTCTGGCTGCCGCTGCCGGCACCACCGCCGTCGGACTCAGCTCTTCCGCGGCCGGCCCGGCCGCCGCGAACGAGAGCCCCGGCCTGAGCCCCTCACAGGCCGACGCCCTCACCTCGGCCCGGGTCGAGCGCCGTGACCTCGGGTCGCGGGATGCGACCCGGATCGACCTGTCGCTGGCGGCGACCCGCGAGGCGGCGGCCAAGAAGGTCGCGCAGCAGCGCGCCGCGAAACTGGCTGCGAACGCGACGCTGACGCAGCGCCGGGCACTCGCCCTGGCGGCGGCGAAGGCGGCCGCGGCGAAGAAGGCGGCCGACTCGGCCAAGGCTCTGGCCGCGGCGAAGAAGGAGGCGCTCGCGAAGGCGGCCGCCATCGCGAAGGCCGCGCCGAAGATCGTCCTCCCGACCACCGGCTACCACCTGACCGCCCGCTTCAACCAGGCGGGCGGCCGCTGGGCGCACAACCACACCGGCCTCGACTTCGCGGCCCCGATGGGGACGCCGGTCCGTTCGGTGATGGCCGGCGAGGTCATCCAGGCCGACTTCGAAGGCGCGTACGGCCGCCAGGTCAAGGTCCGTCACGCCGACGGCACGGTCACGTCGTACAGCCACATGGAAGAGTTCGACGTCTCCGTCGGCGACTCCGTCCAGGCCGGCACCATGGTCGGCCGCATCGGCATGACCGGCAACACCACCGGCCCCCACGTCCACTTCGAGGTCCTCCCCGGCGGCGGCGCCCCCATCGACCCCGAACCCTGGCTCCGCAACCACGGCCTCAACCCGTAGTCCGCTAGCGTTCCCCCACACACTTCCAAGAGGGGGAACTCTTGAAGCTTCCCGCTGGGGAGCGACTGTCCGGCGACGATGGTTGGCGGCGCCTGGACGGCAACCTGGAAGAACGGCTACAGCCTCAGTGTCCTGTGCCAGCGGGGTAAGTGCCCTCACATCTCGCTGTCGACGAAGTATGTGCCGGTCGGCAAGGTCACCTGGGTCGGCGACGCCAGCGGCGGCGTCGACGAGAACAACCAGAAGGTCGCAACCTTGCTGCCGGCCTACACGGAGATCAGGTTCGCATCGTCCGCGAGCGTCAACGCAGGGCGGAAGGGCACGAGGACGGCTTTCTTGACGACGGTTTGGTACTTCAACCCGAAGACCAACACCTACTCCCGCTGGGCCGGCCGCAAACTCCTGTTGCAGTACCAGGAGATCGGCACGACGACCTGGAAGGGTCTCGCGTACACGACCACGAATGCCAGCGGGCAAGCGGCGTACACCTACTACCCCGGTCGGACCCGCAGGTATCGCGTGTACGTCCCGGCATCGACGTCCGTCTGGGACTACTACTCGCCAACCATCAGCCGCTAGAGCGTTTTTGCCATGTCGAGGGCGGCTATCAGGGTGCCCTCGATGAGGAATTCGTTGGGGTGGGTGCCTTCGACGACGTAGCCGTGGCGTTCGTAGAGGCGGCGGGCGGCGGTGTTCGTGCTGTGGACGTGGAGCGAGATCTTGCGGGCGCCCCGCAGTACGCCCTCGGCCGTCGCCGCCTCCAGGAGCGCGGACGCTGCCCCCAGCCGTCGCGCGGTCGGCGCGATCGCTAAACCGTTGATCGTCAGCACGCCGGCGCCTTCCGGGAACGGGTACTTGTCCTGCAGGCGCAGATACCCGACAACCTCACCGTCGTACTCCGCGACAAGATGCGCCTCCGGGCCGCTGCGCGCGAAGAACGTGGTCCCCAGAGTGTCCTGGTACGACGGGAATCCCGACGACGCGTCCCACGACACCTGCTCGATCGCGAGCAGCGCGGCATCGTCTTCCTCGACGGCATGCCGAACGGTCACCTCATGGTCGGCGGAAGGGCGTTCGTCACTCACCGCACCATCCTCTCCCGCAGACCAGGCCAACCGGTTGCCGGGTCAGGTATCGCCGCCCGTGCCCAGCGCCGTACTGCTGGTCGAGCTCGGCCGGGCGTATCGAAAACGTATCCGGATTTGCAGACGCTCTCGCAACGTCGCCTTGGATGAACTGTGAGGCATGCTGACCGATCACCACATTGCCAACCGGACAACCGTCCTGGCGATCGTTGCCGCAGTCACCTGTCTCACTCTGACCTCGTGCACGACGGTCTCCGCCCAGGACGACGCGACCCCGTCGGCGTCAGGCTCGAGCGGACCTCCTCGCGCGGCAGACGGCGTACTCCCGGATCACACGTCGGCGTACGACACCGACCTTCCGGGCATCGCCAAACTGGACCCGGCACTCCGCAAGGCGGTCCAGCAAGCCGAGACCGCCATGAAGGACGACGGCATCAAGATGCAGGTCACCACGGGCTGGCGCAGCAAGAAGTACCAGGAAGAGCTGCTGGACAAGGCGATCCGCAAGTACGGCAGCAAGAAGAAGGCCCTCGAGTACGTCGCCGAACCCGACGCCTCGCACCACGTAACCGGCCACGCCGTAGACATCGGTCCCACCAAGGCCGACGACTGGCTGATCCGCCACGGCAGCCGCTACGGCCTCTGCCAAACCCTCTCCAACGAAATCTGGCACTTCGAACTGGTCACCAAGCCAGGCGACGATTGCCCACCCATGACAGACCCCACGAAGAACTAGATGGGTTCGGTGGGGGGATCGGGGAGCACGGCCAGCGGGCGCTGGACCCAGGCGACGTCGTGCCAGTTGTCGAGTTTCCAGCCGATGTTCCGGTAGGTGCCGATCGGCTCGAAGCCCAGCGACTTGTGGAGACCTTCGCTGGCGGGGTTCGGTAGCGTCATGCCGGCTACGGCGGTGCGATAGCCGCGTTCGGTGAGGCGAGTGAAGAGGGCCTCGTAGAGGGCGCGGCCGGCGCCGGTGCGGCGGCGACCTGCTTCCAGGTAGACGCTGACTTCGCAGGACCAGCGGTACGCCGCGCGCGGTTTCATCGGCCCGCCGTACGCGTAGCCGACGACGCGGCCCTCGTCCTCGGCGACCAGCCACGCATGGGTCGACTGTGCTTGAGCGATCCGCGAGGCCATCTCATCAGGACCGGGCGGGTCGATCTCGAAGGTGATGGCGGAGTCGGTGACGTAGGGGGCGTAGATCGCCGCGCAGGCCTCGGCGTCGACCGCCGAGCCGTCTCTAACCTGAACCATGGCACGATAGTAGCCACAACTGCCGCTATAGTGGCAACGTGATTGACGATTTGTCTCGTTCTCTGGCCGCCACCGTGCAGCAAGCGCGCACAGCGCAGGACCTGTCCGTGAACGCGCTGGCGGAGCGGTCGGGGGTATCGCGGGCGATGATCGGGAAGATCGAGCGCGGCGAGGCCCAGCCCACCGCCGTACTGCTGGGGAAGTTGTCGGGAGCTCTCGGTATGACGTTGTCCGAACTCGTCGCCCGCGCGGAGAACACCGGCGAGCTGTTGCGCCGGGCGGCCGACCAGCCCGTCTGGACGGACCCGGTCACCGGATACCACCGCCGCGCGGTGTCCCCGGTGACCGAATCGACGCTGGAGCTGGTCGAGGTCGAGCTCCCGGCCGGCGCATCGGTCTCGTATCCGGCCGACGCCTACATCTTCAAATACCAGCAGCTGTGGATCCTCGACGGGCAACTCCGCTTCCACGAAGGACCGCAGGTCCACGAACTGCACACCGGCGACTGCCTGCAGCTCGGCCCACCCTCGGCGACAACCTTCCACAACCCGGGTACGACGCCGTGCCGCTACCTGGTCGCGCTCGTCAAAGGCCGCGCCTGAAACCACTGCGCCAGCGCATCCCGCAGACCGTCCCGCTCGGCAACCCCGTCCTGCTCCGCGGCCCACGCGACGTACCCGTCGGGCCGGATGAGCAACGCGATCGGCCGCTCACCACGACCGGTGACCACCTCGATCCCAGAAGGTACGTCGGTGGCAGCAAACGAACCGTCGGCGGTGAGGTCCACAAGGAGCGGACGGCCAGTGCGCATCAGCTCGGCCAACCGCGTCGAGCCGATCATCAGATCCGGCGCCCAGCGGCCGATCAGCGGGTGCGGGCCGTCGTGATACCGAACATCCGCGCCGGTGATCAGCTCCGCGATCCGCTGGACGTTCCGCGGCTCGGTCAGTAGCTCGCCGAACAGTTCCCGCAGCGCCGTCACTTCATTGCCTGGAGCAATCAATGCGGTCTGCGCCTGCGTCTGCATCACGACCCGCTCCCCCACCGGCCGCCGCTCCGACTCGTACGTGTCGAGCAGACCTTCCGGCGCCCTGCCCTGCACCTCGGCCGCCAGCTTCCAGCCCAGATTGATCGCATCCTGCAACCCGAGGTTCAACCCAGGCCCGCCCATCGCGGAGTGAACGTGGGCGGCATCACCGACCAGCAGCACCCGCCCTTCGCGGTACCGGTCGGCCAGGCGGCTGTTGCCACCGACGAGCCGGCGCAGCACCCGTGGCCCGTCACCGTCCGGCGGCGTCAGCGGGAGATGCACACCGAGTACGCGATCCGCGCTCGCCTGAAGCTCCTCGAACGTCATCTCGCTGCCATCGGCAGGATCGTCCCACTCTCCCGTACTCACCGCTTCTCGCCCGGGGAACGGCGCGAACACGAACATCCCGCGCTCGGTCCGGTGATGCATGAACGGCGGGATCACGCCGTATCCCGGAATCGTCAGCGCACCGGTCTCCGGGTCGATGAGCTCCGGCGGCACCAGGGCACTCGCCGTCCGGGAGACCATGCGGTCGTTGGTCACGCCCGGGAAGTCGATGCCAGCCAGCTTGCGGGTGAGGCTGTGGCCGCCGTCGGCGCCGACGAGATAGCGGGTCCGCAGCTCGTAGACCCCATCCGGACCAGTGACCTCGACCGTGACCGAGTCCGCATCCTGCGACAGGCCGGACAGCTCATGACCCTGCCGAATCTCGGCGCCGAGCTCGAGCGCACGCTCGCGGAGTACAGCCTCGACCCGGATTTGAGGAACGGGCAGCAAATACACGGGATTGTCCTCGAGCTCCGAGAGCGGCAGCTGCATGGCCCCGAAGATGTACGCCGCTTGCGGTTGCGGCGGACCCGGCGTACCGGCGAGACGCTCGTACAGCCCACGCCGGTCGAGCATCCGCACAACCTGGCCGACCAGGCCGTTCGCGCGGGGAGTGGAGTTGGGTTCGGGCAGCCGTTCCAGGACCAGTGGCCGGACCCCGGCCAAGCGCAGTTCGATCGCGAGCATGAGGCCGTTCGGTCCGGCCCCGGCAATGACGACTTCGGCATCCATGGCGTTCCTCCGTTGAGGCATGACTGACCACCCCGGCGACTCGCCAGGGGATCAACGAATTGGTTTATTCAGGCGCCGGCAGGCCGGCTTCGACCTGGTCGAGTGCCTCGGACAGCAGGTCGGCGATCGATCGCGGCGGGTCGGCCCGCATCCACTCGGCCATCACGACGCCCCGGACCGCGCCGATGACCTCGGCCACCAGCCGCGGATACATCCCGGTGGTGCCGGTGCGGTCGGCGATCGCGGCGGCCATCTCCTCGCCGACCCGCGCGTACGCCCGCGCGATCGCACCCTGCAGTGCGGGCTCGGTCATCATCACCCGGATGCCCTTGACCCATTGCTCATCCGGCGGCGTCCGTCCGCCGTGACCCTCCGCGCCGAGCGCGAAATGAGCCTCGATCGCGGCCCGGATCGCCACCCACAGCGGCTCGTCGGCCGGTCGCGCCCGCAACTCCTCGGCGATCTTCAGGCTGCGATCCACCTCGCGCGCGGCGATCGCGTCCGCCTTGCTGTCGAAGTAGTTGCGGAACGTCCGCAGCGAGACCCCGGCCTCCGCGGCGATGTCCTCGATCCGGACCGCGCCGTACCCGCGCTCGACGGCGAGCCGGACCGCCGCCCAGCTCAACGCGATCCGCGTCTCCTGCTTCTTCCGCTCCCGCAACCCTTCGGCCATGACCCGACGGTAGCAGAAGTTGCCGAAAGAGCAAAGATGCCTTTTAGGCAATTTTATTCCATCCCGGGAATCTCACCGGCCCGCCATGGTTGGGTTACGACATGACGGTGTCCCCGCTGGTCTGGGTGCTGACGTTGCTGGCGATTGCCGGCCTGCTGCTGTTCGACTACTTCTTCCACGTCCGGTCGGCGCACGTCCCGACGCTGCGCGAGGCCGCGGTCTGGTCCTCGCTGTACGTCGGGATCGCGGTCCTGTTCGGTCTCGGCGCGCTGATCATCGGCGGCGCGGAGTTGGGTTCGGAGTACTTCGCCGGGTACGTCACGGAGAAGGCGCTCTCGGTCGACAACCTGTTCGTGTTCCTGATCATCATGACCGGCTTCCGGGTGCCCCGCGAGAACCAGCAGAAGGTGCTGCTGGTCGGGATCGTGGTCAGCCTGATCGCGCGGGCGGCGTTCATCTTCGCCGGGTCGGCGCTGCTGCACACGTTCTCCTGGGTGTTCTACCTGTTCGGGGTCGCCCTGCTGCTGACCGCCGGCAACATGCTCAAGCCGGAGACCGAGGAGTCGCACCAGGCGCAGAACATCGTCGTCAGGCTGGCCCGCCGGCTCTTCCGGACCAGCGAGGAGTACGACGGCGACCGGCTGACCACCGTGGTCGACGGCCGCCGGATGCTGACGCCGATGCTGCTGGTGATGGTCGCGATCGGCGCCACCGACCTGCTGTTCGCGCTCGACTCGATCCCGGCGATCTTCGGCCTGACCCAGAACGTGTACGTCGTGTTCACCGCGACCGCGTTCAGCCTGCTCGGCCTGCGACAGCTGTTCTTCCTGCTCGACGGCCTGCTGGACCGGCTGATCTACCTGTCGTTCGGACTGGCCGCGATCCTGATGTTCATCGGCGCCAAGCTGATCCTGCACGCGCTGCACGAGAACAACCTCCCGTTCGTGAACGGCGGCGAGCACGTCGAGGTGGTCGAGATCAGCACCGGTCTCTCACTGGCGGTGATCCTGGTCGTCCTGCTGATCACGATCTTCGCCTCACTGTTCAGCACCCGCGGGCGGACGCAGACCGCGATGGCCCACATCCGCCGCGACGCGAACGCCTACCTCGACCCGGAGTACACCGACGACCCGGACGAGCGGGAGCGGGTCTTCCAGCGACTGGTCCGCGCCCGCGACCACATCACCGACCTCGGCCCGAAGGCCAAGCAGCACGTCCTGAACGAGGCCGACCTGATGGCCCTGTGCCGCCAGGTCGGCGAGGCCCACGCCGCCGCCCACTCCGACCACGAGATCCGCCCCAGCCTTTGACCTTGTGCACGCACCAACCACTTCGGACCCGGTGAAATGGTTGGTGCGTGCTCAAAGTCAGCCTTTGACGGCCCCCGAGGCGAGGCCGGTGACGTAGAAGCGCTGCAGGCCGATGTAGAGGATCACGCAGGGGATCATCGCGATCACCGCGCCGGCCACGAGTGAGCCGAAGTTGATCTCGCCGTACGCGCCGGCCTGGACGTTCACCAGCGCGACGGGCAGCGTGTAGAGCCTGTCCTTCGTCAGGAACGTCAAGGCCCCGAGGAACTCGGTCCACGCGGCCAGGAACGCGTAGAGCGCGACGGTCGCCGCGCCCGGCATGATCAACGGACGTAACACCGAGCCGAGCATCCGCAGCGTGCCGCAGCCGTCGACGTGGGCGGAGTCCTCGAGCTCGACCGGGACCGAGGCGAACGAGTTCCGCATCACGAAGACGCCGAACGGCAGGTTGACCGTGGTGTAGAACAGCACCAGCCCGAGCAGGCTGTCCGTCAGCCGGAGCGTGTTCATCTCCAGGTACAGCGGGGTCAGGATCGCCTGGAACGGGATCATCATCGACACCACGACGAGCGCGAACAGCAGCGGCGCGCTCCGGAACCGGAACCGCGCGAACCCGTACCCGGCGAACGTCGCCAGCACCGCCGTCAGGATGGCGGTGCTCAAGGCAACGATCAGACTGTTGCCGACGGCCCGGATCAGGTTGCCCGGGCCCTCGATCAGCGTCCGGAAGTTGTCCCAGGTCAGATGGAAGAACGTCGATGCGTTCGGCGCCGCGACGATCACGTCGTTCGGCTGCACCGACCGGAAGAGTGCCCACAGCAACGGTACGGCGAAGACGAGTAAGGCGCCGCCGCCGCCGATGACGTAGAAGGTGTTCTTGAGTCTCATCAGTCCTTCTCCCGAAGCAGCCGGAACTGGGCCGCGGTGACGAGGCCGACCACGATGACGAGCACGATCGACAGCGCGGTCGCGGCACCGAGCTGCAGCTGGACGAAGGCCCGGTTGTAGATGTACTGGACCACCGTCGTGGTGTCGGTACCCGGCCCGCCGCGGGTCAGGATGTAGAACTGCGAGAACGCGAGCAGCGAGCCGATCACCGAGATGATCACGGCCATCGCGATCGTGCGTCGCAGGATCGGGATCGTGATCTCCCGCTCGGTCTTCCACCAGCCGGCACCGTCCAGTTCGGCCGACTCGTAGTACTCCCGCGGGATGGCCTGCATACCGGCCATCAGCAGCATCATCGTCAGCCCGCTGACTGCCCAGATGACCAGCACACAGATCAGTCCGGTCGCGAGCGGTCCGGACACCAGCCAGGCCGTCGTACCGTCGGTGATCCCGAGCTTCTTCAGCACGATGTTGATCACGCCGCTCTCCGGCTGCGCCTCGAGCACCGTGACGAAGCTGAGCGTCGACAGTCCGACGACGAACGGGAGGAAGAAGACCGTTCGCAACAGGGTGGAGCCCCGGCGCTTGCGGCGTACCAGGATTGCGAGTGCGTAGCCGAGCACCAGGATCGGCCCGGTCACGATGACCGTGTAGAGCAGCGTGTAGAGGACGGACTTGGCGAAGGCGGCATCCGAGACGATCGCGGTGTAGTTCTTCAGTCCGGTGAACTTCACCGAGCCGATCAGCGGCCAGTTGGTCAGCGAGATCACCAACGCGAACGCCAGCGGCACGAGCACGAACACGCCGACGAAGAGCACCGCGGGGGTGACCAGCAGCAGCCCGGTACGCCCCGGGTGCGTCAAGGAGGACCGTGGTGTACTCATGCCTGCCCCTGTTTCAGGATGCGGTCGTAGTTCTGCTGGGCTTCCTTCATGGCGGCCTCCAGCTCGCCGTCGAACACGGCGCGGCGGAACATCTGCAGCCACGGCCCGTCCGGCTGGTTGTAGAGGAGGTTGTAGGACAGCGTCGTCGGCGCGTAGCCCTCCTGGATGCGCTCCAGGGGCAGGGTCGCCAGCGGATACTTCTTCGCGAACTCCGGCGTCCGAGCGTCGGACCGAACCGGCGTATAGCCACCGGCCGGCAGATCGATCTGTTGTGGCAGATCCAGTGCGAACCGCACGAACTCCCACGCCCCCGACGCATTGCGAGCGCCGCGGGGGATGCACATGTTGTCGCCGCCGTCGAAGAAGGCCGAACCGCCGTCCGGCCCGGACAACAGTCGCGGTGTGACCTTCTTGTGGAAGGCATCGTCGGAAGCCGACACGACCACGCTGTAGTTCGACGGGAAGATGCCGATCTTGCCGGCCCGGAAGTCGCTGCCCCACCGGGACGCGTCGTCGGAGAAGTTTGCCCTCGGCACCAATCCGTCGACCCACAACTGCCGGTGCAGCTCGAGCATCCGCTGGACGACGTCGTTCCCGACGATGTGCCCGGACTGGCTGCCGATCGTGCCCTGGATCAGGTCGGTGTCCGCGGCCCACACCATCGGCTGTACGACGAACCCGAGCGCGCCCGGGCTGTTCGCCGGGAAGCTCCACGCGTAGATGTCGTCCCCGAGCTTGCGGAGCTTCTTGGCCGCGTCGAGCAAGTTGTCGAACGACTTCACCGCCTCGTCCGGATCGACCTCGGCGCGGTCGCACAGCTCGGTGTTGAACCAGAACATCGAGTTGTCCGCGAGGTACGGAACGCCGTACACCCGCTCGTTCTTCGTCGCCAGCCGCAGGTGACCCGGGCTGAGCTTGTCCCGGAAGTCGAGCGCGGCCAGCGGTTCGGTCAGATCGGTGAACGCGTCGCGGTAGATGAACAGCATCGAGTTGATGTCGTCGATGTCGACCAGGTCCGGCACACTCCGGCCGCGGATCGCGGTCGCCAGCTTGGTCACGTACTGCGCGTCCAGGACCGGCGTCAGCTCGACGGTGAGCCGGTCCTGGGACGCGTTGAACTTCTTCACCAGGTCGGTCAGACCGCTCTGGGTTGCCGCCCGGCACCACACCTGTACGGTGCCGGTGGCCTCCTGCCCGAAACCCGCCGCCTGGACGTCGGGTTCGGGCAGGACCGAGCTACAGCCCGGAAGCAGACCGGCCGTGGTCGCTCCGGCCGCAAGGCCGAGGAACTGCCGACGAGTGACCATGTCAGCCCCTGGGAAGCCAGACCCGCATGGCACCGATCTCCCGGTTGGCCCATGCGTAGTACGGCACCGCGGTCACGTCGACCTCGTCGCCCAGGACATCCTGAGCGTCGACGACGAACGGCCATCCCGGCCGATGCCCCTCACCTCGGCGGCCCCGGCCCTTCAGAACGGTGACTCCGTCCAGCAGTTCCGACTCCTCGGCGGTAGGTGCCTCAGGCAACAAGTGCAGGTCGTCTACGTCTGCCTCGTTGTCGGCCTGCTCGACGGCGTACACCAACGGTCCGCGCTCGAGCGCTACGCACCCGCGCACTGCGTCGACGCGCGGATCGGCGCCTACTACGCGAGGTGTGAGCGGCAGGTGCAGCTCGATCTCGGCTGCTTCTACCCGGGCATACCCACCGGCGGCGACCGGATCACCGTTCACGGTCGCGCCCTCCGCCCACCCAGGAATGCGGAGCTCGACAACGGTCGGTTTCGGAGCCGTGATGCGAACCGTGCCGTCCCATGGGTACGCGGTCTCCACCTGCAGGTCGCCGATCACGCCGGTGGCGTACTGGTGGATCTGGATGGCGTCGTCGGTGGCAGTGGCCAGGTAGCCGTCGAGGCTCGCCAGGGTGCGCATGATGTTCGGCGGGCAGCAGGCGCAGTCGAACCAGCCGCGTCGACCGAGCGCCGGACTGCGCCCGTTGTCCGGGTGCGCCGCCCCGCGCAATTGCAGCGGGTTCACATAGAAGTACTCCGTACCGGCCAACGACACACCAGCGAGGAAGCCGTTGTAGAGCATCCGCTCGATCGCGTCGGCGTACGACGCCTCGCCCGTCGCGAGCAGCATCCGCCACGCCCACTGGATACCGCCGATCGCCGCGCAGGTCTCCGCGTACGCGCGGTCCGCCGGCAGCTCGTACTCGTCGCCGAAGGCCTCGCCCTCCCACCGCGCACCGAGACCGCCGGTGACGTAGGTCTTCGTCGACCACATGTGGTCGAACTGCCGCTTCAGCGCGTCGAGCAGCTCCGCGTCGTCGGTCTCCAGCGCGACGTCGGTCGCGCCGGCCGCCAGGTAGACCGCGCGGACCGAATGCCCCTCGACCGTCGTCGCCTCGCGGACCGGGACGCGGTCGGAGAAGTACGTCGGCGAGTGGCCGTGGTTCTCGATGATTCCGTGCCCGCGCGCCTCGACGAACCACTTGGCCAGGTCGAGGTACGCCGCCGTACCGGTTTCTCGATAAAGCTCGACCAGGGCCATCTCGATCACCGGGTGGCCGTCGACGTCAACGGTCTTGCCGTCGCCGAACGTCGCCACCAGATGATCCGCGAGCTTGGTCGCAACCTCGAGCAGGGCGGTGTCGCCGGTGCAGCGGACCTGGGCGACCGCGGCCTGGATCAGGTGGCCCGCGCAGTAGTGCTCGTGGCTCCAGACGAGCTGCTGGTAGCGCCCTTCATCGCCGTACCTGAGCTGGACGACCGAGTCGAGGTACCCGTCCTCGCGCTGCGCGGCCGCGACCACGGCGGTCAGATCGCGGATGCGCTTGAGCAGGTCCTCGTCCGGGTTGCGCCCGTACTCCCAGGCCGCGGCCTCGAGCCATTTGTAGACGTCGGAGTCGGCGAAGACCGGACCGATCGCCTCGCCCTCGCCGATGCCGGCGGCCAGGCGGAGGTTCTGCAGGTTGCCGGCCTTCTCGAGCTGGTCCTGGCCGCTGGGGATCGCGTCGAGACCGTTACGGGTCTGCCGCGGCGCCCAGAAGCCGCCGGTGATCGTGGCCTGGCCGAGTCCGAGGGGGCGCCGGCGCCCCTTGGTCGTGGCGGCCGGGCTGCGGGTGACTGCACTCATCTCTCGCGGCTCCTGAGTTAGGAAAATTCAGAACACGTTTTCCTGGACGAAGGTAGAGCCGTTGGTGGCGGCGGTCAACCCTTGGGGCTAGACTTCCGGAAACCTCGGAAAGGAGTTGCCGGATGGCGTCACCGCTGCGCTCGCAGCCGCGGATCACCGACGTGGCCGCCTTGGCGGGTGTCTCCACGAGCACAGCGTCGAAGGCTCTCAACGACACCGGTCAGCTCCGCGAGGAGACCCGCGAGCGGGTGCGACGGGCCGCCGAGCAGCTCGGGTTCACACCGGACAGCCGCGGCCGGGCGTTGTCGTCCGGGCGGAGCTTCACGGTCGGACTGATCACGACCGACAGCTCCGGGCGGTTCAGCATCCCGATCATGCTCGGCGCGGAGGACGCGCTGAGCGCCGGCGAGATGGCGCTCGTGCTCTGTGACACCAGGGACGACCCGCTGCGCGAGCAGCACTACCTGAAGTCGCTGGTCTCCCGCCGGGTAGACGGCATCATCGTCACCGGTCGGCGGACCGAGCCGCGAGCGCCGATCGACGTACCGATCCCGGTCGTCTACGCATTCAGCCCGTCGACCGATCCGGACGACACGTCGGTGATCGTCGACGACCACGGCGGCGCCGCCTCGGCCGTGCGGCACCTGCAGTCGCTCGGTCGCTCCAAGATCGCGCATGTCACCGGCCCCGACTCCCACCACAGCGCGCAGGTCCGCGCCGCGGCCACCGTCGAGGCGGCCGGTGACGCGTTCGCCGGTGAGCCGCTGCACGGCGAGTGGAGCGAACGCTGGGGCCGGCACGCGGTCGACGTGCTGCTCCGGGCGCACCCTGCCGTCGACGCGATCGCCTGCGGCAGCGACCAGATCGCCCGCGGGGTCTGCGACCGGCTGCGCGAGCTGGGGCGCTCGGTCCCGGACGACATCGCGGTCACCGGTTACGACAACTGGTCGGTGATGGCACTCGCGAGCCGGCCGCCGCTCACCACCGTCGACATGGAGCTCGAGGAGCTCGGCCGGCGGACGGCGAATCTGCTCCTCGACGCGATCGCGGGCTCGGCCCATCACGGCCCGATGGAGCTGCCTACCCGTCTGATCACCCGGGAATCGACACTGGGAACCTGAACGTCACCTTCACGACTCCCAGTAGTCGCTGAACGGGCCCTAGATTTGTTCGGGTGCTGCGCAAGCTCGTCATCGGCGTAGCGGTGATCGCCACGCTCGTGGCGGGGGTGGGCACCGCACGCCTGGTTCTGGATCCCACCGGTGGCGTGATCAAGCAGCTCGCATTCCTGCGGGCCGAGATCGAGGACGGAGCGGATCGAGCTGCGCAGAAACAGTTTCCGGAGGGGTATTTCTTCCTGAACGTGCTGTACGGACTCAGCTGGGTCCAGGTCGGTCTCGACGACCCGGCACACTCGGCCGACGCGACCGCCGAGGTCCGCTGGTCCCTCGATCGACTCGCCGGCACGGACGGTACGGCGCCCTTCGACGAGTCGCTGCAACCGCAGTACGGCGTCTTCTACGCGGGTTGGACGAACTGGTTGCGGGGCGGGCTGATCGCACTCGGCCACTCCGACGCTGCCGACCTCGACACGTTCACCAGCGAGTCGGTCGAGCTCGCCACCGCGTTCCGGACCGCGAGGACGCCGTTCCTCGCGGCGTACCCAGGTCAGGCCTGGCCCGTCGACTCGGTCGTCGCGATCGCTTCACTACGCCAGTACGACGCATTGGTCGCGCCGCGGTTCGGGCAGATCGCGCGGAACTGGGTGACGATGGCCAAGACCAAGCTGGATCCGGCGACCGGGCTGCTCCCGCATCAGGTGGCGCCGCAGGTGTCCGGTGCGCGCGGCTCGTCGCAGGCGATGATCCAGCGCTTCCTCGTCGACATCGACCCGACGTTCGCACGAACGCAGTACGAGATCTTCAAGGACAAGTTCGTCACCGGGGCCGGCGTCCGCGAGTACCCGAAGGGCGCCGGCGGCAAGGGCGACGTTGATTCGGGGCCGCTGGTGTTCGGGATGAGTCTGTCCGCGACCGTCGTTGCGATGGGAGCGGCGCGGGTGCACAACGATCCGCTCGGGGACCGGCTCGGACGGGAGGGCGAGCTGCTCGGGCTTCCGCTCTCCGGGTTGAAGACCAAGCGGTACGTGTTCGGCGCGGTGCCGATCGGGGACGCGTTCCTGGCCTGGTCGACCTCCGCGCGGCCGTTGGTCGCGCCCGAGCAGCCAAAGTTCGACGGCGGCTCCTGGTGGTGGCGACTTCCATGGCTGCTGGTGCTGTGGTTGCCTGCACTGGTTCTGTGGTGCGGGCTCCGGCTCAGGCACCGGGGCCGACGACGCAGGCGTGCACACTAAGGTGGTTCTGTGCAACGGATCTCGTCGCGGAACGCCAGGTTCCAGGTGTGGCAGGCGTCGCTGACCAATCGGACCAAGCGGCAGCGCGCCGGCGAGTTCCTGGTCCAGGGTGTGCGGCCGATTTCTGTTGCCGTAGACAACGGTTGGCCGGTGCGGACGGTGATCACGGACGCCTCCCGGCCGCTGTCGAAGTGGGCGTCCGAGCTACTGCGGCGACTCCCGGACGTAGAGCGGGTCGCGATGGCGCCGGAGCTGCTGGCCGAGCTCGGCGAGAAGGACGAGGCGGCGGAGCTGATCGCCGTACTCGAGCTGCCGGCTGACGATCTCGACCGTATCCCGGTCCGGCCGGACTTCCTCGGGGTCGTGTTCGACCGGCCGACCGGGCCGGGGAACATCGGGTCGATCATCCGGTCCGCGGATGCGTTCGGCGCGGACGGGTTGATCGTCACCGGACATGCGGCCGACGTGTACGACCCGAAGGCGGTCCGCGCGACGACGGGATCGCTGTTCGCCGTTCCCGCCGTCCGCGCGCCATCCCATCGCGAGGTCCTCGACTGGGTCCGCCGTTCCTCGATCCCGATCGTTGTCGTCGGCACCGATGAGCACGGATCGACGGACGTCTACGACTTCGACTTCACGCAGCCGGTCCTGCTCCTGATCGGCAACGAGACCGCCGGCCTGAGCACGGCCTGGAAAGAAGCGGCCGACCACCTGGTCCGCATCCCCATCACCGGCTCGGCCAGCTCGCTCAACGCGGCCAACGCCGCAACGGCAGTGCTGTACGAGATCTCTCGCCAGCGTTCACGCCCGGCACAGTAGTTCACCGTGCAGGACGGAAATGGTCGCGTCCGGCGTGGTCGTCCACGTCCGCCAAGCCTGCGAGATCGCTTCTAGCTGCTGCTCCGGTACGCCGGATGCGCGGGCCTGGTCCGCGAGGGCGGACTTGAGGATGCGATCCGCCCACATGCCACCCCAGAACGCACGGTCCTCGGGGTTGGTGAACGCCCAGGTCGACGTCGTCGCATCGACGTTTTCGAAGCCGGCGGCCAAGGCCCAGGACAGGAGGCGTCGGCCCGCATCCGGCTCGCCGCCGTTGGCGCGGGCCATCCGCTGATAGAGCGCCATCCATTCGTCCAGCTCGGATAGCTCCGGGTACCAGACGAATCCGTGGTAGTCCGAGTCGCGGACCGCGACGATCCCGCCGGGCTTGCAGACCCGGCGCATCTCGCGCAAGGCCTGCACCGGATCTGCGACGTGCTGTAAGACTTGGTGCGCGTGCACGACGTCGTACGTATCGTCCGGCAGTTCCAGCGCGTGCACATCGCCGACGACGAACTCCACGTCGAGGTCCAGATCCGCGAACGTTGCCCTGGTGATGTCGAGCGCGGCGTCATTGGCTTCCAGCGCGGTGGTCCGGCCGGGCTCGACCAGGCGGGCGAGATCGGCGGTGATCGTGCCGGGACCGGCGCCGACGTCGAGCAACGACATCCCCGGCCGCAGGTGCGCCAGCAGATAGCCGGCCGAATTCTCCGCGGTACGCCAGCTGTGCGATCGCAGTACCGACTCGTGATGTCCGTGCGTGTACACGTTGTTCATCCCAGGCTCCTTTGCCCTCTCCGACAGTGTCCACGCTAATCCACAATCTTGATTTATGAGACATATTGTCTTGAAATACGAGACAACGTACATGACCGAATATGGCCAGACCGAGGACACGGCGGTAGGCGAACCTTGAGGAACAAACCTCAGGAGGATGCGGATGCGGAGCGAGCAGAACGAGTTGGCACGACAGTTGCGTGCCCTGCACGAGGGGCCGCCGCTCGTGCTGCCGAACGCGTGGGATGCGGGTTCGGCACGAGCGATCGAGGCCGCGGGAGCGAAGGCGATCGCGACGACGAGTGCGGGTGTTGCCTGGGCGCATGGTGTCGACGATGCCGGTGGGCTCGATCAGCAGTCGGCGGTCGCGGCGCTTCGGTTGATCTGCGCGGCGGTGTCGGTGCCTGTGACCGCTGACATCGAGGCCGGGTACGGCGATGTCGCGGGCACGGTGACCGGCGTACTCGAGGCCGGCGTGGTCGGCGTGAACCTCGAGGACAGCACCGGGCGGGTGCTCGATGATCCGTCGGTCCACGTCGAGCGGATCAAGGCGGCGCGGGCCGCGGCTGTTGCCGCGGGCATCGAGCTGGTGATCAACGCACGGACCGATACGTACCTGTTCGGCGACAAGACCGGCACGCTCGAACGCGCGAAGCTGTACGCCGATGCGGGTGCCGACGTCCTGTTCGTGCCCGGCGTGGTCGACGCGGCGACGATCGCGGAGCTCGTCGAGGGATCGCCACTGCCGCTCAACGTGATGGTCGGTCCGGGCGCTCCCACCGTCGGCGAACTCGCAGAGCTCGGCGTCGCCCGGATCAGCGTGGGCCCGGCGATCACCGGCGCGGCCTATGCCTTGGCAACCACTGCGGCAAAGGAACTGCTGACCACCGGCACCTACGACGCGCTGGTCAGCTGATAGACCGCGGCGAGCGAGCGCCACGGTTTGAGGCGCTCGCTCTCACCTGCCAGGGGCCAAGCGTCGCGCGCGCCGAGCCGGAGCGCGACCTCTTGTGCCGCGCGGTTGCTCATCACCCGCGTCAACGTCTTCACGTCAGCGTCGAGAATGATGTTGCCACCGGCAACTTCGCGGGCGAGCGGACCGACCAGCTCGGCATTGGTCAACGCGGCCGGCCCGGGGAAGGCGTGCGTCAGTCCGTGATCGAGCCCGGGCACGGGTACGCCGTACACCTCGACGAGCTTGTGCAACGCCTCGGTCGCGTCCTCCGGTGGAAGCTGATCGCGGACGAGCGCCGAAACCGCAACCTCGAACGGACCCCACGCACCCGGCACCCGAACGCCGGGCCGAGCCGCAACCAACGGCCCGAACTCCGGATCCGCCGCCAGCTGCGCACGGGCCGAGACCGGCTCGTAGTCCAGACCGACCAGGCACGCGGCCCGGTCCACGACATGCATCACGCCTTCCCAGAACGGAAGATGCGCGCGAAGGACCAGGTGATCATCGCCGCCCGCGCCCACCTCCAGCACACCCGGCTCACCGTCGATCGAGATCGTCCGCCGATACACACGGCCCTCGACCGACTCGACGCCCGGGATCGCCCTCGCCTGCAGGAACGCGCACATCGCCTCCCAGTCGTACGGCGGTGTGAACGGCAGTCGCAGTACCAAACCTCCATCGGCGGCCAAGCGATCGCCGCGACGCCGGCGATCGCGCAGCTCACGCGGTGACGCGCGGAAGATCTCCCGCATCGCCCGGTTGAACTGCCGCAGACTGCCGAAGCCCGACGCGAAGGCGACGTCCGCGATGCTGAGATCGGTGTCGTCCAGCAGTCGGCGCGCGAAGTGCGCCCGCCGCGACCGTGCGAACTGATCCGGAGTCACGCCCAGGTGGTCGTTGAACATCCGCCGCAGGTGCCGCGCCGACACCCCGAGCCGCGCCCCCAGCGCTTCCTCGCCGGACTCGTCCAGCAGGCCGGCGATGATCAACTGCACCGCGCGGCAGACCAGCTCCGGCGCCTCGTCCGCAACCGTCCCGGCGACGCGATACGGACGGCAGCGCAGGCAGGCGCGATACCCGGCCGCCTCGGCCGCGGCAGGCAGCTCGAACGTGCTCACGTTCTCCGCGAGCGGCTTGGCGCCACAGCCGGGCCGGCAGTAGATCCCGGTCGTCCGGACCGCCGAGTACGTCGTCACGGATCCAACGCTATTCACGCCCACCGACACTTTTCTCACCTGGTTTTACCCCGCGCGCCGACGGTCACCGCTAAGGTACGGCGGGTGCATTCGAAACCGATGCTTGTCGTGGTCAGCGGTCCGCCCGGGACCGGGAAGACGACGCTGGCGCACCGGATCGCGACCGCGATCGGCTGCCCGGCGATCTGCCGCGACGAGATCAAGGAAGGCATGGCGCACGCGACGCCGGGATTCGTCCCCGGGCCCGGGGACCCGCTCACGATGCGGACACTCTCGACGTTCTTCGACGTGATCGGTCTGCTGATCGGCCGCGGTACGACGGTCGTCGCGGAGGCGGCGTTCCAGGACCGGCTGTGGAACCCCGGACTGACCCCGCTGCTCGGCCGCGCGGACATCCGGATCGTGCACTGCGACGTACCGGCCGAGGTCGCACTCGCGCGGATCACCGCCCGCTCCGGCTCCGACCCGCGCCGCTCGGCGCACGAGGACGCCCAGATCAGCCCCGACGCCCGGCTCCGAACCCACAACTCCTTCCAGCCCGTCGACCTGCCGGTCCCCAGCATCACCGTCGACACCACGTATGAGCCGGCTCTCGACGAGATCCTTGCCTTCCTGTCCTAAGGTCGTCTCGGGAGCCGATCGAGAGGGGCCGGGGATGCTGGAACGGTTTGCGGAACTGACCACGGCGCATGTTGCCGATGCCTGTGTTCGCGCGGGTGTGCCGGTGCGGACGGTGTCGCTGACGGCTGTCGTCGGTCAGCGGGTCGCGGGGCGCGTGTTGCCGGCGCAGCATGTGGGCAGCGTGGACGTGTTCCTGGAGGCGTTCGAGTCCGCGGCTGCGGGCGATGTACTCGTCGTGGACAACGGCGGCCGGCGCGACGAGGCCTGTGTCGGCGATCTGGTGGCGCTGGAGGCGGCGGCTGCCGGGATCGCGGGGATCGTGATCTGGGGACTGCACCGCGACACCGTCGACATCACCGCGATCGGGATGCCGGTGTTCAGCCTGGGTGCCTTGCCGACCGGGCCGTTGCGGCTCGATCCGCAGCCCGCGGATGCGTTGTCCAAGGCAACGATCGGCGAGTGGACGGTGACCGGAGACGACGTCGTACTCGCCGATGAGGACGGCGCGCTCTTCGTCCCGGCGGATCGGGTGGCCGAGCTGTTCGGCCTGGCGGAGTCGATCCGGGACACCGAGCATCGGCAGGCGGACGAGATCCGGGCCGGCCGGTCGCTGCGGGAGCAGGTGCGGTTCGCGGAGTTCCTGGCCGCGCGGGCAGCCGATCCGTCCTTGACGTTCCGGCAACACCTCCGTGCGGTGAGGGGGGCGATCGAGGAATGACGACAGCAGCAGCGGCCGGCACCTGGAAGCTCGGCGACGTGACCGTCAACCGGATGGGCTTCGGCGCCATGCGGATCACGGCGAACCCGGATCGGTCGGTCGCGATCCAGGTACTGCGTCGCGCGGTCGAGCTCGGGGTGAATCACATCGACACGGCCGCGTTCTACGCGTCACCGGGTGGGACGCTGCAGGTCGGTGAGGGCGAGAAGCGATACGCGAACGAGCTGATCCGCGAGGCGCTGGCGCCGTACCCGGACGGTCTCGTCATCACGACGAAGGTCGGGCCGGGTGACGATGCGGAGCGCGGGTTCTACAACGCGACGACGGCCGCGGAACTGCGGGAGCAGGTGGAGACGAACCTGCGGCAGCTCGGCGTCGACGCGCTCGATGTGGTGAATCTGCGGATCGTCAAGAAGCCCGGCGAGGACTCGATCACCGAACGCTTCGGCTGGCTCGCGGAGCTCCGCGACGAGGGCCTGATCCGCCGGCTCGGCGTCTCGAACGTCCGGATCGACCACGTCGAGGAGGCGCTCGCGATCGCGCCGGTCGTCTGTGTGCAGAACAGCTACGCCGTCGACCTACGTCGCGACGAGGACCAGCTGATCGAATTCTGCGCCGAGCGCGACATCGCCTACGTCCCGTTCTTCGCGATCGCCGGCTCGTCCCGCGAAGGCGGCGCCACCACCGACCACTCGGCCGGCGTCGAGAAGATCGCCGCCACCCACGACGTCACCCCGCAGCAGGTCCGCCTCGCCTGGACCCTCCACCGCTCCCCCAACGTCCTCGCCATCCCCGGCACCGGCAACCCGTCCCATCTCGAGCAGAACATCGCCGCCGCAGCCCTCCAGCTCTCACCGGAAGAACTCGCCAGCCTGGACTGATCCCGCCGTACGCTCGGTGTCCAAGGGGGCACACATGCGTGGACGAATCATCGCCGTGGTTGGGCTTCTGGTCGCAGTACTGCTCGTCGGCCGGCTCGTCGACCGCAATCAGGGCAACGCGATCAAGGTGGGTGACGGCGAGACGACGGTTGGCCTACCGGTGGCCGGGCGCGATGTCGACGTCTACTTCTACGCGGCGGATCTGGAGGTCCGCGAGCCGATCCAGCTGGTGCAGGTCGTACCGAGGGTCGCGGATGACGGACTGAAGTTTGTCGAGGCTCGGGTTTATCGGCGGGACGCGTTCCCCGGCGGCGCATACATGAGCTGGACCGCCGGGAACCCCAGCGCCGGCGACCCGACCGGCGTGGCGTCCGTGCCGGTGGACGGGTATCGGTTGAGCGGAGATCCCGGCGATCGGGTGATCCTGTTCAAGGTGCGGGTGACGAGTGTGGAGCGTCCGCTCAAGGTGAGCGGGTTGCGGATCACTTACCGGAACGGCTTTCGGCAGCACACGCAGTACGTCAACGCGAACTACGAGATCAGGTGATCGCCGAGCGGACCGCGGGGACTACCTCCTGGGACCAGCGGGTCAGCTGGACGTCGTAGGGGTCCGCGCCGCGGGGGAAGAAGGTGAAGCCGGCGGCGTTGTGGTTGAGGATGGCGTCGGTGAGTTCCTCGACCCATTGGGACGGCGAACCGCCGATCCAGCGGCCGTCTTCATCTCGGGTACGGCGGAGCGGGGTCGCGGTGATCGCGCCGGGGAAGTTGTAGATCGTGGCGACGTCGGACGGTTTGCGACCGACGGACAGCGCAGCCTCGTCGATGATCGGGCGGGACCAGCGGTAGCGCTCGCTCAGCCAGTCGGCGGCGCGGCCGGGGATCCAGCCGTCGGCTTGGCGACCGGTCGCGGCGAGTGACTTCGGGCCGTTGGAGCCGGTCCAGATCAAGGGCGCCGGTACGGCGGCCGGCCGGAGCGCACCGATCGGGTAATGCTTCGTCGGCTGCGGGGATCCGCCGTCGGACATCGAATGCACCAACTGCATCGCCTCTTCGAACGCCTCGACTGCCTCGGCCGGACGCAGCTCCGGCACGCCCATCGTCGTGATCCGCTCCCACGCCCCACCGGCGCCGAGCCCCAGCACGAAGCGCCCACCGGACAGCGCCGACAACGACGTCGCCGTACGCGCGAGGACCGGCGCGGGACGCAGCGGCAGGTTGGTGACGTTCACGAACGCCGACAGCCGCTCGGTGCGGCCGAGAAGGAACGCGATCGCGGCGTACCCGTCGAGCAGGTCCGGAACGTACGGATGATCCGACAGGCTGACGTGGTCGAGCCCGTCCCGATCGGCCTGCTCAGCGAGCCGCAGGATCGCGGCGACGTCCCGCACCCCGTCCGGTGACCCGTATCCGAATCGCACGTTCATCTCGACTCCCTCAGATAGTTCGCTGTCCTAACTAGTAGTACCACGAATGATTAGAACAGCAAACTATTAGGCGACCGGACTATCATGGGGTCATGGTGACGACGACGGCTCGGGATTCCGACCTCGCGAGTGCGCTGGTCCAGACGATGCACCGGCTGCAGGACCTGCACGCCGAGACGAGCCGGCCGCTCGGCCTGACCCCGCAGCAGGCCCATCTGCTGTGCGTGCTGATCTCCGGCCCGCTCGGCATGACCGAGCTCAGCCGGATCCTGAGCATCGAGCGCTCGAGCCTGACGAGCATGGTCGACCGTCTCGAACGCCGCGACCTCGTCGCCCGCGTCGCCAACCCCACCGATCGCCGCGCCTGCCGCATCGAGCTCACGGCCGCCGGCAAGGACCTCGCCCACCAGTGTCACGACGCCGTCGTCGACCGCATCCAGGACCTCACCTCCGAGCTCCCCGCCGCCACCCGCACAACCCTCACCAAGGCCCTGCAGTCGATCCTCGCCCAATGACCTACCAGTACGCCGAGTTGGCCGGCGCGCGCATCGCCTACAGAGCAAGCGGTTCCGGCCCGGCGCTCGTGCTGATGAAGAACAACCGTCGCCCACTGGACTACCCCGTCGCCGACATGCTCGCCCAACGGTTCCGGGTGCTGCAGATCCACCCGGTCGGGTTCGGCGCCAGCGACCGCCCGGACGACTACGACTTCGGCAGCATCGGCGACCAGGTGCTCACAGTCCTCGACCGGGACGGCATCGATCAGTTCGCCATCTGGGGCTTCTCGCAGCCCGCCTGTATGTCCGCCGATCGCCGCCCGGTCAACGGATCGCGCGACCGCGCTCGTTATGGGTGGAGTCCCACCGATCGGCTTCCCGACCGACGGCGAGATGCGGCGGATGGAGCGTGAGCCGCGACTCCCCCGGCCCGCGCTGGAGTTCTGGCGGAGCTATCGCTCGTACGACTGGCATCACGAACTCCGGCTCTATTCCGGCACGAAGATCGCGTACCTCGGCACCGAGGACCCAGCGATCCGCCGGCTTCGCAAGCTCAAGCCGGTGCTCGAAGGCATCGGCTTCACGTACCTCGAGTTCGACGGCCTGACCCATTCCACCTGCGGCCTGGGCGACGCGTCGGCCGACGGTCGGCGCGTCGCCCAGGCTGTCGTGGATTGCCTGATCAGCCGCGGCGCAGTCGCTTCAGAGTGAACGACTCGAACTCCGACAGCTCCCCGCCGGACCCGAGTACGTCGTAGTACGTGACCGCCATCGTGGTCTGGCCGCCGGGGTGACCGGGGTCGACTGTGAAGGCTGCAAAGCCGTACGGGTGGGCGGCGTTGCGCACGCGGTCGTCGGCCAGGTTGGCTTGCCGAGCGTCGGCGTGCCCTGATCCCCGAAGCTGGTGAAGGTGAACTTGGCCCGGCCTTTCGGCGCGGTGTGGAAGGTCCCGAACTCGGCCTCGGCTCCTTCGTGTACGGCGGCCTACACGTACTCGTTGCCCGCGCGCAGCCGGCTGATCCGGGCGTGGTGGACGTACACGTTCTGCCCGGACTTGGCGTCGATGTAGCTGGTGCTGACCGCGGTCACGGTCCGCTCGGCACCAATTTTTACCGCCTGCCGCCGAACTCCCACGGATGTACTTCGGGGTTCTCGGCCTGGACCAGTACGGCGGCGGCCGCGGCGTCGGGCGCCTCGACGAGGGCCGCCCGCCCCACGTGGATGTCGCCGTCGAGCAGGTCGCCGTACACGATGAGGTGGTCCGACGTCAGCGGTCGCGGGCCGTCCTTGGTGAGGACCAGGTAGCGGCCGAGGCCCTCGACGGCGGTCGTGAACTCCCACATCGTGCGCCCGGTGAGGTTGCGGAAGCGGTACAGCTCGACCGTGTCGAAGGCGCCACCGACGTAGTACGGCTCGTCGTACGCGAAGATCTTCAGTGCCTCGTCGTCCGGGAGGTCGACGATGTGCAGACTGCCGGTCGATTCCTCCCGGTCCTCGGTGAGGGTCGGGCCGCGGGCGATCAGCTCCTTGGCGTACCGGTCCATGAAGGCCCAGTGCTCCTCGGTCAGCCGGCCCTTCAGTTCACCGGCGCCGGCACGATCGCGGCCGTAGACGAAGTACTGCGTCACTTGCCGGCCAGGTGCAGGCGCAGGATCGTGTCGTAGTCCACGATCTCCACACCCACCGCGGGCACCACCGTCTCGTGGCTCGGCACGATCAGCAGCTGCCGCGGGTCGGCGACGTCGACGTCGTACTTCGACTTCACCTGGGAGCGGTTGTCCGCGGTGCTGAGGTACTCCGTGTAGCGCTCGAGCTCGGCCGCGTTTTCGAGGACCGGTACCCGGAAGGAGCGGCGGCGCTTCTTGCCGTTGACCACGTCGACGACCGGGAGCTCGAGACGGCCGACGATGTGACGGCCGTCGGCGCGCTCGAGGATGAAGTCGGGCTGCAGGTCGTCGAGCGACGGCTGCCGGAGCAACCGGGTCGCGCCGAACGCCGACAGCAGGATGCTCTCGTGCTTGCCGAGGAACTCGTCGACGGTCGAATCCTGCAGACCGTGCGCGAGGTAGGTGCTCGCGAACGCGTCCGCCTTCAGCTCGGCCGGGTCGACCGGCAGGCTGATCGTGCCGATCGGGTCGAGGTGCGGCTGGGAGTTGGAGTAGTTCCGCAGGAAGTCCAGGTACTTGTCGACCGGCTCCGAGCGGTGGATCGCGAGTGCGAAGAACACCCAGTGCGCGCGCAGCGAGTCGCCGCCGCCGTGCACGAGCAGCGTCCGGTCGAACGTCGAGTAGTTGCCGGGCGCGAACCGCAACAGCTCGTCCGCCGGACCGACCAGCTCGTTCCCGAGCATGTTCACGGCCGTCGGGAACCGCTTGTCCAGCGAGTTCCGGCCGGTCTCGGTCGCGATCGTCGCGTCCTTGAACCAGTTCTGCCCTTCGAGGTTCGCCACCACGGTGCCACCGTCGCCGACGCCGAAGTACTCCTCGACGCTTGCCCGCTTCTGCCGCCGTACTTCGGGGCTCCGGTACTCGCGGCTCAGTCCGACCAGCTCGAGGATGTTCCAGTCCGGCGTCTCGGTCAGCACCATCATCCGCGGGAACAGCATCGGCCCGGGCAGCTCACCCCGGTGGCTCACCGGCAGGTGCCCGGCCGCCTCCTTCAGGTGTTCCCCCCAGAACTGCGCGTTCACCTTCACGAACTCAGTGGGTTTCATTGCTCTCCTCGCTCGGACATTCCGTCATAACCGACAACTCCCGCCCAAGCAGACCCTATTCCCCAGGCCTTCCCGACAGGCCGAGGCCCGGCCGGGGGCGTTCCCGGCCGGGCCTCGGTAGTTGCTTGGATCAGCGAACCACTTTGATCGTGGTTGCGGTCGTGATCGGCGCGAGCGACGCCTCACCGGAGTACGCACGCATCGAGTCGTTCGTGACCGACACGGCGACGGTGCCCGGACGCAGCGCGGTCAGAGTCCGGGTTACCGGATCCAGTACGGCGACCTTCCCGGCGTTCCGCGCCTTCTTGATCGCGTCTGATCCGGAGCCGATGGCGAGACCGGACGAGCCGCTCCAGTGCACCGACATCGGGTAGCGCAGCGGTACGACGCGAGTACCGGCGCCGACGCCCTCCGGCTGCACGATGCTGCCGTTGAGCTGGGCGGACGTTCCGGCCGGCAGCGAGGTCGGCGCGTTGAGCGTGATCGACTGCGCGAACGCCCGAACGTCTGCCTCGAGCCACTGCTGGTCGGCGGGTTTGTGCACGTCGACCGACCAGTCGACCCATCCCGTGAAGCCGCCGCGGTCCGGCGTACCGTACGGGTCTTTTCCGGACGACGGGAGCACCGTGTACGGCACGCCCTCGACCCGGTGCACGTTGGCGACCTGCGCGTGCGAGCCGACCATGGCGGCGCCCTTGTCGGTCTTGCCGCGGAAGTCGGTCAGCATCTTCTCGATCAGCGCGACCTCGTCGCGGTCACCGAGCTGGCTGGCCTTGGTCTCCTCCGGGTCGTCGACCGGGTGGTGCGCGAAGACCATCACATTGTGGATCGACTTGTCGCGGGCGGCCGTGTCCAGCGCGACCTTCAGCATCGGGAGCTGGTCCCATGCCGACGTACGCAGGGTGCCGAGCGAGCTGGCGAGCAGGATGAAGCGGGTGCCCTTGTGGTCGAACGTCCGGTACGGCTGACCGAACTCCTTGGTGAAGTTGGTCAGATCCTGCTGGACGTTGTTGAGCCCATAGGACTCGTGGTTGCCCGGCACGTAGTAGCACGGGACCGTCGAACCGTGCGGCGTGCTGTTGGGCGGCGGCTCCTGACCGACCGGGATCAGGTCGCAACCCGCGTCGGTGAGCACCTTGCGCGCGAGCGACAGATCCTCCGGCAGCCCACGGTCGGTGATGTCGCCGTTCAGGACGACCAGGTCCGGTTTCGTCTTACGGATCCGGGCGAGCGCCGCCGTCGCGACCTGCGACAGGGCCGGGTTGTCGGCGGTGAACTGGACGTCCGACAGCGTCGCGAACTTCCAGGTGTCGTGCCCGCCGGGCAGGCTGCCGTCGGCCGAGATGAGCGGGTCGGCGACCAGATCGGGCTGGGCCGGCAGGTCGACCGACGTGGGTACGTCGGCCTCGAACCGATCCAGGACGAACGTGCCCGCCTTCTGCTGGGCGACCGCGGTGTTGATCCCCTGAAACGACGAGATCGCGATCGGGTACACCGTGTTCGCCGGCAGCGTCCAGGTGATCGTCTGGTAGTCCGGGCTCGCCTTCAGGCCCGGGCCGTACACGCCGAGGGACTTGCCGTTCCCGTCGATGAGACCGAGGTAGTCGAGCCCGCTCGGCACGTCGATGCTCGACTTGATCCGCAGCCGCAGCCGCAGCGGCTGCCCCGGGACCTGGATCCGGTTCGCGGCGCCGACGGCCGAGATGCCGACGTTCCGCATCGCGGGGAAGTCGATGCGCAGCCCGTCGGGATCGACCGAGCGGGTGGTGGCCGCCGTACTGTTGTTGGTCCACCGGCTGATTACGTCGTCGTCGAACTCGTAGACGACCTTCGTCTGTACGCCGACCGTGATCGGCAGCTTCACTTCGTGGCCGGCGGCGCTCATCGTGAGGATCGTGCCGGCATTGGACAGCGGCGTGATCTTCAGCTTGCCGTCGACCGGCTGTACGTCGACCACTGTGTGGTCGTAGTCCAGCTTCAGGTCGCGCGGGTCGACGGGCGCCGTATAGCCCTGTCCGTCGCGGCCGGTGACCGCGACGCTGACGGCGTCGGCGGCGGTCGCGTCAGGAATCGACAGCTTGCCGGTCGACGGCTCCAAGCTCGTCAGCGGCCCGAGTACGTCGACCTTCTGCGAGGCGTGGACTTTGCCGTACGTCGTACTGACCGTGATCGGACCGCGCGCACCGGCGGTGAGTGACCCATCCTTGATGCTGCCGCCCTTCGCCTTCCACACAAGCTTTTTCGGGTCGGGCGTGACCGGGGTCAGGTGGTTGTCGACAGCTTTCACGGCGAGCCTGCGGTGCATCCCCGGGAAGACCTTGAGGCCGCCGTCCGCGGCGGCCTGGCCCGCGCCCGGCTTCAGCAACAGCTCGTCGACCTTGCCGTCACCCGGGCTGACAAAGACGCCGACGCCGTTCGGGTCGTTGCGCTCCTGGCCGTCCGACGGGTTGTTGCGGACCGAGACGCCGTCCTCGCCGAGGGCACGAGCGACCATCGTCGTCGAACCGCCGCCGTCGAGGTTGACCGCGGTCTCTACGCCGCGAGCCGCGAGTTCCTGTGCCTCGCGGTCGATGCCGATACCGCCCTTGCCGGTGCCGCCCGGGCCGTCCCAGGTGGCGAGAACCAGGGTGCGGCCGCCGTTCTTGAAGCCGAGCGCGGTCCGCGGGGCGATCGACGTGTCGAGACCGGGCACGACCTGGCCCTTGCTCACGATCGTCCCGCCCTGGCCGAGCGCGAACTTCATCGTCTTCGCGACGTCGTTGGCGAGCTCGTAGTGCAGCGTCAACGCGTCACCCGGCTGCAGCGCCCGCAGTTCGGTCGCTGCCGCGTCGCGGCCGACGAGGTAGAAGCCGTCCGCCGGGATCGGGCCGGAGCCGGCCGTCGGGCTCACGCTCACGACCTTGTTGTTCTGGACGAGCACCTCGGCGAGATCGGTGACGCCGGTGAATCCGCGGCCGCGGCTGTACTCACCCCAGGCCGACGTGTAGGCGACCAGGCCGTTCGCCGGGACTCCGCCGCCGTTCGCAGCGTTGAGGGTCAGCACCTTGTGGTCGGCGCCCGCGAACGTGGCGGTCGCATCCACAGCCAGATCGACCAGCTGCGCGATGCCGTCCTTGCTGACGCCGACATGCTGGCGGCCGCCGGCGTCGGCGGACTTGATCAGCTGACCGTTCTGGACCTCGCCGCCGAGGGCGGCGTTGCTGTTGCCGATGTCGAAGAACTCGCCGTTGACCCCCGCGACCGCGCCGGCTTTGTTGGCGGAGACGCTCAGCGGGCCACCGGATGCGACCGGGCCGGAGGTGAGCAGATCGGTGCTGACCGCCTTGTCAGCAAGATCGATGCTCAGGTACTGCGCGTCGATCCAGCCACGCTGGTCGACGCTCTTCACGTGATCGAGCGCGATGCCGGGCCCGACGCGCTCGGTCGTGTTGACCAGGGCGAGCCCGCCGGCCGGCGCGTCGGCGGCGTACCCGAGCGCTGGAAGGGACCACAAGGACGCAGCGGCCGCGGCGGCCACGCTGCCGGTCGCCAGACGATGAGGAGATTTCACTCCGCCACCGTCGACGTACGGAGCAACGCCTCGGTTAACCGTTGACGACATCATCCGGTCAACCCGTAGACCAGTTACCCCTCCGCCGCGGCCTGGACCTAGCGGTTCAGTTACGCATCCGGATGGCGTCCGAACAGGCGTACCTCCTGCGGCCACCCACAGGCCTCGGCAACCTTGCCGGCCCACATCTTGGCGACCTCGTCGTCGGGCACGTCCACCACGGTGAGCCCGCCGAGGAACTCCTTGGACTCGACGTACGGCCCGTCGGTGATCAGCACGTCACCGCTGTTCGGGTCGGCGGTGTAGATCGGTCCGTCCTCCTCGAGTCCGCCGGCGAACACATACACCCCCGCCGTCTTCATCTCGTCCACCACAGCCTTCGCCAACGGCGCCCGCTGCCCGAACCATTCCGGCGTGTGGTCGCCCACCCACTGCTGGTTGAAGTAGATGAGGTACTCAGGCATGCCCTGCTCCTTAGCTAGAGCGGACCCCGCGTCCGCCTCTACCCACGCTACGAACGCCATGCCCCGGATCCGACAACCGACTCCGGAATTCTGAGAATCAGGCCCGTTACGATCTCGCTCATGGCCCACTACCTCTTCAACCTGACGAAGACGGACCCGCCCACCGGCCAATCCCTGCCCGACCTGGCCGCGGCCTTCCTGCGCTCCAACAGCTGGCCCGTCGACCCCGCCGAGCCACACGCCCAGGCCCTCACGGCAGGCGACCAGGTCCTCCTGTACCTCGGCCCGCCGTACCGCGTCTTCATCGGCCGCGCCGAACTAGCCTCCGCGTGGACCGACGCCACCCACGGCGTACAGCTGACTCACATCGAGCACTGGACCCGACCCGTCCCGATGGAAACCGTCCTCGCCAGAATCCCCCCGACCGAGAACGCCCACGCCGATTTCCCCCGAGCGGTCGTCCGAATCACAGCCGTCGAATACGAATCCGCCGTGGCGACAGCTACAGACTGAAAGCAATCGACCGCAGAATCAGCGCCGCGAAAAACACCGCCGTAAACGCCAGATCGAACGCCATCCCCCCGGCCCGCACCGGCCGCAGCCGACGCCGCACCGGCGCAATCACCGGCTCCGTCCAAGCATGCGTCACCCCCCGAACCCGCCCCACCCACTGCGGGCCGCCGGCCAACACCCCCGTCCAGTCCAGCACCATCCGCACAATCAACAGCAAGATAAAGGCCGACAAGACGTACCCCACCAGGGCACCAATGAGGCTCATAACCCACACTCCTCCACGACCACCCGGCCGTCTCCCCCAGTATCACCACCCCACCCCACCCAAATTGCCCCAAACCCCATCTTCTTAGCCGACTATCAGCCGCCGAGCGAAGCGAAGGCCCAGCCAACCGCAAACCTGACCCAACAGGTGGGCTGACCGCCCAACTCAACCCCGGAGCCGAGCGAAACAAAGGCCCCGCGGCCGCCCAACCTGAGCCAGCAGGTGAGCTGACTGCCCACCCCAGCCACGGAGCCGAGCGAAGCGAAGGCGCAAGGGGGTGCGGGTGGCGGAGCCCCCGCTCGCGGCAAGCGAAGCGCAGCCGCACAAAACGACGAAGGCGAGGCGGTCAGCGCAAGAATTGCGCGACACACCTCGCCCATCGCCTTCGTGGCGGGTGCAGGGTTCGAACCTGCGTAGGCATACGCCGACAGATTTACAGAGACCGCGTTGGCCGCCGTTCACCTCGGAAGACAGCCAACCTGGCGGCATCGTCGACACGACCTCGACAAGCGGCATCGAGGTAGCCCTCAACTAGCGAAAGCGGCGCTGCGTCCCCCAAGAATCGTCTTCGCTGGCCGCCGGCACTACCTGTCCGTGGGGCTACGGGCTGCAGCGCCACCACGAGATCGCCCACCGCCTCTTCTTCGCAGCCGCAGGCTTGCCTGCGGCTGGTGGGCTTGCCTTGCGATGGTCGTCCGGCAATCTCACTGGTGTCAGGCCCATCTGGCGTGCTCGCAGTCGCATGCCAAAGTCGTTAGTCAGGACGCGAGCCCCGGTGTCCGGACAGAGGCCAGCCAGATCTCCCGCGCACCGCAAGATCGCGAGGTCGACGTCGGAACCGCGGTCGTCCGTGTCTACCCAAACCTCCAAGGAGACTCCTGGCCGGAGCTCTACCGCCTCGCCAGGTGGAGTCCCATCTAGAACACGCTCCAGATAGCGGATCGCCGTAGCTGCCCTCTTAGCCAGCTCGCCCTCGCCGTACTTCTGCCGATCCAGCTCGTCAATCACCTGGAGTGGAACGACGAGTCGGACGACCCGAGTGTCCTCGCCTTGATCGCGCAAGACTTCGCGCCACAGAATGTCGCCGGGCTGCCGCCAATGGTTCAGCATGTTTGTGTCGTAGACGACGGGGAGGCCGGGCCTGGCCGCCAGCTTCTCGAGCGCACCAAACTCCGCTCGCGCCTCCTCCAGTGCCCTCACCTGGGTCTCTAGCTCGGTCCTGAGCGCATAGTTCTCCGCGCTCACCGCACGCATGACGTTGGCTGCATGATCCGGATCTTGGATCGGGCCTGTGAATGCCGCGCGATCCCGGCCGATCTTCATCAGATTCCAATAGGCCACGGAATGCAGACCACCGCCCAGATCTGGCGCCGCAAAGGCCACCTTGAGAGTCGAATAGGTGCGGTAGACAGCGTTGATGTAGTCACCATGGAAGTCCTGCGAACCTAGAGCGTTGCGGAACTCCAACTCCGCCCGTCTGAGTACGTCGTCGGCGTACGCCAGCGTGACACCTGGATTCAATCTCATGCGGGAGATGCTGGCAGAGTCGCCGAACCATGGCGAGCGTCCAAGAGTGGTTCTTTACAGCCCACCCCTCAACCTGCCCTCTGACCAGGCAAACGCTGTTCGTGGACGACGTGAAGGCACGATCGGGGCCGGAGGGCGCCGAATCACGGCCTCAGCAGGCATCACACTGTGCGGACGTGGCGCTGCGGCGATCTATCCAGATGAGCGCTTGTGTAAACGCTTCGCGGATCCCGGTGACGGTTCCCTCAGAGAGAAGGCCGCCACCTCTGGCCAGTTGCCGGGCCATCGCTGATCGAGCAATTGCTTGATGTCGGATATGGCATCAGCGAACTGGTCCCGCAGCCCGCCCATCTCGTCCAGCGTCCCACCGACTGTCTGGTACTCGGCCAAGTTGGCCCGTTTACGCTTCGGCAGGGCGCGCGTCGCTTCGATGCGGCCATCAGGTGCACGCATCCAGAAGCTGTGTGCGACGGCGTTGCGCCGTTCAATGAGGCCAGCACAGTCGTCCCAAAGTCCGTGAAGGAAATCGGCACTCGCTACCGACACCAAGACGTCTTGTAGCCTCCGGCAGACGCCGAGCGCTGCGCCTCCGCTCTCCCCCAGCAAGCGGTCCCGGATCTCGTCGCGAACCACTGTTGGGGCTTGCCCGTCCTCACCGCCTTTGTGCCACAGAAGTACGGATGCGAGCACAACCAGCATGTTCTCCAGTGCCGCCGCGTGGACAATCACCTCGCCAATTGCGGCGAAGTCGTCGCGCGTCAGGTCGGCCGGCCTCGCCGGTTCGCTCATACTTGAGTCCCTTCTCCCGCAATCGACTCGCCAGCAAGCGCCCCCTCCGGTTCGACCGGAACAGCAGTGACGAGCACAACGTCGCTGTCACCAGGCACCAGACGAATCGAGTCGCCTGCCCGGAGAGCGCCAGATTCTAGGGGAGCAGCGAGTCGGGCAGTAGGCAGATGATACCGGACCTGCATATCAAGCTCAATTTCCCGGCCATTGATGGGGAAAGTCAGCGGACGAGAGAAAGCAACCTGGAACTGCTCATGCGTCAATGACGCTTCAGTCGTCCCATTGTATGTAAGTGGAAGCTCCCTCCATTTCTCCTCCAGAGTTTCTCCCTGAAGCAATTTAGCAGTCCTGGCGAGCCTTTGCAGGTAGACCTCATCGACGGCATCGAGGTCAGGCATCGTTATACGTTCGAAGGTATGCCGCTGAATCTCCCGCAGCGCCTCAATCACCTTCAGAAGTGGCCCCCACTTATCAACGTCCACCTTGTGCGTTTGCCAGATAGCCGTGAGTGGCTTTCCATCGCGGATTGCAATCTGTAGACCGGTCTCATCAGTAATGCTCGCAAGGAACTGCACCGAATCATGAATGACGCCGGGCGCCTTCGCCGCCACCGGGGCCACTTGTATGTGGATCCGAGCTTCCTTGCCGACCGCGCCAGTCGTTACCTCGACCGTCAAGAGGCTCGACGGATCCTTTGCGGCGAGGAAGATCCCACCGGTCGTTGAATCGACCGCGCCCATGACCGTTACGCCCTCAAGATCAATCGACCTCAGAATCTCCGCACCATCAGCAGATACCAACCGAAGTTCGAGATCTGGGTATTCATCTTGACCCGAAGCAGGGAAGAACGAGATTCTGCCGAGCCGACCCCCGCCCCCATCAATCCCCGGTGGACCCACCAGGTCCTTAACTCTACCAGCGACGCCATCTATTGGCTTTCCAAAGTTGAAAAAGTCGAGCAGCGCGGTATGCTCCTCCGTCCCAGGCTTAGCCTCAAGCTGCAGCGTTCCGGTGATCGGACGAAAATGGAACGAGTGTTCAGACAGTGGAATGAGTCGCAAGATGGAATAGTATGAGTCGTCGAGCTGCTCGTATTGGATCCATGCAACTGACCTTGAAGAATCAACGTCCTGCATCCACGGCACCTCGGACAGCTTCCCCGCACGAATCTCGAACTCATATCGATAAAACGGGTCAATCTCGTTCAGAGCCGCCGCCAATGAGCGGTGCCTATCTTTGACGGCTTCGAGTAGATCGGATTTCGAATCACCCGATGACGGCAGAGCCTTACCAGCATTGGTCGCGAGGGTCATCAATTCGATTACCCTCGTCGCACCATCGCCAAAGTAGTAATCCACGAGACGCGGGTTCCCGGCAGCCATCCCGTCCAACTGCTTGCGCCCAAGCCAACCAACATGATCAAGGCCAGCGGAACTGGTCAGTTCTTCGAGCCATTGCAAGCGATCATTCGTTGGGTCCCAAGGCATCACAAGGTTCCAGGAGTGCACGGGCATCCTGGGCAGGGACTTTTCCACGAAGGTCTTCCATGACTCTTCGACGCTGGCAACCTCACGGGAAGCTAGCGGCCGCGAATAGCGCTTGACCTGATACACATCCCATGCGCTCGCCTCATCATTCCAGATGCGAATATCAATGCCTTTGTCGCCACGAGATGGTGTTATTTGATTTCCGCGCGGACGTCCGAGAAGGAGCATCGCGGCGACGAAATCCTCGACCTTCTCACCAGACTCGCGTTCCCAGTTGATTGTGGTCATCTTCCCCCTGTTGGCCGGGCTGTGACAATCGCAGCCTGTATGTTGCTGCTCGGCGGACTCAGCAGATCATGGCGTCGTCTAGCGGCTGCAGAATCCTCCCTACACCGATTGCTTCGCCGAGCCTCACTCGTGTTAGCCAGAACGCCGGCGGAAAGTGAGCTTAAACTGCTCAAATCGCTTCAGATGGTCTCGCATCGCTTCGGCGGCACTATCCAACCTCTCTCGATCCTGCTCACTGGCCGCAAGAACGCGTTCAAGCCGTTGCGCTTCCACCTCGTTTCCTTCCATCCGAGCCACCTTGATCTTTTCCTCAATCTCGGCGAGACCCTGATCGATAACGCGGCGGGCCTGATCGGCTAGCCTCACCCCTTCTGCCGAAGCTTCGAGAGCCCTACTTGACAACACATAATCCTGAGTACTGACCTCGTATCCCGCTACCTGGGGCACAGACCCTTCCCACTCGATAAGCGGACTTGGGATACGCCCCTCCTTGAGATGCCAGTTGTGGGACTCGTTGTACTGTGCCGCCTCATATCCGGCCGTGAAGGACGCAGAGATCACGGCTTCCACATCCTTCTTGAGGTCTTCCAGCCTCGCCGTCGTCGGTACTGCGCTAACGGCGTCCTCGGTCTCATCCGAGGGCCGCGCGGCCTCTTCGATCTGAGCCCGCACCGTCTCCACTAAGATGCCGGCCGACTTCGAGATGTCCTGGTTGGCCGCAATCTGCTCACTCGGATCGAACTTCATCGTTCCGACTGGCGTATCTGCTTCCCTGAGTCGCTGGACAACGTCACCGAGCTTGGTCCGGAAGAGGATGAGCCCGAGCACAACAACGGCCGGCCATACGACGACCCGAGCCGATTCATTGATCTGGTTCCAGATCTCAACCCCCTGCATGCGCTGATTCTGACGTATCCCGGTCGCATCGGCATCCAGGCGGTGAAGTCGCCCGCGAGCGGCCGCTTGCCTGCACCCGGCCCCGGATCAACCCCAACACAGGGCGGATCCTGCGCGGGCATGGCGCCGGACGTGCGAGGAGCGCCCAGCAGTCCGGTGGGCGTTGAGTCTGTCCCGACGGAACTTCGACACGTATTCGACAGGAACGGCCGTAGATCTCCGGTGACAACCGGACACAACCGGACACAGCAAGAGAGCCTCTGGTCTGCGTTTCCGCAGGTCAGAGGCTCTTTTGGTGCTGGTGGCGGGTGCAGGGTTCGAACCTGCGTAGGCATACGCCGACAGATTTACAGTCTGCTCCCTTTGGCCGCTCGGGCAACCCGCCAGGGTGCTGCCGGTTCGTGAACCGGCGTGGGAGACGATACAACAGGTAGTGGCCCTGACAGCAAATCGGAAAGGATGTGCCCATGGCTTCGGAGTCCTCCTTCGACATCGTGAACAAGGTGGACCGTCAGGAGGTGGACAACGCCGTGAACCAGGCGGCGAAGGAGATCAGCCAGCGGTTCGACTTCAAGAACGTGGACGCCGGGATCAAGTGGTCCGGTGAGTCGATCGACATGCAGGCGAACACCGAGGAGCGGGTGAGCGCCGTGCTGGACGTGTTCAAGGACAAGCTGGTCAAGCGGCAGATCTCGCTCAAGGGGCTGGACGCGGACGAGCCGAAGCTGTCCGGGAAGATCTACAAGATCACCGCCACGATCGACGCCGGCATCACGCAGGAGAACGCGAAGAAGCTGTCCAAGCTGATCCGCGACGAGGGCCCGAAGGGCGTCAAGGCGCAGATCCAGGGCGAGGAGCTCCGCGTCTCCAGCAAGAGCCGCGACGACCTGCAGGCGGTGCAGGCCCTGATCAAGGGCCAGGACCTCGACTTCGCCGTCCAGTTCGTCAACTACCGCTGACCCGCCGACCCCGCCACGCCCGGTAATCGGTTCGCACCCGCGACGGTTGCCGGGCATGCTGGCGGGCGTGGGTGAGACGTTGCTGCGGAAGTGGCTGCTGGCGGACTTCGGGCTCGAGGTGGTGGAGCTCACACCGGTGGCGTACGGCGCTGATATCGCCGCGCAGGTGTGGAAGGCGGGTACGGCGACCAACACGTACGCCGTGAAGTGGAGCGCCGCCGGGACGAACACCGGTCACCAGGTCGCGGCGTTCCTGGCGGACAGCGGGCTGCCCGGCGTACCGGAGCTGATCCGGACCACGGAGGGCGGCCTGTGGTCCGTCCATGCGAAGAAGCGGCTGACGATCACGCCGTGGATTGACGGCGTACGCGCGGCTCAATCGGGGCTGACGGACCAGCAGTGGTCGGAGTACGGCGCGCTGATCCGGCGGGTGCACGACTCGGAGCCGCCGGAGCGCCTGAGGGATGCCCTGCCGAAGCACAGCCACATCGACGTACGGACGCCGGCCATCGCGGAGGAGGTCGGCAGGCGCCTCGAGACGCCCGAGGGGGAGGTCGAGGAGGAGCTGGCGGCGGTGTGGAAGCAATACGAGCACATCATCGCGGACCTCAGAACCAACCGCCCGCCGGCGCCGTCCGGCCCGCGGGTGGTCTGCCACGGCGACCCGCACCTCGGCAACGTCCTGGTCGACGAGCACCTCCACCTCATCGACTGGGACGACGTCATCTTGGCGCCCCGCGAGCAGGACCTGATGTTCATGCTCGGCGGCATGGGCGCCGTCGGCCCCACCACGCCGGCGCAACTAGAAGCGTTCCTCGACGGCTACGGCCCCCACGCCATCGACCAGGACGCCATCCATTACTACCGCCACGTCAGAGCCTTCGAGGACGTCATCGGCTGGTCCCACCAGGCCATCACCGGTCCCGACGAGTCCTACGCGCTGGCCGTGGTCAAGGGCATCCTCGACCACGGCCTGGCGGCTCTGGCGGTCAGTGCCGAGCGCTGATCCAGCCAGCAACCTGAGTGCCCAGTACGTCGCCGTCCACCATCGAGTGACGCAAGTGCAGCCCTGAGACGATCCGAGCCTCCCGTACGTCGCTCCGTACGGCGGACAGGTCCGGGTACACACGCGTCGTACCGGTGACCAGGCTGGACACCCCCACACGCACATGTGAAGTGTGGAAGAACGCCTGCAGCGCCGTAGTCACGCCAGCCGTGAAGCAGGCATGGCCGGACGGGTACTCCGGATGGTTCGCGTTCAGCAGCGGCTGCCAGCTCGGATCGGCGTGAGTACGCGGGTTGCCATCGGTGTCCGCGCGCTGCACAGCATGCACCGGCCGCCACGACAGATAGTGGAACTTGGCATCCCAGCACGCGATCACCGAGTCGCCGGCCGACACATGTGCCAGTGCAAGCAGCTGCGCCGCACCAGACAGTGACAGGTGCCGGTCAGCCGCCAGTTGCAACAGCGTCCGACTCCACTGCTGCGCAGTCTGCTCGGACCAGAACAGAGCCGTCTCGGTCTGCCGAGCAGTCCGAGTCGTACTGTCCTTCTGGCCGAGCGAAGCGACCTCAGCCACGTCCCGTGCGTACCGCTTGCTCGTCAGCGCATCCGGCCCGTCCGGACGGAACTGCGCGCGATACCTGAGCGCCAGCGGCCGGACCTGAGTCAGCACGATGTCCACCGGCGGTGTCGGCAGCGTCGGCTCCCACACACCCGGTCCCGGCGTCCGCTGCACATACGGCACGGTGTTGCCCAGCCCATCCCCCGCACGCCACGCCAGCACTGCGGCCGCCACCGACCGCCCCAATGCCACGCCGCGGTCCTTCGCGCGCCCGGCCGGCACGCCGGCCAGATAGTCGGCGTACGTCGAGTCCAGCCCAGCGGCATTGGGTACGCGAGCCCGCAGTACGCCGTACGCCGCCGTCGCAACCGCCGCCGCGGGAGACGCCCGATGATCCGGCCGTACGGCGAACTTGAACGGCCGGCCGTATCCCAGCCCGGCCACTGTGTCCGCGATCGCGATGTGCACGATTCCGAGCAGCACCTCCGAACTGGCCGGCGGACGACCGGCAACGATCGCCTGCGTCGCGTACCGGCTCCAATCAAGCACCGGCGCAGCATTGGCCGAACTCGCCCCGGCCGAACTGGCGGGGGCCGGTGGCGACAACCCCGCCCCGGTCAGAACCAAAGCTCCACCGACCAGCAACGCGACCCGCCGCGGCAGCAGTCTCATGAGAGCCCCGCGTGCATCCGGGGCCGATGCAGGACGAAGGCGGTCAGGATCGATGCGATGACGGCCGCGCACAGCATCAAGCCGATCACCTGCAGTGTGGACGGTCCCACCGCGTGAACGATCGATGGTGCGACGTCCGACGGCGGGGCACTCGTGGGTGCGGCGACGGGTGAATGCCCCGAGGGATCACGCGGCTCCATGGCGAACGCCGTACCGGACAAGGCCACCGCGGACAGGACCAGCGTGACGAGCAGTGCGGCCAGACGAGTCAGTAGTTTCATGGTCGTTCCTTCCCGAGAACGGGCGGCGAGATACCGCCCTCATCCACGGTTGCCGCGACCGGACCCCGCGGGCCATACGCAGTTCGGCGTATTGCCCCGTGCGGGATCGGGCCTAGGCTGAATTCCAGGGGGAGGAAGCCATGGAACAGTTGACAGTCACCGAACGCGATCTGCGCCGCATGCTCGACGTCGTCGATCACCAGCGGTGGGGCGGCGCCGGGCAGGAGTTCCCGCGGGAGGTACTCCGTGCGCTCCGCGAGCTGATCCCGGCCGACGACATCACGTTCCAGGTGAGCCGGCCGCACGACCGCGTCTTCATCGGCCTGGAGGAGCTGACCACCCTGCCGCTGGAGACGGAAGACGAATGGGACGACCTGTTCTGGCAGTTGTACTGGCGGCACAAGACCTGCAGTCGGCCCCAGCAGACCGGTGACCACGAAAGCGTCTGGATGCTGTCCGACTACCTGTCCTCGCGTCAACTGGTGAACAGCGAGGAGGGCCTGTGGGATCGGATGCACGGGGTACACAGCGAGATCGCAGTGCCGTTCCCCGAGCACGACGGTGAGGACCGCCGGTTGCTCCTGTTCCGGACCGACGGACCTGGTTTCTCGGAGCGTGAGCGGTTGATGCTTCAGCTGCTCCGGCCGCACCTGGTCGACATCCGCCGCGACCTAGAGCGCCGTCGGGCCGGCATCCCCGATCTGACCAGTCGCCAGTGGGAGCTGCTACGTCTGGTCGCGGCCGGGCACAGCAACACCCAGATCGCCCGCCGGCTATTCGTTGCCGAGGGCACCGTTCGCAAGCACCTGGAGAACATCTACGAGCGCCTCGGCGTGAACAGCCGCACCGCCGCCGTCGCTACGGCGTTCCCCGTCGCCAATACGGCCTAGGCGTGGCGGAGCCAGATGTTAGGCTCCACGTACGTGCCGAGGTCGGCGTCGCGGTCGACCTCGAGAGTCGTCAGGCCGGAAGGGATCGTGTAGGTGCCGGACGACGGGAACAGCATCGACGTCCACTTCTCCCATTCGGCGACCGTGCCGGTCATGGTCTGCGACGCGGGCGCCGGGGCGAGCAGAGTCGCGCCGAGGCGGACGTGCGTGCGGAGCCAGGGGTCCAGGGGCAGACCATCGGAACGGGTCCAGGTCATGAAGGTTTCGATCGGAGTCAGCGGGTAGCGCGACTTCAGGGTAGGGCGGACCGGCGCGATGACCTGCGGGAGGCCGCCGGCGATCGCACGGTCGCGGACGGCCGTGATCACGCGGCCGGCGTGGCCCTGGCCCTGTTCGTCGGAGCGTACGGCGGCCGCCATCAGCACGAAGGTGTTGGGTACGACGCCTTCCTCGTACGACGTCACCGCGCGCGCCAGCGAGTCCGTGAACCCACCGGGCAGATCGGCGACCGTCCCGTCCCACGCGATCGGCACTCCCCAGCACCCCGCGATCAGCCGCTCGTCGGACGACACGAGATAGAACTCCCACTGCGGGAAGTACTGCACGCGCCGCTCCCGGTACGGCTTCACGCCCTCGTCGTGGAAGATGAACTCCGGCCACTCCTCGACGAAGCGCCGCTCGGCCTCCTCGTCGTACTGCGGGGCGTCGGCGACCGGGATCAGCTCATACATGCCTGGAACGCTAGCCCGCCGCCCCCGCTCCGGCCACCGCATTACGCACCGCGCGCGGCGACGCGCCGAGCTCGCGGTGGCAGGTCTTGTTGAAGGCCTGCAGGTCAGGGATCCCCACCGATGCGGCCACCGCGGGGATGGACAACGTGGACGACACCAGCAGGTGGCGGGCGCGGTTCATCCGGCGGGTGCGGATGTAGGCGATGACCGTCTGACCGGTCTCGTGCTGGAAGAGCCGGGTCAGGTGGTTGTGCGAGACACCGGCCAGCCGGGCCAGCGCGGGCACGGTCAGCGGTTGGGCGAGGTTCGCCTCGATGTAGGCGACGGCGGCCGCGACGGCTGGATGCCCGGTCTCGGTCGTGGCCGGCGTGAGGTCGGCGATGCGCCACAACGCGGTCCAGACCTCGGCGGTGGTGCGGCCGGAGCCGGACGGGGAGGATTCGATGGCGGACCGCAGCAGCGTGGAGAGCAGGGGCGCAATCGCAGCCGCGTCCTGTACGACGGGGACATGCGACGGCTGGCCGGACACACGCGGGCGGAAGTGGGCGTACAGGTGTTCCGAACGGCCCAGGTAGTCGAACTGCACCGACGCCCCCGCGGGTGTGAGAGAGACGCAGCCCGGCGTGACGGCGTAGGTGGTGCCGTCGACGGTCAGGTCGGCCGTGTAGTTGTAGACGTGCAGCTGCCAGAGGTCCGGCAGGCGGAAGACATCCCTGCGCTTGCGCACCCCGTGGATCCCCGCGCCGACGTTCACCACCTCGGGCGGACTGGCCAGATGCAGCTCGATCATGGTGAGAAATTACCACTAGTGGTGATCACAGCCCACGCGAGACAACGCTGTCCAAACTTACGCTGGAGGAGTAGTAACCACTACCCACCATGGGAGTCTTGATGCCCCATCCGCATCGCAAGCACCTGCTCACCTCGGTACAGATGGCGCATTTCGTGGCCACCGGCGCGCTCCGGATGGACGCCGTCGTACCGGACGACATGAACCAGCAGGCGATCGAGGTCCTGAAAGCCGGGGTGCCGGCCGTCCCGTACGGCACTCCGTTGTCCGAGGCGTTCGTGGACAGCGACTTCGTCCAGCGGCTGGTGGAGTTGCCGGAGGTCGCCGGCGCCATCCACAGCCTGGTCGGCCCCGAGCCGACCGTCGACCACCACGCCGTGCACATCCGCAAGGCGCACGAGGGCGAGGCGCAGAACCTGCACGGTGACGCGATCATCGACGTTCGCACCGACGCCTTCGACGTACAACTCATGTACTACCCGCAGGACGTGACGCTCGAGATGGGCGGCACGCTCAGCGTTCCCGGCAGCCACCTGCGCCGGACCAACGAGTCCGACACCGGCCGCTACCAGAACCTGCTCGGCCAGACCCGACTGGTCTGCCCGGCCGGCACCGTCCAGTTCCTGCACCACGGCATCTGGCACGGCGGTCGCAAGAACGACAGCGACCTGGACCGCTACATGTTCAAGATCCGGTTCAACCCGACCGTCCGGCAGGTCCGGCTCTGGAACACCGACGACCTGTACGACGACGCGGTCGCGGCCGAGCTCGAGCAGAACTTCCCCTGGTACGAGAACGCTACCGGCCGGCTGGAGAAGTACAACCGCATCGTGCTGTGGCGGGCGATCAGCGGTGATGACACCTACGACCCGAACTACTGGGTCACCC
Organism: Kribbella sp. NPDC049584; assembly: GCF_040675555.1. Classification (NCBI taxonomy): domain Bacteria; kingdom Bacillati; phylum Actinomycetota; class Actinomycetes; order Propionibacteriales; family Kribbellaceae; genus Kribbella; species Kribbella sp. NPDC049584. The sequence continues at coordinate 1,304,861 of NZ_JBFAPF010000001.1, forward strand.
GCGTCTCGAACCGGCCGCAGCGCGTCATCACCGACCGCGCCAACAACCCGCACGCCAAGGTCAAGAAGGAGATGGTATGACCGCCACCGCAGAGACCCCGCTCCGGACTGGTCTGCGCCAGCAGGTGCTGGTCCTCTACCTGGCCTCCTCCGCGCTGGACGCGCGCGTGGTCGGCTGGTCGACGTACGACGGCACGGGCGAGACCCACCCCACCACGGGTGACTCCGACGAGCCGCCGTACACGACCGGACTGGACGCGCTCAAGGACGGCTGGCGTCTGTTCCAGGCGTCGCAGCTGAACCCGCCGTACCCGGGTCACGAGTACGACGTGTCGTTCCTCAAGCACGAGTTCTTCTTCGAGAAGCTCGTCTAGGACCTACACCGGCAGGATGCACACCGGCTTCGGCCAGCTGACCGGCTCACCTGTAGCGGTCAGCCGGCCGTCGTCGGCGATGCCGAACGTCGCGATCTGGTCCGAGCGCTCGTTGGCGGCGTACAGCGTCCGTCCGTCGTTGCTGAAGGCAAGGTGTCGCGGCCAGTCGCCGCCGGAGCCGATGGTCTGCACCAGTTCCACCGACAGGCCGTCGGCCGCGGTCGCGAAGACCGCGATGGTGTTGTCGCCGCGGTTCGAGCCGTACAGGTACCGGCCGTCGGCGGAGATCAGCAACTCGGCCGGGAAGTTCTCCCCCGGCGAGTCGGCCGGCCTCGTCGAGGCGGTCTGCACGGTCTGCAGCTTCCCGGCGGCGTAGCTGCAGACGGTCAGCGTCGAGTCGAGCTCGTTGATGACGTACGCCGCGCCCGCCGTCGGGTGGAACACGACGTGCCGCGGTCCCGCACCCGGGTGGATGTGCAGCCGGTCGACCTCCTCCAACTGCCCGTCCTCGGTGAGCGTCGACGAGTACACGGTGTCGGACCCGAGGTCGACGTCGAACACGTAGTCACCGGCCGGGTCGAACGCGATCTGATGCGCGTGCGGACCTTCCTGACGCTCGGCATTCGGTCCGGTCCCGGAGCGCTGAAGGAAGTACGCCCTCTCGCCGAGCGAGCCGTCCTCGTTGATCGGGTGGACGGCGACGGACCCGGACGTGTAGTTGGCCGACAGGACGAACCGGCCGGACGGGTCGACGTCCACATGGCAGGGGTGCATGCCGCCGGTCGGCTGCTGGTTGAGCAGCTCGAGGCCGCCGTCCGGCTGGATCGCGAACGCGGCGATCCGGCCGTTGTCCTCCTCGTCGGTCGAGTAGAGGAACCGCCCGTCCGCGGACCTGACCAGGAACGACGGGTCGGCGATCGTCGCGACAGTCTGCAGCCCGTCCAACGTGCCGAATGCGATCCCGTCCCCGCCGCCGGCCTGACTGGTGTAGCTCCCGACATAGATCCGCTCAGAAGTCATGAGCCCTACCCTGCCAGGTCGGCGGCTTTCCGGCACACCTCTGTCCAAACCGTAGAGCGCGCTGCCCCAGCCGAGGTCGTGGACCTGCTGGTCGGTCGAGGACGGCGATCACCTCGCCTAGCCTAAGGCGCATGGATACCACGGCGTTCCTGCAACGGATCGGACTCGACGAGTACGACGGCCCGCCGCGGCTGGAGGCGTTGACGCGACTGCACGAGGCGTTCGTCGATCAGGTGCCGTACGAGTCCATCCAGTACCAGCTGACGCCGGGTGGTCCGCTGGAGCCGGAGGACGTGGTGAAGCGGATGATCACGCGGGAAGCCGGCGGGTACTGCTTCCAGCTGAACGGGTCGTTCGCGCTACTGCTGACGGAGCTCGGGTACGGCGTGCGGATGAACCGCGGCGGCGTACAAACGGCCAACCGTCCCGGCGGCGTCGACGCCAGCCACATGGTCCTCACGGTGACCGGACTGATCGAGGACCCGGACCGCGTCTGGCTGGTCGACGTCGGTCTCGGTGATGGGTTGCGTCAGCCGATGCCGCTGGAGGTCGGAGAGGCGTATCAGTATCCGTTCACGCTGCGCCTGCGTCCGTCGGAGCTGACCGACGGCTGGCGCCTCGACCACGACCCGCGCGCAAATCTCATCGGCATGGACTTCGAGTCGGCGCCGGTCGGGCTGGACGCCTTCGCCGACCAGCACGCCCGTTTGTCGACCGAGCCCACGTCACCTTTCGTGCGACTCGCGTCCGCGTTCCGTCGTACGCCGAAATCCGTCGTCGTACTCCGCTCTGTCGGGCTGAGCGAGACCTTCGCCGACCGGGTCGACAACACCCTGCTCGAAAACCCGACCGACTACTTCACTGCCCTGGCCGACATCTTCCACCTCCCGCTCCCCCACTACAGCGCCACCGATCGCAACCAGCTCTGGCGCCGCGTGTGGTCGCAGTACGAAGACTTCCTAAGTCGCCAGCGCGAAGAGGACGCTGGGGAGGACTGAGACGACCGCGGTCAGGGCTGCGAACAGGGAGAGCATCGCGACGGCTGGGGTTTCGATGTCTACCGAGAACGGGTCGTCGGCGGGCAGCCGGAAGAGTTCGGCGACCCAGCGGAGGTAGACGGCGAGTCCGATCATCACGTTGATGGCCATCACGATCGCCAGCCAGCCGAGGTGTGCCTCGATGACGGCCTGGAAGGCGGCGAACTTCGTGAACAGGCCCGCCAGACCCGGCGGCAGACCGGCGAGAACGACCAGGAAGAAGATCAGCGCCGCGGCGAGACCGGGCTCGGAGCGGACCATGCCGCGATAGTCGGTCAACAGCCCGCTGGGGCGATGACGCTGTACGACGGCTACCGCTCCGAACGCGCCGAGCGTGACCACGACATACGCCGCCAGGTACCCGACGACCGCCTGCGCATCGCCGACGGCCAACGGCGCGAGCAGGAAGCCAACCTGACCGATCGAGGACCACGCGAGCAGCCGGACCGCCTCGACCTGACGCAGCGCGGCGAGGTTCCCGACCGTCATCGTGAGAGCCGCGAGGATCGCGATCACGGTCCGCAGGTGCGAGCCGTCCGGCGCGATCCCGGCCGTCACCAGCACGAGCAGTCCGGCGACGCCGGCCGACTTCGAGACGACCGCAAGGAACGTGGTGACCTCGATCGGCGCTCCGACGTACGTGTCCGGCAACCAGGCGTGGAACGGCACCGCCGCGATCTTGAACGCGAACCCGACGATCACGAACAGCCCGGCCGCGAACGCCACCCGCCCGAGGTCGGGATCGAGACCCGTCAGCCGGTTCGCGATCGTGGTCAGGTAGAGCGAGCCGGTCACGCCGTACAAGTAGGAGACGCCGAAGAGCATCACGGCGGTCGACAGCACCGACACCAGGAACGCCTTCATCGCGCCCTCGGACCCGCGCCGGTTCCGCCGGAGTCCGACCATCGCGAAGCTCGGCAGCGACACCACCTCGAGCGCGATCACCAGCGTCGCGAGATCCCGCGCGCCCGCCAGTACGGTCGCGCCGGTCAGCGCGCTCAGCAGCAGGAAGTGGTACTCACCGATCGGCACGTCCGAGGCCAGGAGCCGGTACGTCGACAGGCCCACCACGCCGAGCCCGCCGACCAGCAGCACCGCCCACAACCCGGCCGTCAACGGCTCGAACACGAAGCTGCACTCCGCCGGCCCTTCGACCGCCGGCCGGCAGAACGCGGGCTTGAAGCCGCCTCGCTGCGCCCACACGAACACGAGCCCGAACAGGATCACCGCACTCGTCAGCAGCGTGACGACGGTATGCCGCAACTCGGCCGAAGCGCTCTTCCAGAAGCTGTCGACCAGCAGCACCGCCACCGCGCCGATCGCCAGCACCAGCGGTACGGCGATCGCCTGCCAATCGGTCCAGGTCAGCGTCATAGGAACGTCCACTGGTTGAGCAACGTGAAGGGCCAGAGGCCGAGGAACACGGTCAGCACGACCAACGGCACGAAGGTCACGAACTCGATCCGGCTCAGGTCGACGGCGAACGCGGCGGGCGGGTTCTCGGCGGGGTCACCTTGGCACAGCTCGCGGATCAACCGGAGGAAGTACGCCGCGGTCAGCACGGCGCCGAGCCCGGCGATCACCATCAGCACGACGAAGGTGGCTCGAGGCAACCAATCGGCCGGGTGGTAGGCGCCCAGCAGGACAAGCATCTCGCCCCAGAACCCAGCCAGGCCGGGCAACCCGAGCGACGCGAGACAGGCGTAGGTGAGCAGCCCGCTGATCCGGGGAAGGCGCGCGTAGAGCGCCCGGCCGATCGCCCGCAGGTCGCTGGTGTCGTGCCGGTCCTTGATCGCGCCGGCCAGGAAGAACAGCAGGCCGGTGATGATGCCGTGGGCAAGGTTCGCGTACAGGGCGCCGTTCAGACCCTCCGGCGACATCGTCGCGATCCCGAGTCCGATGAAGCCCATGTGCCCGACGCTCGAGTAAGCGATCAGCCGCTTCACGTCGGTCTGAGCCAGACAGGCCAGCGACCCGGCGATGATCGCGACGACCGAGAACCCGGCCAGGTACGGCGCGATGGTGGCGGTCGCGTCGGGCAGCACCGGCAGCAGGATGCGGATCATCCCGTAACTGCCCAGCTTCAGCAGTACGCCGGCCAGCAGCACCGAGCCGACCGTCGGCGCCTTCGCGTGGGCGTCCGGCAACCAGATGTGCAACGGCCAGAGCGGCATCTTCACCGCGAGCCCGACCGCGATCAGGATCGCGGCGGCGAGCGGAACTCCGTGTCCACCCTTGATCGGATGCTGCCCGAGGAACACCAGATCGAACGTCCCGGCGTGCCGATAGATGAGCAGGAAGCCCAGCAGCATCAGGGCCGATCCGAGCACTGTCATCAGGATGAACGTGGTCGCAGCGCGCCGACGGCCGGCCCGATCGTGGTCGTCACCCCAGCTGTCGATCACCAGCCACATCGGGATCAGCACGATCTCGAAGAACACGAAGAACAGCACTAGGTCGGCGGCCGCGAACGTGCCGATCACCCCGGTCTCGATCACCAGCAGCAGCGCGATCAGCGAGCGGGTCCGGCCGATGCGCGGCGTGATCTTCAATGAGTACACGCAGCAGAGCAGGACCAGCAGCGCCGTCAACGCGATCAGCGGGAGCGAGATCGTGTCGACCGCCAGATGGAATCGCACGCCCAGCGACGGGATCCACGGCACGTTGATGTCGACGTACGGCGTCAGTTTGCCTGGCAAGGTCCGCGGCCCCGCGCCGTACACATCCACGAGGTCGGTGGTGCACGGACAGTGCGGGCGGCGCATGTCCCACCAGAGGACGAACGACGCGACCAGCAGGACCCCCGACACGACCGTCCCGACCAGCGCCGCGACACGATCGGCCGTCACCACCGGCAACGCCCACAAGACAACAGCCGTCAGCGTCGGCACCGCGATGAGGGCGATCAGCAACCATTCGCTCACGAGCCGATCACCCCCGCCAGGATCGCCAGTGCGACCGCACCGATCACGGCCGCGGTCAGGTACGTCTGCACGTTGCCCGTCTGCAGCTTCCGGAAGCCCTGCGAGGCCAGTACGCCGGCCCGCCCGGTCGCCCGTACATAGGCACCGATCACGTCCCGGTCGTTGCCGACCGCGAGCTTCGCCAGCCGTTCCACCGGCACGACGAACAGTCGCTGGTACGCCGGATCCACGCCGTACTCATGCTCCAGCACAACCGGTCGCGGATCAGCGCCCCGCTGCCAGAGTGAGTACGCCGCGAAACCGCCGAGCACAGCGAGAACGGTCGTGATCAGCGCGATCGGCAGGTTGAGGTGGACGCCGTCGGTGTAGCCCAGCCCGATCGCGCCGATTGCGAGCAGCACCATCGGCGCGAGCATCAGCCACGACCCGTCGCGAAGCTTGTTCGCGTCGGGCTCGTCGAGATGCGCCATCGGGTCGTCGCCTTCGAACGCGCCGACCGCGCCCGCGAGGGCCGGAGTACGGAAGAACACCCACAGCCACATGCGTACGCAGTAGAACGCCGTCATCGCCGCGGTCAGGCAGACAGATACGAGCACGATCCAGCCGACCGTCGAACCGTCCTTCGCCTGCTCCCACGCGGCTTCGACCACCGAGTCCTTGGAGAAGAACCCGGCGAACCCCGGTACGCCGGCCAGCGCCGCGAGGCCGATCGTCATCGTCACGAAGGTCACGCGCAACTGTTTCCGCGAGGCACCGCGGCGGGTGTAACGACGCAGTACGACGAAGGCGGCGCTGCCGACCTGGTGCAGGAGTACGCCGGCGCAGAGGAACAGCAGGCCCTTGAACGCTGCATGCGTCAGCAGGTGGAAAAGCGCCGCACGTCGACCGTCATGCGTACCGAGCGAGAGCCCGGCGAACATGATCGCCAACTGGCTGACGGTCGACCAGGCCAGCACCCGCTTCACTTCCACGGCCGCCATCGCGCAGGACGCGGCGAACAGCATCGTCACGCAGGCCACAATTGCCAGCACGGTCAGAGTGGTCCGCGCCTCGACGAACACGCTGTACAGCCGGGCGATCAGGAAGACACCCGCGGCAACCATCGTCGCCGCGTGGATCAGCGCACTGACCGGACTCGGGCCGGGCATCGCGTCGGGAAGCCAGGTCTGCAGCGGGACCTGCGCGGACTTGCCGATAACACCGACCAGCAGCAGGATCGTGCCGATCGTCAACGTATGCGGCTCGATCGGGCCGCTGCCGAGCTCGGAGATCCGGAAGGTGTGGTAGCCGACACCGAGGACGAAGATCCCGAACAGGAAGCCGACATCGCCGAGCCTCGTCATCAGGAACGCCTTCATCGCACCGGCCCGGGCGTCACGGCGCTCCCAGTAATGACCGATCAGCAGGTACGAACAGGCGCCCATCACCTCCCAGCCGATCAGCAGGAGGAACAGGTTGTCCGAGATCACGACGGTCACCATCGCCGCGGTGAACAGGGTGACAAGAGCCGTGTACGACGCGATGCGCTCGCGGACGTAGCCGATCGAATAGATCTGGACGCAGGCGGAGACGACACCGACGACGGCGAGCATCAGCACGGTGAGCCCGTCGGTGCGGAACTCGTACGAGAACCAGAAGTCCTCGCCGATCATCGCGCCGCCGGCCTTGGTCTGCTGCGGGTCCACGCCGTACAGCAGCGCCGCGGCCAGCACGACGAGGAGCGAGAAGCCGACGCCGGCCACCCGCCAGGCGGTGGCGATCACGTGGCCTTCTCCTGTTCGACCAGCTCGTCCCGTTCGGCATCGTCCTGTTCGGCGAGGTCCCGCGCGGCGTCCGCGTCAACGTGACCGTGGCCGCGGAACAGCAGCAGGACGATCGCCAGGCCGAGACCGATCTCGGCCGCCGCGAGCGTGATCACGAAGACGGCCAGCGCCTGACCGGTGGCGTCGTCGATCCGCCAGGCGTCGAAGGCGACGAGGTTCAGGTTGACCGCGTTCAGCATCAGCTCGAACGACATCAGCAGGGTGATCACGTTACGGCGCGCGAGAACGCCGTACACCCCGATGCAGAACAGCACGACGGCCAGCAGCAGCGGGAGGATCAACGGCACGTCAGTCCTCCTTCTTCCGCACCGACAGGGCGATCGCGCCGATCAGCGCGGCCAGCAGGAGGACCGAGAGGACTTCGAACGGGAGCACCCAGGTCTTGAAGACCTGCGTTCCCACGGCCTGGGCGGATCCGTCCGCCACCGGCTTGATCTTCTCGTTGCCAAAAGCAAGAACCACGCCGGCGCCGAGGATCAGCGCGAGCACGGCCGCCACGACGGCCGCGAACGGGCTCCGGCCGGTCGTCAGGCCGGGCAGCGGGTTCGTCGGTGCCTTGGTCAACATCAGCGCGAACAGCACGAGGACGACGATCGCGCCGACGTACACCAGGATCTGCACCAGCGCGACGAACTCCGCATGCAGTACGCCGAAGCAGCCGGCGATCGCCCCGAGCGCGACGACCAGCCACAGCGCGGCGTGCACGATCCGCTGGGAGGTCACGACCAGGACCGAGGCGATGAGGGCGACGGCTCCCGCAACGCTGAACAGGGCTGTTGTCACGCCTCGTCCTCTTGCGTCGGGCCGGTGGTCTCCGCCGTCGCGACGGGGGTCTCTGTCGTCGGGCCGGGGTCGATGGGTTGCGGCGCGGGCACGGTCCACATCCAGTCGCGGAGGCGGTCCTTCTCGTGGGTCAGGTTGCGTATGTCGGTCTCGGCGTACTCGAACTCCGGCGACCAGAACAGCGCGTCGAACGGGCAGGCCTCGATACAGATCCCGCAGTACATGCACAGGCTGAAGTCGATCGCGAACCGGTCCAGCACGTTCCGGCTGCGCACCCGCGCCTGCTCACCGACCGACGGCGCGGTCTCGGTGTGCGAGTCGATGTAGATGCACCAGCTCGGGCACTCGCGGGCGCACAGCATGCAGGAGGTGCAGTTCTCCTCCATCAGCGCGATCACACCACGACTGCGCGGCGGCAGCTCCGGCAGGACATCCGGATACTGCTCGGTGACAGACCGACGGGCCAGCGTCCTCGCGGTGACCTTCAGCCCCTCGACCAGTCCCTTACCCGGCACCCCCACGCTCCACCTCCCGTCTCTAAGCAGGACACTAGCCTCCCACGACCCGATCCGGCGCGCTAAAGCTCGCGCTCGAGCCGGGCGGCAACCTGCCGGTACCGGCTCACCGGTATCAGATGAACGCCGTCGAAGGCACCCGAGTCACGGATCGCGAGGATTTGCTCGCAGGCGTGGTCGACGCCGGCGTCGCGATCCCGGTCGACCGCCTCGATCAGGGCCGGCGGGATCTTGAGCTGGGGCAGGGCGGCGAGGTCCTGGGCCATCTTCGCCGAGGCCAGCACCATCACCCCGGCGTACACCGGGATGCCGAGGTCGATCGACTCACGCCAGCGGAGGAGCTCGTCGAGGTCGTAGCTGACCTGCACATACAAGAAGTCGGCCTCGGCCTTCCAGCGCGGAACCTTCGTCAGGCGGGTCGCGGCGCCGACCTGGAAGGGGTTGCAGCCGGGGTACGTCGTGTCGCGCGCCTGCTCGATCATCGTGCGGACCGTGAGCTGGCTGGTCCGGGCACCTTCCGCGGGTTCGTCGCCGTGGACGAACAAGAACTGCTCCACGCCGTACGCCGCCGCCGTCAGCAGGTCTCTGCGGAAGCCGAGCAGGTTGCGGTCACGGGAGTTGAGGCAAGCGATGCCCCGGGCCCCCATCAACTGCACCTCGTTGGCCACCGCGACGCTGGACACGGTCGCCCGGCCGATGTGATTGTCCGGGATCAGGAACCCGTCCGCGATCGGACTCATCACCCCGATCTGATGCCGAACCCGCTTCAGATCGGGCCGGGTAGGCGGCTCCACCTCACAGACCAACTCAAATCCCCGCACGGGTGGACCTTACGCCAGACGGGTTCGAAGGAAGTTCTGTTCCGCCTGGTTGGGCGTCAGCGAGAGAGCCCGCCTGTACGCCGCCTGCGCCTCGTCCGCGCGGTCCAGCTGGCTGAGCAGGTCAGCTCGGATGGCGTGAAAGAGGTAGTACGTGTCGAGGTCGAGCGCGTCGACGAGGGTCAGAGCCGCAGCGGGGCCATCGACTTCAGAGACCGCTACGGCTCGGTTGAGGGCAACCACCGGAGAGGGCTCAAGGGTCAGGAGGTGGTCGTACAGCTGGACGATCTGGCGCCAGTCCGTCGACTCGGCCGAGGTCGCGTCGGCGTGGACGGCGTTGATGGTTGCCTGGAGTTGGTACGGGCCGGGCTGGTTGCGGCGCAGGCATTGGCGGACCAGTGCCTGGCCCTCGGCGATCAGCGGGCCGTCCCAGAGTGTGCGGTCCTGCTCGCGGAGGCGGATCAGCCCACCGTCGGCCCCGACCCGCGCGGGGCGGCGGGCTTGTTGAAGGAGCATCAGAGCGAGCAGACCCACGGCCTCGGGTTCGTCGGGCATGAGGTCAGCCACCAGCCGGCCGAGGCGGATGGCTTCGAGCGCGAGTTCGTCGCGGACCAGCGACTCGCCCGACGAGGCGGCGTACCCCTCGTTGAAGATCAGGTAGACGACTGCGAGTACGCCGCGCACGCGCTCCGGCAGATCGGCCTCGTACGGGACGCGGTACGGGATGCCGGTCGCGCGGATCTTCGCTTTGGCGCGGACCAGGCGTTGCGCCATCGTCGGCTCGGGGACGAGGAACGCGTGCGCGATCTCGGTAGTGGTGAGGCCGCCGAGCATGCGGAGCGTGAGCGCGACGCGGACGTTCAGCGCGAGGGCCGGGTGGCAGCAGGTGAAGATCAGCCGGAGACGGTCGTCGTCCACGGCACCCACCTCCTCCGGCTCGTCCTGGGCATGCAGCAGTGCCGCCTGGGCCGCCTGGGCCTGCTTGTCGGCCCGTACGGACTCGCGGCGCAGGCGGTCGATCGCCCGGTTCCGGGCGGTCGTGATGATCCAGCCGGCGGGACTCGGCGGTACGCCGCTCTCCGGCCATTTCTCCACCGCCGTCGCGAAGGCATCCTGTACGGCGTCCTCGGCGATCTCCAGATCGCCGAAGACCCTCGTCAAGACCGCGACCGCGCGCCCGTGCTCAGCGCGGAAGATCCCGGCCAGATCAGGTGTCACGACTGGAATGGTCTGACTTCTACGGACAGGTTGCGGAGGACCTTGGCCAGGCGGCGGGCCCAGTGGAGGGCGGCGTCGAGGTCGTCGACCTGGATGACGGTGAAACCGCCCAGGTGCTCCTTACCCTCGGTGAACGGGCCGTCGGTGATCAGAACCTCGTCACCGTGGGCTTTCAGCACGGTCGCGGTGTCCGGCGGGTGCAGGCCGGCGGCGAACACCCAGACGCCGGCCGCCTGCATCTCCTCGTTCAACGCCTGAAGCTCCCGCAGGATCGGCTCCAGGACCTCGGGCTCGGGGATCGGGCCGTCAGGCTGATAGATGCTGAGCAGGTACTGGTTCATCGTGTCCTCCTTCTCGTCATCTGTACGAATGGCCTCAGCCCGGATCGACAGGCAGCTCCACAGTAATTTCCAGACCGCCTCCGGCTCGCGGTACGGCGGTGACGGTCCCGCCGTGTGCCTCGGCCACCGAGCGGACGATCGACAACCCGAGCCCGGCGCCCTTCCCGCTGACCAGCCGCTCGGCGCCCAGTCGGTAGAACGGCTTGAACAGGCTCTCCACCTCGTACGGCGGAATCTCCGGCCCGGTGTTCGTCACCACCACCTGGACGTGGTCCCCGGCCGTCTTGCTGACCGCCCAGACCCAGCCGCCAGACGTGTTGTGACGGATTCCGTTCTCCACGAGGTTGTGGACCAGGCGTTCCAGCAGAAGAGCGTCGCCGCGGGTCGGCGCGTCGCCCGGGCCGCGGATCAGGTCGACCCCCATCGCCGACGCCTCAGCCGCCAGCTGACCGCAAACGTGCGTCACGACGTCAGCCAGGTTCACGGGATACACCGTCGTCAGCTGCTTCTCGGAGTCCGCGAGGATCAGCAAGCCCTCTATCAGCTGCTCGTGTCGCGCGTTGATCGTCAGCAGGCTCTCGCCCAGTTCCTTCACGTCAGCCGACGCCGTACGCCGGTGCATCGCGACCTCGACCAGTGCCCGGCCGAGCGTCAACGGCGTACGCAGCTCATGCGACGCATTGGCCACGAACCGGCGCTGGCCGTCGAACGAATGGTCCAGCCGTTCGACCATCGTGTCGAACGCATCGGCCAGATTCTTCACTTCGTCGTCAGGCCCCTTGAGCGCAATCCGCTCGTGCAAAGCCGCAGGTGAAGCGGAGATCCGGCGAGCCGTGTCGGTGACTCGATGCAGCGGCGCCAGCACCCGCCCGGCCACGAGCCAACCGAATCCCGCCGCCAGTCCACCCACTACGACCAACGCGACACTCCCCTGGATCAGCAACGACTTGATCGCCGCCTGTCGGACCTGCTCGCGTTGCTGCTCGAGCACCTTCTCCGCATCCGACCCGGTGAGTACGGCGCCGTCCTTGTTCATCACGTAGACGTCGTTGCTCGGCGGCGGTGGCTTCTGAGCACCAGGCCCTGGACTGAGATACGTCCCCTTCACGATCACGCGGTACTGCTGGCCGAGGTTCGCGTTGAACAGCGCATACGTCACCCCGAGCAGCACTACGCCGGCCACCATGAACAACCCGCCGTACAGCAAGGTCAGCCGGCCCCGCAGCGTCAGCCGCCTCATGGGATGCGGTAGCCGACGCCGGTGACGGTCTCGACCAGCCCCGGCTCGCCCAGCTTGCGGCGTAGCTTGAGGATCGTCAGCCGCACCGCCCCGGTGAACGGATCCACGTGCTCGTCCCATGCCTTCTCCAGCAGTTGTTCGGCCGACACGGTCGCGCCGGCGGCCCGCAGCAGCTCCGCGAGTACGGCGAACTCCTTCTTCGACAGGGGCACGTACCGGCCGTCGCGGAACACCTCGTGCCGCGCCGGATCCAGCGTCACGCCGGCACGTCGCAGTACGGGCGGATCGGCCGGGCGACTCCGCCGCCCCAACGCCAGCACCCGGGCAGCCAGCTCAGCGAACGCGAACGGCTTGGTCAGGTAATCGTCCGCACCGAGCCCGAGCCCCTCCACCCGGTCGGTGACCGCAGCAGCGGCCGTCAGCATCAGCACCCGGGTATCCGACCCGGTCTGCACCAACTGCCGGCACACCTCGTCGCCGTGCACGACCGGGATGTCGCGGTCCAGCACGAGTACGTCGTACGCGTTCACCGACAGCCGTTCGAGCGCGGTACCGCCGTCACCCGCCACGTCGACCGCGTGTGACTCGTCACGCAGCCACTCCGCGATCGCTGCCGCCAGCAACGGTTGGTCCTCGACCACCAGAACCCGCACGCACCCCATGATCCCCGACGACCGTGTTTCTTCCGTGTTAGCGCGCTCGGAAACGGCCGGGAAACGGCGTACGGCGAAGGCTTCGGGGAAACGAGAGGAGCGCACCGATGCGCAAGACCATCCTGGCCGCCACCGCGCTGGCCATCACCGTACTGGGGGCCGTACTCATCACCGGCTGTGGAGCGGACAAGCCCGACACTCAGGTCGCCTCCGGCAGCGGAGGGGCCCAGTCGACCGCCCCCAGCAGCGCGCCGGCCAGCCTCAGCCAGGACGAGATGGCAGTCAAGTTCACCCAGTGTCTGCGGGAGAACGGCCTGAACGTCCCGGACCCGGAGCCGGGCAAGGGGCCGATGCTGAAGTTCGACAAGAACTCCGGTGTCACCCAGGAGCAGGTGCAGAAGGCGATGGAGGCCTGCCGTGAGTACGACCCGCAGTCGCAGGGCAGCGCCAATCCGCAGCAGGCGGAGAACGGCCGCAAGTACGCCGAGTGCATGCGGAAGAACGGTGTCGAGAAGTTCCCGGACCCGAAGCCGGACCAGCGCGGCATCATGATCGGCCCGGGCGTCGCCGACGACCCCGACTTCCAGAAGGCGCAGGACGCGTGCCAGAGCATCCTGGCGGCGCGGTGATGCGGAAGGCACTCACGGCTGTGGTCGTCCTGGCCGCTGGGGGCGCGGCGAGCGCGTTCCTGGTGAACCGGGGCGACACCAGCCAGGCATCGAACCAGCCGGCACAAGCTCTGCCGGTCAACACCACCAAGGTCACCCAGCAGACCCTGAAGGACACCGAGACCCAGGACGGCCAACTCGGCTTCGGTACGACGTCCTCCGCCGTCAGCCGGATTGCCGGCACGGTCACCGCCGTACCGGACAGCGGGCAGGAGCTGCGTCGCGGGAACACCGTCTACAGCATCGACAACAAGCCGACGATCCTGCTGTACGGCGCGCTCCCGGCGTACCGGAAGCTGTCGATCGGGGCCGAGGGCAATGATGTTCTGCAGCTCGAGCAGAACCTGAAGGCGATGGGGTACACGGGATTCACCGTCGACGACGAGTACACCAGCGCCACCGCCGAAGCCGTCGAGGAGTGGCAGGACGATCTCGGCCTCGACGAGACCGGGGTCGTCGAGCTCGGTACCGTGCTGTTCGCGCCCGGTCATATCCGCGTCGACAGCGTGCAAGGCCAGGAGGGCACACCGCTCGGCCCGAACCAGCCTGTGCTCTCCTACACCGGCACGACCCGGGCCGTCACGGTCCGGCTCGACGCGGCGGACCAGCGGCTGGCCACGCCCAACACGGCGGTGACAGTAGCGCTGCCTGACGGCAAGACCGTGCCGGGCCGGATCGAGAAGGTGTCGACGGTGATCATCCCGGCGGAGAGCCCGGACAAGGACCCCGAGACCAAGGTCGAGGTGATCGTTGCCATCGCCAACCAAAAGGCCGTGGCCGCTTGGTCGTCAGCGGCAACTGATGTCACCTTCACCGCCTCGGAACGCAAGAACGTGCTGACCGTCCCGGTCGCGGCTCTGGTCGCGCTCCGCGAGGGCGGGTTCGGCGTCGAGGTCACCGACGGTACGACCTCGCACTACGTCCCCGTTAAGACCGGGTTGTTCGCGAGCGGTCAGGTCGAGATCAGCGGTTCCGGAATCAAGGCCGGCACCACGGTGGGGATCCCGAAGTGATCGAGCTGAGCGAGGTCACCAAGGTGTACCCGGGCGGTGTGAACGCGCTGGGCGGAGTCAGCTTGCGGATCGAGGCGGGCGAACTGGTCGCGATCGTCGGCCCGTCCGGCTCCGGCAAGTCCACGATGCTCAACGTGCTCGGCACTCTCGACCGCCCGACCTCCGGCACCGTCCACATCGATCGGTACGACGTTGCGCGGCTCTCCGACGCCGGGCTGTCGGCGTTGCGCGCGACGCGGATCGGCTTCGTGTTCCAGCAGTTCCACCTCGCCGCGGGCGTGCGCGCAGTGGACAACGTCGCGGACGGCCTGCTCTACTCCGGCCTTCGACTGTCCGTACGACGCAAGCGCGCCGCGGCCGCACTCGTACGGGTCGGGCTCGGGCATCGGCTGGATCACGAGCCGCACGAGCTGTCCGGTGGTGAACGGCAACGCGTCGCCGTCGCGCGAGCGGTCGCCGGCGAACCCGCCGTACTGCTCGCCGACGAACCGACCGGGGCACTCGACTCCGCATCCGGCGCCGGCGTGATGGAACTGCTGCGCGACCTGCACGCGGCCGGTACGACGGTCGTCGTCATCACGCACGACCGGGACATCGCCGCTTCCCTCCCCCGCCAGGTCCGCATGCGCGACGGGCGCATCATCGAGGAGGTGAGGTCATGAGGGGCGAGCTCAAGCCGGCGTCCCTGAAGCTGGCGGACATTGTCCGGGTGGGCGCCGTCGGTCTGCGGACCCGGCCGACCCGCGCGTTCCTGTCCGCGTTGGGGATTGCGATCGGGATCGCCGCGATGGTCTCCGTGGTCGGGATCTCGTCGTCCTCCCGGGCCGAGCTCGACGGGCAACTCGATGCCTTGGGCACCAACCTTCTGACGGTTGCCCCCGGCACTCGATTGACGGGTGAGCAGGCCCAACTACCACTCACGGCCGAAGCGATGGTCCGCCGGATCGCCCCGGTCCGGGCCGAGTCCGCGGTCGGCAAAGTCGACGACACGTCCGTCTACCGGACCAACAAGATCCCGGACGTCGAGACCAACGGCATCATCGCGTACGCCGCCCGCACCAACCTGCTCGACACGATCGGCGCGACCGTTCGCAGCGGCAAATGGATCGACGCGGCCACCGGCTCGTACCCGGCAACCGTGCTCGGCTCGAGCGCTGCCGACCGGCTCGGGATCACCAAGGCGGGGCCGGACACCCAGGTACTGATCGGCAACATCTGGTTCACGGTTCTCGGCATTCTCGAGCCCGCCGCGCTGGCACCCGAGCTCGACAGCGCAGCCTTGATGGGGTGGCCGGCGGCCGGTCGGCTCTCCTTCGACGGTCATCCGACCACGATCTACACGAGGTCGGACGACGCGCAGGTGCCGGCGGTCCGATCGGTGCTCGGGGCAACCGCCAACCCCGAGGCGCCGAACGAGGTCGAGGTCTCGCGGCCGTCCGACGCGCTCGCCGCGAAGCAGGCCGCCGGACAGGCGTTCACCGGTCTGCTGCTCGGGCTCGGCGCGGTCGCGCTCCTGGTCGGCGGCGTGGGTGTTGCCAACATCATGGTGATCTCCGTGCTCGAACGCCGCGCGGAGATCGGCCTGCGCCGGTCGCTCGGCGCGACCCGCGGTCAGATCCGCACCCAGTTCCTCACCGAGTCGCTGTTGCTGTCCGCGCTGGGCGGGGTCGGCGGCGCGGCCCTGGGATCCGCGGTCACGGCGGCGTACGCGTCGTACCAGAATTGGCTGACGGTGATCCCGGTCTGGGCGCTTGCCGGTGGAGTCGTGGCAACGCTCGTGATCGGTGCGCTAGCCGGCTTGTATCCCGCCGTACGCGCCTCCCGGCTGTCGCCGACCGAGGCGCTGGCCACGCCCTAGAAGATCGCCGCCCTAGAAGATGACGACGCCGATGCCGGTGAGCGCGAGCTGGAACAGCGCCACCGGCACCAGGCCCTGCCAGGCAAGCTTCTGCAACTGGTCCGCGCGCATCCGGGGGAACGACACGCGCACCCAGATCACCACGACCGAGACCAGCGCGACCTTCATGATGGTCCAGATCCAGCCGATCGATTCAGGTCCCGGTCCGCTCCAGCCGCCGAGGAACAGCACCGTTGTGAGCCCCGCGAGGACGACGATCCCGGCGTACTCGGCGAGCAGGAACATCGCGAACCGCAGACCGGTGTACTCCGTGTACGGGCCGAAGATCACTTCGGAGTCCGCGACCGGCATGTCGAACGGCGGCCGCTGGAGCTCGGCGAGACCCGCGATGAAGAACACGATCATGCCCGGCAGCTGCCAGAGCAGCCACCACGGGTTCCACGCGTGCGCGATGCCGGTCAGGCTGAGCGAGCCGGCCGCGACAGCGACACTCGCGGCCGAGAGCACGAAGGGCAGCTCGTAGCTCATCAGCTGCGCCGCGACCCGGAGTCCGCCGAGCAGGCTGTACTTGTTGCCGCTGCCCCAGCCCGCCATCAGCGACCCGAGTACGCCGATGCTCATCACCGCGAGTACGAAGAACAGACCGGAATCCAGGTCGGCGCCGACGATGCCGGGCGCCAGCGGGATCGCGGCGAGCGCGGCGAGGTACGGCAGGATCGCGACGATCGGGGCCCACTCGAAGACGCGCTTGTCCGCGGCCGCCGGGACGACGCTCTCCTTCTGGACGAACTTCACCCCGTCGGCAACCAGCTGCGCCCAGCCGTGGAACGCGCCGGCGTACATCGGGCCGAGCCGTGACTGCATGTGCGCCATCACCTTGTGCTCGGCCTGACCGACCAGCAACGGCGCCACCAGGAAGGCGACCAGGACGCCCACCACCCGCACCACGAACTCCAGCATGTGCGCAGCCTATCGACTCCGGCTTGACCTCAACCAACGTTGAGGTCGAAGGATCGGGTCATGACTACCGTACTTGTCACTGGAGCCACCGGTCGGGTCGGCCGGCATGTCGTCGCCGGACTGCGCGCGGCGGGGGTGACCGTTCGCGCTCTCGTCCGTACGCCGGAACTCGCCGGCCTCCCGCCCGCCGTCGAGCTGATCCAGGGCGACGTCCACGACGTCGGCGCCGTACGACGGGCTGCGGCCGGCGTCGATGCTGCGTTCCTGCTGTGGCCGTCGTTCAGCGCGGACGGGGCGTCGCAGATCGTCCCGTTGTTGCCTTCGCGAGTCGTGTATTTGTCGTCGCTCAGCGCCGCCGAGGGTGGGGTCTGGGGTGAGGTCGAGCAGTTGCTGCGGGATGCCGGCAAGGCGTGGACGTTCCTGCGGCCGAGCGGGTTCGCGGTGAACGCTCAGGCCTGGGCCGGCGACTTCCGCGCCGGCGACACGCTGCGGCTGCCGTACCCGGAGGCGTCGCGGTCGATGATCCACGAGCGCGACATCGCGGCGGTCGCCGTACTCAGCTTCGTCAACCCCGGCCACGTCGGCCAGATCTACGAACTCACCGGCCCCGAGGCACTCACCCAGGCCGAGCAGGTCGCCACCATCGCCCGTGCCGTCGGCAAGGAGATGCACGTCGTACCACTCGTTGAGGACGCGGCCCGTCAGGCCATGCTCGACCAAGGCGCGGACCCAGCCCTCGCCGCCAGCGCCGTCAGCTACTGGGCCTCGCTCGTCGACAACCCCGAACCCGTCACCACCACAGTCGCCGAACTAACCGGCCGCCCAGCCCTCACCTTCGCAGAATGGACCCGCGAGCACGCGGACGAGTTCCGCATCCCCTCCACCGCCGAGGTCGCCCAGGGGTACGTCGACGCACTGTCCGCCGGCCGCCTGGACGAGGCACTCGCCTACCTGGCACCCGACGTGATCCGCACGGCCCCACTCGAATCCGCGACCGAACTCAAAGGCGTCGACGCCATCCGCGAAAACGCCCGCCGCCTCAACACCAACGTCGAATACCTGACGGTCGAGACCCTAGGCCCACTCCTCCACTCCAACCACTTCGCCACCCGCTTGACCTTCACCCAACGCAACACCACCACCGGCGCCCAATCTCAAACCACCAAACTCTCCCTCTGCACCGTGGAGTCCGGCCACATAACCCGCGAAGACGTCTTCTACCACACGCCGCCACACGCCTGATATCGTTAGCTATCGAGAGGGAGGTGACACCACCATGAGCGATGTTCTCATCCGCGATGTCCCCGATGAGGTGCTCGCGGTCATCGACCATCGAGCAGCTGACCTAGGTCTGTCCAGGAGCGAATATCTGCGTCGGCAGCTCAGCCAGGAAGCCGCGCGCTCCGAGGTTGCTGTGACCCTTGCGGACCTTCAACGGCTCTCTGAATTGGCTCGCGATCTGGAGGACCCCGAGGTCATGGCCCAGGCCTGGTCATGACACCAACTCTCGACTCTCGGCGCTGGCTGATCGACAAGTCCGCACTTGTACGTCTCAGCACGGCTCCCGATTGGGAGGTATGGGCGAGCCGCATCAATCGCGGGCTCGTACATGTCACCACTATGACCTTGCTGGAGCTCGGGTTCTCGGCGCGATCCGCGGACGAGCATCGCTCTCTCTTGCAGCAGCCACCCGTCGCAGCTATGCCAGTGGAGAACGTCACCCCAGCGACTGAGCGTCGCGCCGTCGTCATTCAGGCGCAGCTCGCATCCGCGGGCGAGCACCGAGCGCCTTCGGTGGCAGACCTGCTGATCGCCGCCACCGCGGAGCAGACCGGCCTGATCCTGCTCCATCTGGACAAGGACTTCGAGCTGATCGCCAACCTCACCGGGCAGCCGACGGAGCGGCTGGCTCAGTCCTGAGGCAGCGGGAGTTGGACCCAGCCGCCTACGTCGTGGCGGCCGGCGGTCAGGGCGGCGGTGCGGGCGCCGTGGTTGGCGGAGTGGATGGTGCCGATGAAGATGCGGGTCGGGTCGGGGAGGGCCTGGGCGAGGAGGGTGCTCAGGTGGGGGCCGTAGCCGTGGCCGCGATGGTGCTTGGCGAGGATGAGCTCGAGGACGACGTACGCCGGAAGGCCTAGGGCGTCGTCGGGCTTGATGATGGCGGCGGCGTACCCGGCCCATTCGTCGTTCACCGTGATCTCGAACAGCAGACCGTCGGCGGCGGATTCCTCGAGATCCTCGAGGTCCTGGATGGTCGCTTCTTCGGTGTGGTGCGGGTGGTCCGCGTCCACGGCTTCGTACGCGCGGCGCGCCTCGTCGTAGTGTTCGACGCTCTTCGCCGGGCGGAGCGCGAGACCGGGCGGTACGTCGTGTGGCTGCAGCTCGCTGATCGGTGCGGCGAGGAAGCGGCGGTCGGGCACGGTGCCGTCGATGCCGGCCTCCGCGCTCCAGAGGCGGAGGTAGAGCGGGTTGTGGACGCCGTAGTACTCCTGGGCTGCCTCGGCGAGCGCTGGTAGGTCGCTCGGCTGGGGTGAGCGGCTCATCGGGGTAGCGTCGACGAACGGTCTGGCGACGTTCATGTTCTCGAAGCGCATGCTGAACATCACCTGGAGGTCGTTGCCTACGGCAACCCAACGGTTGAGCATCGCCTCGACCGGTTTCCCCGGCGCCAAACGCGCGGTCCGCTGGGTCGCGATCTCCAGGTCCTCGGCCAGCAGAATGTCCAGCGCCGCATGCTCCTCGGCCAGGATCGCCAGCCGGCGCGCGTCGTCGACCCACGTACGGGTCAACGGATGCTGACGCTCCAACGTGTACCGCGCCAACTCCTCAGCCGAAGGAATCACGACGACTCGCCCAGCGGCGCGTCCGGGGGGCTCGCCGGAGCCGCGTCGGCGGGTGGGGATTGGCGGCGCGCGCGGCGCTCCCCGCCTGCGCCTGCTGCTCGGCGGGGGCGCGCGGGAGTTGCGGCTGCCTGCGCGGCCGCGAGCGGGTCTGGGTCCGGGGAGCCGGGTGGGCGGGGTCCCCAGGTTTCGGGGTCGGGGACGCCGGGTGGGAGGGTGCGGCGGCGGCTGGGCGCGCCGGCGGGGGCGTGGTCGGATTCGCCGGGTTCCTTGGCGCCGGGCCACGGCTTGGCGACCCGGGACGCGAGGACGAACTCCTTGCGGAGAGGGTGGCCCTCGAACTCGTCCGGCAGCAGCAGCGTGATCAGGTTCGGATGGCCGTCGAAGCTGATTCCGAACATCTCGAACGTTTCGCGCTCATGCCAGTTCGCCCCGGCGTACACCTCGGACAGCGTCGGCAGCACAGCCTTGTCCCGCGGCACCAGCGTCCGCACCAGCACATGATCGACGTGCGACCCACCCCAGAAGTCCGCGAGGTGCGACACCACGCGGAACCCATCGGCCAGCTCGTCCGAAGCGCTCAGGAAATCGAAGAACGTGAGCCCGACGGTATCCCGCAGTACCTCGTGCGCCGCCACCCACGACTCCGGCGGTACGTCGATCGTGGTCGGGCCGAAGCTGTCCGTCGACGTCGCGGTGATGCCGGCACTCGTCAGCGCCTCCAGTGCATCGGCGCTCAAGGCTGCACCAGGCCGCGGGTGAGCGCCGCCGCGGACGGCTCCTCGTACCGGTCGGCGAGCGCCTCGCCCGCGATCTTCTCCTGCAGTTTGAGAATCCCCTGCAGCAACGCCTCCGGCCGCGGCGGGCAGCCGGGCACGTACACGTCGACCGGGATGATCTGGTCGACGCCCTTGGTCACGCAGTACGAGTCCCAGTACGGGCCGCCCGAGTTCGAGCAGGAGCCGAACGAGATCACGTACTTCGGCTCAGGCATCTGGTCGTACAGCCGCTTGATCGCCGGCGCCATCTTGTCCGTGACGGTGCCCGACACCACCATCAGGTCGGCCTGCCGCGGTCCGGGCGCGAACGGGATCACGCCGAGCCGGATGAAGTCGTGCCGGCCCATGGACGCGGCGATGAACTCGATCGCGCAGCAGGCCAGCCCGAAGTTGAACACCCAGAGCGAGTACTTGCGTCCCCAGTTCAGCAGGTACCGGACCGGCTCCGGCGCGAGCTTCGCCAGCGCGCCGACTTCCGGTCGCACCGTCGGCATCCCCAGCTCGGTCATGCGCTCAGCCTAGTCCGACAATCTCCTCCGCGAGGACCTCCGGGTATTCGAGTGGCGCGTAGTGCCCGACGCCATCGACGTACCGCACCCGGACGTCACTGAAGAAGTCGTCGACCCGATCCGACCACGCCCGCGGGAACAGCGGATCGAACTCAGGCCACAGCACAACTGTCGGTACGGCGATCCGGTCGTACAACGGCGGCGCCGTCTCGGCCGCGGACACTGCGACCGACCCGGCACCGGCCCGGTACCACTGGATCGACGCCGTGAACGCACCCGGCTGTGAATACGTATCCACCAAGTGATCGAGCTCCGGCTCGAATCCCGGCCCGGACCAGTGCGTCCAGAAGTGGTTCAGGTATGAGCGGACCGCGTCCGGCTTCCCGTCGATCAGTTCCTCGATCACCGGCAGCCGATGCAACGCCTGGTACCAGAACTCCGCCTGCGCCTGCTCGGAGAACACCCGCTTGCCGATCCCCGGCAGCGGAGGCGCGATCACGATGCCGTCGATCAGCTCCGACTGGGTTCGCGCGATCCCCTGCGCGATCCGGCTGCCGACGTCGTACCCCGCGAGCACCGGACGCTCCAGCCCCAACTCGTCCATCAGACCCACCACGCTCCGCCCCTGCGCGGCGACGCCGTACTGCGCGGGGTCGGTGTCGGCCGCGTCCGACCCACCGAACCCGCGGAGATCCGGCACCACCACGTCGAAGCCG
The DNA here is from genome assembly GCF_040675555.1 of Kribbella sp. NPDC049584. Taxonomy (NCBI): domain Bacteria; kingdom Bacillati; phylum Actinomycetota; class Actinomycetes; order Propionibacteriales; family Kribbellaceae; genus Kribbella; species Kribbella sp. NPDC049584. The sequence continues at coordinate 1,326,949 of NZ_JBFAPF010000001.1, forward strand.
CGCTCCGCCAGCATCGGTGCGAGCAGCCGGTAATCGGTGCGATCCCCCGGCCATCCGTGCAGCAGCACCACCGCCGGGCCCTCGCCGATCCGGTCGTACGCCAGCCGGAATCCGTCCACCGCTTCAGTCAGCATGGCCTCAGTTTTCGGCAACCGCGCAGTGTTGACCACTCTCACACCCAGGCTTACCGTGGTTGAACAGGACTGAACAGGTCCACTCCGGTGGGGAGACACCATGGCTGACCAGCTCGAGGTGCAGCAGACCCGCGCGCTCCAGGTGGAGAGCAACGGGCTGAACGTGATCGCCGACGCGGACCGGAAGGGCCGCCCGAGTCAGCTGTTCTGGCCGTGGTTCGGAGCGAACGTCTCCGTGCTCGGGCTGAGCTACGGCGCGTTCGCGCTCGGATTCGGGATCTCGTTCTGGCAGGCGGTGATCGCCGGCGTGATCGGGGTGGTGTTCTCGTTCCTGCTCTGCGGGCTGATCGCGCTGGCCGGCAAGCGCGGTTCGGCGCCGACGATGGTGCTCAGCCGCGCCGCGTTCGGTGTCCGAGGCAACAAACTGCCGTCGCTGGTGTCGTGGTTGCTGACGGTCGGCTGGGAGACCGTGCTGACGATCCTGGCGACGCTCGCGACCGCGACCGTGTTCGAGCGGCTCGGCTGGGGCGGCGGCAACCTCACCAAGGTGATCGCGCTGGTCGTGGTCGGTCTGCTGACGGTCGCTTGCGGCGTACTCGGGTTCGACCTGATCATGCGGGCGCAGACGGTCATCACCGTTGTCACCGGCGTACTCACCGTTGTTTACATCATCCTGGTCGCCGACCAGATCCACTGGAGCACGGTGTCCGCGCTGCCGAGCGGTTCGTCGCAGGCGGTCATCGGTGCACTGGTGTTCCTGATGACGGGCTTCGGACTCGGCTGGGTGAACGCGGCCGCGGACTACTCGCGGTACCTGCCGCGCGAGTCGTCGAGTCGCGGCGTGGTCGGCTGGACGACGTTCGGCGGCTCGGTGGCTCCCGTCGTCCTGCTGGTCTTCGGTCTGCTGCTGGCCGGTTCGTCGGCGGACCTGAGCAAGGCGATCGGCGCGGACCCGATCGGTGCGCTGGCAAGCGCGTTGCCGACGTGGTTCCTGGTGCCGTTCGTGATCGTCGCGGTGCTCGGCCTGGTCGGTGGCGCCGTACTCGACATCTACTCGTCCGGCCTCGCGCTGCTGTCGCTCGGCCTGCCGGTCAAGCGGTACGTCGCGGCGTTCATCGACGGGGTGGTGATGATCGCCGGGACGATCTACGTCGTCTTCTACGGCGGCGATTTCCTGGGCCAGTTCCAGGGGTTCCTGATCACGCTCGGCGTACCGATCGCGGCCTGGTGCGGGATCATGCTCGCCGACATCGCGGCCCGGCGGCGGAACTACGCCGAGGACGACCTCTACCGGCCGAACGGGCGGTACGGCGATGTGCAGTGGTTGCCCGTGGCCACGATGCTCGTTGCCACCGGCATCGGCTGGGGTCTGGTCACGAACACGCTGGCGTCATGGCTGACCTGGCAGGGCTACCTGCTCGGGCCGCTCGGTCTCGGCGGCAAGGGAGGCGCGTGGGCGTACGCGAACCTCGGCGTACTGGCGGCGCTCGTGATCGGTTTCCTCGTGCAGTGGTTCGGCCGCGGGGCCGCAGTACGCCGGCAGGAGGCGAGCGCCTGATGGTCCTGGCCCTCATCGACCTGCAACGGATCTTCGCGGACCCTGAGTCCGGCTGGGCGACCCCGGGCTTCGAACGGGTGATCGCGCCTACGAAGGAGTTGCTGGAGATCTTCGGGTCGGATGTCGTCTTCACCCGGTTCGTGGCGCCGGAGGAACCGTTCGGTGCCTGGGTGCCTTATTACCAGGAGTTTCCCTTCGCGTTGCAGTCTCCCGACGCGACGGAGTACGAGCTGGTCGACGAGTTCAAGGGCGCTCCCACTCTGGACAAGATCTCCTTCGGGAAGTGGGGTCCGGAGCTGGCGGCCGCGGCGGACGGCCGGCTCGTCCTCGGCGGGGTGACGACGGACTGCTGCGTGATCAGTACGGCGCTGGCCGCGGTCGACGCCGGCGTACAGGTCCAGGTCGTCGAGGAGGCGTGTGCCGGATCGACCGACGAGAACCATCGCAAGGCGATCGACATCATGCGGCTGTACGCACCGATGATCGAGATCGTGCACGTGGAGCAGTTGCGATGATGCGCCGGATCTCCCTGAAACACGAGCGGGTCGCACGGGTGCTCGCGCGGGAGATCAAGTCCGGCGTCGTACGGCGTGGTGCACAGCTACCCGGAGAGGTAGAGCTGGCTCGCCGGTTCTCGGTCAGCCGCAACACGGTCCGCGCGGCGCTCGCCGTACTGGCCGAGGAGCAGCTGATCGCGACGCATACCGGCAAGGGTTCGTACGTGCTGTTCGACGGGCGGCCGCTGGACGGGCGGCTCGGGTGGACGCATGCCCTGTCCGAGCAGGGCGTGGAGACCCGGATGCGGACGGTACGGATCGAACGCTCGACGGATCCCAGGCTGGCATCCCGGCTAGGTCTGGAATCGCCGGAGGTGGTGGTGATCGAGCGGGTCCGGCAGCTGACCGACGGTACGGCGATCTCCCTCGAACGCAGCCGGATCCCGGCGCTGGACGCGCTGCGCGACCTCCCCGAACGCGGCCTGGACAACGACTCGATCAGCGTCACCCTCAACCGCGCCGGCCTCTACCTCGACCACTGCGAACAACGCCTCCGCGGCCGCCCCCTCACCCCCGTCGAAGCCGGCCACCTGAACCGCCCCGCCGGCACCTGGTTCCTCCACACCACCCGCACCAGCTGGACCGCCAACGACCACTTCGCCGAACACGCCGACGAACTCCTGGACCCGAACCACTACGAACTAAGCCTCACGTACCGCAGCTGATCCGGCGCGTGCTGCTTCACGCCGCGACCGCTCGGGCCGCTCTGATGAACCTTGGACACCCGGTGGTGACCTTGGATAAGCAATTGGATGTGCACAGTCACCGTGGGCTGTCCCCAGTCGGTGTCCCACCACCTAAGGGGTTAGTTGCCCTTGGCATAGGGAGTTGTGCGGATGTGGGGGGCCTCCTCAGGAGCGCACTGTCTAGTCATCGACAGGAGCTCGGAGGACATCATGTTCATGTACTCGACCGACGCGGTGCGGGCCGAGATCAAGTACCGGCAGGACCGCATCAAGCGCGACTTCCAGCGTCCGTTCTGGTTCCAGCGCACGCCTAAGCAGCAGCCGCCCGCGCCCTGTGCGCCCGAGCTGCGTGCCCGTCCGGCGATGTGACCGCAAGGTCACCGCCCCAGGCCCCCTCCCCCCAGGCGGGGGGGGGGGGGGGGGGCCCCCCCCCGGGCGGGGGGGCGGGGGGGGGGGGGGGGGGGGGCGGCGGGTACTGCCCCGGCTGGGAGTATGGGCCCGGTTGCGGTTGGTGTTGCGGTGGCGGCCCG